>NZ_JAIMCG010000009.1 GCF_019795295.1 Cupriavidus sp. AU9028 | reverse complement strand
GTACATCGTTGGCTTCTATAACCCGGTACGGCTGCACTCCACACTGGACTACCAGTCACCACAGCACTACGAGGACAAGTTCCACCAGACCACCTAAACACCTGTCTGAAAAAACTTGACCACTACAGAGCAAACCGACTGCCTTTATGTCGCCAGGGTGCTTGCCTCTCCCAAGGCGGGTAAAGGGGAGCAAACCGACTGCCTTCGCGTCCCCTGGGGGTGCTCCCCTCTCCCGCCCCTGCGGGAGAGGGGCCGGGGGAGAGGGCAAGGCGCGCAACCCCCCTCCCCGCGCCCGCTACATCGTGGGCCGGCGCGAGCGCGCCGCCTGCTCCAGCAGCGAGCGCAGCTTGGCCAGCGCGCCCGGATCGCCGCGCGCTGCCGACCTCGCATACCAGACCCTCGCCTGCTCCAGGTCGCGCTCCACCACACCCGGTTCGCCGCGCTCGTAGAAGCTGCCGACGATGTACTGGGCGCTGCCGTCCCCGGCATCGGCCGCACGGCTGTACCAGGCGAAGGCCTCGCCATAGTCCAGCGGCACGCCGCGCCCCGTGAAATAGTTGGTCGCCAGCGCCACCTGCGCCTGCACGTGTCCGCCCTGTCCGGCGCGGCGGTACCAGCGGTTGGCCTCCTCCAGCGAGCGCGGCACGAAATCGCCGCGCTCGTGCAGTTCGCCCCAGGTGAACTGCGCATGCGTCATCTCGGCGTCGGCCGCCTTCTTCAGCCACACCAGCGCTTCGGCCGGCTTCTGCGCGGTGCCCTCGCCTCGCAGCAGCATCATCGCGTAATTGAACTGCGCCAGCCGGTTGCCCTGCCGCGCGGCTCGCGCAAAGTCGCGCAGCGCATCGTCATGGGCCCCCGCCTCGTATTCGGCCACCGCCTGTTGCGTCAGCGCCTGCGCCGGTTGCCCGGGATCGGAGGTAGCGAACGCGAAGGAAGGCAGCAGGCTCAGCGCAAGCAGCAGCATCGGGATGGCGATTCGCCGCCGCCATGGATGGTTCGGCATATTGGGCTCCAACGGGACGGACCTTCCACGCAGTGTAGGAGCACCGCTTTCACCAGACCAGACCAGACCGAGCAAGCCGATCCGCGGTCAACGAGACCCGGCATCCGGCAAGCACATTCCTGCTCTTTTAATCGAATGCTTAATCCAGCATAAAGCATAACCGCGACATCAAGACTCCAGCGTCCCGCTCCGTAAACCGTGTACGACGACGTGACGGAGATCATGCGTCCACAGCGGCCACAAGCTGCTAATGGATCACATTTTCACTTTTGCTGGAGCTTTTTCTTTTGCGCCAAATCGCCCCCTCCCCGCCCGCATCGGCAGATGCCGTCGCGCCGCTACTGCATTCCGCGACCTCACCCGAGGCACCCTCCCGGTCCCGCTTCTCCCTCTTTCGGCAAGGCCCGGCCCGCATCGGCACCCGCCTCGCGCTGATCGTGCTGGCCGTGCAACTGGTGGTGTTTGCGCTGTTCGCGCTGGTGCTCTCCAGCACCAGCATCCGGCAGCTCGACACCCAGCAACGCGATGCGCTGCATGCGCAGAACCAGACCCTGCGCGACATGGTCGGCCAGTTTGACGACACCATGCTGCAGGAAGCGGACCGCTTCATGATGACGCTGGCCGCGCATGTGCCGGCGCCCTACACCCTGGATCCGTCGCAAATGATCGACGTGGCGGGTCGCCCGACGCCGCATTTTTCCAGCGGTGAGACCCTGCTGAACGGCAACTTCGATATTGCGGACCGGTTCACCTCGATCACCGGCGGCACGGTGGCCACCGTCTTCGCGCGCGCTGGCGACGACTTCGTGCGCGTCACCACTTCGCTGAAGAAGCAGGATGGCGAGCGCGCGGTGGGAACCGTGCTGGACCGCTCCGGCCCGGCCTACGCCGCGATGCAGGCTGGCCGCTCCTACCGGGCGCTGACCTGGCTGTTCGGCCGGCCCTACATGAGCAAGTACGAAGCGGTGCGCGATGCCAACGGCCAGATCGTCGGCGCCCTCTACGTAGGCGTGGAGATCTCGGCCGAACTGGCGATGCTGAAGAACCGCGTCCGGCGCAAGGCCATCGGCACTGACGGCCACCTGATGATCGTCGACGTCAAGCCGGGCCCCGACCAGGGCAAGCTGCTGGTCGCCCGGCGCCAGGAAGGCGAGAACGTGCTCGATGCGCGCGACGAGGACGGCAAACCGTGGCTGCGCGAGATGATCGCGGCGAAACAGGGCGACGTGATCCACCGGGTTGCCCTCGACGGCCAGCCTGCCGCCGAGCGCCTGACCGCATTCGAAACCTATCCGGAGTGGCAGTGGCTGATCGTCGCCACGGTGCCGCTGGAGAGCCTGCACGCGGAGCTGGTGGCCACGCGCAACCGCTTCCTCGCCGCCAGCGTGGTGCTGGCACTGCTGGTGTCGGCCGGCTTCTGGTGGATGCTGCGCAAGATGGTCAGCCGGCCGCTGGCCAACGCGGCGGCCGCCGCGCACCGTCTCGCCGCCGGCGACCTGAGCACGCGCCTTGATACCCGGCGCCGGGACGAAATCGGCGAACTGATGCAGGCCATCGACGGCGTGGGCGAGGGCCTGTCCGGCATCGTCGGCACCGTGCGCGAGAGCGCCGATGCCATCGTGCTGGCCAGCGGCGAAATCGCCAGCGGCAACGACGACCTGTCCAAGCGCACCGCGGCGCAGGCCTCCAGCCTGGAGCGCACGGTGTCCAGCATCGAGCAGCTCAATGCCACGGTACGGCAAAACGCCGACAATGCGCAGGACGCCAACGCGGCCGTGCGCACCACCGCGGATGCCGCCCGAGCGGGCGGCGCCACCGTCGAGCGCGTCGTGCAGACCATCGACGGAGTGCATAAGAACGCGCAGCAGGTGGTGGACATCATCGGTATGATCGATGGCATCGCCTTCCAGACCAATATCCTCGCGCTCAACGCCGCGGTGGAAGCCGCGCGCGCCGGCGAGCATGGCCGCGGCTTCGCGGTGGTGGCCGGTGAAGTACGCAGCCTGGCGCAACGCAGTGCCACCGCTGCCGGCGAGATCAAGGCGCTGATCGAGCGGACCGTCAACGACCTGCGCGACGGCAATACCGCCGTGCAGGAAGCCGGCACGGCGATGGACGACATCGTGCGCCGCATCGAAGGCATCGCCGGCCTGATGTCCGAGATCAGCGCCGCCTCGCGCGAGCAATCGCAGGGCATCGCCGAAGTCAGTACCGCGGTATCGGAGATGGATGGCGTGACGCAGCAGAACGCAGCCCTCGTTGAGGAAGCGGCCGCCGCGGCGGACAGCCTGGACCAGCGCGCGCGCCAGCTGCGCGAAGCCGTGGCGGTGTTCCGCCTGGCGTAAGTCGCCGGCGCAGCCCACCGGCACCCGCGACGGCGGCCGGCATCGCAAGCGCGGTGCCGGCCGTTTTCGCTTGTGGCACCCGTCACGCTCGCGCCTGACCGGCTATTCCGTCAGTGCCGCGCCGCGAAAGGCCTCGATCTGGATGCCCAGCCGCCGGATCTTGTCGTACAGCGTTTTCTTCGGCACGCCCAGCAGATCGCTGGCCGCGGCGGTACGCCCGGACGCGGCGCGCAGCGCGTCCTCGATCAGCCGGCGCTCGAACACCGCCACCTGCTCGTCCAGCGTGCGGGCCGCCGTGGACGGCTGGAACTGCAAGGCGGCGGTGTTGCCAAGACCCAGCACGAAGCGGTCTGCCGCATTGCGCAGCTCGCGGACATTGCCGGGCCAGGGATGCATCATCAGCTCGTGCATATGCTGGGCCGATACCTCCGGCACCGGGCGCTCGTAGCGCAGCGCGGCGTGCAGCAGGAAGTGCGAGAACAGCAGCGGGATATCCTCGCGCCGCTCCCGCAGCGGCGGGATGTCGATGACCGCGACGCTCAGCCGGTAGTACAGGTCGGCACGGAAACGCTGCTCGTCCGAGCGCGCCAGCAGATCCGCCTTGCTGGCCGCCACCACGCGGCAATCCATCGGCAGCAGCGTGTTCGAGCCCAGCCGCTCGAACTGCCGCTCCTGCAGCGTGCGCAGCAGCTTGATCTGCAGCGACACCGGCATGGTCTCGATCTCGTCCAGGAACAGGGTGCCCTTCTGCGCGTATTCGATCTTGCCCACGCGCCGGCGCGCCGCGCCGGTGAAGGCGCCCGACTCGTGCCCGAACACTTCGCTCTCGAACAGCGGCTCCGGTACCCCACCGCAGTTCAACGCGGCGAAATTGCCCTGCCGGCGCGGCCCGTACTCGTGCAGGCAGCGCGCCACCAGTTCCTTGCCGGTGCCGGTCTCGCCCAGGATCAGCACATCGGCGTCGGTGCAGGCCAGGTCCAGGATCAGTGCCCGCAGCCGCTCCATCGCCGCGGAACGGCCGATCACCTTGGCCTCGATCGCCTTGGTGTCCGCCAGCTGCCGCCGCAGCGCCTGCACCTCCAGCGTCAGCGCGCGCTTTTCCAGCGCGCGCTGCACCACGTCGGTCAGTTGCCCGGCCGAATACGGCTTCTCGATGAAGTCGTACGCGCCGCGGCGCATCGCCTGCACCGCCATCGAGATGTCGCCATGCCCGGTCACCAGGATCACCGGCAGCGCCGGCTCGATCTCCAGCGCCTTGTCCAGCAGCGCCAGTCCATTGATGCCGGGCAGGCGCACATCGGTCACCAGCACGCCCGGATAACCGGCGGCGAGCCGGTGCAGCACCTGTTCGGCGGAGCCAAACCCCTCCACGCGCAAGCCGGCGATCTGCAGCGCCTGCGTGCTGCCAAGCCGCACGGCGGCGTCGTCTTCGACATACAGCACGGAAAGATCGGCTTGCATGGTCCGCTTCTCCTTCACAGGAATTAGATGAGGGGTGGCTGCGGCTCGTGTGCCCGCTGCAACTGCACCACGAAGCGCGCGCCGCGCACCGCCATGCCGTCCCGCTGCGTGCAATGGTTCTCCTCGCGCAGCGTGCCGCCGAAATCCCGCACGATATCGGCGGAGATCGCCAGCCCCAGGCCCAGGCCCACGCCCTGCGGCTTGGTGGTGAAGAACGGCTCGAACAGGCGCGGCATCACCTCGTCATCGATGCCCCCGCCGGTATCGATGACATGGATCGATACCCACTGCGGGTCCGCTTCCACCCGTACCTGCAGCAGCCGCTCCGCACCGTCGTGCATCGCATCCAGTGCATTGGACAACAGGTTGACCAGCACCTGCTCCAGCCGGTTGCCCTCGCACATCGCCAGCGGCTGCGGGTCGGGTACGTCCAGCACAAGCTCCACGCCTTCGTTGCGGATGCGCGAGTCCAGCAGGAACAGCGCGTCGGCGACCACCGCATCCACGGGCGTGGGCACCGACTGCACCGGCGTCTTGCGGGCGAACTTCTTCAGCTGCGCGGTGATGCGCCCCATCCGCTCGACCATCTGGCAGATCACGTCGAGGTTCTCCTCCACCGCCTCGGTCTGTCCGCGCCGGAAGAACACCACCGTATTGGCCGACAACGTGCGCAGCGCCGCCAGCGGCTGGTTCAGCTCGTGCGTGATGCCGGTCGACATCTGGCCCAGCGCGGCCATCTTGCTGGCCTGCACCAGCTCGTCCATCGCGGCCTTCAGCACCTGCTCGGCACGCTCGCGCTCGCCGATTTCCTTCTGCAGCTTCAGGTTCGAGTTGGACAACGCGGCGGTACGCAGCGCCACCTTGCGCTCCAGCTCGTCGTGCGCCCGCTGCAGGTCGGCCTTGGCGGCAAGGCTCGCCATGGTGGTCCGCCGCCGCTGCCGCACATAGAGGATCAGCACCACCAGGAAGCCGAGCGCAAAGGCGACGATCACCGCGCTGTTGCGGGCCAGCGTGCGGATCGGCTCCATTTCCGACAGCACGATCAGGCGCCAGTCCGTGCCCGGGATGGGCCGGCTCTGCGCCAGGAACTCGCCGCCATCGGGCATCTGCATCACGCTGATGTCGGCGGCATAGCGGCGCTGCTCGCGAAAGCCGATCGGGTCCAGCGAATCGACGGTCGAATATTGCCGCGTCGTCGCCAGCTGCCAGCGCGTCTCGCTCGGCAGTTCGCGCAGCGTCTTGAAGCGCCAGTCCGCCTGCGACGTCAGGAACACCACGCCGTTGGCATCGACCACCATGATGCGGTCGTCGCTGTGCATCCAGGGTTCGTCGATCTGGTCCAGGTTGACCTTGACCGCGGCAACGCCCAGCACCACGCCGTCCTCGACGATCGGCTGCGAGAAGTAGTACCCGGGCTCGCGGCTGACCGTGCCGATGCCATAGAAGCGGCCCGGCTTGCCGCGCAGTGCGTCATGGAAGTAGGGGCGGTAGGAAAAGTTGATGCCGACGAAGCTGGCCAGCTGGTTCCAGTTGCTGGCGGCGAGCGTCAGACCCTGGGCATCCATCACGTAGATCGCCGTGGACTGCGCCGCCGCGTTGACGCCCGCAAGGAAGCGGTTGACCTCCATCGGCAGGCCCGGCGCCGACGGTTGCCGCAGCAGGTTGCGCACATCGGGGTGCAGCGCCACCACCGCCGGCAGATATTCGTAGCGGCGCATCTCGCTGCCCAGGCCCGCGATATAGGCCTCGATGCGATGGGCGGCGCCGTCGCGCTGGGCACGGATGCCCGCGCGCTCGCCCCACACATAGGCCACCGCGACGCCCGCGGCCATCGCCAGCACCAGCGCCGCCACCGAAACCGGTCGCAGCAAGCCGCGCCAACACCGGGGATGGTTCGGCATGGCGGACGGATTGGCGGCGGTCGCTTGGGTGTCGGTCATGGAATGCGGCGACGGGGGCCGGGCGCCCGGGTCCGTTTCACTGCCACGAACGGACCGCGGCAGCCCGGCACAGGCGGCCGGACATTAGGCCGGCCGCTTGCGCACTGCGTCAATCCGCGTAAACGCCAGCGGCGCGGATCACCGGCGTCCATTTGGCGATCTCCGCGCCCAGATGCGCGCGCAGCGAATCGGGCTGCGCCCGCGCGGCCGGTACCGCCTCGGCCCCGAGCTCGGCCATCTTGGCGCGGAAGCCCTTGTCCTGCACCGCCGCCTGCAGCGCCGCGGACAGCTTCTCCACCACCGGTGCCGGGGTGCCCTTGGGCGCGTACATGGCGTGCCAGATCTTCACCTCGATGCCCGCCAGTCCTTCCTCCCGCGCCGACGGGATGTCCTTGAACGCCTCGATGCGTTGCGGCTGCATCGCCGCGTAGGTCTTCACCGCCCCGGCCTTCAGCTGGCCGGCCAGGTTGGTGGTCTGGTCGCACATCAGGTTGACCTGGCCGCCCAGCAGATCCGTCAGCGCCGGCGCCGTGCCCTTGTACGGCACCGTCGTCAGCTCGGTCTGCACCGCGTGCATGAACAGCAGCCCGCAAAGATGCGAGGCCGAACCGACCCCGGCATTGGCCAGCGAGGCGGTCTTTGCATTGGTCTTCAGATACGGCACCAGCTCCTTCAACGACGACGGCGGCAGCGCCTTGTTGGCGACCAGCACCATCGGTACGTCGGCGATCTCGCCGATCATCTCGAAGTCCTTCAGCGGATCGAACCCCAGCTTGCGGTACAGCGCCGGCGCCGTCGACATGCCGATATGGTGGATCAGCACGGTATAGCCGTCGCCGCGCGATTGCGCGACCTTGCGCGCGCCGATGGTGCCGCCAGCGCCGCCGGCATTCTCGATGATGACCTGCGCGCCGAGATGGCGGCTCATCACCATCGCCAGTTCACGCGCGACCTTGTCGGTCGGGCCGCCCGCGGCGAACGGCACGACCGCGCTGACCGGCCGATTGCCGGGGAATTCCTGCGCCTGGGCGACGTTCAGGCAAAGCATGGCCGCGGCCATGCAGATGGCGTTCTTCAATGTCATGGGATTGGACCTGTCTCGAAGGAAAGGCCGCCGCCGGACCATCCGGCGGCGGCAGGGCTGGCGGGTGAGACCCGGGACGCCATGGGGGCGCCCGGCGTCCTCCCGCTCTGATGGGCGACGCCTGGCCAGCGTCGCAACCGGTGCGCCGCGGTGCGGCGCGGGGACGCGCGCTGCCTTACGGACGCGTCACGTCGAACAGCAGGTTCACCGGCGACGGACCGAACGACTGCCACGTGCCCGCCAGCGGTTGCTGCTCCACGCCGGGCTTGCTCCAGTCGCACACGCCGGCCGGGAAGGCCGCGCGCACGCGGTCCAGCTGCGCCGGCGTCAGCATCGTCGCGTAGTCGGCCGGATCGACCGGCTTGAGCTGGCACTTGACGATGTTGTCCGCCAGCGGCCCGCCCGCCACCATGCGCGGCGTGGTGCCGGCCGGATACAGCGTGTTGCACTGGTTCGGCTCGAACGCGCTCGGCTCCTCGACGATCTTGTTGCGGCCGGCATCCCAGCAGGCGTTGACCAGATCCACCGGCTTGTTGCGTACCACCTTCTCGGCCTTCGACCCGTCCGCCGTGTCGCTCAGGATCGCCGTCAGCCAGCGGTCCATCTGGTCGAAGTTGTCATCGGTGATCTGGCCCGGACCGACAATGACCTGGTTGTCGGCATGGCCGTTGACCGCCTTCAGCCGCTCGCGCAGGGAGTAGGTGTGGATCTTGTTGTGGATGTCGCCGTTGACCCGATCGTCGTAGTAGTCGCGCTGGTCGATGATCGGCGTGGTCGCCAGGCCACCGCCACCGAAGGTAATGCGCCCGGACTGGTAGGCACGCGCGATGGCATCCAGGTCGCCCGAGGTCCGTTCCGCGGTCGGCTTGAAGTCCACGTCCAGCCCGCCGATCTTCTCGTTCAGGTCGATGAACTGGTCCACCGTGATCACGCCGTTGTTCAGCGCCTGCAGGCCGTACTGCACGCCCACATTGTCGATCGGCCGCTTGGCGAAACCGCGCGCGTCCTTGCCGTAGACGTTGACGGTATGGTCATAGACCGTGGCGCGGGCACCGGTCGGGTTGGTCACGGGATCGTAGCGCTGGTCGGCCGGGAAGCCGGCGGGGAACGACACCACCGGGTCCAGGCGCCCGGCGCTGCCGCTCATCGCCGCGATATTGCCGACCTGCAGATAGCCGGAGATCGCGCGGCGCTGCTCGTCGGTGTACAGGCCCGGGGCCGCCTTGTTGGTGAAGTACAGGTTCAGCAGCCGCGAGTCGAACACCTTGAACAGCGTGGAAGAGGTCACGTCCGGGAACACCATCGAGACGATGATGCCGTCGAACAGCCCCGGGTAGTTGTCCGCCGTCTGGTGGCTCTGATAGGCGCCGCCCGAACCGCCCGTGCCAATCGTGAAGGTCGGCACGCCGTAGTTCTCGATCAGCCGTTCCTTCACCATCGCGATCGTCTCCGACGACAGCAGGTCATTGCAGTTGTTGCCGAAGGTATTCAACGACGCGCTGGTCACCGCATAGCCCTTGCGCAGATGGCCGTCGTTCAGCACCGACACCGGCGCGCCCTGCATGAACCAGCCGCCCTGGCAGCCGCCGCCCAGCGGATAGATCACCTTCTTGTTCCAGCCGCGCGGCTGCGCCAGCGGCGTCGGTTCCGGCTCCTTGCTCGGATCGTGCAGCACGGCCGTCTGGTAGATGGCGCGGTTGATCGTGCCCGTCTCCACCCGCACGATGTAGGGGACCGTCGCCCCGGCGTTGTTGTTCGTATAGGCCAGGTCCGACGGATAGGCGCTCACCGGCGTCGGCAGCGGCTTGTAGGTGCCCGCCGTGGAGCGATAGACATGGTGCACGCGGCGCTCGACCGAGCAGTTCGCGTCCAGCGGTGCGCCGAGCTTGCTGCCATCGGGCAGCGTGAAGGTCTCGGTGGCGCAGACATACGGCTTCTGATGGGGACCGGAGAACACCGGGCCGGTGATCGGATAGTTGGTCAGCGACAGCGTCGTGGTCGCCTCGCCATAGCGCACCTCGACCATGTTCTCGCCATCGCGCAACCCGCTGACGATGCCCAGCGCCTCGCCGTTGCCCGTCGGCGTGAAGGCAGCGCTCACATCGTTGCCGTTGGCGCGCACCTGGAAGTTCTGCCCGGCAGCCGTCTGGCTGACCTTCACCCGCACCAGCGCATCGCCGCCGGTCACCCGTTCCGGCGCCGAGGACAGCACGGTTGCCTCGACCGTCGCCACCGGCGGCTTCGGCTCGCCGCCACCCCCGTGGTGATGGTCATCGTCGTCATCGCCGCCGCACCCGGCCAGCGCCATCGCGGTCAGCGCCGCCGCCATCAACAGGGTCGGCCGGGACGGCAGACTCCAACCTGCTCTTCTCGCATTCGCGTGCTGCATCTTTGTCTCCTGTATCCGCCGGGGGGTCCGGCGTTGCCTTTTCCGCGCTCCGCTGACCGGAGCGGTGCGACTGCCGCCGTCTTGCGCGGCAGCTTGCGAAGGCCAATCATCGCAATGGATGTGCCATCGCCGGCGCTCCAGCGGCAGGAGCGCTAAGGCGTTGATTTGTCAGGAGTCAGACAGGAGTCACAATGTCTGCAAAAAAGCAGACATGGACGGAAAACCGCACAAACCCGTCATCGGGCCGTGCGAAAAGTCCGCCCGCGCGCGGAGGAGGAGCGGGCTCCGGTGCGCTCTCAGATGGGGGAAGCGGGCGCCGCCTGCGCGGTCGGCGGTACCGCCACCCGGCCCGGGAACAGTTGCCCGATCAATTCCTCTATCTTCGCGTCCGGATCGACCCAGTTGCTCAGGTTCAGCCCCCCGGCCGAGCGGCGGGCGTCATAGAACGCGCGTCCGGCATAGTCGCCGTGGCGGTAGACGGTGATCCGCGCCGACGTCAGGAAGGTGCGCCAGTACGATTGCTGCGTCGCGTCATAGACCGCCGTCAGCGGGCAAGCGGCCACCGATGCGTCCGGCGGCAGCAGCTTCACGTCGAAGCCGCGCCGGCTCAGCGCGTTGTACATCGCCGGGAAGAATGGCGTGCCGGCCTGGCCGCCGATCACGCAGAACAGCGTCTCCTCATCCTGGCGGATCTGCACCGTCGCCTGCAGCGGATCGAGCGGCGCCGCCAGCGGTTCCACCGGACTGACGGCCTGATAGGAAGCGCAGCCCGACATGGTCAGGGCGAGCGTCAGGGCGGTGGCGGAGAGGAAAGCGGTGCGCATATCGGTCCAGGCGTGGGCGGTTGTCCTTCGCGCTAACGGCAGCGGCGGCGCGCATCTTTAGCGCAATGACCTTGACCCGATGCACCAGCAGCAAAGAAAAAGCCAGCCCGAAGGCTGGCCAAGAACCAAGGAGACACACAAAGAACGTCGAATCTGCGCAAGGCCCCGAGGGTCGTGCGTGATTCAGCCGACAAATGCTTGCCGGCAGCGCAGCGCCATCACTTGCGCCTGAAGCGCACGCGAGGCGAGTTCAGTCAGATAGGCGGTGCGGCTCTGCGCCGCCCGGCGGCGCGCCGTCGATCCATCGCGCGAGGCAGCGGCTTCCGGCTGGGCCTCGGTCATTTGCCATGCCTGGCGAGTCACCGTCAGGATTCGCAACAGTGCGGCGGCCTGTTCCCCGGGCATCGTTGCAGTCTGGACAACCATTTCATCGATCCTTTGCTTGTTCGTTGCCGGAGACCGCTGGCGTCAGCGGCATCTCCGTTCGTATGGGTGAACGATACAAGCGCCACCGGCCGCCACTTATCGACAGGCCGCCGAAAGCGGTGTCGGGCTTGTCCTACACTTCCGACGTGTGCGGAAATCGGCGCCCATGGCGGCTTTCCGGCCCGCGGCAGGCCAATGGAACGTCTCATCGACATGGCGATCTGCCACAATAGACAGCAACGTCGATCCGACCGTCAGCGCCTTGAACACTTCCGCCTCTTCCTCCGACACCATCGCCGCGATCGCCACCGCACCGGGACAGGGCGGCATCGGGGTCGTTCGCGTTTCCGGCCCGCACGCCCGCGCCATCGCCCAGGCCCTGTGCGGGCAGGTGCCGGCGCCCCGGCATGCCGCCTATCTGCCCTTCCGCGACGGCAAGGACCAGGTCATCGATCACGGCATCGCCCTGTACTTCCCCGGACCGCACTCCTACACCGGCGAGGACGTCGTCGAACTGCAGGGCCACGGCGGGCCGGTCGTCATGCAGATGCTGCTGTCCCGCTGCCTCGAGGCAGGGCAGGCACTCGGCGTCAGGCTGGCCGAACCGGGCGAATTCACGCGCCGGGCCTACCTGAACGACAAGCTGGACCTGGCCCAGGCCGAAGCCGTCGCGGACCTGATCGAGGCCAGCACCGAGGCCGCCGCCCGCTCCGCTGCCCGCTCCATGGAAGGCGCCTTCTCCACCGCGGTACGGGATCTCGTCGACCGTATCATCCGGCTGCGCATGCTGGTCGAAGCGACGCTCGACTTCCCGGAGGAAGAGATCGACTTCCTGGAAGCGTCCGACGCCCGCGGCCAACTGGCGGCCATCCGCCGGGCGCTGACCGACGTGCTGGCCCAGGCCCGGCAGGGCGCCCTGCTGCGCGAGGGACTGTCGGTCGTGCTGGCGGGGCAGCCCAACGTCGGCAAGTCCTCCCTGCTGAACGCCCTTGCCGGCGCCGAACTGGCCATCGTCACGCCCATCGCCGGCACCACTCGCGACCGCGTGCGGGAAACCATCCAGATCGAAGGCATTCCCCTGCACATCATCGACACCGCCGGACTACGCGAGCAACCCTCCGACGAAGTCGAGCGCATCGGCATCGAGCGAACCTGGGAGGCCGTCGGCCGGGCCGACGTGGTGCTGCATCTGATCGACGCCGCCGACTATCTCGACAAGGGCCTGTCCGAAGAGGACGACGCCATCGACGACCAGCTCTCCGGCCGCCTGCCGCCCGGCTCCCCCATCCTGCGCGTCGTCAACAAGATCGATCTGGCCCCGGCGGTCGGCACGGTCGCCTTCGGCGGCAACCGCCCGCATGTCGTCGCCGCCAACGGCCCGAACCCGACCGAAATCTGGATCTCCGCCCGCACCGGCGCCGGCATCGACCTGCTGCGCCACGAACTGCTGCGCGTGGTCGGCTGGCAAAGCAGCGGCAACGAAGGCACCTTCCTCGCCCGCGAACGGCACCTGTCCGCGCTGCGCAGCGCGCAATCGCACCTGGACCTGGCCGCCGAGCAGTCCGAGCAGCAGGCCCAGGCACTGGACCTGTTCGCCGAGGAACTGCGGCTTGCGCAGGAGCAGTTGAACAGCATTACCGGCGAATTCACCAGCGACGATCTGCTGGGGACGATCTTTACGCGGTTTTGTATTGGGAAGTAATGGGCAGCCCCGGGGCAGCGCCCCGGCGGCAATCGGCTGTCACCCGGTCGTCCCTTTCGCGGACAGCCCTCCTTCTGGCCATTGCAAATCGCCCTCCTTTTCCGGCTCCAACGCCATGAAACTGATCGACACCGCCCCGCTGCAACAAGTCCTCGACGACTTCATTCGCGCGCGCGACTGGAGCAAGTACCACTCGCCGAAGAATCTTTCCATGGCCTTGAGCGTCGAAGTGGCGGAGCTGGTGGAGATATTCCAGTGGAAAACCGAGGAAGAATCGCGCAATGTCATGGCGACGGAAGAACGGGAACATGTTCGCCAGGAGCTGGCCGACATCCTGATCTACCTGACCGAGCTTGCGAGCGCGCTGGGCGTCGATCTGGATGCCGCCGTGCGGGACAAGCTGGAGTTGAATGCGATCAAGTATCCGGTCCCATCGCCCGGACCGGACTGACCGGAGATCGAGGCATGCCGCAAAAACAAAAAGCAGCGGGCACGATACGCGTCGGTATCGGAGGATGGACGTATGAACCGTGGCGCGGCACCTTCTACCCGCCCGACCTTCCGCATGCCCGAGAGCTGGAATATGCCAGCGGCCAGCTCACGGCCATCGAGATCAACAGCACCTATCACGGCACGCAGAAGCGCGAGTCGTTCGCGAAGTGGCGCGCGCAGACGCCGGAGGGCTTCGTGTTTTCGGTGAAGGCATCGCGCTACTGCACCAACCGGCGCGTGCTGGCCGAATCCGGCGAGTCGATCACGCGCTTCATCGACAGCGGCATCGCGGAGCTGGGTGACAAGCTGGGACCGATCGTCTGGCAGTTCGCGCCGACCAAGACATTTCAAGCCGACGATTTCGAAGCGTTTCTCTCCCTCCTGCCGGCGAAAGCCGAAGACCGCAAGCTGCGCCACGTTCTGGAAGTGCGGCACGACAGCTTCGCCTGCCCGGAGTACCTCGCCCTGGCCCGGAAATACAAGGCCGCGACCGTATTCACCGACTCGGACAAGTTCCCGTCGATCGCCGATCTGACCGCCGATTTTGTCTACGCCCGGATGATGCGATCCAGCCTTCGGCTCAAGTCCGGGTATGCCGAGCGCGTGCTGGATGCGTGGGTGCAGCGCTTCCGCACCTGGAGAGACGGCGGCATTCCGGATGGCGTGCCTCTCGTGGACAACGGCACCGCCACCCCGGGCAAGCCTCGTGATGTGTTCGTGTTCTTCATCAACGGGGAGAAGCAGCGGGCTCCGGCTGCCGCGCAGGCCGTGCTGAAGCGATTGAGCGAACCGGAGCAATAGCGCACGGAAGCCAGCATGGATAGCCTTCTGGCGGCCGTGGCAAGCGAAATCGCGGTATGGAAGGCGCTTTGCGAAAGACCTTTGGCAAAAGCAGATCAACAATGGCGGGCCGAACTGCCTTTGCTTGCGCCTACCCAATCAATGATCCCGCAGTCCCCATTACCGCAGCGCCTCCCTCCGGCTCCCCCCATCGTCGCTTCACCCGACTCGCTTCCTGCACGCAGCACCGGTCTTGAGTACCGTATCCGCCCCGAACCGGAAAACGACAGCACACCTGCGCCCGCTGCGGCGGTCAAGCGAGCGACCCTGCGCGAGAAGCTGACCCGATTCCTGGGATGGCTTCTCGCGCTGCTGCGTCGGCCGTTCGCATGCTGGCCGAGGGCCGCGCGAAACACTGGTGCGCCGCCCGCGCCAGCGGCGCAAGCCGAGAAGGCCGCGGCCCGCTTTCCCAGCCCGGCCGCCGTCGACGCCGGGCTGCAGGCGATCAAGCGGCACGAGCAGGCCGTTACCAACCCGCATGCCGACGACGGTTCCGCCGTGCCGGCCTCCGCGCCTGCGAACCCAATAGCCGAGGTCGACTCGGAAGCCGCGCAAGCCGTCCGGGGGATCTGCGGCACCGAGTTCGAGGTATGGAGCGCCCGGCAGCTCGCCATGCAGTACGTTGACGTGCCGCTGGACCAGACCAGCCGCGACATGCTGCAGCAGTGGGTATGCGAGGGCGTGCAACGGCTGCTGCTACAGCACCTTCTTCGCGTAAACCATCCGGCAAGTGGAGCCTACCGCGAACAGGTGAACAACGCTGTCCAGCGATCCGTGACGCTGCCGCCCTTCGAGCCGTTGGAACCTGCCGCGCTGCACGGGATGGTCAAGGAATCGCTGCTGAAGCTATCGAAGGCGCTGCCCCTGCTGCGCTCGGCGATCTGCGACGATGTGGAGCAGAGGCAGGCCGTCGTCATCGTCATGCGATGGCTCTCCTCGACCCCTGAACTGACGCCGCAGGACCAGCGCGACCTCCGGCACCTGATGGGCAAGCTTTGTGCGGCCGCAGACAACACCGGTTTGACCCTGCAAGGAGAAGAGCAGATGGAGGACACGGCGCCGCCACGGCGGGTGTGGGGCCGAGTCCGTGGGTAACCCCGGCCCTGCGCCACGGCCGTTCCGGCCCGTTTCCCAACTCCGCTTGTGATGCTGCCGTATCGGCGTCTGTGGCGTTCGGCTTTCCTTTTGCTAAGCTGGAAACGAGCGCGCCGCTCGATATGCGCTCCATGCATCTCATTTTCCTCCTCCGCCTCATCTGCGTATCTCACGGAGAAGCGTATGACCACCGCAAGGCAGGTTCTGGAATCGAAGGAAAGCCAGGCCATCTACAGCATCCAGCCCGGGGCCACCGTCTATTCGGCCCTGCAATTGATGGCCGAGAAAGGAATCGGCGCTCTGCTGGTGATGGAACACGGCAAGATCGTCGGCATCCTCAGCGAGCGCGACTACGCGCGCAAGGTGATCCTGATGCAGAGGACCTCGCGCGATACGCTCGTGCGCGACATCATGACCACGGCCGTGATCTATGTCCGGCCGGACCAGACCACCGAGGAGTGCATGGCCCTGATGACGCAGCACCGGTTGCGGCACCTTCCGGTGATGGAGGGGGACGAGTTGCTCGGCCTGCTGTCGATCGGCGATCTGGTCAAGGGCATCATCTCGGAACAGCGCTTCATCATCGAGCAGCTGGAGCAGTACATCACTGGCGGAGGCCGTTGAGGACCCCTCGGCCAGGCTCGGGTGGCAGCGCTACACTATGGCGACTTTCTGGGGAACCGCCATGACGACTGCCACTACCGCACGGAAACGACACACCGTCCCACCCATGATGGCGACCGCCAGGACGGTGGCGGTGTGCGCGCTGGCACTGGCGATGCTGCCCGTGGCGGCACCCGTCCTTGCCGCCGACAAACCGGGCCGCACGCCGCCGACGGGCTCCCGCGCGTCCTGCCCGGCAACGCTGGACTTTCGCTTCCCGCGCCTGCAGGACGACGCCCCGCAGGACCTGTGCCAATACGCGGGCAAGGTCGTCCTGGTGGTGAACACCGCAAGCTATTGTGGTTACACGCCGCAATACCAGGGGCTGGAAGCGCTGCATGCCCGCTATCGCGAGCGCGGCTTCGTGGTACTGGGCTTTCCCTCCAACGACTTCGAGCAGGAAGCCGCGTCCGCCAGGGAGATCGCCGACCTTTGCTTCAACACCTATGGCGTGCGCTTTCCCATGCTGGCGAAAAGCCATGTGCGCGGCGAACAGGCCAACCCGATGTATGCCCTGCTGGCGCGACAGAGCGGCAGCGCGCCGAAGTGGAACTTCCACAAGTATCTGATCGACCGGAACGGCAAGGTGGTGGCGGACTACCCCAGCAAGGTCGCCCCCGACGATGCAGCGCTGACCGCGCGCATCGAGCAACTGTTGTCCCAACCGCCGCAGCGTTGACGGCCCGCAGGCGTTGCGCGAAGGGGCAAACGCGCGACGCCTCTGACGGCATCACGGCGCCGGGGTTCCACTTCTTGAGGGCCCACCGCGTAGTGCCTGCGCTCTAGTCCGAAGACCGTACCCCATTCGCAACAGTAAACCAATGAATTGCGCTGCAAATGCGCCGCGAGGGGCCGTTGCCGTGTTCATTGGCGAATCGACGTGGAATACTGGTCCTCATGGATTCGTCAAACGAGCCTTGCCATGTCTGAAGCCGACCCTCCCGTTCTGATCTCTCGCCTGACCGCCGAGCGCAAGCGAGCCTACTGCGAGCTGAGCGACACGATCGACAGCCGCGCCGAGCTCGAAGCCATCCGCCACGCCATCCACCAGCATCCCGAACTCGGTTTCGAGGAGCACCGCACCGCCGAACTGGTCGCGCAGCGGCTGGAACGGTGGGGCTACCGGGTAACGCGGGGAGTCGGCGGCACCGGCGTGGTCGGTACGTTGAGCCAGGGCGACGGTACCCGCAGCATCGGCATCCGTGCCGACATGGATGCGCTGCCCATCCTTGAGACGACGGCGCTGCCTTATGCCAGCGTTCACTGCGGCAAGATGCACGCCTGCGGCCACGATGGGCACACCGCGATCCTGCTGGGCGCCGCCCGGCAACTGGCCCGCACGCGCAATTTCGACGGCACGGTCCATCTGATCTTCCAGCCTGCCGAGGAGATCGGCGCGGGAGCCAGCGGCGCGCAGCGGATGCTGGCCGATGGCCTGTTCGAGCGCTTCCCCTGCGATGCCATCTTCGGCCTGCATAACCACCCGGGCGTGCCGGCCGGAACGCTGATGTTCCGCTCGGGGCCGATGATGGCCGCCTGCGACACCGTCACTATCACCATCCATGGCAAGGGTGGACATGCCGCCCGCCCGCATCAATCGATCGATCCGATTCTGATCGCCGGCAGCCTGGTGATGGCGTTGCAGAGCGTGGTGTCGCGCAATGTCGATCCCAACGAAACCGCGGTCGTCACCATCGGCTCGCTGCATGCCGGCCACGCCGCCAATGTCATTCCGGAAAGCGCGCGGATGGAAATCAGCGTGCGCTCGTTCAGCCCGGAGGTGCGGGCTTCGCTCGAAGCGCGCATCCGCCAGCTGGTGACGGCGCATGTCGAGGGGTACGGTGCTTCGGTCGATATCGATTACCGGCCCGGCTACCCGGTGGTGGTCAACAGCGAAGCCGAGACGGAGTTCGCTCGCCAGGTGGCAGAGGAACTGGTCGGCCCCGACAAGGTGGTTTCGCAGATTCCGTTGATCTCCGGCAGCGAGGACTTTGCCTATTTCCTGCAGCAACGCCCTGGCTGCTTCGTGCGGCTGGGCAACGGCGCCGGCCGGCCGCTGCTGCACAACCCGGGCTACGACTTCAACGACGACAACCTGACCGTCGGCGCGGCATACTGGACGCGCCTGGTCGAGCGCTACCTGCCCGCCTGACCGCCCATCCTTCCCCGAACCGGCTGGCCCGCTTCTGGGCCGCAACCGGACACCCACAAGCCGCCGGTTCGGGAGTAGCATGAGGGCCTTCCGTGCATCCGTTCCGCCCTGTGTCCGCTGCGCCGTCCCTCCCACGCCATGCCGCTCCCGGCAGTTCCCGCACCCCTGGTGCGGGTGCGCCCACGCTCGCCGAGGCGTCGTGCTGCCAGCACTGCGCCGATCTCGCGCGCGATGCGCGCCGGCGTGAACCGCATGCACGGCTGAGCTTGCGGCATAACGTGCCGCATGTGAGCGAGAGCGCGGCCGGCGTGCCGTTCAGCATGCTGTCGTTCGAATGCCGCGAGTGCGGTACCGTCTGGCGGCTATACGACCGTGCGAACGAGCTCTTCGTGTCCTGGGTACCGCAATGGCGGCCGGGCGGCACCGCCGCCGGTTGACTGTCGCACCGCCGCCGCACCCGGGCCGCGCGCGATCCTGCCGCGCCGCCGTTGCGCGATGCCGTGGGCTAAGATAGCGCCCGTACCCGGAGGGGCAACGACGGCCGCGGCGGCTATCCCCGGCGTCCGGCCCCTTGTCCGGCCAAGAATCGAACTACCACCTGCCCTTCATGTCTTCCGCATCCCGAATTCCCGCGCTGGTCGCACTCGCTTCCGCTACCGTGCTCGGCGCCGCCAGCCTCCCGGCCGCCGCTGCCGATGCCTATCCCTCCCGTCCGATCCGTCTGATCGTCGCCTATCCCACCGGCGGAATCAGCGATACCGTCGCCCGCGCCCTGGCGGAGCGGCTGTCGGAGCAGATGGGTAACTCCGTCGTGGTCGAGAACAAGGCGGGGGCAGGCGGCAGCATCGGCATGGATGCCGTGGCCAAGGCCGCGCCGGACGGCTATACCATCGGCTTTTCGTCAACCAGCCCGCTGACGCTGAACCCGCACGTCGGCCGCGTCAACTACGACCCGCAGGCCGATGTCGCGCCGGTGATGAGCGTCATGTATTCGCCGGTCATTCTGGTGGCGACCTCGAGCTTCAGCGGCAAGACCTTCCAGGACCTCGTGGCGCAGGGCAAGGCCAGGCCGGGCAGCGTCCGCTGGGCAACGTCGGGCCTGGGTACCGTCGGCCATGTCGTGCTCGAACAGGTCAAGGCCAGGTCGCAGGCCGACCTGACCCTGATTCCCTACAAGGGCGCCGGCCAGCAGATGAACGATGCCCTCGGCGGTCAGTTCGAAGTGATGAGCACCAATGCCAGTCCGGTGCTGACCCAGCAGATGCAGGCGGGCAAGCTGCGCGCCCTCGCGGTCGGCGCTCCGCGTCGCATTGAAGCGCTGCCCGATGTGCCGACCTTCGCCGAGCTTGGCTTTCCCAAGGCGAATCTGACCTCGACCTTCGGCATCTTCGCTCCGGGCAAGACACCCGCTCCGATCGTTGCACGCCTGAATGCCGAGCTGAACAAGGCACTGGCGGCGCCCGAGGTACGCCAGCGGCTGCTGCGCGGCGGCGAGGTACCGACGGGCGGCAGCGCCGCCGACTTCGCCAAGGTCATTCGCACCGAGTACGAAGAGAACGGCCGCATCGTGCGCGAGGCCAACATCAAGACCGAGTAAAACGCCCGGGGCCGGCGGCCGGGGCGCCTACGCTGGCCCCTGACCGCTGGCCTGGCCGCTAGCCGCGCTGGTCCGAATGTTGATCGCCGCCAGGCGCGCCGGGCCGCGACGATGTTCCGAGGATCCACCGCGCAATCCAGAAGATGCCGGTGGCATGGCTGCCGCACAGGCGATCCTCGTCGAGCAGGCAGAACGCCATCAGCCCACCGAGCAGGCCGCCGCTCAGCGGAGCGAACCAGAACAGCCACAACTGAGACAGCGCCCAGTCCTGCAGCAGCAGGGCCGGGCCGGTGGCACGGGCCGGATTCAACGCCGCGTGGGTGACCGGCAGCGTCAGCAGATGCGCCGCTGTCCATGAAGCGGCCAGCACGAACGGGCCGACGGCAGCCAGCCTTCCCGCCCGGGTGACACTCGCGGTGACAAGAACCAGCATCGCGGTGGTGGCGAATTCCATCGCCACCGCACTGTGCATGTCGTATCCCGCCGGCGAGTACATGCCGTAGCCATTGGCGGCGAAGCGGCTGGTGTCCAGCGTGAAGTCCGGCCGGCCCTGCGCAATCAACAGCAACAGCACCGTCCCGCCAAGCGCCCCCATCACCTGGGCCACGATGTAGGGCAATAGCTCCCTCCATGGAAACCGGTGCGCCACCGCCAGTCCAAGCGTCACCGCTGGATTCAGGTGCGCGCCCGAGACCTGTCCCAATGTCCTCGTCATCGCATAGACAGCAAGACCGGCCCCCGTCGAGATACACAGCAGCTCCCCTGCACTGTCGGGCGTGAAGCCCGTCAGCACGACGATTCCGCAGGTGCCGAACATCAACCCGAAGCTGCCGACCGCCTCGGCGAGCAGGCGTCTGGGCAAACTGGCCATTGCATCCTCCCTGATCGAATTGGAATGGTCCCGGCGCGGGCTCAGACCGCAGACGCCGGCACCTGGATTTGGGCGTTACCCTGCCGCGGCACTGACCGCCGGCCCGCCGCATCGCCTGTTCCTTCTCGCCAGCTCTCCTCCCCCTGCATCACGTCCAGCCGCCATCCGGCTGCCTCCACCGTACTCAGGCGTACGCCGTTGCTGGGGCACAGAGCCAGACGGGTGCGGATGCGGGACAGGTGGCTGTCCAGGGTGCGGGACCCCTCGGGGACCGTGCGTCCCCAGATCCTGTCGAGCAGGGTCTGGCGCAGCACCAGTTCGCCAGCGTGGCGGAACAACAGCACTGCCAGATCGAACTCCTTGCGGGCCAGGTGCACGGGTTGCCCGCGCAGCCACGCCCGGCGCTCGTTCACCTCGAACTGATAGTGGCCGAGCGCGACATCGGAAAGCGCCCGCCGGGTCCTGTCGATGCGCCTTGCCAGTGCTTCGACCCGTCCGGCCAGCTCCGCCGGCCCGACGGGCTTGAAGACCAGCCCATCGGCACACCGTGCCAATCCCGCATACATGGCGGCATCGTCATCGGCGTCGGCAAGCAGCAGGATCGGCAAGGGCGCGCCGAGCGTGGTTCGTATCCAATGCAGGATGTCGGCCGCGCCAAGCCCCCGATGGTCCCAGTCCAGCAGCAGCATGTCCCAGGGTTCCCGCCGCAGCGCGAGCATCAGCGCCCGCGCGTCGCGGAAGCGGACGCAGCGGTGCCCGCGCAGCATCAACGCCTGCTCCGTCAGCAGCGCCTGCGCCGGGTCATCCTGCAAGGCAGCGATTCTGATCAATCGGTCTCCCTCCTGTGCACGGTTGTGGTCAGTCCCGAAGCCGGCTGCGAGCGCGGGCGTCGTCGAGTGGGTACGCATCGTAAGGGGCTCGGCCGACAGGGGGAAAGTCAGAAATTGTTGAAACCGCAAATTGAGGCAATTCCTATTCGGAATCCGGCCGGCGGCGTGTTGAATAACCCGCAGCATCGAATGCGCGCTCGTACGGCAGCGCCTCTTTCTATGGAGTCGACGATGAAGATCGCCTCGCTGGAGGACGAACCGGCGCAAGCCGCGTGGATACGGCAGATCGTGGTGGAGTCGGGTCACAGCTGCACCAGCTTCTCGCAGAGCCGGCAGTTGCTGCTGCAGCTGCGCGACGAGCCCTTCGACCTGCTGCTCCTCGATTGGCAGATGCCGGATCTGAGCGGGACCGAGGTGCTGCGGTGGACGCGCGCCAACCTGGACCGGCATGTGCCCGTGATGTTCCTCAGCTGCCGGGGCACCGAAGAGGACGTGGTGCAGGGGCTGGCGTCCGGCGCGGACGACTATATGGTCAAGCCGATCCGCCCGCGCGAGCTGGCCGCGCGCATCCAGTCGCTGCTGCGACGTGCCGGCGGCAAGGCCGGTGGCCAGGACGCGCGCCTGGAGATCGGCGGCTATGTGTTCGATAGCGCCGCTCGCACGGTGACCCTGCAGGGCAGGCCGATCGGGCTGACGCCCAAGGAGTTCGACCTGGCGTTGCTGCTGTTCCGCAACGAGGGACGGATCGTCGCCCGCAACCATATCGTCGCCGCCATCTGGGGCAGGGAAATCTCGCCGCTGTCACGGACCATCGACACCCATATGTCGCGGGTACGCAGCAAGCTGGCGCTGCGCGCGGAACACGGGTTCCGCTTGTTGCCCGTGTACACCCATGGCTACCGGCTCGAAGCGGTGGAGAGCTAATGCGATGAACGATGACACCTTCGGCGATCTGCCTTCGCAAACTCCGGCTGCAACCGGCCTGCCCCGGCAGTTGCTGAAGCAGGCGCTGCGGCACGACCTGCGCTGCGGACCCGCCGACATCCTGGCCCTCGCCAACCTGTTCCGCGCCGGGGCAATCTCGGCGCAGGCGGCCATCGAACAGATCGAGGCGCATGCACGGGAGTCGCTGGCGAGCGTCGACGAACTCGCGGCACTGACCAGCGCCTCGTCGTCCGGGCCGATCTCGGAACCGGTCATGGAACCGGTCGAGCTGGACGCCTTGATCCAGACCAGCATCGATGCCGCCTGGACCGATGCCAGGGACGCCGGTGTCGTGCTGCAGGGGCCGGTCGGCTGGACGGAGGTGGCGGCGATGACCGACCCCCGGCAGCTGGCGCAGTTGCTGCGTCTGCTGTTGCAGCGCCTGGTCGCCAGTGCCTCGCGTGGAACCACGGTGCAGATGCTGGCATTGCATGCCGGGCCCTTCTGCCGGCTGCGGATCCGGCACGCGCCGCCCTCGCCCGTCGCCGCGGCCGCGCTGGCGGAGGACCGGCCCGCGGGTATCGTGGCCCGTCGCATCATGGCAAGCCTGGCGGGCGAGTGGCATCGCCAGCGCGATGACCGTGGCGGCAGCGCCGAGGTGTGGGAGCTGCGGCTTCCCGCAGCAGGGCCGCCGCGATGAACGGCCGCCTGCTGCCGGGGACAGAAAGCAAAAAAGCACCCGAAGGTGCTTTCTTGCCGCCGACCCGACGAGCGGATCGGCGATACCGATCGAAACGCCGATCAGAAAATATGGCGGATACCGACAGCCACGCCAGTCTGGTTCGACTTGCCCGGCATTTCGGTGCGCGCGCCATCCGTGACCTTGTTGTAGTCGACGGTGCCGTAGACCTGGGTACGCTTGGACAGCGCGTATTCGGCCAGCAGCACGCCGGTGTAGCGCTTGCCATCGTTGCCGGCAACACCGTTCTTGTTGTCGATGTCGTCGTAGTAGAACGCGCCAGTCAGGGCCAGGGCCGGGGTCAGCTGGTAGGTCACGCCCGTGTAGAGGATCATGTCTTCACGCGGGTTGGCCAGAGCGTCGCCGCCGACCGGGATCGGGTTCCGGCTATTCGCGGCATTCATGTAGCCGGTGTCGATCACGCCGGTTTCATCCTTGCCACCGATGTAGCCCAGGAACAGCTTGGCAGCGCCGGCGGTGTACTTGCCCGCCACGCCCCACATTTGCTGCTTGGCATCCGCACCGACGCGGATTTCCTGGAACACGCCGCCGATACCGAAGTTGCCGTAGGCGTACGACGCACGCGCACCCCAGTACTGGTTGGTACGCACGCTGCCCGCGGTTTCGCCGAAGCCATAGCTGGCGCCGACGTTCAGGCCGCCGAACTTGCCGTCATAGCTGACCACGTTGTTGTTGCGCAGCTGGGTCAGGAAGTGCGGCCAGGCGTTGTTGGTGTAGTTGCCGATGGTCAGCGGGTCGAACTCGCCGAACAGGTTGAAGCCTTCGGTGTACTGGCGGCCCAGCTTGATGGTGCCGAAGTCGCCCGTCAGACCGACGTAGGCCTGGCGACCGAACAGGCTGTTGTTCTGGTTGGCGCGGCCGGTATCCGGATCGAAGCCGTTTTCCAGCTGGAAGATCGCCTTCAGGTTGTTGCCCAGGGCTTCGCTGCCCTTGATGCCCCAGCGGCTGTTGGTGATGGCGCCGTTGGTCAGCTCGACCAGGCCATCGTCGGCCGCGTTCGAGTTGGTCTGGTAGCGGATGCTCTGGTCGACGATACCGTACAGGGTGACCGACGATTGGGCGTAGGCGCTGCCGGCAAGCAGCGTGCCGGCGGCGAGGATCATGGCCGATTTCTTCATGGTGCTCCTTTTCTCTATTGTGGTTCTGCCCCCGGGTCGCGGCGGCATAGAGCTCTACGTGGTCAGTAGACGCGGCCAAAATTTATCAAAACCACAAAGGTTCGGACATCAAACGTTGGCTGCCGGAGCACGATTGGACGCAGTTGGTGCATTTCCGTTGTCGGGCCGCGACAGTCGTCATCGCTGGTGCATTGGTGCACCAGCGCGGCTCGGCCCCGGGCGGCCTGCGTGCCAGGGCGCTATCGCTTCGGGCACTCGGCATCGACGCACAAGCGCGCATCGGTAGAAACCCTTATCTGAAGAGCTTGAACCGGTCGAGAGCAAAAGCAGGGAAAAAGGGCGAAGAAAAGGCGGGGAGAACGAGGTGGGAGAACGAGGTGGGAGAACGAGGTGGGAGAACGAGGAGGGAGACGAGGAGGGAGGAGAAACGGCGGACAGGCGCGAGGGCCTGTCCGCATACCGCCTGGCGTTCAGTCCTGCGGAATCTCGATCTTGACTTCGAGGACTTCGAGGTTGTCCTGGCGCTCCAGGCTGACACGCAGGTCCTCGTCGCTGATCTTCACATACTTGGAAATGACGGCGACCAGCTCGCGCTGCAGTGCGGGAAGATAATCGGCCGGTGCGGAATGGCCGGTGCGCTCGTGCGCCAGAATGATCTGCAGCCGCTCCTTGGCGACCGTGGCGGACTTTTTCTTCTCCCCCAACAGGAAGGACAGGATCGACATGGGATGGAGCCCTCCTTACTTGTTGCCGAACAGGCGCGACAGCAGGCCCGGCTTCTGATAGTCGGTAAAACGCATCGGCTTGTCCTTGCCCAGGAAGCGATCGACGACATCGCCATAGGCGTCGGCCACATCCGTGCCTTCGAGATGGATGGCCGGCGTGCCCTGGTTGGACGCGTGCAGCACGGCCTCGCTTTCGGGGATCACGCCGATCAGCTTGATCCGCAGGATTTCCTGGATATCGGTCAGCGACAGCATTTCGCCGCCATGCACGCGCTTCGGGTTGTAGCGCGTGATCAGCAGATGCTCCTTGACCGGCTCCTTGCCTTCCATCGCGCGCTTGGTCTTGGAAGCGAGGATGCCGAGGATGCGGTCCGAGTCGCGCACCGACGACACTTCGGGGTTGGTGACGATCAGCGCCTCATCGGCCAGATACATGGCCAGCAGGGCGCCGGTCTCGATGCCGGCCGGCGAATCGCAGACGATGTACTCGAAGTCCATCGCGATCAGGCCGTCGATCACCTTCTCCACGCCTTCGCGCGTCAGCGCGTCCTTGTCGCGCGTCTGCGAGGCGGGCAGGATGAACAGGTTCTCGCACTTCTTGTCCTTGATCAGCGCCTGGTGCAGATTGGCTTCGCCCTGCACCACGTTGACGAGGTCGTACACCACGCGCCGCTCGCAACCCATGATCAGGTCGAGGTTGCGCAGGCCGACGTCGAAGTCGATCACGGCAGTCTTGTGGCCGCGCAAGGCCAGGCCGGCAGCGAAGCTGGCGCTGGTGGTGGTCTTGCCTACGCCTCCCTTGCCGGAGGTCACAACGATGATTTTTGCCATGGCTCTCTTGGTCCAGTAATGGTTGTCGCTTTGCGCTGCTTGATGCAGGTCTCGGTCTCGGCCGCGCTTACTTCATGCGCAGCGGCTCGAGAATCAGTTTTTCGTCGGCAAGCCGGATCTGTGCGGGCTTGCCCAGTACGTCCGCTGGCAGCGGCTGCTCGCCGGTCCGGTAGATGCCAGCGATGGAAATCAGTTCCGGCTCCAGGCAGGTGCTGAAGATGCGGGCGCCGGTGTCGCCCTTGACGCCAGCGAGGGCTCGGCCCCGCAGCGGCGCGTAGACGTGGATATTGCCCTCGGCAATCACCTCGGCGCCGTAGCTGACCAGGTCGAGGATCACCACGTCACCGTGCGCGTAGATCTGCTGGCCCGAGCGCAGGGGCCGGTCGATCAGCAGGGTCGGCGCGCCGCTGGCGGGCCGGCTGTCCGCTGACGCGGCCGGGACGGCATCCGCAACTGTGCGCTCCTGCGCCTGCGCCGATGCGTCGGCACCGTCGCCGTTCGCCTCGCGCCCGCTGCGCGCGCTCCGGCGGCTCTGGCTGTCCAGCAGCGGCAGCCCGAACGCCTCGGCCCACTCGCGTTGCTCGGCACGCGCCACCACGCCGATGGCCCGCGCCTTCAGGTTCTGCAGCGTCTCGATGACCTTGTCCAGCGACGGCTGATCGCCGTCCTCCAGCGTCCGTACATCCAGTGCGATGACGTCGTTCGAGAAGAAATCCGGAGTCGCTTCGAAACGGGACAGCAGGTCATCTCGCAGGGCCGCGGTATCCGCGGTATGGAGAGCGAGAAGGAGGGCGTCGACATTGCCACTGCGCAGCTCGAAGTGTGGCGATTTCTTCTGGGACATAGCCGGTCAAGCGTGGAAATGCCACATTCTAACTGGCTCTTTCAGTCCAGCTGTAACAATTCTCCCGCCTGGCGGAAGTTGTGCGGCATGGGGCGCCGCAGCGGTTCCGAAGCGGCTCGCGCGGGGCCGGGCGGTCCCCTGGAGCGGCCCTTGCTACGATGACGCACCGCCAACAAGGGAGATGCCATGGGCCCGATCGTCAACTGTGTCGCCTATCGCGAGGGAAAACGGCTGGGCGATGTCGCCATCGACGACATCGACGAGGTGCTGCGCTCCCCCGGCACCTTCGTCTGGCTCGGGCTGCACGAGCCGGACCCGGCCCTGCTGACCAAGGTACAGCGCGAGTTCGGCCTGCACGATCTGGCGATCGAGGACGCGCGCAACGCGCACCAGCGACCCAAGCTGGAAAGCTATGGCCAGAGCGTCTTCGTGGTCCTCAATACGGCGCAGCTGAACGGCGAGACGGTGGAGCTGGGTGAAACCCACCTGTTCGTCGGCGACAACTACGTGGTGTCGGTGCGTCACGGTCCGGGCAGTACCTATGCGCCGGTGCGGGACCGCTGCGAGCACGATCCGCATGGGCTGGCCAACGGGCCGGGCTACGTGCTGTACGCCCTGCTGGACTTCGTGGTCGACCACTACATGCCGATCGTCAACCGGCTCGAGGACGCCTTCGAAACGCTAGAGCAGGGGCTGTTCGAGCAGAGCTTCGACCGCGCCGCGATCGAGCACCTGTACCACATCAAGCGGCAGGTGCTGCGGCTGCGCAATGCGGTCTACCCCGTCGAGGAGATTTGCGGACAACTGATCCGGCTGCACGAGAACATCGTGCCGAAAGAGCTGCGTGCCTATTTCCGCGACGTCGAGGATCATTCGCGGCGGCTGCTGGCTACGCTCGACGTGGTGCGCGAGATGGTGACCACGGCGATCCAGGTCAACCTGGCGCTGGTCTCGGTGCGGCAGAACGAGGTCGTCAAGCGGCTGGCGGGCTGGGGCGCCATCCTCGCCATCCCTACCGTGATGTTCAGCCTGTACGGGATGAACTTCGATTTCATGCCGGAGCTGAAGTGGCATTTCGCCTATCCTGCGGTGGTGGGTGTCACCCTGGTCGGCTGCATCGCGCTGTGGCGCCGGCTGCGTCGCGCCGGCTACCTGTGAGCGGGTGCGACCCGCGGTGACGCCTCGATTTGCGCAGGAACCTTCGCCCCTTCTCGCGCGTCCACCCTGTCATGACGACATCTGCAGGATATCCAGGGGAGATCGACATGCAACGATTCGATGGAAAGGTGGTAATCGTCACGGGCGCGGGCTCGGGGATCGGGGCCGGCACTGCCCGGCGCTTCGCCGCGGAAGGCGCGAGTGTGGTGCTGACGGGACGCACGCGGGAGAAGCTGGAGCGCACCGCCGCGGATCTGCCGGCGGACCGCTGCCTGGTGCATCCGGCCGATGTTTCACAGCTGGAACAGGTCGAGGCGCTGGTCGCCGCGGCCGTATCGCGCTTCGGCCGCCTGGACGTGCTCGTCAACAATGCCGGCGTCGCCCCGGGCGGCCGCGTGCACGAAGCCAGCGTGGACGATTGGCGGCAGGTGATGTCGATCGACCTGGACGGTGTCTTCTACGGTTGCCGCGCTGCGCTGCCCGAACTGATGAAGACGCGCGGCAGCATCATCAACGTGTCGTCGGTCTCGGGCCTGGGCGCCGACTGGAACATGGCCTTCTACAACGCCGCCAAGGGAGCCGTCACCAACCTGACGCGCGCGATGGCGCTGGACTACGGCCGTGACGGCGTGCGGGTGAACGCGGTATGCCCGTCGCTGACCCGCACGGACCTGACCGAGGACATGATGGCCGAC
Source organism: Cupriavidus sp. AU9028 (assembly GCF_019795295.1). Taxonomy (GTDB): domain Bacteria; phylum Pseudomonadota; class Gammaproteobacteria; order Burkholderiales; family Burkholderiaceae; genus Cupriavidus. Next base: position 171,234 of record NZ_JAIMCG010000009.1, on the reverse strand, counting down.
GAGGCGCTGATCGCGAAGTTCCGCGAGAGGATCGCGCTGGGTCGTGTCGCCGAGCCCGACGATATCGCGGCGGCGATCGCGTTCCTCGCGAGCGACGATGCGCGCTTCGTGACCGGGGTCAATCTTCCGGTCGATGGCGGGCTCAGCGCCTCCAACGGACAGCCGCCGCAATAACGCCAATCACGCCAATCACCCCAATCGCGCGATCCCGCATCAGTCAGGAGTAGCCCGGGCCTTGCGAGGCTGTCACACCAGCCGCGCGCCCGGCCACGCGCCCGACATCACGATATTGCGCACCGACTGGCGCACCGACTGCATGATGTCCCACAGTTCCGGCACCGGCGGCCGGTTGCGCGCGGTTGCCAGCGCCACCTGACGCGTCACCACCGGCTCGACCAGCCGCGCCGACAGCAGCCGGCCCTGCGCGACCCGGTCGGCGACCGCGGCAAACGGCAGCAGCGTCGCGCCGCAGCCCTCCTCCACCAGCCGCATCGACACGGTGTTCGACGCGTCGCACTCCAGCGCCATCGACAGGCTGGTGCCGGCGCGGGCCGCCAGTCCTTCGGCCAGCACGCGCAGCCCGTGGCCGGTGCTGGGCAGGATCAACGGCACATCGGCCAGCTTGCGTACGGGGAACGTCGGACCGATATGGCTCCACGAGGTGGGCGTGACCAGCGTCAGGTCTTCCTCCAGCAGCAGGTCCACCTTCAACGCACCGTGTTGCTCGGGCAGGTAGAGCAGCGCCACGTCGACCTCGCCCGCGGCCAGCCATTGCAGCAGCGGACTGGCGAGCCCCTCGACAAAGCGCACCCGCGTGGCCGGAAAGCGCGCCTTGAGCGCGGTGCCGATGCTGGCGAAGGCAGTGGTCGCGATGGTCGGTTGCGCGGCAATCACCAGTTGGGCCGGTCCCTGCGCGGTGGAAGCGCGGATCGCGTCGCGCGCCTCGGCCAGCGTCGCGGCGACCTGACGGGCGTAGCCGAGCAGCGTCTGCCCGGCCTCGGTCAACACCACCCCACGGCCGCTGCGGTGGAACAGCCGGGTGTCGAGCGCCGCCTCCAGCCGCGCGATCTGCCGGCTGACGGTGGACTGGTCCGCGCCCAGTTCGAGCGCCGCCCGGGAGATGCTCTGCGTGCTGGCGACGCAGACGAAGCAGGCGAGATCGTCCGAATTGAGGGTCTGGTTTGCCGTGCCGCTCATGGCGCCTCGGCGAAGCGGTCGCGCAGCGCCTGGCTGGCGTTGCGCAGCATCACATGGTCCAGCCCGACCGCCACGAAGGTCGCGCCCATGTCCAGATAGCGGCGGGCGTCGGCTTCCACCGGCGTCAGCGTGCCGATCGCCTTGCCGGCCGCCTTCGCCGCACGATAGACGCGCTCGACCTGCCGCTGTACGTCGGGATGGTTGGGATTGCCGAGATGGCCGCAGGCCGCCGCGAGGTCGGACGGACCGACGAAGACGCCGTCCACGCCCTCCACCGCGCAGATTTCCTCGGCCGCCTCCACCCCGGGCAGGCTCTCGATCTGCACCAGCACGCAGATGTTGTCGTTGATGGTGGTGAAGTAATCGGGGACGGTTCCATAGCGGTTGCTGCGCTGGGTCATCGATACGCCGCGCGTGCCCTGCGGCGGATAGCGGGTCGCTTCCACCGCGCGGCGGGCCTGCTCGGCATTCTCGATGAACGGAATCAGGAAGTTGTAGAAGCCGACGTCCAGCAGCCGCTTGAGCAGGATCGGATCGTTCCAGGGCGGGCGCACCACCGGCGCGCTCGGGCTGTCCTTGAGCGCCATCAGCTGGGGCAGCAGCGTCAGCACGTCGTTCGGGGCATGCTCGCTGTCCAGCAGCATCCAGTCGAAACCGGCCAGCCCGATGATCTCTGCAGTGATGGGGCTGCCCAGCGAACACCAGCAGCCGATCAGCCGCTGCTGTGCGCGGATGGCGGCGCGAAAGCGGTTCGGCAATGGCGACGACAAGGGCGAGGTTGGCTGCATGCGGGTCTCCTGTCAGGATGGATGGGGCCGCCCGCGGGGGCCACCAAAGAGAAAGCGCGGCGCCGACGGCCGCCGCGCTGCATTCGGTAATGGGTCAGGCTCGGCCGGGTCCGGCTCGGCCGGGTCCGGCTCGACCGGCTCAAGCCGTGGCCGTGCTCAGCCGGGACGCGGGTCCAGGCGAGCGGCCGGTTGCCTTCTGCACGAAGGCGGCGGCTTCGTCCAGCTGGGCCAACGTCATCGCATCGACCGGAATCCGCTCCGCCCGTGCGCGCCGGGTGGCACGTTCCGGGTCGCCCGGCAACAGGATCTGTTCGTGCCCCTGCTGCAGGCGCGAGGAGCGCAGCCAGTTGACGAAGGCATCGAGCTCGGCGCCGAAACTGGTGCTGCCCGCCAGTCGGGCCGGATCGAACACCAGCGCGAGCATATTGTTCCAGATTGCCTGCGGGTGCGTCAGGGTTTCCGGGCGAACGGTATGGCCGCCGGTGACCGCGGCACCGAGCAGTTCGCACATGAAGGCCAGCGCATAGCCCTTGTGCTCGGCGAAGGCGCGCAGCGCGCCCGGCGTGGCGCCGGCCTCGGGATACATCACGCCCGGCTCGATGGTGGGCAATCCGTCGGCATCCAGCAGGCAGCCCTCGGGCACCGGCACGCGCTTGTTATGGGCGACGCGCACCTTGCCCATGGCGATCGCACTGGTGGCGAAATCCAGCACCAGCGGCGGCGCGCCTTCGACTGGAATGCCGATGGTGAACGGATTGGTGCCATAGCGTGGCTGGCAGCCGCCATGGGGCGCCACCATCGGCCGCGACAGCACATTGACGAAGTGGATCGAGATCATGCCGGCCGCGCAGGCCTGCTCGGCCCAGTGGCCGACGCGTCCGAGGTGATGCGATTCGCGCAGGCCGAGCACCGCGACGCCATGCTGGCGCGCGCGCTCGATCGCCATCTGCATCGCCTCCTCGGTCACCGCCTGGCCCATGCCGCGATTGCCGTCCAGGCTGAGCAGGCTGCCGCTGTCGCTCAGCACGGTCACATGCCGGTTCAGCTGCAACTGGTCGCCCAGCCACGACTGCACGTACTTGGGAATCATGCCCACGCCGTGGGAGTCGTGCCCGGTCAGGTTCGCGCCGATCAGATGGTCGGCGGTCAGCCGGGCCTCGCGCTCGTCCGAGCCGGCGGCGCGCCACAGGTCTTCGACCCATTGGTGCAGCGCGTCTGTGGGAAGGTAATGTTCGGTCATATGCGAAGAAGGAAGAGTCGGCCCGGGCGGGACAGGCAGGACACGATGCCCGGGCGGGATGATCGGCAGGAGACGAGGAAGCGCCGCGACGGCGGCGGCCCGCTATTGCCTGCTACTCCAGCTTGATATTGGCGGTCTTGATCAGCTTCGCCCACTTTTCCACTTCGGCCTTCTGGAACGCGCCGAGTTCGGTGGGGCCGGCCCCGGACGGCTCGATGCCAAGGCCTGTCAGCCGCGTGCGCATTTCCGGGTCCTTGATGATCTTGCCGATGTCGGCGGCGAGCCGGTTGACGATCGGCATCGGCGTGCCGGCCGGTGCGAACACCGCCTGCCACGACACGATCTCGTAGCCCTTCAGGCCCGCCTCGGCCATCGTCGGCACGTCGGGCAGCTCTCCCGAACGGCGGGGTCCGGTGGTGGCCAGCGCGCGCAGCTTGCCGGCCTGGATCAGCGGCATGGCGGCCACGCTGTTCTCGAACAGCAGGTCGACCTGCTTGCCCAGCAGTGCCTGGGTAGCGGGGCTGCTGCCCTTGTAGGCCACGTGCACCAGCTTCACGTCCGCCATGGTCGCGAACAGCTCGCCGGCCAGATGCTGCGAGGTGCCATTGCCCGAGGAGCCGAAATTGATGCTGCCAGGCTTGGCCTTGGCCGCCGCGATCACGTCCGCGACGGTTTTCCAGGGGCTGTCGGCGTTGACCACCATCACGTTCGGCAGCGTGCCGATCAGCGCCACCGGCTGGAAATTCTTGACCGGGTCGTACGGCATCCTGGGATACAGGCTCACATTGATCGAGTGCGAGCTGATCGTGCCGCCCAGAATGGTGTAGCCGTCCGGGGCGGCCTTGGCCACCACGTCGCTGCCGATATTGCCGCCGGCGCCGGGGCGGTTCTCCACCACCACCGACTGCCCCAGCGATTTGGTCAGCCCCTGCGCAACCAGCCGGCCCAGCACGTCGGTAGTGCCGCCGGCGGCGAACGGCACGACATAGGTAATGGGCTTGCTGGGCCAGTCGCCGGTCCCGCCCGACTGCGCGCGTGCCGCCGGGGTGGCGATGGCAAGCGCCGCCCCGACGCCGAGCACCGCGGCCAGCGAGGCGGCGTGGAAGGAAAACCGCGCGGATAGCCGAACACGGTTCGGCCGGAGGAAAATCGGCATGGTTGTCTCCTGTTTCTTATGGGATTCGCCATCCGTCTTCCGCTGGACCCTGCTGCTCCAGGGTGCGGTGGCCTGATGGAATCTACACGGGTGCTTCTCCCAGAGCCTTGCAGATTCTGCATAACAGAAATGCAGTGTGCCATGGGCGGCGGCGCGCCGTGAATCGCAAGATTCGCCTTGTACCGACGCCGGCGGCACTGGGTCGCCGTTCCCGGCATCTCCGCCGTATCCTTTCCAGCTTGCCGACAAGATGACAGCCAACGCCGCATCCACCCCTGCCGCTTCCACCAATCCGTCGTCTGCCACGCCGCCCACCCGCTCTGGCGGCCGTGTGCTGGTGGACGCCCTGCGCATCCACGGCGTGGAGCGCATCTTCTGTGTCCCGGGCGAGAGTTTCCTCGACGTACTGGATGCGCTGCACGATCAGCCCGCCATCGACCTGGTCGTCTGCAAGCACGAAGGTGCGGCAGCGAACATGGCGGAGGCCGACGGCAAGCTGACCGGGCGGCCCGGCATCTGCTTCGTCACGCGCGGACCGGGCGCCACCCATGCCAGCATCGGCGTCCATATCGCTGCCCAGGACTCGACCCCGATGATCCTGTTCGTGGGGCAGATCGCGCGGGAGCACAAGGGGCGCGAAGCGTTCCAGGAGGTGGACTACGTCGCCATGTTCGGCTCCGTCGCCAAATGGGTAGCGGAGATCGACGATCCGGCGCGAATTCCGGAGCTGGTGGCGCGCGCATTCCAGTGCGCGACCTCGGGCCGCCCCGGTCCAGTGGTACTGGCGCTGCCCGAGGACGTGCTGGACGGACTGTGCGAGTGCCGCGACACCGGCCGCTACCAGCCCGTTTCCGCGTCGCCCTCGGCCGCCGCGGCCCAGAGCCTGGCCACCGCACTGGCCGGTGCACGCCAGCCGCTGGTGATCGCCGGCGGCGCGAACTGGTCCGAACAGGCAGTCGCGGATTTCCGCGCCTTCGTGCATGCGTGGGATCTGCCGGTGGCCTGCGCCTTCCGTCGCCAGGACGTGTTCGACAACCGCGACGACCACTACATCGGCCACTTGAGCCTGGGCGTCAATCCGAAGCTGGCCCAGCGCGTGCGCGACGCCGACCTGATCGTTGCCTTCGGCACCCGGCTGGGCGATATCGCCACCGACGGCTATACCCTGCTGGAGCCGCCGTGCCCGCGCCAGCGGCTGATTCATCTGCATGCTGACAGCGCCGAGCTTGGCCGCGTCTATCAGCCCGAACTGGCGATCCATACCGGCATCGCAGCGGGCGCCGCGATGCTGGCGTCGCTGACCGCGCCGGACCGAACCCAATGGCGCGACTGGACCGCCGGCGGCCGGGCGGACCACCTCGCCTTCGTCGCCCCGCCCGCACCGCATCCGCAGCTGGAAGGGGTGGACATGGCCAAGGTCATGGCGTACCTGAACCAGGTGCTGCCGGACGACGCGGCGCTGAGCAATGGCGCCGGCAACTACACTGTCTGGCTCCACCGCTTCTACGCCTATCGCCGGCCGCGCACGCAGCTGGCGCCCACCTGCGGGGCGATGGGCTACGGTCTGCCCGCCGCCATCGCCGCCAAATTGCGGGACCCGCAGCGTACCGTGGTCTGCTTCGCGGGCGACGGCTGCTTCCTGATGTATCCGCAGGAACTGGCCACCGCTGCCGAAGCCGGTGCCAATATCGTCGTCGTGATCGTCAACAACGGCATGTACGGCACCATCCGGATGCATCAGGAAAAGCGCTATCCGGGCCGGGTCAGCGGTACCGGCATCCGCAATCCTGACTTCGTCACGATGGCCCAGGCCTGCGGTGCATGGGCCGAACGGGTCGACGACGCGGACCAGTTCCCGGCGGCGTTCGAGCGCGCCTGCGCCGCGGGACGGCCCGCGGTGCTGGAACTGCGCACCGATCCGCGCCAGATCACCCCTGCGATGCGGTTGCAGGACTGAAGGTTCCGGTTTGCACCCCTCTCCCCTGGAAGGGGGGAAGGGGAACACCGGCGAGGATGGATGCACCGCCGGTCTGCTCCCCTCGCCCGCTTGCGGGAGAGGGGCCGGGGGAGAGGGCAACGGGCGTGGGCGCTGCCGCCGCCCGGCAAAAAGACCAACCCTGTCTCCCCTCGAAGGGAAGACAGGAAACACCGACAATCAGGAGACACCATGGCCAACCCCACCGCACCTTCCCCGGATCGCCCCCGCTATGATGCCAGCGCCCTGCGCGCCATGGCCGCCGCGCTGTTCCAGCGCGCGGGCATGCCGGCCGACCGGGCGGCAGACGTGGCCGACATCCTGATCGAGGGCGACCTGATGGGCCATGACACTCATGGCCTGCAGTTGCTGCCCGTGTATCTGGCCGAGATCGATAGCGGCAGCATGCTGGTGCGCGAGGACTACGACGTCGTCTCCGATCGGGCCGCCGTGGCCACCTGGGATGGCAAGCGCCTGCCCGGCCCCTGGCTGACGCTGCGTGCGCTCGATGTGGCGATCGCCAAGGCGCGCGACTACGGCACCGGCACCGTCACCATCCGCCGCAGCCACCATATCGCCTGTCTTGCCGCCTATCTCGAGCGCGCGACGCGTGCCGGCCTGGTGATGCTGCTGTACTCGTCCGCACCGGCCGCAAAGATGGTCGCGCCGTTCGGCGGCACGCAGCCGCTGTTCTCCCCCAGCCCGGTGGCGGTGGGCTTTCCGACCGCGCGCGGCCCGGTGCTCGTCGACATTTCCACCTCGATCACCACCGTCGGTCTGACGACCCGCCTCTACCGGGAAGGCAAGACGCTGCCGCATCCCTGGCTGCTCGACGAGCACGGCAACCCGAGCAACGACCCGACTGTGCTGCAGCCTCCGCACGCCGGCTCGATCCTGCCGCTCGGCGGGCTCGACGTCGGTCACAAGGGCTTCGCGCTGTCGCTGATGGTGGAGGTGCTGACCGCCGGCCTTGCTGGCCATGGCCGCGATGACCCGGGCAAGCGCTGGGGCAATACCGTGTTCCTGCAGATTCTCGATCCTGCCGCCTTCGCTGGCGAGGCGGATTTCGCCCATCAGATGGACTGGATCGCCGCCGCCTGCCAGGACAATCGGCCTCGCCCCGGCGTGGAACGGGTACGCCTGCCGGGACAGGCCGCGCTGGAGCGCAAGGCCGCGCAGCTCGAACATGGCGTCGCGCTCAATCCAGGAATCGTTCCCCTGTTGCGGCCATGGCTGGACAAGTTCGGGATCGAGATGCCGCCGGCACGGGGATAATCCGCATCGGGCTTCGACCCGGCGCCTGTCGTTCGTGCCCCGCGCATTGGTCACGGGTAGCGGGCAAAGCAGATTCGTTCCCTACGGGAAAGAATGTGGTTCCTCCCGGCACACAATCCGGGAGCCTTCGTGACCTAGAATGCCCGCATCCCGCCATTGCAAGCGAGCACCATGTCCGCACCTCTCTTTCCTGGCTTTCGCACCATCCGCGTCGAAGTGGGCAGCGATCTGCACCTGCACGCGGTCGTCGGCGGCGAGGGCCCGCCGCTGCTGTTGCTGCACGGCCATCCCCAGACCCATGCGATCTGGCACAAGGTGGCGCCGCAACTGGCGCAGCGCTACACGGTGGTCGCCTGCGACCTGCGCGGGTATGGCGATTCGTCCAAACCCCGCGGCGACGACGACCACGGCAACTACAGCAAGCGCACCATGGCGGCCGACATGGTGAAGGTGATGCAGTCGCTTGGCTTTGCGCAATTCGCGGTGATGGCCCACGATCGCGGTGCTCGCGTTGCGCACCGCCTCGCCGCCGACCACCCCGACGCCGTACAGCGGCTGGTGCTGCTGGATATCGCCCCCACGCTGGCGATGTATCGCAAGACCAACGAGGCCTTCGCCCGCGCCTACTGGCACTGGTTCTTCCTGATCCAGCCCGCGCCGCTACCGGAGCGGTTGATCGAAACCGATCCGGCCGCCTATCTGCGCGACGTGATGGGCCGGCGCAGCGCAGGACTGTCGCCGTTCGACCCGCGCGCGTTCGCCGAGTACGTGCGCTGCCTGTCCCTGCCCGGCGCCGCGCACGGCATGTGCGAGGACTATCGCGCCGCCGCCGGCATCGACCTCGAGCATGACCGCGCCGACCGCGAACAGGGCCGGCGCCTGGCGATGCCGCTGCTGGTGCTGTGGGGCGAGCAGGGCGTGGTGCATCGCTGCTTCCAGCCGCTGCAGGAATGGCGCGAGGTCGCCGACGACGTGCGCGGCGAGCCGCTGCCTTGCGGCCACTACATCCCCGAGGAAGCGCCGGAGCAGTTGCTGGCACGCGCGCTGCCGTTCCTGCAGGGCGAGGCCGCCCCGCGCTGACCGGCGGTGCCCGGCTACGACGGGCACCGCCGCCAGCGTCATCAGAACCGATAGTTCGCCGTCAGCTCGACGCGGCGGCCCGGGCCCTGCAGCCACTGCGTCTGGTTGTAGTAGGCAGTGGTGAAGTAGTGCCGGTCGAACACGTTGAAGCCGCGCAACGACAGCGTCAGATCCTTGCGCGGCCGCCACTGCAGCAGCAGGTCCGTGGTGGTATAGGACGGCATCCGCAGCGAATTGGCCCGGTCGGCATAGCGCGCCCCCACGTAGCGCAGCCCCGCCGCGGCGGTCCATTGCGGATGGAAGCGCCAGCTTGTCCACAGGTTCGCCAGCCGTTCCGGCACATCGGTCGGCACATTGCCATTGCGCGATACCGCCGTCCCGCCTGCCGACTCGGTAAAGTCGTCATAGCGCGCGTCCAGCACGGCAGCATTGGCGTCGATGCGCCAGCCGCGCGGCAGGCTGATGCCCAGCGTTGCCTCGAGGCCGCGCGACGACTGCTGGCCGATCTGCACGCTGCGCGCGGGATCGGCAGCGTCGCGGCTGACCAGGTTCTTCTTGACAATGCGGTACGCCGCAAGTGTCCATTCCCCCTTGCTGCCCAGGAAGGTCTGCTTGACACCCACCTCGATCTGCCTGCCTGTGGAGACATCGAAATTGCTATTGGCGGTGGACAGCATCAGCAACGCACTGACCGGGTCGGCCGCCTCGGAAATCTGCGCGTACAGCGCCAGGTCCTGCGTGACGTTGTAGACGGTGCCGGCACGCCATCCCACATTGGCAAAGGTTCTAGCGAAGGACTGCTGCCCCGTGACCAGATCCTCGCGCGACAGACGGGCATGGTCGTAGCGCAGCCCGGCCAGCACCGACCAGCGTGGCGTGACTTCCAGCCGATCCTCGACAAACAGCGCGTACTGGGTGGCCTCGTTGCGATAGCGCGGGGACGTACCGGCCACATTGATAAAGCCACCGCGCTCGAAGTCGTACGGGTCCACCACCGAGCTGCCGCCGTAGGGCGAGTTGTTCGCATGCTGGAACGAGGCGCGGTTGACATCGAACCCCACCGACACGCTGTTGCGCATCCCGAGCAGCCCGTGGCGGAACACCGCGTCGGTCGTATTGCCCAGCTGCCATTGGTCATGCAGGATTTCAGTGTACGACGAGCGGCGGACCTGTCCGCTGGCGGGCAGCCAGTCGTAGTACTCGGCATTGCGCCAGTGCCGGTCACTGTCGATGTAATAGACGCGGGAGCGCACCGTGGTGGCGTCGTTGGGCGTCCATTGCGCGTTCAGCTCGGTCCACTGGTCGTCGTAGCGGATGCGCGCATCGGCGACGTTGTAGTTCTTGTCCCGCAGCGACGGGGCCGGACGGCCATCGACCAGCGGCACGCCGAAATAGCGCGCCGGCTTCTGCCAGCCCCGCGCGTGGCTCAGGCGGATGCTCCATTCCGCAGACGGGTCCCACTGCAGCGCCCCGGACAGCGACAGATTGCGCGAGTCGCCGAAGTCGACCGAGCCGTCGCTGCGGTTGCCGCTGACGTCCAGGCGGTACGACCAGCGCTCGTCCAGCGCGCCGCCGCTGCCGAACGCCAGCCGCTGCGTGTCTTCGGTGCCGACCGTCGCCTGGATTTCGTTGCGGATCGCCCCGCGCGTGGGCTTTCTGGGCACGACATTGACGACGCCCCCGATCGCCCCCTCTCCGTAGATGACCGAGGCGGGCCCGCGCAGCACCTCGATGCGCTCTACGGGCCAGGTATCGAAGGGGAAGGTCACGCCCACGCCGCCATACTGGCGCACGCCATCGTAGAGCTGCATCACCGACGACGAGCCGGTGAAGCCGCGCGCCGACAGCGCGGAGCCGCCATTGCCGGGGTGCGCCAGCTCGGACAGGCCGGGCGCGCGCGTCACCGCGTCGATCAGGTCCGCGTCGCCACGCTCCTCCAGCTGGTCGCGGGCGATGGTGTCCACGCTGGCCGGGGTCTGCATCGCGCTCAGCCCCAGGTTCGATCCCGCGGCGACCGGCTCCTCCAGCAGGGTCTGGGCCTCGGCGCTGACCGTCACCGGCGCCAGCTCCTGCTCCTGCATGTCCTGTGCGCGGGCCGGCGGGACCGTCACCGCGGCGGCTGCCAGCAGGCTTGCTGCCGTCCATGACCCGCGGCGCTGCGCCAGCGGTGCGGTGCGCCGATGACGGTAGGAGGCGGCGGTGGCCGAAGCCTCCGAATGCGTCGGGGCAGAGGACATGGCAAGAAATCGAGCGGCAGAAGCGACCGATTCTAGGCACTGGGCCCGGCACATGGAATGCGACACATGGCCGCACGAAGAGCGCCGGCCCCGAAGCGGACCGCAGGCGGACCCTGCCAGCCCTCAGCAGACCTCCGGGAGTGACGCGCCGCCCGTGGCGGCTTATCCTTGCGGTTCTTCCTGGCCAACTGACCGAACCGAAGGATCTTCCAGATGAATCGCCCCATCCGTGCCGCCCTGCTCTGCTGCCTCGCCATTGCCACGCTGTCCGCCACGGCCCACGCCGCCGACACCGGCGCGACGCAGACCCTGCCCTCCGGCGTCACGATCGAACACCTGACCAAAGGCAATGGCGCCTCCCCCAGGGCCACCGACACCGTCAAGGTGCACTACCGCGGCACGCTGACCGACGGCACCGAATTCGACAGCTCCTACAAGCGCGGCCAGCCCATCTCGTTCCCGCTCAATCGCGTCATCCCGTGCTGGACCGAAGGCGTGCAGAAGATGCAGGTGGGCGGCAAGGCGAAGCTGGTGTGCCCGGGCAAGACCGCCTATGGCCCGCGCGGCGTGCCGGGCACGATTCCGCCCAATGCGACGCTGAACTTCGAAGTGGAACTGCTGGGCATCGGCGGCTGACGCGCCTGCCGCGGGGCGGGCGCCCCGTCCTGTTACCTTGAGGCCGGCGCGGCCCGCGCCCGATCATCCGATCGAGCGCCGGGCCGCGTCGCACTCCTCGCAATCGGCCGAGGGCGGGTGCAGGAAGACCAGCGGATCGTCCGCCAGCGCCGTCATGGCGGCCTCGACCAGATGCCGCGCGCGCATCAGCCGCGCGTGCGCCTGCCCGACCGGGCCCTCGCGCTGCCGTCCGGACTCCCGAAGCCACTCATCGGCGAGCGCAAAGCGCTGGCAGCAGTGGTCGTTCTCCCGATACCGCACCCGCACCACATGGCCGGCGCCGGCCACTGTGCAATACCCCGGCACGCCGTAAGGCACCCCCGCCATCACCTCCGCCAGATGCAAGGTCGTGTTGGCGTCGTGCCCCACCCCCAGGAGCAGCACCTGCCCATCCAGCGCATGGATGCGGCCAACCGGGCTATCCGGGCCGTGCGGAGGCAGCGGCAGCGGACCGCGAACGATCTCCCGCGCATGCCGGCCGGCGGCAGCAAAGGCGAAGGGATGATCGCTTCGCTGCACCCCCTCGGATTGCCAGAACAGCCGGGCCAGCGCGCCGAGGTCCGGCGCCGACGGCGTCGTGGCCGGGTCGAAGACGCGATCGTCATCCCCGGTCCACGACGGCATCGCCACCGTACCGCTGCGCCCGACCGCCTCCTGTAGCGCGCCGATCAGGGCCGCCGCACCGCCGGCTACCGGTCCGACACTGCGCAGCGAGGCATGCACGAGCAGCACATCGCCGGGCATCACGCCCAGCGCTCGCAATTGCCCGACGATCCCCTCCGGCGTGGCAACCGTGGTGGGGAAGGCAGCAGGCTCGCTCATGCGTTCCGGCCCAGGTGTCTGTCGTCAGCGCGCCTGTCAGCGCGACTGTCCCGCAACGATCCCCGCAATCGCGTCGCCGACAGCCGCCGTGCTGGCGCTCCCCTTCATGTCCGGCGTGTGCGGGCCATCGCGCAGCACCGTCTCGATGGCCGCGAGGATGGCATCGTGCGCCTCGGTGTGGCCAAGAAAATCCAGCATCAGCGCGCCCGACCAGATCATCGCGATCGGATTGGCGATGCCCTGGCCGGCGATATCCGGCGCGGAGCCGTGCACCGGCTCGAACAGGGACGGGAACTTGCCCTCCGGGTTCAGGCTGGCCGAGGGCGCGATGCCGATGGTGCCGGTCGTGGCCGGGCCGAGATCGGACAGGATGTCGCCGAACAGATTGGTCGCCGCCACCACGTCGAAGCGGTCGGGCTGCAGCACGAAGCGCGCGGAAAGGATGTCGATATGCTGCTTGTCGACCGTCACCTCCGGATAGTCCTGCGCGACCGCATCGGCGCGCTTGTCCCACCAGGGCATGCTGATGGCGATGCCGTTGGACTTGGTCGCCAGCGTCAGATGCTTGCGCTGGCGCTTCTTCGCCAGCTCGAAGGCATAGCGCAGCAGCCGGTCCGAACCGCGGCGCGAGAAGGTCGCCTGCTGCAGCACCACCTCATGCTCGGTGCCCTCGTACATGATGCCGCCGATCGAGGTGTACTCACCCTCCGTGTTCTCGCGCACTACTAGGTAGTCGATCTCGCCCGGCTTGCGATTGGCCAGCGGACACGGCACGCCATCGAACAGTCGCACCGGCCGCAGGTTGATGTACTGGTCGAATTCGCGGCGGAACTTGATCAGCGAGCCCCACAGCGACACATGGTCCGGCACCAGCGCGGGCCAGCCGACCGCACCGAAAAAGATCGCATCGTAGCCCTGCAGCGTGCTCTTCCAGTCGTCCGGCATCATCTTGCCGTGCTGCATGTAGTAGTCGCAGCTCGCCCAGTCGAACGAATCGAATTGCAGCGTGATGCCGAAGCGTTGCGCGGCGGCCTGCAGCACCTTGATGCCTTCGGGCAGCACTTCCTTGCCGATGCCGTCTCCGGCGAGCGCGGCGATCTTGAACAGGCGGGTCGTCATGGTCACAAGTCCAGAAGAGATTGGGAAACGATCGGTATCGACGTTTGCGTCAGTATAGAGAGTCCCGCGGTGCATAATCGGCCCATCCGTCAAGTTTCAATTCACGAAACATGCATAATCGGCTGCCGAATCTCGAAGACCTGCGCGTCTTCGTCCATGTTGCACAGCGCTCCAGCTTTGCCGCCGCCGCGCTCGACCTCGGCATGTCCGCGGCCTACATCACCAAGCGCGTGCAGGCGCTGGAAGCGGCGGTCGGCGCCAAGCTGCTGAACCGCACGACCCGGCGCGTGGTGGTGACCGAGGACGGCGAGCGCACCTACCAGTGGGCGCAGAAGATCCTGGGCGACGTCGATCATCTCTATGACGACCTCTCCGCCAGGCGCAAGGCGCCGCGCGGCACGGTGCGCATCTGCAGCAGCTTCGGCTTTGGTCGGCAGGTCGTCGCCCCCGCCATCTCCGCGCTGGCCCAGCGCTACCCGGCGCTGAGCATCCGCTTCGAGGTGTTCGACCGGCTCGTCGACGTCGGCGCCGAGGGCTTCGACCTGGACGTGCGCATCGGCGACGAAATCGCGCCGCACCATATCGCACGCAAGCTCGCGGCCAACCACCGCGTCCTGTGCGCCTCGGATGCCTACCTCAGGCGCCGTGGCACGCCTCGCACGCCCGGCGATCTGGCGAACCACGACTGCCTCATCATCAAGGAACGCGATCACGCCTTCGGCGTATGGCGGCTGCGTGGGCCCGGCGGCGAGGCCGCGGTCAAGGTGCGCGGGCAGTTGTCCACCAACCATGGCGAGATTGCGGTGGGCTGGGCCGTCGAAGGGCGCGGCATCCTGCTGCGCTCGATGTGGAATGTGGGGCCGCTGATCGAGGCCGGCAAACTGCGGCAGGTCCTGCCCGGTTACTACCAGGAAGCCAACGTCTGGGCCGTGTATCCGGAACGGCTCGAATCGTCGGCAAAGATAAAGGTCTGCATCGACTGGCTCGAGACGTACTTGCCGGGCCAGTACCTGCAGCAGTCGCCGGGCATGACGCGCAAGGCGCGGCAGTAGCCGCGCCGCCACGCTCGAACGCCCCCGCACAAGCTGCAGCGGCACCCCTCCAGGCTCGCGCCGGTTTGCTCCCCTCTCCCGCGCGCGGGAGAGGGGCCGGGGGAGAGGGTTCGCAGCGCTTGCGTTCAGGCGCTGTCGGCGAACCGAAGCCGGTCGCGATGGCCGGCTTTTTTACGCCTCAGTCCGCCTTGATATCCGCCCGCGCTGCCACCGCCCGCATTTGCGGCAGCTCCCGCTCGATCCGGGCGGTCACCGCGGCGCCATCCGCATGCGCCGGCGTCAAGCCAAGCTCGACCATCCGGTTGCGAAACTTCGGCGCGGTCGCGACCTCGGCCAGCGCCGTCTCCAGCTTCGCCCGCACCCCGTCCCGCACACCGGCGGGCGCCACCAGCGCGAACCAGGTTCCCATCTGGAAACCCGGATAGCCGCTCTCCGCCACCGTCGGGACTTGCGGCAGCGCCGGCAGCCGCTGCGGCGACAGCACCGCAAGCGGCCGGATCTTGCCGCCCTTGATCAGTGGCAACGAAGCGACGATGGTATCCACCGCCACCTGCACCTGTCCGCCTGCCAGCGCCGTCAGGTTTGGCGCGCTGCCATTGAAGGGCACGTGCACCATGCGGATGCCCGCCGCCGACTTCAGCATTTCGCCGCCGAAATGCACCGACGAGCCCGCGCCAAACGAGCCGTAGGAAAAGCGGTCCGGCGCGGCTTTCGCCTGCATCACCAGCTCCTTCAACGTCGTCACCTTCGTCGCCGGACCCGCGAGCAGCACCAGCGCCATGTCGGCAACCTGCCCGATCGGCGTGAAGCTCCTGAGCGGGTCATAAGGCAGGCTCGGCCGGATCACCGGATTGAGCGTCAATGTCGTGCTCGCCGCCAGCAGCAACGTATAACCGTCGGGCGGCGCATTCGCCGTCAGCGCCGCCCCCACCATGGTGCCGCCGCCCGGCTTGTTTTCGACGACTACCGCTTGTCCCAGTTTCTCACCCATGTCCGCAGCCAGCAGACGGGCAAGCACGTCGGTCGCTCCGCCGGCGGCAAACGGTACGATCAGCTTGATGGGCCGTTGCGGAAAATCGCCTTGCGCGTGCGCTAGCCCAGGTGTGACGCCCAGCGCCACGGTGGCGAGCAACAAAAACAGACGGGGTAACAAGCGGGGTAACAAGCGCATGGGTTTTCCTCGGTCGGTAGCGGTCGATCTGTGGCGTGCCGGACGATACGGCGAAGCGGCGGACCGAAATGATACGTCCGCCCCGCCTTTCGCTGAACATCGCCCGCCGGCAGGCGCAGGCATTTCCGGCTACGCTGCGGCTATCGAGGAGCGCGCATCCCGCGCGCTCCCAGTGCCTTTCGCCGAACCGCCATGACCAACGCCCTGACAATCGACTTCGTCTCCGACATCACCTGCCCGTGGTGCGCCATCGGCCTGAGCGCATTGCTGCGCGCGCTGGACAACCTGCGCGAGGAAGTCCAGGCGGACATCACCATCCACCCCTTCGAACTGAACCCCGACATGGGCCCGGAAGGGGAAGTCATCGTCGAGTATCTGGGGAAGAAATACAACCGCACACCCGCGCAGATCGCGGAAACGCAGGCGATGATCCGCGAGCGCGGCGCCGAGGTCGGCTTCACGTTCGGCGAACGCGTGCGCACCTTCAACACCTTCGACGCCCACCGGTTGTTGCAATGGGCCGGGCTGCAGGACAAGCAGCTGCCGCTCAAGCTGGCACTGCTGCGCGCCTACCATACCGAAGGAAAGAACCCGAGCGACCACGAGGTGCTGGTCGGCGCTGCGCAATCCGTGGGGCTCGACGGCGAGCAGGCGCGGCAGGTGCTGTCCAGCGGCGCGCATGCCGACGAGGTGCGCGAGCAGGAGCGCGAGAATCACGCCATGGGCATCCACTCGGTTCCGGCCATCATCTTCAACGGCAAGTATCTGATTACCGGCGGGCAGCCCGTCGCCGCCTTCGAGGACGCCGTCCGCCGCGTCATCGAACTCGAGTGAACCCCGCGGGAAGAACCACAAAGTCACGAAAGAGTCACTAAAGCGCTTGCCACGCCAGCGTTTACACGCATTGGGAGTGCCCGCTTGTTAACGTTAACATCCGAGCGGGCATCTTGCTGTCGGCGGTATGTCGCAAGGGCCACAACCACAAGGAGAGAGACATGCAGACAGCAACACGACCCTGGGCGCCCCTGCCCGTCCTGATTGCGGTAGCCACCCTCTTTGGCTGCGGAGGTGGGGACGACAACGCGCCACCGCCAGCCGGGCCGAATCCCAATCCGCCGACCGCGCAGGTCGTCCGTTCCGCCGGACTGGTGGTCCAGGCGCCCCAGGTTGCCGCCGACGCATCCGGCGCCCAGGTGGTCAAGGCCGGCATCCTCACGCCCGGCGGCGTCCGGACGATCTCCACCGGCGCATTGCCCGCCGGCGCCGCCCAAGCGCTCCAGGCTAGCCTTGCCCCCGGCGATCTGGTCGACTGGATTCCGGGCAGCAGCCCCGACAGCGCGACGGTGCCTCAGGACGCGCAGCGGACCTTCAACGTCATCCTCTCCAAGGGCACGGCGGGCGCCACCCAGTTCAACCTGGCCAGGTACGGCGCTGCGGTGACCCGCCACAACGACAAACCCGGCGCCATGGTCGCGGCGGGCTGGATCTACAACAAGACCGGAAACTCGATCACCGTCGGCGACGGCCGCATCGTCACCGCCGATATCGCCGGACGCCCCTACGACACCCCGATCAAGCGCTACGAGGAAACCTACACCGTCTCTCCCGACGTGAAGGTCTTCAACGTCAACACCGAGGACTACAGCCGCAGCGCCGCCGCCGATTTCGCCTCGATTCCAGTGACCGCCGACTACCACCACGGCACCACCTCGCGCCAGGCCGCCTATCTGCTGTTCGACGACAACTACCAGAATGCGGCCAACGCCAAGGTCATCGCCATCTGGTATTTCACGCCGCAGTCCACATCCGACGGCAAGCCGGTCTGGGATGTGCCAACGCGCAGCGTCCTGCTCGATGACAAGGGCAACGATCCCGTCTCCGGGCAGCCGTATAGCGCGATCAACGCGACCTCCCCGACCACCGCGCCGTATACCCGCAGCACCGAACCGTTCGAAATGGTCAGGGACACCATGTACTACGTTGGCGACAACGAGGTCGCCTCGTATCTGCTGAAGGCCGACATGGGTACCCCGAACGATCCCGCCGACGACAAGCTGATCAAGGTCGATGCCGGCTGGCCCAATAGCGGGTACCAGTACTGGAAGAACATGGAACTGGTCGGCATCGACCCGCGCGCCGTGACCGACATCTGGCTCACGCACGGGCACCTGGACCACTACGGTACCGTCGCCGAACAGCTGAAGATGATGGACAACGCCGGCAAGTCCGTCGCGCTGTGGGGTTCGCGCGAGGACACTATCGGCATCGAGACCGATCCGCAGGGCAACCGCTGGAGCATTCCCGGGGCACTGCCCGAAAACGAAACCGTTGTCCGCACCCGTACCACGAACTTCTATGAGTACGACAAGTGGTACGACTTCGGCAACGTGCAGATCATGGTGATCTGGTCTCCGGGCCATACGCCGGGCACCACCAACATGCTGTTCAAGGTGCGCAATCCCGACGACGGCAAGTTCTACACGTTCGGCTATCACGGCGGCTATGGGGTCAACGGCCTGACCACGCCTACCCCGGACAACGGCTGGCGCCGGCTGTCGTTCCAGCACGGCTTCAGCTATCTGCAGAACAGCGTCGATGTCGACTTCGTTGCGCCCCAGCACACCAACCAGTTCCCCATCGTCGAGGTCTACCAGGCGCTGAAGGCGTATAACCGCGACCCGCAGAACGCCGGCAAGCCGCTGACGATGATGGATGCGATGCGCTCGAAGGTGTACGACTCGCCCGTCGTCAACGGCGTCAATATCACCAGCGAATTCGCCAACCAGCTGGAAAAGCGCCGTTCGGTCATTTCGTACAAGGGCAGCGACGCCGCCAATCCGTCCTACAAGAGCCTGGAAACGTCAGGCCCGTTCAAGCCGGGACGGGAAGCTGGCCTGACGTCCGTGCGGGCGAAGCTGCTCGATGGCGGCAAGATCATCCAGGGCTTTGTCGCGGCGCAGAACAAGAACCCGCTGATCCCGCTGCTGGCACAGGGCATTCCGAGCAATTCGGATACCTTCGTCAATGACCCGAACGGCTACTACGTGCAGGTCTCGATCGACGTGCAGGACGCCGGCTACAAGGGAATTATCCCCGAAGGGCTGCTGCAGTTCAGCCCGGGGACCGGCAGCAACATCACCTACAAGGGCGGGCCGGTCGAGTCGATCCACGCCGCGCGCGGCACCTTCCATCCGCCGGAGGTCCTGCGCACCCAGCGGCTTGGCTCGCTGGCGGAAGCGCAGCAGGTGCTGGCGACCATCGCGAAGGATCAGACCGTGACCATTTCGCTCACCCCTGCCAGCGAAATCGTGGTGCCGGCGGACGTCAGCAAGACGTTCCAGTAAGGCGGGACGAGGCGAGCGGCGCAAGGCCGCTCGCCTCCCGATGTCCGATCCTCTCCATCCGGCCACCCGAGTCCGCCCATGATCCCGCTGCCTTCGATCCGCGCTCTCGTGCTCGCGTCGTGCCTCTGCTGTGCGATACCGGCACCCGCCAGCGCTGCCGCCCCTTCAACTGCCAGTTCACCGGGCGCGCGGGCCTCCGCCTCGCTCGAACCGCTTCAAATGCAGGCGCAACGAGGCAATGCCGCCGCGCAGTACGAGCTTGCCCAGCGCCATGCCAGGGGCAGCGGCGTCGCCATGGACCGGCGCCGCGCATTCGAGCTGTATGTCGCCTCGGCCGATCAAGGCTTCGCTCCCGCGGAATACGAGGTGGCCCAGTACTACAAGGGGCTGTCCGGAGACGCGTTCGACCCGGTCCGATCGCTGCGCTACCTGCAGCGGGCCGCCGAGCACGGGCACGGCCCCGCACAGGTCGATCTGGCATTCCTGCACATGAACGGCAGCGGCGGCGTGCCGAAGGACCTGCCGCTCGCCTTCCAGTGGTTCAGCAAGGCTGCCGCCGGCGGCGCCGTCGTTGCGCAATGCATGCTCGGGGACTTCTACAAGAACGGCCTTGGGGGAGCGCCGCAGGATCACGCGCAAGCATTTCAGTGGTACAAGCGCACCGCCACCAGCAACGACCGCTGCGCGCCGAAATCGCAGTACGAGCTGTACGTCGCGTACGCGGAAGGCCGGGGCGTCAGGCGCAGCATGCCGACCGCCATCAACTGGCTGAAACGCGCGGCCGAGGCAGGCAACCCGATCGCGCAGCGCACTCTCGGCATCGCCTACGAAACGGGCCGCGGCGTGCAGCAGGACCTGGCCCAGGCGAAGTTCTGGACGCTGAAATCCCGCGAAGGGGTCGCGCCGCACGACGACCACGAGCATGAGGAACACCACGCGGATGGGCATTCGCGCCATGGCGGACACACCCATCCTGGCCCTCACTGATTCGCTTGAATGCGCCGATCCGGGAAGGTAGGCTATACAGCCCAACAAGAACAATGAGACCCTTCCATGACCACCGCGCATGTCTTCATCGCCATCAGCCTCGATGGTTATATCGCCCGCTCGGACGGCGACATCGACTGGCTGCTGCAACGTGACGACCCCACCGAGGATCACGGCTACAACGACTTCATCGCGGACAAGGACGTGATCGTCATGGGCCGTGGCAGCTATGAGAAGGTGTCGAGCTTCGACCCCTGGCCCTATGACAGGCCGGTTGTAGTGCTGTCCCGGCAGCTGGCCGGTACGCCGGTGCCCGAGGCATTGCAGGGGAAGGTACGCTTCACCGGCGCGTCACCGCGGGAACTGATGGACTCGCTGGCCGGCGAGGGCGTGCGACGCATCTATCTCGATGGCGGGCAGGTCGTGCAGTCGTTCCTGCGGGAAGGACTGGTCGAGGATATGGTCATCACCACGGCCCCGGTGCTGATTGGATCGGGACGACCGTTGTTCGGCACGCTGGCCAGCGACGTCGATCTTGTGCTGGTGTCCAGCCGCAGTTTTCCGTCGGGGCTGGTGCAATCGACCTACCGGGTCAGGCAGCAATGAAACAGCCCGGCGCGAGGGCCGGGCTGTGGGCGTTGCGCGTGGTGCCGCATGGCAAAGGGACGGCCCCTTGCCCTACGACGCCGCCACGGTGTCAGACATCGATATTCCGCGCCACCAACGCATTGCTCTCGATGAAGTTGCGCCGCGGCTCCACTTCATCGCCCATCAGCGTCGTGAAGATCTGGTCGGCGGCGATCGCGTCCTCGATCTGCACCTTCAGCAGGCGGCGCTGGGTCACGTCCAGCGTCGTTTCGAACAGCTGCTCGGGGTTCATCTCGCCCAGGCCCTTGTAGCGCTGGCGCGATACGCCCCGCTCCGCTTCGGACAGCAGCCACTGCATCGCCGCGTGGAAGTCGCTGACGGTCTGCTCGCGCATCTTCTCGCCTTCGCCACGGCGCACCTTGGTGCCGTCGGGGATCAGGCCCTGGAAGGTCTTGGCGGCCAGCGCCAGCGCGGCGTAGTCGGCGCCGTGCACGAACTCCGAGTCGATATGCGACAGGCGCACGTTGCCGTGGTGGCGGCGCGCGACCATCAGGCGGTGCTTCTCGTTCTTTTCGTCGTACTGCGCGTAGACGTCGGCGGTGCCGTCGTCGTTGACCGCGGCACCGTTCAGGCGCTTGGCATGCATCTCGGCGAGCTTGGCCTTCAGCGTTCGGGCCGAGGCTTCGGCGCCTTCGGCGGAGTCGAGGTTCAGCTCGACGCCGTCGGCAATGGCGCGCAGCGCATCGCTATCGACCACGCGCGACAGGCGGGTGATCACGCCTTCGGCCAGCTGGTACTGGCGCGCGAGTTCGGCCAGGGCATCGCCGCTGATATCGCTGCCATCCGGACGCACCAGCGATGCCTTTTCCATCGCCAGGCGCAGCATGTAGGCGTTCAGCTCGCTGTCGTCCTTGATGTAGCGCTCGTCCTTGCCATGCTTGACCTTGTACAGCGGCGGTTGCGCGATGTAGACGTAGCCGCGCTCGATGATGTCGGGCATCTGCCGATAGAAGAACGTCAGCAGCAGCGTGCGGATGTGCGAGCCGTCCACGTCCGCATCGGTCATGATGATGATGCGGTGATAGCGCAGCTTGTCCAGGTTGTAGTCGTCCTTGCCGATGCCGGTGCCCAGCGCGGTGATCAGCGTCAGCACTTCCTGGCTGGACAGCATCTTGTCGAAGCGCGCGCGCTCGACGTTCAGGATCTTGCCCTTGAGCGGCAGGATCGCCTGGAACTTGCGATCGCGCCCCTGCTTGGCGGAGCCGCCTGCGGAGTCGCCCTCGACCAGGAACAGTTCGGACAGCGCCGGATCGCGCTCCTGGCAGTCGGCCAGCTTGCCCGGCAGCCCCATGCCGTCGAACGCGCCCTTGCGGCGGGTCATTTCGCGGGCCTTGCGTGCGGCTTCACGGGCGCGGGCGGCGTCAACGATCTTGCCGCAGATGATCTTGGCGTCGTTGGGCGTTTCCAGCAGGAAGTCGGTCAGTGCCTTGGAGACCAGTTCCTCGACGGGCAGACGCACTTCGGACGACACCAGCTTGTCCTTGGTCTGCGAGCTGAACTTGGGCTCGGGCACCTTGACCGACAGCACGCACGACAGGCCTTCGCGCATGTCGTCGCCGCTGGTTTCGACCTTGGCCTTCTTGGCGATCTCGTTTTCTTCGATGTACTTGTTGATGACGCGCGTCATCGCCGCACGCAGCCCGGTCAGGTGGGTGCCGCCGTCGCGTTGCGGAATATTGTTGGTGAAGCAGAGCACCTGCTCGTTATAGCCGTCGTTCCACTGCATGGCGACTTCGACGGCGATGCCCTCCTTCTCCGCATTCGCGTAGAAGATATTCGGGTGCAGCACGGACTTGGCGCGGTTGATGTACTCGACAAACCCCTTCACGCCGCCAGAGAACGCGAAGTCCTCTTCCTTGCCGGTACGCTGGTCGGTCAGCTTGATATGCACGCCGTTATTCAGGAACGACAGTTCACGGATGCGCTTGGACAGCACCTCGTAGTGGAACTCGACGTTCGTGAAAATCACTTCATCGGCCAGGAAATGCACCTCGGTGCCGCGCTTGTCGGTCGGCCCGAGCACCTTCATCGGCGAGACTTCGGTTGCCTGTCCGTCCGGGCCGTTGACCGTTTCCACGATGCGGTTCTGCACCGCACCTTGCGCGAATTCAATGAAATGCGCCTGGCCATCGCGGCGCACCGTCAGGCGCAGCCACTTGGACAGCGCGTTGACGCAGGACACGCCAACGCCATGCAGGCCGCCGGACACCTTGTAGCTGTTCTGGTTGAACTTGCCGCCGGCGTGCAGCTCGGTCATGGCGATTTCCGCCGCGCTGCGCTTGGGCTCGTGCTTGTCGTCGAACTTGATGCCGTGCGGAATGCCGCGGCCGTTATCGACGATGGAGATCGAGTTGTCCGTGTGGATGGTGACCTGGATCTCGGTGCAATAGCCGGCCAGCGCTTCGTCGATCGAGTTGTCGAGTACTTCGAAGACGAGGTGATGCAGGCCGGTGCCATCGGAGGTGTCGCCGATATACATGCCCGGCCGCTTGCGTACCGCCTCCAGCCCCTCCAGGATCTGGATCGAGGAGGCGCCGTAGCTGTTTTCCTGTTGCGGGTTCTGCTGTTGGGTCATGTTTTCCTACTCACGGCAAATACGAATGGCCCGCCGCGCGCGCTTGCGCGGGCGACGGGAATTCCGCATGGCGGTTACATAAAAACGGCAAAGGGGCGGATCCCCGAAGATCCTGCCCCTGCTATGCCCGGCGCGCCGTGGTGTCACATAGCGCCACGTCGGGGCCGGCCAGCTTGCCGTCCGATGCTCCGGTTGTTCGTATCGTCCGATGCTCGCCCCGCGCCAACGGATTCTCGGGCGGACATCGGAGAGTGGAGCATCAGATGCGCATCGGCATGACGACGTACTTGAAGTCGTCGTCTTCCGGCACGGTAATCAGCGCACTCGAATTCGAGTCGCCGAGGCTGACCTGGACTTGCTCGCTCTTCAGGTTGCCCAGCACGTCGAGCAGATAGGTCACGTTGAAGCCGATATCGAGCGCGTCGCCCGAATAATCGAGTTCGAGCTCTTCCTGCGCTTCTTCCTGGTCGGCGTTGGTCGAGCTGATTTTCAGGGTGTGCGTATCGAGGATGCAGCGCACGCCCTTGAACTTGTCGGTGGTCAGAATGGCGGTACGCTGCAGCGCCTGCTGCAGCTGGACGCGGTCGATCGAGAACGCGTTCTTGTAGCCCTTCGGAATGACCCGCTGGAAATCCGGGAACTTGCCTTCCACCAGCTTCGAGATCAGCTCGACGTTGGCGAAGGTGAACTTGATCTGGTTGGCGGCCAGCTGCACCTGCACGGGATCGTCGTTGTCCTCGAGCAGACGCTGCAGCTCCAGGATGGTCTTGCGCGGAATGATGACTTCCTGGCGGGTACCAGCGCCCGAGGGCTCCTGCTCGAGCTCGACGGCGCAATAGGCCAGGCGGTGACCGTCGGTCGCCACGGCCATCAGCTTCTTGCCATCGACCACCAGCAGCATGCCGTTCAGGTAATAGCGGATGTCCTGCTGCGCCATGGCGAAATGCACCATCGCCAGCAGATGCTTGAAGGTCTTCTGCGGCAGCGTGACGCCCGCGGTGAATTCGGTCGCTTCGGCGACGGTCGGAAATTCCTCCGCGGCCAGCGTCTGCAGCGCGAACCGGCTCTTGCCCGACTGCACGGTCATGCGCTTGTCGGTCAGCGACAGCGCTACGTCGCCCTCGGGCATGGCACGAAGGATATCGAGCAGCTTGCGGGCCGCGACGGTGGTCGCCACGTCGTCGCTGCCCACGCCGCATTCAGCGTGCGTGGTGATCTGGATTTCGATATCGGTGGAGAGGAAGGATACGTTGGCGCCGGACTTGCGAATCAGCAGGTTGGCCAAAATCGGGAGGGTATGACGGCGTTCCACAATGCCGCTCACGATTTGCAGCGGACGCAGCAGATTGTCTCGCGAGGTTTTGACCAATTGCATCGATTTCTGTCCTTCGTCGTTTGTATTCAGCGTCCGCCAGGCCGCCCCGCGCGGCGGCTTTTCCGCATAACTCCAAAATCACTTAGTAATCAAGAAGTTAATGCGCCATTTTACCCTGAAACCGTTGTCCGGGCAAAGGTTGCGAGCCTTCGGCCCGCGCACGTATTGTGCATGAAAAGGCACGATCCCCCAAACCTGGCGGACGAGCTGCAAAGCCTTGCCGGGCGCGGCTTTCCGGCCAATGCCAGGGCTTGCGCGGCGCGCCGGGATCGTGCCGTCACTACCGAAGTATGCCAGCACGGCGGCCGCAGCCGCCCCGGCGGACGGCACTGGCTCGTCTAGCCCTTGAGCGTCTGCTCCAGGACGTGCAGTTCGTGGTTCAGCTGGGCGTCCTTGCTGCGTTCGTCGGCAATCTTGCGCACCGCATGCAGCACGGTGGTGTGATCGCGGCCGCCGAACAGCTCGCCGATTTCGGGCAGGCTCTTTTGCGTCAGCTCCTTGGCCAGATACATGGCGATCTGACGCGGCCGCGCGATATTGGCAGGTCGCTTCTTCGAATACATGTCGGCGACCTTGATGTTGTAGAAGTCGGCGCACGTCTTCTGGATGTTCTCCACCGAGATCTGGCGGTTCTGCACGGTCAGCAGATCCTTCAGCGCCTCGCGCGTGACCTCGATGGTGATGTCCTTGCCATGGAAATTGGAAAAGGCGAGGATCTTGCGCAGCGCCCCTTCCAGCTCGCGCACGTTCGAGCGCAGATGCTTGGCGACGAAGAAGGCGACTTCCTCCGGCACCGAGACGTTTTCCGCGGCGGCCTTCTTCATCAGAATGGCCACGCGCATCTCCAGCTCGGGCGGCTCGATGGCCACGGTGAGCCCCGAATCGAAACGCGAGATCAGCCGGTCGTCGATGCCGGTGATTTCCTTCGGATAGGTATCGCTGGTGATGATGACCTGGGCGCGGTTGGCGATCAGCGCCTCGAACGCATAGAAGAACTCCTCCTGCGTCCGGTTCTTGCCGGAGAAGAACTGGATATCGTCGATCAGCAGCAGGTCCAGCGAATGGTAGTAGCGCTTGAATTCGTCGAACGCCTTGCGCTGGTATGCCTTCACCACGTCCGACACATATTGCTCGGCATGGATGTAGCGGATCCGCGCGCGCGGATTTTCCATCAGCATGAAATTGCCGATGGCGTGGATCAGGTGAGTCTTGCCCAGGCCCACGCCGCCGTACAGGTACAGCGGGTTGTACGACTTGCCCGGATTGTTGGCAACCTGGATCGCCGCCGCGCGCGCAAGCTGGTTGGCCTTGCCGGTGACGAAGTTGTCGAAGGTCAGGATCGGATTCAGACGCGAGCGCTCATGCACCGTGTCCGGCTGCTGGGCGCCGGGCAGCGGTGGCTGGGCGACGCGGTACGAGCGTGCGGCGGCCTCGGCGGGGTCCAGCTGCGGGATGTCGATATCCTGGCCGTCGGCGCCGCCATGCATTCCCTGCGGCACGGCCTGGCCCATTCCGCCAGCACCCATGCCCTGCGCGCCATAGCCCGTCGAGCCATAGCCCGTCGAGCCATAGCGGGAATGTGCAGCGCCGGAATGCGTACCCCCCGGGTGAGCGGCAGCATGCTGCGCGTTGATCTCCGCGCCCGGATAGGGGGTGGGCGCAGCCACGCCCGCGCCCGGCTGCTCGGCGGCGCCATAGCCGAGCGGCTGACCAGGCGCGGACGGATACGCCGCCGCCCCGGCCGGGTTGCCGGCGTACGGCGGCGCAAGGTGGGCGGCAGGACCGGCCGGCTGACCGGGACCGCCCGCGTTGCCGTTCATGCCGGCCTCGCCGTGGCCGCCCGTCTGCGGATAGGCAGGATGGGGAGCGGGAGCCGCATATCCGGCCGCCGCTCGGCCGGAAGCCGTCGGGTCGAGGACAAAGTGGACGCTGACTTGCGCTTCCCAGTACTCGCAGGCGAGCGCAGTGATGCGGCCGGCGAACTGGCTCTTGACCCAGTCCAGCTTGAATCGGTTGGGCGCGGCGATGCGCAGCGCCAGCGCGTCCTCATCGAACGCAACGGGAGCCAGCGGCTTGATCCACGTCTTGAACTGTTGGGGCGTCAGTTCGCGCTCGAGTTGCGCGGCTGCCGCCTGCCAGAAGTCTTGCATTGGTTCTTGTTTGCTAGTGCCACGGTCGCCTGGTGCCACGCCGTTTCTCGATCGCCGAAAGAAAAAAGGCGCCGCTCTCTCCGGGAAGGGCATGGCGGCCACGTCATGGCAGGCGGCGAGTACCCCCCTCGCCACCGACCGGCCTGCATGCATCCAACACCCGGGTCGCGTGCGCCACGCAGGCCGTGTTGTGTTTGGACCGGGATTGTACCCCCCTCGCCAAGTTATCCACAAAGGATAAGTCTGTGGACAACTTGTGAAGATGCGGTGGATGGCTGTGCACAACTCGAGAAGCAGCAGCGCCGCAGGAAGCACTTTATTTAGCGAAACCGTTGATTTCAAAGGCAAAAAGCCCGCCTCATCGACGCAAATGTGGCATTTCAGGCACCCTCTCTGTTGCACTGCGATACTGTGGACAAAAGTGGCGTTGGCCGGGAAGGCGCTTCTCCGCACGGTTTACTGCCTTGACAGCTTCCGCAAAAATCAGTTAAATGGCGGGTTCTGCGATGCGGCAGGGGATCACGTATGCGCATCGCCGGGTCTGACTCCGGCCCTCGCGTCCTTTTCGTCGATCTGAATGACCGGCGGCCGGGACGCGGTGCGGTTTGGCCGTCCCGCCAGCCCCAAACAGCAGATGGGCGCCGGCACTTGGCCGGCAACCGGAACAACCTCCATCGTCGGCGTTACCGCATCCGCGGCGGCCCAAGCGAACCATACGCGGCGGCCCTGGCACCCTGCGCGGCAGCCGGGGACGCCAAGATCAACCAGAGAGTGCAACATGAAACGTACCTACCAACCTTCCGTTACCCGCCGCAAGCGTACCCATGGCTTCCGCGTGCGCATGAAGACCCGTGGCGGCCGCGCCGTGATCAACGCGCGCCGCGCCAAGGGTCGCAAGCGCCTGGCGGTCTAAGGACCAGCCGCGGGTGTGGGCGGCCTCGTGCCATCCCACCCGCAGCGCATCGGCCCCAGCGTGCCGACGCATGCCTTCCCCAAAGCCGCGAGGCTCACAAAGACGGATGAGTTTTCATCCGTTTTTGCTTTGCGCCCGCGCCGCCGCAGCGAACACTTCGTGCTCTATGTCAGGCCCAACGGTCTTCCGCAGGCCCGGCTCGGCATTGTCGTGGGCAAGAAGTTCGCGCCGCGCGCCGTCGAGCGTAATCTGGTGAAGCGCACGGTGCGGGAACTGTTCAGGCAGTGCCAGGATCGACTGGCTGGCCGGGACGTGTTGCTGCGCCTGCAGGCGAAATTCCCCCGTGCGGCCTTTGCCAGCCGGCGTGCCGTCCGGGCAGCCTGCCTGACCGAACTGAGGGGGCTGATGGAGGTGGCCGCCCGGCCACTGCCGCCGCTACCGCCACCATCGCCACCATCGCCGCCGCCATCGCCGCCGGCCGGCTCCTGACTTCCGGAGCGCCGTATGAAGCCGCTACGGCTTGCCCTGCTTCGCGCCTACAAGGTGGCGCTGAGCCCGTATTTCGGCTCGCAGTGCCGCTTCCTGCCGACGTGTTCCGATTACGCGCGCGAGGCAATCGTCACCCATGGCGCCGGCCGTGGCAGCTGGCTGGCCGCGCGCCGGCTTTGCCGCTGCCATCCTTTCGCGCAAGGCGGGTATGATCCGGTGCCGCCCTGCTCTACCGCCAATGCGGCGGAGACTGGCCGGCAGGACCGGAGCGCCGTCACGCATCGCCTGCCCCGACCCTGAAATTCCCCCGACACAGCGAGACATGGATATCAAACGCACCATACTCTGGGTCATCTTCTCGATGTCCCTCGTGCTGCTCTACGACAACTGGCAGCGCGCAAACGGCCACGCCTCGATGTTCTTCCCGAGCGCCTCGCAGCCCGCTGCCACCACCGCGTCGCCGGCCAGCGCCCCGGAAGCGCGCAGCGACGTGCCCAAGGCCGTTGGCGGCGCTTCGCCGACCGGCACGCCGGCGGCAGCTCCGCAGGCCGCGCAGCCCGTGGGCGAGAAGATCGTCGTGACGACCGATGTGGTTCGTGCGGAGATCGATACCGCTGGCGGCATCGTGTCGCGACTGGAACTGCTGCGTCACAAGGACGAAGCCGGCAACCCGGTCGTGCTGTTCCAGCGCAGCGCCGCCCATACCTATATGGCGCGCTCGGGCCTGATCAACGGCGACCTGCCCAATCACACTACCGTCTTTGCCGCCGCACCGGGCCCGCGCCAGCTGGGCGATGCCGGCGCGCTGGACGTAGTGCTGACCGCCGAGAAGGACGGTGTGCGGCTGGTCAAGACGTATCGCTTCCAGAAGGGCAGCTACGTCGTGGACACGCGCTTTGACGTGACCAACAGCCGTGCCCAGCCGGTCTCGCCGACGCTGTACATGGAACTGGCGCGCGACGGCACCCAGGTCGAGCAGTCGCAGTTCTACAGCACCTTCACGGGTCCGGCCGTCTACACCGACGCCGACAAGTATCACAAGATCAGCTTCGAAGACATCACCAAGGGCAAGGCCACCCTGCCCGCCCCGGCCGACAACGGCTGGGTGGCGATGGTGCAGCACTACTTCGCCTCCGCATGGCTGCCTCAGACCGGCAAGCAGCACAGCTTCTATGTGGAACAGATCGATCCAAACCTGTACCGCGTCGGCGTGCAGCAGCCGCTGGGCGAGATCGCCCCGGGCGCAACCGTCAGCACCCAGGCACGCATGTTCGCTGGCCCGCAGGAAGAGCACATGCTCGAGCAGATCGCGCCGGGCCTGGAACTGGTCAAGGACTACGGCTGGCTGACCATCCTGGCCAAGCCGCTGTTCTGGCTGCTGGAGAAGCTGCACGGCCTGCTGGGTAACTGGGGCTGGTCGATCATCGCGCTGACCGTGCTGATCAAGCTGGTGTTCTTCCCGCTGTCGGCGGCAAGCTACCGCTCGATGGGCAAGATGAAGGACCTGCAGCCCCGCATGACCGCCATCCGCGAGCGCTACAAGGGCGACCCGCAGAAGATGAACACGGAGATGATGGCGCTGTACCGCACCGAGAAGGTCAATCCGCTCGGTGGCTGCCTGCCGATCCTGATCCAGATTCCGGTGTTCATCGCGCTGTACTGGGTGCTGCTGTCGTCGGTGGAAATGCGCGGCGCGCCGTGGCTGGGCTGGATCAAGGATCTGTCGGTACCCGATCCGTTCTTTATCCTGCCAATCGTGATGGCCGTGTCGATGTTCGTGCAGACCAAGCTGAACCCGACGCCGCCGGACCCGATCCAGGCCAAGGTGATGATGGTCATGCCGCTGGTGTTCTCGGTGATGTTCTTCTTCTTCCCGGCCGGCCTGGTGCTGTACTGGGTGGTGAACAACATCCTGTCGATCGCCCAGCAATGGCAGATCAACCGGATGCTCGGCAAGGGCAAGACGGCGGCGCCGGTCAAGAGCTGACGCCCCTACCGCGCGGCGCTGCCGCGCGAACGGTGCAATGCAAAAAGCCCGGAGCTCGTATGAGCGCCGGGCTTTTTTGTATCCGCGTCAAGGACCTTCAGCTTGATAGGCCGCTTTGCTCCGCCTCGACTACACCTGAAGTGCACGTAGCGTGGGCTCTTTCAGCCGCCTGCCGCAGGCGATCCAGCAGCAGGCTTCTCGGGGGCAGGCTAGTGAGGTATTCCGCGACATGAATACCGGACTTGTCCAGTTCCAGCAACTCGATCTGCTCCGACTTCTTGCCGGTGCAGAGAATGACGCCCAAGGGCGATGCTTCCTCCGGCTCGCGCTCGTGCTTGTCCAGCCATCGTAGGTAAAGCTCCATCTGGCCCTTGTACGCTGCCTTGAACTCGCCGACCTTCAGCTCAACCGCTACCAGCCGGCGCAATTTGCGGTTGTAGAACAGCAGGTCCAAGTGGAAATCCTCGTTGTCAATCTGGATGCGCTTCTGCCGGGCGACAAAGGTGAAGCCGGCGCCCAATTCCAGCAGGAATGCCTCCATTTCACGAATGATGGCGGCTTCGAGATCTCCCTCCTGCCAGGTATCCTGGAGTCCCAGAAAATCCAATATGTAGGGATCGCGCATAAGAAGCGCCGGTGACATTCGCTGAGACTCGCGCATGGTCGCCAATTCGTGCGCGATTAGTGTCGCCGGTTTCCGGGACAAAGCCGTACGCTCGTAGAGCATCGAGTCGATCCGCTCGCGCAATGTGCGGACGCTCCAGCGCTCGGCCCTCGCCATGTGAACGTAGAACTCGCGCTGAAGAGGGTCTTTGAGCGGCAACAGTGCCACGAAGTGAGACCAGCTCAATTGTCGTGACAGTGTCACGACAATTCGTTGGTCTGGAAATGTCGCTGCGAACTGAACCATTCGACGCAGGTTCTTCTCCGCGAAGCTACGGCCAAACTCCTGGACCAATTGGGCAGCAAGGGCGGAGATGACCTCCTCACCATAGCCGGCGCGCTGACGAGCAAGGACCTCCGTCTGCACTCGCAGACCAATTTGCCAGAAGAGTAGAGTTAGCTCAGCGTTGGCGGCTGAAGCCACGCGCTGTTGCGCCGATTGGATAAGAGTCCGGATGTCCCCGAGCAATACGGCGGGCGCAGTTAGGGGCGCTCCGCGCCGGATCATCCAAGGCCTCCTGATCAACTCGATGTGAACTGGCTGCGGCAACCAGCGCTGCATGTGCAGCATCTTTGAGGAAAAAAAGGCCAGCTGCCATCGTGACAGCGTGCGCCCAGCAAGGAACTGGGATGGCAGCTGGCTCCCGCAAAAGTCGTTATCACAAGCGGCGCCGGAAAGAAGCAACCGGGCCCGTAACAACGATCGAACCGACAAGCCATCTTACGTCGCTCCAACTGGGCAGCTTGCCGATAGCGGACGATCCTTTAGCAAATCGCGGACGAAAAAAAAGGCGCCCCGAGGGGCGCCCTGATGCCTTCGCCGCGCCTGTCAGGGCGTGGCGGTCGTCTGCGGCGTCGCTGCCGTCGCGACCGGACCGGTTTCGGTCAGGCCGCCGCCCAGCGCGCGGTACAGGTCGATGGCGTTGTTCAGGCGCAGCTGGCGCGCCTGGATCAGTGCCTGTTCGGCGGTGAACAGCTGACGCTGCGCGTCGAGCAATTCGAGCTGGCCGGTGATGCCGCTGCGGAACCGCAGGTTGGCCAGTTCGAAGCGTTGCGTTTCAGCTTCCCGCACCTGCTCCTGACCGGCGACCTGCTCTTCCAGCGTGCCGCGTGCCACCAGGGCATCTGCCACCTCGCGGAAGGCGGTCTGGATGGTGCGCTCGTAGTTGGCGATCTGGATGTTCTTGCGTACGTGTGCCAGGTCCAGGTTCGACATATTGCGGCCGAAGTCGAAGATCGGCAGCACGAGCTGCGGAGTGAAGGCCCAGGCCTTGGTGCCGGCTTCGAACAGGCCGCTGAAGTCACGGCTCATGCTGCTGACGCTGCCGGTCAGCGTGATGCGCGGGAAGAAAGCCGCGCGCGCGGCGCCGATGTTGGCGTTGGCGGCCAGCAGTGCCTGCTCGGCCTGGCGAATGTCGGGGCGCTGCTCCAGCAGATCCGAGGGCAGACCCGGCGGGATATCCGAGATCAGCCGCTCCTCCGACAGCATCGGCGCCGGTGGCAGGTTCGGGATGGAAGCCAGCGGCGTGCCGACCAGCAGTTCCAGCGCGTTGCGGGCCTGCGCCCGCAGACGTGCCAGTTCGGCGGCGGAGACGCGCGCCTGCGCGACCAGCGACTCGTTGTCGCGCAGGTCCAGTGCCGAGGTGGCGCCGGCCTCGAAGCGCTGGCGAGCCAGCTGCAGCGATTCCTCGCGCGTCTTCAGCGTGTTCTGCGCGATGACATACTGCTCGTCATAGGACCGCTCGGCGAGGTAGGCCTTGGCGACTTCCGACACCAGCGAGATATGCGCGGCGCGCTGCGCCTCTTCGGTGGCGAAGTACTGCGACAGCGCCGCATTGGAGAGGCTGCGCACGCGGCCGAAGAAGTCCAGCTCGTACGAGGTCACCGCCCCGCCCGCCTGCCAGTACTCGGCGATATAGCCGGTACCCACCGGCGACGCGGCGCCGGAGATCTGCTGGCGCGTGTAGCCGCCGGTCGCGTTGACGGTCGGCAGCAGGTCGGCGCGCGTGACCTGGTACTGCGCGCGCGCTTCCTCGATGCGCAGCGCGGCGGTACGCAGGTCGCGGTTGTTTTCCAGCGCGGTGGCAATCATCGCCTGCAGGCGCGGATCGGTGAAGAACTCGCGCCAGCCGATTTCCGTGGCGCGGCGCGTTTCACCGCTCTTCGGTTCGGCCTGGCCGTAGCCTTCCGGCGCCGCCGGAAAGCTGGTCGACACCGGCGCGCCCGGCCGCTCGTAGCGAGGCGCCAGGGTGCAGCCGGACAACACGCCGGCGAGCAGCAGCACCGCGGTCAGAGTCTTTGTCATATCAGATTTCCTCCTTCGGGTCGTGCCACTTCTGGTCGAGCATGCGTTGACGCTCGCTACCCTTGAAGCGTTTGCGGATGACCACGAAGAACACAGGCACCAGGAAAATCGCGAGCACGGTCGCGGTAATCATGCCGCCCATCACGCCGGTACCGATGGCGCGCTGGCTGCCCGAGCCCGCGCCGGTGGAGATCGCCAGCGGCAGCACGCCCAGGATGAACGCGAACGAGGTCATCAGGATCGGCCGGAAGCGCAGATGCACCGCTTCCAGGGTCGCATCCATCAGGCTCTTGCCCTGCGCCTGCAGGTCCTTGGCGAATTCCACGATCAGAATCGCGTTCTTCGCCGACAGACCGATGGTCGCGATCAGGCCCACCTTGAAGTAGACGTCGTTGGGCATGCCGCGCAGCGTCACGCCGAGCAGTGCACCGAGCACGCCCAGCGGCACCACCAGCAGCACCGCCACCGGGATCGACCAGCTTTCATACAGCGCGGCCAGACACAGGAACACGATGATCAGCGACAGCGTGTACAGCATCGGTTCCTGGGCACCCGCGACCCGCTCCTCGAAGGACTGGCCCGACCACTCGTACCCGAAGCCTGGCGGCAGCTTGGCGGCCATTTCCTCCATCGCCTTCATCGCGTCGCCGGTACTGCGCCCCGGTGCGGCCTGACCCGAGATCTTGACCGCCGGCAGGCCGTTGTAGCGCTCCAGGCGCGGCGAGCCCATGATCCACTTCGAGGTCGCGAAGGCGTCGAACGCCACCATCTCGCCGTCGGCATTGCGTACGCGCAGCTTGGTCAGATCCTGCGGCAGCTGACGATCGCTGCCCTCGGCCTGCACCACGACGCGCCGCACCCGGCCTTCGTAGATGAAGTCGTTCACATACGACGAACCGAAGGCGATCGACACGGTGCGATTGATGTCGGCGATGGCCACGCCCAGCGCCCTCGCCTTCTCGCGGTCGATATCGATCTGCAGCTGCGGCGCATCTTCCTGGCCTTCCGGACGCACGCCGACCAGCACCGGATTCTGCGCGGCCATGCCGAGCATCATGTTGCGCGCTTCCATCAGCTTCTCATGGCCCTGACCGGTGCGGTCCTGCAGGCGGAAGTCGAAGCCCGAGGAGTTGCCCAGTTCCTGGATCGCGGGCGGGTTCAGCGGGAAGATGATGGCGTCCTTGATGAACGACAGCGCGCCGAAGGCCCGGCCGACCAGCGCCTGCGCGGTCTGGTCGGCGCCGGTGCGCTCGCTCCAGTCCTTCAGCCGCACGAAGGCGATACCGCCGTTCTGGCCGCGGCCGAAGAACGAGAAGCCGGCCACCGTGATCATCTGGTCGACGACTTCGCTTTCCTTCTGCAGGTAGTAGTCCTCGATCTGCTTGAGCACGCCCAGCGTCCGTTCCTGCGTGGCGCCGTTCGGCAACTGGACCACCGTGATCATGTAGCCCTGGTCCTCGTCGGGCAGGAAGGACGACGGCAGGCGCGTGAACAGCAGCACCACGGCGGCGATGATCAGCGCGTACAGGATCAGGTAGCGCCCGCTGCGCGCCAGGATGCGCGCGACGATGCCCTGATAGCCGGTCGAGGCGCGCGCGAAGGTGCGGTTGAACCAGCCGAAGAAGCCCTTCTTCTCGTGATGGTGCCCTGCTTCCACCGGCTTGAGCATGGTGGCGCAAAGGGCCGGGGTCAGCGTCAGCGCCAGCAGCGCCGAGAAGGCCATCGAGGCGATCAGCGACAGCGAGAACTGGCGATAGATGTTGCCCACCGAGCCGGCGAAGAACGCCATCGGGATGAACACCGCGGTCAGCACCAGCGTGATGCCGACGATGGCGCCGGTAATCTGGCCCATCGCCTTGCGGGTCGCTTCACGTGGGGACAAGCCCTCCTCGCTCATGATCCGCTCGACGTTCTCGACCACCACGATGGCATCGTCCACCAGGATACCGATGGCGAGCACCATGCCGAACATGGTCAGCACGTTGATCGAGAAACCGAAGGCCAGCAGCATGCCGAACGTTCCCATCAGCGCGACCGGCACCACCAGCGTCGGAATGATGGTGGCACGGAAATTCTGCAGGAACAGGTACATCACCAGGAACACCAGCACCACGGCTTCGAGCAGCGTCTTGATGACTTCCTCGATGGAAATCTTGACGAAGGCCGACGTGTCGTACGGCACGGTGTAGGTGTAGTCCGGCGGGAAGTTGGCCGCCAGCTCCTCCATCCGCTCGCGCACGGCGGTCGCGGTCGACAGCGCGTTGGCGTCCGGCGCCAGCTTGATGGCGATGGCCGCGGACGGACGGCCGTTGGTGCGGGCCACCGTCGAATAGTCGTAGCCGCCCAGCTCGACGCGGCCGACGTCGCGGATGCGCACCTGCGAGCCATCCTGGTTGACGCGCAGCAGGATGTTGGCGAACTGCTCGGGCGTGGAAAGCCGGCTTTCAGTCGTGATGGTCGCGTTCAGCTCGGTGCCGGGAGGCGACGGCGTCGCGCCCAGCTCACCGACGGCAACCTGGACGTTCTGCTCGGCCACCGCATTGGTGACGTCCTGCGGGGTCAGGTTGAAGCCGATCAGCTTGTCCGGATCGAGCCAGATCCGCATGGCGTACTCGGTACCGAACAGGTCGGCCTGGCCGACGCCCGGCACGCGGCGGATCGAGTCGAGCACGCTGGCCGACACGTAGTTGCCCAGCTCGACCGCGCTGGCGGTGCCAGACTTGGACGAGACGGTCAGGAACATCATGTAGTTGTTCCCGGCCTTCTGCACCTGCACGCCCTGCTGGCGCACCTGCTCGGGCAGGCGCGCTTCCACGCGCTTCAAGCGGTTCTGCACTTCCACCGCGTTCAGGTCGACATTGGTGCCGGGCTGGAACGCGATCTGGATCGTCGCCAGACCGGTCGACTCGCTGGTCGAGTTGTAATACATCAGGCCCGGCGCGCCATTGAGCTCCTGCTCGATCACGGTGGTGACCGAATCTTCAAGCGTCTTGGCGGATGCCCCCGGATAGGTGGCCGTGACCGAAATGATCGGCGGGGCGATATTGGGGTACTGCGCGACCGGTAGATTCAGGATCGACAGTATCCCGCCCAGCACGATGATCAGCGCGATGACCCACGCGAACACCGGCCGGTCGATGAAAAACTTGGCCATGAGGCTGGCTCCCTAATTGTTCCGCTATCTGGTTTCCTGCTTCGTGCGCACTCAGCCCTCAGCCCTCAGCCCTTCTGGCCTTGCTGAGCCTGCGCGCCGGAAGCCGGCGCGGCCGCGCCGCTGGCACCGCCCTGGGCTGCCGCCGGTGCCGCAATACCCTGCGCCGCCGGGGCGCTGGCGCCCTGCCCTTGCTGGAACGGCACCGCCTTGGCCACGCCGCCCGGCTGCACCTTCTGCAGCCCTTCGACGATTACCTGCTCGCCGCCCTTGAGCCCTTCGGTGATCAGCCAGCGGTCGCCGATCGCCATGCCGGTCTTGACGGGCACGGCGCCCACCTTGCCGTCGGCGCCGACGACCATGACCATGGCCCCCTTGGCGTTGCGGATCAGCGCGCGCTGGGGCACGGTCAGTGCGTTCTCGTCGATGCCCTGCTCCACCCGCACCCGCACGAAGGTGCCCGAGAGCAGCTCGCGGTTCTTGTTGGGGAACTGCGCGCGCAGCGTGATGGCGCCCGTGGTCGGGTCGACCGTCATGTCCGAGAACAACAGCCGGCCGGTTTCGCTGTATTCGGTGCCGTCGTCGAGGAACAGGCGTACGCGTGCGCCGCCGTTCACGTTCTGGATCTGGCCCGATTCGATGGCGCGGCGAAGGCGCATCACTTCGGTGGCCGGCTGGGTGAAGGTGACCCAGATCGGATCGACCTGCTCGACCAGCGCCAGGCGGGTCGCCTCGCCGTTGCCGACCAAGGCCCCTTCCGTCACCAGCGCGCGGCCGGCGCGGCCGGAGATCGGCGCGGTCACCGTGGTGTAGCCCAGGTTGATCTGGGCGGTGCGCACCGCGGCGCGGGCGGCAGCGATTTCGGCGTTGGCCTGGCCGGCGGCGGCAACCGCCTCGTCGTACTCCTGCTTGCTGACGGCATTGACGGCAACCAGCGGCTTGTAACGCTCGGCCCGCTGCCGGGCGGCGACCGCGTTGGCCTCGGCGCGGGCCAGATCGGCGCGGGCCGAGGCCAGTTGCGCTTCATACGGGGCCGGGTCGATCTTGAACATGACCTGGCCGGCCTTGACCTCGCCGCCCTCGCGATAGTTGCGCGACAGCACGATGCCCTCGACCCGCGCGCGCAC
The DNA here is from genome assembly GCF_019795295.1 of Cupriavidus sp. AU9028. Lineage (GTDB taxonomy): Bacteria > Pseudomonadota > Gammaproteobacteria > Burkholderiales > Burkholderiaceae > Cupriavidus. The sequence goes on along the minus strand of NZ_JAIMCG010000009.1, from coordinate 133,733 downwards.
CTCGGCGGTGCGCACGCCTTCGAGGCGTCCCGGCAGTTCGTTGATGACCGGCATCCGCGACGGGGTGACGGTGACGACGCCGACTTCCGGCGGCGGAGGCGCGGCGGCTTCAGGCGCCTTGTCTCCGCAGGCAGACAGCGTCAGGGCCGTGACCACGACGGCAACGGCAAGCAAACTTGAACGGTGGGACTTCCTCATCGATAACCCCGTGTAGGAAATTGAGATCGGCCGGAACGCCAAACGCCGGCTCGAAGGCCGGCGTGCTCGTCTTGCGGCAGAGCCCTCGGCGCTGCAAGGCGGCGAGGGAAAGGGAACAATACTAGCCACAAAACTGAAGGACGATGTGACAGACGCGACAAAAGGTCGCGAATGCGTCACAACAGGTTGCAGGCTGGTGTCAGTGGCGCATCAGCATGCGGGTCTGGCCGGATATTCTTGGTTGTGACTGGCGCGTAGTATATATACATTCAAGCATGTATGTAAGAAAATAATGCGTTGCGAAAAGCGGCCGCCGCCCTCATCTGTTGCGCGGAAAGCACAACCGCACGCGCCGTTTCCCGCAGTGCAGCATTCCCAAGCCGTCACCCATCAGGAGAGCCGTGTCGCAGTATCCTCGTGACTTCATAGTCACAGCAGTAACAGTCACCGGCGCTGCCCGCCGGCTACCGTCTTCCACCGTTCGCTGAGAGCCCGCCATGGTTCGACGTACCAAGGAAGAAGCGCTGGAGACCCGGCATCGCATCCTCGATGCCGCCGAGGCAGTGTTCCATGCGCGCGGCGTGGCGAGGCCATCGCTGGCCGATATCGCAGAGGCAGCCGGGGTAACGCGCGGCGCCATCTACTGGCATTTCAAGAACAAGGGCGACCTGTTCGCGGCCATGTGCGATCGCGTGCATCTGCCGGTCGAGGCGCTGTGCGAGCCGCAGCGCATCGCACGGCAGGAAGATCCGCTCGGCGGGATCCGCGACATCTGCGCCTTCGTGATGCGGGAGACCGTCACCAATCCCCAGTGGCGTCGGGTGTTCGAGATCATCTTCCACAAGTGCGAGATGGTGCAGGACAACGGCGCCATCCTCGAACGCCAGCGGCAGTCGCACGCCGAGGGCATGGTCAAGATGCGCGAGCACCTGCGGCTGGCCATGGAACGGGGGCAGTTGCCCGCAGATCTCGATCTCGAACTGGCGGTCAACGCCTTCCATGCCGCGATAGGCGGCGTGCTCGCGCACTGGCTGTTCTCGCCGGGCGACTTCGATCTGGACGTGAATGCAGAGCGGCTGGCCGATGCCTTCATCGACACGCTGCGGCTGTCGCCGTCGCTGCGGCAGGGCTATGTGCCGCGCCCGATGGCCCGCCTGCACGAGGAGGTGGCCGCGCTGACGCAGCAGAGCAATGGCTGCGCGGCGTCGCTGCCGCGGCAGGACGAGCACGACGAGGACGGCCAGGGCGGCGGCTTCGGGCTGCTGCCCCCGCAATAGCCAGGCGCGCGCAACACGCCGGGAGGCGTCATCCGCGCATCGCCTCCCGCCAGCGCGCGACGAAGGCCTGCTGCCGCAACCTGTCCTGCCCGGCAAGCAGGCCCGGACCGACGCTGATCGGCTTGAAGGCATAGCCGAGCCGCTCGGCAAGCGCGACCGCGGTATGCGGGCTGCGGGTGTCGGTGCGGATCGTATAAAGCCGCGACGCCGACTGCGCCAGCAGCGCCTGCCCGGTGCGCGACAGCAGGAAATCGAGCCACAGCCGCGCCGCGTTGGGATGCGGTGCGCGCCGGGGGATCAGCGCGACCCTGGACATCACCAGCGTGTAGTCCGACGGGGCGATCACGCCGATCTGTGCGCCGCGGTCCATCAACGCCAGTGCATAGGTGCCGAGCACGTTGTAGCCGAGCGCCAGTTCGCCGCTGGCGATGCCCTCGATCATCTCCGCCGTGGACGCCGACAGCCGGGCGCCGGCACGACCCAGCGACTGCGCCAGATACCAGAACTCGCCGCCCATCCGGGCATCCTGCTGGGCGAGCAGGTAGCCAATCCCCGAGCGTTCGATATCGTAGGTGACGACGCGCCCGCGCAGGCGCGCGGCCTGGTCCTGCAGCAGGCGCGCCAGGGCGCTGCGGCTGCGTGGCAAGGGCAGGCCGGCGAAATGGCGGTTGTTGTAGACGATCACCGCCGGCTCGAAGGTGGTACCCCAGGCCTCGTCGCGCCAGCTGGCCCAGCTGGGCAGCGCGCCGCGCTCGGGCGAGCGGTAGGGCAGCGCGTACCCGTCATTGACGAGCTTGATCTGCAGGTCCATCGCGGTGCTCCACAGCAGATCGGCATGGTCCTCGCGCACCGGCCGCGCCGCTTCCTGCAGGAAACCGGCGTGCAGCTCGACCGTGTTGATGTCCCGGTAGCGCACCCGGATGCCGGGGTAGCGCGCCTCGAACGCCGCCACCAGGGGACGGGCGATCGGTTCGTCGGTGGAGGCGCGAATATTGACCACGCCCTCGCGCAGCGCCGCGGCGATCAGCCGGCCGTAGTCGGGCGGATACCCCTGGGGAGCGGCCGCCTGCTCGCCAGCACCCGCAGCAGCTGGAACGCCGGCGCCACCGGCAAGCAGGCCGCCCCCGCCGAGCAGCAGGCGGCGGCGAAGCGGGGAGGGCGGAGAATCAGGATGGGAGGGCATGGGGCGCGGCGCGTCTGTCCGGGCCGATGGCGGGCAAGGGGAGCGGGCGAGGAGGCGAACGGGCGGCTGTGCGGGATGGCGCCGCCGGGCGCCCATTGGCGCAGGCGCAGCGTATTATAGGCGCCCGCATCGCGGCAAGACGGGGGATCGAAACCGCGGCCATCGAAACCGGCAAGGAGGCCGGCATGCGTATTCTTCTGGTGGAGGACGAGAACGAACTGGCGCACTGGGTGACGCGCGCGCTGGGGCAGGGCGGCTTCGTCATCGAGCACGTCGCCGACGGCCTGCTGGCCGACGCCCGGCTGCAGGCCGAAGAGTACGACGCCGTCGTGCTGGACCTGCGCCTGCCGGGCAAGGATGGCCTGTCGGTGCTGCGCGCCATGCGTGCGCGCGACGACCGCACGCCGGTACTGATCCTGACCGCGCAGGACACGCTGGACGAGCGCGTGCGCGGCCTGAACCTGGGCGCCGACGACTACCTCGCCAAGCCCTTCGCCATCGCCGAACTGGAAGCGCGGCTGCTCGCGCTGATCCGCCGCAGCCGCGGCCGCGCGCATCCACGGCTGCAGTGCGGGACGCTGGTGTTCGATGGCGAGACGCGATCCTTCACCCTGGACGGCGCCCCGCTGCCGCTGACCCCGCGCGAATCGACGCTGCTGGGCGCGCTGCTTGCCCGCAGCGGCCAGCCGCTGACGAAGGCGCAGCTGCTGGACAAGGTGTTCTCGCTGGACGCCGACGTCAGTCCGGACGCCATCGAGGTGCTGGTGTATCGCCTGCGCAAGAAACTGGCCGGGCATGGCGTCACTATCGTCACGCTGCGCGGCTTCGGCTATCTGCTGGAAGCGGAGGCGGCCTGACCGTGCCGGGCGGACGCTGGTTGCGCGCGAGCCTGCGGCGGCAACTGCTGGTGCTGCTGCTGCCGGCGCTCGCGGCGATGATGGCGATCGACACCTGGCTGACCTATCACGCGCTGCGCGAAGCGGCCAACGCCGCCTATGACCGGTCGCTGTTCGGCTCGGTGCGCGCGATCGACAATGCCATCGGCATGGCAGGGGAATCGATCCAGCTGACCCTGCCCGATGCCGCGATGGAGATGTTCGAGACCGCGGCGCAAACCCGGGTGTTCTACCGCATCGCGCTGGAGCGGGGCGGCAGCGTGGAGACGGTGACAGGATACGAGGACTTGCCGCTGCCGACGGGCGGTGCCGCAGGCCTGACCAGCAACGCCCCCCGCTACTACGACGCCAGCTATCGCGGCGAGGCGGTGCGCATCGCGGCGCTGGCGCGACCGGTCTACCGCCCCGATGCGCAGATGCGGGTGATCATCCAGGTGGCCGAGTCAGCCGAACCGCGCGCCGCGCTGGTGGCCGCTGTCTGGCGCAATACCCTGGCGCGCGACGCGCTGCTGATCGTCGCCAGCGCCGCCATTCTCGTTGGCGGCATCAGCCTGGTGCTGGCGCCGCTTGCGCGGGTACGCGACGAGGTGGAGGCGCGTCCGGCAGACGATCTGACGCCGCTGGATACCGCGACGGTGCCGGCGGAGGTGCGGCCGCTGGTCGACGCGGTGAACCGGCATGTGGGGCGGTCGGCAGCGATGGCGGCCGCGCAGGAGCAGTTCATCGCCGACGCCGCGCACCAGTTGCGCACGCCGCTGGCCATCGTCAAGACGCAGGCCGAGTTCGCCGGACGGCAACTCGAAGGGGAGCGCAACCTGCCTGCCGCGCGCGAAGCGCTGCACGCGGCGGTCGCGCAGCTGGAGCAGGCGTCGCGGCTGACGTCCCAGCTGCTGATGCTGGCACGGGTACGGCAGCAGGGCGGCAAGCCGGCGAAGGGCTGGCAGGGGCAGGAAGAGCCGGGGGATGCCGCCAATGCGGCCGAGGGCGCAGCCGCGCTGCCGCTCGTCGATGCCGCCGCGCTGGCGCGTCAGGTCGCGCTGGACTACCTGCCGCTCGCCCGCGCGCGCCAGCAGGACTTTGGCTGGGCTGAGGGGGAAGAAGGCGGGCAGGGCGGGCAGGAGGGGCAGGAGGGGCAAGCGCCGCCCTTGTGGGTCCGGGCAGATCCGGCGCTGCTGCGCGAGGCCTATGCCAACCTGGTTCACAACGCGATCCAGTACTGCCCGCGCGGGGGCCATATCACGCTGTGGGCCGCGCGCGAGGACGGGCAGGCATGCCTGGTGGTCGAGGACAACGGCCCCGGCATTCCCGCCGAGGAGCGCGACCAGGTATTTGCGCGATTCTATCGGCGCGTCGGCACCGAGCAGCCGGGCTCTGGCCTGGGGCTGGCCATCTCGCGCGAGATGGCGGCGCGCTCGGGCGGCAGTGTCACGCTGGGCGACGCCCGGCGCCAGTCCCCCCCTCACGAGGGACAGCATGGCCCGGGCCTGCGCGCGGCACTGCGCTTGCCGCTGGCGCGCGTCTAGCCCGGCCCAGGCCGGTCCAGGCCGGCCTAAGCGTAAACCCCGGCATCGCGGCCCCGCTTTTGACAGCGTTTTGACAGTTAGCCGCTCCTAGAATCGTTGCCATGGCGCCCTCATGCGCCATGCGCGCACACCTTCGCGCACCACAACAACGATGACATCGCCCGGCGCCACAGCGGACTGCACGGGCAGGAGACAAGGCGCTGGCCGATCCGGCTGGATTGGCCCGGCCCGCGCCGCCTGCCGCCCTTGCCCCAGCCTCTGCCGTCGCGCCCCCTTTGATTGCCGCCCAGCCGGCACAGGAGACTTCCCATGCGACATTCCTTCCCTCGCTTTTCGGCCGTGTTCCGCCAGGGCTGCACCGGCGCTGCCGCCGCGGTGACGCTGGTGGCGGCCTTCGCCTCGGCGCCCGCCTTCGCGCTCGATACCGCCAAGATCGTGATCGGCGCCAATCCCGGCGGCGGCTGGGACCAGGCAGGGCGCGCCCTCGGCGCGGCAATGGTGTCGGCCGGCGTGGCCAAGTCGGTGTCCTATGACAACCGTGGCGGTGCCGGCGGCACCATCGGGCTGACCCAGTTCGTCAACACCGACAAGGGCAATCCCAATGCGCTGATGGTGACCGGCGCCGTCATGGTCGGCGCGATCGAAGCGAACAAATCGCCGGTGACGCTGAAGAACGCCACCCCGGTGGCACGCCTGCTGTCCGACGCGCTGGTCATCACCGTGCCGGCCAGCTCGCCGATCAAGTCGATGCAGCAACTGGTCGCGCAACTGAAGGCCAATCCGGGCAGTGTCAGCTGGGGCGGCGGCTCCAAGGGCGGCATCGACCATGTCCTGGCCGGGCTGCTGGCCAAGGAAGTGGGTGTCGATCCGCGCAAGATCAACTACGTGCCGTTCCAGGGCGGCGGCGAAGCGTCGGCCTCGATCCTGGGCGGCCACGTGACGGCGGGCATCGCCGGCGTCTCCGAATTCCTGCCCTTCATCCGCTCGGGCAAGATGCGCGCGCTGGCGGTGACGGCCAAGGACCGGGTCGCCGACATCCCGACCCTGCGCGAGCAGAACATCAACGTCGAGCTCTACAACTGGCGCGGCGTCTACGGTGCGCCGGGCATCAACGCCGCACAACGCCAGGCGCTGACCGAGGCGGTGGTCAAGGCCACCGAAAGCCCGTCGTGGAAGAGCGCCCTGACCAAGAACGACTGGACGCCGTTCCTGCTGACCGGCGACGAGTTCGGCAAGTTCGTCGACGCGGAATCGGCTCGCCTGGGCGCCATCCTGCGTGAACTGGGCGTGGCCAAGTAAGGCACCTGCATCGCTTCGCACCCGCGCGGCCGGGGCTCGGAACCGAGCTTCCTTGCCGGCCGCCCCTCTGGCAGGAGTTCCGCATGAAACCGTCCCACACCGTCATCGGCATCGTCGTGCTGCTGCTGTCGGCCCTGTTCTTCGCCGGCCTCTCCGGTATTTCGGGCGATGCCGGCTATGCCGGCCTGTCGCCGCGCTTCCTGCCCACGCTGGTCGCGGTGGGACTGGCGGTGTGCGGCGCGCTGCTGACGCTGCAGGGTCTGCGCGGCGGCTTCCAAGCCATGCCGGCCGAGGACGCCTCGCTGCCGAGCCGGCCGCACAGCCCGCGCGGCTTCCTCTGGGTGGCGGCAGGTCTGGTGCTCAATATCGTGCTGATCGGCACGATCGGCTTCGTGCTCGCCAGCACCCTGATGATGACCTGCGTGGCGCGCGGCTATGGCAGCCGCCGACCACTGCGCGACGCCCTGATCGGCCTCGCGCTGACCGTGCCGATGTGGCTGCTGTTCGACGCCCTGCTCGGCATCGAGCTGCCCCTGCTACCGCTGCTTGAGCGCGCCGGCGGCTGATCGTTGCACGCTTGCCCGCAACGGTCCACACCGCCAGGAGATCGATGATGGATACCCTTAACCAATTGATGCACGGCTTCGCCGTCGCCATCACGCCGCTGAACCTGATGTGGGCGCTGGTTGGCTGTTTTCTCGGCACCGCGATCGGCGTGCTGCCGGGGATCGGGCCCGCGCTGACCGTCGCCATGCTGTTGCCGCTGACCGCCAAGGTCGAGCCGACCGCGGCGATGATCATGTTCGCCGGCATCTACTACGGCGCCATGTACGGCGGCTCGACGACCTCGATCCTGATGAATACGCCGGGCGAGTCGTCGACCATGATCACCGCGATGGAAGGCAACCTGATGGCCAAGCGGGGTCGCGCCGGTCCCGCGCTGGCCACCGCGGCAATCGGCTCCTTCGTCGCCGGCACCATCGCCACGGTGCTGCTGTCGATGTTTGCCCCCGTCGCGGCCGACTTCGCGCTGCAGTTCGGCCCCGGCGAGTATTTCATGATCATGCTGCTGGCCTTCACCACGGTGTCAGCCGTGCTCGGCTCGTCGCTGCTGCGCGGCATGACCAGCCTGTTCATCGGTCTGGCCATCGGCCTGGTCGGCATGGATTCGCTGTCCGGGCAGACCCGCTACACCGGGGGCGTGCAGGAGCTGTACGACGGCATCGACATCGTGGTGGTCGCGGTCGGGCTGTTCGCGGTGGGCGAGGCGCTGTTCAACGCGTTCTTCCCGCAGGCCGATGGCGGCATCAACAAGCCCGGCCCGGTGATGATGACGCGCCAGGACTGGAAGCGCTCGATCCCGGCCTGGCTGCGCGGCACGGCGATCGGCTTTCCGTTCGGCCTGATCCCCGCGGGCGGCGCCGAGATTCCGACCTTCCTGTCGTATGCCAGCGAGAAGAAGCTGTCGGCGCATCCGGAGGAGTTCGGCAAGAGCGGCGCGATCGAGGGCGTGGCCGGACCGGAGGCCGCCAACAACGCCACCGTGACCGCCGCGCTGGCGCCGCTGCTGACGCTGGGCATTCCGACCTCGAGCACCACCGCCATCCTGCTGGCCGCGTTCCAGAACTACAACCTGCAGCCCGGACCGATGCTGTTCCAGACTTCCGGCGATCTGGTGTGGGGCCTGCTTGCCTCGCTCTATATCGGCAACGTGATGCTGCTGGTGCTGAACCTGCCGGCGATCGGCCTGTGGGTGCGGATGCTGCGGATTCCCACGCCGCTGCTCTACGGCGGCATCCTGATCTTCGCCAGCCTGGGCGCCTATGGCATCCGCCAGTCCGCCTTCGACCTGCTGCTGCTCTTTGCGATCGGCCTGCTGGGCATGGCGATGCGGCGCTTCGATTTTCCCACCGCGCCGGTGATCGTCGGCATGATCCTCGGTCCGCTGGCGGAGAAGCAGCTGCGCAATGCGCTGTCGATCAGCCAGGGCGACTGGAGCCAGTTCGTGCGCCATCCCATCTCGGCTTCGATCCTCGCACTGACGGTGGCCGTGGTGGTGGTGCCCCGACTGCTGGGCTGGCTGGCGCGCCGCTCGGCGACGCGCGAGATGGCTGACGGCGCCCGCTAGTTCGCGGCACAATGCAGGCTGGCGGCGCCGACCGCGCCGCCAGCCGACCTCGGGTCGCCTCGGACCCGGGCCCGGCCCTGCGCCCTCTCGGGGGCGCAGGGCCGTCATACAAGAAAGCGGCGGCGCAGCGCGCCAGCCAGCCCTTCCATGTCATCCTTTCTCTCCCGCTGGCGTCCGATCGCGCAGACGCTGCTGCTCGCCCTTGCCGCCGCCTTGCTGTGCGAATGGCTTCGCACCCCCTTGCCCTGGATGATCGGTCCGCTGCTGTCGGTCGCTTCGATGCGGATGGCGGGCGCCGACCTGCGCGCCCCTGCGCAGGCGCGCAATGCCGGGCAGTGGGCCATCGGCACCTCGCTGGGGCTGTATTTCACGCCGACGGTGGTCGCCAAGCTGGTCGACTTCCTGCCCTATATCATCGGCAGTTCGCTGTTCGCGGTGGCTCTGGGCGCCGCCGGCGCGCTGCTGGTGCGCAAGACCACCGGGGTCGCCTTCAAGACCGCGTTCTTCTCGACCGCCATCGGCGGTGCGTCGGAGATGGCCAACCTGGCCGAGCGCAATGGCGCGCGCATCGACCAGGTCGCCGCCGCGCATTCGTTGCGCGTGCTGCTGGTGGTAGTCCTGGTGCCGGCGCTGTACCAGTACAACGGCATTCACGGACTCGACCCCTATATTCCCGGGCCCCGCACGGTGGACCTGCCCGGCCTTGCCCTGCTGATCGCCATCACGGTGGCCGCCGCGCTGGCGATGCGGCGGTTCAATCTGCCCAACCCCTTCGTGATCGGCACGCTGATCGCTGCCGCGCTGCTGACCGCTTCGGGCATCGAGCTCTCCGCGATTCCCGTCTCGATGAGCCATGCCGGCCAACTGCTGATCGGCGTGTCGCTGGGCGTGCGGTTCTCGCGCGAATTCCTGCATACCGCGCCGCGCTTCCTGTCCGGCATCGCGCTCTACACGCTGGTGGCGCTGCTGGTGTCCGCGCTGTTCGGCTGGAGCCTGGCCGCGCTGTCCGGCGAGCATCCGGCGACGATGATCCTGGGCACCACGCCGGGCGGCATCGCCGAGATGTGCATCACCGCCAAGGTGCTGGAGCTGGGCGTGCCGCTGGTTACCGCCTTCCACGTGATCCGGATGGCCTTCGTGGTGCTGTGCACCGGCCCCCTGTATCATTGGCTCAAATATCGAGCCGCTCCGGAGGAGACCGAGTAAGGGGTGACGGGGCCGGGCGGCCGCCACGTTCGACAGGACACCGATGCCCGAGCCGACCCTTTCCCTTGCCGACGCCGATGCCATCCTCGACGAAGTTCTCGCGCCGTGGGTGCGCCAGCTGCGGCTGCGCGCGCACCGGGTCGAAGCCGATGGCGTGACGCTGCTGCTGCCCTTCGATCCCTCGCTGCGCCACGCGGGCGGCGTCGTCTGCGGACAGGTACTGATGTCCGCGGCGGACACCGCGATGATCGTGGCCATCGCCAGCCAGCTTGGCGGCTTCAAGCCGATGACCACCGTGAGCCTGACCACCAACTTCATGCGCCCGGTGATCGAGGGCGACATGCTGGTGCGCGCCTCGGTGCTGCGCATGGGCAAGACGGTGGTGTTCGGCGCCATCGAACTACGCGGGCATGACGGCAAGCTGGCGGTGCAGGCCACCACCACCTATGCGCTGCTCTGAAGCGCCCATGCCAGCCGCTTCCGCAACCGGGCAAACCGGCACGGCAGCGCACCCGGTATCGGGTCCCTTCGACCAGGTCGTCTTTGCCGGCGGCGGCAATCGCTGCTGGTGGCAGGCCGGATGGTGGGACACCGTCGCGCCCGAGCTGCAGCTGCGCCCGCGCGTGATCGCCGGCATCTCGGCCGGTGCCGCCACGGCCTGCATGCTCTACACCCACGCCTCGCGGGAGGTAATGGCCTACTACGAGCAAGTGCTGTCCGGCAACAAGCGCAATGCGTACTGGCGCAACCTGCTGGGCAACCAGCGCGTGTTCCCGCATTACGGCATCTACCGCGCGGCGCTGCTGTCGATCCTGTCGGACGGCCGCATGGAACGGCTGCGCGCCGCGCCGGAAATCCGCATCGGCGTCGCGCATATTCCGCGCTGGTGTGGGCCACGCCTGGCGGTGCTGGCGGGCCTGGTCGCCTATAACATCGACAAGCATCTGCTCAAGACGCTGCATCCGCGCCTGGGCAGGACGCTGGGTTTTCATCCCGAGTTCGTGCGCGCGCAGGACTGTCCCACGCCCGAGGCACTGGCCGACCTGCTGCTGCAGTCCTCCTGCACGCCGCCCTTTACGCCGGTACTGCGGCGCGATGGCCGTGCCGTGCTTGACGGCGGGCTGGTCGACAACGTCCCGGTCGATGCGCTGGACCGCGGCCCCGGCGACGTGCTGGTGCTGATGACCCGCCTGTACCCGCGGCCGCGCTGCTTCTCGATGGAGATCGACGGCCAGCGGCGCCTCTACCTGCAGCCATCGCAGCGCGTGCCCATCTCCAGCTGGGACTACACCCGCCCGCAAGGCATGGCGCTTGCATACGACCTGGGGCGGCGCGACGGCGAATCGTTCCTGCGCCAATGGGCCGAAGGCACCGTCGCCGGGCTGGAGGCCATCTCATAGCCGGGCCGCACGCACGGTGCCGCCCCGGATCCTTTGCATCGCAACGTCCAATCGACATGCGGCCGGCAAGCCGCGACAGGAGGCAAGATGAGCAGACGCCAGGGTGACACCGGACACGAACGCCAGAGCGCCTACAAGGTATCCGCCGAGCCGAGGATGGAGCATGTACCCCGGGGCAAGCCCGCCAAGGCCGGCCCCTATCGCCAGGCGGACTTCGTCGTGATTGGCGGCGGTTCTGCCGGTGTCGCCGCGGCGATGCGGGCGGCTTCCCATGGCGCCAGCGTGATCCTGGTCGAGCGCGATCGCATCGGCGGCACCTGCGTGAACCGTGGCTGCATTCCGAAGAAGATGCTCAGCTATGGCGCCAGCCTGGCCTCCATCCTGAGCGGGTGCCTGGCCCATACCGGCGGACGCGAGGACTGGAACGATGCGATTACCCGCGTCACCGCCGAGATGGCCCGGCTGCATGCCAGCTACAAGCAGCGGCTGCAGGAAGCGGGCGTGCAGCTGCTGCATGGCGAGGCGAGCGTGGTGTCGCCGGGTTTCGTGCAGGTTGGCAACGAAACCCTGCAGGCGTGGCGCACCCTGATCGCCACCGGCTCGCGGCCCACGGCGCTGCCGGTCCCCGGCGGCGAACTGGCCGCGACCTCCGACGACGTGTTCGGCTGGACCGGCGTGCCGGCCTCGCTGGCCGTGGTCGGCGGCGGCTATATCGCCGTGGAGATGGCCTCGATCCTGTCGCGCTACGGGGTCAAGGTGGATCTGCTGGTGCGCGGGCCGCGGCTGCTGGAGAACTTCGACGAAACCATCGCCACGGCGCTGGGCGAGGCCCTGCGCGCCAAGGGGGTGCGTCTGCATTTCAATACCGACGTCACCATGCTGAGCCAGTCCAATGGCGCGACCGAGGTCTGCTACCGGCAGCGCGACGGCGCCGACCCGCAGCACGTGCACAGCCTGCGGGTGCAGGCCGTGCTGGCCGCCATCGGCCGCGAGCCGGTGCTCGATACGCTGGGACTGGACGCGCTCGACGTGGCCCGCGCCGAATCGGGCAACCTGCGCGTGGACCGGCAGTTCCGCACCAGCGTGCGGGGCCTGCATGCGATCGGCGACGTCATCGACTGCCCGCAACTGACACCGGTGGCCATCGCGCAGGGGCGCTGGCTGGCCGACCGGCTGTTTGCCCGCAGCAGCGAGCGGCCCGACTTCGATGTCGTCCCCACTGCCGTGTTCAGCGAGCCGGCCGTCGGCAGCGTCGGCATGACCGAAGCCCAGGCGGTGCAAGCGGCGGGCAGCGCCGCGCGCATCGGCGTCAGCCTGCGCCGCTTCGTGTCGCTGGAGAGCCGGTTCGCCGGCAGCACGATCCCCTCGCTAATCAAGATCATCTATAACGCACGCAGCCAACGAGTGCTCGGCATTCATATTCTAGATAACGCCGCCCCGGAGATCGTGCAGGCGATGGCGGTGGCGATCCGGCTCGGGTTGCGCCTGTCGCATCTGGAAACCACGGTGCGGCTGCATCCGAGCGTGGCGGAGGAGTTGTTCGGCCCGGTCTGACCGGGTCGCCTTCAGCGCGGGCGGACGGCGGGGATGGCAACGATCCGGTCGAAGGCCGCCGCCGGCGCGGCGTCACCGCCGTCCTCGCCAGCGCCGGCTTCGGTTGGCAGATAACCGACGGCGAACACATCGGCAACCGCCGTGCCCTGCCGCTCTTGCAGCCAGCGGGGCACGCCGATGTCCTTGCGTACATGGCCGTTGCCGGCGATCAGCACCACGGGCCGGGGTGGCGGGCTGCCGTCGCTCGAGGCCGCCATGACATGCGCCATCACGGCATCGCGCGCGACCTGCGCCGCCGCCATGCCGGGCAGCAGCGAAGCGGGCATCTGCGCACTGTGAGCGGCGGCGATGCCGGCCTGCTGCGCCTGCGCCAGTTCGGCCGCCAACGGCGTATCGAGCCCCAGCTGCGCGCGCTGCGGCGCGGCAAATACCGCGGCCACGCCTTCGCGCACCACGCGCCTGGCGTCGGCGCGCGACAGGTTGGCCGCTACCAGCGGCAGGTCGTACTGCAAGGCCAGCGCGATGACCGGCCGATACAAGGACCAGTCCCAGCCGGGGCCACCCGCGGCGGCGATCAGATGATCGGCGTCGCCGGGACGCTCGCGGCGAGCGCGGTCGAGTTCGCCCTGCCGCTCACGGTCGAACTGTTCCATGGCGATGACCGGACGCCAGCCGGCCCGTACCGATTCCTGCAGCGCCTGCAGCCGCAACTGGTGGCCGTCGGCGTTGTCGTGCTGCTCGCCCAGCAGCACGTAGCGATGCGAGGCGAGCGGCAGCGGGGAGGCGCGCTGCGGGGCAGGGCCGGCACAGCCGGCAAGCAGCGCACCAATTGCACCAAGCGCGCCGAGCGCGCCGAGCGCGACAGCGGCGCGGGCAAGTGCAAGGCGTGGCGAGCCGCCTGTGCCCGGCGTCGCCGTGCGGTCGCAGCGGCTGTCAGCCGTGCGCATGCCCGCCCGCGGTAATCGGCACGCGGTTGCCGTCCGCATCGATTTCCAGCGGCCCGTTGCCCGAGAAGCGATCGAGCGCCAGATAGATCACGGGCGTGATGAACAGCGTGATCACCTGCGAGAACAGCAGTCCGCCCACCACCGCCAGCCCCAGCGGCTGGCGCAGTTCGGCACCGGCACCCAGGCCCAGCGCGATCGGCAGCGCGCCCATGATGGCCGCCAGCGTGGTCATCATGATCGGGCGGAAACGCAGCAGGCAGGCCTGCCGGATCGCCCGTGCCGGCACCATGCCCTGCTCGCGCTGCGCGGCCAGCGCGAAGTCGATCATCATGATGGCGTTCTTCTTGACGATGCCGATCAGCATCAGCACGCCGATGATCGCGATCAGGGACAGCTCGACGCGGAAGAGGAACAGCGTCAGCAGCGCGCCGACCGCGGCAGAGGGCAGGCCCGCGAGAATCGTCAGCGGATGGATGTAGCTCTCGTACAGCACGCCCAGCAGCACGTAGATCACCGCGATCGCGGCAATCAGCAGGATCACCTGCGTCGCCTGCGACGACTGGAACACCGCCGCGTCGCCCCCCCAATTGGTGAAGATGGTCTGCGGCAGCGCGGTCTCGCGCTTGAACTGCTCCATCTTCACCGAGGCGTCGCCCAGCGCCGCGCCGGGTGCCAGGTTGAAGGAGATCGTTACCGCCGGCAGCTGCCCCTGGTGGTTGACCGCGATCGGCCCGACACGCCGCTCGGTGGTGGCGAACGCGGACAGCGGCACCAGCTGGCCGGTGTTGCTGCGCACGTAGATCTTGGCGAAGGCGGTTTCGTCGAGCCGGTCCACCTCCGCGGCCTGCAGGATCACGTAGTAGCTGTCCAGCGGCGTGTAGATGGTCGACACCTGCCGCTCGCCGAACGCGCTGTACAGCGCGGTGCGCACGTCCTGCATCTGCACGCCGAGCGAGTTGGCCTTGTCCCGGTCGATCGACAGCTGCGCCTCCAGGCCCGCCTGCTGGGAGTCGCTGGTCACGTCGCGGAAGATCGGGTCGGCGCGCATCTTCTCGATCATCCGGTCGGCTGCCGTCTGCAGGTCCGCCGCCTTCACGCTCTGCAAGGTGTACTGGTAGCGGCTCTTGCTCTGACGGCCGCCCAGCTGCAGGTTCTGCACCGGGCGGAAATAGACGTTCAGGCCGGGAACGCCGGCGACATCGCGCCGCAGCGACTCGACCACCTGCGGCATCTTCGGGCGCTCGCCGTGCGGCTGCAGCTCGATGAACATGCGGCCGGTGTTGATGGCGGGAGAGGGCCCGCCGCCGATCGACACCACCACGCTCTTGACGGCCGGATTGCGGCGCATCCGCTCCGCGGCATCGCGCAGGCGCTCCGACATCGCCTCGAACGAGATGTCCTGCGGACCTTCGGCGTTGACCTGGATCTGGCCGATATCCTCTTCCGGGAAGAACCCCTTGGGGATCACCGCGAACAGCACGGCGGTCAGCACGAAGGTCAGCGCCGCGATGCCCAGCACCACGCCCCGGTGCGCCAGGCACCAGTCCAGCCCGCGCGCATAGCGGTGCAGCGTGAACTCGAACAGGTTCTCGAACCACTGCGTCGAGCGCATGCCCAGCGACTGCTTCTGCGCCGGCCGGGACGCCGCATGCGCGGGCGCATCGCCATAGGCGTGCTGCGATTCGTCGACCGGCACGTTCTCCGCGGACAGATAGCGCGCGCACAGCATCGGGATCAGCGTCAGCGACACCAGCGCCGAGACCAGGATGGCCAGCGACACCACCGCGGCGAACTCGTGGAACAGCAGCCCGATCACCCCCGGCATGAAGAAGATCGGAATGAACACCGCGACCAGCGACACCGAGATCGACACGATGGTGAAGCCCATCTCGCGCGAGCCGACCAGTGCCGCCTTCAGCGGCGCCATGCCTTCCTCGATATGCCGGACGATGTTCTCCAGCATCACGATGGCGTCATCGACCACCAGCCCCACCGCCAGCGTGATGGCCAGCAGCGACACGTTATCCAGGCTGTAGCCGAACGCCTTCATCAGCGCCACGGTGCCGATCAGCGAGATCGGCAGCGACACGGTCGGAATCAGCGTGGCCGCGGCACGGCGCAGGAACAGGAAGATCACCATGATCACCAGCGCCGCGGTCAGGGCGAGGGTGAACTGCACGTCGTGGATCGACTCGCGCACCGAGCGCGAACGGTCGTTGACCACGTTGACGCTGACCGACGACGGCATCTGCTGGATCAGGCGCGGCAATTCGGCGCGGATGGCGTCGACCACGGCGACCGTGTTGGCATCCGGCTGACGCTGCACGGCCAGCACGATGGAGCGCTCGTTGTTCAGCCAGCTGCCGGTCTTCAGCGTCTCGACGCTGTCCTCGACTTCGGCCACGTCCGACAGCCGCACCACGGCGCCGTTGGGCTGGCTGGCCACGATGATGTCCCGGAACGCCTCGGCGTTCGCCAGCTGCCGGTTGGCCTGGATCGTCAGCATCTGGCGCGGGCCGTCCAGCGTGCCGACCGGCGTGTTGGCGTTGGCCCGGTTCAGCGCGGAGGCCAGTTCGTCCAGCGTCAGGCCGCGTGCGGCAAGCGCGTCAGGCCGTGCGCGCACCCGCACCGCGAAACGCTTCTGGCCGTAGATCAGCACCTGGGCGACACCTGGCAGGGTCGACAGGGTCGGCGCGATCAGGTTGTCGCCATAGGCGTTGAGTTCGGCCAGGCTCATCGCCGGCGAGTTGATCGCCAGCAGGATCACCGCCGCGTCGGCCGGATTGACCTTGCGGTAGGACGGCGGCACCGTCATCTCGGTGGGCAGCTGGCGCTGCGCGCGGAACAGCGCCGACTGCACGTCCACCGCTGCCGCGTCGATATCGCGGTCGCTGTTGAATTCGATCGTGATGCTCGAATTGCCCAGCGTATTCGCCGAGGTGATCACCGACACGCCGGGGATGGTGGAGAACTGCTTCTCCAGCGGCGTGGCGACCGAGGCCGCCATGGTTTCCGGGCTGGCCCCGGGCAGGGTAGCGGTGACCTGGATCACCGGCGAGTTGAAGCTGGGCAGCGCCGCGATCGGGATCGTCGGGTACAGCACGATGCCGGTTACCACCAGCGCGATGCAAAGCAGCACCGTCATCACAGGACGGCGGATGCAAAGTTCGGACAGTGTCATGGCGTCAATGTCCGGCGGGGCCAGCGGCCTTGCCGGCGCTGGCGCCGGCATTTCCTCCCGCGGCGGGCACTTCCCGCACCAGCACGCCCGGGCGCAGGTTCTGCACACCCTCGACCACCACGCGGGTGGCGGCCGGCACGCCCTCGACCACCGCAGCGTCGGCGGTTGCCGCGCGCAACTGCACCGGCATCGCCTTGACCTTGCCGTCCGCGCCCACCGCATAGACGAAGCGGCCCTCGGGTCCGGTCACCACCGCCTGCGGCGGCACCGACACCACGCCGGTCAACGTCTGCACCACCGCCTCGACCCGCGCGTAGGTGCCCGGCCAGAGCCGCTGCTCGTTGTTGTCGAACTGCGCCTTGACGCGGATGGTGCCGTACTGCGGATCGACGGTGTTGTCCACGAAGGTGATGCGGCCCCGCACCGGCTCGGGGTTGCCGTCGTTCGGCTGCGCCATGACCGGCACCGGTCCCGCGTTCAGCGCCTCGCGCAGCGCGGCCAGCTGCCGCTCGGGCAGGGTGAAGGTCACCGCGATCGGACGAATCTGCGCCACCGTGACCATCGGCGTCGTGCTGCCCGGTTGCACCAGCGAACCCGGGAAGACGTTGATCACTCCGGTACGGCCGGCGATCGTGGCGCGGATCTGGCCGTAGCTGACGGCAACCTGGCTGGCCTCGATGGCCGCCTGATCGGCGCGCACGGTTGCTGCCAGCGAATCGACGCGCGCCTTGGCGGTGTCCACCGCGCTTTGCGAAATGAAGTTGCGCCCCAGCAGTTCCTGGCTGCGTGCCAGTGCCCGCATCGCGTCGTCGTAATCGGCCTTGTCGCGCAGCAGTTGCGCCCGCGCCCGGGCCAGATTGGCCTCGTCCATGCGGGTGTCGAGCGAGAACAGCAGATCGCCGGGGCGCACGTCCTGACCCTCGCGGATATGGACGGTGCGCACGGTGCTGGACACCTGGGGCCGCACCTCGACCGTCGACAGCGAAGTCACGTTGCCGTTGACGCTGATACGCAGCGGAACGTCGCCCTGGCGGGCCAGTGCCGTGCTGACCGGGATGGTGGCGGGCGCGGCGGGCGGGGGCTTCGGTGCGAACCAGGCGCGCCAGGCCAGCCAGGCGCCGCCCGCCAGCAGCAGCAGGACAAGCAGCACCAGCCATGGCGACACGCGGCTCCGGCCGGTTCCTGTCGCCGGCGTCCAGTGACTTTCGACGAAGCCCTTGGCCTGGTCGATCCCCTTCGTTTTCATGCGAACCCTCTGCCCTGCGCCACGCCTGCTGCGTGGTGCTCCCCGTTCCTGTTGTCCCGCCGTGCCCGGAGGCTTCTGTGAGCCGCTGCGGACCGGCGGCCCTTACTTTAAACCTGCAGCCGCGTCCTCGGCCGTTCCAGGACCGATTTCACGGCACTTCGGGCGGCCCGACGTATTACAAACCATTACAGCGGCAGGCAGCCGGCGGGCGAACGATGGCGTGCCGGACGCACGGCAGTTGGCCCAAGCTTATGTATCAGGACTCAAACATTAGCAGAAAAGGAAAAGCGCCGGTCGCGGAACCGGCCCTTCACTGTGGCGCCACGCTCACGTTTACGTCCTGCCCGCTGGTTGCGCGCAGGGCTGGCCGGCACGCAACCACCGGCGTCCCAGCCGCGTGGCGCGGGCCGACACCAGCAGCGCCAGCAGGATCCACAGCGCCGAGCCCCAATGCAGTGCATCCACCCCGGCCAGCGCGTAGATCGCCGCACCACTGGTGGCGCCAATCGCCTGGCCCAGGTAGATCGACGAGGAATTGAGCGAGATCGAGGCGGCCGCCCGCTCCGGCGCCAGAATCACCAGCCGCGCCTGCTGCGCGCTGTTGGTGGCAAAGCCGCCCACGCCCCACAGCATGAAGACCAGCACCAGCGCCAGCGTGCCCAGCCCGGTCAGCGGCCACAGCAGCATTGCCGCCAGCGAACTGCCCAGCGCGATCAGCACCACGCGCCCCGGCGTGAGCCGGTCCATGCGCGAGGCGGCCAGCAGGTTGCCGAACACGCCGCAGGCGCCATAGGCGAGGAACATCAGGCTCAGGCCCGCGCCCTGAATGCCATGCACATCGCGCAGCATGGGCGCGATATAGGTGAACATCGTGAACATGCCAGCCGACGAGATCATCGTCACCGACACCACCAGCATCAGGGGCGTATGCCGCAGCACCGCGGCCCAGGCGGCCCGTCCTACCGGCTGCACCATCAGCCCGCGCGGCAACACGCGCCACAGCGCACAGGCCACGCCCAGCGCCAAGATGCCGACTACCGTCATGCTGACGCGCCAGCCAAAGCCGTTGCCGATCCAGGTCCCCAGCGGCACGCCGACCACGCTGGCAATGCTCCAGCCAAGGAAGACGAAGCTGATCGCCCGGCCGCGCTGCCCGGGCTCGACCAGCAGCGGCAGCGTGGCGGCCGCCTGCGGGGTATAGATGGCCGCGCCAATCGCGGTGACGAAGCGCAGCACGACCAGCGTGCCGAACTCCGGCGCCAGCGCGCAGGCCAGATGCAGCGCGCCGTACAGCGCCAGCGAGCCCACCAGCAGCAGGCGCCGGTCGATACGCGAGCCAAGCGTGGCGAACAGCGGCGCACCGATGCAGCAGGCCAGCGCGAAGGCGGAGATCAACTGGCCCGCGGTCGCGGCACTGATGGCGAAGTCGGCGGCAATGTCGTTCAGCATGCCGGTGACGATCATCGCACCGGTGCCGATCACGAAATTGCCGACGCAAAGCGTCAGTAGCCTGGGGTCCATGGGAAAGCGAAGAGCAAATGGGGAGAAGGCCGGAGTGCCGCGCCTGTCGGACCGGGGTCCCATGGGGCGCACCTGGAGTCGCCGCAGTGTAGCGGTTTTGGCCGCGCCGTGCCTCGAACCGCCCGGGAATGTCGCGGTCCTGTTCGACTGGGATGGCAATATGCGGCGACCCGGGAGAAGATTGCCGCAGCCCTTGGAATCCGCTCCGAGCAGCTCGACCTGGTCTGACCCTTCGCCTCGCTGACCGCTCTCCTGGCGGCCGCCCGCCGTTGCTATCCGCGCGACAGCGCCGGCGTCAGCGCGCGCGGGTTGACCACGCTGTCGTGCTTGCCCGCCAGTACGTCGAGGATGTTCTGGAAGGCGGTACGGAAGTACAACTCGTAGCTGTCGCGCTCCACATAGCCCAGGTGCGGCGTGCAGATGCAGTTCTCCATCCGCAGCAGCGCGTGGCCCTGCAGGATGGGCTCCGACTCGAACACGTCGACCGCCGCCATGCCGGGCCGGCCGCGGTTCAGCGCGCCCAGCAGGGCGTTTTCCTCGACCAGCTCGGCCCGGCTGGTGTTGACGAAGAGGGCGGTGGGCTTCATCCGGCTCAGATCGGCGAGCTTGACCAGGTGCCGCGTCTCGTCGTTCAGGCGCAGGTGCAACGACAGCACGTCGCTATCCGTGAACAGCTGTTCCCGGGACTCTGCCACCGCGAAGCCGTCCTCGCGCGCCGCCTGCTGCGACGCCTCCCGCCCCCACACCAGCACCGACATGCCAAAGGCCTTGCCGTAGCCCGCCACCAGCCGGCCGATCTTGCCGTAACCCCAGATGCCCAGCGTCTGGCCGCGCAGCACCTGGCCGAGGCCGAAGTTCGGCGGCATGGTGGTGGACTTCAGCCCCGACTGTTGCCAGGCGCCGTGCTTCAGGCTCGCCACGTACTGCGGAATGCGCCGCTGCGCCGCCATGATCAGCGCCCAGGTCAGCTCCGCCGGCGCCACCGGCGAGCCGACCCCTTCGAGCACCACCACGCCGCGGTCGGTGCAGGCGTCGACGTCGATATGGCTGCCAACGGTGCCGACGCGGCCGGTCTGGCTGATGATCTTCAGCTTCGGCAGCTTCTCCAGCAGCTGGCGGGTCATGCGGGTGCGCTCGCGGATCAGCACCACCGCTTCGACATCGGACAGCCGGGCGGCCAGCTGGCCCACGCCCTTGACGGTGTTGTTGAAGATCTTGACGTCGTGCCCCTCCAGCAGGCGGAAGCAGGGCAGTTTGCGAACGGCGTCCTGGTAGTCGTCGAGAACGGCAATTTTCATGGGCGGGTTGAGGTCATGACGTTAATTGGTTCGCGTGCCCACAGACCGGGGGCCAGCGCCGCCAGTATGGTTGCCGCCAAGGGGTGACGGGAAGGGCGACCGTACGGTGCCGCGCACGCACCCCCGTTCTCCGGCCAAAAACGGGGCTCCAGGAAGGGTGGGCGGATGTTGCAGAGCAAAAACCGAAGCGCATCGACGGTGGTATCCTTGCCGCCTCCGGCGACGCCAGCAATTCGCGGTCGAGCCCTGCTCCCGTGCTCTGGAAGCCGCCGGAACAAGCCTGACGGCGGTTCCCCGCCGCAATTTGCGGGGCAAACCGCCACTGTAGCGCAGCCACGGACGTCCTCGTTGGCATTTATTCCCGGCCCTGCGTCGCGGACTTGTAACGGGATGTGACTGCCTGCCGGACGACGGGCTTGAAGTAGGCCAGGAACGCATCAGACGTTCCGGCATGTGCCAGCAGTACCAGGAAACGGCTACGCGGGTCGTCGCAATGTCCGGCCGAAGGCAAGGACGAGCGACGCCAGGCCGAACGGGGTGGCCGCGCCCGAGAGGCGCGCACCCGACGGAGTCGGCGCATGGGACCGCACCGGTCACGACGCGCGACTCCCGCATGCCCGGAACCGCTTCCAAAAGAAGTGGTCCGTACTGCATTGCGGTCCTGGCACACGCTCCGTTCCGATCCGCCGTACTGCGCTACCGGGGGCCAGGCTTTGCCAAAGAATTCCTTATCCGCTTTGGAGTATCCACGATGAATCATCCCACCATGCAAGGCACGCCGGCACTGAACGTTCCGGCCTGGGTCAAGCACCAGAAGCTGATCGCCTGGGTTACCGAAATCGCCGCGCTGACCAAGCCGGACAGCATCTACTGGTGCGACGGCTCGCAGGAAGAGTACGACCGCCTGTGCGACCAGATGGTCGCGGCCGGCACCCTGAAGCGGCTGAACCCCGCCAAGCGCAAGAACTCCTACCTGGCGCTGTCCGACCCCTCCGACGTGGCGCGGGTCGAGGACCGTACCTTCATCTGCTCGCAGAAGGAAGAAGACGCTGGCCCGACCAACAACTGGACGGCGCCGGGCGAGATGCGCCAGACCCTGAACGGGCTGTTCGACGGCTGCATGCGCGGCCGCACCCTGTATGTGGTGCCGTTCTCGATGGGCCCGCTGGGCTCGCCGATCGCCCACATTGGCGTGGAGCTGTCCGACAGCCCGTATGTCGCCGTCAACATGCGCATCATGACCCGCATGGGTCGCGCCGTGTACGACGTGCTGGGCGCCGACGGCGAGTTCGTGCCGTGCGTGCACACGGTTGGCAAGCCGCTGGCGGCCGGCGAGAAGGACGTGCCGTGGCCGTGCAACCCGACCAAGTACATCGTCCACTTCCCCGAAACCCGCGAGATCTGGTCGTTCGGCTCGGGCTACGGCGGCAACGCGCTGCTGGGCAAGAAGTGCTTCGCGCTGCGGATCGCCTCGACCATGGGCCGCGACGAGGGCTGGCTGGCCGAGCACATGCTGATCCTCGGCGTGACCTCGCCGGAAGGCAAGAAGTACCACGTCGCGGCGGCATTCCCGTCGGCCTGCGGCAAGACCAACTTCGCCATGCTGATCCCGCCCAAGGGCTTCGAGGGCTGGAAGATCACGACCATCGGCGATGACATCGCCTGGATCAAGCCGGGCAAGGATGGCCGCCTGTACGCCATCAACCCGGAAGCCGGCTACTTCGGCGTTGCCCCGGGCACCAGCGAGAAGACCAACTACAACGCGATGGCGACGCTGCGCGAGAACGTCATCTTCACCAACGTGGCGCTGACCGATGACGGCGACGTGTGGTGGGAAGGGATGACCAAGGAAGCGCCGGCGCACCTGATCGACTGGCAGGGCAAGGACTGGACGCCCGAGATCGCCAAGGAGACCGGCGCCAAGGCCGCCCACCCGAACGCGCGCTTCACGGCGCCCGCGTTCCAGTGCCCGTCGATCGACGAGAACTGGGACAACCCGGCCGGCGTGGCGATCGACGCGTTCATCTTCGGCGGCCGCCGCTCGACCACCGTGCCGCTGGTGACCGAGGCCCGCAACTGGGTCGAAGGCGTCTACATGGCCGCCACCATGGGCTCGGAAACCACCGCCGCCGCTGCCGGCCAGCAAGGCGTGGTGCGCCGCGACCCGTTCGCGATGCTGCCGTTCTGCGGCTACAACATGAGCGACTACTTCGGCCACTGGCTGGCGCTGGGCAAGAAGCTGGAAGCGTCGGGCGCGAAGCTGCCGAAGATCTACTGCGTCAACTGGTTCCGCAAGGACGAGTCCGGCAACTTCGTGTGGCCGGGCTTCGGCGAGAACATGCGCGTGCTGTCGTGGATGATCGACCGCGTCGAAGGCCGCGGCGAGGGCACCGAGCACGTGTTCGGCACCACCCCGCGCTACGAGGACCTGAGCTGGGAAGGGCTGGAATTCTCGCCCGAGCAGTTCCAGCAGGTCACCTCGATCGACCGCGCGGCGTGGGAGAAGGAACTGGCGCTGCACGAGGAGCTGTTCACCCAGCTCAAGCACCACCTGCCGCAGGAACTGACCGAGACCAAGGACGCGCTGGCCAGGCGGCTGGCAGCCTGATCGGTACTGCCGTTCCCGTGAGAGCGGGGATGGCAGGGTCCGGTAGTGAGAAAGCCCTCGCATTGCGCGAGGGCTTTTTATCGGGTGAACGTGCGCGATCCAACTGCCGCTCTAACTGCCGCTCTAACTGCCCCCTTCACCCCCGCGATCGCCGTAGCCGCACTCCTTCTGGCTGCGAATCCCAGCACGTACACCGTGTCGAGGATCTCTACATAGCGGTACAACGCAACGTAGCCGCGCGTGCCGCGCCCGATCACCAGTTCGCGTCGATCCTCTTCAACTGGCCGGCCAATCTCTGGTGTTCGACTCAATGCAGCACATTGGTGCTACAGAAGTGAGAGCGGAAGCGCTCGGGAAGCGTAGGGAAGACGACGCACTATCGCTATCGTGAACTGCCACTTCTAGAGCTTTTCCACCGCCTCGCTCCCCACCTGCTCCACCGCATACTTGACCAGCGCCGCACGGCTCTCGATGCCGAGCTTGCGCTTCAAGTTCAGCCGGTGCGTCTCCACGGTGCGTACCGACAGCCCGAGCGCGCCGGCGATTTCCTTGTTGGCCATGCCCTGGCCGATGCGGGCGAGGATGTCGCGTTCGCGCGGCGTCAGCGGATCAAGCGCAAGCGGGGACGCCTCGGCCTGCGCCATGCGCCGGGCGATGGAGGCGCTGAAGAACATGTGGCCGCCCAGCACCGCCTCGATGGCCGCCAGCAGTTCGCCTGCGGGCGCGTCCTTCAAGACATAGCCGCGCGCGCCCGCCTGGACCGCCTGCCGCACGTACTCCAGGTTGTCGTGCATCGACACGACCAGCACGGCGATGGCCGGATAGCGCGTGTGCAGCGCCTCGGTGAAGGCGATACCGCTCATGCCGGCCATGCCGATGTCGGTGATGGCCAGCGCCGGCATGGTTTGCGTCGGCGCGCCTGCGAGCCAGTCCAGCGCGCTCTGGCCGTCCCCCGCCTCGGCGACGACCTGCAACCCTGGCTGCAGCGACAGGTGCATGCGGATGCCGTCCCGCACCAGCACATGATCGTCGACCAGCAGCACGCGCGCCGGTCCGCCGCTCGGCATCGTGCCGATCATGACGAAGCCTCCCCGACCGTTTTACGGGCCTCTTCATGTGGCTGGCTGCGCGCGGTTTCGTCGTCGCCAGGCGTGGGTTCGCCCGCCTGCAATGGTAGCGATGCGCCCAGTCGAGTGCCCGCCGGCCCGGAATCGATATCGAAACGCCCGCCGAGCATGGCCACGCGTTCGCGCAGGTTGCGCAGCCCGATGCCGCGGCTGGGATCCTGCTGCATGCGGGCGACATCGAAGCCAACCCCGTCGTCCTGCACCCGCAGTGCCACGGCGGCAGCGCCGAAGGTCAGCACGATGTCGACGTGACGGGCCGAAGCATGGCGCTCGACATTGGTCAGCGCCTCCTGCGCGATGCGGTACAGCGCGGTGGCAGCCTCCTCCGGCAGCGGCCGCGGCTCGCCCTCGCGGCGCACCCGAATGGCGAGCCCGCTTGCGCCCTGCATCTCGCGCGCGAGCTGTTCGAGCGCGGCATGCAGGCCAAGGTCGTCCAGCAGCGCCGGGCGCAGATTGTGGGCAACGCGGCGGACCTCGCCGAACACGGTCTCCAGCCGGTTCAGCGCCATGCCGAGCACCGGCGCCACCGCCGCTCCCTCTGCCGGTGCCTGCACCAGCCGGTTCACTGCCGCCTCCAGCACCAGCTTGACCGATACCAGCAACTGGCTGACGCCGTCATGCAGTTCGCGAGCCAGCCGCACGCGTTCCTCCTCCTGCGACTGCACCACCCGCTGCGCCAGCTGCCGCAGCTTGGCGTCCGCCTCGCGGTGTTCGCTGATGTTCAAGGCGAGGCCACCCGCGCAGACCAGCAACAGACTGATGCCGGCAATCACGCCGATCCAGGCCAGCGTGGCGCGAATATCCGTCTTCGCACGCTCGTCGAGCTGGCGCAGCGTGTTTTCCACATCGTCCAGATAGATCCCGGTGCCCAGCATCCATCCCCACTCCGGCACCAGCACGACATAGCCGAGCTTGGGCGCCGGTTTGCCGCTGGACGGCTTGCGCCACTCGTATTGGACGGCGCCGCCGCCTGCCTGCGCCACGGCCATCAACCGCTGGATGGTCGGCGTGCCGGTCGAATCGCGCAGATTCCACAGGTCCTGGCCGACCAGCTCGGGCTGGCGCAGATGCATCAGGCTGCGGCCGTGCACGTCATAGAGGAAGAAGTAGCCATCGTGGCCATATTCGAGCCGGGCCAGCGCTTCCATGGCGGCCCGCCGCGCGCCCTCGTCATTGCGGCCGGCGGCGACAAGCGGCGCGATCGCGCTCTGGGCAAGTTCGACGTAATGGTGCAGTTCGGCCCGCTTGCTCTGCAGATAGGCGGCCTCGACCAGCTGACGCTCGTGCAGCGCGAGCGCGGTGGACTGGTCCCGAACCGTGAGCGCGATCGCCAGCATGGCGACGGCCAGCGGCGCGACCGCGAGCAGCAGGATCTTCAGGCGGAGTTTCATCGTGCGCGGAAATGCCGATGCGGCAAGCGTGTCGCCGCCGCGTCTACGTCGTTTGGGGTGTTCTCTACGTAGTACCACGCAGCCGTTCTGCGTAGTTATGCGCTTGTGCCCGGTGGGGCGGGTGTCAATACTACACGCCGGGAGCGTGAACTGCCGGGCCACCGGCGTTGCGCACCATCACGCACGCGGCCGCCTGGCTCCCGCCCGGCAAGCCGCCTGCCCGCCTGAGAACGAGATCCGGACCGCGATGCGAGTACCGGGCGCGCCGCAGACACCCGGAGACCGCCTTCCCCGACCGTCAACCCGACGCCGCCCGGCACGATGCTTGCGCGCCGCGCTTGCCGCGCCGCGCGGCACTGCCGCGCCGATCCGGGCCTTGTCCCCTGCACGGGCCTTGTTCCATCCGGTCTGAGGAGACCTTCACTATGAATCGCATCGGGCAACACCTGGTGTGGCTGGCCGTCGCCGTCCTTGGCGCCTTTGCCTTTGCCACTGTCGCGCTGGCGCGCGGAGAAGCCGTCAGCGCGCTCTGGATCGTGGTCGCCGCGATCTGTATCTATCTGATCGCCTACCGCTACTACAGCAAGTTCATCGCCGACAAGGTGATGCAGCTGGATCCGAGCCGGATGACGCCCGCATGGCGGCATAACGACGGCCTCGACTACGTGCCGACCAACAAGGCGGTGCTGTTCGGCCACCATTTCGCCGCGATCGCGGGCGCCGGACCGCTGGTCGGCCCGGTGCTGGCCGCGCAGATGGGCTACATGCCCGGCATGCTGTGGATTCTGGCCGGCGTGGTCTTCGCCGGCGCGGTGCAGGACTTCATGGTGCTGTTCATTTCCACGCGCCGCGACGGCCGCTCGCTGGGCGACCTGGTCAAGTCCGAAATGGGCACGGTGCCCGGCATGATCGCGCTGTTCGGCTGCTTCATGATCATGATCATCATCCTGGCGGTGCTGGCGCTGATCGTGGTCAAGGCATTGGCCGACTCGCCGTGGGGCACGTTCACCGTGGCGGTGACGATTCCGATCGCCATCTTCATGGGCCTGTACACGCGCTACATCCGTCCTGGCCGTATCGGCGAAGTGTCGGTGATCGGCTTCGTCCTGCTGATGCTGGCAATCATCGGCGGCGAGTACGTGCATGAGAGCCCGACACTGGCGCCGCTGTTCACCTTCGACGGCGTCGCACTGACCTGGATGCTGATCGGCTACGGCTTCGTCGCCGCCGTGCTGCCGGTGTGGCTGCTGCTCGCACCGCGCGACTACCTGTCGACCTTCCTGAAGATCGGCACCATTATTGCGCTGGCGATCGGCATCCTGATCGTCGCGCCGGAACTGAAGATGCCGGCGTTCACCCAGTTCGCCGACGGCGGCGGACCGGTCTGGTCGGGCAACCTGTTCCCGTTCCTGTTCATCACCATCGCCTGCGGCGCGGTCTCGGGGTTCCATGCGCTGATCTCGTCGGGCACCACGCCCAAGCTGCTGGAGAACGAAACGCACGCGCGCTTCATCGGCTACGGCGCGATGCTGGCCGAGTCGTTCGTCGCCATCATGGCGCTGGTCGCGGCCTCGGTGATCGAACCGGGCGTCTACTTCGCGATGAACAGCCCCGCCGCCGCGATCGGCACCACGCCGGAAGCCGTGGCCGCGGCAGTGTCGAACTGGGGCTTCGTCATCACGCCCGACGTGCTGATCCAGACCGCCAAGGACGTTGGCGAGAACACCATCATCTCCCGTGCAGGCGGCGCACCGACGCTGGCCGTCGGCATCGCCCACATCCTGCACCAGGTGGTGGGCGGGCAGGCCATGATGGCCTTCTGGTACCACTTCGCCATCCTCTTCGAAGCGCTGTTCATCCTGACCGCCGTGGACGCGGGCACCCGTGCCGGCCGCTTCATGCTGCAGGATCTGCTGGGCGCCTTCGTGCCGGCCATGCGCAAGACCGAATCGCTGCCGGCCAACCTGCTGGCGACCGCGCTGTGCGTGGCGGCGTGGGGCTACTTCCTCTATCAGGGCGTGGTCGATCCGCTGGGCGGCATCAACACGCTGTGGCCGCTGTTCGGCATCTCCAACCAGATGCTGGCCGCCGTCGCGCTGGTGCTGGGCACCTGCGTGCTGGTCAAGATGAAGCGCGGGCGCTATGCCTGGGTCACGCTGGTGCCGACCGTGTGGCTGCTGATCTGCACGCTGACTGCCGGCTGGCAGAAGCTGTTCCATCCGGATCCGAAGATCGGCTTCCTGTCGCACGCCAGCCGCTTCAGCGACGCCATCGCCCAGGGGACGGTGCTGGCGCCGGCCAAGACCATGGACCAGATGCACCAGATCGTCTTCAACGACTATCTCGACGCCGGTCTGTGCGCGCTGTTCATCCTGGTGGTGCTGTCGATCGTGGTGTACGGCTTCCGCACCGGCCTGCAGGCCAGCGGCGCCGCCAAGCCGACCGCGCGGGAAACGCCGTTCGAGCCGATGCCGGCCTCCGCCTCGCAGCAATAAGCCCGGCACCGCGCCGCCCCAACACCTCGAGGAGAGCCGACATGCTGGAACCGCTGGAAAAAATGGGCCGCTACCTCGGCCAGTCCCTGCGGCTGATGGTCGGGCTGCCCGACTACCAGACCTACCTGACGCACATGGAGCAAACCCATCCGGACCGCCGTCCGATGAGTTACGAAGAATTTTTCCGGGAGCGTCAGGAAGCCCGGTATGGAGGTGGACAGGGACGCTGCTGTTGATGCCTGGAACCCGTACATCGGGGGGTTCCCAGTCAATTTAGTGGCTAAATAAGCACAAAGGCCGCCTTCGGGCGGCCTTGTTGTCTTTCTGCAGCATTAATAAAGCCTTACAGGCGGTTACAGCAAGCCGCGGATACCGGCCCTACACTTCACTCATAGTTTGGCAACCCGAGGAAACAACACATGTCTCGCCAACTCGTTCGCAATCTGACCGTCGCCCTGGCTCTTGCCGCCTCCACTGTGCCGGCCTGGGCCAGCGATCTGAACAATGCCGTGGGCGGCGCGCTGGGCGGTGTCGCCGGCGCAGCAGTCGGGGGCGCACTGGGCGGCTCCACCGGCGCCGTGATCGGCGGCGCGCTGGGCGGCGGCGCGGGAGGCGCGATTACCTCGAACCGGCGCGAACGCACTGGCGCCATCCTGGGCGGCGCGCTCGGCGGCGGTGCCGGCACCGCGGCAGGCAATGTCGTCGGTGGCCGCAGCGGCGGCCTGATCGGGGCGGCGCTGGGCGGCGGCGCCGGCGCGGCGCTCGGCGGCAACGTCTCGCGCAGCAATTCGTATGCGGACGATCGCGACCGCTACTACAAGAGCCGCGGCTACTACAAGAAGGGCAAGTACAAGAACAAGCACCACTATCATCGCCGCGGCCATCGCCACGACGATTGACAGGAAAAGGGCCGCGAATGCGGTCCTTTTTCCTTTGGGGCGCCCCTGAACGACAATGCCCGCGCTCGGGGGCGCGGGCATTGCGGAAGGGGGGCAGGTGCGGCGGGTCAGGCCGCGCCGGACCGGCCAGACATCAGCGTGCGGCCCCTTCGGTAAAGACGTCGAACTTGCCTTGGCGGGCGCCTTCGGTGAACACGTCGAAGTTGCCTTGGCGAGCGCCTTCGGTGAACACGTCAAACTTGCCCTGACGCGCCCCTTCGGTAAAGACGTCGAACTGGCCGGCCTTGGCGCCGTCGGTGTAGGGATTGAACTGGCCCGGCTTGGCCATGGCAGGGGCGGCTGCCAGGGCGGCGGCCAGGGTAGCGGTGAGCAGAGCGATGCGCGAGAGTTTCATGATGCTGTCCTTGTTTTTTTGCTGCCGACGATTGCCACTCCGCGGTTTCCGTTCGTTGCAGTGCGGCATCTGATGACCGCATATTAGGCATTTCCCTTATATGAATAAATATTGCCGTCCACAATGATTAGTTCTATTTAGAACAACAAACCCGCCGGATGGCGGAAAAATTCAGGCGGAATCGGGGAGATCGTGTCATGGACCGGCTGCAATCGATGCGAGTGTTCACCAAGGTGGTGGAGCTCGGCAGTTTTGCCCGTGCGGCGCAACAACTCGAAATCTCCAACGCGGTCGTCACCCGCTATGTCGCCGATCTGGAAGCGCATCTCGGCACCCGGCTGCTGAACCGGACCACCCGCAGCCTGTCGCTCACCGACGCGGGTGAAACCTATCTGCAGCGCTGCCAGCAAATCCTGGAGGACGTGGAAGAGGCCGAATCGGTGGTCGCCGCGCGCAGCCAGTCCTTGTCCGGCACGCTGCGCATCGTTACCCCGGTCATGTTCGGCCTGCACCTGCTGCCGGATATCCTCGGCCGCTTCCAGACGCTGTACCCGGACGTGGTCTTCGACGTGCAGCTGTCCGACCGCATCGTCGATATCGTCGAGGAGGGCAGGGACGTCGGCATCGTGCTGTCGGACCTGGGGCTGGGCTCGCACCTGGTTGCACGGCCCCTGATCAGCGCCGAGATCATCCTGTGCGCCTCGCCCGGCTACCTGGCCCAGCATCCGCCGCTGCGCCATGCGCACGACCTGTCCCATCACCGTTGCATCGCCATGCGGCTGCCCAACGCCGAACACACCTGGACGCTGCGCGGCCCCGAAGGGGAGGTGACGGTGCCTATCCGGCCCGGTCTGCTGTGCAGCAATGCGGAACTGGCACACCAGGCCGCGCTGGCAAACCTGGGCATTGCCATGCTGTCGTCCTACCTCGCACGGCCGAGCATCGAGGCGGGTTTGCTGCAACATATCCTGCCGCAGTACCAGCTGCCGCGCCGCGATCTGAGCGTGATTTATCCCAGCCGCAAGTTCCTGCCGACCAAGGTGCGGGCCTTCATCGATTTCCTGGTGGAAGAGGGCGTCAAGCGGTCCGCGGAATGAGAAAAGGGGGCCGCGGCCCCCTTTTCCAGTGTCCGGCTTCCCGAGCGCTTACTCGCTCGCGTTCGCCGTGGTCTTGGCGCTGGCGCGCGCGGTCTTGCGGGCAGGGGTCTTCGCCGCGGCGCGCTTGGCGGGCGTCTTGGCAGGCGTCTTGGCCGCAGCGGTTTTCCTCGCCGCCGGCGTCTGCGCGCCGTTATCGCCTTCGCCCGCTGCGGGGGGCGCTGCGGGGGTTTTCGCAGCCGTCCTGGCAGCGGTCTTGGCCGCCGTCTTCGCACCCGCCTTGGGCTCGCGCGCCTCGAACTCGAAGCCGATCTTGCCGTCGGGCTGCTTGACCAGATAGGCCTTGAAGTTGCGGCCGGTGCGCGACGACTTGAACCCCGTCAGCAGGTCGGTGCGGCCCTCGCCAAGCAGCTTGGCGATCTGCTCCCGCGACACCTCCTGCTGCAGGATGATCTTGCCCGTGGAGAAGTCGCAGTGCTTCTGCGCGCCGACGGCGTTCTCGCAGACATATTTCATGCCGTGCTCGTACACCGAGCCATTGCATTTCGGGCAATGGCCCAGCGGCTCCTGCTCGCTGAAGTCCACCGGCTCGCCGTCGTTCTCGTCCTCGTTCTGGCCGAAGTCGAACTCCATCTTGTAGTTGCCGTCATCGTCGCGGCCAAGCTTCAGGATGGCGGCGAAGGGGCGGCCCATCTTGCTGCGAAAGCCCTGCAGCGGACCGATCTCCTTGTCGCGCAGCAGCGTTTCCACTTCGTCGAGCTCGAACTGCCGCCCGCCCGGAATCTTGCTGATGGAGAACTCGCACGCCGTGCAGGCGAAGCGACGGTAGTTTTCCTTGACCTGGCCGCCGCATTGCGGGCAGGGCGTTTCCAGCGTGGCGTAGTCGCCCGGGATCGTATCGCTGTCGTATTCCTTGGCGCGCTTGACGATCTGCTGGGTCATCTGCGCGATCTCGCGCATGAACTCGTCGCGCTTCAGGCGTCCGCGCTCGATCTGCGCCAGCTTGTGCTCCCACTCGCCGGTCAGCTCGGCCTGCGTCAGTTCCTGCACGCCCAGGCCGCGCAGCAGCGTCATCAGCTGGAAGGCCTTGGCGGTCGGAATCAGCTCGCGTCCTTCCCGTACCAGGTACTTCTCGGTCAGCAGCCCTTCAATGATGGCCGCGCGCGTGGCCGGCGTGCCCAGACCCTTGCCCGCCATCGCCTCGCGCAGCGCGTCGTCGTCCACCAGCTTGCCGGCGCCTTCCATCGCCGACAGCAGCGTCGCCTCGTTGTAGCGCGCGGGCGGCTTGGTGGTCAGGCCGACCGATTCGACCTTGTCGGTGCGTACCTTCTCGTCCTTGGCCACCGGTACCAGGTTGGCGTCGTCGCCCTGCTTGTCGCGGCCGTAGATCACCAGCCAGCCGGGATTGACCAGCACCTTGCCTTCGGTCTTGAAATGATGGCCGGCCACTTCGGTGACGCGCGTGGTGACCTGGAATTCCGCGGCGGGGAAGAACACGGACAGGAAGCGCCGCACGACCAGGTCGTACAGCTTCTGCTCCGGCTCGGACAGGTTCTTCGGCGCCTGCAGCGTCGGGATGATGGCGAAGTGGTCGCTGATCTTGCTGTTGTCGAAGATCCGCTTGTTCGGCTTGACCCAGTCGCTATTCAGGATCTTCTTTGCATGCGGCAGGTAGTTCGGCGAACTGTCGGCCAGCATGCCGAGCGTTTCCTTGACCGTGCCCATGTAGTCCTCGGGCAGCGCGCGCGAGTCGGTACGCGGGTAGGTCAGCACCTTGTGCTTCTCGTACAGTGCCTGGGCCAGGCCGAGCGTGTTCTTGGCCGAGAAGCCGAAGCGCGAATTGGCCTCGCGCTGCAGGCTGGTCAGGTCGAACAGTGCCGGCGACAGCTGCGTCGACGGCTTCGATTCCTCGGTGACCGTACCGGGCTTGTCGCGGCAGGCCGCCACGATGCTCTTGGCCTCGGCCTCGCTCCACAGCCGCGACTCCCGCGCCTCGGGGTCGAACTCGTTCTTCCTGAACTTCGGGTCGAACCAGCGGCCCTCGTAGAGGCCCGCCGCGGCGATGAACTCGGCCCGCACTTCCCAATAGTCGCGCGGGACGAAATGCTTGATCTTCTCCTCGCGCTCCACCACGATCGACAGCGTCGGCGTCTGCACGCGGCCAACGGTGGTCAGGAAGAAGCCACCGCCCTTGCTGTTGAAGGCGGTCATCGCTCGCGTGCCATTGATGCCGACCAGCCAGTCCGCTTCCGACCGGCACCGCGCGGCATCGGCCAGCGGCAGCATTTCCTCGTCCTCGCGCAGACGGGCGAAGCCCTCGCGGATCGCCGCCGGCGTCATCGATTGCAGCCACAGCCGGCGTACCGGCTGCTTCGCCTTGGCCTGCTGCACGATCAGCCGGAAGATCAGTTCCCCCTCGCGCCCCGCATCGCAGGCGTTGATCAGGGCGGTGACGTCCTTGCGCTTGATCAGGCGGTTCAGCACCTTCAGCCGCGTCTCGGTCTTGGCGATGGGACGCAGGTCGAAATGCGGCGGAATCACCGGGAGGTTGGCAAAGCTCCACTTTCCACGCTTGACCTCGTACTCGTCGGGCGCGGCGATTTCGACCAGATGGCCGACCGCCGAGGACAGCACATACTCGTCGCTCTCGTAGTACTCGTCATGCTTGGTAAAGCCCCCGAGTGCACGGGCGATGTCGGCCGCGACCGACGGCTTTTCCGCGATGATGAGAGCTTTGGACATGGGTGGAATCCTTGCGGTCGGTCCTGATTGCCTTCCGCGATTGGCACTGCACTATATGTAAACAGACGCTTCGTTCCCCCCGGGGGGCCACGAGGCGCCAATAATAAGCGCGCTGCGGAGCACGGTGCAAGGCGAGCCGCCGTGGCTGGCGACCGCCGGTGCGGTCTGGCAGCGGCCTTTTCCGCCTGCCCCGCCGCTCCGGCAGCAAGCCCTTGCCGGCTGGTCTCCTGCGCCACTTCTGCGCGATCCCGGCTCTTTCACCGGCTCTGCCGCAGGCCTCTTGCCGGCTACTGTGACCGCGCCAGCGCCGACGGATTCAACCAGGCGAGCAGGTCCGGCGCCTCGTCACCGTCTCCCGGCATCGCGCGGCCCTTTTCTAGCAACTTCTGCAGCGTGGCCGCGTGGGGCAGCAGCGTTCCATAGAAATCGGGCGGTCCGCCCGCGATTGGCTGCACCATCACGGTGGGAAAGTTCTCGATGTCGATATCCCCGAGCGCATCCGCATGCGTTTCGATATCGATCCAGACGAAACAATCGCCAGGATGCTGGCTCGCGAGCTGCTCCCACACCGCCTGATAGGTGTTGCAGGTGCCGCACCAGGCGGCGCACAGGCAGGCCACCAGACGGCCTGCCGATTGTGACTGCAACGCGACAGCGATCGCTGCGCCGTCCCGCTCCGGGAAGTAAACGGTCATGTGACTCCAAACCTGAACCGAACGCCGGTTTCGGCGGAAAACCGGCCCGCAGCCGGCCACGGGCGGCCGCCGCGCAGGCGGCGCATTGTAGCGGCTTCCCTGGCGAGGACGCTCAAGCCAGGCGCCGATACCGATTGCCGGGAAGACTCTCGACGGCGCCTCCAAGTTCCAGCCCCAGCAGCGCCGCGGTGACGAGCGCCACGGGCAGACCGGTGCGCGCAGCCAGGGCGTCCGCACCGACCGGATCGTACGCGATTGCCGCCAGGACTGCCGTGCCACTGTGTTCCAGCCCTGCAGCAAGAGGGGTTGGGGACGGCGCAGGGAGCGGTTCCAGCGGTTCCAGCGGTTCCCGCCGTGCTGGCGCGGATGGCGCCGGCACGGGACATCCCGCGCTGTCCGCCGCCGTACCGAGTTCGGCGAGCACTTCCTCGGCCGACTCGACCAGCATTGCGCCCTGCCGGATCAACTGGTGGCAACCCTGCGATTGCGGCGCGTGGATGGAGCCGGGCAGGGCAAAGACCTCCCGTCCCAGTTCGGCCGCCAGACGGGCGGTAATCAACGAGCCGGATCGCAACGCCGCCTCGATGACCACCACGCCGCGCGACAGCGCCGCGATCAGCCGGTTGCGGCGGGGAAAGTGCAGGCTGCGCGGCGGGGTGCCCAGCGGCAGTTCGCTGACGATCAGCGCTTCGGCGGCCAGCCGGTCGCTCAAGGCGCGGTTGGACTCGGGATAGACGCGATCCACGCCCGTCCCCACCACGGCGAGCGTGCCGGCCGGCCCCTGCATCCCGCCGGCATGCGCGGCGGCATCGATACCGTGGGCCAGTCCCGACACCACCAGCCAGCCCGCCTCCGACAAGCGCCGTGCGAAGCGCTGTGCATCGCGCTCGCCCTGTTGCGTGGCGTTGCGGGCGCCTACCACCGCCACTGCCTGCCTTCGCAACAGATCCGGATTACCGCGGGCGAACAACAGCAGCGGCGGATCGGTCAAATCCAGAAGACCTACGGGATACGACGGGTCCGCCAGTCCAATCACGGCCTGGCCGGGCTGCGCGGCCCAGGTCGCCGTTCTCGCCGCGGCAACCCGCATCGCGTCGTCCGGCGCCGCCAGCAGGCGGCGGGCGAGGGTAGCGGGCACCACTTGCGCCAGCCGCGACACAGGGGTGGCCAGGATCTGCTGGGGCAGGCCAAAGGCCGCGAGCAACCGGCGCGCCGCCACCGCGGAAAGCCCCGGCGTTCCGGTCAGGCGCAGCCATGCGGCAATCTCCTCGGGATCGGTCATCGGCTCTCGGTTGGCACCGGCTGCGCGGCGGCGCCAGGTCCGGCGTGGCAAGGGGTTATTTGGTAAGATCGCGCCTTTCGGCAGGCGGCTGCCTCGAGCAGCTGCCGTCCATCTCGTCTTCTCGCAAAGGGCGCCGTTGCAGGCAGCTGCGGGCCTTGCGAAGCGGCCTTCACACCCGGCCCCGGGTAGGATTGCCGCCGCTTGATTTTCAGGCCTCGTGCCCCGATTCTGATTTCAGGCGCCTGCATCGCCAATACGACCGCACCGCATCCGATGCCAATGGCAACGGGCAGCAGCGGCCGTATCGATGGTGGCGCCAACGTTGTACCGCTCGCGCCCCGCGCACTCGTATCATGGCCAAACTCGACATCCTGACCTATCCCGATCCCCGCCTTCATATCGTCGCGAAACCCGTCGCGCAGGTGGACGACCGCATCCGTCAACTGGTCAAGGACATGGCGGAAACCATGTACGAAGCCCCGGGTATCGGCCTGGCCGCGACGCAGGTCGACGTGCACGAGCAGGTCATCGTGATCGACGTCTCCGACACGCGCGACCAACTGCAGGTCTTCATCAACCCGGAGATCGTCTGGGCCAGCGACCACCTCCAGATCTATGAAGAGGGCTGCCTGTCGGTGCCCGAGATCTACGACCGGGTCGAGCGCCCCGACCGCGTTCGGGTGCGGGCGCTGAACGAGAACGGCGAGACCTTCGAACTGGAGGCCGACGATCTGCTGGCGGTCTGCATCCAGCACGAGATGGACCATCTGAAGGGCAAGGTCTTCGTCGAATACCTCTCCCCGCTCAAGCTCAACCGCATCAAGTCGAAGCTGCAGAAACAGCAGAAGCAGCAGAAGGCGCAGCAGCCAAAGCGCGCGCGCGCCTGATGCGGAAAGCGCCATGACGGTCAGCGACGCACAGGACGCTTGCGCAACCTCGTCCAACGACGCCCAGCAAACCCGGCCGCTACGGGTGGCCTTTGCCGGCACCCCCGAGTTCGCGCGTGCCGCGCTGGCGGCAATCCACGAGGCGGACTTTCCGGTCGTGGCCGTGCTGACGCAGCCAGACCGGCCGGCCGGGCGCGGCATGCAGCTGCAGGCCAGTCCGGTCAAGCAATACGCCGTCGCGCAAGGGTTGGGTCCGGTGCTGCAGCCGCGCTCGCTGCGCCGCCAGGGCAAATATCCGGAAGAAGCCGGCGCCGCCGTCGACGCGCTGGCGCAATGCGCGCCGGATGTGATGGTGGTCGCCGCCTATGGCCTGATCCTGCCCGCGGAGGTGCTGACGCTGCCGCGCCACGGTTGCCTGAACATCCATGCGTCGCTGCTGCCGCGCTGGCGCGGCGCGGCGCCCATCCACCGGGCCATCGAGGCCGGCGACGCCGCCACTGGCATCACGCTGATGCAGATGGACGAGGGGCTGGACACCGGCGCGATGATCTCGACCGAAACCGTCCCGATCGCTGCCGACAGCACCACCGGCATGCTGCACGATACGCTGGCGCAGCTGGGCGCGACGATGATCGTCGAGGCCCTGCGCCGCCTGCGGACCGAGGGGCGCCTGGCCGCCGTGCCGCAGCCCGTTGACGGCGTCACCTACGCCGAGAAGATCGGCAAGGACGAAGCGCGGCTCGATCTGCGCCGGCCAGCGATGGAACTGGCGCGGCAGGTGCGCGCCTTCAATCCGTTCCCCGGCGCGGTGGTGCAGATCGGCGACATCGCGGTCAAGTGCTGGCAGGCAAGCGCCATCGCGCTGCCGGCGGACATCGGCGGTCAGGATACGGCGCCGGGGACCATCGTCGCTGCGGACGCGCAAGGCGTCGTCATCGCGTGCGGCGAGGGCGCACTGCGCGTGACGGAGTTGCAGAAACCCGGGGGCCGCCGGCTTCCCGCGCAGGCGTTTCTGCAGGGCATGCCGCTGGCCGCCGGGACGCGCTGCACGGTAGGCACGCGCTGATCCATTACTGAAGCGAAGCGAAAGGGCCGGCCATGCTGGGCATCACTCGCCGCGCCAGCCGGGCATCCGGCATCAAGCGCTGGCTCGACCGCGTGGTCGGCGTGGCGTTTATCGGGCTGGGCGCCCGGCTGGCGCTGGCGCAGCGCTGACACTGGCGGTCCATCCCGGTCCAGCTGTCACTCATTGGCTGCTGCGCTCGGACCGATGCGCGGCCATACTGGAAGTCTCTTCCTTCCAATTGGTCGACAGCATGGGCTCCGCTTCTGCCACCCAGCATTCCGACGCAAGCGACATGGCGCATTGCGCCCCTCCCACCCACGAGGAAGTGGCCCGGATGATCACGGCGTCGCAGGCGCAGCAGAACGTCAAGACCGCCGGTATGCTCTTCACGGCGGTCGCATTCACGCTGGGCGGCATTTTCGGCATCCTCGCCCTGTCACGCGACAACACGCACGACCTGATCGGCGCCGAAATTCGCCCCGTTCTTGTCCGCCTCGATAGCCTGGAAAGGGGCCAGAAAGCTGCGGAGCGGCGCTTTGAACGCATTGAGGACAAGCTCGACAAGCAGAGCGAGCAGATCCAGGCCAGACTCAACAGGCAGAGCGAGCAGATCGCTGCCGGGCTCGACAAGCAGGGCGAGCAGATCGTGGCCCTGACCACCGCGGTCGCTCGGCTCGCAAGCAGCCGTGAACGCCGGCCCTGATTCTTCGCTTCTCGCTGACGCGCGGTCCCCCGGCCAACATTGAATTTCCCCCGCACGCCCCGATCTAAGGGGCATCGCATCGTCGCGCCCGTGCGGTAACGCACGGCGCCACCGATGACCATTTCGAAGGGGCACAACGATGTTCAACTGGGTCAAGACCTTCATGCTGATGGCCGCCATCACGGCGCTGTTCATCGTCATCGGAGGCATGATCGGCGGTCGCAGCGGCATGATGGTGGCGCTGCTGATGGCGCTCGGCATGAACTTCTTCTCGTACTGGTTCTCGGACAAGCTGGTCCTGCGCATGTACAACGCACGGGAAGTGGACGCG
The DNA here is from genome assembly GCF_019795295.1 of Cupriavidus sp. AU9028. Lineage (GTDB taxonomy): Bacteria > Pseudomonadota > Gammaproteobacteria > Burkholderiales > Burkholderiaceae > Cupriavidus. The sequence continues at coordinate 95,162 of NZ_JAIMCG010000009.1, read as the reverse complement.
GCCACCGCGCCGCAGTTCTACGGCATGATCCAGGAGCTGGCGCAGCGCGCGCAGCTGCCGATGCCGCGCGTCTACCTGATCGACGAGGCCGCGCCCAACGCCTTCGCCACCGGCCGCAACCCCGAGAATGCAGCGGTGGCAGCGACCACGGGCATCCTGCGTGTGCTGTCCGATCGCGAACTGCGCGGCGTGATGGCACACGAGCTCGCGCATGTGAAGCACCGCGACATCCTGATCTCGACCATCGCCGCGACGATGGCCGGTGCGATCGCCGCACTGGCGAACTTCGCCATGTTCTTCGGCGGCCGCGACAGCGAGGGCAACCGCAACCCGATCGCCGGTATCGCGGTAGCGATCCTCGCGCCGCTGGCGGCCTCGCTGATCCAGATGGCGATCTCCCGCGCGCGCGAGTTCGAGGCCGATCGCGGTGGCGCGGAAATCAGCGGCGACCCGCAGGCGCTGGCGATGGCGCTGGACAAGATCCATCGGTATGCGACCGGCATGCCGTTCCAGGCTGCCGAAGCCAACCCGTCCACCGCGCAGATGATGATCATGAATCCGCTCTCGGGCGGCGGGGTTGCGAATCTGTTCTCGACGCACCCGTCCACGGAGGAGCGTGTCGCCCGGCTGATGCAGATGGCAAGGACGGGCACCTATCCACTGTGACGGTGCCTGCCCGTCAGGGACAGGGTAAACTGCCCGCCGTGCTCTTCGCCGAGCCGGCGGGCTTTTCTATGACAGGTCTTTGCAATACTCAGATCTGCGTGGAAAGCCAGCGCCGTGCAAGCGAGCGCGCCGCCCAATGCCATCCGGCACCCCCGCCTGCATGCCGCCGCTCCCGTTGCTGCGGCGCTGCTTGATTTTCTGCGTCATCGGCGTTCCCGTGCGTCCGCCGCCGTCATTACCTGTATTCCGATCTCATGCGCCTGCCTCCCGATTCCCTAGCCTTCCAGATGTTGGCCGCCGCCGCCGCGGTACGCGGCGTCAATGAAGGCAGTGCCTTGCCGCAGGCCATCGAGGACGCCGCGACGCTGTATCGGCTGGATCGCCTCGAGCGCGCGCAGGCCGCCGCTGCCCGCGGTGCGCTTCAGGATCTGGCTTATCGCACCATGCGGCAGTTCGGCACCGCGCGTGCACTGGTCACGCGCATGGTGTCGCGTCCGCCCGGTGCGCTGGTGGACGCCCTGCTGGCCGTCGCACTGACCCTGCTGATCGAAGCGGAGGAGGGCAACGAGGAGGGGGCAGGCGGCGAGGGTGGCAAGAGCGGTTACAGCGCCTTCACCGTGGTCGACCAGGCCGTCAGCGCGACAGCCTCGGACCCGAAGGCCGCGCATGCGCGGGGCATGGTCAATGCGGTGCTGCGGCGCTTCCTGCGCGAGCGGCGGGCCTTGCTGGACGACGTGCGGCGCGACGACGAGGCCCGCTGGAACCTGCCTGACTGGTGGCTGCGCCGGCTGCGCCAGGCCTATCCGGACCGCCTGCAGCAGCTGGCGCGCCATGCCGGCACGCGGCCGCCGATGACGCTGCGCGTGAACCCGCTGCGCATCCCCGTCCAGGACTATCTGCAGCAGCTCGCGGCGGCCGGCATCGCCGCCGAGCGCGTGGGCGAGCAGGCGGTAAGGCTGACCCGGCCGCTGCCGGTCGCGCAGATCCCCGGCTTCGAGGCCGGCGATGTATCCGTGCAGGACGCCGGCGCGCAGCTGGCCGGTCCGCTGCTGGGACTGGCCGATGGTCAACGCGTGCTGGACGCCTGCGCCGCGCCCGGCGGCAAGACCGGCCACCTGCTGGAACTGGCCGAGCCGCTCTCCGGCGTGGAAGTGGTGGCGGTCGAAAGCGACGCCGTACGGGCCCGCCGTATCGACGAGAACCTGTCCCGGCTCGGCAAGGAGGCGCAGGTCCTGGTCGGCGATGCGAGCCGGCCCGCGGACTGGTGGGATGGCCGGCAGTTCGACCGCATCCTGGCCGATGTGCCTTGCTCGGCATCCGGCATTGTGAGACGCCATCCCGACATTCGCTGGCTGCGGCGGGAGACCGATCTGGCAAGGCTGGTCAACGAGCAGCGCCGCATCGTCTCGCAGCTATGGCCGTTGCTGAAACCGGGCGGCATCCTCGTTTACGTAACGTGTTCGATTTTCCCAACGGAGGGAGAAGAGCAGGCGCAGTGGTTTGGTGAGCAGTTGCCAGATGCGATACGATTGCAGGCGCCCGGCCAGTTGCTGCCCTGCAGCATGAATGGCGCCGGGACCGCGCCGGCAGGGGCCGGCCCGTCCAGCATGCAGCCAGCTCCTGTCGGGGCCGATTCCGTTGGGCAATCCGGGGCACACGGCGGCACGCCCGCCAGCCTTGCCCTGCCGACGGACCACGACGGCTTCTTCTACGCCCGTTTCCAGAAACGCCACTGACCCGATGCCCGCTCCGCCTCGCTTGGCCGTCCTCCGCCCTCATGACGACAATGCGCGCGGAAACCATGCCCGCTCGGAAGCCGCTGGTAACGAAACCGGCACTGCGGCACGCTGGCTGGCCTCGCTGCTGATGATACTGACGGTGCTGGCGGCACTGACGCTGCTGGTCGCGCCGTCCGCGCAAGCCCAGACCATCGAGGTCAAGGACGTCCATCTGGAACACCAGGACGGCGGCTACGCCTTGCATGCCGGCTTTGCCTTCGATCTGTCACCGGCGCTCGAAGATGCACTGCACAAGGGAATCCCGCTGTATTTCGCGGTCGACTTCCAGCTTAGCCGTCCGCGCTGGTACTGGTTCGACGAGAAGCCGGTGACGGTCACGCGCAGCGTGCGCCTGACCTTCCATCCGCTGACGCGGCAATACCGGGTGTCCACCGGCGGGCTGCAACTGCCCTTTACCCGGCTCAAGGGCGCGCTGGACTTCATCAAGCAGGTGCGAGGCTGGTACGTGTTCGACCTGGACGAGGTCAAGCTCGGGGCCCCCTATCAGGCGGAGGTGCGCATGCGCCTGGACCTGTCGCAGCTGCCCAAGCCATTCCAGATCAACGCGGTCAATACCCGCGACTGGAACCTGTCGTCTGAATGGCGGCGCTTCACCTTCACGCCGACCGAAGCGCCACCACCGCCGCCGCCACCGCCGCCGCCACCACCGCCGCCACCACCGGCCCCGCCGGCTCCTGCGGCACCGCCCGCGCCGCCTCCTTCCGTGCCCAGCGGCGCCGGCAATGGCGCGGCCAGCGCGCCGGCCAATGGCGCGCCGCATGCCGTACCGCATGGCGGTCAGAACGGCGCCTCGGCGGCGCCGGCCAGTGCACCGGGCAACGGCCAGGGCGCTTCGGCCGCCGCCGCCAGTGCGCCTGCCGCGCCGGCTTCCGCGCCGACCGCCCCGCCGGCCTCGGCGCCCGCTCCGGCCGCCGCCGTCCCCGTACGCCGCGCCGCCGCGCCGCTGCTGTGGCCGATGGCGCTGTCGACCACGCCGTCGGAGCCATGATGGCCAGGCTCGAAGCGGTCCTTGACGGAAGGGTGCGGCGCCTGCTGACGCGTGTGGTCGCCGGCACCATTGTCTTTCTGGCGCTGGTGCTGGTCGTGCTGCTGGCCGCCGCGTCGGCGAACACCGAGTTCTTCGACCGGTATTTCACGCTGCTCTACAAGATCAACCTGGTGATCGGCGTACTGATGGTGCTGATCATCGGGGGCCTGGCCCTGGCCCTGCTGGTACGTTACCGGCGCGGGAAATTCGGCACCCGGCTGATGACCAAGCTGGCCGTGTTCTTCGGCGTGGTTGGCGTGCTGCCCGGCGTGCTGATCTACCTGGTGTCGCTGCAGTTCGTCTCGCGCAGCATCGAGTCCTGGTTCGACGTGCGGGTCGAAACCGCGCTCGAAGCGGGGCTGAACCTGGGCCGCTCCACCATCGACAGCGCGCTGGCCGACCTGCAGGCAAAGGCGCGCCAGATCAGCGAACAGATCGGCGCCTCGCCGGAACCGGTCAGTTCTCTGCAGCTGAACCGCCTGCGCGAACAGTACGGCGTGCAGGAGGCGTCCATCTTCACCGGCAGTGGACGCGTGCTGGCCAGCGCCTCGAGCGACTATGCGACGCTCGTGCCGAGCCTGCCGTCCGGGGTCCTGGTCGAGCAGGCGCGGCTGGCCGGTGGCTATGCCGCGGTGGAAGGTGGAACCGACCCGGGCACCGATGGCGGCGGCGACGGTCACCAGGCCGACCGGCCCGACAGTCATCTGTACCGGCTGCGCATCATCATCCCGCTCGGGCCCGCACCCGCCCCGGTGGGGGGCGACGCGGCCGCACCCGCGCGCGGCGCCTCCTCCGGCCGTTGGGCTGGCTCCGGACTGTCGCTGGAGCGCCGTGCCGAGGACTATCCGTCCGCGGGCTTCGGGCTGCTGGGGGAGACCGTGCGCGAGGAACGCTACCTGCAGGTGGTCCATCCCGTGCCGCCCACGCTGGCCCGCAACGCCGACGAGGTCCAGCGCGCCTATCAGGACTACCAGGAGAAGGCGCTCGGCCGTACCGGCCTGCGCAAGATGTATATCGGCACGCTGACGCTGACTCTGTTCCTGGCCGTCTTCATCGCCGTGATGCTGGCGCTGCTGCTGGGCGGACAGCTGGCCCGGCCGCTGCTGATGCTGCTGCAGGGCACCAAGGAGGTGGCCGAGGGCGATTTGTCGCCCAAGCGCGAGCTCAAGAGCCGCGACGAGCTGGGCATGCTGACCCAGCAGTTCAACATGATGACGCGCCAGCTCGCCGAGGCACGACTGGCCGTCGAGCAGAACCGGTCGGCGCTGGAACAATCGAAGGCGTTCCTGGAAAGCGTGCTGCAGAACCTGACCGCCGGCGTACTGGTGCTGGACCGGGGCTTCAAGCTGGTCACGGCCAACCCGGGCGCCGAGCGGATCTTCGGCCAGCCTCTCGCACCGACGGTGGGTCTGCCGGTGGAGACCATCCCCGGCATGGACGTATTCGGCGAGATCGTGCGGCAGGCGTTCAGCGAGCAGAACACCAGCGAGATGCTCGGGGGCGCCGCCCATTGGCAGAAGCAGATCGAGCTGCCGCATGGGGCCGAGGACCAGCCGTTGACGCTGTTGGTACGGGGCGCGCGCCTGCCGTCCGCCGACCATGTCAGCGAGGACGCCGACCCGGGCTATGTGGTGGTGTTCGACGACATCTCGGACGTCATCTCCGCGCAGCGCTCGGTCGCCTGGGGCGAAGTCGCGCGCCGGCTCGCCCACGAAATCAAGAATCCGCTGACGCCGATCCAGTTGTCGGCCGAGCGGCTGCAGATGAAGCTGGCGGCCAAGCTGGAAGGCACCGATGCGGAAGTGCTAAAGCGCGGCGCTACCACGATCGTTAACCAGGTAGCGGCGATGAAGCGCATGGTCGACGATTTCCGCGACTATGCAAGAACGCCGCCGGCGATGCTGCAGGCGTTGCAGTTGAACGGACTGGTAGGCGAGGTGCTGCATCTGTACGGCATCGACGATCCGGCCATGCGCGAGCACCCGGTCATCCATGCCACGCTGGGCCGGAACCTGCCGGAGATCAAGGGCGACCCGACGCAACTGCGCCAGGTCATCCACAATCTGCTGCAGAACGCGCAGGACGCGGTGGCCGAGAACCTGGCGGCCGGCCGTCCGGCGCCTTGTATCGCTCTGCACACCGAGACTGTAGAATACAAAGATACTGCCGGAGAGAGCCGGCAGGCTGTCAAGCTGACCATCGCCGACAATGGTCCGGGTTTTGCTCCCCGCATCCTGAGCCGCGCGTTCGAACCATACGTGACCACCAAGGCCAAGGGGACAGGCCTCGGATTGGCGATGGTAAAGAAAATCATTGACGAACACGGTGCGCGCATTGAATTGCGCAACCGAATGGAGGGCGCCGAGGTCGCCGGAGCCCAGATTTCCATCCTGTTCGCCAAGCTTGCATAGGCATTGCGGTCATGCCGCGACGCCATGGAGGGGTTAAGAGGAAAGTATGGCAACCATCCTCGTAGTGGACGACGAAATGGGAATCCGGGAATTGCTCTCGGAGATCCTGAGCGACGAAGGTCACGTGGTGGAAGTCGCGGAAAACGCCCAACAGGCCCGTGAATACCGTGCCGCCAATACGCCAGACCTGGTTCTGCTCGATATCTGGATGCCGGACACCGACGGCGTGACGCTGCTCAAGGAGTGGTCCTCCCAGGGCCAGCTCACCATGCCGGTGATCATGATGTCCGGGCACGCCACCATCGATACCGCCGTGGAAGCCACCAAGATCGGGGCGCTGAACTTCCTCGAAAAGCCGATCGCCTTGCAAAAATTGCTGTCGGCGGTGGAGCAGGGCCTCGCGCGGGGACAGGAGCGTCCGCGCGCCGCCGTCGCCAGCCCGGCGCCTGCGGCGGCAGCGGCCCAGCCGGCGGAAGCGGCGCCTGTGGAAACGGTCAATGGCGCCGCCCAGCGGCCGCCCGAAGCCGAAATGCAGTTCTCCTTCGACATGCCGCTGCGCGAAGCGCGGGACATGTTCGAGCGCGCCTACTTCGAGTACCACCTGGTGCGCGAGCACGGCAGCATGACGCGTGTCGCGGAGAAAACCGGCCTGGAACGGACTCACCTGTACCGCAAGCTCAAGCAGCTCGGGGTTGAACTGAGCCGCAACAAGCCCGAGCCCGCCGAGCAATAAACGCGAAGAGGGACTTGACCGGCGGTTCGCCGGTTGATATAGTTTCGCTTCTTTGGCCCGGTAGCTCAGTCGGTAGAGCAGAGGATTGAAAATCCTTGTGTCGGCGGTTCGATTCCGTCCCAGGCCACCAGTATTCGACGCCCAACCTTTACCGGTTGGGCGTTTTGCTTTGTGCTGCATCAACGCACTAAGGGTCCGCGCGGTACGGATCAATGGCGAGCAGAGTTGTCTCGCCGAGCCTGAACCGCCAGGACCACAAGCTTGTTGCCCTTCTGACCGACGAAGCGCATGACGCCGCCCGGTCTGGCGTCCGGGAAGGCCAGCCATTTATCGCTCTGGCACACAAGTTGTATCCCCTCCTCGGATTCCAGCGACTCCTGCCTCCGGAGGGACACTCATGCAAGCAAGGTACTTCACACCCTTGAACAGCGGCGGGTTTGGCGGCGGCGCGCCTTATCCTCGGCGTTTCGACTGGGCCGGCTACACGCTGGGCTTTGCGCTCAGCGGATTCTTCGACGGCATCCTTCTGCATCAGATCCTGCAATGGCATCACCTGCTGTCGGCGATCGACAGCGGGGCGTTCGGGGACTTGCGTGTGCAGGTGATGGCGGACGGGCTGTTCCATGCGCTGATGTATGTGATCGCGGCCGTGGGGTTGTGGCTGCTGTACCGCTCGCGCGAAGCCATGGCGCTGCCCGGCGGCAATCGACGGTTGCTGGCCAACTTCTGGATCGGCTTTGGCGTCTGGCATGCGGTCGATGCGATCTTCTCGCACTGGCTTACCGGCATTCACCGCATCCGCATGGACTCGCCCAATCCGCTGGCGTGGGATCTTGCCTGGCTGATCCTGTTCGGCCTGATTCCGCTGGTGGCGGGTATCCGGATGCGGCGGCGGTCTTCCAGCGGGGCAGGCGCGGGCGGCGGGGGAGCGGGCATTGCGGCCAGTTGGGTGGCGCTGGTGCTGACCACCGGCGCGCTGCTGGGGGCCGCGCTGAACGCCTGGCCCTTGCGTGACTATCCGGATGGTTCCGTGACGGTGGTGCTGGGGCCCGGCGCGAATGCCGGCGGGCTCTTCCGCGCGCTGGAAGGCACCGATGCCCGCGTGGCGTGGACGGATGCGGGTGGCGGAGTCTGGGTGCTGACTTCCGCCCAGCAGGTGGATCGCCTGGCGCTGTACCGGCACGGTGCGATATACGTGAGCGGCACCGTGGCGCCGGCTGGCTGCTCGGCATGGGTCAGTGCCGGCACGTCGTCGTTACCCGCGGACAGGCTGCTCTCCACATAGGCGGCCCAGCCCACTCTCCGGCTTCGCCAAGCCGCGCTCGCCGCCTAGACTGAACGCACGCCGCCTGCCCCGGCGGCGCACGGACGGACCCACGACGATGGCTGTGCTGACCTTTGCGCCCGCGATCCAGCGGCATGTCCCGATGCCGGAGCTGACGGTCTCGGCGGGCACGGTACGGGAGATGCTCGATATCGCCTTTGCCGGGCAACCGCAGTTGCGCGGCTATATCGTGGACGACCAGGGGAGCCTGCGCCGCCATGTGGCGATCTTTGTCGACGGCACGATGATTCGCGACCGCGAGCGGATGTCTGACGCGGTGCGCGACGGCAGCCGCGTCTATGTCGTGCAGGCCCTCTCCGGCGGATAGAACGCGCGGGCAACGACAGGAGACGCACGATGGAGAACCGACTGCTGGTCGCGACCCGCAAGGGCCTGCTCGTCTGGGAGCGCACTGCGCGCGATCGGTGGCGTCAGAGCGAGGTCCATTTCCTTGGCGAGCCGGTGAGCATGGTGCTGGCGGGTCCCCGGGACGGCTCGCTCTATGCCGCATTGAATCTGGGCCATTTCGGCGTGAAGCTGTGGCGGCGTGCGCGGGATCGCGCGGGTGAGGGCGGCTGGACCGCTTGCGGCGTACCGGTCTATCCGCCGCGGCCCGCGGGCCAGGCTACGGCGGCAACGGACATGGCCGATGTCGGTCCCGGCGACGCAGCCGGCGAAACGCCGCCGGCTCGCCAAGCGCCGTGGTCGCTGCAACAGATCTGGTCGCTGGAAGCTGGCGGCCGCGACGAGCCCGGCGTGTTGTGGGCCGGCACCATCCCGGGCGGCTTGTTCCGCTCGGACGATGGCGGTGCCAGCTGGGCGCTGAACCGGCCGCTGTGGGACCGTCCCGAACGTGCCGAGTGGTTCGGCGGCGGCTACGATGACCCGGGTATCCATTCGATCTGCGTGGATCCGCGCGACAGCCGGCACGTGACAGTGGCGGTGTCCTGCGGCGGCGTCTGGCAGACGCGCGACGGCGGCCAGAGCTGGAATGGCACGACGCGCGGCATGGTGGCGCCCTATATGCCGCCGGAGCGGGCGGAAGATCCGGTCATCCAGGATCCGCACAGGATGGTCAGTTGTGCGGACCGCCCGGATGCGCTGTGGATCCAGCACCATGGCGGCATTTACCGTTCCATGGATGGCGGCGAACGGTGGGAGGCACGCCACGCCTCGCCCTCCAGCTTCGGCTTCGCGGCCGCGGTGCATCCGCACGATCCGGACACCGCCTGGTTCGTGCCCGCGGTCAAGGACGAATGCCGGGTGCCGGTCGACGGACAGCTGGCCGTGACGCGCACGCGGGATGGCGGCGACACCTTCACGGCCTTCTCCGACGGGTTGCCGCCCTCGCCAGGCTACGACCTGGTGTACCGCCACGGCCTGGCGGTCGACGAAGGCGGCGAGCGGCTGGCGATGGGTTCGACGACCGGCGGGCTCTGGGTCTCGGAGCAGGGGGGCGAGCGCTGGAGCTGTGTCTCGGCGCACCTGCCGCCGGTGTATTGCGTCCGGTTCGGCTGACACGCGCTGGCGGCCGCGCTGGCACCGCGCTGGCAGCAGCGGTGACAGCTGGTCACCAGCGGCGATTGAGCTGGATGCCGAAGATGGAGCCGGAAGCCTGCGAAGCCCAGGCGTTGGCCGGCGCGGCGAAGGTGATGCCATCGACGTCGTTGGCGCGGCTGTAGGTATAGAAGGCCCGCAGGTTGGCGTTGCCCGCCGCCTTGCCCAACGTGAAGGTCGGGGCGACCGTCAGCGCCGTCCGCTGGCCGCTGACGCCGAAGCCCGACTCGATCTGGTCGTGGGCCACTTCGAAGGAGAGCCGGAACTGGTTGCTCGCCACGTAGGCGGGCCGCACGCGCGCCGTCATCCATTGCAGCGTGCCGAGCATCGACCGGTCGAACTGCACGGCGGACTCGACCGAGCCGACCAGGCCGCCGCGCCCCTTCCACTCCATCGATTCGGCCAGCCGTACCCGTGACAGCGAGTCGCCCATGCCGGTGTAACCCGTCATCGCCACGCGACTGCCGCTGCCATATTGCAGGCCGAACCGGTTGGTGCCGGCCAGCACGCCCTTCTGCTCGTGCATGGCAGAGGCCCACCAGGCATCGCCGGCCGCCTCGGCCAGCGCGTTGGCTTCGACCCGGGTGAAGCCGAGTTGCAGGCTGCCGCCCTCGTTGACCGGAATCGGCCCCGTGCGCACCGAATGGTAGCTGGGCAGGTGCTGTCCATTGGTATCGTCGCGCGCGGTGAACTGGTAGCTCAGGCCCACGCCGGCGAGGCGGGCATTGTCGACGCCGAAACGCAGCGCATTGGTGGTCGGGGGCAGCAGACCGGACGAGAGCAGGAAGGGCGACGCTTCCCGGCGGCCTGCCCACATGGTCGCGCCCTCCAGCGCCGCCAGTCCGCTGACGGCAGTGTAGAACTGCGGCACCAGCTGGTAGGGATCGACCGCGGCAGGGCGGCCGTCGACGGTGGTGGCACCGGTGCTGCGGGCTTGCGCCACCACTTCGATCGCCGCACCGCCGTCCAGCTGCCACAGCGCTTCGCGCACCTTGACCTCGCCGCTGCTGCTGCAGGCAACGCCCGGTCCAACCCCCGTGGACAGGCTGCTGCCGCGGGGGCAGGCGCGTAGCGCGTGAATGTTGTCGACGTATGCCGCGCGGCCGCTGTAGGTCAGGCGCCACACCGACTCTTCGGCTGGATCGTCGGTGGGCAGGATCGAGGCAAAGACCGGAGGCACGTCCTCGGTCATCGCGGTGGCGCGCTCGCCATCGTTGACCGGTGCCACCCGTTCCGCCGCAGGAAATTCGCCCAGGCGCTGCGGGAACAGCACGATGGGCGCGGGGGCGGGCGGGAGCGGCTCGGGCGGACCGGCAAGCCCGGTTTCCAGCTCGCCGAGCACCGCCTGCTCGGGTGTATCGGCCACCGGCTCGGCCAGGATTTCGGCAACCGGCGCCGCGGGAACCGGGCCGGCGGTCGGGGTTTGCAGAGCGATCTCGGTCGGCCCTTGCAAGGAGCTATCGGAGGCTCGGTCGGGGGCGCCGGCGGCGGCCCCGGCGGCGGGTCCGTCCCCTGCCGTATCGGCCTTGCCCAGCAGCCCTGCCAGCGGGTCGTCCTGCGCCTTGCTGCTGTCCGCGTCCTGCGGTGCGGCGCTAGCCGACTCCGGCAGCCCCGCAGCAGGAACCGCCGGAGCCGACGCGACCGGGCGCGGAGTGGCCGAGCCTGGCGTGGCGAGCGCAGGGGGGAAATCGGAAGCCGTCCCCGGGGCCACCGTTTCCTGCTGCACGCCGTCCGGCGTCAGCGTCTGCGCGCAGGCACTGACGCTCCAGATCCCGAGCACGGCCAGCCGCGCCCATCCCGGACGGCCCGGAAGCGGCGCGTGCGATGTCCGGCCGCGCCCCGGCGGGCGGCGGCCATCATGGCGGCGGGAGCGGAGGCGAAAGTACTGCACCAGCATGTCTCGCGACAGGACGTATCGATGGGTGGATCGGCTGAACGGGCCGGCATGCCGAGCATGGCGGCAAAACCTGGAAGGCACCAGGAGCGAGGGTTGTATCAGCCGGGCCTATTGGACCGCAAGACGGGTTACAAAATCCCTGCCGGTTGTTGCATTGCACACAAAGCGGTGTCAGTAGCGGGCACCGGGCGCGTTCAGGGAAAGCCCTAGTCGAAGTGTTGCGCAAAGCGCTTGCCTAGCGAAAACCCGGAGCCGCCCTTTCCTCCGTGGCGGAAAGCGCACCGCTATAATCGATCAGCCCAAGGAGACCACCCCCGCGCCGGTGCGACGCAGCATGCTGCGAGGGCCAAATCGATAATGCATAACGAGGAGAGTAGTCGATGGAACGTCGTTCGTTTCTGTTGAAGGCGTCCGCTGTGGCGGCGACAGGGGTCCTGACCGCTTGCGGCAAGGAAGAGCAGCCCAGCGCTCCGGCTGCCGCACCGGCAGCCAGCGGGGCGGCCGCCCCGGCTGTGGTCGGCAGCAATCCGGCAGTGGAATGGCGGCTTGCCTCCAGCTTCCCGAAATCCCTCGACACCATCTACGGCGGCGCGGAAACGCTGTCCGCGCGCGTGCGCGAGCTGACCGACGGCAAGTTCAATATCAAGGTGTTCGCCGCCGGTGAAATCGTGCCCGGCCTGCAGGTGCTGGACGCGGTGCAGAACAACACCGTGCAGATCGGCCACACCGCCGGTTACTACTACTTCGGCAAGAATCCGACGCTGTGTTTCGACACCACCATTCCGTTCGGCCTGACCGCCCGCCAGCAGAATGCCTGGATGGTCAATGGCAACGGCATGAAGCTGATGCGCGAGTTTTTCAAGGAATACAACGTCGTCAACTTCCTGGGCGGCAATACCAACGCGCAGATGGGCGGCTGGTTCCGCAAGGAGATTCGCACGGTGGCCGACCTGCAGGGCCTGAAGTACCGGGTCGCCGGCTTTGCGGGCGTGGTGCTGTCGCGCCTGGGCGTGGTGCCGCAGCAGATCGCCGGCGGCGACATCTACCCCGCGCTGGAGAAGGGCACCATCGACGCGGCGGAATGGGTCGGCCCCTATGACGACGAGAAGCTGGGCTTCTACAAGGTGGCGCCGTTCTATTACTACCCGGGCTGGTGGGAAGGCAGCGCGCAGCTGTCGTTCTACGCGTCGGCGAGCGAATACGAGAAGCTGCCGGCGCTGTACAAGCGCGCGCTGGAGACCGCTACCTACGAGGCCCACACCGCGATGATGGCCAAGTACGACACGGTGAACCCGCAGGCGCTGGCGCGGCTGCTGGAGAACGGCGTCAAGCTGCGCCCGTTCTCCCGGGAAATCATGGAGGCCTGCTTCAAGGCGACGCAGGAATCCTATGCCGAAGAAAGCGCCAAGAATCCGTCGTTCAAGAAGATCTTCGAAGACTGGCGCGTCTTCCGCAACAATCAGGCGGCGTGGTTCAACGTGGCGGAACAGGCGTTCGCGCAGTTCAGCTTCGCCCGCAAGCTGTAAAGCTCGCCACCCACCGCAGCGGCCGGGGCCAGCCCGGCCGCCGTTCTGCACGGGCGCTGGGCGCCCGGTAGAATCCTCGGCTCAGACAGGATTCTCCGCATGCAGACCGGCATCTTCTACGCCTTGATGGCGTACATCCTCTGGGGCCTTCTTCCCCTCTATATCAAGGCATTGCAGGGCATTGCCCCGCTGGAGATCCTGCTGCACCGGATGGTGTGGTCGCTGGTGTTTCTCGCCGCGATCCTGCTGGTGCGCCGCCACTGGCGCTGGCTCGGCAGCGTCTGGTCCGACCGCCGGCTGTTGCTGGGCTTTACCGCCAGCGCCGCGCTGTTGTGCGGCAACTGGTTCCTCTATATCTGGGCCGTCTCGGCCGGCCGCGTCGTCGACGCGAGCCTGGGGTACTTCATCAATCCGCTGCTGAGCGTGCTGCTTGGCGTGGTGTTCCTGCACGAGCGACTACGCGCTGGCCAATGGGTGGCGATCGGGCTGGCGGCGGCCGGCGTGGCCTGGCTGACTTTCGCCGCCGGACAGCTGCCGTGGATCGCGCTCGCGCTGGCAGCCACCTTTGGCGGCTACGGTCTGCTGCGCAAGACCGCATCCCTGGGCGCACTGGAAGGGCTGTCGCTGGAAACGCTGCTGCTGTTTCCGTTCGCCGTGGGAGCGCTGGGCTGGCTGATCGGCAACGACCAGTCGGGGTTTGTCCACGCCAGCCCCGCGGTGCAGGTGCTGGTGGCCATGGCGGGCCCCGTCACCGCCGTACCGCTGCTCTTCTTCGCGGCGGCCGCGCGCCGCATTCCGCTGTCGCTGCTCGGGCTGCTGCAATACACCGGGCCGACGCTGCAATTGCTGCTTGGCGTGTGGCTGTATCACGAGCCGTTTCCAGCCGACAAGCAGGCAGGCTACGCGATCATCTGGCTGGCCCTGGCCGTCTATGCGGTGGAAGGGTTCTGGATCGGCCGGCGCCGGCCCGCGGCCGCCATCGCCGAATAGCGCAGGCCATCATGATCGATCGCATCGATGGACGGCAGGCTGGATGTCGTCGTTAGCATTTATCCGCTGAATCGCCGTGCCGTCTCCGGAGCCCTCCTCCCTGCACGCCGACCCCGGCCAGGCGCCCACCCGCAAGATCATCCATTGCGATTGCGACTGCTTCTATGCGTCCGTGGAAATGCGCGACGACCCGTCGCTGCGGGGCCGTCCGCTCGCCATCGGCGGCAGTCCCGAGCGGCGCGGCGTGATTGCCACGTGCAACTACGAGGCCCGCGCCTTCGGCGTGCGCTCGGCGATGTCCTCGGCGCAGGCGCTCAAGCGTTGCCCGGCCCTGCTGATCATGCCGCCGCGGATGGACAAGTATCGCGAGGTTTCGCGGCGCATCTTTGGCATCTATCGCGAGTACACCGCGCTGGTCGAGCCCCTGTCGCTCGATGAAGCCTACCTGGACGTCAGCGGCAGCTCCCGCCATCAGGGCAGCGCGACGCGGATCGCGGAAGAAATCCGCCAGCGAGTGCGCGACGAAGTGGGGGTGACCGTCTCGGCCGGCGTCGGGCCCAACAAGTTCATTGCCAAGATCGCCAGCGACTGGAACAAACCGGACGGGCTGTTCGTGGTCCGGCCAGGCGCGGTCGATGCCTTCGTCGCGGCGTTGCCGGTCGAGCGCATCCATGGTGTGGGCCGGGTCACCGCGGGCAAGCTCAGGCAGCTGGGCGTCACGACCTGCGCCGACCTGCGCGACTGGACGCCGGACCGGTTTCACAAGCACTTCGGCAGTTTCGGCGCGCGGCTCTACAACCTTTGCCGTGGCATCGACGAGCGCCAGGTGAGCCCGGAGCGCGAGCGCAAGTCGATCAGCGTCGAAGAAACCTATGCGGAAGACTTGCCGGATCTGAATGCTTGCCTGGACGAGCTCGATCCGCTGATGCAGTTGCTGGACGCGCGCATCGAGCGGGCAGGCGCCCGCGACTGGGTGCGCAAGCTCTTCATCAAGCTGCGCTTCACCGACTTTCGCACCACCACCGTGGAGTGTCGTGGCCATCGGCCCCAGCGCGAGATCTACGCCAGGCTGCTGGCGGCCGGCCACGCGCGGCGCGGATTGCCGGTGCGGCTGATCGGACTGGGCGTGGGGACCGCCGAACCCGATACCACCCAGGGCGACCTGTTCGAGACCAGCCCGCAGCCGGACATCGACGACGCGGTAGCGGAAAGACGTTAGGCGCCCATCGCCTCAGGGCAACTGGTTGCGCATCACCAGCAGCCAGGGCGCGTGCGAGTTGGTGAAGCCGTCCAGCGTCCCCGACTCGCCCAGCTCGACCAGCTCCATCGACACCGACTGCTGCACATTGCCGCCGATGGCCTTCACCGTGCGGGTGGCTTCGTCCACCTCGACGACGATGTCGCAGTGCATGGGCGTGGTGCCAAAGCCGATCTCGGAAGGGCTGGACAGGTATTTGTCGCGGCCGCGCCCGGCGCAGATCATGTCGCCGGGGCGCGGCAGCGCCGGCACCGGCTCGACCCGAAACGCCGGGGCCGGCAGGATGCCGTCACGCGCATCCACCACATACATCGAATGGGACTCGCCGGTCAGGAACTGGCTCTCGTCCAGTCCCGCCTGGCGCAACACCCACGAGATGAACACGGCCGACCATGCCCAGCGGCCCTGGGTAATCTGCTCGCAGTCCACTTCCTTGCCGACGATCGCCCAGTATCGCTGCGCCAGCGCGCAACCCTGGGCAGTGGCCTCCATGCCGGTGCCATCGGGAAACTGCACGCAGTTGGCTCCAGCGACGCCCTGCGATTCGTCGATATCGGCCGAATTGCCCGGCCCCGTCCCGGGTATCGCGGCGGAAGAGGCGGACGGCAGCGTGTTGTCCGGTGCCGGCAGCCCCTGCAACACGTTGGCGATTGGATCGAGCGGCAGCGGCACGGGCGGCGGCGGCAGAGGACTGCTGACGACACAGGCGGTATCGTCGCGACCGATGCGCACCGTCTGGCCGCCCCAGCGTTGCCACTCATCCAGGGCGATGCGCACGATCCGCTCGCGCGACGACGGTGGCGCCGCCGGCTGCGACGAAACGGGCGCCGGTTCCGTCGCCATGGGCAAGGGCACGGCCTGCGGGCGGGCGGTCTCAGGCGCGGTGCGAGGCGGCGTTGCGCACCCGGCCAGCACGGCGGCGAGTCCCAGCGCCAATAGCGCCGCCGGCACACCGGCGATCCGGTTGCCAATTGACCTGGTCCCGGCTCTCGCCCGCTCGGTCCTCGCTTGCATCGGCACACGGCTCCTGTTCATGGTGGTTATCGCAAAGTTGGTGGCCGTACGGTGCGGCCATCCGATTGAAGATCGTCGCTCTATTTGTCGCGGCGATCGGGAAGTGGTTCTCGGTTTACCCGGGAGCGTGCGCATTTCGGCCGCCTGCGGCATGCAAGCCGCCGGTTTACCAGGGGGACGGTCGAGCGGCGCCTCATCCATATGGACGTATACGCGCCCTGTGGAAAAAAGGGGAAAACCGGTGTGAACAACATTGTGGACATCCGCCCTTTCCCCATAGCGCCGGCGCGGCGTGGCGGGTGGCGGCAAGCACCATATGGTTGCTGCGCCGACAGCCGTCAGCCACGGCTGCATGGGGCATGGCGCGGATTCGGGTTCGCTGGAGGGGTGCACCGGAGCAGCGGGTTAACGCGGCGAGCGCCGCGGGGCGCTTTCGGTGGATAACGTTGACGGACGGTTGCGCTGCGGCGGGTCCGGATTGTGGATAAGAATGATTTCCCCGCGGTGCCTGGCGCCGGTATGGCATCCCAGGCGGTGGCACGGCGGGGCGATGCGTCGGGGTCGGCGCGGACCGCCCGGACTTACTGGTTCACTGCGTCCTTGAACTTCTGGCCAGCCTTGAACTTGATCGTCTTCGCGGCTTCGACCTTGATTTCTTCGCCGGTGCGCGGGTTGCGGGCCATGCGCTCGCCACGTTCGCCCTGGCTGAAGGTGCCAAAGCCGATCAGGCTCAGCGTCTCGCCCTTGGCAACGGCATCCATGATGGCGTTCAGGGTCACATTCAGCGCTTGCTCGGCCTTGGCCTTGGTCAGGCCGTCGACACCTGCCGCGATCGCGTCGATCAGTTCGGTTTTCGTCATGCTTCACTCCGTATCGAGTTGATAAAACAAACGCCTTCTTCATCGGTATGCCGGCCTGCAGGAGCAGGCGCTCACCAAGGAAAAGGCGCTGCGGGCGACATCATACCGTGTGGCGCCTGGGTTTCCGCCGGCAAGATTGTTACAGCAAGAACCGGGAAGGCCAGTGTGGAGGCGGGCTGGCGGGCATTCGGAGCGTCGGCGGGGCTGGCATCGCGCGGCCGATCGCCCTCGGCCGATGAGGCTATTTCTTCACACGAAGTCGCCGGGTGGCAGCAGGAGGCGTCTGGAGCCTTGCAGAGGCGGTGGAGGGTCGAGAAGGGGCAGGGGACGCAGTGGGCGTATACGGGCGCTCCTGCGGGCGTATACGGCCCTTGAGGCGGCATGGACAGGGGTGGAGGGGGATACGGCAAGCCGGGGCCGTATACCTGCCTGGTTCGCGTATACCCCTGTGTCGCCTCACGCAGAGCCCAGTCGGGGGGCAGTCAGGGTTGCCGGGGGATACGGGGTATACAGGGCTGGGTGTTTTTTCGAGGGCGTCCCTGATCCCTTTGGTTTAGATATGTCTTTGTATGTATACGAATAGTAGTAGTAGGTAAACCTGCCGGCCTTCTGTGGAAAACCACGTATACGTGAATCGAATCAAGACCTTGCAGCAAGCAGAACCGACGGGAGGGAGTGTTGGCGGAGGTGGAAGACTAGACCGTCGGGATGAGCGTCCCCTCGCAAGGGGTAGGACTTGTTCCCGGTACATCCCCATGCCAGCCCCAGGCAACCCACAGCAAACCCGAGGGCTTATCCACAGTAAACGTCCGCCTTGTCCACAGTGACGGACCTATCCCCCTCCTTGGGGGTCAACTGGCTGGATGGGCTTCCGACGACCGTGAAGGCTCCCGGCGTTGCCGGCCGCGGGCTTCAATGAGAGCATTACCGGTTACCCCGCGTGTCCTCGCAGGCATTGGCACGGTTATCATCGCCAGGCATGCTGGCGCGGGCCGGCGTGGAGGCAAACGAGCCGTGGTGGCGCGGTAAACAGAGAGCGCAGAGAGCGATATGGCCGAACAGTCGAAGGGCAGCAACGCGAAGGTGGGGAAGGGCGACAAGCGCCCGAAGACAGAGAAGGCGGAGAGGGCGGAGAAGGCGGAGAAGGCGGAGAAGGGAAAGGCCCGGTCGAAGCCGGAGAAGGTCCTCGCCGACACGGGGAAGTCCGCAGCCCGGCCGAAAGACAAGACGAAAGAGAAGGCGAAAGACAAGGGAAAGGACAAGCCGAAGACCAGGGTGGCGGCGCGCGACCTGATCGAGGTGCGCAAGTCCCCCGTCCATGGCCGCGGCGTCTATGCCATCGCGCCGATCGCCGAGGGGCAACGCATCATCGAGTACAAGGGCGAACGCATCTCCTGGCAGACCGCCCTGGACCGGCACCCGCACGATCCCAAGGATCCGAATCACACCTTCTACTTCTCGCTGGAAGATGGCGACGTGCTCGACGCCAAGCACGGCGGCAACCGCTCGCGCTGGATCAACCACGCCTGCGAGCCGAACTGCGAGGCGCGCGAGAAGGAAGGCCGGGTCTTCGTCCATGCGCTGCGCGATATCGCGCCGGGCGAGGAACTGTTCTACGACTACGGCCTGGTGATCGACGCTCGCTACACCAGGAAGCTGAAGGAAGAGTTCGCCTGCCGCTGCGGCAGTCCCAAGTGCCGCGGCAGCATGCTGGCCCCCAAGGGTCGTCGCTGATCGAGCGGCGGCGCCCAGTGCAGGTTCAGGAGGCGCCCGGGGCTTCGCACGGGATGCGAATGACGAAACGCATGGCCGGGCGCTCGCGCTCGTCCTCGGGCAGCACGTCTTCGATGGCGATGCTGCCGTGATGCAGGCTGATGATTTCGTGGACGATGGCAAGCCCCAGGCCCGCTCCGCCGGGCGCGCTGTCACCCGGCGCGCCGGCGATCTGGCCGGGCATATGGTCGCCACGGAAGAAGCGCTTGAAGACTTCCTGCCGGCGTGCCGGCGGAATGCCGGGACCGTTGTCCTCGATCATCACCACCGCCATGCCGCGATGGCCGATCGCTTCGCCGCCGGCGCGTACCGTGATGCGCCCGCCCGGAGGCACGTACTTGACGGCGTTGTCGATCAGGTTGCTCAGTGCCTCGCGCACCAGCACCCGGTTGCCGCGCACGACCGAAGGCGCCGCGCCGGTAAAGGTTGGCCCGGGCAGCGTTTCGAAGCCCAGGTCGATGCGGCGCTCGAGTGCCTGGGGCACCCATTCCGCACCGGTTTCGAAGGCAAGCGTCGCCAGATCGAAATGTTCGACCGGCCCGAGCCTTTCCAGCGACAGGCCCGGTTCGGCCCGGGCCAGCGACAGCAGCTGGTTGGATAGCCGCACCGCCCGGTCTGCCGCCGACTGCAATTCGCGCAACGCGTGGCGCGCGCCTTCGGGGGACTGCGATTGCACTGCCCGGTCGGCATGCAGCTTGACCGCGGTCAGCGGGGTGCGCAGCTGGTGGGCGGCGTCGGCGATGAACTTGCGCTGTGCATCGAGCGCATCGCGCAGCCGGGCGAGCAGCGCATTGAGCGCGCGGATCAGCGGCTCGACCTCGGCCGGCACCTGCGTTTCGTCCAGCGACGCGAGCGAGCGCGCGGTCTGCCGGTTCAGCTTGTCGGTGAGGATTTGCAGCGGGACCAGCTCTTCCTTCAGCACATGCGACAGGATCAGGCTGCCCACCAGCAGCAGCAGGATCAGCGGCACCGATACCGACAGCAGGATCTCGTTGGCGGCGGTTTCGCGGCGGTCCAGCAGTTCGGCCACCTCCACTACCACCGGCCCGCGCATGGCAGAGGCGGCTGGGGTGGCTCGCGCCGTGACGCCCGCGTCGGCCGGGTCGGCCGGGTTGGATGAATCGGTCGGATTGGCCGAATCGATTGAATCGGCGGCGTGGGTTGCCGGCACCGGATCCAGGTACACGGGCAGCCGCACCGCTCGTACCTGGCGCCCGCCGAACCAGGCATAGAACAGCCGGGCATCGTGCAGCGCGGTCTGGCCGGTGCCGTAGCCCAGCCAGGTGTCCATGCCTCCGATCAGTCCTTCGGGGCCATGGATGCGCCAGTAGATGCGGTCACTGCCCTCGGCTTCGACCAGGGTCTGGGCAATCCCCGGAATATCGTGCTCCAGCCGGGGACCGGCGATGCGGATCTGCTGCGCGATATTGTTGGCAACGCCGTACAGCGCGCGGTCGAAGACCTGGGTGGTGTAGTGCGCCGCCAGCCAATAGGACAGCGAGCCGCTGGTCAGCACGAGCGCGAACAGCGGAGTGGCCAGCGCGC
This sequence comes from Cupriavidus sp. AU9028, assembly GCF_019795295.1. Lineage (GTDB taxonomy): Bacteria > Pseudomonadota > Gammaproteobacteria > Burkholderiales > Burkholderiaceae > Cupriavidus. Next base: position 74,782 of record NZ_JAIMCG010000009.1, on the reverse strand, counting down.
GCAACAGGTGCACGCGCAGGCTTTGCGTGGATGCCGGACGGACACTCTGGCCGCCGCTGCTGGCATCGTCGCGCAGGCTGCGCATGGCGAGCTGGGGCCGGCGCTTGTCCACTGCCAGGATCAGGCTTGCGCCCGGCTCTGCAGCAGATAGCCGAAGCCGCGCACGGTGACGATCTCGACGTCGCTGTCTTCGAGTTTCTTGCGCACCCGGTGCACATAGACCTCGATGGCGGTATCGCCGACGGTATCGCCGCCATCGCCGGCCGGGTGGGCAAAGGTGGCCAGATGGTCCTGCAGCTGGGCCTTGCTGACGACGCGCCCCTGTCGCTGCAGCAGCAGTTCGAGCACGGCGAATTCGCGCGGCGAGAGTTCCAGCGGCTTGCCATCGAGGAACATGCGGCGGTCGTTGCCCGACAGCCGCAGGCCGCCCAGGCGGATATCGCGCTCGGGCGCCGCCTCGCCGTGCTGGCTGCGCCGCAGCAGCACTCGCACCCGCGCTTCCAGTTCGGGGAAGGCGAACGGCTTGACGAGATAGTCGTCCGCGCCCGCGTTCAGCCCGGACAGCTTGTCCTCGAGCTCGTCGCGCGCCGTCAGGATCAGGACCGGAGTAGTGCGATTGCGGGCACGGTATCGGCTCAGCAACGTCATGCCATCGATGCCGGGCAGCCCGAGGTCGAGGATGACCAGATCGTGCTGCTCCCGCAGTAGATGTTCGGTGGCATAGACGCCGTCGTGGACGACCCGCACCTGGTGACCGGCCTGGAACAGGCCTGCCTCGACGCCGCTGGCGATCTGGCGGTCGTCTTCGATCAGCAGGATACGCATGCGAACAGGTGCTCTCGAGTGGCGGGGAAGGGAAAGGGGCGAAAACTGCACCGGTGTTGGTGCGCCGCATGGCGACAGTACCCGGACGTCAGCCGCCGGCCCGTCGCTTGCGCGTTGGCGCAACGACCGATTGTAACTCGCAGTTTTCCTTGCTTCCTTTCGTTTCCTTTACACGGTTGCCACCCGTTCTGCCGGGCTGGTCAGCGCGTGAGGCCGGCGGCCGCCTCTTCGATAAAGCGCGCCAGGTCGGTATCGCGCGTGGTCAGTCCATGGGCGTCGTGCGTGGTCAGCGTGATATCGACGCGGTTATAGACATTGGCCCATTCGGGATGGTGATTCATCTTCTCGGCCTGCAGCGCGACCCGGCTCATGAAGCCGAACGCGGCGTTGAAATCGGCGAAGACGAAGCGTTTGTGAATGGCATCGCGGCCGGTAACGGCGGACCAGCCCGGAAGCGCCGCCAGCAGCGGCGCCCGATCCTGTTCGGTGAGCGGGGCGAGTGTCGTCATGATTGCGGTCAGCACGAAAGGTTGAGGAACGGCGCAAGCCGGGCGGGATTGCGCCCGCTTGCGGCGGTCATTCGATTGTTTCACAGCGGCGCGGGACCGGACACCCCGCCCGGTCCTGCACGCATCAGATATCGGCGCTGTCGGCCCAGCCCGCGCGGTCGCCTTGCTGCAGCACGACGTCCGAGGGGATCAGTTCGCCGGCGCCCAGGGTCGGCATGTCCCCCAGCTCGGCGTACAGCGGGCCGAAGTCGGGGCGGGTGGCGTCGAACAGCTGCTCGAAACCGTCGATGACGAAGTACGTCTTCTGGAAGGTGTCGATCCGATAGCGGGTACGCATGATGCGGCGCACGTCGAAGCCGACCCGGTTCGGGCTGGAGGAGTCGAGGCTGTAGATCGACTCGCCCTGGCTGGAGACGATGCCCGCGCCGTAGATGCGCAGGCCCGCGTCGGTGCGGATCAGGCCGAATTCGACCGTGTACCAGTAGAGCCGCGCCAGCATGTCGAGGGCGCCCAGCCTGGCGGCCTTCAGCCCGCCCTTGCCGTAGGCCTGCATGTAGTCGGCGAAGACCGGATCGATCAGCAGTGGCACGTGGCCGAAGACGTCATGGAAGCAGTCGGGTTCCTGCAGGTAGTCCAGCTGCTCGGGCTTGCGCATCCACCAGCTCGCCGGGAAGCGCCGGTTGGCCAGATGCTCGAAGAAGACCTCGTCGGGCACCAGGCCCGGCACGGCGACGATGCGCCAGCCGGTGGCGCGCATCAGCCGTTCGTTCAGACGCTCGAAGTCCGGAACCCGGTCCTCCCCCATGCCCAGCGTGTCCAGCCCGCGCAGGAATTCGTCGCAAACCCGGCCCCGCAGCATCTGCGCCTGGCGCCGGTACAGCTGGCGCCAGATCGCATGGTCGGTCTCGGTATAGCGATGTACCGGCTGCGCGATGGTGAAATCGGGCCGCAGCGAGGCGTCGGCCAGCAGGCCCGCTTCGAACTGCTCGCGCAGCTTGTCGGTCATCGTGCCATTGAAGGCGGCGCCTTGCGCCTGCTCCACCAATTCCATGCTTGCCTCCTCGTCACCCTGGCGCTCCATCGAAATATGCGCCGGTCGAATCGTTGCACGGAGAGAAGAACTCCTCTCCATCGATCAGAAGAATTCTGCCGCGTGCTGCTCGTGTGCCGCCATCGAGGCAGGGCAGATGCGGCGTTCATGCAAATTCTATCGATGCCGCTGCGCGAACGGCCCGCAATATTGGGTTGGATTGCGGCTGGAATGCGGTTAAGCTGCAATTCCTTGCAAAACGATGCGTGAAAGCCGCACAAGACAGAATGGCTGCGAAGGACACCCTCTCCCTGGACAATTTCGATCTCGCCTTGCTGGCGGCGCTGCAAGCCGACGGGCGCTCGACGCATCAGCAACTGGCCGACGAGGTGCATCTGTCCGCCAGCCAGGTGGGACGGCGGCTGGCAAGGCTCGAGAGTGAAGGCGTGATCACGGGATACCGGGTAGTGTTGTCGCCACCGGCGCTCGGTCTGGGTGTGCTGGTATTCACCAGTGTCAAGCTGGCCCACCATGGCGATACCGTTGTGGAGCGCTTTCGCGACGAGATCCTGCTACTGGAGGAGGTGCAGGAGTGTTATTCGGTCGCAGGCGAGGCGGACTATCTGCTGCGCATCGTGGTGCCGGACCTGCCGGCGCTGGCCGATTTCACCATGCGCAAGCTGATGCGCGTGCCGGGCGTCGAGAGCGTGCGCTCGAATATCGTGCTGACGGCGCTCAAGCGGGAGGGGACGCTGCCGCTTGGCCATCTACGCTGAGCGGACTGTCAGGGCGCGGCTGGCATGGGAGCGCTTGCACCCGACGCTTGCCTCCAACCTTGCCACCGTGTCACGCTAGCCGTTATGAGCCGATCCCAGCACAGCGTCGATGGCGGCCTGTGCTGCAGGCGAATCGACCACGGAAAAGAGAACCGGGAAGGGCGCACAAGCGCCACCTGCAGGATAAACGCGATGATCGGCATGTTGACCCGGCAGCGGTGGCGGATGCCGGAAGCGGTACGGGAATGGTGGATTGCGGGGGCGCTGGCCGGCCTCGCCTATGGAGCGCTGCTGACCAGCCTGACGCTGGAATTGCCGCCGGGGGCGCCGCTGAATGGACGGGTTGCCTGGCAGCCGCTGTGGAAGGCGGCCATGGCACTGTTGCTCGCACGCGCTGCCTGGCGGCATCCGGTCGCGCGCGAGCGGCGCTGGCTGCTGCTGGCGCTCGGCACTTGCGCACTGGGGGACATGCTGCTGGCGGTGCCGTGGCTCTCGTTCTCGTTCAAGGCCGGGCTCGGCGCGTATCTGGTCGCCCAGCTTGCCTATCTCTTCGTCCTGTTGCCATTGGCGGGCGACTTCCGCCCGCATCGGCTGTTTGGCTGCGGGCTGGTGATCGGCGCCACCGGCACGCTGCTGGGACGGATCTGGCCGAATCTGGGCGACCTGGCCACCCCGGTCGCTGCCTATGCCGCCACCGCTGCCACCATGGCGTGCATGGCGCTGCTGGCGCGACTGCCCACGCCGTTTGCCGCGCTGGGCGGGCTGTGTTTCCTGCTGTCCGACGCGCTGATCGGCACGGCGCGTTTCCTCTCGCCGTTCGAGCGCTATGAACTGGCGATCTGGTGGACCTATGCCGGCGCGCAGGTCCTGCTGGTTGGCGGTCTGCTGACCGGCAGGCAGCGATAGCGGGGCCTTGACCATGGCTGAATGACAAGACGCCCTGACGACTCTCTGGAGATCCATCGATGACATTGGGCAATACGCACGAGCGCGCCGCGGACCCGGCTGGGAAGGCGCCGGCATTGCTGGATGCCGACGCCACCGCGCAACGGCTGCCCTATCCGGAACTGGCCCTGGCCATCGAATCGATGCTCGCGGAACTGCGCGAGGGCACCGCCAGCGCGCCGGCCAGGATCGCGCTGCCGGTCGGTTCGCCCGAGGCGGGGGAAGGGACGCTGCTTGTCATGCCTGCCCGCAACGCCGCGTTGGCCATGACCAAGAACATCACCGTGCATCCCGGCAATCCCATGCGCGGGTTGCCGAGCATCCTGGGCGAGGTGGTCGTCGCGGACGCCCATACCGGACGCAGGCTGGCGTGGCTGGACGGGCCGACGGTCACGGGTCGGCGCACCGCGGCCGTGTCCCTGCTTGCCGCGCAGCGCTTTGCCGCGCGCGCCGATGGCGAATTGCTGATCGTCGGCGCCGGCGTGCAGGCGCGCACCCACCTGGAAGCGTTCGCTGCCGGCTTGCCCCTGCGCCGGGTCTGGCTGCACAGCCGTACCCGAAGCGGCGCCGAGGCGCTGGCAGACCATGCGCGAACGCTGGATCTGCAGGCCGAGGTGGTGGATGCGGTGGCCCAGGTCCTGCCTCGGGTGTCGATGATCGTGACCGTGACGTCGAGCCGGGTGCCGGTGCTACCGGACCTCGATTCCGGCCTTTGGCGCGACCATCACTTCATTGCGGCCGTCGGCGCCTTCCGGCCCGAGATGGCCGAACTGCCCCCGCAGCTGTGCCGCCATGCCGCCAGCGCGGGCCGTCTGCTCGCCGACACGCTTGCCGGGATCGAGGACGAGGCGGGCGATCTGCTGCAGGCTGGCATCGACTGGCACGATGTGCAGCCATTCCAGCAGGCGATCCTGCGCGCCGAGGCGTTGCGGACGGGAAGCGGTTCGCCGCTGGTGTTCAAGAGCGTCGGCTACGCGTTATGGGACCTGGCCGCGTGCACGCTGGCGGTCCGTGGTCTGTGACGGCTTTCGCGTTGCCGCTGCATGCATCGGTCCTCCCCCCGCCGATACAGGAAGATGCGGAAACGAGACAGTTGACTGCCTTATCCGCCGCTTCGAACTCAGGTAAACCCTCGCTTTAGTAACCTCGCTCTACAAAACGTTTCTCTTTTGAAACATTTGCTTCGATGGCAGCGTGATAATGCGGCCCTTGCAGGAGCAACACTGAAGGAGAAGAGGAACAATGCCCCAAATCAAGACGAAGCTGCTGGCCGCTGCGGCCCTGCTCGCTGCGGGCGCGGCCCACGCGCAATCGGCGGGAGACGTGATTGTCAGCACCGGCTGGTTCCGCGTGATGCCGAACAGCTCGGCCGATCCGCTGACCATCGACAGCGTCGGCGGCCGCCCCGTCGGGATGGCCCGTCCGAACACCGGTGCCGACATCGAGGCCGCCAATACGATCGGTCTCTCGCTGGGTTACTTCGTCACCGACCATATCTCCGCCGAAGTCGTCGCGGGCGTGCCGCCCAAGCACGATGTCCATGGCGACAAGGGGTATGGCGTTTACGGCAAGCTGGGCGAGGTGCGCCAGTGGAGCCCGGCGGTGCTGGTCAAGTATCACTTCCTGGAGCCGAAGTCGCGCTTCCGCCCGTATATCGGCCTGGGCGTGAACTACACCTGGTTCAGCGACGAAACGATCACCAACCAGCAGTTTGTCCGTCGGGAGTTCGGCCCCAACGCCACGATGACGGCCAGCGCGAAGGCGTCCTGGAACCCGGTGTTCAATATCGGCGCGACCTATGCGCTGAACGATCGCTGGTATCTCGGCCTGTCGGTGTCCTATCTGCCGCTCGATACGCGGGCCACGTTCACGACGCGCAACTCGGCACAGGGTGGTGCGACGGTGATTTCGCACACCAAGATCAAGATCGATCCGATCGTGACCTTCCTGAATATCGGCTACCGCTTCTGACGCGGACCGGGCGCCCGCGGGCGCCTGCTGATCGCGCCGGACAACCGCCCGCTTCCCGTCCTGCCTTGCGCAGGTGCGGGAAAGCGGGCGGTTTGCCATCGGCCGGTTGCGGCCCCGGCGCGATCACGACTTGACGGTGTATCCGGCCGATTCGATCGCCGCCCGGACCGAGGGCTCGGCCGCCGTCGATTCCACCTGCACCGATTTGGCCGCGACGTCGGCATGGACGCGTGCGGACGGGTCCACCTGCTGCACGGAGCGGGTAATCGCCGCGACGCAGTGGTTGCAGCTCATGCCTTCAACCTGAAACGACATCATGATGTTCTCCTGTGACGTGTGAGGTGGGAGGGGGCAACGGCTCGGTGCCGCCTTTTCCTCCCATTGCCTGCATTGTGAACCTTGCCATCGTGGCAAGCTCAAGCGTCGGTGCATCGCTTCCCGATGCTCAAGCGGACCTTGACCTTCCCAACATGGTAAGGTCGATCATCCAGTGACAGTCGTTGTCACATGGGATGGATCCACAGATGTCCGCTTCCACAATTCCAGCCGCCAGCCCGGCCGGTTCCGCCGATGAATGGCGCTTGCCGGTCGAAGGGATGACCTGCGCCTCCTGCGTGCGCCGGGTCGAAAACGCGCTTGGTGCCGTACCCGGCGTCGAGCGAGTCGCCGTCAATCTCGCCACCGAGCAGGCCACCCTGGCGGTGACCGACGCCGCCGCGCTGGCGCGCGCCGTCGAGGCCGTGGACAAGGCCGGTTACCCCGTACCGCGCAAGGAGATCGAGTTGCAGGTGCAGGACATGACCTGCGCTTCCTGCGTCGGCCGGGTGGAAAGGGCGCTGCGCGCCGTACCTGGCGTGCTCGACGCCCAGGTCAATCTCGCCAGCGAGCGCGCCCATCTGCGCGTGGTCGACGACGGCGATATCGCTGCGCTGGCCGCCCGCCTGCAGCAGGCGGTCGAGCGCGCGGGGTACGCCGCGCAGCCGGTGGACGCGGGCGTGGCCGACGGCACGATCGAAGAGGCTGCGGCGGGCAAGGCCGCCGACTTCTGGAGCGGTCCCTGGTCGGTCGCGGTTCCCGCGCTGCTGTCGCTGCCGCTGCTTGCGCCGATGGTCATCGAGTGGTTTGGCGGGCACTGGATGCTGGCGCCGCTCTGGCAGTGGCTGCTGGCAACCCCGGTGCAGTTCGTTTTCGGCTGGCGTTTCTATCGCGCCGGCTGGCGCGCCGTACGGGCCGGCGCCGGCAATATGGACCTGCTGGTCGCGCTAGGCACGTCCGCCGCCTATGGCTTGTCGTTGTGGCTGATGTGGCGTCATCCACAGGGCGCCGACCACCTCTATTTCGAGAGCGCCGCCGTGGTGATCACGCTGGTGCGGCTGGGCAAATGGCTCGAAGGGCGAGCCAAGCGCCAGACCGCGGAAGCGATCCGCGCGCTGTCGGCGCTGCGTCCGGACCGCGCGCGGCTGCGCAAGGCGGAAGGGGAAGTGTCGGTACCGCTGGCCCAGGTGCGCGTCGGCGACGAGGTGGTCGTATTGCCCGGTGAACGCATCCCGGTGGATGCCGAGGTCATCGAGGGCGACAGCCATGCCGACGAATCGATGCTGACCGGCGAAAGCCTCCCGGTGGAGAAGCAGCCGGGTGCGCGCGTCGCGGCCGGCGCCATCAACGGCGAGGGCCGGCTGGTGATCCGCACCAGCGCAGTGGGCGCCGAAACCGTGCTGGCGCGCATCATCCGCATGGTCGAGCATGCGCAGGCCGCCAAGGCGCCGATCCAGCGGCTGGTGGACCAGGTCAGCGCGGTATTCGTGCCGGTGGTCCTGCTGATCGCCCTGGCCACGCTGCTCGGCTGGGGGGCGCTGTCGGGCGACTGGGAGGCGGCGCTGCTCAATGCGGTCGCGGTGCTGGTGATTGCCTGTCCCTGCGCCCTCGGGCTGGCTACGCCGGCGGCGATCATTGCCGGCACGGGGGCCGGCGCCCGCGCCGGCATTCTTGTCAAGGATGCCGAGGCCCTGGAGGTGGCGCACCGGGTCAACGTGGTGGCCTTCGACAAGACCGGCACGCTGACCGTCGGCCAGCCCGAACTGGTGGCGCTGCTCTCCGCCGAGGACAACTGGTCCGACAGTGCGGCCGGCGACAAGTCGGGCGCGGCCACGCCGGCCCGGCGATCGCTGCTAGCCACGCTGGCGGCGCTGCAGGCGGGTAGCGAACATCCGCTCGCGCGCGCCGTGCTGCGCGCTGCCGCCGAGGCCGGCGTGGAGCCGGCTGCGGCGCAGGAACTGCGCGCGCTGCCCGGACGCGGCATTTCGGGCACCGTGCAAGGCATGCCCTGGGCACTGGGAAGCCGGCGGCTGCGCGACGAGCGTCTGCAAGCGCGCTCGGCGCAAGTGCCTGCGGACAAGGGCAGCGATGGCGTTCCGCCGCAGCTGGAGGCGGCCGCCGTGCAGCTGGAACAGGCCGGGCGTACCGTCTCCTGGGTGATGGAAGGGACGCGAGTCGCGGGTCTGGTCGCATTCGGCGACGCCATCAAGGCCGGCGCGCGCGAGGCCGTCGCCAGCCTGCATCGGCATGGCATCCGCACCGTGATGCTGTCCGGCGACAGCGAGGGCGCGGCCGCGCGCGTGGCGGCCGAGCTTGGCATCGACGAGGTGCAGGCGCAGGTGTTGCCGCAGGACAAGGCGGCGCGCATCGAAGCGCTGCGCCGCGACGGCGCCGTGGTCGCGATGGTGGGCGATGGCATCAACGACGCCCCGGCACTGGCGGCCGCCGACGTTGGCATCGCCATGTCCACCGGCACCGATGTGGCAATGCACGCCGCGGGCATCACGCTGATGCGCGGCGACCCGCGCCTGGTCGCAGACGCACTGGCGGTGTCCGGCCGCACCGTCCGCAAGATTCGCCAGAACCTGTTCTGGGCGTTCATCTACAACGTGGTCGGCATTCCGCTGGCGGCGGCGGGATGGTTGAGCCCGGTGGTGGCAGGCGCCGCGATGGCCTTTTCCAGCGTCAGCGTGGTCGGCAACGCGCTGCTGTTGCGGCGCTGGCGGCCGCAAGGTGCGGAACAGGCGGCCGGGGCGGGCAGCGCGGCGCAGGGCACGACCGCGGCGCTTGCGCCCGTCGGCGCCCAGGCCATGGTGGAGGAGGGGAAATGAACATCGGGGAAGCGGCAAAGGCGTCCGGGGTGTCGGCCAAGATGATCCGGCACTACGAGTCGATCGGCCTGCTGCCGGCATCGCCGCGCAGCGAAGGGGGTTACCGGCGTTATGACGACAAGTCGGTGCATACCTTGCGCTTCGTGCGGCGCGCCCGTAATCTGGGCTTCTCGCTGGACGAAATACGTGCGCTGCTCGCACTGTGGCACGACCGCGAGCGCGCCAGTGCCGACGTCAAGGCGCTGACCCTGCGGCATATCGACGAACTGGACCGCCGCATCGCCGAACTCGCCGCCATGCGCGACACCCTGCGCCAGCTATCGGAGGCCTGCAGCGGCGATGGCCGGCCCGACTGCCCGATCCTTGCCGATTTCGAGAATGCGGCGGCGGGGCAGGCGTGCCACGGCTGTTGACGGGCTGGACCGGTGGGCACGGTGCAGGGCGTACCGCCATGGCATCGGCAATATCGATGAAGCATCGCGCAAGGAGGCCCGCTTGGCAGATCCCGAGGACCGGCCGCTGACCGGCCAGTCAACCCAGACCATTGCACAGCCCGACGCCTCGGCCATCGCGCCGGGCATGGCACACGACGCGCCGCCACCGGTCGAAACGCGGCAACGTGTGCGCGACGGCACCGAACTGCTGGTGCGTACCTGGGAGCCGGATCCCGCCAGCGCAGCCGAACCGCTGGGCACGCTGCTGCTGGTGCACGGCATGGCCGAGCACGGCGGACGCTATCCGGAGCTGGTGCGCACCCTGCTCGCACTCGGCTTGCGCGTGCGTGCCTATGACCATCGCGGCCACGGCCGCAGCGGCGGCGCCCGCATGGTCACGCCCGCTCCCGACACGCTGCTCGAGGACCTGGTGCAGGTCTACGACGCGACGGTGCAGCGCTGGCCCGAACTGCCGCTGCTGTTCGGCCACAGCATGGGCGGATTGCTGGCGGCGCGTCTGGCCACCGCGCGCCTGCGGCCGATCCGCGCGCTGATTCTCTCGTCGCCGGCGCTCGGCCTGCATCTGTCGGGGTTGCCCCAGACCTTGCACCGTATCCTGCTGACGCTGGCGCCGAACCTGCGTGTGCCCAGCCCCATCCATCCCGCGAGCCTCACGCACGACCCGGTACAGAGCGCGCGCTATCGCAGCGATCCGCTGGTGCAGCGAACCGTTACCGCCGGGCTGCTGCAGAGCATCCTCCTTGGGCTGGACCGCGCCCAGGCCGATGCGCCGCTGCTGGAAGCGCCCACGCTGGTGCTCTCGGGCAGCGCCGACCGTGTGGTCGATCCTGCCGCCATCCAGCGCTTCTGCGACAATGCGCCGGCCGACCTGTGCCAGTGTGTCCGCTTCGAAGGGGCGTACCATGAGCTGCTCAACGAAGCACAGCCGTGGCGAAGCCAGGTGTTCGACGCGCTGAGCGTCTGGCTGCGGCAGCATCTGCAGCCCGCCGCCGGATAACCTCAAGCCAGGCAAGGCAACAGAAAGCCACCATCAAAAGGGGCACATGGAGACATACGACTACATCATCGTCGGCGGCGGTACCGCGGGGTGCGTGCTGGCCAATCGCCTGACACAGGACCGCGACGTCAGCGTGCTGCTGCTGGAGGCGGGTGGCAAGGACGACTATCACTGGATTCATATTCCGGTCGGCTACCTGTACTGCATCGGCAACCCTCGCACGGACTGGATGTACCGCACCGTGGCCGAACCCGGCCTGAACGGGCGCTCGCTGATCTACCCGCGCGGGCGCGTGCTCGGCGGATGCTCGTCCATCAACGGCATGATCTACATGCGCGGGCAGCGCGAGGACTACGACGAGTGGGCGCGCATTACCGGCGACGATGGCTGGCGCTGGGACAACGTGCTGCCGTTGTTCAAGCGCAGCGAGGATCATCACGCCGGTGCCAGCGAATACCACGGCGCCGGCGGCGAGTGGCGCGTGGAACCGCAGCGGTTGCGCTGGGACATTCTCGAACGCTTCATCGATGCCGCCGAGCAGACCGGCATTCCGCGCACCGGCGACTTCAATCGGGGCGACAACTTCGGCGTCGGCTACTTCGAAGTCAACCAGCGCCGCGGCATCCGCTGGAACACCGCCAAGGCCTTCCTGCGCAAGGCATCGGAGCGGCCGAACCTGACCCTGATCACCGGCGCGCAGGTGTCAGCGCTGGCCTTCGAAGGCCGGCGCTGCAGCGGCCTCGAATTCACCGGCGCCGGGCAGCGGCACACGGCCGCGGCGCGGCGTGAAGTCATCCTGGCAGCTGGCGCGATCAACACGCCGCAGCTGCTGGAGCTCAGCGGCATCGGTCAGCCGTGGCGTCTGCAGGCACTCGGCATCCCGGTGCGTCAGGCGCTGCCCGGCGTGGGCGAGAATCTGCAGGATCACCTGCAGCTGCGCATGATCGTCAAGGTCGATGGCGTGCGCACGCTCAACACGCGCGTGGCGCGCTGGTGGGGCAAGCTCGGTATCGGCCTGCAATACGCGCTGAACCAGAGCGGGCCCATGAGCATGGCGCCGTCCCAGCTGGGCGCGTTCGCGCGTTCCAGCGACGAGCACGAGCGACCCAACGTCGAGTATCACGTGCAGCCGCTATCGCTGGACAAGTTCGGCGATCCCCTGCACAGCTTCAACGCCTTCACCGCCAGCGTCTGCAACCTGCGCCCGACCTCGCGCGGCAGCGTGCATATCGACCAGCCCGACTTCCGCCAGCCGCCCGTGATCGCACCGAACTACCTCGCGACGGACGAGGACCGCAAGGTCGCTGCCGATTCCCTGCGCCTGACACGCCGGATCGTCGCCGCGCCGGCGCTGGCGCCATATCGCCCGCAGGAGTGGCTGCCGGGTCCGGGCGTGGACAGCGACGAGGCGCTGGCACAGGCTGCCGGCGACATCGGCACTACCATCTTCCATCCCGTGGGCACGTGCCGCATGGGCAAGGCCGACGATCCGCAGGCCGTGGTCGACGAGCGGCTGCGTGTGATTGGCGTCGAAGGCTTGCGCGTGGTCGATGCGTCGGTGATGCCGGTGATCACTTCGGGCAATACCAATTCGCCAACCATCATGATCGCGGAGCGGGCGAGCGACATGATCCGCGAGGATTGGCGTGCTGGAGCCGGCTAATGCAGCAGCTATTGTCCCGGCCCGCCTTCACGTTCACTGTTGACGATGCTTGCGGTCCCGTTGCAGTAACGCAAACGGACGACGATGTTCCCGGGCACTATGCCGCGCACTACCGAGGGGAGCCGAAACCTCTCGTGAACGATGACCGTGCCCTGTTCGGTGGCCTGAACGATGTGGTGGTCCGTGCCATGGACCAGCGCGCCGCGATAGTCGCCGGTGGCGACATCGGCTTCTTGCAGCGCACTCCCGATCGCTGCCGCATGCTGTTCGGCGGCTTGTCGCGACATGTCGAGACGATGGGCCAATTCGTAGCTGGTCGGCCATATCGCTGAGGCGGGGGGTCACGAAGCCGAGGTATTGCGGATCGGGCACGAACAGGTCGATGTCCTTGCTCAACCGATGGTTGTATCGGAGCATCAGAACCGTCCCTCCGCCGAACGTGAAGAACGGCTTGCGTCCGCCGAACGTTTCTACTTGCTCCAGCAGGCGAAGCGCATGGCCGAAGAGGACCCGCCAGGGGCCCCCGGGGAGGTCTGCCTCCGTCACGCCCATAGTTCTCGTCTGGTTGTGGCGAAGTCGGCTGCCAGTCGCGATACCTGTTTCCACACCATCGCGGGTGGCAGCGATTCATTCGCTGCCGTCTCTTCCACTGCCATGACCAGAACTTCCACAGGAGCTTCGTCCAGCAGGTGTCCTATGTGCGGCTCGAATCCCGAGGGAACGTTGCCAGTCGTCAGCGCTTCTTCCAGCATCTCCGGGGAGAGGGTTCCCCGGTAGCTGACGCTGGCAGTTTGCGCGGCCATCCAAAGACCATGCTTGCGCTTCCTCTGCTCGAGAGAGAGGCTGTCGAAGTCCAGACCGAGCACGCGCAAAAGCCTGCCCACGCGCTGAAAACCAAGGTCTTTCAAAGTCCCTGCTTCTAGTCGTTGCACGGTTTCCCTCGATAGCTGAGAGAGTCTTGCGAGCCGCTCTTGCGTCAGGCCGATTTCTTCACGCCGTGCTCGCACGCGCTGGCCGATGTAGCGGATGTCCATATCGGTTCTACCTGTCCAATGTATCGAGGGGTTCGCGCCCGTGTGCCATATTTTGCGCTTTTTTATTCGGTTGTGGAGTTCCAGTAGCCGATCTGGGCAGGAGATGGGGCGCGATGCCCGCGGACGGTGAGCTACCGCACATGAGAAGAAAATGACCTCGGTGTCGAGTTGCGCGTTCGCGCGACGGACCAGCGCGAAAAGACTCTTCGATCATCGGCACAGCCTCGCACGCACCAAAGTGGCGGTCAGTGCAAACCCCGATGTTTTGCAACGCAGCAGGTGCACACAATAGACGCCTGACAGCCGTGATGCAGCGCTCACATGCGCATCCGGCTGTCGCTGTCGTCGCGCGCAAAAAATCAGAAGTGGCACCACCACGCAGCGAGCGCCTTGTCACCGTGGCGCGAGCGGGTTGCAACCCTTGGGCGACGCCCGGCTATCCGCCGGCACGCCCTCGCAGAGGACGGGCAGGAGACAATGAATCAGCAGGACATCATCCTGGAGACGCGCAACCTCACGAAGGAATTCAAGGGGTTTACCGCGGTAAGCGACGTTAACCTTCGGGTGCGGCGCGGCTCGATCCATGCGCTGATCGGCCCGAATGGCGCGGGCAAGACGACCTGCTTCAATCTGCTGACCAAATTCCTCGAGCCGACCACCGGCTCTATCCTGTTCAACGGCATCGATATCACCCGCGAGAAGCCGGCGCAGATCGCCCGGCGCGGCATCATCCGTTCGTTCCAGATTTCCGCAGTCTTTCCGCACCTGACGGTGCTGGAGAACGTGCGCATCGGCCTGCAGCGCAGCCTGGGCACGTCGTTCCATTTCTGGCGCAGCGAACGCTCGTTGACGGTGCTCGATCGCCGCGCAATGGAGTTGCTGGACCAGGTAGGACTGTCGTCCTTCGCCGATACGGTGACCGTCAATCTTCCTTACGGGCGCAAGCGCGCGCTGGAGATCGCCACGACGCTGGCGATGGAGCCGGAGCTGATGCTGCTCGACGAACCGACGCAGGGCATGGGCCACGAGGATGTCGATCGCGTGACCGAGCTGATCCGCGAGGTGTCGAAGGGTCGCACCATCCTGATGGTGGAGCACAACATGAACGTGGTCTCGTCGATCGCCGACACCATCACGGTGCTGCAGCGTGGCGCGATTCTCGCCGAGGGTCCGTATGCCGATGTGTCGCGCGACCCGCGCGTGATGGAGGCCTACATGGGCACGGTCGAGGCCGAACTGCAGGGCGCCCACTGAGGAGAGGAACGGCACGATGGCGAACCAACACAACGATGCAGTGCCGGCGCTGGATATCCGCGGGTTGCAGGCCTGGTACGGCGAATCGCACATCCTGCACGGCGTGGACCTGACCGTGCAGCATGGCGAGGTGGTCACGCTGCTGGGCCGCAACGGCGCCGGCCGCACCACCACGCTGCGCGCGATCATGGGGCTGACCGGCACGCGCAAGGGCTCGATCCGGATCAACGGCAACGAGACCATTCATCTGCCCACCCACAAGATCGCGCACTACGGCATCGGCTATTGCCCGGAGGAACGCGGCATCTTCTCCAGCCTGTCATGCGAGGAGAACCTGCTGCTGCCGCCGCGCCTGAAGGGCACGTCCGACAGCAACAGCATGAGCGAGGACGAGATCTACCAGATGTTCCCGAACCTCGCGGAGCGCCGCAACAGCCAGGGCACGCGGCTCTCGGGCGGCGAGCAGCAGATGCTGGCGGTCGCGCGCATCCTGCGCACCGGCGCCAACCTGCTGCTGCTCGACGAGATTTCGGAAGGACTGGCGCCTGTCATCGTGCAGGCGCTCGCACGGATGATCCTGACGCTGAAGAAGAAGGGCTACACGGTGGTCATGGTGGAGCAGAACTTCCGCTTCGCCGCGCCGCTGGCGGACCGCTTCTATGTGATGGAGCACGGCACCATCGTCGAACGCTTCGCGGCGAGCGAGCTGCAGCCAAAGATGCCGGTGTTGCACGAACTGCTGGGCGTATAGCGCAAAGCGCCCGGTCGGCAAGGCAGTCCGTCGCGCTCGCTGCCAAAAAGCGGGCAGGCGGCAGGTACGGGCGGCCGCGATGCCGCCGCAATTCAGGAGACAGGGAAAATGAACAGGAAACGGCTTGCTGCCGCCACGGCGGCTCTCGTCACGGGGATGATGGCTGGCGCCGCAAGCGCCCAGGTGTCGGGCGATTCGGTCAAGATCGGCTTCATCACCGACATGTCGAGCCTCTATGCGGATATCGACGGCAAGGCGGGTCTGGAAGCCGTGCGCATGGCGGTCGAGGATGCGGGCGGCAAGGTGCTGGGCAAGCCGATCGAAATCCTGTCGGGGGACCACCAGAACAAGGCCGACATCGCCGCCTCGAAGGCGCGCGAATGGATGGACCAGGCGGGCCTGGACATGCTGCTGGGCGGCACCAACTCCGGCACCGCGCTGGCGATGAACAAGGTCGCGCAGGAAAAGAAGCGCGTCTATATCAACATCGGCGCGGGCACGGCGCGGCTGACCAACGAGGAATGCTCGCCGTACACGGTGCACTACGCCTATGACACGGTGGCACTGGCCAAGGGCACCGGCAGCGCGGTGGTCAAGCAGGGCGGCAAGTCGTGGTTCTTCCTGACCGCGGACTACGCCTTCGGCCATTCGCTGGAGAACGATACCTCGGCAGTGGTCAAGGCCAATGGTGGCCAGGTTGTCGGCCAGGTCCGCCATCCGCTGTCGGCGTCGGACTTCTCGTCGTTCCTGCTGCAGGCACAGGCGTCGAAGGCGCAGATCCTGGGGCTGGCCAATGCCGGCGGCGACACCATCAATTCGATCAAGGCGGCCAAGGAGTTCGGCATCACCAACTCGATGAAGATCGCCGGCCTGCTGATGTTCATCAACGATGTGCACAGCCTCGGACTGCGCAACACCGAAGGCCTCCTGATGACCGACAGCTGGTACTGGGACATGAACGACGAGACGCGCAAGTTCGCCACGCGCTTCTTCGAGAAGAACAAGAAGATGCCGAGCAGCCTGCAGGCGGCCGATTACTCGGCGATCCGCACCTATCTGAAGGCGGTCGAGACGGCCAAGACCGACGATCCGGACAAGGTGATGGCCGAGCTGAAGAAGATGCAGATCAACGACTTCTACGCCAAGGGCCAGATCCGCGCCGACGGCCGCTTCGTGCATGACATGTACCTGATGCAGGTGAAGACGGCCAAAGAGTCGAAGAAGCCGTGGGACTACCTGAAGGTGGTCGCGACGATTCCGGGCGACCAGGCGTTCACCACGCCGGCGGAATCGAAGTGCTCGCTGCTGAAGAAGTAATGACGGAGGCCGGGGCCCGCCGCCTTGCAGCGGCGGGTCCGGGCCGCACCATCAACGACCGGCGCCGGGGGACACCGCCGCACAGCCCGCGGGCTGACGCGCGGCAGTCCCTTCGGCGCCAACTGGCCGGACCGCTGTGATGGAACTCTTCGGTATTCCCCTGCCGGCCCTGTTGTCCCAGTTGCTGCTGGGGCTCGTCAACGGGGCCTTCTACGCGATGCTGAGCCTCGGGCTGGCGGTGATCTTCGGCCTGCTCAATGTCATCAACTTCGCGCACGGAGCGCTGTTCATGCTCGGCGCGGTGCTGGCGTGGATGGGCATGGAGTACGCCGGCCTGAACTACTGGGTGATGCTGCTGCTTGCCCCGCTGGTGGTGGCCGTGATCGGCGTGGTCATCGAAAAGACCATGCTGCGCTGGATCTACAAGCTCGACCATATCTACGGGCTGCTGCTGACGCTGGGCATCACGCTGGTGATCGAGGGCGTGTTCCGTTCGATCTACGGGGTGTCCGGCCTGCCGTACTCGCCGCCCGAGGCACTGTCCGGCGCATCGAACCTCGGCTTCATGATCCTGCCCAACTACCGCGCGTGGGTCGTGGTCGCGTCGCTGGTGGTGTGCCTGGCGACCTGGTACATGATCGAGAAGACCAAGCTGGGCGCCTATCTGCGCGCCGGTACCGAGAATCCGAAACTGGTGGAAGCGTTCGGCATCAACGTGCCGCTGATGGTAACGCTCACCTATGGCTTCGGCGTGGCACTGGCGGCGTTCGCCGGCGTGCTGGCCGCACCGGTGATCCAGATCTCGCCGCTGATGGGGCAGAACCTGATCATCGTCGTCTTCGCCGTGGTGGTGATCGGCGGCATGGGGTCGATCCTCGGCTCGATCATCACGGGCCTGGGCCTGGGCGTGGTCGAGGGCTTCACCAAGGTGTTCTATCCCGAGGCGTCGTCGACGGTGGTGTTCCTGATCATGGTGATCGTGCTGCTGCTGCGACCGGCAGGGCTGTTCGGGAGGGAGAAGTGATGGACATGCCAAGCGGCAAGATCGACAACACGATGGCGGGCGCGGGGCCGGACGGCCGCGCCGCCGGGCGCGAGGGCGGTGCGCGCAGATGGGTACCGCTGTCGATGTATGGCCTGCTGCTGCTCGCGCTGGTGCTGGCACCCGTGGCAGGGGCGTACCCGGTGTTCGTGCTCAAGGTACTGTGCTTCGCGCTGTTTGCCTGCGCGTTCAACCTGCTGATCGGCTACACCGGGCTGCTCTCGTTCGGACATGCGGCTTTCTTCGGCGGTGCGGGCTACGTGGCAGGCCATGCGATGAAGGAGTGGGGCGTGACGCCGGAAGTCGGGCTGCTGCTGGGCACCGGCGCCGGTGCGGTGCTTGGCTATGTGGTCGGCGCCCTGGCCATCCGCCGCCAGGGCATCTATTTCTCGATGATCACGCTGGCGCTGGCGCAGATGCTGTTCTTCCTGTGCCTGCAGGCGCCGTTCACGGGCGGCGAGGACGGGCTGCAGGGCATCCCTCGCGGAGACCTGTTCGGCGTGGTGCCGCTGTCGGACGACATGACGCTGTACTACGTGGCGCTGGTCATCCTGGTCGCGGCCTTCGCGCTGATCGTGCGCACGGTGCATTCGCCGTTCGGGCAGATCCTGAAGGCGATCAAGGAAAACGAGCCGCGCGCGATCTCGCTGGGCTATGACACCGACCGCTTCAAGTTGACCGCCTTCGTGATCTCCGCCGCGCTGTCCGGCCTGGCAGGCTCGATCAAGGCGCTGGTGCTGGGTTTCGAGACGCTGACGGACGTGCACTGGTCGATGTCCGGCATGGTGATCCTGATGACGCTGGTCGGCGGGCTCGGCACGCTGTCCGGGCCGCTGGTCGGCGCCTTCGTGATCGTCGCGCTGGAAAACAAGCTGGGCGACATCGGCAGCTTCCTGGCCCGCACCACGGGCGTGGAGTGGTTCGGCTCGCTCGGCGAGTCGGTCAGCATGGTCACCGGCATCATCTTCGTGATCTGCGTGCTGACGTTCCGGCGCGGGATCATGGGCGAGTTGCAGGCGCTGTGGGAGAGGATGCGGCGCTGATTCGGGCGGGGAGTTGGCGGGGGAGAGGGCATGCGGCGCCAATGCCGAGCAGGCGCCGGGGGCGTGACCCCCAGCCCACATGCCCGCTTTTGGGGCTAGGGTTTTCCCAGCTTGTCCCTCGCGCACCGCTTCGTTACATTGGAGCCACGGTTTTCGCAGGTTAACTGGAGGCGGAAGCGAGGAGACGAGAGCGCGCACCCACGATGGACATTCCGTGAGGAAGCAGCGTAATAAAAGGAAGGGCGTTGACGGGAAACCCGCCAACGCCCTTTTTATTTGGCCTCGCCGCCATTGCAAGGGGTCGGCACGCCAGACCGGCTCTGCGTCTGGAATCCGCCACATTGCGATCGCTGCGCCCCGATGGCCGCATTGGCGGCATGCGACAATGCAGGCCTCCTTCTGGTGCACCATGCCTGCTCCCATCCCTCGGTTCCCTGCCGACCGGCTCTCTCCGGACGACGCCGGCGGCGTTGCCTCGCCTGACGGCTCCTTCTCGCCGCCTGGCGGGGACGCCTCCCGCCTCGCCCCCTCCCTCGCTTCCCCTGACCGCGCCATGACCGACGCCACTGTCAGCGTTCGCGCGGCCACCCGCGCCGACCGGGAAGCGCTGGCCGCCTGGCTGCAGGCGCGCCATCCCTTGCCGGCGATCGCCCGGCGCGGCCGCGACGAGGCGTTGTGCCGTCTGCTCGACCGTCCCGAGCTGGGCCTGTGCCTGCTCGCGCAGGCAGGAGGAGCGTGGTCGGCGTGCATGCCGGTGCATCTGCTGCCAAGGCTGGATCTGGGCGGCCTGGCCGTGCTGGCGGCGGAGTGGTGGAGCGGGAGCGTCGCGGAGCCCGCGTATCGGGCGCTGCTGCTTGCCGCCTGCCGCAACTGGCTGGCCGACTGGTGTCGCGCACATGGCGTGCGCCATCTGCTGCTGGCGCCGGCACTTGCTCCCGCCCCGGATGACGCCGATGCCGCCATGGTCCAGCCGCTGCCGGACGGCCTGTGGCACCGCGACCTGGCCCCCGCGGCGAAAGTGCTGCGCTGACCCGGCACACCGAGCGGCCCGGGCGCGGGCAAGTCCCTTCGCCCGAGACGGCCCCGCACCTGCCCTGTTTCACGATCCCTTACGCAATTGCCTGCCGATGTTCTCCTTCGATATTCCGCCGGAATTCGTCTTCCTGTTCGCCGCGGCCTTTCTGGCTGGCCTGATCGACGCCGTCGCTGGCGGCGGCGGGCTGATCCAGATTCCCGCGATCTTCTCCGCCTTGCCGAACCACGCACCGGCGACGCTGATCGGCACCACCAAGGTCGCCTCCTTCGCCGGCACCTCGACCGCGGCGCTGCGCTACGCCAGGCAGGTACGCATCTACTGGAGCGCAACCGGTCCGGCGGTGGTGACCGCCTTCCTCTGTTCGATGGCCGGCGCCTATGCGCTGACGCTGCTGCCCGCCGAGCCAATGCGCAAGGCGCTGCCCTTCGTGCTTGGCGTGCTGCTGGTCTACACGGTGGCGAAGAAGGACCTGGGCGTGGATCACGCGCCGGCGTTGTCCGGCGGCCGCGAGCGGCTGGCCGCGCTGCTGGGAGGCGGGGTGATCGGCTTCTATGACGGCATCTTCGGCCCGGGCACCGGCAGTTTCCTGATGATCCTGTTCGTGCGGGTATTCGGCTACGACTTCCTGCACGCGGCCGCCTCGACCAAGCTGGTCAATCTGGCGACGAACCTTGCGGCGCTGCTGCTGCTCGCATCGAAGGGCCACATCTGGTGGGAGCTGGGCCTGGTGATGGCGGTGGGCAATATCGGCGGCAGCCAGGTCGGCAGCAAGCTGGCGCTGCGGCATGGCAGCGCCTTCGTGCGCAAGGTGTTCATCTTCGTGGTCAGCGCGCTGATCCTGAAGACCGCCTGGGATGCCTTCGTCGGTTGAACGGCCGCTCGACTGTCCTGGGAGGGGCGGAGGATCGTGCGCTGTCCCACCCGGCCGTGTTGCGATGCGGGTTAATCCTGCCTTGGCGCCACAAGGCCCTGTGTTAGACTCGGTTCGCATTCCCGACCGCTCGGTCGGGGAATCAGGCGACAAGCCACGGCAATGGGTCACGGCAACATGCCGCGGCGACCAGCCGGTCCGGATACCGCAGCCATCCGCGCCGGGACAGCCGGCAACAGAATAACGAGAGGCAGCCGCGGCCTTCGTGCCGCGCGCGGACCTACCCGAGCGCTGCAGACGAAGGAGACAAGATGAATTTCAAGCGCGCCAGCCTGCTGGCCCTCGCCGCCGCCTCGCTGTTCGCCGGCATCGCCCACGCCCAGGTCAAGATCGGGGTCACGGTCTCGGCGACCGGGCCGGCCGCCTCGCTCGGCATCCCGGAGCGCAATACCTTCGGCCTGCTGCCCAAGGAGATCGGCGGCAAGAAGGTCGAGTACATCGTGCTCGACGACGCCTCCGACAGCACCACCGCGGTCAAGAACACCCGCAAGCTGATCACCGAGGACAAGGTCGACGCAATCGTCGGCTCCACCGTCACGCCCAATTCGCTGGCGATGGTCGACGTGGTCGCCGAGAGCAGCACGCCGATGATCAGCATGGCCGCGTCCGCCCGCATCATCGAGCCGATGGATGCCAAGCGCGCCTGGGTCTTCAAGACCCCGCAGAACGATTCGCTGATGGCCGAGGCGATCGCCGAGCATATGAGCCGCAACAAGGTGAAGACCGTGGCCTTCATCGGCTTCGCCGACGCCTATGGCGAGAGCTGGGCGCAGGAGTTCACCAAGGTCGCCGGGCCGCGCCAGATCAAGATGGTCGCGCAGGAGCGCTTCGCCCGCACCGATACCTCGGTAACCGGCCAGGTGCTGAAGATCATGGCGAGCAATGCCGACGCCGTGCTGATCGCCGGCTCCGGCACGCCGTCCGCGCTGCCCGCCAAGGCACTGAAGGAGCGCGGTTTCAAGGGCAAGGTCTACCAGACCCACGGCATCGCCAACCCCGACTTCCTGCGGGTCTGCGGCAAGGATTGCGAAGGCACGCTGCTGCCGGCCGGTCCGCTGCTGGTGGCCGAGCAGCTGCCCGACAGCAACCCGGTCAAGAAGCCGGCGATGGCGTACAAGACCGCCTACGAGAAGACGTTCGGCGGCCAGGTCTCGACCTTCGGCGGCCATGCGTGGGACGCCGGCCTGTTGCTGGAGCGCGCCATCCCCGAGGCGCTGAAGAAGGCGCAGCCCGGCACGCCGGAATTCCGCAAGGCACTGCGCGACGCGCTGGAGCAGACCAGGGAGCTGCCGGTGTCGCACGGCATCGTCACGATGTCGCCGACCGACCACCTCGGCATGGACAACCGCGCGCGCGTGATGGTGCAGATCGCCGACGGCAAGTGGAAGCTGCTGGGGCAATAAGGACGAGGGAAGACTGCAGTCCGGGAAGGGCCGAGGCGATCCGTCGCCCGATTCGCCCGGTCCTCGCAGCCCAGATCCGGGCGCATGCAGGCCATGCGCCTTTTTTGTTTTCGGACCGGGCACTAGGGTTCGCGCGGATTTCCGCTATGCGTAAGGTGTTTACTATTTCGTAATCTACCGACCCTCCTACGGCCGGCGGACGAGAACGGTCAGCCGCGTGCCGGCCCCAATTCCTACACCTCGGGCAGACAATGGACCTTTCGATTGCCGCCATCCTCGCGCAGGACGGCATCACCTCCGGCGCGATCTACGCCTTGCTGGCACTGGCCCTGGTGCTGGTGTTTTCGGTCACGCGGGTGATCTTCATTCCCCAGGGGGAGTTCGTCGCCTTTGGCGCGCTGACGCTGGCCGTGATGCAGGCCGGCCACGCGCCGAAGACCTCCTGGCTGCTGCTGGCCATGGGTGTGCTCACCTTTCTCTACGATGCGGCCGCCGTGCTGCGCAACGCGGAGCTGCGCCGCGACGCCGCCCGCCGCCTTGCCGTGCTCGCCGGCAAGTACCTGGCGTTTCCGCTGGCGGTGCATCTGCTGGCGCAGAACTATGGCGCGCAGGCGATGCCGATGCTGGCCCAGATCGCGCTGACGCTGCTGATCGTGGTGCCGATGGGTCCGATGCTGTACCGGATCGCCTACCAGCCGCTGGCCGAGGCCAGCACGCTGGTGCTGCTGATCGTTTCCGTCGGCGTGCACTTCGCGCTGGTCGGCCTCGGGCTGGTGATGTTCGGCGCCGAAGGCTCGCGCACCACGCCGTTCTCCGACGCGCGCTTCGAAGTCGGCGCGCTGTCGATCTCGGGACAGAGCCTGTGGGTCGTCGCGGTGTCCGCGCTGCTGATCGGCGCGCTGTACTTCTACTTCGACCGTACCCTGACCGGCAAGGCACTGCGCGCCACCGCGGTCAATCGGCTGGGCGCGCGCCTGGTCGGCATCGGCACCACGCAGGCGGGCCGGCTCTCGTTCACGCTGGCCGCGGCAATGGGGGCGCTGTGCGGCGTGCTGATCGCGCCGCTGACCACGGTCTACTACGAATCCGGTTTCCTGATCGGCCTGAAGGGCTTCGTCGGCGCGATCGTCGGCGGACTTGTCAGCTATCCGGTCGCCGCCGCGGGCGCGCTGCTGGTCGGGTTGCTCGAGTCATACTCGTCGTTCTGGGCGAGCGCCTTCAAGGAGGTGATCGTGTTCACGCTGATCATTCCGGTGCTGCTCTGGCGTTCGCTGACCAGCAAACATGTGGAAGACGAAGAATGATGCAACCCGACGCCACCACCACTACCAGCCGCCCCGCGGCCGTGCGCCCGCAAGGGGTGCTGAACCGCAACCGCGTGCTGATGCTCGTCTTCGTCGCCGTGCTGGCCCTGCTGCCGGTGCTGCCCACGCCCGAGTTCTGGATCACGCTGGGCAACTACATCGGCCTCTACAGCATCGTCGCCATTGGCCTGGTGCTGCTGACCGGCGTGGGCGGGATGACGTCGTTCGGGCAGGCGGCCTTCGTTGGCCTCGGCGCCTACAGTACCGCGTTCCTGACCACGCAGTATGGACTGTCGCCCTGGTTCGGCCTGCTGGTCGGCCTGGTCATCACGATGGCGTCCGCCTATGTGATCGGCCTGATCACGATGCGGATGTCCGGCCACTATCTGCCGCTGGCGACCATCGCCTGGGGGCTGTCGCTGTTCTTCCTGTTCGGCAATCTCGAGTTCCTCGGCAAATATGACGGCCTGAACGGTATCCCGGTGCTGTCTCTGCTGGGCATCGAACTGCAGTCGGGCCGCTCGATGTTCTACCTGATCTGGTGCGTGGTGCTGCTGGCCGTGATTGCCATGCACAACCTGCTGGATTCCCGCCCGGGCCGCGCCATCCGCGCACTGAAGGGCGGCGGCGTGATGGCCGAGGCAATGGGCGTCAATACCGCGTGGATGAAAGTGGTGGTGTTCGTGGTCGCGGCGATCCTCGCCTGCATCTCCGGCTTCCTGTACGCGCACCTGCAGCGCGCGGTGAACCCCACTCCGTTCGGGCTGAACTACGGCATCGAATATCTGTTCATGGCAGTGGTCGGCGGCGTCGGCCACGTCTGGGGCGCGGTGCTCGGCGCGGGCATCCTGACCATCCTCAAGGACACGCTGCAGGGCGTGCTGCCCAAGCTGCTGGGCGCCAGCGGCAACTTCGAAATCATCGTCTTCGGCGTGCTGCTGGTGGTGCTGCTCCAATACGCGCGCGATGGCATCTGGCCCTGGCTGCGGCGCCTGGTACCGAGCGGTCCGCCGGTACGGGCACCCGAGGACGCGGCGCCGCTGCCGGTACGGCGCAAGCCGCAGGCGGGCGAGCGCATCCTGGACGTGCGTGCCGCCCGCAAGGAGTTCGGCGGGCTGGTCGCGGTCAACGATGTGGACTTCCACGTCGATGCGGGCGAGATCGTGGGGCTGATCGGGCCGAACGGGGCTGGCAAGTCGACCACCTTCAATCTGGTTACCGGTGTGCTGCCGCTGACGCGGGGCGAAATCCGCTATCGCGGCGAGGTGATCTCCAACCTGCCATCGCGCGAGATCGTCAAGCGCGGCATCGGCCGGACCTTCCAGCACGTGCATCTGCTGCCCACCATGACCGTGCTGGAGAACGTCGCCATCGGCGCCCACCTGCGCGGCGACTACCGGCCGCAAGGCGGTGTCTCGGCGGCGATCCTGCGCATGAATCGCGGCGAGGAAGCCAAGCTGCTGTTCGAGGCCCGGCGTCAGCTGGAGCGGGTCGGTCTGGCCGACTGCATGTATATGGAGGCGGGCAGCCTCGCGCTGGGCCAGCAGCGCATCCTGGAAATCGCCCGTGCCTTGTGCTGCGATCCGGCGCTGCTGTTGCTGGACGAGCCGGCCGCCGGCCTGCGCTACAAGGAAAAGCAGGCACTGGCCGACCTGCTGCGCAAGCTGCGGGCGGAGGGCATGAGCGTGCTGCTGGTCGAGCACGACATGGACTTCGTGATGAACCTGACCGACCGGCTGGTGGTGATGGAGTTCGGCACCCGCATTGCCGAAGGCGTGCCCGAAGACGTGCAGAAGAATCCGGCGGTGCTCGAGGCCTACCTCGGCGGCGTGGAATAAGAACCCCAGGAACCGAACATGAGCGTCATTCTCGAAGTCCGCGATCTGCATGTGCGCTATGGCAAGGTGGAAGCCGTGCACGGCGCCAGCCTGAGCGTCGAGGCGGGCCGCATCGTCACGGTGATCGGCCCGAACGGCGCCGGCAAGTCGACGATGCTCAATGCGCTGATGGGCGCGCTGCCGGTCAACGGCTCGGCGAGCGGCCTGGTGTCCTACCTCGGGCACGATCTCGCCGGCATCCCGGTCGAGGGCCGCGTGGCGCGCGGCATGTGCCTGGTGCCAGAAAAGCGGGAGCTGTTCGCGTCGATGTCGGTGGAAGACAACCTGCGGCTGGGCGCGTTCCGGCGCAAGAAGGCCGGCGAGAAGAACTTCCTGGACCAGATGGACGTGGTGCTGGAGCTGTTCCCGCGTCTGCGCGAGCGAGCGCGCCAGGAGGCGGGTACGCTGTCCGGCGGCGAGCGGCAGATGCTCGCGGTGGGGCGGGCGCTGATGGCCAAGCCCGCGCTGCTGATGCTGGACGAGCCGAGCCTCGGACTGGCGCCCCTGATCGTCAAGGAAATCTTCCACATCATCAACAACCTGCGCCAGACCGGCGTGGCGACGCTGCTGATCGAACAGAACGCCCGCGCCGCCTTGCAGGTGGCCGACTACGGCTACGTGATCGAAACCGGCGAGATCGCGATGGCGGGACCCGCGCAGCAGCTGGCGGCCGATCCTCGCGTCATCGAGACCTATCTGGGCCTGTCGCGCAAGGCGGCATAAACGGCGGCGGTTGGCATTTGCGGGACGAAGAGCGGCGCGATCTGGAGCGCCGCCGCTATTCGTCTCGTTTATCGATGGCGGTTTCGCGAACCCGGACCACGTCCGGATCCTGCGCCGCCGTTTCCAGCAGCCACGCGCGGAACCGGCTGAGCGCCGGATGATGCTGCCGCTCGCGCGGCGTACAGAGAAAGTACCCGCGCGTCAGCCGGATGGGCAGATCGAACGGCGCGGCCACTCGCCCCGCCTCGATCTCGTCGCGCACCAGGCAACGTTGTAGCACGGCAATGCCCATATCCGCCTTCACCGCCTGCACCAGGATCGATACCTGATCGAAGCCACGGGCCAGCACCGGTTTCACATGGGGCACGCCCGCCGCTTCAAACCAGTGCTGCCAATTGGCCGGCGCATTGTTGTGATACAGCAGTGGCTCCGACAGCAGATCCGCCGGCGACAGCCAGGCGCCGACCTCCCGGCGTGCCCGCGCCCGCTCCGGGTGGCATACCGGCACCATCTCGTTCCCGATCACGTAGTCCGCGTGCAGATTCGGCCAGCTGGTGGCAGAGCCGGCGAGCAGCGCCGCATCCGGCGCCGCGCCGGAAAAGTCCTCGTCGCGCCGGTAGGGCACGAAGTCGATGCGGATATCCGGGTGCTTCCTGTGAAAGTCGGGTAGCCGGGGTACCAGCCACACACTGGCCAGCGTCGGCACCGCGGACAAGGTCAGGTGATGCTGGCGGTCGCCGGCCAGCAGGGCGGCACTGGCGGTTTCGATTGCCGCCAGCGGTTCGAGCACCGCCTCGAGCAGCGTCCTTCCCGCCGCCGTCAGCACCAGCCCATGCGCATTACGCCGCACCAGCGGCTGGCCGAAATGCGCTTCCAGCCGGGCGATGGCGCGGCTGATCGCACCCTGCGTCACGCATAGCTGTTCGGCGGCGCGCGTGAAGCTGCCGAGGCGGGCAGCCGCCGCGAACGCGTGCAGTTCGGACATCGAAGGGGAGTGCAGCCGCATGCTGGTCGAGGATGACGTTAAGTCATGCAAAAGTGCAATATAGTCGTTTGTCATCGCCCGGTAAACGGCTGACACTCTGGACGCATGCCGCATCTGGCTGCCTCGGCCGGGGTACCCCAGCGGGTCCTCCGCCGAGCTGCGCAGCCCTGCGGCGCACCTACACAACAACCAAGGAGAAAGATCCGTGTCCCGAGCCATTTCCACTCGTCGCCGTCTGCTGCTGTCCTGCGCCGCTGCCGCCACCGTGCTGCCCGCCGGTGCCGTCTTTGCCGACAACTATCCGTCGCGCCCGCTGCGACTGGTGGTGCCGTTTGCTGCCGGCGGTTCGACCGACCTGTCGGCCCGTCTGATCGCCGAGTACGCCGGCCGTGAACTGGGCCAGACCATCGTGGTGGAGAACAAGGGTGGCGCGGGTGGCTCGCTGGGCATGGGTGAAGTGGCGCGCGCCAAGCCGGACGGCTACACCATCGGCATGGCCACCGTCAGCACCCACGGCTCCAACCCGGCGGTGTACCCGAAGCTGAGCTACGACCCCATCAAGGACTTTGCGCCGATCAGCAACGTGGTCGCCATTCCCAGCGTCTTCGCGGTGCATCCGAGCGTGCCGGCCAAGACCATGAAGGAATTCATCGCGCTGGCCAAGGCCAATCCGGGCAAGTACAGCTTCGCCTCGCCGGGCACCGGCTCGCTGGGCCACGTGAATATCGAGAACTTCATGTCGCTGGCTGGCATCGAGCTGCTGCATGTGCCGTACAAGGGCGCGGGTGTCGCGCTGAACGATGCGGTCGCGGGCCAGGTCAACGCCATCACTGACAACCTGTCGTCGACGCTGCCGCACGTCAAGGGTGGCCGCCTGCGCGCGCTGGCGGTGCTGGGCGCCAAGCGCTCGCCGCAGCTGCCTGACGTGCCAACCTATGCCGAACTCGGCTTCAAGGACATGGGCGAGGGCGGCTGGTTCGGTATCGTCGCGCCGGCGGGTACGCCCCCGGCAGTGGTGGACCGACTGAACAAGGCGGTGCACAAGGCGATCCAGAATCCGGACTTCCAGAAGAAGATCGCCGAATCGGGAGGCACCCCGGTTCCGACCACACCGGACGAGTTCAAGGCGCAGATCGAGCAGGCCATGGCCCGGTATTCGCGCGTCGCCAAGACCGCCAAGATCAGCCTGGACTGAACCATGCCGAACGCCTTCGAACCTTTTGTCCTGCGCCTTCCGGAAGGCGAGGCGCTGCCGCTGGTCTGCGATTCGCCGCATAGCGGCACGCATTACCCGGCGGACTTCCATGCGGCGGCGCCGGCCACCCGGCTGCGCGAAGGCGAGGATACGCATGTGGAGGCGCTGTGGGAGGCGGTACCGGCGGTGGGCGGCACGCTGGTGGCCGCCAACTTCCCCCGCGTCTATATCGATCCGAACCGGATGCTGGACGATCTGGATCCGGACCTGCTGGACGGTCAATGGCCCGAGCCGCTGGCGCCGGGCGAGAAGACGCGGCTGGGCTTCGGCCTGATATGGCGCAATATCGACGCCGCTACGCCAATCTACGACCGCAAGCTGTCCATCGCCGAAGTTCGTAACCGGATCGATACCTACTATCGTCCCTACCATGCGGCGCTGGCGAAGGCGGTCGAAGACAGCCACTGGCGCTTCGGCGCGGTGTGGCATCTGAATCTGCATTCGATGCCGAACAACGCGTACGAGCGTCTGAAGAAGGTCAGTCCGCACCCGCTCGCCGATTTCGTGCTGGGCGACCGGGATGGCACCACCTGCGATCCCGAGTTCGTCCACCTGATCGAGAGCGGTCTGCGCGATATGGGCTACAGCGTGGCGCGCAACGACCCCTACAAGGGCGTGCAGCTGATCGCCCAGATCGGCCGCCCGGCCGAGGCTCGGCACAGCTTGCAGATCGAGATCCGTCGGCCGCTGTATATGGATGAGCGGACACGGGAGCGCAACAGTGGCTTTGCTACCGTCCAGCGCGATATGGGGCGGCTGCTGCAGAAGGTGCGCGACTATCTGCGGAACCAGGTAGCGGCCTGAGTCGCTGCCGGGTTCTACCTGGGGGAGAAGGGGCCGGTTCAAGACCGGCCCTTTTTTTGTTTCACGTGAAACAGGACTTGGGGGGAAGGCCAGGCAGAAGTGGCGACCACAATGGGTAAGCGAATTCTTGTTTCACGTGAAACAACATTTGCGGGTGGCATCCCCCAAGCCAGGGAACGATAACCGGTATAATCCGGTCTTCCCCTGTTTGCCCTCATCTGCCTCCCGGAGGAGGTAACCCCCATGCTTTACCCGAAAGAATTCGATGTCATCGTCGTCGGCGGTGGCCATGCCGGCACGGAAGCCGCGCTTGCCGCCGCCCGGATGGGATGTCAGACGCTTCTGCTGACCCATAGCATCGAAACGCTGGGGCAGATGAGCTGCAATCCTTCGATCGGCGGGATCGGCAAGGGCCATCTCGTCAAGGAAGTCGATGCCCTCGGCGGCGCCATGGCGGCTGCTACGGACGAGGCCGGCATCCAGTTCCGGATCCTGAACTCGAGCAAGGGTCCCGCCGTGCGGGCGACACGCGCCCAGGCCGACCGAGTGCTCTACCGCAAGGCCATCCGCACCCGCCTGGAGAACCAGCCTAACCTGATGCTGTTCCAGCAGGCCGTGGACGACCTGATGGTCGAAGGTGACCGGGTGGTTGGTGCGGTGACCCAGGTCGGCATCCGCTTCCGCGCGCGGGCCGTCGTGCTGACGGCCGGCACATTCCTCGACGGAAAGATCCATGTCGGTCTGGACAACTACACAGGTGGGCGAGCGGGCGACCCCGCCGCGGTCACCTTGTCCTCGCGGCTCAAGGAACTGAAGCTGCCGCAGGGCCGTCTGAAGACCGGCACGCCGCCGCGCATAGACGGGCGCACCATCGACTTTTCGGCGATGGAAGAGCAGCCCGGCGATCTGGATCCGGTGCCGGTGTTCTCCTTCCTTGGTCGTCCCGAGCAGCATCCCCAGCAGCTGCCGTGCTGGATTACCCATACCAACAGCCGTACCCACGACATCATCCGAGGCGGTCTCGATCGCTCGCCGATGTACACGGGGGTGATCGAAGGGGTAGGGCCGCGCTACTGTCCCAGCATCGAGGACAAGATCCATCGCTTTGCCAGCAAGGAAAGCCACCAGATTTTCCTGGAGCCAGAGGGGCTGACGACCAACGAGTTCTACCCGAACGGCATCTCGACGAGCTTGCCCTTCGATGTGCAGCTGAACCTGGTGCATTCGATTCGAGGCCTGGAGAACGCCCATATCCTGCGGCCGGGCTACGCCATCGAGTACGACTACTTCGATCCGCGCGCGCTGAAGTCGTCGCTGGAGAGCAAGGCCATCGGCGGGCTGTTTTTCGCCGGCCAGATCAACGGCACCACCGGATACGAGGAAGCCGCGGCCCAGGGGTTGCTGGCCGGTATCAACGCGGGACTGTATGCACAGGAACGCGACGCGTGGGCGCCGCGCCGGGACCAGGCGTACCTTGGCGTGCTGGTCGACGACCTGATTACCCGCGGCGTGACCGAGCCGTACCGCATGTTCACGAGCCGCGCCGAGTTCCGGCTGAGCCTGCGCGAGGACAATGCGGACATGCGACTGACGGAAGTGGGTCGGGAGCTGGGTGTAGTCGACGACGCCCGCTGGGAAGCGTTCAACCGCAAGCGGGACGCTGTTTCACGTGAAACAGAACGGCTGCGCAGCACCTGGGTCAACCCGTCCCTGTTGCCGCCGGAAGATGCCGTGCCCCTGCTGGGCAAAGCGATCGAGCGCGAGTACAGCCTGGCCGATCTGCTGCGCCGACCGGGCGTCGGCTACGAGGATCTGGTGGCAGTGCAGGGCGGGCGCTATGCGCCCGAGACGGCGCTCGCGGACGATCCCCTGCAGGCCGGGCAGATCCGCGAGCAGATCGAGATCGGCATCAAGTACCACGGCTATATCGCTCGCCAGGCTGCCGAGGTCGGCAAGCTGGAAGCAAACGAATCGACCCGGTTGCCGGAAGACCTGGATTACACGGAAGTCCGTGGCCTGGGTTTCGAAGTCAGCCAGAAGCTGAACCAGCATCGCCCGCAGACGCTGGGCCAGGCATCGCGTATCTCGGGGGTGACCCCGGCGGCGATCTCGCTGCTGCTGGTACACCTGAAGAAGAAGGGGCTGGGCCGGGCCAAGGCCGGTAACGGGCTGGAGGCTGCCTGAGTGGCCGGGTACCGACAACAAGCGGTCGATGAGGCAGGCCAGCGTCGGCGCCTGGAAGCCGGACTGGAAGCGCTGGGATTGAACCTGGCCGCCGCCCAGGTCGAGACGCTGCTCGCCTATCTCGGCTTGCTGCGCAAATGGAATGCCACCTATAACCTGACGGCGATCCGCAATCCCGACGAGATGTTGAGCCACCATCTGCTCGACTCGCTGGCCGCCGTGCCGGTGCTCGCGCAGAACGCGCGGGATGGGCGCGTGGCCGAAGGGGCAAGGGCCCGGGTGCTGGACGTCGGCTCGGGCGGCGGCATGCCAGGCCTGCCGCTGGCTATTGCCGAGCCCTCGCTCAGCGTGCTGATGGTGGACATCGTGCAGAAAAAGACCGCCTTTCTGACGCAATGCAGGGCGCAGTTGCGGCTGACCAACGCGGCCGCGCACTGGGGGCCGGTGGAGAAGCTGGAGGATGCATGCGGCTATGCCGTGATCACCTCGCGCGCCTTCGCCGAACTCGGCGACTTTATCCGGCTGTCCGGCCATCTGCTGGCACCCGGTGGCCGCCTGGTGGCGATGAAGGGAGTGTACCCGCACGCCGAGCTGGAGCGCATGGCGCAGGCTGGACTGGAGGACCAGTGGGAACTGGAGGCCGTACCCAGGATCACCGTGCCCGGACTGGACGCCGAGCGACACCTCGTGGTGCTGAAGCGGCGCGATGGTCCCTGACGCAGCAAGGCATCGAAGACAGGGCAGGGGAGCAGGGCTGGCCGGCGGAAACCGGCAGTCGAACGACAGCGAGGAGCGGCGGAGAGAATGGCAAAGGTATTCGTGATCGCAAACCAGAAGGGCGGGGTAGGGAAGACCACCACGACGGTGAACCTCGCCGCCGGGCTGGCCGCGCAGGGCCAGCGCGTGCTGCTGGTCGATCTCGATCCGCAAGGCAACGCCTCGATGGGTTCCGGTATCGACAAGCAGTCGCTGGAACATAGCGTCTATCAGGTGCTGGTCGGATTCTCGACGGTGGCGCAGGCGCGCCAGCGTTCGGAGTCAGGCCGCTATGACGTGTTGCCCGCGAACCGCGAGCTGGCGGGGGCGGAAGTGGAACTGGTCGAAATCGACCAGCGCGAACGGCGCCTGCGCAACGCGCTGGCGGAAGTGGCCAGCGAGTACGATTTCGTGCTGATCGATTGCCCGCCGTCGCTGTCGTTGTTGACGCTGAACGGGCTGTGCGCGGCGCACGGTGTGATCGTGCCGATGCAGTGCGAGTACTTCGCGCTGGAAGGCCTGTCGGATCTGGTCAACACCATCAAGCAGGTGCATGCCAACCTGAACCGCGACCTGAAGGTGATCGGCCTGCTCCGTGTGATGTTTGATCCACGTGTAACGCTGCAACAGCAGGTGTCGGCCCAGTTGGAGGCGCATTTCGGCGACAAGGTGTTCAAGACGCTGATCCCGCGCAACGTGCGGCTGGCCGAGGCCCCGTCGTACGGCATGCCGGGCGTCACCTTCGACCCCGCATCGAAGGGCGCCAAGGCCTACCTCGATTTCGGTGCCGAAATGATTGCCCGGGTGCGCAGCCTGGGCGAACTGAGCTGAGCCCTCCGGCCGTCAAGGAGCAAGGAAACCGCATGAGCACTGCCAAGATTCCCGCTGCGGCCAAGAGCGCCGTCAAGAAAAAGGGCCTCGGACGCGGCCTGGAAGCCCTGCTGGGCGGCCCCGCCGAGATCGTCGAGGCGGCCCGCCAGGAGGGCGCGCCCACGGTCCTGTCACTGGACCAGCTGCAGCCGGGCAAATACCAGCCGCGCTCCCGAATGGACGAAGGCGCGCTGCAGGAGCTGGCCGCCAGCATCCGTGCGCAGGGGCTGATGCAGCCGATCCTGGTGCGGCGCGTGGCCGAGCCGGACCGCTACGAGATCATCGCGGGGGAGCGCCGCTTCCGCGCCTCGCGCCTGGCCGGGCTCGACAAGGTGCCCGTGCTGATCAAGGAGGTCGCGGACGAGTCTGCCGCCGCGATGGCGCTGATCGAGAACATCCAGCGCGAGGATCTGAACCCGCTGGAAGAGGCGCAGGGCATCCAGCGCCTGATCCGCGAATTCAGCTTCACCCACGAGCAGGCGGCCGAAGCGGTGGGGCGTTCGCGCAGCGCCGTATCGAATCTGCTGCGGCTGCTCAATCTCGCCCAGCCGGTCCAGACCATGCTGATGGCCGGCGACCTCGACATGGGCCATGCCCGCGCGCTGCTCGCGGTGGACGGCGCGCATCAAATCACCCTTGCCAATCAGATCGTCAACAAGCGGCTGTCGGTTCGGGAAACCGAGAAGCTGGTGGCTGCCACGCTCAAGCCCGAGGACGGCAAGGCGCTGAAGCAGAAGCCCGGCGGCGGCTCGCGCGATGTGGCGCGTCTGGAGGAAGAACTGTCGGACGCGCTCGGCATGCCGGTGCAGATTCGGCAGGGCGCGCGCGGCAAGGGGCAGCTGACCATCCAGTTCGCCAGCAACGACGCGCTGGACGAGGTGTTGAACCGCTTGCGCGTGCGCGCCGACGGCAAGCAGGCCGCCTAGACCTCGAGCTGCACGGCGCGGGGTTTTCTCGCACCGCTCCTCATGACCTGGCAGGTCATTGTCGTCCCGCGCCTTTCCCGCCACCCTATGGATGTGTGAGCGCGATGCAGCGTGTCAGCGCCGCATCGCCGTGCAAGGCATCTGTAAGGCAGATTGACTCGCAAAGAGCATTCCCCGTAAAATCGTGCGGTTTGAAATCAGGGCGGGAAACCATGTTGCCAGCCCGGTTTACAGGAAGCGAGGCAGGGTGGCAGTGACCCAAGGCGGAAGCAATCACCCGGGCGAGCAAAGGTCCAGCGGAACGGGCCGCAGCGAGCGACGTAGCGACTGGCAGGACGACTGGCAGGACGAGGAGCGGGCCGACGACTTTCCGGCCGCCGAACCGATCACGCGCGAGCAGGCGGTATCGATGTTCGGGGAGCGCGCCCTGCGGCCGTCAACGATGACGCCGGGGCGCGTGGTGCTGATCCAGGTTGTGGTGACGCTGCTGTCCGCGGCAGCCTGGGCGGTGTTCGGGCCGGAGGCCGGGCCGTACGGCTGGTCTGCCTGGTTCGGCGGCATGGTGTGCTTCGTGCCGAGCGCCTTCTTCGCGTTGCGACTGTGGATGGCGCGGGAACGCACCTCCGTCGGCGGCCTGGTGGTTGGCGAGGCGATCAAGGTGTTCGCCACCGTCGCGCTGTTCGTGCTGGTGGTGGTGCTGTACCGGGATCTGCGCTGGGTGCCGATGCTGGTCACGTTCCTGCTTGCACTGAAGACGTATTGGGTCGCGCTGGCGCTTCGCTAGCGGCCCGAAGGGAAGGCGGCGCTGCACAACGGCTGTGCGCGCGCGGCCCAGGGCGGTATCCCAGGTTTCATTCTGGTGCGTCACACGGTGACGGCGCCGGAGTAACACGGTAATAACGAGCTTGCGCTGCGGTGACCGGCCTTTCGGCCGAAGGCGGCGCAAGAAACATACCGAGCGCCCCATGGCGAGGGCGACGGTAACAAAGGTTTCGCAATATACGGTTCGAATCGACATGGCAACTGCTCAGGGCGCCGAGAACGCGCTTACCCCTTCCGGCTATATCGCCGAACATCTGCAAAACCTGAATTCCGTCGGCGGCAAGCAGGCCTCCGTCGTCGATTTCAGCGTGATGAACTACGACACGGTGTTCTGGTCGGTGCTGTGCGGCGCGCTGGTCGTGCTGTTCCTGTACATGGCCGCCCGTCGTGTCACCCCCGGCGTGCCGGGCCGCTTCCAGGCCTTCGTCGAAATGGTCGTCGAGATGGTCGACGACCAGGCCAAGGGCATCATCCACGGCGACCGCTCGTGGATCGCTCCGCTGGCGCTGATGGTGTTCTGCTGGATTACCTTGATGAACGCCATCGACCTGATCCCGGTTGACTGGGTTCACGGCGTGAACCTGCTGCTGGGCGTGTTCGGCGTGCATCTGCCCCACCACAAGGCGGTGGCGACCACCGACCTGAACGGCACCTTCGGCATGTCGTTCGCCGTGCTGATCCTGATGATCTACTACAGCCTGAAGATCAAGGGTGCAGGCGGCTTCGCCCACGAACTGCTGTCCGCGCCGTTCGGCGCCAAGTGGTACCTGGCCCCGTTCAACCTGGTGCTGAACATCATCGAATTCCTGGCCAAGGCCGTGTCGCTCGGCATGCGACTTTTCGGCAACATGTACGCCGGCGAGCTGGTGTTCCTGCTGATCGCGCTGCTGGGCTCGATGTGGACCTTCGGCGCCGATCTGTCGGCCCTGGGTTTCGTCGGCCACGTGCTCGCAGGCGCCGCCTGGGCCATCTTCCACATCCTGGTCGTGCTGCTGCAGGCATTCATTTTCATGATGCTGACCCTGGTGTACCTGGGCCAGGCGCACGACGCGCACTGATTTCCGGTTTAGTTTCTCGTTTTTTGGTTTTTTGGTTTCAAGTCTCTCTCAATCTAAGGAGTCGTCATGCAAGAGTTTCTCGCCAACATCCAGGGTCTGACCGCCATCGGTATCGGCATCATCATCGGCCTGGGCGCTATCGGTGCCTGCCTGGGCATCGCCCTGATGGGTGGCAAGTACATTGAAGCGTGCGCTCGTCAGCCCGAGCTGATGAACCCGCTGCAAACCAAGATGTTCCTGCTGGCTGGTCTGATCGACGCAGCATTCCTGATCGGTGTCGGTGTCGCCATGCTGTTCGCGTTCGCCAACCCGCTGCTGGCCGTCATCCAGTAAATCTTTTCGGTCTGCATGATGCTGACGGGCGGCGCAGGCCACTAGCCTGGCCGCCTTTGCGCATTTATCCGTAGTTTTATTACCGAAAGGAACACACCATGAATCTGAACGCAACGTTTTTTGCGCAGATGGTCGTGTTCTTCATCCTGTGGTGGGTTGTTGCCAAATTCATTTGGCCGCCGCTGGTGAAGGCGCTCGACGAACGCGCAAGGAAAATCGCTGACGGACTGGCGGCAGCCGAAAAGGGCAAGGCCGAGCTCGAACTGGCCAACAAGCGCGTCGAATCCGCGCTGGCCGAGGCCCGCACGGAAGGCGCCCAACGCGTCGCCGACGCGGAGAAGCGTGCCCAGCTGGTCGCCGACGAAATCAAGCAGAACGCCCAGGCAGAGGCCGCGCGCATCATCGCGCAGGCCAAGGCCGACGCGGATCAGCAGATCACTCGGGCGCGCGAAGAACTGCGCGACCAGGTTGCCGTGCTGGCCGTCAAGGGCGCAGAACAGATTCTGAAGCGCGAAGTGAACGCGCAGGTCCATGCCGACCTGCTCAATCAACTGAAGGCTGAGCTCTGACATGGCAGAAACCGCAACCATTGCCCGTCCCTACGCTGAGGCGCTGTTCCGCGTCGCCAGCGAATCGAGCGCCGGCAACCTGGGTGCATGGTCCGAACTGGTGTCGGAGATGGGACTGGTCGCGGCTGCGCCCGAGATGCAAGCCCTCGCTGACGACCCGAACGTGTCCGGCGACAAGCTGGTCGAGCTTTTCCTGTCCGTGCTGAAGTCGCCGGTCAGCGAGGAAGCTCGCCGCTTCGTGCAGCTGCTGGTCGACAACGATCGTCTGACCGTGCTGCCCGAGATCGCCGAGCAGTTCCACGCGCTGAAGAACCAGCGCGAAGGTTCGGCCGACGTCCAGATCACCAGTGCGTTCCCGATCGAGGACGCCTCGCTCAAGGACCTGCTGGCCTCTCTCGAACGCAAGTTCGGCCGCAAGCTGGTTCCGACCGTGGCGGTGGACCCGTCGCTGATCGGCGGCGTGCGTGTCCAGGTCGGTGACGAAGTGCTCGACACCTCGGTGCGCGCCCGTCTGGCCGCGATGCAAGCCGCGCTGACCGCTTAACGGCGCGCCAGCGACGGATTGAAGAATTAGGAGCATTGAGATGCAACTGAACCCCTCAGAAATCAGCGAGCTGATCAAGTCCCGCATCTCGGGTCTTGGCGCCGAAGCTGAAGTGCGCAACACCGGCACGGTGATTTCCGTGACCGACGGCATCTGCCGCGTGCACGGCCTGTCCGGCGTGATGCAGGGCGAGATGCTGGAATTTCCCGGCAATACCTTCGGTCTGGCACTGAACCTCGAGCGCGACTCCGTCGGCGCCGTGGTGCTGGGCGACTACGAGCACATCTCGGAAGGCGACCAGGTCAAGTGCACCGGCCGCATTCTGGAAGTGCCGGTCGGCAAGGAACTGCTGGGCCGCGTGGTCAACACGCTGGGCCAGCCGATCGACGGCAAGGGTCCGATCAACGCCAAGCTGACCGACGTGATCGAGAAGGTCGCGCCGGGCGTGATCGCCCGCCAGTCCGTCAGCCAGCCGCTGCAGACCGGCCTGAAGTCGATCGACGCGATGGTGCCGATCGGCCGTGGCCAGCGTGAGCTGATCATCGGCGACCGCCAGACCGGCAAGACCGCCGTGGCCGTCGACGCGATCATCAACCAGAAGGGCAAGGGCGTATTCTGCGTCTACGTGGCAATCGGCCAAAAGGCTTCGACGATCGCCAACGTGGTGCGCAAGCTGGAAGAAACCGGCGCGCTGGAATACACCATCGTCGTCGCTGCCGCCGCATCGGACTCGGCCGCCATGCAGTACCTGGCCGCCTACGCTGGCTGCACGATGGGCGAGTACTTCCGCGATCGCGGTGAAGACGCGCTGATCGTCTACGACGACCTGACCAAGCAGGCATGGGCATACCGTCAGGTGTCGCTGCTGCTGCGCCGCCCGCCGGGCCGTGAAGCTTACCCGGGCGACGTGTTCTACCTGCACTCGCGCCTGCTCGAGCGTGCCGCTCGCGTCAACGCCGACTACGTCGAGAAGTTCACCAACGGCGAAGTCAAGGGCCGCACCGGTTCGCTGACCGCGCTGCCGATGATCGAAACGCAGGCGGGCGACGTTTCCGCGTTCGTGCCGACCAACGTGATCTCGATTACCGACGGCCAGATCTTCCTGGAAACCGACCTGTTCAACGCCGGTATCCGTCCCGCGATCAACGCCGGTATCTCGGTGTCGCGCGTCGGTGGTGCCGCCCAGACCAAGGTCGTCAAGAAGCTGTCCGGCGGTATCCGTACCGACCTGGCGCAGTACCGTGAACTGGCCGCGTTCGCGCAGTTCGCCTCCGACCTGGACGACGCGACCCGTCGCCAGCTGGAGCGCGGCCGCCGCGTGACCGAGCTGCTGAAGCAGCCGCAGTACCAGCCGCTGCAAGTGTGGCAGCTGGCCGCGTCGCTGTACGCCGCCAACAACGGCTACCTCGACAACGTGGACGTGAAGGACATCCTGCCGTTTGAGAAGGGCCTGCACGACCATCTGCGCACCAAGTTCGCCGACCTCGTCAACCGCATCGAAGATACCAAGGATCTGTCGAAGGACGACGAAGCCGCGCTGCGCGCAGCGATCGAGGATTTCAAGAAGTCCGCCGCGTTCTAACCGCGTCGTTCCACGGACCGGGCCGCCGCTGCCACGGCAACGAGGCAGGGGCGGTTCGGCACGACTGGAGAGGAAGATATGGCCGGAACGAAAGAAATTCGAACCAAGATCAAGAGCGTGCAAAACACGCGCAAGATCACCAAGGCGATGGAAATGGTCGCCGCATCCAAGATGCGCAAGGCGCAGGAGCGGATGCGCAGCGCTCGTCCGTACGCCGAGAAGGTGCGCAATATTGCCGCGCACCTGGCAGCGGCCAACCCGGAGTTCCGTCACCCGTTCATGATCTCGCGCGACGTTCGCCGCGCGGGCCTGATCATGGTGACGACCGACAAGGGGCTGTGCGGCGGTCTGAATACCAACATCCTGCGTGCGGTCACGCAGGAACTGCGCTCGATGCAGAACCGCAATGTCGACGTGCAGGCGACGGCGATCGGCACCAAGGGCATGCAGTTCCTGAGCCGCATTGGCGCCCGGGTGGTGTCGCATGTCGTGCATCTGGGCGACACGCCGCATCTGGAAAAGCTGATCGGCGCAATCAAGGTCCAGCTTGACGCCTTCACCAATGGCGAGATCGACGCCGTGTACCTGGCGTACACGAAGTTCGTCAACACCATGCGTCAGGAGCCGGTGGTCGAGCAGCTGCTGCCGCTGGACGCGAGCCGTCTGAGCCAGACCGAAGAGGAAAAGCGCGCTTACTCGTGGGATTACATCTACGAGCCCGACGCCCAGACCGTAGTCGAAGAACTGCTGGTCCGTTACGTCGAAGCGCTGGTGTACCAGGCCGTGGCCGAGAACATGGCGTCCGAGCAGTCGGCGCGCATGGTGGCCATGAAGGCGGCGTCCGACAACGCCAAGAACGTGATTGCAGAACTGCAGCTGGACTACAACAAGACCCGCCAGGCAGCGATCACCAAGGAACTGTCGGAAATCGTCAGCGGTGCAGCAGCCGTTTAAGCGACTGGGCGTCAAGTATTCAAGCTATCGGAGATACAAATGAGTATCGGAAATATTGTGCAGTGTATTGGCGCCGTGGTGGACATCGAGTTCCCCCGCGACGCGCTGCCGAAGGTGTACGACGCGCTGGTGCTGGAAGACGGCAATGAAGCGTCGTTCGCCGAGAAGGGCCTGACCTTCGAAGTCCAGCAACAGCTGGGTGACGGCGTGGTCCGTACCATCGCGCTGGGTTCGTCCGACGGCCTGCGCCGTGGCATGAGCGTGAAGAACACCGGCGCGCCGATCTCGGTGCCGGTCGGCCACGGCACGCTGGGCCGCATCATGGACGTGCTGGGCCGTCCCATCGACGAAGCCGGCCCGATCGCCGCGGACGAACTGCGGGCGATTCACCAGCACGCGCCGAAGTTCGACGAACTGTCGCCTTCGGTCGACCTGCTCGAAACCGGCATCAAGGTGATCGACCTGGTCTGCCCGTTCGCCAAGGGCGGCAAGGTGGGCCTGTTCGGTGGCGCCGGCGTCGGCAAGACCGTCAACATGATGGAACTGATCAACAACATCGCCAAGCAGCACAGCGGCTTGTCGGTGTTCGCAGGGGTGGGCGAGCGTACCCGTGAGGGCAACGACTTCTACCACGAAATGAAGGACTCGAACGTGCTCGACAAGGTGGCCATGGTGTTCGGCCAGATGAACGAGCCGCCGGGCAACCGTCTGCGCGTCGCGCTGACCGGCCTGACCATGGCCGAGCGCTTCCGCGACGAAGGCCGTGACATCCTGTTCTTCGTCGACAACATCTACCGCTACACGCTGGCCGGTACCGAAGTGTCGGCACTGCTGGGCCGTATGCCTTCCGCCGTGGGCTATCAGCCGACGCTGGCTGAAGAAATGGGCAAGCTGCAGGAGCGCATCACGTCGA
Source organism: Cupriavidus sp. AU9028 (assembly GCF_019795295.1). Lineage (GTDB taxonomy): Bacteria > Pseudomonadota > Gammaproteobacteria > Burkholderiales > Burkholderiaceae > Cupriavidus. The sequence goes on along the minus strand of NZ_JAIMCG010000009.1, from coordinate 34,195 downwards.
CCAAGACCGGCTCGATCACCTCGATCCAGGCCGTGTACGTGCCTGCCGATGACTTGACCGACCCGTCGCCGGCAACGACCTTCCTGCACCTGGACTCGACCGTCGTGCTGTCGCGTGACATCGCCGCGCTGGGTATCTACCCGGCCGTCGATCCGCTCGACTCGACCTCGCGCCAGCTGGACCCGCAGATCGTCGGTACCGAGCACTACGAAGTGGCCCGCCGCGTCCAGCAGACGCTGCAGCGCTACAAGGAGCTGCGCGACATCATCGCGATCCTGGGCATGGACGAACTGTCGCCGGAAGACAAGCTGGCCGTGGCGCGCGCCCGGAAGATCCAGCGTTTCCTGTCGCAGCCGTTCCACGTCGCGGAAGTGTTCACCGGCTCGCCGGGCAAGTACGTCCCGCTGAAGGAAACCATTCGCGGCTTCAAGATGCTGGTGGACGGCGAGTGCGATCACCTGCCGGAGCAGGCGTTCTACATGGTGGGCTCGATCGACGAAGCATTCGAGAAGGCCAAGAAGCTCCAGTAAGCCTTGCCAGACGACGGTGGCGCATTCCCTGCGCCACCGTGTGTAGCGAAGCCACTGGACAAAGGAATTCACATGGCAACCATTCTTGTAGACGTCGTCAGCGCGGAGGCGTCGATCTTCTCCGGGCAGGCGAGGTTCGTGGCGCTGCCGGGCGAGTCGGGTGAGCTGGGCATTCTGCCGGGCCACACGCCGCTGATCACGCGCATCCAGCCCGGTGCGGTCCGGATCGAGAAGGAAGACGGCAGCGAAGAGTTTGTGTTCGTTGCCGGCGGCATTCTGGAAGTCCAGCCGCGCCACGTGACGGTGCTGGCCGACACGGCGATTCGCGGTGGCGACCTGGACGAAGCCAAGGCACAGGAAGCCAAGCGTGCTGCCGAGGAGCTGCTGCAGAACCAGAGCAGCGAACTCGATCTGGCTCGTGCGCAAAGCGAACTGGCGGTGGCCGCTGCGCAGCTTGCTGCGATCGCGCGTCTGCGCCGGAAGAAGTAAGGCGGCCGCCGGAGCGCTCCAGACGGCGCGCTTCGGCCGGTACGTTGCGTTTTTGCAGCAAGTACCGCTTGCGGCATAAAAAAGCAGCCAATCCGGCTGCTTTTTTTATACGCGCGCTGTATCCTTTCAAACCAATAACACAAAAAAAAGCGCGCGGGCCGGGGAGGCGCCGCGCGGACGGGAAAATCCCTTCGAGGGGTCAATTCGAAGGAACGGGTTCGGTCAGAACAAGCCGCTGGGCGATCATCAGGACAACCTCCTGCGTCACGGCCGGCAGATCATGTCAGGCATGGCCATCAGCGATCCTGTCGCGCGATGCCATTCCATCTTGCCTGTCAGTCAAACTTCCTCGCCGTCGCGGTCTTGAAGGCCGGGGACGGTGTCTCTTGCCGAGTGGCGTTCTGTCAAAGCATTGTCAGGTAAAACCTCCCCGCTTGGCAGTAACAAAGTGTATCGGTTTGCAAGTAGTTGAAAGCGAAATCGCCGGTTATGTCGCTAAAACGGCAGCCGATTGCGTATAGTTGGTGCGAAAGCGCACGCTTTTTGCGTTTCAACGGGGCCGACGGCCACAGCCGCGCATCGCGCGAGGCTGGCCGAACCGTAACGTTCCCGTAACCACTGCGCGCCGAACCTTGCGTCCTTCCCCTCGCCGCTGGCACGCGCCGCAGTCCCAACGTTACACTGGGCGCCTTTCCTGATTCCGGAACGCACGTGGCCATCGATCCTGAACTCCGTCGCTATTACGAAGCGCTGGCCGAGCGCTATGCCGGGCAGCCGTCACCCGCCGACGCGGGGCAACGGCGCCAGCGCTTCGAAGAGGTGGCCGCGCTGTCCGTGTCGGCCGATCCCGACGATGTCGACGCCGACGAGGTTTCGATCGACTTGCCCGGCCGGACGCTGGAGGCGACGCTGTTCCGGCCACGGCAGGTCGAACGACCGCGCCTGCTCGTTTACTTCCACGGCGGCGGGTGGGTAGTCGGCTCGCGCCGCACCCATGGTGTTGTGGCCGCGCACCTGTGTGCCGATACCGGTTGCGCCGTCGCGAGTGTGGACTATCGGCTGGCCCCGGAACATCCGTACCCGGCGCCATGCGACGATGCCTTCGAGGCCCTGCTGTGGTTTGCCGGGCAGCGGGAGGCGCTGGGCCTCGACACCGGGTTCCTCGCCGTGGGCGGGGACAGCGCCGGCGGACACCTGGCGGCGCAGGCCGCACGGCGGGCCAACGCCGGCCAGACCGCGCGGGTGGCTGCACAACTGCTGGTCTACCCCGTTGCTTCCCCGCGCATGTCGACCGAGAGCTATCGCGCGTTCGCGGACGGCCCAGGGCTGACCCGCGACGAGATGGCCTGGTATTGGACGCAGTACGCGGGCAAGGAACGGCTGGCCGCCGAGCAGGCGCTGCAGGATCCGCTCCTGCATCTGATGGCGCCGCCCGCGGACGGCGAGCGCCAGGGCATGCCCCCTGCCAGCGTGGTCGTGGTGGCGGCGCACGACGTGCTGCGCGACGACGGACTGGCCTACGCCGACCACCTGGTTCGCGAAGGCGCGCCGGTGGTCACCATCGAGGCGGGCGGCATGACGCACGGCTTTGCCCGTCTTCAGCCGCACTCGACGCGCGCGCGGGAATGGATGCGCCGCGCGGGGCAAGCCTTTGCCGCGCTGATCGAGGAGGAGTAGCGCGCCGCGGGATTTTCGGCACGGTCATCCCGTAGAATGGCGGGCTGACGAGGGATGACCATGACCGCACTGCAGAACGATACTTTCCTGCGCGCACTGCGCCGGCAGCCGACCGAGTACACCCCGCTGTGGCTGATGCGCCAGGCGGGCCGCTACCTCCCGGAATACAATGCGACCCGTGCGCGGGCCGGCAGCTTTCTGGGTCTGGCCAAGAATCCGGCGTTTGCGACCGAAGTCACGTTGCAGCCGCTGGACCGCTTTCCCCTCGATGCGGCCATCCTGTTCTCCGACATCCTGACGGTGCCGGATGCCATGGGGCTCGGGTTGTCCTTTGCGCAGGGCGAGGGTCCGCGCTTCGCCCATCCATTGCGCACGGAAGCGGACGTGGCGCGGCTGGCGGTTCCGGATATGGCGAACCTGCAATATGTCTTCGATGCCGTGACGGAGATCCGGCGCGCGCTGTCTCAGGACGGCAAGCAGCGGGTGCCGCTGATCGGCTTCTCCGGTAGCCCATGGACGCTGGCCTGCTATATGGTCGAAGGCGGCGGTTCGGACGACTTCCGTACCGTCAAGGCAATGCTGTACGGCCGGCCCGACCTGATGCACCGGATCCTGGACATCAACGCACAGGCCGTCACCCACTATCTGAATGCGCAGATCGAGGCGGGCGCGCAGGCAGTGATGCTGTTCGATACCTGGGGCGGCACGCTGGCCGACGGCATCTACCAGACGTTCTCCCTCGATTACCTGGCGCGCGTGGTTGGGCGCCTGCAACGGCAGCGCGATGGCGAGACGGTGCCGGTCATCGTTTTCACCAAGGGCGGTGGACTGTGGCTGGAGCAGATTGCCGGCATCGGCGCGGACGCCGTGGGTCTGGACTGGACCGTCAATCTGGCCTCGGCGCGCCGGCGCACGGCTGGCAAGGTCGCGCTGCAGGGTAACCTGGATCCGAGCGTGCTGTTCGCGCCCGAGCAGGCGATCCGCGAGCAGGTACGCCGGGTTCTGGACGACTACGCCGCGGGCGGGGGCAGCGACGGGCATGTGTTCAATCTTGGCCACGGCATCTCGCAATTCACGCCGCCCGCCAGCGTGGAAGTCCTGGTGGACGAGGTGCACGGCTACAGTCGGCGGCTACGCCACGGCCAACGGTAAGCGGGGCTCGCCGCAGTGCTGGGAAGTGCGTGCGTCGCTACATCGTGGTGCAGGACTGTGCGTGTGTGTGGCTGATTTTGCGCTGTCAAGGCTTGACTTATGCACAAAGATGGGCTTGCCGCACTGCACGACCGCCGGCCCCGGCACCGGCTTGGCGCCCAGCAGCTAAGTGTTTGATTTTTCTGGCTTTGTAGAGTTTGACCCAGAGGCGTGGATTGCCCGCAAACCCTTGTGGCACGCGCCTTTCCGGGCAGCGGAGGCAAGTTTTCAACAAAGTTATCCACAGCCGCTGTGGAGAGGCGGGAAAACCCCTCCTGTATCATCGACTTAGGCCGGCATTTCAAGTTTTACTTTAAGTTCTTGCTGCGGTGCGAGAGCCTTGTCCTTCACCTGACTGGCGCATCCCCGTTGCTCTTGCCGGCGCGCCTGCTTCCCGTCCGCACCGATCCTTTCCCGTAGCAACGCGTCGATCCACCATGTCCCATCCGGCCGCCGCGCCCGTCTCCGGCACCCTAATGAAGTCTGGCGACCCCGCCGCAGGCGCAGCGGGGGCCGCCGGACTGGTACGGGTTGCGCTCGACACGCCGGCCGACGACGCGTTCGACTACAGCACACCGCCAGGCCCCGCGCCCGGAGCAGGGGAGCTGGCGGTGGTGCCGTTCGGGCGGCGCTCGGTGGCGGCAGTGGTACTGGGCGGCATCGCCAGCACCGACGTGCCGCATGACAAATTGCGCGAGGTCTCGGCGCGCGCCGGCTGGCTGCGACCGCTGTCGGCACAATGGCTGGCGATGATGCGCTTTGCCGCCAGCTACTATCACCGGCGGCTGGGCGAGGTGATGCTGCCCGCGCTGCCGCCCGGCCTGCGCGATCCGGAAGGTTGGGGGCGGCTGGCCGCCCGTACGCGGACCGAGCGCTACCGGTTGGCGCCTGGCTGCGCCGACGCGCTGCTCGCCGCCGTTCCTGCTCGCGCCCGCTCGGTACGGGCATTGGCGCTGGCGCTTGTGGCGGCCAGCGAGCGCAACGAGTCGCTGACGCAAGACGACGCGCGTGCCCTGTGCACCGCGGCGCCGGCGCGCCTGGCAGAGTGGGTGGCGCAGGGATGGCTACAGGCGCAGGGCATCGACCGGCCGTTGCTGGACACCGCTCCCCGGCAAGCCGAGTCGGCAGACACGCCGACCACGCCGCCGCCGCTGAATGACGAGCAGCGGTCTGCCGTGGAGCAGATTGCGCAGGCCAGCGCGTTCACGCCCTTCCTGCTGCATGGCGTGACGGGCAGCGGCAAGACCGAGGTGTACCTGCACGCGATCGCTGCCGTGCTGGCGCGCGAGCCCGATGCGCAGGCGCTGCTGCTGGTGCCCGAAATCAACCTGACACCCCAGCTGCGCGAGCGTGTGGCGTCGCGCTTTCCCGACCTGCCGGTGGCGCTGCTGCACAGCGGCATGGCGGACCAGGAGCGGACGCTGCACTGGATTGCCGCGCACCGGGGCGAGGCGAGGATCGTGCTCGGCACGCGGATGGCGGTGCTGGCGTCGCTTCCGGGCCTGAAGCTGATCGTGGTCGACGAGGAACACGATACCTCCTACAAGCAGCAGGAGGGCTTGCGCTATTCTGCGCGCGACCTGGCGGTCTGGCGCGCCAAGCAGCTGGGCATCCCGATCGTGCTGGGCTCGGCCACGCCATCGATGGAGAGCTGGTGGCGTGCGGAGCAGGGCGCCTACCGCAAGCTGGTGCTGCGCGAGCGGGCCCAGGCGCAGGCGGTGCTGCCGTCGGTGCGGCTGATCGACCTGAACCACGAGCGGCAACGGCAGCGCCAGTTGTTCGAGGGGCTGTCGGCGCCGCTGTTGCAGGGCATCGAGCAGCGGCTGGCGCGCGGCGAACAAAGCCTGCTGTTCCTGAACCGGCGCGGGTACGCGCCGGTGATCGCCTGCGACAGCTGCGGCTGGCTGTCGGGCTGTTCCCGTTGCTCGGCCTACCTGGTGCTGCACCGTCCGGAGCGTTGCCTGCGCTGCCATCATTGCGGGCTGGAGGCGCGCGTGCCCCATCATTGCCCGGACTGCGGCAACGTGGACATCGCCCCGCTCGGACGGGGCACGCAACGAATCGAGGAAGCGCTGGCCGCGCGCTTCCCGCAAGCGCGCATCGCGCGCATCGATGCCGACTCGACCCGCCGCAAGGGCAGCGCCCAGGCGATGTTCGACGAGGTCCACGCGGGCGAGGTCGACATCCTGGTCGGCACCCAGATGATCGCCAAAGGGCATGACTTCCAGCGGGTGACGCTGGTGGGCATCGTCCATCCCGACGCCGCGATGTTCAGCCATGACTTTCGCGCCGCGGAACATCTGTTCGCCTCGCTGATGCAGGTATCGGGCCGCGCGGGCCGGGCCGGCCTGCCGGGCGAGGTACTGATCCAGACCCGCTACCCGGATGCGCCGGCGCTACAGGCGCTGCTGCGGCACGACTACGACGGCTTTGCCGCTGCCCAGCTGCGCGAGCGGCGCCAGGCCGGCTTGCCGCCCTTCGTCCATCAGGCCTTGCTGACGGCCGAGCACCGCGAGCTGGAGCGCGCGCTGGCGTTCCTGCGCGCCGCCGGGGCGCTGCTTGCCGAGGACGAGGACGGCAGCAGCAGCGAGATCTTCGTGCAGGATCCGGTGCCGATGTCGATGGTTCGTATCGCCGGACGGGAGCGCGCGCAGATGCTGATCGAGAGCGGAGCGCGCGCCGCCCTGCAGCGATTCCTGTCCGGCTGGACGGACCGCTTGCCGCAGGTCGCCGCCGAGGTGAAAGGGGTGCGCTGGCAGCTGGAGATCGACCCCCTGCGGATCTGATCGGTAAGGTTGCACCCTGGGCGGGCGGGTTAACCCCATGGTTGCAATTGGTTGCACCTTTGACTGCCCCGGGAGTAAGATCGCGCCAGCCTGGCGGGTCGCAGCGATGCGGACTCGCTCGTCCCGTTCCCTTCCGGAGTATTCCTGCATGGCAGCCACCACCCTGGGCGTCAAGCTTGACGACGCTTCCCGCGAGCGCCTGAAGCGCGCCGCGCAATCGATCGACCGTACGCCGCACTGGCTGATCAAGCAGGCGATCTTCTCGTACCTGGAGCAGATCGAGCAGGGGCAGGCGCCCTTCGCTGGCGCGGAGACGCGCGACGACGGCGAGGCCGGCGAGACGGGGGAAACGGCGGCTGACGCCCCGCCCCAACCGTTCCTGGAGTTCGCGCAGAGCGTGCAGCCGCAGTCGGTGCTGCGCGCTGCCATTACCTCCGCCTACCGCCGGCCCGAGACCGAATGCGTGCCGGTGCTGCTGGAGCAGGCGCGCTTGCCCAGGGCGCAGGCCGACGCCGCGATGGCGATGGCGCGCAAGCTGGCGCAGAAGCTGCGCGACCAGAAGGTGGGCACCGGCCGCGAAGGGCTGGTGCAGGGGCTGATCCAGGAGTTCTCGCTGTCCTCGCAGGAGGGCGTGGCGCTGATGTGCCTGGCCGAGGCGCTGCTGCGCATCCCCGACAAGGCGACGCGGGACGCGCTGATCCGCGACAAGATCAGCGGCGCCAACTGGCAGTCCCACCTTGGCCAGAGCCCGTCGCTGTTCGTCAATGCGGCGACCTGGGGCCTGCTGCTGACGGGCAAGCTGGTCTCCACCCACAACGAGGCGGGACTGACCACGGCGCTGACGCGCATCATCGGCAAGGGCGGCGAGCCGCTGATCCGCAAGGGCGTGGACATGGCGATGCGCCTGATGGGCGAGCAGTTCGTCACCGGCGAGACGATTTCCGAGGCGCTGGCCAACGCGCGCAAGTACGAGGCGCAGGGCTTCCGCTACTCCTACGACATGCTGGGCGAGGCGGCCATGACGGAGGCCGATGCGCAGCGCTACCTGGCGTCCTACGAGCAGGCCATCCGTGCGATCGGCCAGGCCTCGCGCGGCCGCGGCATCTACGAAGGGCCGGGCATCTCGATCAAGCTGTCCGCACTGCATCCGCGCTACAGCCGCGCGCAGCACGAGCGCGTCATCGGCGAGCTGTACGAGCGGCTCAAGTCGCTGACGCTGCTGGCGCGCGAGGTCGACATCGGCATCAATATCGATGCCGAGGAAGCGGATCGCCTGGAAATCTCGCTGGACCTGCTGGAGCGGCTCTGTTTCGAACCGGAACTGGCCGGCTGGAACGGCATTGGCTTCGTCGTGCAGGCCTACCAGAAGCGCTGCCCGTTCGTGATCGACTACGTGATCGACCTGGCGCGCCGCAGCCGCCATCGCCTGATGATCCGCCTGGTCAAGGGCGCCTACTGGGACAGCGAAATCAAGCGTGCGCAGATCGACGGCCTGGAGGGGTATCCGGTCTATACGCGCAAGGTCTACACCGATGTGTCGTACGTCGCCTGCGCGCGCAAGCTGCTGGCGGCGCCCGACGCGATCTACCCGCAGTTCGCCACGCACAACGCGCACACCATGTCGGCGATCTACCAGATCGCCGGTCACAGCTATTACCCCGGCCAGTACGAATTCCAGTGCCTGCACGGCATGGGCGAGCCGCTGTACGAGCAGGTGGTCGGCCCGGTGGCGGACGGCAAGCTGAATCGGCCCTGCCGCATCTACGCGCCGGTCGGCACGCACGAGACGCTGCTGGCCTACCTGGTGCGCCGGCTGCTGGAGAACGGCGCCAATACCTCCTTCGTCAACCGCATTGCCGACGACACCGTGTCGCTGGACGAGCTGGTGGCCGACCCGGTGATGCAGATCGAACGGTTGCACCGGGACGAGGGCGAACTGGGCCTGCCGCATCCGCGCATTCCGCAGCCGCGCCACCTGTACGGCGACAAGCGCGCCAATTCCGCCGGCCTCGATCTGTCCAACGAGCATCGCCTCGCTTCGCTGTCCTCGGCGCTGCTGCACGGCACCAGCGAAGTGCTGACGGCTGGTCCGCTGCTGGGCAGCGAAGCGCCCGGCGGCGGCGAGACCGCCCCGGTGCGCAATCCCGCCGACCATCGCGACATCGTCGGCCACGTGACCGAAGCCAGTGCCGCCGACGTCGAGGCCGCGCTGCAGGAGGCCGTCAATGCCGCGCCAATCTGGCAGGCCACCATGCCGGAGGACCGCGCCGCGGCGCTGGAGCGCGCCGCCGACCTGATGGAAGCACAGATGCAGCCGCTGATGGGCGTGATCATGCGCGAGGCGGGCAAGACCTTCTCGAACGCGATCGCGGAAGTGCGCGAGGCGGTGGACTTCCTGCGCTACTACGCGGTGCAGGTGCGCGAGCGCTTCTCCAACGACACGCACCGGCCGCTGGGCCCGGTGGTCTGCATCAGCCCGTGGAATTTCCCGCTGGCCATCTTCACCGGACAGGTCGCCGCGGCGCTCGCCGCGGGCAACACGGTGCTGGCCAAGCCGGCCGAGCAGACCCCGCTGATCGCCGCGCAGACGGTGCGCCTGCTGCGCGAGGCCGGCATTCCCGCGGGGGCGGTGCAGCTGCTGCCCGGACGCGGCGAGACGGTCGGTGCGGCGCTGGTCGGCGATACCCGCGTCAAGGGGGTGATGTTCACCGGCTCCACCGAAGTCGCGCGGATCCTGCAACGCAATCTGGCGGGGCGCCTGGACGCCGCTGGCCGTCCGGTGCCGCTGATCGCGGAAACGGGCGGACAGAACGCGATGATCGTCGATTCGTCGGCGCTGGCCGAGCAGGTGGTCGCGGACGTGGTGTCGTCCGCCTTCGATTCGGCCGGCCAGCGTTGCTCGGCGCTGCGCGTGCTGTGCCTGCAGGAGGATGTGGCCGACCGCGTGCTGGAAATGCTCAAGGGCGCGATGGCCGAGCTGACCATGGGCAATCCCGACCGGCTGTCCACCGACGTGGGTCCGGTGATCGACGAGGAGGCGCGCGCCGGCATCGTCGGCCATATCGAGGCGATGCGGGCCAAGGGCCGGCGCGTGCATCAGGTCGATGCGGAAGCGGCGCAGTCGCCGGCTTGCCGCAATGGCACCTTCGTGCCGCCGACGCTGATCGAGCTGGACAGCCTGCACGAACTGAAGCGCGAGGTGTTCGGCCCGGTGCTGCACGTGGTGCGCTTTGCCCGCCCGCAGCTCGATGCGCTGCTCGACGACGTCAATGGCACCGGCTATGGTCTGACCATGGGCGTGCACACCCGTATCGACGAAACCATCGACCGCATCGTGCGGCGCGCGCACGTCGGCAATCTGTATGTGAACCGCAATATCGTGGGCGCGGTGGTGGGCGTGCAGCCGTTCGGCGGCGAAGGGCTGTCCGGCACCGGTCCGAAGGCGGGCGGCCCGCTGTACCTGCACCGGCTGCTGTCGGTCTGTCCGCAGGACGGCCTGGTACAGGCGCTGCGTGCCGAGGATCTGCAACGCGCCTCGGAAAGCGGTCCGCTGCTGGCCAGGGAGGCGGCGGCGGCGTGGACGGCACTGAGCGAGTGGGCGAACACGATGCCGGGCCTGGGCGAACTGTGCGACCGTTTCCATGCCGCCTCGCCGTCCGGCCGCACCATCACGCTGGCCGGTCCCACCGGCGAGCGCAATACGTACACCGTATCGCCGCGCGTGGCGGTGCTGTGCCTGGCGCAGAACGAAGCGGACCTGGCCACCCAGCTGGCCGCGGTGCTGGCGGTCGGTTCCACCGCGTTGTGGGCCGACGACGCCACTGCCCGTGCCTTGCATGCGCGCTTGCCCAAGGCAGTACAATCGCGCGTCCGCCTGGTGGCCGACTGGAGTGCAGAGGACGTGTTCTTCGACGCCGTGCTGCATCATGGCGATTCGGACCAGCTGCGCGCGGTCTGCGAGCGGGTCGCGCAGCGCCAGGGGCCGATCGTCGGCGTGCAGGGCCTGAATCACGGCGAAAGTGCGATTGCGCTCGAACGCCTGCTGATGGAGCGCGCGCTGTCGGTCAACACGGCCGCCGCGGGCGGCAATGCGAACCTGATGACGATCGGCTGACAGGAAAGCCGGCGCGATCGTCCGGGTGGAGAACGCGGTGCGGCGGCGATCCCGCCGCCCGTGACAAGAAGGCGTGGCCCGCACCCGTGGCGGGCCGAACGCATCGACAGGTGCTGTGAACCGGCCTACCGGCCACGAAGGAGAACGGATGATCTCGACTTTCCACAAGACGGCGCTGACCGTCGCACTCGCCGCCACCGGCCTGACCGCCGCTTCGGCCGCGTTCGCCCAGGTCCAGGAAATCAAGCTCGGCTTCGCCGCGCCGATGACCGGCGGCCAGGCGCAGTACGGCAAGGACATGCAGAACGGCGTGGTGCTCGCCATCGAGGACATGAACGCGACCAAGCCGAAGATCGGCGGCAAGGAAGTCAAGTTCGTGCTGGTCTCGGAAGATGACCAGGCCGATCCGAAGACCGGCTCGGTCGTCGCGCAGAAGCTGGTCGACACCGGCATCCAGGGCATGCTGGGTCATTTCAACTCGGGAACCAGCATCCCCGCCTCGACGGTGTACAACCGTGCCGGCATCGCCCAGATCGCCATGGCGACCGCGCCGGAATACACCCGCCAGGGCTTCAAGACGACCTTCCGCATGATGACTTCCGACACCCAGCAGGGCTCGGTGATCGGCGCGTTCGTCGTCAAGAAGCTGAACGCGAAGACCATCGCCATCGTCGACGATCGCACCGCCTACGGCCAGGGTCTGGCCGACGAGTTCGAGAAGGCGGCCAAGGCGGCGGGCGGCAAGATCGTGCGCCGCGAGTACACCAACGACAAGGCGGTGGACTTCAAGGCCGTGCTGACGAATATCAAGCGGTCCAACCCGGACGTGATCTTCTTCGGCGGCGCGGAGACGCAGTCGGCGCCGATGGCCAAGCAGATCAAGGAACTGGGCCTGAAGGCGCCGCTGGTGTCGGGCGAGATGTCCAAGACCGACAACTTCCTGAAGCTGGCCGGCCCTGCCGCCGAGGGGACCGTGGTGTCGCTGGCCGGTCTGCCGCTGGAGCAGATGCCCGGCGGCGCTGCGTACGCGCAGCGCTACGAGAAGCGCTTCGGCAGCAAGGTGCAGACCTACTCGCCGTATGCCTACGACGGCGCGACCGCGCTGATGACGGCGATGATCAAGGCCGGCTCGGCCGATCCGGCGCGCTACCTGCCGGTGCTGGCCGCGACCAACATGCCGGCGGTGACCACCAAGACGCTGGCGTACGACCAGCGCGGCGACCTGAAGGACGGCGGTATCACCGTCTACAAGGTGGTCGGCGGCAAGTGGACCGTGCTGGAAACGCTCGGCGGCAAGTAAGCCGCGCTGCTGCCACCGGCTGCGCGAACGAGAAGGGCCCGCAGTGCGAGGCCCAGGACTGCCGATCAGGCACCGTCGTCCCCGCGGAAGCGGGGACCCAGTGGCTTTTGAAGACGCTGGATTCCCGCTTTCGCGGGAGCGACGCGCAGGGTGTTCGAGCGCTGTCTGCAAACGAGAAGGGCCCCGCCATGCGGGGCCCTTTTTGTTGCCATGGCCTGTCAGGCCATGCCGCCCGCTCAGGCGGCCGGCTGTGCCGTCGCCGGCTCGTCGACCGCCGGCACCACCTCGCCCGCCAGTGCGCGGTCCAGCTGGTCCTTGTCCAGCTCGCCTTCCCAGCGTGCCACGACGATGGCGGCGGTTGCGTTGCCAACCAGGTTGGTCAGCGCGCGGCATTCCGACATGAAGCGGTCGATGCCCAGGATCAGCGCCATGCCGGCCACCGGCACCGTGGGCACCACCGCCAGCGTCGCCGCCAGCGTAATGAAGCCGGCCCCGGTCACGCCCGCGGCGCCCTTGGAGCTGAGCATCGCCACCAGCAGCAGCAGGATCTGGTCGCCCAGCGACAGCGGAATGTCGCAAGCCTGTGCAATGAACAGCGCCGCCATCGTCATGTAGATGTTGGTGCCGTCCAGGTTGAACGAGTAGCCGGTCGGCACGACCAGGCCGACCACCGACTTCGAGGCGCCGGCGCGCTCCATCTTCTGCATCAGCGTGGGCAGCGCCGCCTCGGACGAGCTGGTACCCAGCACCAGCAGCAGCTCCTCGCGGATATAGCGGACCAGCTTCAGGATCGAGAAGCCGTTGTAGCGGGCCACGGCACCCAGCACGACCAGCACGAACAGCAGCGAGGTCAGGTAGAAGGTGCCCACCAGCATCGCCAGGTTGGCGACCGATTCGATGCCGTAGCGGCCGATGGTGAAGGCCATTGCGCCGAATGCGCCCACCGGGGCCGCCTTCATCAGGATCGCGACCAGGCGGAACACCGGTTGCATCACGGCCTGCAGGAAGTCCGTCACCGGCTTGCCGCGCTCGCCGACCAGTGCCAGCGAGATGCCGAACAGCACCGCGACGAACAGCACCTGCAGGATGTCGCCGTTGACGAACGGGCTGATGATCGTCGTCGGGATGATGTTCATCAGGAAGCCGACGATCGACGAGTCGTGCGCCTTGGCGACGTAGCCCGACACCGCCTTCGAATCCAGCGTGGCCGGGTCGATGTGCAGGCCGTGGCCCGGCTGCACCACATTGGCCACGATCAGGCCGACGATCAGCGCCAGCGTCGAGAACGTCAGGAAGTAGGCCATCGCCTTGCCGGCGACGCGACCGACCTTCTTCAGGTCGGTCATGCCGGCGATGCCCGTCGCCACGGTCAGGAAGATCACCGGCGCGATGATCATCTTGACGAGCTTGATGAAGGCATCGCCCAGCGGCTTCATGTCGGCGCCGGTCTCGGGCCAGAAGTGACCGAGTGCGATGCCGGCCGCGATGGCGATCAGCACCTGGACGTACAGATGGCGGTAAAACGGGCGCTTGACGGCCGGCGCCGCCTCGAAATGCGTGTCGATCATGGGTGTCCCCTGCCGAAGACTTCGCCAGCGTGGGCCGGCTGCAGTCCATATGTAAAGGTAAGCTGGGCCGAGCGGGTGCGGCGCCAGGAGCGGCGGGGGTAACGCAAGCGCCGTGCCACGCGCCTCTTGCCGTTCAAGTCATTGTTCTGTAACGGAATTTCGGTAGGGGACGGGTGGATGCGCTGGCGGGTGGGCGGAAAACCACCTAGAATGCCAGCCTTGATGTGTGAGTTTCCACACAACCACGTGAGCGATGGCGGCCGACGATCCGCCGCCCGCACGAAGCCCTGCGCTTCCGCTTCCGCCTCACCTTCGCCTTCGCCTCCGCCTTTCCACGATGCCCCTCCCACGCGGCGCTGTCGCGCCGTCCCCTTTGCGTCCTCGCACGCGCGCCCTCGTCGCAGCCCTGGCTCTGGTCGGGCTCGGCCTGGCCCTTGCCGTCGCGGTGCTCGAGGTCGTCGGGCGCGTCGCGCTGCGGAGCGCGACCGAAGCGGTGACGGCGCGCGCCGAGGGCGCGGCGCGCTTCAACGTCGCCACGCTGCGGCGCGACCTGGAGAAACACCGGGCGTTGCCGATGGTGCTGGCCCAGGACCCGGACCTGCGCAATGCGCTGATCGGCCCGGATACGGCAGCGGTCGCGGCGCTGAACCGCAAGCTCGAGGAGCTGGCTGCGGGCACCGGCGCTTCGGTGATCTACCTGATGAACCGCGATGGCCTGACCCTGGCCGCCAGCAACTGGCGCGGCGCCGACACCTTCGTCGGCGAGAACTATGCCTTCCGCCCATATTTCGCCCGCGCCGCGCAGGCGGGCGCGGCCGAGCACTTCGCGCTGGGCACGATCAGCCGGCGCCCGGGGCTGTACCTGTCGCACCGCGTGGCGGACGCGCGGGGGGCGCTGCTCGGGGTGGTCGCGGTCAAGGTCGAATTCGACGCGCTCGAGGCGGACTGGGCCCGCTTGCCGGATCCGGTGTTCGTCACCAGTCCGGGCGGCGTGGTGCTGCTGTCGAGCGAGCCGGCCTGGCGCTTTCGCGCCTTGCGCCCGGTTCCCCCGGCCATCGCCGCGCGGCTGCGCCAGAGCCTGCAGTATGGCGAGGCGACTTTCGAGACGCTGCCGCTGCGGCCGCCGCAGGGCGAAGGCGCGCCGGGCCAGGCTTCGGTCGTACGGGCAGACGTACCGGCGCGCGCCAGCGACCAGCGCTACGTGCACATCGCGTTGCCGGTGGCAAGCACCGACTGGACCTTCCACCAGCTGGCGCCCCTGCAGCCCGAGGCCGCGGCGGCCGGCGCACGGATGCAGGCACAGGCGCTGGTGGTGCTGCTGTTGCTATATGGGGCCGTAGCCACTGCGCTGGCGCTGCGGCAACGAGTGCGGCGGCACAACGCCCGGCAGGCCGCGGCCCGCGCCGAACTGACCGAGCAGGTACGCGCCGCCACCACGGAACTGCGCGCGGCCAACGATCAGCTGCGCGCGGAGATGGAGGAGCGCCGGCTGGCCGAGCTGCGGCTGCATGCCGCGCAGGAGCAGCTGGTGCAGGCCAGCAAGCTCAGCTCCCTGGGACAGATCGCGGCCGGCGTCGCCCATGAGATCAACCAGCCCGTCGCCGCCATCCGCGCCAGTGCCGACAATGCCGGCAGCCATCTGGCACGCGGCAACGAGGAGGGGGTGCGAACCAATCTGCAGAGGATCGGCGCCCTGACCGAGCGCATCGGCGCCATCACCGGCCAGCTGCGCAGCTTTGCACGCAAGGGCGGCTCGGGCGCGGTCGAGCCCATTTCCGTGGACGAGGCCATCGAGGGGGCGCTGATGTTGCTGGGCCCCCGGCTGCAGAGCCAGCCGGTGCCGGTGACCCGCACCGGCCAGCGTGGCGCGCAGGCAATGGGCGAGCGCCGGCGCCTGGAGCAGGTGCTGGTCAATCTGCTGCAGAACGCGCTGGACGCGCTGGCCGGCCAGCCCGATGGCCGCATCGGCATCGCGGTCGAGGCGTGCGGCGAGCGCGTGCGGATCGCCGTCTCGGACAACGGCCCGGGCATTGCCGGCGAGATCGCGCAGCGGCTCTTCACGCCGTTCTCCACCTCCAAACCCGAAGGGCTGGGGCTGGGCCTGGTGATCTCGCGCGACATCGTGCGCGACTTCGGTGGTGCCCTCGACGCCGCGCCGGCGCCGGGCGGCGGCACTGTCTTTACCATCCTGCTGAACGGGACGCGGCAGCGTCCGCAACCATGACGCCATCGAACGATACCCCTGCCCGCCGCGTGGCCCTGGTCGACGACGACCACGACGTGCGGATCGCCGCCAGCGAGAGCCTGTCGCTGGCCGGATACCACGTCGACGCGCACGCGAGCGCCCAGTCGTTCCTGGACAGCCTGGCGCACGGCTACCCGGACGTGCTGGTCACCGACATGCGCATGCCAGGTCTGGACGGCCTGCAGCTGTTCGAGCGGGTGCTCGAGCGCGACGCCAGCCTGCCGGTGATCTTCATCACCGGCCACGGCGATATCGCGCAGGCGGTAGAAGCGATGCGGCGCGGCGCCTACGATTTCCTCGAGAAGCCTTACGCGACCCACCGCCTGCTGACCGCGGTCGGCCATGCCTGGGAAAAGCGTCAACTGGTGCTGGAGAACCGCCGCCTGCAGCAGGCCTCCGAAGGCGGGCAATCGGACTGGCCCCTGCTCGGCATCAGCGCGCCGATGGTGGAGCTGCGCGAGACTATCCGGCATATCGCCGACGCCGACGTGGACGTGCTGCTGGTGGGCGAAACCGGCACCGGCAAGGAGATGGCGGCCACCGCGCTGCACCAGTGGAGCCGCCGCCGTGCCGGCCAGCTGGTGGCGCTGAACTGCGGCGCGCTACCGGAGTCGGTGATCGAGAGCGAGCTGTTCGGACACGAACCGGGCGCCTTCACCGGCGCGCAACGGCGGCGGGTCGGCCGCATCGAGCACTCCAGCGGCGGCACGCTGTTTCTGGACGAGATCGAGAGCATGCCGCCGGCGGTGCAGCTGAAGCTGCTGCGGGTGCTGGAGACGCGCAGCGTCGATCCGCTCGGCACCAACGAACTGCGTCCGGTGGACCTGCGCGTGGTGGCGGCCAGCAAGGTCGATCTGGCCGACCCCTCGCAGCGCGGCGCGTTCCGCGAGGACCTGTATTACCGCCTGAATGTGGTCACCCTGCATCTGCCGCCGCTGCGCCAGCGCCGCGAGGACATCGGGCTGTTGTTCGATGTCTTCTGCACGCAGGCGGCAAGCCGCTTCCGGCGGGAGGTGCCGGCACTGGGCGATGGCGTGCGCCGCTATCTGGACGAGCACGACTGGCCCGGCAATGTGCGCGAGCTGCTGCATTTCGCCGAGCGCTTCGTGCTCGGCGTGACGGCGCTGACGCCGGGCGCGCGCCTCGGCCAGGTACGGACGGCCCAGGCCGAGGCTACGGCTGCGGTGCAGACGCCGTCCGCGGGCGCGCCCGGGACACCCGGCAGCCTTGCCGAACGGGTCGACCGCTACGAGGCCCAATTGATTCGCGACACCCTGGCCGCCAACGGCGGCAGCGTGCGGGAGACGCTGGAAACCCTGGCCATCGCGCGCAAGACGCTGTACGACAAGATGCAGCGCTACGGCATCGATCGCCGCGAGTATCTGCCCGCCAAGGACGGCTAGCCGCTGCGGCCGGCCGCCCGCCTGCACGGTCATCCCCCGAAAGTGGGGCTAACCACCACTTTCCCGCTACACTCCGGCCCGAAGTGGCCGACATACGTCGTTTGGGCTTCGTCCGCGAGCCAGGCCACCGATGGCCCCGACCGTCCGATCCCGACCTATTCCAGTCCTATTCCGCTTTGCCAAGGAGCAGTCCGTGTCCGCCACGCCACTCAGTTACGACCTCGCCATCGAGCTGGCCACCCAGGAGCGCTATGACGACGCGCTGGCGATCCTCGATGGCCTCGCTCGGCAGCATCCCGAGGTGGTCGACTATGACGCGTTGCGGGCGCGGCTGTGGTTCGACAAGGGCGAGCCGGAGCGCAGCTTCGCCATTCTCGATGCCGCGCTGAGCCGGCTGCCGCAGACGCCGCTGCATCCCGCCCATCGCTGGGCCTCGCGTGGGCTGCTGGCGCACCGCTATGGCCTGCTGCTGATGAGCGCGGGGCGGTTGCAGGAAGCGCTGCCCTGGCTGGAGGAGGCCGCCAGGCGCAATGGGCTGGCCACCGGTGAGTGGAGCGCGCAGTTCCACGCGGGTCTGGTGCACTACCGGCTCGGCAATCCTGCCCGCGCCGCGCGCTATTGGTACGACCTGCTGTACCGCGCGCCGGATCTCGGTGCCCACGACATCCTCGCGCTGACGGGGTCCCATATCCAGGCATCGGAAACCGCCGGGCAGGCGGTGGACCCGCTGCTGCGGCTTTGCCTGGCGCGCATCGCGCTGGACAACCCGGATCTGCTGCAGTTGAGCGGCTCGCAAGGGGACGCGCTGGCGGCGCAGCAGGCCGAACTCGTGCTCGCGGCGGAACCGGACCATCCCGAGGCGCGCCGCGTGCGCGCACCGCTGCGCTACCGGGCCGGCGACGTCGCCGGGGCACGGGACGATCTGGCGGTGTACCTGCGCCGCGTGCCCGATCCCCGCGCCCAGGTGCGGGAACTGGAATGGCGGCTGCGCGCGGGCGAATCCGCGCCATGGCAGGGCTTCCGGCTGAACGAGAACGCCCCCGATGCGCACGGCTACTACCTGGCGGGCCTGTCGCTGGCGGAGTTCGCCGAGCGCGAGCCGGCATCGGCCGCCGCGCTGGAGCCGCAGATCCAGAAGGCATGGCGCATCGCGCTGGGCCGCTTCGAAGCGTACTTCGAAAGCGGCGAAGGCACCTGCGACGACGCCGACCCGCACATCTATTCCCTGCTGTGCGATCGTCTGGCCCGGCGGCTGCAAGGGACGGGCAAGGACGAGCGCGAGGAGCGAGTGGCGCTGCACGAGAAGGGCATCGCCGTCAGCGATTTCATCGGCCACTGGATCGACCTGTTAGACTGCCACGATTCCGCAGGGAGGCATCCGCTGGTTGTCGAGGTGGCCGGAGAGGTACTCAACCGCTATCCGCTGGACCGGCAACCGGCGGAGGTCGCCTGGGTCTTCAGCCGGCTGATCCACGCCTGGAAGGCCATTGGCGGCACCGACGCCGTGACCGCGGCCCGCGCCGCGATCGCCCATATGGACGCGCAGCTCGACGCCCTGCCGGTCGAGGAGCGCAGCGAGGCGGCCCATCCGATGGCCCATGCGCGGGCCCATTTCGCCGCCTTGCTGGGCGCGGCGGCACCCGCGATGGAGGCCCGCGAGCGCGCGCTCGCGCTGGACGAGATCGAAGCGCTGCAGGAGCGGGCGCTGCAGATCGAGGACGCCGCGCTGTATTACGCGTTCGGACGTATCTGGCGCGAGTTGCGCGACAACGGCCGTGCACTGCCGCTGTTCGAGAAGGCAATCGAGCTGGCAGCGGGCGATGCCGAGGATCAGGCTGCACCGCGCTTTCAACGGGGGCTGATCCGGCTGGAGTGGCTGGAAGCCCAGCGTGGCGCCACGCCCGCGGCCGCTGCTTCCTCGTCGCCGGACGCCGAGCCGCCGCAGCAGGGCGACGGGTCCGGCGACCGGGCGCCGTTGGCGCTGTCCGTCACCTTCGCCGATGCCCTGAGCGACCTCGAGGCCGCCATCGTGGCGGGAAGCCAGGATGAGCCGCAGATCCGGCTGCACGCGGCGCAGGCCGCGCTCGGCATGCAGCGCCGCGAAGCGGCCCGGGCCCATTTTCTGCGTGCCCGGGAGCTCGGTGCGAAAACGGGACGCCAGGCGTCCCTCTATCGCCGCGTCGAGGACGCCTTGAAGCGCACGCGGCCCACCTGGAAATTCTGGGGGGTCTGACAGCAACGCTGGTTTGAGCAGCCTGCGTGCGTGCGCGCCTCGGGGTCCGAGCGGACCCCGGGGAGAACCCGAGCGGAACCGCAGCCGTGAATTGAGGCCAACCGCGGCAATTTTGGCGCAATTCACTGCTTTTTCTGCAAAATGCGTGCCCTGTGGGACAAACCCGGACACGGGTTGTCACAGGGTTCGATTAGGATTGCACGCATGAATGGACTAAGCCAACTATTCCCGACTTGGCCGCTCGCGCCAAGCGGGCTCTTCTGGATCGGCCTCGCGCTGGTCGGTGCCGGCCTGGCCGGCGAAATCTGCCGTCTGTATCTGCGCCTGCCGCGCATCGTCGGCTATGCGGTGGCGGGTCTGCTGGCCGGCGCCCTGGGGCGGCCCATCGTCGATGGAACGATGATCGGCCAGACCCGCATCCTTATCGACATGGCGCTGGCCTTCGCGCTGTTCGAACTTGGACACCGGCTGTCGCTGACCTGGCTGCGCGCCAACCGATGGCTGCTCTTTACCAGCGCCGGCGAGAGCCTGCTGACCTGGGGTCTGGTGACGGCCACCTTGCAATGGATGGGCGTCGGTCCGACGGTGGCCATCCTCGCCGGCGGCATCGCCGTGAGCACTTCGCCCACCATCGTGCTGCAGCTGAAGAACGAACTGCGAGCCGAAGGGCAGGTCACCGAGCGTCTGCTGGCGATGGCGGCGCTGAACAGTATCTACGCCGCGGTCATCGTGCAGCTGGCCACCGGCTGGCTGCATTCCGAATACGGCAATATCGGCGCGGCGCTGCTCCATCCGCTGTATCTGCTGATGGGCTCCGCGCTGCTGGCCTGGGTGGTCGGCAAGCTCAGCCATGCCATCTATGGGCGTCTGGCGTCCGACGACGGGTACAGCTTCCTGGTGCTGGTCGGCATGGTGCTGTTCACGCTGGCGCTGACCCGCCTCTTCAAGCTGTCCGTACCGCTGACGCTGATTCTGGCCGGCGTGCTCTTCAAGCACCAGGACAACCAGCCACGTGTCTGGCCCGCGCACTTCGGCAGCGTCGGCAGCCTGCTGATCATCGTGATGGTGGTGTCGCTGGGCCTGCCGCTGACGATCAACGACTGGGCCATCGGCGGTGTCGCCGCCATCGTGCTGGTGCTGCTGCGCCACCTGGCCAAGCTCGCCGGCGTGATGGCGCTCGGATCGTTCTCCGGCCTGTCCATGCGGCAATGCATGGCACTGGGCGTCGCGCTCGGGCCGATGTCCGGACTGGCGTGGCTGTTGATGAGCGATGTGGTGCGGCTGTACCCGAACACCGGGCAGTTGCTGACCGCCATCATCCTGTGCGCGCTGGCCATCGAGCAGATCGCCGCGCCCGTATTGGCAAGCTGGGCACTTCGCTATGCCGGCGAGGTCCGACCCACAGGAGGGACCCGCTGATGTCACTGGAACCGTTCAAGCACTCCGAGGCACTGACCTTCGGCGTCGAGCTGGAAATGCAGCTCGTCAACCGGCACGACTACGACCTCGCGCCGTTCGCGCCCGACCTGCTGCGCCAGCTCAAGGGCGCGCAGCATGCCGGCGACATCAAGCCCGAGATCAGCCCCTCGATGATCGAGATCAGCACGGGCATCTGCCACGACTACGCGCAGGCGCTGGACGAACTGACCACGATGCGCGACCTGATGGTGGAAGCGTCCCACGCGCTGAACCTGGGCATCTGCGGCGGCGGCACGCACCCGTTCCAGCAGTGGGCCGATCGCACCATTTCCGACTCGCCGCGCTACCAGTACATCTCCGAGCTGTACGGCTACCTGGCCAAGCAGTTCACGGTGTTCGGGCAGCACGTGCATATCGGCTGCCCGAGCGCCGACGACTCGCTGTTCCTGCTGCACGCGATCGGCCGCTACGTGCCGCACTTCGTCGCGCTTGCCGCCTCGTCGCCCTATGTGCAGGACGTCGATACCGGCTTCGCCTCGGCGCGGCTGAACTCGGTTGCCGCCTTCCCGATGAGCGGCCGCGCGCCCTTCATGCTGACGTGGGATGCCTTCGCCGCCTATTTCGAGAAGATGCGCAAGACCGGCGTGATCGAGAGCATGAAGGACTTCTACTGGGACATCCGTCCCAAGCCCGAATTCGGCACCATCGAAGTCCGCGTGATGGACACGCCGCTGACGGTCACCCGGGCCTGCGACATTGCCGCCTATATCCAGGCGCTGGCGCGTTACCTGCTGCTGGCACGGCCCTTCGCGCCCGAAGAGGACGACTACCTCGTCTATACCTTCAATCGCTTCCAGGCATGCCGCTTCGGACTGGACGGCGAATACGTGCATCCCAACGAACTGACCCGGATGCCGATCGCCGACCACATCCTGAAGATGTGCGACGTGCTGGTGCCCCATGCCGAAGCGCTCGGCTCGCTTGAAGCCCTGGCCAATATCCGCATGCTGGCCGCAAGCCGCCGTGGCGATGCGGAATTGATGCGTCAGATCAACGGGGATAGCCGCAGCCTGCGCGAGACGGTGCGGCAAAGTTGCGAGCGGTGGGCGGGGAAGTAACGCGGGAAGCCGCTTCCTGCGGCTTCGACGAGTGCTCCAGCGCGGCTGTCATCTGGACGATCGTCGCAGCGGTGCACTCGACGAATTTTCGATTTCGGTCGCTTTGTTACTTCTATTACTTGGCCGGACGACCATCAAACCCCATGCGGCACGCGTTCGCCATCCCGTAGCCCCAGCTGCTGGTTCGCCGGCACCGCCACCGCCAGCATGCGTGGCGGGGGAAGGTTCAGGTTCTTCATCATGTCGATGAACTCGTCCCGGGTCCGGCCGCTGATCCGGCTGTTGCTGGCGCGCTCGGCGGCGATGGTCGAATGGGTGCGGCCCTTGTAGTCGTGCGCGGGGTAGACCAGCGTGTCGTCGGGCAGCGTGAATAGCCGGCGCGTCAGGCTGTCGTAGAGGGTGCCGGCGTCGCCGGACTGGAAATCGGTGCGGCCGCAGCCGTCGATCAGCAGCGCATCGCCGGTGAAGACCCGGCGCACCACCTTGGCATCGCCATCCGCAGGCTGCTCCTCCCACAGGTAGCTCATGCTGCCCGCCGTATGGCCCGGCGTATGGATGGCGCGCAGGATCTGGCTACCGAAGGTGACGGTATCGCCGTCGATCAGCTGCTTCTGCGCGGGACGGATTTCACAGCCGGAAGGCGCGGCGGTGCCGGCTCCGGTGCGCTGGGCGAGGTGGCCCGCCGAAGTGATATGGTCGGCGTGCGCATGCGTCTCCAGGATCCAGCGCAGCCGGACGCCGGTCTGCTCCAGCAGCGCCAGATCGCGCTCGAATTGCCGGTCGACCGGGTCGATCAAGGCGGCGTCCCGCGTGGCCGCATCGATCAGCAGATACGTATAGGTCGACGACTCGGGATCGAAGAGCTGGTGAAAGGTCTGCATGGCGTCCTCGCGGGCAGGGGTCTGCCCGCGATTTTGCCCTGTTTCAGTGCCGCGACGCCAGCGCTTGCCGTCTTGCCGGCATCAGCACTCGACGATATTGACCGCCAGCCCGCCGCGCGCGGTTTCCTTGTACTTGGTCTTCATGTCGGCGCCGGTCTCGCGCATGGTCTTGATCACCGAATCCAGCGAGACGTAGTGGCTGCCATCGCCGCGCAGCGCCATCCGCGCCGCGTTGACCGCCTTGACGGACGCCATCGCATTGCGCTCGATGCACGGAATCTGCACCAGCCCGCCGACCGGATCGCAGGTCAACCCAAGGTTATGCTCCATGCCGATCTCGGCGGCGTTCTCGACCTGCTCGGGCGTGCCGCCCAGCACCGCGGCCAGTGCGCCGGCCGCCATCGAACAGGCGACGCCGACCTCGCCCTGGCAGCCGACCTCGGCCCCCGAAATCGACGCATTGAGCTTGTACAGCAGGCCGATCGCCCCGGCGGTCAGCAGGAAGTCGACCACGCCCTGCTGGTTCGCACCCGGCACGAAGCGGTCGTAGTAGTGCATCACCGCCGGGATGATGCCCGCCGCGCCATTGGTCGGCGCGGTCACCACGCGCCCGCCCGCCGCGTTTTCCTCGTTGACGGCGATGGCGTAGAGGTTGACCCAGTCCATCACCGACAGCGGATCGGACAGCGTCCGTTCGGCCCGCTCGGTCAGGTTGCGGTACAGCTCCGGCGCGCGGCGGCGCACCTTGAAGGGACCCGGCAGCTCGCCATCGGTACGGCAGCCGCGCGCCACGCACGCCTGCATCACGTCCCAGATATGGAGCAGGCCGGCGCGCACTTCATCCTCGCTGCGCCAGACACATTCGTTCTCCAGCATCAGCTGGGCGATCGACTTGCCGCTGGCCCGGGTGATATCGAGCAGGGCGCGCCCGCTGCGGAAGGGGTGCGGCAATTGCCGGTCAGCCTCCAGCACCTGTGTGTTGGCCGCTCCGGCGGTGACCACGAAGCCGCCGCCGACCGACAGGTATTTTCCTTCCCGCAGCGCCGTGCCGTCGCTGTCCCAGGCATGGAACTTCATGCCGTTCGGATGCTCGGCCAGTGCCTCGCGCCGGTAGAACGCGATGTGCTCCTTCTCCACGAAGGGCACCGCATGCCTGCCGAGCAGGGACAGGGACCGCGTGGCCCGCATCTGTCCGAGCTTCTGCTCGATGGTGTCCGGATCGATGGTGTCGGGCGCCTCGCCCATCAGGCCGAGGATCACGCCCTTGTCGGTGCCGTGCCCCTTGCCGGTCGCGCCCAGCGAGCCGTACAGTTCGACGCGCACGCTGGCCACGCGCGGCAGCAGCCCGTCGCGTTCCAGGCCATGGGCGAACATCGCCGCGGCCCGCATCGGCCCGACCGTGTGCGAACTCGATGGGCCGATGCCCACCTTGAACAGATCGAATACGCTGACGGCCACGTTGACTCTCCTGACGCCATGCCGCATTGACGGGCATGACTTGCTGTGTTCAGACCGGCCGGTCGTCGTCCGGCCGCATCCAGATCGAGACCCCGGGGCCCGCTGGCGGGTCAGGGACCTCCTTGTGCTTCAGCACGCTGATGGCCCCGTCGTTTTCGAGAATGGCGTAGCGGACATCGTCCAGGCTGTTGCACCCTTCGCGCCGCAACTCCTTCATCAGGTCGTCGCTGGTGATGCGGGCGGCCTTCATCACGTCGTTGAAGACCTTGCCGTTGCGGATCAGCAGCTGCGGCCGACCCTCGACCACATATTCGAACTTGCGGCTGCGCCAGCTGAACCAGCTGACCAGACCATTGATGCCGACCAGCGTCACGGCCACGATCAGGCCGGCCAGGACCGACTCGTCACTGCCGATCATCGCGTTCTGCAGGCCCTCCGACAGGATCAGCAGCAACACCAGGTCGAAAGGCGTCATCTGCCCGATTTGCCGCTTGCCCGCGAGTCGCATCAGCAGCAGCACGCTGCAATAGATGATCACCGCGCGTACGACGAATTCCCACCAGGGGGCGCTCAGTTCCCACATCGATCCACCTCCATGCATTGACTGGCCGCTGGCGACGGGCCGGCGGACGGTTTGCACGAGGCAGCGCGTGCCCCGCGCGGATTCACACCGCCGAAGCACCGCCGCGGCGGACGCCGGAACAGGTCCGGCGCCGCCGTGGCGTCATTCCTCGTACGCGCTCATCGGCATGCACGAGCAGAACAGATTGCGGTCGCCATACACGTTGTCGGCACGGCCAACGGGCGGCCAGTACTTCTGCGTGCGCAGCGAGGCAACCGGGTAGGCGGCTTCTTCGCGAGTGTACTTGTGGTCCCACTCGTTGGCGGTGATCACGGCTGCCGTATGCGGCGCATTCTTCAGCGGGTTGTCCTCGCGGTCGAAGCTGCCGTCCTCCACACGCGCAATCTCCTGGCGGATGGCGATCATCGCGTCGATGAAGCGGTCCAGCTCGTGCAGCGCCTCGCTTTCGGTCGGCTCGATCATCAGCGTGCCGGGCACCGGGAAGCTCATCGTCGGCGCGTGGAAGCCATAGTCCATCAGCCGCTTGGCGACATCTTCGTTGGTGATGCCGGTGGTCTTCTGCAGCGGACGCAGATCGAGGATGCACTCGTGCGCGATATGGCCGTTGGCGCCCGCGTAGAGCACCGGATAATGTTCGGACAGCCGCTTGGCCACATAGTTTGCCGCCAGGATCGCGTTCTCGGTAGCGGCGGTCAGGCCGGCCGAGCCCATCATCGCGATGTACATCCACGAGATCGGCAGGATGCTGGCCGAGCCGTAGGGCGCGGCCGAGATCGCACCGATGCCGTCGTCGGCGCGGTGGTAGCCGGTGCTCTGGTGGTTGGGCAGGAACTTCGCCAGATGCGCGCCGACTGCCACCGGACCGACGCCGGGGCCGCCGCCGCCGTGCGGGATG
Organism: Cupriavidus sp. AU9028; assembly: GCF_019795295.1. GTDB lineage: Bacteria > Pseudomonadota > Gammaproteobacteria > Burkholderiales > Burkholderiaceae > Cupriavidus. The sequence goes on along the minus strand of NZ_JAIMCG010000009.1, from coordinate 8,305 downwards.
CAGAAGGTCTTGTGCAGGTTCAGGTGCGACACGTCGCCGCCGAACTGGCCCGGCGCCGCGGTGCCGACCATCGCGTTCATGTTGGCGCCGTCGACATAGACCTGGCCACCGTGGCCGTGCACGATCTCGCAGATGCGCTGCACGCCTTCCTCGAACACGCCGTGCGTGGACGGGTAGGTGATCATGATCGCCGCCAGATTGGCGCTGTGCTGCGCCGCCTTCTTTTCCAGATCGGCCAGATCGACGTTGCCCTGCTCGTCGCAGGCCACCACCACCACCTTCATGCCGGCCATCTGCGCCGACGCCGGGTTGGTGCCGTGGGCCGACGACGGGATCAGGCAGATGTCGCGATGCGCTTCGCCACGGCTGGCGTGATAGGCATGGATGATCTGCAGGCCGGCGTACTCGCCCTGCGAGCCCGCGTTCGGCTGCAGGCTGACCGCCGCGTAGCCGGTGGCCGCGCACAGCATTGCTTCGAGCTGGCCGATCATCTCGCGATAGCCGACCGTCTGCTCGGCGGGCGCGAACGGGTGGATGCTGGAGAACTCCGGCCAGGTGACCGGAATCATCTCGCTGGTCGAGTTCAGCTTCATCGTGCACGAGCCCAGCGGAATCATGGTGCGGTCCAGCGCCAGATCCTTGTCGGCCAGCATGCGCAGGTAGCGCAGCATCTCGTGCTCGGCGTGATGCGTATTGAAGACCGGATGCGTCAGGTACGCGCTCTGGCGCGCCAGCGCGGCAGGGTAGCCGTCATTGGCCGACGCCTCGACCGCGTCGAAGGCCGGCACGGCCTTGCCTTGCGCGAACACTTCCCACAGCGCGATCACTTCGTCGCGCGTGGTGGTTTCGTCGAGCGAAATGCCGACGCGGTTCTGGCCGGCGCGGCGCAGGTTGATGCGGCGCTGCTCGGCTGCGGCGTGGATGGCCGCGGTCGCCTCGCCGGTCTCGATGGTCAGGGTATCGAAGAAGGTGCCGTTGACGCGGCGATAACCCAGGGATTCCAGGCCAGCGGCTAGCGTCGCGGTCAGGCGATGCACACGCTGCGCGATGCGCTTCAGGCCCTGCGGGCCATGGTAGACCGCGTACATCGACGCCATCACCGCCAGCAGCACCTGCGCCGTGCAGATGTTGGAGGTGGCCTTTTCGCGGCGGATATGCTGCTCGCGGGTTTGCAGTGCCAGCCGATAGGCCGGGTTGCCCTGTGCATCGACGGTGACGCCGACCAGCCGGCCCGGCATCGAGCGCTTGTAGGCATCCTTGACCGCCATATAGCCGGCATGCGGGCCGCCGAAGCCCAGCGGCACGCCGAAGCGCTGCGAATTGCCCACTGCCACGTCCGCCCCCCATTCGCCGGGCGCGGTCAGCAGCGTCAGCGCCAGCAGGTCGGCGGCGGCAACCACCAGGCCGCCGGCCGCATGCACGGCGTCCGCAATGGCCCGGTAGTCGGCGACATCGCCGTTGACGCCCGGATACTGCAGCAGCACGCCGAAGGCATGGGCCTTCGCCGCATCGGCCGCGGGGCCTACCTGCACCTCGATGCCCAGCGGCAGCGCACGCGTGCGCACCACTTCGATGGTCTGCGGCAGCACGTCGTCGGCGATGAAGAAGGTGTTCGAGGCGTGCTTGTTGACCCGCTGCAGCAGCGTCATCGCTTCCGCCGCGGCGGTGCCTTCATCGAGCATCGACGCGTTGGCGATGTCCAGCCCGGTCAGGTCGGTGACCATCTGCTGGAAGTTCAGCATCGCTTCCAGGCGGCCCTGGGAAATCTCCGGCTGGTACGGCGTGTAGGCGGTGTACCAGGCCGGGTTCTCGAAGATGTTGCGCAGGATGACCTTGGGCGTGTGCGTGCCGTAGTAACCCTGGCCGATGAAGCTGCGGAACACCTGGTTCTTGCCGGCGATGGCGCGCAGTTTGGCCAGCGCGCCTTCCTCGGTCAGCGGCTCGGTGAACTCGCCCAGCGGCATGCCGTCGCGGCGGCGGATGGCGGCGGGAATGATCGCGTCCATTAGCGCGGCGCGGCTGTCGTAGCCCAGCACCTTCAGCATGTGCTGTTGTTCGGCGGCGTCGGGCCCGATATGGCGATGGGAGAAGGCGTCGCGGGCCTCGAGTTCGGCAAGCGAGAGGCGAGCGGAGTGTGCGGCGTTCATGGGCAGGGGGGCATTCATGGCAAGGAACTCGGGGGGGCACGCCGGCGCGGGGTGGTCGGCCCCGTCGCCAGCGTCGCAAACGTGGCAGCCGGTCAGGCGCCGACGCTGGCCTTGTACGCGTCGGCGCTCATCAGGCCGTTCACGTCGTCGCCGTTGGCCGGCTTGATCCTGAACAGCCACGCGTCGAAGGCGTTGGCGTTGACGCTCTCCGGGGACGCGGCGGCGGCATCGTTGATCGCCACCACTTCGCCGGCGACCGGCGCATAGATGTCGGAAGCGGCCTTGACCGACTCGACCACGGCCAGCGCGTCACCCGCGCCTACCGTCTTGCCCACCTCGGGCAGTTCGAGGAAGACGATATCGCCGAGCGCATCCTGGGCGTGGTCGGTGATGCCGATGGTCAGCGTACCGTCGGCTTCGACACGCACCCATTCGTGCGACTCGGTGTACTTGAGGTCAGCGGGGAAGTTCATGCAGTTCTCCAGATTCGATTCTTGTGTCCTTGGGGCGCCGCCGCGGCGCAGGCTCATTGCCGCGGCGGCGCAAAGATGACCGGTCGGCCGATCTCGGCCGCGGGGGCGTCGATCAGCTCACGAGCGCCTTGCCATTGCGCACAAATGGCAGTTTAACCACTGTGGCGGCCAGTTTGCGGTCGCGGATTTCGACTTGCACCTCGCTACCGTGCGCGACATCACGCGGCAGCCGGGCGAAGGCGATGGATTGGGAGAGGGTGGGGCTGAAGGTGCCGGAAGTGATTTCGCCATCGCCCGCGGGCGTCAGCACTTTCTGGTGAGCGCGCAGCACGCCGCCCTTGTCGCGCAGGATCAGCCCGGCGAACTGCTTCTGCTGGCCGCTGGCGACAAGCGCCGCCTTGCCGACGAAGTCACGCTCGCTTTGCAGGTCCACGGTCCAGCCCAGCCCCGCGTCGAGCGGCGAGGTGTGGATATCCATGTCCTGGCCATACAGGTTCATGCCGGCTTCCAGGCGCAGCGTGTCGCGGGCGCCCAGCCCGGCCGGGCGCACGCCGGCGTCCTGCAGCTTCTGCCAGACGCCCGCCACGCTCTCGGCCGGCACCACCAGTTCGAAGCCGTCTTCGCCGGTGTAGCCGGTGCGGCCGAGCATCATCTCGCCGATCAGCGGCACGTCGACGATCAGCGCGTTGAACGGCTTGAGCGCATCGCTGGGCTGCGTGGCCGGGAAGGCCTGCCAGACCTTGGCGCGCGCATTCGGGCCCTGTACCGCGATGATGGCCAGGGCCGGCGTCCCTTCCGGGGCGACGTCGCCACGGCGCGGCGTGATGGTCACGCCGCTGCCGGTCGCCTCGTTGCGCTGGCGGATCCAGTCGATATCGCCGACCGCCGTGCTGGCATTGACCACCAGCCGGAAGCGGTCTTCGGCGAAGAAGTAGACGATCAGGTCGTCGATCACGCCGCCGCGCTCGTCCAGCATGCACGAGTAGAGCGCCTTGCCGGGCGTCTGCAGCTTGTCGACATTGTTGGCGAGCAGGCCCCGCAGGAAGGCGCGGGTATTGGCGCCTTCGAGATCGACCACGCACATGTGGGAGACGTCGAACATGCCGGCGTCCTGACGCACGGCGTGGTGTTCCTCGATCTGCGAGCCGTAGTTGACGGGCATGTCCCAGCCGCCGAAATCCACCATGCGGGCGCCGAGGGCGCGGTGGATGGCGTTGAGCGGAGTGGCCTGGAGCGTCATGGAATCCTCGGGGCTTGGTTCGGGGTTTCCGGCGCGCCATCGCGGCGCGCCAGGCAAAAAGGGGTCATCCGACGCGACGGCCGGGCGCCATGCGCCTGGCGCTCCGATCGTCGCGTCGGATGACCCCCTCTGTCCTCGATACCTGAGAGATTACGGCTCGCCGTCCCGGTTCCCGGTGGCGGTCATCGACCGCCCCGTCAAACCCGGTGACGACGGACAAACGCCGTGCGCCCCTTCGGTGGGCACGCTGACCATCCGACTGATGGATGGCCGGTGCCGCTCTCCAGAGTGCGGCATACATCGTGTGCATACTGCATGCCGATCCGCCCGGTCCATGGTGCCTGAGAGTTTGCGGGTGATTCCCCTTCGGCGGCGCGAACGATCGCGCGCTCTCCCGGACGGATGGCGCGACTCTAACCGGGCAGGCCGGGACTGTCAAACCGGCGGCTGTGGCTGGTTCGCTTCAGTGAAGTGCTTGTCGAGCCGCTCCTGGCCGGCGGCGGCAGCGGGGGAGCCGGCGCCCGTGATAGCATCGGCCGCTTCGCCCGCGTCTTTCGTGCGCGGCACGGCGCGTGTCGCCAACCAACTGCCCATCCCGCTGCCCCAGCCGCATGACTCACGGACTGAATCCCGCCCAATCCGAAGCCGTCCGCTACCTGGACGGGCCCTGCCTCGTGCTGGCCGGCGCCGGATCGGGCAAGACCCGCGTGATCACGCAGAAGATCGCCCACCTGATCGAGGACAAGGGCTTCGAGCCCCGTCATATCGCCGCGGTGACCTTCACCAACAAGGCCGCGCGCGAGATGCAGGAGCGCATCGCCAAGCTGATGGAAGGCAAGACGCGCGACGGCAAGCGCATCCCGATCAAGCAACTGACGGTCTGTACCTTCCACTCGCTCGGCGTGCAGATCCTGCGTGCCGAGGCCGAGCACCTGGGCCTGAAGCCGCGCTTTTCCATCATGGATGCCGACGACTGCTTCGGCCTGATCCAGGAGCAGCTGGCGACCACCGACAAGAAGCTGATCCGCTCGGTGCAAAGCACGATCTCGCTGTGGAAGAACGCGATGATCGATCCCGACACGGCGATCGCCCAGGCGGCCAGCGCCGAAGAGCATCAGGCGGCGCTGGTGTACCGCAACTATGTCGCCACGCTGGCGGCGTATCAGGCGGTGGACTTCGACGACCTGATCCGGCTGCCGGCCGAGCTGTTTGCCCGTGACGAGGCGGTGCGGCTCAAGTGGCAGAACCGGCTGCGCTACTTCCTGGTCGACGAGTATCAGGACACCAACGCCTGCCAGTACCAGCTGCTCAAGCTGCTGGCCGGCGGCTCGCATCTGCGCGCGCCCGCCTTCACCGCGGTGGGCGACGACGACCAGGCGATCTACGGCTGGCGTGGCGCGACGCTGGACAATCTGCGGCTGCTGCAGACGGACTTTCCGAACCTGAAGGTCATCAAGCTGGAGCAGAACTACCGCTCCACCGTGCGCATCCTGCAGGCCGCCAATGCGGTGATCTCGAACAACCCCAAGCTGTTCGACAAGACGCTGTGGAGCGAGCACGGCATGGGCGATCCGATCACCGTGTCGCCGATGAACGACGAGGAACACGAGGCCGAGTCCGTGGTGTTCCGGCTCTCGGCCCACAAGTTCGAGCGGCGCGCGCAGTATCGCGACTACGCCATCCTCTACCGCGGCAACCACCAGGCGCGGCTGTTCGAGCAGATCCTGCGGCGTGAACGCATTCCCTATGTACTGTCGGGCGGCCAGAGCTTCTTCGACAAGGCCGAGATCAAGGACATCTGCGCCTATCTGCGGCTGATCGCCAATCCCGACGACGATCCCGCCTTCATCCGCGCGGTCACCACGCCGCGCCGCGGCGTTGGCAATACCACGCTGGAAGTGCTGGGCACGTTCGCCGGTCAGGCCAAGGTGTCGCTGTTCGAGGCGGCGATGATGGGCGGCATCGAGGGCAAGCTGCAGCCGCGCCAGCTGGAGCCGCTGCGGGTGTTTTGCGAATCGATGGTGCGCCTCGCTGACCGCGCGGCCACCGACCCGGCCACGCAGGTGCTGGACGACCTGATGGAAGGCATCCATTACGAAGCCTATCTGTACGACACCTTCGACGAGCGGCAGGCGCAGGCGCGCTGGACCAACACGCTCGAGTTTCTCGACTGGCTCAAGCGCAAGGGCACCAAGCCAGAGGGCACGGGCGAGGACGGCGAGGCGACCGGCTACGACACCGCCGATGGTTTTGGCGACGAGGGCAAGAACCTGCTGGAACTGACGCACACCGTGGCGCTGATGAGCATGCTGGAAGGGCGCGAGGAAGACCCGGATGCGGTGCGGCTGTCCACGCTGCACGCCTCCAAGGGGCTGGAGTACCCGCACGTATTCCTCGTCGGCGTGGAAGAGGGCATCCTGCCGCATAGCCGCGAGGACGAGGACCTGACCGACCTGAAGATCGAGGAGGAGCGCCGGCTGATGTATGTCGGCATCACCCGCGCCCAGCGCAGCCTGCATATCAGCTGGTGCCGCAAGCGCAAGCGGGCGCGCGAGACCTACTCGTGCGAGCCGTCGCGCTTCATCGGTGAAATGAAGCTGGAAGAGGCGCCCGTGCCCAGGGACGACGCGCCTGCAATGAGCCCCAAGGACCGGCTGGCCGGGCTCAAGGCGCTGCTCGGCGGCGCGGGCAAGGTGACCGCGGGCTGATTGCCGCCCCGGCCTGCCGGCTGCCGGCATGACGCTTGATCGCGATCAACCCCGGCCTCGGCCGGTGCCGCTACGATGGTCCCATCTTCCCAGCACCAGGGGCCACGCATGGCTGCCACCACGCCGCTGCGCGCGGCACTGCCCGACTTTCGTGCGCTGGCCGCACGCATCGACACCAACGGGCCGCGCTACACCTCCTATCCCACCGCCGACCGCTTCCGCGCCGACTTCGGCCAGGTGCAGTACCGCGACGCGCTGCGCGACTGTGCCCGGAACGGTGCCGCGCCGCTGTCGCTGTACCTGCACGTGCCGTTCTGCGAAAACATCTGCTACTACTGTGGCTGCAACAAGATCGTTACGCGCGATCGCCGCCGCAGCGGCCGCTACGTGCGCTATCTTGCGCGCGAGATCGGCATGGTGGCGGCGTTGCTCGGCAGCCCGCGTGCGGTGATGCAATCCCACTGGGGCGGCGGCACGCCCACCTTCCTGCACACCGGCGAGATGGGGCAGGTGTTCGACGCGCTGAACCGGCACTTCGTGCTGCTGCCCGAGGGCGAGCACAGCATCGAACTGGACCCGCGGCGGGTCGATGCGGCCCGCGTTGCCGAACTGGCTGCGCTGGGGTTCAATCGCGTCAGTCTCGGTGTGCAGGACTTCGATCCGCTGGTGCAGGCGGCGATTCACCGCGTGCAGAGCTACGAGGAAACGCGCACGGTCGTCGATGCAGCCAGGCGCCACGGCTTCCAGTCGGTCAGCATGGACCTGATCTACGGCTTGCCGCACCAGCGCACCGAACGCTTCGCGGCCACCCTCGATGCGGTGCTGACGATGCGGCCCGAGCGCCTGTCCGTCTACAGCTACGCGCACCTGCCGCATCTGTTCAAGCCGCAGCGGCGTATCGACGAGGCCGCGCTGCCCGATCCGGGGGAAAAGCTGGATATCCTCGTCTCCACCATCGAGCGGCTGACCGACGAGGGGTATGTCTATATCGGCATGGACCATTTCGCGCTGCCGGACGACCCGCTGGCGGTTGCCCAGCGCGAGGGCCGGTTGCAGCGCAATTTCCAGGGCTATTCCACGCATGCCGGCTACGATCAGCTCGGCTTCGGCGTTTCCGCCATTGGCGCGGTGGCCGGACGCTATGTGCAGAACGCGCGCGAGCTGGAGCCGTATTTCGCGGCGCTCGACGCCGGAGAACTGCCGGTGATCCGCGGCATCGTCTGCGACGATGACGACGCGCTGCGCCGGGAGATCATCGGCGCGCTGATGTGCAATGGCACGCTGGACCTGCGCCAACTAGAGCAGCGGCTGGGCCAGCCCTTTGCCACCGCCTTCGCCGCCGAGCAGGGCGAACTGGAGCGGCTCCAGGCGCAGGGGCTGATCGACAGGCCGGACGGCCGCATCGATGTCACCCCGCTTGGCCGCCTGCTGGTGCGCCGGGTTGCCATGGTCTTCGACAGCCATCTGCGCAGGGGCGCCGCCCCGGCCAACGATGGCAGGATGAAGGGCACCGACCGGCCGGTGTCAACCGTGTCCTTGCCGGCTGCCATCCCACGGTATTCGCGCGTGGTGTGATTGCGGGGCGCTGCGGGTCGGCTCCCTCCCCCCCAGCCCCTTGTATGTCGCACAATTCGTCCTGGACGCCTCAGATCGATGGCCCCATGCTCTGAGCGCGAGCTCAAGTTCGAGGGAGAGCGAGGATCGGGGCGTCCATTCTTGGTAGCGTTCAGCCTAAGC
>NZ_JAIMCG010000008.1 GCF_019795295.1 Cupriavidus sp. AU9028 | reverse complement strand
GTTGGTGGCAGCCATGCGAAAAGTCCTTGGCATGCTCAACGCCATGGCCAAGCACCGTTGCCCCTGGAATCCTGCTCTTTCCGCTTGACCGGCAAGACGGTTGCTCTCCCCCGGCCCCTCTCCCGCAGGGCGGGAGAGGGGAGCACACCCGTAGTACTTGATCTCCTGCCGGTTTGCTCCGCTCGCTCGCTTACGGGAGAGGGGCCGGGGGAGAGGGCAGCGGCCCCCGGTCGACCCTTACCCCAGCAGCAGCGCGTCGTCGTCCAGCTGCTCGTGCCGGCTGCGCTCGAACATCTTCAGCAGGTCCGGCACATCGAGACCCTTGCGCTCGTCGCCGGCCACATCCAGCACCACCTGCCCCTGGTGCAGCATCACCGTGCGGTCGCCGTAGTCGAGCGCCTGCCGCATGCTGTGGGTGACCATCATCGTCGTCAGCTTGTTCTCCTCGACGATGCGCGCGGTCAGCTCCAGCACGAAGGCCGCGGTCTTGGGATCCAGCGCCGCCGTGTGTTCGTCCAGCAGCAGGATGCGCGACGGCCGCAGCGAGGCCATCAGCAGGCTGACGGCCTGGCGCTGGCCGCCGGAGAGCAGGCCGATGCGGTCGGTCAGGCGATTTTCCAGGCCCAGATTCAGCAGGCGCAGCTTGTCGCGGAACAGTTCCCGCGAGGCGCGGTTCAGCGCCGGGCGGAAGCCGCGCCTGGTGCCGCGCGCCATCGCCAGCGCCATGTTCTCCTCGATCGTCAGCGCTTCGCAGGTACCCGCCATCGGGTCCTGGAACACACGCGCGACCAGGGGCGCGCGGTCCCACGCGGGTTGCCGCGTGACGTCATTGCCGTCGATGGTAATGCTGCCCGCATCGACCATCTGGTCGCCACTGATGGCGTTGAGGAAGGTGGACTTGCCGGCGCCGTTCGAGCCGATCACGGCGACGAACTGCCCGCTGGGGATTTCCAGGCTCAGTCCGCGCAGTGCACGGGTTTCGATGGGCGTGCCGGGGTTGAACGTCAGCTTCAGGTCTTGTGCACGCAGCATGTCACCCTCCGATCTTGCGGCCAAACAGCTTCTTGCGGGTGGCGGGCAGTACCAGCGCAATGGTCACCAGCACGGCGGTGACCAGGTTCAGGTCCTGTGCCTGCAGCCCGATGAAGTCGCTGTTCAGCGCCAGCGCGATGAAGAAGCGGTACAGGATGGCGCCCAGCACGACGGCCAGGGTGGTCAGCACCAGCCGGCGCGCCGGCAGGATGGTCTCGCCGATGATCACGGCGGCCAGGCCGATCACGATGGTGCCGATGCCCATCGAGATGTCGGAGCCGCCCTGCGTCTGCGCGAACAGCGCGCCGGCCAGCGCCACCAGCCCGTTGGACAGCGCCATGCCGGCCAGCGTGGCTCGGCCGGTGGCGATCCCCTGCGAGCGCGCCATGCGCGGATTGGCGCCGGTCGCGCGCATCGCCAGACCGGTCTGCGACGAGAAGAACCAGTCCAGTCCCAGCTTGGCGACGATGACGACAGCGAACAGCAGCAGCGGCCGCAGCACGTAGTCGGGCAGCCATTCGGGCTGCAGCACGGAGAACAGGGTCGGCTCGGTGATCAGCGGCACATTGGGGCGGCCCATGATGCGCAGGTTGATCGAATACAGCGCGATCATCATCAGGATCGACGCGAGCAGATCCATGATCTTGAGCCGCACGTTGAGCCAGCCGGTGATGAAGCCGGCGATGCAGCCGGCCACAATGGCCACGGCGGTAGCGGTGAAGGGGTCCTGGCCGGCGGCGATCAGCGTGGCGGCAACGGCGCCGCCCAGCGGAAAGCTGCCGTCCACGGTCAGGTCGGGAAAATTGAGGATGCGGAAGGAGATCAGCACCCCGAGCGCGACAAGGCTGAAGATCAGACCGATCTCCAGCGCGCCCAGAAGCGAGAAGAGGGACATGGCGATTCCTGTTGCAAGGGCCGCGCGGCGGTGATGCGCGACGGCGGGAAAGGCGGCGCGGGTGCGGCCGGGTGAGCCGGTGGCGACGCGGGAGCGGGCCGGGTAGGGCCCGTCATCCTGTTCAATGCGTGTGTGCAGCGTGCGCGGACGATCCGGCGCGAACCGCTGCAGCCGGCGGCCCGGGACCGCGCGTGCCCTGGGGCAGGCCCGGGCACACGAGGCCGGGGCTTAGCGGACGACCTGCTTGGCTTCCTTGATCAGGTCCTGCGACAGCGTCGCACCCTGCTTCTCGGCCGCGCCCGGGTTGACGAACAGCTCGAGCTTGTCGCTGGTCTGCGAGGCAATCGTGCCCGGCTTCTCGCCCTTGAGGATGCGCGCGACGATCTTGCCGGTCTGGTGACCCAGGTCCAGGTAGTTGATGCCCAGTGCGGCGATGGCGCCGCGCTTGACGCTGTCGGTGTCGGCGGCGACCAGCGGCACCTTCGATTCGTTGGCGACCTTGACCAGGGCCTCGTAGGCCGACACCACGTTGTTGTCGGTGCTGGTGTAGATCACGTCCACCTTGCCGACCAGGCTCTTGGCGGCCGAGGCGATGTCGACGGTGCGCGGCGCGGCGGCTTCGCGCAGAGACAGGCCTTCCTTGGCCAGCAGCGACTTCATTTCCTTGACCACCACGACCGAGTTCGCCTCGCCCGGGTTGTAGACCATGCCAACGGTCTTGACCTTCGGCACCACGCGCTTGATCAGCGCCACCTGCTTTTCCAGCGGCAGCTGGTCCGACACGCCGGTCACGTTGGTGCCGGATGCGCCCATGCCCTTGACCAGCTGGGCGGCAACCGGGTCGGTCACGCCGGTATAGACCACCGGCACGCTCTTGGTGGCCGCGACCACCGCCTGCGCCGAGGGCGTGGCGATGGCAACGATCACGTCCGGACGGTCGCCGACGAACTTGCGGGCGATCTGCGCGGCGGTGCCGGTGTTGCCCTGCGCGCTCTGGTATTCCCACTTCAGGTTCTTGTCGGCGTCGTAGCCGGCCGACTTCAGTTCCTCGCGTACGCCGTCGCGGATGGCGTCGAGTGCCGGGTGTTCGACGATCGACAGTACCTTGACGGTCTGCGCGGATACGGCGCCGGCCTGCAGCAGGCCGGCCGCGAGCGCGCCGGCAAGAAAGATCCTGGTGGAAGTCTTCAGCGTCTTCATGGTGACAATACCCCTCGGTAGTGGGACGTTTTATAGGTCTGATGTGTCGGTCAACCGGCCGGCCGCCATGACGCCGCTCGTCCCTGGCTGCGTGACCTTGCCGGTCGTCGGTCTGCTGCCCGCGGCGCGTTGCAGCAGGGTCTTCCCCGCTGCGCCAGGGGCAGCATCAAGCGCGTCAGCATACCATTTTCGGATCGCCCGGGGCCCCGCTTCGGTGCAGCCGCCCACCCATGAAGGGGGCCGGCAGAGGCGGCGCGGGACGGCCGGTTCGTCGGCTGCGTTACTGCGCGGGATTGTGGATCTCGGCGTGAATGCGCTCGATCGCTTCCAGCGCGCCCTCCGGCAGCGTCGCCTCCCACGCATCGACATTCTCGCGCAACTGGTCCAGCGTGGTCGCACCGACGATGGTGCTGGCGGCGAACCAGCGCGAATAGCACCAGGCCAGCGCCAGCGTGGCGGGCGACATGCCAAGTTCGCGCGCCAGCGCGACATAGCGGGCCGAGGCTGCCAGCGATTCGGGGCGCAGGTAGCGCGGGCTCCAGTCCGGCGGGAAGCGCGTCAGCCGCCCCTGCGCGTCGGGATTGAACACCGGCTTGCCATCGTCGCCCGGCGCGCCGCGCAGGTACTTCCCGGTCAGCTGGCCGAAGGCGAGCGGACTGTAGATCAGCAGGCTGACCTCGCTGCGGAAGCACGCTTCGTCCAGGCCCTGCTCGAAGCTGCGGTTCAGCAGGTTGTACGGATTCTGCACGGTGGCGATGCGCGGCAGGCCGTGCAGCTCCGCCTGCTTGACGAACTCGGCGATGCCCCACGGCGTTTCGTTGGAGACACCGACGTAGCGGATCTTGCCGGCGCGCACCAGCCCGTCCATCGCTTCGAGCTGCGCCTGGATGCTGGTGCAATCGCGTTCGCGGGACGGGTCGAACTGCTTCTGGCCGAAGATGGGCGCGTTGCGGGCCGGCCAGTGGATCTGGTACAGGTCGATGTAGTCGGTCTGCAGCCGCTTGAGCGAGTCCTCGACGGCGGCGCGAATGCTGTCGGGCGTCAGGTCGCCGCCATTGCGGATCCATGGCATCCGCGCCGGCCCGGCCACCTTGGTGGCCAGCACCACGCGGTCACGCGGCTGGCGGCGCAGCCAGCTGCCGACGATGCGCTCGGTTTGCCCATAGGTTTCGGCGCGCGGCTTGACCGGGTACATCTCGGCCGTATCGATGAAGTTGATGCCGCGCGAGAGCGCGTAGTCCAGCTGGCTATGCCCTTCGGCTTCGGTGTTCTGCTCGCCGAAGGTCATGGTGCCGAGGCAGATGCGGGAAACGGTCAGGTCGCTCTGTCCAAGTCGGATGGTTTCCATGCGGTGTTCCTTTGCTTGCATGCGGATGGGATTGCGGGCACAAGGTTATCGCCCGGAACAGACGCTTATTGGCGCAGCGCCGCCGCGCACTCGCGCACCAGCGCCGGACCGCGGTAGATCAGGCCGGTGTAGAGCTGCACCAGTTGGGCGCCGGCATCGATCTTGGCCCGTGCCTGCGCCCCCGATTCGATCCCGCCCACGCCGACGATCGGCACGGCATCGCCGACCACCGCGCGCAGCGCCTTCACCACCGCGGTGGAGGGAGCGAACACCGGACGTCCGGAAAGGCCGCCCGCCTCCGCCGCGTGGCGCAGGCCCTGGACCGCCTCGCGCGAGATCGTCGTATTGGTGGCGATGACGCCGTCGATGCGGTGGCGGATCAGGGCATCGCCGATATTGCCGATCTGGTCCGGATCGAGGTCAGGCGCGATCTTCAGCGCGAGCGGCACATAGCGCCTGTGCTGGTCGGCCAGGCGCTGCTGCGCGTCCTTCAGCGCCGACAGCAGGCCGTCGAGCTCGCTGGCGCCTTGAAGCTGACGCAGGTTCTTCGTGTTGGGCGAGGAGATATTGACGGTGACGTAGCTGGCGTGCGGATAGACGCGCTCCAGGCAATACAGGTAGTCGTCGACGGCGCGCTCGATCGGCGTGTCGGCGTTCTTGCCAATATTCAGGCCCAGCACGCCGCCGCTCGCCTTCCAGGCCGAGGCGCGCACGTTGGTGACGAAGGCATCGACGCCGCCGTTGTTGAAGCCCATCCGGTTGATCAGCGCGCCGGCCTCGGGCAGGCGGAACATGCGCGGGCGCGGGTTACCCGGCTGCGGGCGCGGCGTCACGGTGCCCACTTCGATGAAGCCGAAGCCGAATGCGGCCAGGCCGTCGATATACGCGCCGTCCTTGTCCAACCCCGCGGCGAGGCCGACCGGATTGGGAAAGCGCACCCCCATCACCGTCCGCGGGTCGTCTTCGATGCGGTTGCCGATGCAGCTGGCAACGCCCACGCGGTGCGCCCGCATCAGGTTCTGCAGCGTCAGGTGGTGAGCGTCCTCGGCATCCATCGAGAACAAGGCGGGGCGAAGCAGGGGGTAGAGCGCGTTCAGCACGGCAGGGGCGGGTGGGATCGGACGAAGGCCCGCATTGTAACGGTTACGGCGCTATTGCCGCGCAACGGGCGACCTGCGCGTCCCTGGCGTGCACGGGCAGCGCCCGCCATGGCGGCGGCCGCCGCGTCGTTCAGGCGGCGGCCGTGGTGGCGCGGAAGGGGCGCCACTGGTTGCCTTCGAGCACCTGCAGCGGCTGGAAGCGGGCCTTGTAGGCCATCTTGCGGCTGTCCGCGATCCAGTAGCCGAGGTAGAGGTGAGGCAGCCCCAGCTCGCGCGTCTGCGCGATCTGCCACAGGATGTTGTAGGTGCCATAGCTTGCGCCCGGCACCTCGGGATCGTAGAAGGTGTAGACCGAGGACAGGCCGTCGTCCAGCACGTCGATCATGCTGACCATGCGCAGCCGTCCGGCATCGGGCGATCCCGGCGGTTCGCGGAACTCGACCAGGCGCGAGTTGACGCGGCTTTGCAGCAGGAACTGCTCGTACTGGTCGCGGCTGTCCTGGTCCATGCCGCCGCCGGCGTGGCGCAGCGACTGATAGCGCAGGTACAGCGCGTAGTGCTCCTCGACATAGGTCAACGGCGCGACCAGCGCGTGCAGCCCGGCATGGCGTTGCCAGGCGCGGCGCTGGCTGCGGTCGGGGCGAAAGTCGCGCACCACCAGCCGGCACGGCGTGCAGGCATGGCATTCGTCGCAGTAGGGGCGATAGGTGAAGACGCCGCTGCGGCGAAAGCCGGCGCGCACCAGCCGTGAATAGACGTCGGCGTTGATCAGGTGCGCGGGCGTGGCCACCTGCGAGCGGGCCATGCGTCCTTCCAGATAGCTGCAAGCGTACGGTGCCGTCGCATAGAACTGCAGCGCGGAGAGGGGCAATTCCTTGAGCTTGCTCATGTCGATGTCAGCCAGTCGGCCATGGCGGTTGCTGCCTGCACCCGCCTGAACACGCAATGGTGCCAGCCGTGAGGCTCAAGCTTGCGCGTTGCTCCGGGGCCGCGTCCACCATTCCAGCGCGGTTTTGTCGAAATGCCACGGATGCGGCCCACCTTGCGTGACCGCCTGCCGTACATGGGCAACGAACGCTTCACGTGGAATTGGCCGGCCCCCGAGGGAGGCGAGATGATCGGTCTCCTGCTGGCAGTCTATCATCGTCACCCCTTGTGCCGCGAGGAAGCCGCACAGCGCGGCCAGCGCGATCTTCGAGGCGTCGGTGCGGTGCGCGAACATCGATTCGCCGAAGAACATGGCGCCCAGCGCCACGCCGTACAGGCCTCCCACCCGCCGGCCCTCGAACCACGTCTCGACCGAGTGCGCCTGGCCGCGCCGGTGCAGGGCGGTATAGGCAGCGATGATTTCCGGGGTGATCCAGGTGCCGTCCTGTCCTTCGCGCGGGGTTTGCGCACAGGCGTGCATCACCGCGGCGAAATCGTCGTCGACGCGGATCTCCCACGCGGCATCGCGCACCACGCGCTTGAGCGTCTTGCGCAGGTTGGCGGAGACGTGCAGTTCAGTGGGGACCAGCACCATGCGCGGATCGGTGCTCCACCAGAGGACCGGCTGTCCCTGGCCGTACCAGGGGAAGATCCCTTGCCGGTACGCCAGCAGCAGGCGTTGCGGGGAAAGGTCGTGGCTGGCCGCCAGCAACCCGGGGGCGCCGGAATCGTGTCCGAGCGCCGCATCGGGCGGCGGGAAGGGGTCGTGCGGTTCAAGCCAGGGGATCATGCGGGGCGCGGAGGGCGGCGGCAAACGGTCTGGCCAGGGGCCGCCGGTTCAGGCCAGTGCGGTCAGGGCGCGACCGTGGCACGCGCCGGCAGCGGGCGCATCGGCTTGTCGATGTCGAGCGTATGGACGCGGAAGCTGCCATCGCCGATGCGGCCCGCGGCCCGATCCGCGAAGAAGCAGCGCAAGGTATGGATGACGGTGGGGAAGGCCAGTTCGTCCCACGGCATGTCGTCCTCGCCTACCAGCTTGACCTCCAGGCTCTCCTCGCCAGGGGCGTATTCGAGATCCTGCAGCGTTGCCAGATAGAACAGATGCACCTGATGCACATGCGGCACGTTGAGCATCGAGTAAAGCTCGCCGATCTGCACGCGTGCGCCGGCTTCCTCCAGCGTTTCGCGCGCGGCGCCCTGGGCGGTGGTCTCCCCGATCTCCATGAAGCCCGCGGGCAGCGTCCAGAAGCCATAGCGCGGCTCGATGGCGCGCTTGCAGATCAGCACCTTGTCCTCCCACACGGGGATCGTCCCCACGACGTTGCGGGGGTTGACGTAGTGAATGGTGCCGCACTGGTCGCAAAGATGGCGCGGGCGGTTGTCGCCCTCGGGGATGCGCAACACCACTGCATGGCCGCAGTTCGAGCAGAATTTCATGGGAAGGATCCGGGAGGAATGGCGCAAGTTTATCACCGGCATCCGTGGCGTCCGTGGGGAAGCGGGGGCAGGCCGAGACCGGGATCGAACCGCTGCGGGCAGTCCGGGCGCAAGGGGAGGGACGGGCACGGTCCGACAGACCGTCGCAGGCAGAAGCGCAATGGGCGCCAGAAAGCAAAAAACGCCCCGGAAGGGCGTTTTCACTATGTCGACGGTGCTGGTTGCGGGGGCAGGATTTGAACCTGCGACCTTCGGGTTATGAGCCCGACGAGCTGCCAGACTGCTCCACCCCGCGTCCGTCGAAGATCGAATTATAGGCGTAATTTAATTGCAATGCAACAAGGAACTGCTAGCAGGCATCCGGGCGCCCGATCAGCCGCCATTTCCGGGGCGGGGCCGGGCGTCTCGACCCTGCCAGTGTCCCGCCTCGAACTCGAAACTCTGGCGCTGCAACAGATCGTCCCGTTGCCAGATCACGCGGTCGGGCCGCACCGTGAGCATCCACGTCGTGGTGACCAGCGGCGAGGGGCGGGAAAACGCCTTGGGGGTCAGCACTGCCGAGCACATGGCGGCTTCGGGATCGCGCACCGAGGCGTAGCGGATCATGCCGATGCCGGCTTCCCGGGCGACGCGGGCGAACGACTGGCACGCCTCGTAGTGCTGCGGGTCGCGCCAGCGCGCGGCATCGCGGTCGAACGGCGGCTCCGTCAGCGCCACGCTGTCGGTGCGGATCGCGACCTGGAACAAGGTCTGGGCGCGTGCGTCGATGCGCGGAAGGGCCGGGCTGTCCTGCAGAAATCGCCAGCGCCAGTAGCCCAGTTCCGCGCACGCGGTGCGCACCTCGTCTGCCCCATAGAAGACGCCCGGGTCCTGCGCCGAACGAAAGCGCGAGCCCCACGGCGATGGCGGATAGCGGAACGGGGTAAACAGCAGATAGTGCAGGTGGCTCGCGTAGTCCGGGACGGCCGGCTTGCCGGAGTCCAGCACGGCTTCCAGCACTGCCTGCTCCTCCAGGCTGTCGACCAGAGGCATGGTCGAGACCACATGCTGGGCCTCCACCGCCCGCCAGAGCGTCAGCGCGAGCGACTTGCGCTCAGACGCGACCTCGGGTGGCGTCCAGGTAGTGAACGACACGGACCAGGCCTTCGGTTGTGCGAATCAGTTCGAGGGGCTTGCCGCCGAGCGCAAGGTTGTCGTTGGCCAGCCAGAGCCGCGCCTGGTCGCCGTGCCCGAGGATGGCATCCAGCGAGCGAAACAGGCGCACGAACAGCACGCCGAATTCCCATTCCTTGCGGTGCGCGTCGAGTACATACTGGCCCGACGCCATCCTCGACACCGAGGCGGTGCTGATTCCCAGCACGGTTGCAACGACAGCCTGGCTGATGCCCAAGAAGCCGGCCGCGCGCATGACGGCCTTGGTCAGCGTGGTACCGGCGTCAGGTGCGCCCGCCGGCAGCTGTTGTCGAAGAGACTTGCTCTGCATCACCTTGCTCCAGTTTCCTCTGAAACATTATAGGCCGCTTGTTTCGCAAGGGAAGTAAGAAATCATCACTGGACGGGGTGGGGCGTACAGTCCGGTCTTTTCCCCGCGTGCGTCCGGCGCTGTTGGTTGGAGCGCGGCGGGGGTGCGGGGTTCGGCGCGGCTTGCCTCTGTCCCGGGCGCCGCTTCCGCGGGCGGGGAAGGGAGCACACCACCGCATGACGAAGTGCTGCCGGGTTGCTGCCCTCGCCCGCTTCCGGGATGCACAGCGGGAGAGGGATCGGGGGGAGAAGGCAACGGGCGCCCAATAGAGCGAGCGAGGGTCAGCCTCTCACTGCGTAACCCGTGGCCCCGGCGAGCCGCTCCCGCAATTCCTGCAACGAGCTGTCGATCGATTGCCCACTGGTATCGATCACCGCATCGGCGCGCGCGTACAGCGGCGAACGCGCCTGCAGGATGCGGCGCAGGTCCGACATTGCCTCGCTGTTGCCCTGCATCGGGCGCATGTCGCCCTGGGCCACCACCCGTGCCATGTGTTCCTCGGGCGTGGTCCTGACCCACACCGTGTAGCAGTGGGCCAGCAGAAGGTTGAAAGTGGCCGGCTCGGACACCAGGCTACCCGGTGTGGCAAGAACCAGCCGGTCGTGTTCCCGCAGCACCCGTTCGAGCGCCCGCAGTTCATAGCGGCGGTAGGCGGCCTGTCCGTACAGCGAGTGAATCTCCGACAGGGTGGCCCCCGCCTCGCGCTCGATCGCGGTGTTCAGTTCGACGAAGGGCACGCCCTGCTCCTCGGCCAGGGCCCGCCCAAGCGTCGACTTGCCCGCCCCGCGCAGACCGATCAGCGCGATGCGGCCGTGCCGGCTGTCGAGCGGCGCGGCAGGCGCCAGTGCCTGCTGGCAGGCTTCGCGGACCTTGGCGAGATCCGCCGGCGGCAATTGCGCCAGCCATTGCAGCAACTGGGCGAAGTCGGCGGAGCGGCCGGTGCTGCCCGCCACGCGCTGGTCGGCTTCGGCCAGTACCACCGGCAGCGGGACGTCGAGGGCGGCCGCCACCTGGCGCAGCAACAGCACCGAGGCGTTGCCCGTCCCCGTTTCGAGATTGGCCAGATACCGTTCGGACACCCCCGCGCCGCGCGCCAGATCCTTGCGCGACATGCCGCGGGCGGCGCGCAACAGGCGGATCCGTTCGCCGAGCTGCGTCAGGAACGGGTCGCGCTCTCCGGGGCGGCCTTCCGCTTCGGCAGGGAGCGCGGCAGATTCGATAAGACGGCGCATGGTGGCGAGGGGAAATGGATCCGTGAGAGGGGGGCATCCGCGCGGGAATACGCGGTGCAGGCCGCATTATAAGCGCTGGCGCTGCCATATAGTGCATTCCCGGGGTTGCAGTTTCCTGTCGCTGAAATAAAGTGCATCTGCGGCGCGTTCTCACCGTGCATTGGAATCCACAAGCGCTGCTCCCCGAGGGGGAGGGTAAGCCGCGATTGGCGCGCCGGGATCGGCTACTTACACTCGCCAGGCCAACCAGCAGGGCGCAAGCCGGGCACAAGACCCTGGGTGCGCCCCAAGCAGCAGACGTCGGTCAACTCGCCGCCAGCGAAGCGGTAACCCCTATAGCGAGGACCCATCCTCGCCAGGACACAGACAAGGAGACATCGATGCATCGCTTCACGACTCGCTGCCGCGGGGCCGCCATGGCGGCAGACGCCCGGCGCCATCGTGCGTTGTCGTTCGCCATCGCCGCCACGGCCACTGCTGCCGCTGCCGCCACGTTGGCGATCTCGCTGGCCCTGAGCACGCCCGCGCACGCGCAGAGCGGCGGCAAGCCGGCGGCGCCGGCGGCGTCGGCGGCGTCGGCGCCGATCAAGGTCGGCTTCATGCTGCCGTATAGCGGGACCTATGCGGCGCTGGGCAATGCGATCGAGAATGGCTTCCGGCTCTATGTGCAGGAGCAGGGTGGCAAGCTGGGCGGCAAGGACGTCGAGTTTCACAAGGTCGATGACGAGTCCGATCCGGCCAAGGCGCCGGAGAACGCGAACAAGCTGATCAAGCGCGACCAGGTCGATGTGGTGGTCGGCACCGTGCATTCCGGCGTGCAGATGGCGATCGTCAAGGTGGCCAAGGAAAACAATACGCTGCTGATCATCCCCAACGCCGGGGCCGACGAGGCGACCGGTCCGCTGTGCGGGCCCAACGTCTTCCGTTCGTCGTTCTCCAACTGGCAGCCCGGCTATGCGATGGGCGAGGTGGTGGCCAACCGCGGCATGAAGCGGGTGGTGACGCTGACCTGGAAGTACGCTGCCGGCGAGCAATCCGTGCGCGGCTTCAAGGAGGCGTTCGAGAAGCGCGGCGGCAAGGTAATGCGCGAGCTCACGCTGCCGTTTCCCAACGTCGAATTCCAGGCGCTGATCACCGAGATCGCCTCGCTGAAGCCGGATGCGGTGTTCGTGTTCTTCGCTGGCGGCGGCGCGGTGAAGTTCGTCAAGGACTGGGCCGCGGCCGGGCTGAAGGACAAGATTCCGCTCTATGCATCGGGCTTCCTGACCGACGGCACGCTGCAGGCGCAGGGCGCGGCCGCGCAGGGGCTGGAGACCACGCTGCACTACGCCGACGGGCTGACCAATCCGCGCGACCAGAGCTTCCGCGCGGCCTATGCCAAGGCCTACAAGCTGCAGCCCGATGTCTACGCCGTGCAGGGCTACGACGCGGCGCAGATGCTGGCCGCCGGGGTCAAGGCCGTCAATGGCGACATGTCGCGCAAGAACGATGTCTACAAGGCGATCGGTGCGGCCCGGATCGACAGCCCACGCGGTGCCTTCACGCTGTCGCGGGCGCACAACCCGGTGCAGGATTTCTATCTGCGCAAGGTGGAGGGCACCGAGAACCGCTCGGTCGGTATCGCCGCCAAGGCGCTGGCCGATCCGGCCCGAGGTTGCCGTCTCTGACGCGCGCGCCGCAACGGCAGGCCGCGCACCCGCGCCGCCTGCCGGCCAGCACCTTCACCCAGCCCTCCTTGCATGGACTTCGTTTCCTTCCTGATCCAGTGCCTGAACAGCGTGCAGTACGGCTTGCTGCTGTTCCTGGTCGCCAGCGGCCTGACGCTGATCTTCGGCATCATGGGCGTGATCAATCTCGCCCACGGCAGCTTCTACATGCTGGGCGCCTACCTGGCGTTCACGCTGGCGGGCCTGACCGGCAACCTGCTGCTGGCGCTGCCACTCGGCGTGCTGCTGGCGGTGGTGTTCGGCTATCTGCTGGAATGGCTGTTCTTCAGCTATCTGTACACCCGCGACCATCTGCAGCAGGTGCTGATGACCTATGGGCTGATCCTGGTCTTCGAGGAACTGCGCAGCCTCCTGGTCGGTGACGACGTGCATGGCGTCACGGTCCCCGCGCTGCTGGATGGCGCGGTGCCGATCGGCAACGGCATGACGTATCCGGTGTACCGGCTCTTCATCTCCGCGGTCTGCCTGCTGGTCGCCCTGGGCATGTACGTGATGATCCGGCGGACCCGCCTGGGCATGATGATCCGCGCGGGCGCGACCAACCGGGAGATGGTGCAGTCGCTCGGCATCCACGTCGTGCATCTGTACCGCATCGTGTTCGCGCTCGGCGTGGCGCTGGCGGTGCTCGCGGGCATGATCGCCGCGCCGGTGTCGTCGGTGTATCCGAACATGGGCGGCCAGGTGCTGATCGTCTCCTTCGTCGTGGTGGTGATCGGCGGCATCGGCTCGGTCAAGGGCGCCATGGTCGCGGCGCTGTTGCTGGGCTTTGTCGATACCTTCGGCAAGGTGTTCTGGCAGGAAGCGGCGGGCGTGCTGATCTACCTGCTGATGGCGATCGTCCTGCTGTGGAAGCCGCAGGGCCTGTTCCGGGCGGGATAGCCGCCGCCTTGCCGCACCGGCCCTGTTTTCGCCGCTATCCGCGCGCTAGCACTGGACCCAACCTCACTCGTAACCATCGATGGAATCCACGCTCCCCCTGACCGTCGCCACGCGGCCGAGGATATCGCCCGCCGCAATCGGCTGGGCGCTCGCCCTCGGCGCGCTTGCGCTGTTTCCACTGGTGCCGGCCGGCGAGGGACAGGCGTTCTATATCGAGCTGCTGAGCAAGGTGATGATCATGGCGATCTTTGCCTTGTCGCTGCAATTGCTGATCGGCTATACCGGACTGATCAGTCTCGGTCATGCGGCTTACTTCGCCATGGCCGCCTACACCACCGCGATGCTCGCGCCGCAGAGCGAGCCGGGCAACGGCTGGTGGCTGCTGGTGGCGGCGATGGGGGCGGCCGCGTTGCTGGCGCTGCTGGTGGGCATGCTGGTGCTGCGCACGCGCGGCATCTACTTCATCATGGTGACGCTGGCCTTCGCGCAGATGGTGTACTTCGTCTTCCACGATACCGGCATTGCCGGCGGCAGCGACGGCACCTACATCTATTTCCGTCCCGAGTTCGCGCTGTTCAACGGCAGTCCGCTGGGTATCGACGATCCGGTGCGGTTCTACTGGTTCGTGCTGGCCGCGATGGCCCTGACCGTGGCGCTGCTGGCGATGGTACTGCGCTCGCGCTTCGGCCATGCGCTGGTGGGCATTCGCTGCAACGAACAGCGGATGCGAGCGGCCGGCTATGCGACCGGACGGTACCAGCTGGGGGCGTTCGTGCTGGGCGGGGCGCTCGCCGGTCTTGCCGGCTATCTGTATGCGATCCAGTTCGGCTTCGTCAATCCGGAAATCGCGTCGTGGCATCAGTCGGGCAATGCGATGCTGATGGTGATCCTGGGCGGTATCGGCAGTCTGGCCGGGGCGGTGATCGGGGCATTCGCCTTCGTCTTGCTCGCCGAGTGGTTCAGTACGCTGACCGAGCACTGGCAGCTGGCGATGGGACTATTCATCATTGCCGCCGTGGCGCTGCTGCCGCAGGGGCTGGTTGGCCTTGGCGCGCTGCTGCGTCCGGGCCGTGCCGCATGGCGCAAGACGCGTGAGAACGGGCGCGTTCGCCCCGGAGAGCCGACATGACGATGGACGAGCAACGACGCGGCGCGGCGCCGTCGCGCCAGGCCGCTGGCGACGGTGCACCGCAGGGCGGCCGGGGCGCCGGTGCGCCCGCGGGCGATCCGGTGCTGCTGGCCAGCGGCCTGAGCCGGCGCTTCGGCGGGCTGGCGGCGGTGGCGGATGTCGATCTTGCCCTGGCGCTGCATGAGATCCATGCAGTGATCGGCACCAATGGCGCCGGCAAGTCGACCCTGATCAATCTGCTGTCCGGCGAACTGGCGCCAAGCGGCGGCCAGATCCGCCTGCATGGCGAGGACGTGACAGGCTGGCCGCAGCCGCGGCTGGCACGAGCCGGAGTGGGCCGCAGCTACCAGCGCAACAACGTCTTCGGTCCGCTGACGGTGCGCGAGAACTGCCGGCTGGCCGCGCAGTCGCGGGCGCAGCGCGCCTGGCGGCTGTGGGAGAGCGCGACCGGCTGCCGTACCGCGCGCGCACTCGGGGACGAGGCGATGGAGCGGGCCGGCCTCGCCGACAGCGCGCACCTGCCTGCGATGGCGCTATCGCACGGGCAGAAGCGCCAGCTGGAAGTTGCCATGTGCCTGGCGACCCAGCCCGTGGTGCTGCTGCTGGACGAACCGCTGGCCGGAATGGGGCAGGACGAGTCGGCGCGGATGCTGGCGCTGCTGCGCGAGCTGAAGGAAGGCCATGCCATCCTGCTGGTGGAGCACGACATGGACGCCGTTTTCGCCGTGGCCGACCGCATTACCGTGATGGTCAACGGGGCGGTCATCGCCTCCGATACGCCGTCGTCAATCCGCGCCAACCGCGAAGTACAGATGGCCTATCTCGGCGAGGAGGACGATGCCGGCGTGCCCCTGCAGCAGCCGGAGCGCGTGCAGGCGGCGCCAGGGGCGGGCAGGGCGGAGCGCGCGGCATGAGCACACCGGCATTGATCGAGGCCACCGCCCTGCACGCCTGGTACGGCACCAGCCATGTGCTGCGCGATGTGGACTTCCACGTCGGCGTCGGCGAAACGGTGGGTTTGCTCGGCCGCAACGGCATGGGCAAGAGCACGCTGCTGCGGACCCTGCTCGGTCACGTCACGCAACGGCAAGGCACCATCCGGGTCGCTGGGCGAGACGTGTCACGGGCGCGGCCGTTCGAGGTGGCGCGGCTCGGCATTGCCTACGTGCCCGAGGGACGCGGCATCTTCCCCAACCTGTCGGTACGCGAGAACCTGGTCATGGCCGCGCGCCAGGGCCGCCAGGGGCGGGCGGACTGGGACGAGGCGCGCGTACTGGATCTGTTCCCCCGCCTGAAGGAGCGGCTCTCCCACGGGGGGCAGCAGCTTTCCGGCGGCGAGCAGCAGATGCTGTCGATTGGACGGGCCTTGATGACCAACCCGGACTGCCTGATCCTGGATGAGGCGACCGAGGGCCTGGCGCCCAGGATCGTCCACGAGATCTGGCAAGTCATCCGGACCATCCGCGGCACGGGCATCGCATCGGTGGTGGTGGATCGCAACTACCGCCAGGTGGTCGCGCATGCCGACCGGCTGGTGGTGCTGGAGAAGGGGTGCGTCGCGGCCGCTGGCCCTGCCGCCGGCTTCGCCAGCGATCTGGCAACCTTGCAGCGCCTGCTGGGGGTCTGAGCGGGCGACGGCGCGGAATCGCCGGCGGGTCGTTTGCCACCCAGGCCCCGCGAGGATACGGCCGTCCTTGCACCGGTCTGGTGCGGCCCTGCCGTCGCCTGCGGGCACGCGCTTGACCGGGAGTCGTATCCCTCGCATCCTTTCCCGTTGCGGCGCATCCATCCCGGGGTTCCGACCCGTGCAAATGGGTGGCCGGGCAACGCGGGCTGACGTATCTTCCCGAGTTCCTCTAGAATGCGCCCGATTGTGCGTTGCAATATCCTTGCGCCAGGACGCGGCCGGGGAGTGCAGAGCGAACCTCCTGATCCATTTCATGACCCAACCCACCACGAGTCACTACTTCGTCGAGACGCCGGGCACACGGGCACTGGTGCTGTCGGCGATTGGTGTCGTCTTTGGCGACATCGGCACCAGTCCACTGTACGCACTCAAGGAGTGCTTCAGCGCCGAGCACGGCATTCCCTTCAGCCCGGAAGCGGTGACCGGCGTGATCTCGCTGCTGTTCTGGGCGATGATCCTGGTCGTGTCGATCAAGTACGTCGTCTTCGTGATGCGAGCCGACAACGACGGCGAAGGCGGCGTGCTGGCCCTGATGGCACTGGCGCTGCGTACGGCCTCGCCGCGTTCCCGACGGGCGAAGGTGCTGATGATGCTGGGCATCTTCGGCGCCTGCATGTTCTACGGCGATGCGGTGATCACGCCGGCCATTTCGGTACTGTCCGCGGTCGAGGGGATCGAGATCGCGACCCCCGCGCTGTCGCACTATGTGATACCGATGTCCCTGGCCATCCTGCTGGTGCTGTTCCTGCTGCAGCGGCGCGGCACCTCGAGCATGGGCAAGCTGTTCGGCCCGATCATGCTGCTGTGGTTCATCTCACTGGGGGCACTGGGCATCTATCACCTGGTGCAATCGCCGGCGATCCTCGCGGCGGTCAATCCGCTGTATGGCGTGCGCTTTCTGGTCGAGCATTCGCTGCAGGCCTTCATCGTGCTGGGCGCGGTCTTCCTGGTGCTGACGGGCGCCGAGGCGCTGTACATCGACATGGGGCACTTCGGCCCCAGGCCGATCCGCGTGTCCTGGTTCGCCATCGTGATGCCCTGCCTGATGCTGAACTACTTCGGCCAGGGCGCCTCCCTGCTTGGCAACCCGGACGCGGCGCGTAACCCGTTCTATCTGATGGTGCCCGAGCCGCTGCTGATTCCGATGGTGGTGCTGGCCACCTGCGCGGCGGTGATCGCCTCGCAGGCGGTGATCTCGGGTGCGTTCTCGTTGACGAGCCAGGCGATCCAGCTGGGCTTCCTGCCGCGCATGCGCATCCGCTACACCTCGGAAGCCGAGATCGGGCAGATCTACCTGCCGGTGATCAACTGGGCGCTGCTCGCCATGGTCATCATGGTGGTGCTTGCCTTCCGCAAGTCGGAGAACCTGGCAGCCGCTTACGGCATCGCCGTGACCACCACCATGGTGATCACGACGCTGCTCGCCATCGTGGTGATGCGCTTCCTGTGGCGCTGGCCGCCGCTGCTGGTGGGCATCGCCGGCGCCGCGTTCCTGGTGATCGACCTGTCCTTCTTCTCGGCCAACCTGCTGAAGGTGGCGGAAGGGGGCTGGTTCCCGCTGCTGCTGGGCAGCGTCGCGTTCTTCCTGCTGATGACATGGTATGGCGGGCGCAAGCTGCTGCGCGCGCGCAGCCTGGAGGAGGGCATTCCGCTCGAACCGTTCATGGCCGGCCTGCTCGCCCATCCACCGCACCGTGTGGAAGGCACGGCGGTGTTCCTGACCGGCAATACCGAATTCGTGCCGGTGTCGCTGCTCCACAACCTGAAGCACAACCGGGTGCTGCACGAACGGGTCGTCTTCCTCAATTTCGTCACCCGCGACATTCCGTATGTCGACGACGATCGTCGTCTCAGCTGCAAGAGCCTCGGCGATGGCGTCTTCATCCTGAAGTCGGAGTACGGCTTCAAGGAGACGCCGGACGTCCACAAGGTGCTGGACCTGTCGCGCCGCAAGCTCGACATGGTGTTCGAGCTGATGGAGACCTCGTTCTTCATCGCGCGCGAATCGGTGATCCCGTCGCGGATTCCCGGTATGCCGATCTGGCGCGAAGCGCTGTTTGCGTGGATGCATCAGAACGGTGCCAAGCCGTCCGACTTCTTCCAGATCCCGGCAAACCGGGTGGTGGAGCTGGGCACCAAGGTCGAGATCTGAGCGCAAGGGCGCCCTGCGCGGGGCGCCCTTGCCGACCCCTGCAGGGGAATTTCGGAATGCTCTGAT
This sequence comes from Cupriavidus sp. AU9028, assembly GCF_019795295.1. Taxonomy (GTDB): domain Bacteria; phylum Pseudomonadota; class Gammaproteobacteria; order Burkholderiales; family Burkholderiaceae; genus Cupriavidus. The sequence continues at coordinate 214,030 of NZ_JAIMCG010000008.1, read as the reverse complement.
GTCGCGAGCCGGTGGCCCTGCGTAGGCTGGTGGAACTCTTTCCATCGCTGTCCTTCGCGGGAGCCGCCATGACCGATCTTTGCCCTTCACGGACGTCGTTGCCAACGGCATCCCATCAGCCGGATCCCGTCGGCGCGGTCCCGCGCAAGGCGGCGCGCACCCGAGCGCCATGTCGCTGGCTGGCCTGTGCGGTGCTGTCGTTCACCGCAAGCGCTGCCGCACAGCCAGCCATCCAGGTCGATCACCGTGCGCCGGGGCCGCATCCCTTCGTTGCCGCGCCCCCGGGAGGCACGGCCATCGTGCATATCGTGCCGCCCTCGCGGGACGGCGGTACCAGCATCAACCGGTTCACGACCTACGATATCGGCCCCGCGGGCGTCGTACTCGTCAACAGCGGCATGGGAACCGGCACGGTGCTGGCCGGACGTGTGGCCGGCAACCCGATGCTCGGCAACCGCCATGCCGGGATCATCGTGCAGCAGGTCATTGGCGGCGCGGCCTCCCGCTTGCAAGGCATGCACGAAGTGGCCGGATATCCCGCCGCCGTGGTCGTCGCCAATCCTGCCGGGATCGTCTGCTCCGGTTGCGGCGCGCTGCACTCGGGCCGCTTCGTGCTGGCGACCGGCACGCCACTGTTCGACGGGGACGGCAACCCCAATGGCTTCGACGTACGGCGCGGCACGATCGAGATCGGCGCAGCGGGACTGGAGGCGACCGAGGCGCGCGTCGATCTGCTCGCCCGCGCCATCGACGTCCAGGGACGGATACAGGGCGGCCGGATACATGCGGTGGCCGGCGCCAATACCATCGCCTATCCCGGGCCGCTCGCGCCTGCCGGCGATCCGTCCGCGACCCCCCAGCTTGGTGAAGGCGATGCGCCGGCCACCGGTATCGCGCTCGGCCCTGCCGCCGTGGTGCAGGCGCAGGGTCTGCGGCTGGCTGCGACGGAGCGCGGCAGCGGCATCCGGCTGGCCGGGCGCGCCTTCGCGGCGGCAGGCGATCTCGATGTCGACAGCCAGGGCAAGGTGGAAATTGGCGCTGCGGCCGAGCTGCGTTCGGCGGGGGCCATCCACCTCGACGCGGCGGACGTGACCAATGACGGAAGGCTACAGGCGCGGGACGCTATCGAGCTGGCTGCGCACTGCCGGGAAGGCGCCGTGCGCAATAGCGGCAACGTGACAGCGGGCGGCACGCTGTTGATCGACGGCGCGCAGATCGCGAACCGGGGAACGCTGGCCGCCGGCATGCCGGCGGACGCCGAGGCAGGTCCGCCGTTGCCGCCCCGACGGGCAGTTCTCCGGGCCGCGCAGCAACTGCAGTCCAGCGGCACCATCGACGCCAGTGGCGATGTCGAACTGAGCGGCACGACGCTGGACCTGGCGGGGGGATCGATCCGGGCGGGCGGCGTGGCGACGCTGCGCGCGGCCACGCAGGTGAACAACGCGCAGGGACGGATCGAAGGTGGCACGGTCGCCATCGCCGCCGGCCACGCTCTCGATAACGACCGGGGTTCGATCGTCTCGCGCGCTGGCGATGCAACGATCCGGGGGCAGCGGCTCTTGAATGGCGGCGGCAGGATCGAATCGACGGCGGCGCTGACCCTGCAGTCGGCCAGCGAGATCGACAACCGCGGCGGCTCGCTGCTGGCCGGCGCGGGCCTCGACTCCTGGGCGCCGAGGCTGCGCAACCGCGGCGGCCGCGTAGCCGTGCCGCGCGGATCGGTCGCGCTGCACGGCACGGTCGACAACGACGAGGGCACGGTCGAAGCTGGCGGGCCGCTGTGGATGCACGGCGGCGCCATTGACAACCGGGGCGGACGGATCCGGGGCGAGGACGTGCTGCTCGAACCCGCCGGCATCTCCCTCGACAACCGCGGCGGCAAGCTGCATGCGAGGTCCCTTGCCGTCTTCGGCGGGCTGGTGGACAACCGCGCGGGCCAGATCGAAGCGGTCGAATCCGTCCACGCGGAAACCCGCGGGGAGCCGCTGCTGAACAACGACGGGGGCCGGCTTGCCGCCGGCGGCGACGTGCGGCTGCATGCCACGGTGATCGGCAACGGCAAGGGCATCCTGCTGTCGGGGCGAGACCTGGAGCTCAAGGCGGGCAGGGTTGCCAACGACGACGGCGCCATGACCGCGGCGGGGAACGCCTTCATCGACGTGGGAACGCTGTCCAATCGGCACGGCGGGATGGACGTCGGCGGCGACGCCACCGCGGGGGCCACGGTTGCCATCGACAATGCCGGGGGGCGCTTGCACGCGGGCAAGGTGCTGCAGCTGCGCACGGCGGCGCTGAACAACGACGATGGGCAACTGCTGGCGGGCGAGGGCGTGCAATTGCGTATCGGCCCCGGGCGTGCTGGCCGTGCAGCGGAGGATGCTGGCGGAAGCCGGCCATGAGGCAGTCCCGCCAGTCATCGCGGGCGGTTGCCGGGAGGCGGTGTCATCGCGCCATGGCAGTCCTTGTCGTACTGATCTGCGCGGGTATGCCGATACCGGCTGCTGCCGACCGGACGCCGGACGGCGCCCCAGTCGCAGCGCAGGGCGCCGGCAAACGGTGGCATGCCACCATCGCGGCGAGCAACGGCGACGCGGGATGGCGCGAGGGTGGCCAGCTCGTCTTCCAGACCGCCTTCGATGCGCCGCTGCACCTGCGGGACACGCTGACGCTGTCCGCTGTCGCGGGCGGCCAGGTGGATCGGGGCATGGGTCTGGCCAGAGCCGCCGCGGCCCACTACCGACTATCGCTGGGCGACTGGCGTCTCGCCTTTGGCGCGCGGCGCTCGCAACTGCGGCGTGCCCTGGCGATCGGGCAGGCGCGCCTGGACTGGCGCTGGCACGGCACCGACATGCAGGCCGAGATCGGCCACGAGGTGATGCGAGGCGACCAGAGCCTGACGATGCGCGCGGGACTGTTTCGCCGGCAGGCGGCAGGGTCGATCGACGGGGTAGATCTGGACGTGCAACGTCTGCGCACGGCTGGATGGACGGTGGGCTTGCAGCACCGCCATGCCGGCCGGCAACTGGCAGCAACGCTGGACGCCAGCTGGATGGCTGACCTGCCGGGAGGACATGGCAGCCGGCATGACCCCTGGGCGATGCCGCAGGCGTGCCGTGCCGCACCGGTGGTGCGGCTGCGGGCGGCGCTGGGCGCGCTGGCGAGCGGGATGCCCGCGCTGCAACGGCCGTTTCGTGTCGACACCGCCTTGCTGTTGCAGAGAACGATGACGCATGGCGCCGCCCAGCCATCCAGCCACTTTTCGATTGGCGACCGGCAGACGGTACGGGGCTTCGGTGGGCGCCATGTGCTGGCAGCGGAGAACGGCTGGGCCGTCAGCAATGAACTGACCATCCCCGCCTGGCAAGGGGCGGTCCAGTGGGTCGCGGGTGCCGACGTCGGTCATGTCTGGGGACCGGCGGCGGCGGCCTTGCCGGGCCGCACTCTCGCAGGCGCAGGCGTGGGCGTCAGGGGCCGATGGCCTCGGGCAGGCGCCGCCGCCCTGCATCTGGAGTTGTCGCTCGGCTGGCCGTTGCGTATGCCTCGCGCGTTCGCCGGGCATCGCGGCAGTCTGTGGCTGCAGCTGGCGTCGACCTTCTGAACGGTGCCAGCCGAGGCGGACAGCCGGGTATCGCACCCGACCCTGGTCCCGCCGTACTCGTGCACGGCGGGGCAGGGCAGCGCTCAGCGCTTGAGCTTGGCGAACGCCGCCGCCATGGCGCCGGCCGGCTCCGCGTCGCGGCGGCCCGCAGGCGCGCCACGGCCGCGCTGGCCGCCGCGGTCGGAACGTTCGCCGCGCTCCCCGCCCTGCGGCCGGCCGCCTTGCTGTCCGGGCTCGTCGTCCAGCCGCATCGACAGACCGATCCGATTGCGCTTCACATCCACTTCCATGACCTTGACCTTGACGATCTGGCCCGCCTTGACCACCTCGTGCGCATCCTTGATGAACTTGTTCGACAGGGCCGAGATATGCACCAGTCCATCCTGATGCACGCCGATGTCGACGAAGGCGCCGAACGCGGCGACGTTGGTCACCACTCCTTCCAGGATCATGCCGGGCTGCAGGTCCTTGATATCCTCGACGCCGTCCTGGAAGGTGGCGGTCTTGAACTCCGGACGCGGATCGCGGCCGGGCTTTTCCAGCTCGGCCAGAATGTCGCGCACGGTGGGCAGGCCGAAGGTCTCGTCGGTGAACTGGTTGGGGCTCAGCCCGCGCAGCGCGTCTCGGTTGCCCATCACCTCGCGCAGGTCCTTGCGGATATGGTCGAGAATGCGCTGCACCACCGGATACGCTTCCGGGTGCACCGAGGAGCGGTCCAGCGGATTGTCGCCGTCATTGATGCGCAGGAAGCCGGCGGCCTGCTCGAAGGTCTTGTCGCCCAGCCGAGGCACCTTCTTCAGCGCATTGCGGTTGCCGAAGGCGCCATTGGCATCGCGGTATTCGACGATATTGCGCGCGAGCACGCTGTTCAGCCCCGACACGCGCGCCAGCAGCGGCACCGAAGCGGTGTTGACGTCGACGCCCACCGCATTCACGCAGTCCTCGACCACGGCGTCGAGGGTGCGCGCCAGCTCGCGCTGGTTGACGTCGTGCTGATACTGGCCCACGCCGATCGACTTGGGATCGATCTTGACCAGTTCGGCCAGCGGATCCTGCAGGCGGCGCGCGATGGAGACGGCGCCGCGCAGCGAGACGTCCAGTTCCGGAAATTCCTTGGCAGCCAGTTCCGACGCCGAGTACACCGACGCGCCAGCCTCGCTGACCACGATCTTGGTCAGCTTCAGCTCTGGCGCCTGCCGCATCAGGTCCTGCACCAGCCGGTCGGTCTCGCGGCTGGCGGTGCCGTTGCCGATCGACACCAGCGCCACGCCATGCTGCCTGGCCAGCCGCGCCAGCGTTGCCAGGGAGCCGTTCCAGTCGCGGCGCGGTTCATGCGGGTAGATGGTGGCGGTTTCCAGCAGCTTGCCGGTGGCATCGACCACCGCCACCTTGCAGCCCGTGCGAATGCCGGGATCGATGCCCATCACGGCCTTCGGGCCAGCGGGGGCGGCCAGCAGCAGTTCATGCAGGTTGCGGCCGAAGATCTTGATCGCTTCGCCTTCCGCGGTCTCGCGCAGACGGGTCAGCAGTTCGGTTTCCAGGTGCGGCTGCACCTTGACGCGCCAGCACCAGCGGCAGACATCGCCCAGCCATTTGTCGGCCGGACGATTCTGGTTGCGGATGCCGACATGCTCGGCAATCATCACCTCGCAGGGATGCGGCACCAGCGCGTCCTGCTCTTCGCCCAGTCCCAGCTTGACCAGCAGCACGCCGGCATTGCGCCCCCGGAACAGGGCGAGCGCACGGTGCGACGGGATGGTGCGGATCGTCTCGCTGTAGTTGTAGTAGTCGCGGAACTTCTCTTCCTCCGCGCCTTCCTTGCCTTCCATCACGCTGGAGCTGAGCACGCCCTGGTTCCACAGGTGGTCGCGCAGCTTGCCCAGCAGCTCGGCGGTCTCGCCGAACTGTTCCGAGAGGATGTCGCGCGCGCCGTCCAGCGCGGCCTTGACGTCCGGCACGCCGCCGTCGGCCGTGGGCTTGCCATTGACGTACCTGGCCGCTTCGGCCTGCGGGTCCAGCGACGGATCGGTCAGCAGCGCCTGCGCCAGGGGCTCGAGTCCGCACTCGCGTGCGATTTGTGCACGGGTGCGGCGCTTCGGCTTGTACGGCAGATACAGGTCCTCGAGCGTCTGCTTCGTGACCGCCTGTTCGATTGCCGTGCGCAGTTCGTCGGTCAGCTTGCCTTGTTCCTCGATCGACGCCAGGATCGCCGCGCGGCGCTCCTCCATCTCGCGCAGGTACAGCAGGCGTTCTTCCAGCGTGCGCAGCTGGGTGTCGTCGAGGTTGCCCGTCGCCTCCTTGCGGTAGCGGGCAATGAAGGGAACGGTTGCGCCTTCGTCGAGCAGCTCGACGGCCGCCGCGACCTGGCGGGGTTGCACGGACAGTTCGGCCGCGATCAGCGAAACGATCTTTTGCAGGACGGGTGCGGGCAGGTTGGACATCGGAAAAACAGTCGGTCGAAAGCCGGGCATTTTGCCACAAGGGCGCCAGGCTTCCGCCGCGCGAGGTCAGGGGGAAACCCGCACCCGCGCTGGGGGCCGAAAGGGGCCGCGGTGATAGAATCGCGCCATGAACGCCAAGCCAGACGTCACGTCACGAAACCCTGCTGCGACGACCCCGCTGCCCTCGGCACGCGTGCCCGCCATGCGCACCCTGCGCGCTGCGCTGGGCGCGGCCTGCCTGGCTGTCGCGGCCGGCGCTGCCCTTGCGCAAGGCGCCGCTCCGGCTGCGGAGCAGGCGGATGCGCAGCCGCCGCGCGACTTCGCCGCCGAACGCAAGGCGGTGGACGATTCCCGCGCCTGGACCAACTACCGTCATGCACAGGCCGCGCACGCCTGCTACGACAAGTTCTTCGTCAGCAGTTGCCTCGATGATGCGAAGGAGACGCAGCGCGCGGAACTGGAAGTGCTGCGCCGGCGCGACCTCGAGATCGGCGAAGCCGAGCGGGCGTGGCGCGCGCAGCGGCGCGACCGCGACCAGGCGATCCGCGAGGCCGAGTACGAAGCCAGCCGCCCGCAGCGCGAGGCGGACGAGGCGGCCAGCCGGACGGCCTTCGAGCGCCGGCAACAGGAGCAGCAGCTGCGCGACGCCGAGCGTCAGGCGCAGGCGCCGCAGCGTGCGGCCAATGCCGCCGAGTACCAGCAGAAGCAGGCCGAGTTCGATGCGCGGATGCGTGAGGCGCGCGAACGCGCGGCCGAGGACGCCCGCCAGCGCGCCGAGAACGTGCGTGCCTTCGAAGCCAAGCAGCGCCAGGCCGAAGAGCGCCAGCGCGAGGTGGAAGAGCGCCGCGCGCGCGCCAGCGAGCGCCAGGCGAGCGAACCGAAGGCCCGCCCGTTCGGCTTCTGAGCGTCGCCGGCCGGCGCTGCCGCGCAGGCCGGCTCGTGCCGCCACTCGTCGCCTTGCCCTTTACCCGATTAGCGGATGGACCAGAACCTGAATACCGTGCAGCGTCGCATCATCGAGCTGCAGATCGAGCACCGCGACCTCGATTACCTGATCGAGCGGCTGGCCGACGAGCCGAGTTGCGATGAACTGCAGCTGCGGCGGCTGAAGAAACGCAAGCTCAAGCTGAAGGACGCGATCACCTTGCTGCAGCTTCAGCTCGAACCCGACGTGCCTGCCTAGACGTCGGTCCATGCCCGCATGACCGCCGCCATGGCGTTGCGGGCGATCCCACCCTCATTTGCTGTTGTCCCCCTTGCCTGACCACCATCCCGACTCATCGCCCGACGTGGACCCGTCCAGCCCGGCGCCCGACTCCTCCAGCGGCGACCGGCTTGCGCCGGCCGGGCAGCCCGATGCCGCCGCTGCACGCGCTGGCGAACTGCAGCGGATCTTCTCGCCCACGGGCACGCTCGCGCAGGGGATTCCCGGGTATCGCCCGCGCCAGTCGCAGGCGCGGATGGCCGAGGCGGTGGCCGGAGCGATCGACGAGAACGACACGGTCATCGTCGAGGCGGGAACCGGCACCGGCAAGACCTTTGCGTACCTGGTGCCCGCGATGCTGTGGGGCGGCAAGGTCATTCTGTCGACCGGCACCAAGACGCTGCAGGACCAGCTGTTCCTGCGCGACATTCCGACGGTACGCCGGGCGCTGAAGGTGCCGGTGTCGGTCGCGCTGCTCAAGGGCAGGGCCAACTACCTCTGCCACTACCATCTGGAACGCGCACAGGCCGCCGGCCGGCTGGCGTCGCGCCAGGATGCGGCATGGCTGCGCGAGATCGCCAACTTTGCCCGGACCACGTCCTCGGGAGACAAGGCCGAACTCGCCAGCGTCCCCGAGAATGCGCCGGTGTGGCAGATGGTGACCTCGACGCGCGACAACTGCCTGGGCAGCGAATGCCCGCACTACAAGGACTGCTTCGTCATGCGCGCCCGCAAGGAAGCGCAGCAGGCGGACCTGGTGGTGGTCAACCACCACCTCTTCTTCGCCGACGTGGTGCTGCGCGACACCGGCATGGCCGAGCTGTTGCCCGCCGCCAATACCATCATCTTCGACGAAGCCCACCAGTTGCCTGAAACGGCGACGCTGTTCTTCGGCGAAACGCTGTCTACCAGCCAGCTGCTGGAACTGGCCCGCGATACCGTCGCGGAAGGGCTGTCGCACGCGCGCGATGCGGCCGACTGGGTCGGCATCGTCGCGCCGCTCGAGCGCGCCGCACGCGACCTGCGGTTGGCCTTCGGCAAGGACAACGTGCGTATGGCGATCGGGCAGATCGAGGCCGACGCGCGCATCGGCGAACCGTTCTTCGATACGCTCGACACGCTTGAAGACGCGCTGACCGATGTGGTGGCGCTGCTGCGCGGCCAGGCCGAACGCGCCGATACGCTGGAGCAATGCCATCGCCGCGCGCAGGAGCTGGCGGACCGGCTGCGCGCCTGGCGCGATGACGACGCGCCGGTGGCCTTACCGCCGGAAGACCCGCCGGCCAGGGGTGGCAGCGAGTTGCCTGGGCTTGCGGCCGGCGAGCAAGGTGGCGCGCAAGCCGGCGAAGCGGGGGAGGGAGCACCGGACGCTGGCAGTGTGCCGGCGGTCAGGGGGGCGGGCGCCGACAGCGGGGCCGAGGCGGAAGCGCCGGTCTCCACTGCCGCCGCACCGGCGTTCCGCACCGAAACCGTCCGCTGGGTCGAAGTCTTTTCGCACACGGTGCAGCTGCACCGCACGCCGCTGTCGATCGCACCGATCTTCGCGCGGCAACGGGGCGGCCACCCCCGCGCGTGGATCTTCACCTCGGCCACGCTGTCTGTGCGCGGCAACTTCGCGCACTATGCCGCGCAACTGGGCCTGGACAAGGACCGCTCGCTGACCCTGCCCAGCCCGTTCGACTACGCCTCGCAGGGCCTGCTCTACGTGCCGCGCGAGCTGCCGGCGCCGCAGTCGCCGCAGTTTACCGATGCCGTGGTGCAGGCCGCGCTGCCGCTGATCGAGGCAGCGGGCGGGCGGACCTTCCTGCTCTGCACCACGCTGCGCGCCGTGCAACGCGCCTCCGACCTGCTTTACGAAGCCTTCGCCGCCCGCGGCCTCGAACTGCCACTGCTGGTGCAGGGGCAGGCCAGCCGCACCGAACTGCTGGACCGCTTCCGGGCCCTGGGCAATGCGGTGCTGGTCGGCAGCCAGAGCTTCTGGGAAGGGGTGGACGTGCGAGGCGAGGCGCTGTCGCTGGTGATCATCGACAAGCTGCCGTTCGCGCCGCCCGACGATCCGGTGCTGGCGGCGCGGATGGAGGCGCTGCAGAAGAAGGGGCTGAGTCCGTTCGCCGTCCACCAGCTGCCGCACGCCGTGATCACGCTGAAGCAGGGCGCCGGCCGCCTGATCCGCTCCGAGAGCGACAAGGGCGTGCTGGTGATCTGCGATACCCGTCTGGTGGAAAAGCCCTATGGGCGCCAGATCTGGCAGAGCCTGCCGCCGTTCCGGCGCACCCGCGACCAGGCGGCGGTAGTGAAATTCCTGGAAGGGCTGCGTGGCGAGCAGCAACCGCAGAACAAGGCCACCCCCGACCCCGAAGCCGCCGCGGATTGATGTTGGCAGGCGAGGGCAGGGGGCGCGCTACTGCGCCGCCTGCTCGCGCAACCATTGCAGGAACGCCGCCACCGGTGCGCGCCTCGCGTGACGTGCGGGGTAGACGGCGAAATGCGCCTGCACCCGCAGGCATCGTTCCATACCGAAGAGCGGCTTGAGCTTGCCTTCCGCCAGGTGCATGCCGGCGATGGTGGCGCTTTCCAGCGCGATGCCGAGCCCCTGCGTCGCCGCGTCCAGCGCCATCTGCGCACGGTCGAAACGCAGCCCGAAGCGGTCCGGCGCCGGCCGGTCGCTGTAAGCCGCAAACCAGGCAGAGCGGTCGCAGCGGGATACCGGGATACCGCCCGCGCAATGAAAAACACCCCGAAGCGGGCAAGTCCACGCTTCGGGGTGCTATCAGGGGGCTGACGGCGTTCGGGCTACCGAAGGCCGGCCGGGCGGCCGACGATCAGAACATCTGCCACCACGAACGTTCCTTGCGCCGCTCGCCGTACCGGATGAAGTCGCTGTCCGGGTAGTTCAGCTTCATCACGCGCTCGGCGTCGTCGCGCAGGTCCTTCATGCCCAGCGCGTCGTACGACCGGATCATGATGTACAGCGCTTCCTCGTTCGCCGGCGCGCCGTCATACTCCTTCAGCGCCTGCTGCGCGCGGTTCACCGCGGCCAGATAGGCGCCGCGGCGGTAGTAATAGCGCGCCGCGTGCACTTCATGCTGCGCCAGCGAGTTGACGATGTACTGCATCCGCGCCGCCGAGTCCGGCGCGTACTTGCTCTCCGGGAACCGCGTGACCAGCGTATGGAAGGCATCGTAGGCCGCGCGCGCCGCCTTGGGGTCGCGCTCGCTCAGATCCTGCCCCGAGAAGCGGCCGAGCCAGCCCAGGTTGTCGTTGAAGTTGATCAGGCCCTTCAGGTAGTAGGCGTAGTCGACATTCGGGTGATTCGGATGCAACTGGATGAAACGATCGACGGCAGCGAGTGCGGCTGCGGTCTCGCCATCCTTGTAGTTGGCATAGGCCGTGTCGATCTGCGCCTGCTGGGCGAAACGGCCGAACGGATAGCGGCTCTCCAGCTTTTCGTACAGCGTGACCGCGCGCGGATAGTCGCCGGCGCTGAGTGCGTCCTTCGCTTCCGAATATAATTTGTTTGCCGACCACGCGGCGGTTTCGTCAGGCTGTTCCGAGAGCAGGCCGCATGCCGACAGCGTGAGGCAGCCGCCCGCGAGCAGAATCGCTCCAAATCTTGCGCGCCAACTCGCGCGCTTCATGCTCATCGAATGCATGGGCAACCCATTCCGGATGAAAAATAGCGTCAAGCATTATAGCCCAAGCCCTTCGGCCGAATCCGCCAGCCAGACGGTAACCGAAGACCTGTCCCCGACCGCGGGCAAATCGATCAGGTCCGCCGGCGCAAAAGGCCGCCGCAACGCCGCCAAAAGGGAGCCGGGCAACGCGCCGCAACCGGCGGAAGGCGCGGCACCGATCGCCGAGACAGACCTGGAAGACTTCGATGAGCCGGGCGACGAACCGGCGCCGGCGTCGGCCCCTGCCGCCGACGCGCAGGGGGAGATGGCCCCGGTCCGCATCGAGGTGGACAGCGCCGCGCACGGCGAACGGCTGGACAAGCTGCTGGCGCGCAAGCTTGCCGGCTTCTCGCGCAGCCGCATCCAGCAGTGGATCGAGGAAGGGGCGGTGCGCGTCGATGGCGAGCCGCGCCGGCCACGCGATGCGGTGCTGATGGGCCAGTTCATTGACGTGCGGCCGCAGGCTGCGCCCGAGACCCAGGCCTTCGCGCCCGAACCGGTGCCGCTGGACGTGCTCTACGAAGACGACGCCTTGCTGGTCATCGACAAGCCGGCGGGCCTCGTGGTCCATCCCGCGGCGGGAAACTGGAGCGGCACCGTGCTGAACGGGCTGCTGCACCGCGACCCGGATGCTGCCCGGCTGCCGCGCGCGGGAATCGTGCACCGGCTCGACAAGGAGACCTCGGGCCTGATGGTGGTGGCGCGCACGCTGACCGCCCAGACCGACCTGGTGCGCCAACTGCAGGCGCGCACCGTCAAGCGGACCTATCTGGCGCTGGTGTGGGGCGAGACGCCGGAGGAGGGCACCATCGACGCGCCGATCGGCCGCGACCCCCGCGAGCGCACCCGCATGGCCGTGGTCAACACCGCCAGCGGCAAGCCTTCGCGCACGCATTTCCGCACCATCGGCGTGGCATCGCTGGGCCGTGGCCAGGTATCGATGGTGGTGTGCCAGCTCGAAACCGGGCGCACCCACCAGATCCGGGTCCACTTCGAATCGATCGGGCACCCGCTGCTGGGCGACCCCGTCTATCACCGCGCCACGCGCCGGGGTCAGCGCCAGCCGATCAAGGCGCCGCTGCCGGTGCCATTCGAGCGCCAGGCCTTGCATGCCTGGCGGCTGGGCCTCGTGCATCCCGTCACCGGGAGGCCGGTGTCGTGGCGCACGCCCGCGCCCGAGGATCTGCAGGCGCTGATCGACGCGCTCGACTTCGTCGATCCGGCGCAGAGCGAGGAGGAATTCGGCTGGTCGCACTGGAACGAAGCCGAGCCCTGGCAGGGCGACGACGATGACGACGATGAGGACGACCAGGACGACGACCGGGAGGACCGGGACGACGAGGATGACGACGAGGATGACGATGCCGACGAACGCGTACGCTGAGCAGGGTGCGGCTGCGGACGGGCAAGCCTGGCTCCGGCCGGACTGGCCCGCGCCCCCTCGAGTACGGTCGTTGTCCACCACGCGGCAGGGCGGCGTCAGTGCAGGCCCCTACGGGCTGGCCGGAGGGCGCGGGGGCGGACTCAATCTGGGCACGCACGTGGGCGACGATCCGGCGGCGGTGGCGGCGAACCGGGAATTGCTGGCGCGCCTGCTGCCCGCCCAGCCTCGATGGCTGGAGCAGGTCCATGGATGCGAGGTTGTCGTCGCGGCGGCAGGCGATGGCGAGGGGCCGCCGGTCGCCGATGCCGCGGTGAGCGCCGAACCCGGCCGCGTCTGCGCCGTGATGACCGCCGATTGCCTGCCCGTACTGCTATGCGATGCCGCGGGAACGGTCGTCGGGGCGGCTCACGCCGGCTGGCGCGGCCTTTGTGCCGGGGTGATCGAACGTACCGTGCAGCGCATGGCGGAGATTGCCGCCCTGGCCGGCAATGCGCGGCCGCGCTGGATGGCGTGGCTGGGCCCGGCCATCGGTCCGGCCAGGTTCGAAGTCGGCGCCGAGGTACGCGATGCCTTTCTGCGTGCCGCCACGGCGGCGGAGGCGGGCGACGTCGAGGCAGCGTTCCGTCCGGCCAGCCAGGCCGAGGGCGGCGCTGCCGCTGGCAAGTACCTGGCCGACATCTACGCGCTGGCCCGCATCCGCCTGCGCCGTGCCGGCTGCGACGACGTCCATGGCGGCGATGCCTGCACGGTGTCCGACGCCGAGCGTTTCTACTCCTATCGGCGCGACGGCGTCACCGGCCGGATGGCGACGTTGATCTGGCTCGATCCGGCGGGCTGACTGCCGAGGGCGGCCCGCTGGGCGCGCCGCCCTCGGCCTGCCGCTCCTGTCCGTCCGCCAGCCCGTCGCCGCTTGCCTTTTGCGCTTCACGCGCCGCCCACGCCTCCCGGGCCTTGCGGCGACGGCGCCGTCCCGGGGTGCCCATGATGTACAGCACGATCGATACGGGGACGACGCCGTACAGCACGAAGGTCGCCACACCGGCCACGGCGGTGTGTTCGGTGATCGCCATCATCAGGGCGACATAGAGCCAGCCAACCGCCACGACATACATCTGTTTTTCATCCTCTTGGCCGAGACTGTGCAGGCTGGCTCGCATGCCAGGCCCTCCAGAGGGCGGAGGGCCGCTTCCCGCATTGACAGTCCTGACAATGCAAGGCAACAATGCCTGCAAACAATGCAACGTTGCGCCCGGCGCGGCTACAGGGCGGTGACACGGTCACCGCTAGCGGCCCACGGTTTGGGCGACATGCCGAGGGTGCGACGGCACCGCCCGGGGCGAATGCCTCGCGGCACGCCGCAAACAGCATAACGCATCGCCCTGTCCCAGCAGGGTAGCGCGAAGCGCGCGCCAATGGGCAGCGCAACCATCCAGACGGCAGAGAGACGACATCATGGCGACCGGCAAAGGCGCGGCATCTTCCGCACAGGAAGAACAGACCACACCATTTTCATCTGCGCCGGGGCCATTCGATCCAGCAACGTGGCTGGAGTGGTCCAGGCGCATGCAGGTCGGCTTTCCGGCCGGCATGCAGTGGGGCATCCCTCCCGGCATGCAGCCGGGCGGCGCCGCAGCGGCGAACGCGGCGGCACAGGCGGCGCAACAAATGTTCGGCGGCGGCATGCCCGGGTTCGAGGCGCTCAAGGGCGCAGGACTGCCCGGTATTCACCTGCCGCCGGAGCGCCTTGCGCAAATCCAGCAGCAGTTCCTGCAGGACTTCGCCACGCTGTGGCAAGCCGTCGCTTCCGGCCAGGACGAGAACATTCCGCTGGCCGATCGCCGCTTCTCCGGGGAAGCCTGGCGCAGCAATGCGGCCTATCGGTACGCCGCGGCTTTCTACCTGCTGACGGCGCGTGCCATGTCCGCGCTGGCCGAGGCGGTGCAGGCGGATGCCAAGACCCGCCAGCGTATCCGTTTCGCGGTGTCGCAATGGGTCGATGCCATGTCGCCGGCCAACTTCCTCGCCACCAACCCCGAGGCGCAGCGGCTGCTGATCGAGTCGAAGGGCGAATCGCTGCGCAGCGGCTTGCGCAACCTGCTGGAAGACCTGACGCGCGGCAAGATTTCGCAGACCGACGAGTCGGCGTTCGAGGTCGGCCGCAACGTCGCGGTGACCGAAGGCGCGGTGGTGTTCGAGAACGAGTACTTCCAGCTGCTGCAGTACAAGCCGCTGACCGACAAGGTCCATGCGCGCCCGCTGCTGATGGTGCCGCCCTGCATCAACAAGTACTACATCCTGGATCTGCAGCCGGAAAGCTCACTGGTGCGGCACGTCGTCGAGCAGGGCCACATGGTCTTCCTGGTGTCGTGGCGCAATCCGGACGCCAGCATGGCCGGGCGTACCTGGGACGACTACATCGAACACGGCGCGATCCAGGCGATCGACGTGGTCAAGGAAATCTCCGCGCAGGACCAGATCAACGTGCTCGGCTTCTGCGTCGGCGGCACCATCCTCGCGACCGCACTGGCGGTGCTGGCGGGGCGCGGCGAGCGGCCCGCTGCCAGCCTGACCCTGCTGACCACGCTGCTTGACTTCGGCGACAACGGGGTGCTCGACGTGTTCGTCGACGAGGCCCATGTGCAGCTGCGCGAGGCGACGCTGGGCGGGGCGGCCGGTGCCCCGCCCGCGTTGCTGCGCGGGCTCGAACTGGCCAATACCTTCTCGTCGCTGCGGCCGAACGACCTGGTGTGGAACTACGTGGTCGACAACTACCTGAAGGGCAACAGCCCGGTGCCGTTCGACCTGCTGTTCTGGAACGGCGATGCGACCAACCTGCCGGGGCCGTGGTATTGCTGGTACCTGCGTCACACCTACCTGCAGAACGAGCTGAAGGAACCGGGCAAGCTGACCGTATGCGGCGTGCCGGTCGACCTGGGCAGCATCGACGTGCCTACCTATCTGTACGGATCACGGGAGGACCATATCGTGCCGTGGACCTCGGCGTATGCGTCCACGGCGCTGCTGTCCAATGAACTGCGCTTCGTGCTCGGTTCGTCGGGCCACATCGCGGGCGTGATCAACCCACCGGCGAAGAAGAAGCGCAGCCACTTCCTCAATGAACAGCTGCCCCCCGATCCACAGCAGTGGCTGGCCGGCGCCGAGGAAGTGCCCGGCAGCTGGTGGCCGGACTGGTTCGACTGGCTGGGCCGGCAAGCGGGAGCGCGACGCAAGGCGCCCACCTCCTACGGCAGCCGCGCCTATCCGGTGATCGAACCCGCGCCGGGACGCTACGTGCGCGCCAAGGCCTGAACCGTCCGCCACCCAGTCGACTGGCACCGCCAGCAACCATTGAGACCAACACAGGGCCGGTCCACGCGCCGGCCTCGCACTACAGAAGGAACTCGACCATGACCGAAGTCGTTATCGTTTCCGCCGCCCGCACCGGGGTCGGCAAGTTCGGAGGCTCGCTGGCACGGATCCCCGCGCCGCATCTGGGCGCCATCGCCATTCAAGCCGCGCTGCAGCGCGCCGGCGTGCGGCCGGAGCAGGTCAGCGAGGTCATCATGGGCCAGGTGCTCACCGCCGGCTCGGGGCAGAACCCCGCGCGGCAGGCCTCGATCAAGGCAGGCCTGCCGGAGGGCGTGCCGGCCATGACCATCAACAAGGTTTGCGGCTCGGGCCTGAAGGCGGTGATGCTGGCCGCCAACGCCATCGTGGCGGGAGACGCGGAAATCGTCGTCGCGGGCGGACAGGAGAACATGAGCGCCGCGCCGCACGTGCTGCCCGGCTCGCGCGATGGCTTCCGCATGGGCGACGCCAAGCTGGTCGACACGATGATCGTCGATGGGCTGTGGGACGTCTACAACCAGTACCACATGGGCATCACCGCCGAGAACGTTGCCCGCGAGTACGGCATCGGCCGCGAGGAGCAGGACGCGTTTGCGGTGGCGTCGCAGAACAAGGCCGAGGCGGCGCAGAAGGCCGGCCGCTTTGACGAGGAAATCGTGCCGGTCATGATCCCGCAGCGCAAGGGGGATCCGGTTGCCTTCGCCACCGACGAGTTCGTGCGCCACGGCGCCACGGTCGAAAGCATGGCGAGCCTCAAGCCGGCCTTCGACAAGGAAGGCACGGTGACCGCTGCGAACGCTTCGGGTATCAACGACGGCGCGGCTGCCGTGGTGGTGATGTCGGCGGACAAGGCGCGCGAACTCGGCCTGACACCGCTGGCCACCATCCGTGCCAGCGCCAGCGCTGGCGTCGATCCGAAGATGATGGGCATGGGGCCGGTACCGGCGTCGCGGCGTTGCCTCGAGCGCGCGGGCTGGACCGTGGACGACCTGGACCTGGCCGAGATCAACGAGGCCTTTGCCGCGCAAGCGCTGGCGGTGCATCAGCAGATGGGCTGGGACCTGAACAAGGTCAACGTCAACGGAGGCGCGATCGCGATCGGCCATCCTATCGGCGCATCCGGCTGCCGCATCCTGGTCACGCTGCTGCATGAAATGAAGCGGCGCGATGCCAGGCGCGGCCTGGCTTCGCTGTGCATCGGCGGCGGCATGGGCGTCGCCCTGGCCGTCGAGCGCCAGTAAGGGCCAGCAACAGTTAGCGCAGCGCGCGACGGCGCCCGGAGGGGCTGCGGCGCGCGGCGATTTCCAATAACAAGAACCTGGACAGGAGTGGCTATGACTCAGCGCATTGCATACGTAACGGGCGGCATGGGCGGCATTGGCACCGCCATCTGCCAGCGATTGGCCAAGGATGGTTACCGCGTGGTCGCGGGCTGCGGTCCCAACTCCCCTCGGCGCGAGCGCTGGCTGGAGCAGCAGC
Organism: Cupriavidus sp. AU9028; assembly: GCF_019795295.1. GTDB lineage: Bacteria > Pseudomonadota > Gammaproteobacteria > Burkholderiales > Burkholderiaceae > Cupriavidus. The sequence goes on along the minus strand of NZ_JAIMCG010000008.1, from coordinate 196,902 downwards.
GCGCGCTCGGGTTCGACTTCACCGCGTCGGAGGGCAACGTTGCCGACTGGGATTCCACAAAGGCAGCGTTCGACAAGGTCAAGAGCGAAGTCGGTGAGATCGACATCCTGATCAACAACGCCGGCATTACCCGCGATGTGGTTTTTCGCAAGATGACGCGGGCGGACTGGGATGCGGTGATCAGCACGAACCTGACCTCGCTGTTCAACGTCACCAAGCAGGTGATCGACGGCATGGTCGACCGCGGCTTCGGTCGCATCGTCAATATCTCCTCGGTGAACGGGCAGAAGGGGCAGTTCGGCCAGACCAACTACTCGACCGCCAAGGCCGGCCTGCATGGCTTCACCATGGCGCTCGCCCAGGAGGTGGCGACCAAGGGGGTCACCGTCAACACGGTGTCGCCCGGCTATATCGCCACCGATATGGTCAAGGCCATTCGCCAGGACGTGCTGGACAAGATCGTCGCGACGATTCCCGTCAAGCGCCTGGGCGAACCGGAAGAGATCGCCTCCATCTGCGCCTGGCTCGCTTCCGAGGAGTCGGGCTTCGCCACCGGGGCGGACTTCTCGCTCAACGGCGGACTCCATATGGGCTGAGACACGTCCAGGCCGGCATTCTTGCTGCGGCGCTCGCTTGCGTTGCAGCAAGGGCCGGCAGGCCATGGAAAGGCATGCCCGACTTGTCGGCCATGCCTTTTTTTCGTTCGGGGGAACAGGAGCCGATCGTCCGCACCGGAAGCGCCGGGGCCGGAGGGAATGGGGAAGGCCGGCGGTCTCCGGCCCTGGCGCCAGCCGCGGGGCGCGGGAGGGGGAGTGGCTATGTGCGCACTCGCGTTCGGGGTTTTCCTTACCGGCCCTCGGCTTTTCATAGTGCCTTGTTAAGCATAGAATCAGACCAGCGGCGCGGCCGGTGCCGGCGCCGGAATCGAATGCCGATCCGGCTCGATTCGGCCAACACTGGCAGACAGGCGAAGGCGGCTATCGCATCGCAGGAGATGCAGCGCAGCAAGTCCCGCTCCATGCCGCAAACCAGCGGCTCGCGGCCTGGACGGACATCACGAAAGGATAGAGCACCGATGGCCACCACCAAGAAAGGCGCAGAGCGACTGATCAAGAAGTACCCCAACCGTCGTCTCTACGATACGCAGACCAGCACCTACATCACGCTGGCCGACGTCAAGCAGCTCGTCATGGACAACGAGGACTTCAAGGTGGTCGATGCCAAGTCCGGTGACGAACTGACCCGCAGCATCCTGCTGCAGATCATCCTGGAGGAAGAGACCGGCGGCGTGCCGATGTTCTCCAGCGCCATGCTGTCGCAGATCATCCGCTTCTATGGCCACGCCATGCAGGGCATGATGGGCACCTACCTGGAGAAGAACATCCAGGCCTTCATCGACATCCAGAACAAGCTCGCCGAGAACTCCAAGGGGCTCTACAGCGGCGAGCCGTTCAGCCCGGACATGTGGTCGCAGTTCATGAACATGCAGGCGCCGATGATGCAGGGCATGATGAGCAACTACATCGAGCAGAGCAAGAACCTGTTCGTGCAGATGCAGGAGCAGATGCAGAATCAGGCCAAGAGCATGTTCGGGAATTTCCCGTTCAACCAGACGGATAATGTGAAGAAGCCCTGAGTTCGATCGCCCCGAGCCCTCCGCCAAGGCAGCCCGTCCGGGATGCGCAAAGGGTCTGCCTAACTGTATGCCGCCTTCGCGTGCAGCCTTATGCCCAATGCCCTGATTACCTTCCATATGGTTGCGAATTCAGGGTTCCCTTCTTCTGACAGGGATCGGTAGAGGCTCTCTCGGGACAGCCCAGTCTCGAGCGCAACGGATGACATGCCCCGTGCTCGCGCAATGACCCCGAGAGCATGGGCTATGAAACGGTAGTCGTCACCTGCCTCCTCCAGGCATGCGTCAAAGTACGCAGCGATATCTTCGTCTGTCTTCAGATACTTGGCCGAGTCCCAAGGGCGAGTCGGTTCGCTCATTTCTTACTCCAGTTCAATTGCCGACGCCAATGCCTTTGCCCTGGCAATATCGCTGCTCTGCGTCGATTTATCGCCGCCGCACAGGAGGACGATGATCACCGGGCCACGCCTGCGGAAGTAGATCCGGTACCCTGGACCGCAATCCACACGCAGCTCCCAGATCCCGTGACCCAGCGGCTTGCAATCTCCGAGATTTCCGAACTCGAGCCGGTCGAGGCGGGCACTGGATCCGTGCTCGCGCATGGCGATCTCGAAGGTCTTCGAGCCAAGCGTCGAAGGTGGTCGTCGTTCTCAAGGTCAGCATGGAGACTGTAATCCATAGGCTACGGTCATCGCAATGGTTCTCCTTAGCGAAGGCGTGCAGACCGCAATGGCGAGACCGTCAAAGGTGGTTCGCGTCTTTATCTCCGCTTCCAGCCCTTTACACCACATCCTATGTTGAACACGTGCGCGCATTGACTGGCCCTGGTCCTGACGCCTCAGCAGCCGGTGCTTTCAGGTAAAATCGCGCCCATTCCGGTGCGACGACCCCCTTCAGGGGCGTCCCACCGCTTCCAGAAGTGGCGACGCCCGATCGGGATTCGCCTACAGCGTCGAATCCCCATGTCTTCCAATTCCCAGAATTCCGGCGTGGCCATGCCCGCCGCCGCGACCGTGGCTGCTCCCAAAGTGGGCTTTGTCTCACTGGGCTGCCCCAAGGCCCTGGTCGATTCCGAACAGATCATCACGCAGCTGCGCGCCGAGGGGTATGCCATCAGCGGCACCTACGACGGCGCGGACCTGGTGGTGGTCAATACCTGCGGCTTCATCGACGAGGCGGTGCAGGAGAGCCTCGATGCGATCGGCGAGGCGTTGACCGAGAACGGCAAGGTGATCGTCACTGGCTGTCTCGGCGCCAAGAAGGATGCCGGCGGTAACGATATCGTCACCTCGGTTCATCCCAAGGTGCTGGCCGTCACGGGTCCGCATGCGCTGGGCGAGGTGATGCAAGCCGTCCATACCCACCTGCCCAAGCCGCACGATCCCTTCGTGGACCTGGTGCCGGCCGCCGGCATCAAGCTGACGCCCAAGCACTACGCCTATCTGAAGATTTCGGAAGGCTGCAATCACCGCTGCTCGTTCTGCATCATCCCGTCGATGCGCGGCGACCTGGTGTCGCGTCCGGTGGCAGAGGTAATGCTGGAGGCGGAGAACCTGTTCAAGTCGGGCGTCAAGGAGCTGCTGGTCATTTCGCAGGACACCAGCGCCTATGGCGTCGACGTGCGCTACCGGACTGGCTTCTGGAACGGCCGCCCGCTGAAGACGCGAATGACCGAGCTGGTTGCTGCCCTGGGCGAGCTGGCTCGCCAGTACGGCGCGTGGGTGCGGCTGCATTACGTCTATCCGTATCCGCACGTGGACGAGATCATCCCGCTGATGAACGACGGCCATGTGCTGCCGTATCTGGACGTGCCGCTGCAGCACGCGCATCCGGATGTGCTGAAGCGGATGAAGCGCCCCGCCAACGCGGAAAAGACCATGGAGCGCATTCGCGCGTGGCGCGCGATCTGTCCGGACCTGACCATCCGCAGTACGTTCATCGCTGGCTTCCCGGGCGAGACCGAGCAAGAGTTCCAGACGCTGCTGGACTTCATCGCCGAGGCGGAACTGGACCGGGTCGGCTGCTTCGCCTACTCGCCGGTGGAAGGCGCGACCGCGAACGATCTGCCCGGCGCGCTGCCGGACGAGGTGCGCGAGGAACGCCGCGCGCGCTTCATGGAGGTCGCGGAAGAGGTGTCGGCCCGTCGATTGCAGCGCAAGGTCGGCCAGACGCTGCGCGTGCTGGTCGACGGGGTCAATCAGGACGGCGGCATCGGCCGTTCCGCCGCGGACGCGCCCGAGATCGATGGCCTGGTCTATATCGATCCGCCGGCGAAGTCGTGGCAGCGTTGCAAGCCGGGCGAATTCGTTTCGGTGCGCATCAATGGCGCCGACGGCCACGACCTGTGGGGCGAGGTGGTGCAGTAAGCCATTCCGCGAGGCCGGCTTGGTCGCCTTGCCGCGTTGCCGCGGGATCCTTAGGTAAAAGTACGACCGTTCGCTTCTGCCGGACCGGTCCTATACTGTGCGATGCAACAGAACCAAAGGAGACCAGAATGACTCGTGAAGTGGTGGTGGTAAGCGGGGTCCGGACGCCGATCGGCACCTTCGGCGGCAGCCTCAAGGATTTTTCGCCGACGCAGCTGGGCGCGATGGTGGTGCGCGAGGCGCTGTCCCGCGCCAACGTCAGCGGCGACGACGTCGGCCATGTGGTGTTCGGCAACGTGATCCAGACCGAGGCGCGCGACATGTACCTCGGCCGGGTGGCGGCACTGGACGGCGGCGTCTCCATCGACACTCCGGCAATGACGGTGAACCGTCTGTGCGGCTCGGGCCTGCAGGCCATCGTCAGCGCCGCGCAGGCCATCCTGCTGGGCGATGCCGACGTCGCCATCGGCGGCGGCGCGGAGAGCATGAGCCGGGCACCGTACCTGGCGCCCGCGGCGCGATGGGGCGCCCGCATGGGCGACGCCAAGCTGATCGACATGATGCTCGGCGCGCTGCACGACCCCTTCCATGGCATCCATATGGGCGTCACCGCCGAGAACGTGGCGAAGGAGCATGGCATCAGCCGTGGCCAGCAGGACGAGGCGGCGCTGGAATCGCATCGCCGCGCATCGGCGGCGATCCGCGAAGGGCGCTTCCGCGAGCAGATCCTGCCGGTGACGCTGAAGAGTCGCAAGGGCGAGGTGGTGTTCGATACCGACGAGCATGTGCGGCACGACGCGACCGCGGACGACATGGCCAGGCTCAAGCCGGTCTTCGTCAAGGAAGACGGCACCGTGACCGCCGGCAACGCCTCGGGTCTGAACGATGGCGCGGCGGCGGTGGTGCTGATGGAGCGCAGCGTTGCCGAGCGGCGCGGGCTGAAGCCGCTGGCACGGCTGGTGTCGTACGGGCATGCCGGCGTCGATCCCAGGACCATGGGCATCGGCCCGGTCCCGGCCACGCGCAATGCGCTGGACCGCGCCGGGCTGTCGGTGTCGGACCTGGACGTGATCGAGGCCAACGAAGCCTTCGCCGCCCAGGCCTGCGCGGTCAACAAGCTGCTCGGCCTGGACCCGGCGAAGGTCAATCCGAATGGCTCGGGCATTTCGCTCGGCCACCCCATTGGCGCGACCGGCGCGGTGATCACCGTCAAGGCCCTCTACGAGCTGCAGCGCGTGCAGGGCCGCCATGCGCTGGTGACCATGTGTATCGGCGGCGGGCAGGGCATTGCCGCCATCTTCGAGAGGATCTGAGCCTATGCCCCGTACGCGTCTCTCTGCTTTCCTGACATTGCTGGCGCTCGGCGCAGGCGGGGCCGCCGCCCTGGCGGCAACCACGCCCGCGCTGGCCGACACCGTGCTCTCCACCGGCGCCATGCCGCGTGGGGAACAGGGCACCTCATCTGGGGCCTTCGGTATCGGGCAGGCGATCCGGGAAGGGGAGGCGCGGCGCGGCACGCAACTCTCGACGCGCAGCCATGCCGGTAACCCCGCGGGCCAGGGGCAGGGCGTGCCGCTGTCGTCCCAGCCCGCCTATGCCGACTTGCCGGTCTATGTCGGGACGCTGGGCAATCGTCCGATCCGTCTGCGAATCGGGCCGAAGCCGGATACCCGCGACAGTTTCCACGGCGAGTATGGGTTCGAGGACGGGCGCGGCGTGCGGCTGCTTTCCGGCGAATACGTCGATGGCGCGCTGCTGATGGAGGAGTCGGCCGATGGCACCCATGTGACAGGGCAGTGGGAAGGCAGGATCGACCCCTACGGGGCAATCCAGGGCCAGTGGTTCGATGTCTCGAATCCATCCCGGGGGCTGCCGTTCGCCATCCGCCCGGTCGGCGTAATGGTGATACCGCCGGTCGGCATGGTGCCGGGCGATGCTGGCAGCGGCGTCACCTATGCCCCGCCGCCGCCGCGCTCCTCGATCCTGGATGGCAAGCCGGACAAGGGTGGCAAGCCGGCGGGAACCACGCAATCGCGCTGAGCGGGGCGCCTCACACCGCGCCCTTGCCACGCGCCTGCAGGCATGGCGGCGACCGGTGCATTGCTGGTAAGCTCGAGTGATCTTCCAGTATTCCCGATGAGGCTGCCCCCGTGTCCGACCGACCTGTCACCACCACCAGTTCTTCCGTATCCGGCGAGCCGCTGCCTGCGTTTCCGCAGACCGTGGCAGTGCAGCCCGCGCTGGATATTCCTCCCGGCTTCGACTCCTTTTCTCCGCCTACCCATCGTGGCTCCACGGTGGTGTTCCGCAACCTGGCGGAACTGCGCGCACATGGCGATCGCGAGACTACCTATTGGCGTTACGGCCTGCATGCGACGCCGACCAGCGAGGCGCTGTGCCAGCATCTGGCGCTGATCGAAGGCGCCTCGCATACGCTGCTGCTGCCCTCCGGCCTCGCTGCCATTTCGCTGGTCTACTTCGCGTTGCTCAAGGCGGGCGACGATGTGCTGGTGCCGCATAACGTCTACGGCCCGAACCGCGATCACGGCGAATGGCTGGCGCGCGATTTCGGCATTACCGTGCGCTATTACGACCCGATGATCGGCGCCGGCATTGCCGACCTGATCCGCGCGGAAACCCGGCTGATCTGGATGGAAGCGCCCGGTTCGGTGACGATGGAAGTGCCGGATAGCGAGGCCATCATCGCCGCGGCGCGCAGCCGGGGTGTGGTTACCGCGATCGACAACACCTGGTCGGCTGGCGTTTATTTCCGCCCGTTCGACAAGGGCATCGATATTTCGGTGCAGGCGCTGACCAAGTATCAGTCCGGCGGCAGCGACGTGCTGATGGGCGCGGTGCTCTGGCGCGACGACTCGCTGGGTCAGCGGCTCAGGCAGGCGCGTGCCCGCATGGGATGGGGCGTGTCCGCCGACGACTGCTATCTGGTGCTGCGCTCGCTGCCCAGCATGCCGGTACGGCTGGCGGCCCACGACCGCGCCGCCCGGGAGATTGCCGAATGGCTGGCACAGCGGCCGGAAGTGTCCCGGGTCCTGCATCCGGCATTGCCCGAATGCCCGGGCCACGAGTTCTGGCGCCGCGATTTCAGCGGCGCGAGCGGCCTGTTCGCCATCGTGCTGCGCGAGCGGTATGCACGCGCGCAGGTCGATGCCTTCGTCGAGGGCCTGCAGCGGTTTGCGATTGGCTGGTCCTGGGGCGGGGCGCGCAGTCTTGCCGTTCCCTATCACGTGCAGACCATGCGTCCGGCCGGAAGCTGGCCGCCAGCGGGCTGGGAAGACGCTGGCGAACTGGTCCGGCTCTATATCGGGCTGGAAGATCCGCGCGATCTGATCGCCGACCTGAAGGCGGCGATGGAACGGCATCTGGCCGGCGCCTGAGTCCTTCGGCAACCCTGAAACGACACTGCCCGGCGCGATGGTCCTTCCGCGCCGGGCAGCATGGCGATGCCGGCCAGGGCCAGCCTGGCCGACGCGACTCAGGCCGCGTCGTGCGCGGAAGCGGTCGCTTGCGTGGCGGGCCGCTCCGTGGCGATGGGCGCGGCCTTGACGTTGCTGGCAGCGGCCGAGGGCGCCGCCCACACCGAATCCTGCGGTCCCTTGCGTGCACGCCGCTGGGTCGCGCGCGCCAGCGCCACGTATCCGGCGGCCAGAGCGATCGCGCCGATGTCGAAGCCGGCCACGCCCCATTGGCCGTTCGCCACCGTGCGGGCGATATGGTCGCCCGTCACCACGGCATTGGTCACCGGCACCAGCAGCGAAGCCAGCGCCGCGGCATAGAGCAGCTCGGTCGCGGCCTGCACCGGGGCACGCAGCAGCGCCCACGCGAGCGCGGCGAAGAACACCGGGAAATAGACGTACGACGAGGGAAGGTCCGGCCACAGCAGCGCGCCTGAGAACGCCGCCGCCACGCCGACGCAGCAGCCGATGCAGACACCCACGGTAGCCTGCGCCAGCAGGCGGTGGATGCGCGGCTGTTCCGCCTGGCGCAGCTTGCGGCGCGACTCGATCCACAGCAGGTTGCCCGAGTAGAACACGAACGCACCGGCCAGGCCCGCCAGCAGGTAGACCAGGCGGATCCCCAGGTCGCCGAAGGTGCCGTAGTGCAGCGCGAACATCGCGCTATAGACCGCGTGGTTGGTGTCGCGGCCGCTGGCCGTCTGGTTGCTGATCACCTCGCCCGAATTCGGTTGGCCGGCTGCCGCATGCAGCCCCACCGAACCCCAGTTGCCCAGCGCCCGCTCGCTTTCGCCGCGCACATCCGCCAGCGCGTTGGCGTCGCCGATCTGCTGGTAATGGATCGAATTGGGGGTAAAGCGCTCGCCGCCGGCTTCCCTGGCGATGGCGAGCAGCCGCTCGGCCGGCAGCAGTTCGGCGGGGCGTCCGGCGGCCGTGGCGATCGGCACGCCGGCGGTCAGGGTCGGCACCTCGTTCATCAACTTGCCGTTGAAGGTCATGGTGTTGAACGCCATCATCAGCACCAGCGACAGGCAGAACAGCGCCCCCGTCACGGCGAAGATCAGATGGAACGGCAGGCTGAACAGACCGAGTACATTGTGCGCGTCCATCCAGAAGCGCTTCAGGTTCCGCCCCGGCCGTACGGCGAACAGGTCCTTCTTCAGCCGTGGCAGATGCAGCAGCACGCCGGAAACGAGCGCGACGCCGTAGAGCAGCGAGACCACGCCCATGAAGTAGATGCCGACGTCGGGGATGCCCAGGCCGTAGTGCAGGACGTTGAGGAAGTTCGCCAGTTCACCGGTGACCTGCTTGATGTCGGTGTCCCTGGGCGAGGTCTGGCCGGCTTCCAGCTTGGCAGACGTCGTCATGTGCCAGGTGCCGGCGCCGTCCTGCCAGTAAGCCGTCATCTCCGGCTCGCCCTCGGTCGGCAGCACCACGTAGGCGCTCTTGGCGGCATCGGGATGGGCCGCAACCATCTTCTGGACGAAGCGGTCCACCTCGGCGGGGTCTGTCGAGACTGTGGGCGCCGCCGCCTCCTTGTGGATGCGCGCGTGCGACTGCCATTCGTGCAGTTCGTGGTGGAAGACGGTAAGCGCCCCGGCAAAGAAGGCGATGAACAACGCCCATCCGGCCATCAGGCCGACCCAGGTATGCAGGGTCTGGTAGAGGCGCAAGGTAGTGGGTTTCATCCTGACTCCTTTGGAACCCTTAGAGACCGGCCGCCGGCACCGAGCGCAGCGCCCACAGTGCCCCATAGCAGACCGCGTTGGCCAGAGCCAGCCACAGCCAGGCGGCCCGGCTGGTGCGGAACATCACGCTGCCGCAGAAGATCGCCACCCACAGCGGCAGCGAGACGACGATTGCCACGACGGCGCCGCTCTTCCAGCCGCCTGGCAGCGGCAGCACGGCCAGCGTGCACAGGGCCATGGCGAGCGGCAGGCCGAGCAGGGCGCCGGCGAGCCATTTGGTTCCGAGCGTCATGCTGCCTCCTGTGCGTTGGCGCGACGCGATTGCACCCAGGTGCCGAAGAACGGCCAGGCGCTGACGGCGCAGGTGAGCGTCACCAGCATGCCGGCGATGGCGCTGGGCCAGCCGTGGCTCAGCGCCCATAACCAGGTACCAAGTACCGTCAGCGCGAGTGCCGACCAGCACAGGACGCCGGCCGAGGGCAGGGAGGCCCGCCGCGCAACCAGTACCTGGTTGGGCGAGGCGAGATACAGGCATGCGGCGGCGATCAGGCCGAGCACGATGGCAAGTCCTTCCATAGGCGAATCCATTCCTTTCGCAACAGGGTTCGGCGAAAACTGAATGATAATGATTCGCAATTTGGAGGGCAAGGACGATTATTGGACTTGCCTGTGCGTTGGCTGCCGCTTGCCCTCTCACCCGGCCCTCTCACCCGGCCCTCTCCCGCAAGCGGGCGAGGGGAGACAATCGGCGGCGGTTCCACCGCTGGCGGTGTGCTCCCTCTCCCCGTCAAGGGGAGAGGGCCGGGGAGAGGGGTTGGTTTTCGGGCGCTGCGCTCGCCTCAGACCGGAAACAGCGACAGCAGGCCGTCCAGGCCGACGTGATTGAACGCGACGTCGGCCTTCGCCCGCACCACCGGCTTGGCACGGAAGGCCACCGACAGGCCCGCGACCGCCATCATCTTCAGGTCGTTGGAGCCGTCGCCCATCACGATGGCCTGCTCGGGACGCGCGCCGATCGCTGCGCAGGTTTCCAGCACCGTGCGCGCCTTGACTTCGGCATTGACGATCTCGCCGAGCACCTGGCCCGTCAGCTTGCCATCGACGATCTCCAGCGTGTTCGCGCGGGTGAAGTCCAGTTGCAGCCGGGATTGCAGCTGCCCGGTGAAGTGAACGAAACCGCCCGAGACGAGCAGCGTGCGCAGGCCCGCCGCGCGGACGGCTTCCAGCATCCGTTCGGCACCGGGCGACAGCCGCAGCCGCTCGGCGTAGACGCGGTCGAGCACGCTGGCGTCCAGGCCCTTGAGCAGGGCCACCCGGCGCCGCAGGCTTTCGTTGAAATCGGTGATCTCGCCACGCATCGCGGCTTCGGTAATGGCCGACACCTCTGCCTTCAGTCCGCAGAAGTCGGCGATCTCGTCGATGCACTCGATCGTGATCAACGTCGAGTCCATGTCCATCGCCACCAGGCGGAAGTCCGACAGCTGGCGGTTGCCGGGGACGATCGCCCAATCGATGCCGCGCGGGCCGCACCAGTCGTCCAGCGCATCGCGCAGTCCGTCGCTGCCGTCGGCGCGGGGTTCGGAGCTCAGCTCGGCGCGTGCCACCGTTTCGCTGATCTGCGTCAGGCCCGGCGCGCCGGCAAGCTGGCGCAGCATGTCGATATCGGAAGCGGCGAGGGGGGCAAGGCTCTGGACGATCAGCGTCATGGAAGGCGGGATTGCGTGAGGAAAGGCGGCGCGGCCGGCAGGCGGCGCCGTGGCGAGGCGCTATTGTAATCAACCGGGGGCTGGCACTGGCCGCCCCGGCTTGCCGCAACCTTCGGCGGCCCCGCGTCAATCCCCCTGCAGGCTTGCGTCAGTCCTGCACCCGCAGGCTGTCCACCACCTTGTGCAGGAAGCGCTCGCAGGCGGCCAGCTGCTCGATCTCGACATATTCGTCGGCCTTGTGCGCCTGCTGGATGTCGCCGGGGCCGCAGACCACCGCCGGGATGCCGGCGCGCTGGAACAGGCCCCCTTCGGTGGCGTACGCGACCTTGCTGATGTCCCGGTCGCCCGTCAGCGCGCGCACCAGCTGGGTGATCGCGTCCTGCTCCGCCGCGTCGAGCGACGGCGCGGCGGCGATCCGCTCGATGGTCAGCCCCGCGTCCGGATGCTCGGCCTGCATCCGCGGCAGCAGCTCGTCGAAGGCGTAGCGCTGCACGCGGGCGAGAATCGCTTCGGGATCGACCCCGGGCAGGTTGCGGTATTCGAAGACGAACTCGCATAGCGCCGGAATCGTGTTCAGCGCGATGCCGCCCTGGATGGTGCCGGTCGAGGCGGTGGTGAAGGGCACGTCGAACGCCTGGTCGTACGGGCCGCGGGCGCGGAATTCATCGGCCAGGTCGCGGATGAAGCAGATCAGCCGGGCGGCGTATTCGATGGCGTTGACCCCGCGCGGCGTCAGCGACGAGTGGGCGGCGTGCCCCTTGACGCAGCAGCGGTAGGCATTGATCCCCTTGTGGGCGACGATCACCCGCATGCTGGTGGGCTCGCCGACGATGCAGCCCGCGGGCTGGATGCCGCGCTCGCGCAGCTCGGTCAGCATGTAGGGCGCGCCCATGCAGCCGATTTCCTCGTCGAAGGACAGCGCGAAATGCACCGGTTCGCGCAGGCGCGCCTGCTGCAGCGTCGGCAACATCGACAGCGCGGTGCCGATGAAGCCCTTCATGTCGCAGGCGCCTCGGCCATACAGCTTGCCGTCGCGCACCACCGGGTCGAACGGGTCCATGCTCCAGTTCTGTCCGTCCACCGGTACCACGTCGGTGTGGCCCGACCAGACGATGCCGCCCTGCACGCCGCCATCGGCGGCCGGCACCGTGACATACAGGTTCGCCTTGTTGCCGGCCGGGTTGTAGCTGAGCGTCGGGTCCAGTCCCTGGGCGGCGAGATGGTCGCGGATGGTCTCGATCAGCCCCAGGTTCGAGTTGCGGCTGGTCGTGTCGAAGGCAATCAGCCGGCGCGTCCAGTCCAGCGCGCTGTCCGGCGTCTCGCCCCACGCCGCGCCGGGCACCGTGCGCGTGGGAGTGGAGGAGGAGGGCATCGCGGTCTGCTGGGTGTCGGCTTGCATGGCTGGGGCGAAGTGGAGTTGGATCAGGCCGATCCTACACCCGGCTCCCGAAAGGCGTCCATTCCGCCACGGGGGGAGTTTCCGCCCCCGCCCGGACCCGCGTTCAGGCCAGTTGCCGCAGCGTCTGCTTGATGGTCTGCGCCCGCACCGCCACGTCGGGCATCTTCGCCTCGATCCGCAGCCGGTCCTGCCCGGCCAGCTTGATATGCCGGTTCTTCTGCACCAGGTCGATGATGCGGATGGCATCGATCGGCGGGTTCGGCACGAACTGCACGCTGATGGATGCCTCGCCTGCGTCGATCTTGCGCACACCGAGCGGCAGCGCGGCAATGCGCAACCGGTGCGTCTCGATCAGCGCCTGCGCGGGCTGCGGCAGCTTGCCGAAGCGGTCGACCAGTTCCTCCTGGATGTCGTCGATCTGCTCGGCGCGCTCGCAGTTCGCCAAGCGCTTGTACAGCGACAGCCGCTCGTGCACGTCGCTGCAATAGTCGTTCGGCAGCAGTGCCGGCGTACCGAGGTTGATCTCGGTCGTGACCGCCAGCGGGGCCATCAGGTCCGGCTCCTTGCCGGCCTTCAGCGACTTCACCGCGGCGTTCAGCATGTCGGTGTAGAGCTGGAAGCCGATCTCGTGGATCTCGCCCGATTGCTTGTCGCCCAGCACCTCGCCCGCGCCACGGATCTCCAGGTCATGCATGGCCAGATAGAAGCCCGAGCCCAGTTCCTCCATCTGCTGGATCGCTTCGAGCCGGCGCTGCGCCTGGCGCGTCAGCCCTTCGGGATCGTGCACCAGCAGGTAGGCATACGCCTGGTGGTGCGAACGGCCGACGCGGCCGCGCAGCTGGTGCAGCTGCGCCAGGCCGAACTTGTCGGCGCGATGGATCAGGATGGTGTTGGCGGTCGGCACGTCGATGCCGGTCTCGATGATGGTGGTGCACAGCAGGATATTGGCGCGCCGCGCGACGAAGTCGCGCATCACCCGCTCCAGCTCGCGCTCGTGCATCTGGCCGTGGGCCACCGCGATGCGCGCCTCCGGCACCAGTTCGGCCAGCCGCGCGCGCTTGTTCTCGATGGTCTCGACTTCGTTGTGCAGGAAGTAGACCTGCCCGCCGCGCTTGAGCTCGCGCAGGATGGCCTCCCGCAGCACGCCGTCTTCCTCTCGCCGCACGAAGGTCTTGATGGCCAGCCGCTTCTGCGGCGCGGTGGCGATCACCGAGAAGTCGCGCAGGCCTTCCAGGGCCATGCCCAGCGTGCGCGGAATTGGCGTGGCGGTCAGCGTCAGCACGTCGACTTCAGCCCGCAACGCCTTCAGCGCTTCCTTCTGCCGCACGCCGAAGCGGTGCTCCTCGTCGATGATGACCAGGCCCAGGCGCTGGAAACGCACCTCGTTGGACAGCAGCTTGTGGGTACCGATGACGATGTCCACGGTGCCGTCGTTGATCTGCTTGATCGCCGCGTCGACCTCCTTCTTGGTGCGGAAGCGCGACAGTTCGACGATCCGCACCGGCCAGTCGGCGAAGCGGTCCGACAGCGTCTGGAAGTGCTGCTCGGCCAGCAGCGTGGTCGGCGCCAGCATCGCGACCTGCTTGCCGCCCAGCACGGCGACGAAGGCGGCGCGCAAGGCGACCTCGGTCTTGCCGAAGCCCACGTCGCCGCAGACCAGCCGGTCCATCGGCTTGCCCGAGGTCATGTCGGCGATCACCGCCGAGATGGCCGCGGCCTGATCCGGCGTTTCCTCGAAGCCGAAGCTCTCGGCGAAGGTCTCGTAGTCTTTCGGCGATAGCGCGAAGGCATGCCCCTCGCGCAGCGCCCGGCGCGCGTACAGGTTCAGCAGCTCCGCGGCGGTATCGCGGATCTGCTGCGCGGCCCGGCGGCGCGCGCGGTCCCACTGGCCCGTGCCGAGCTGGTGCAGCGGCGCGGTGTCCGGATCGGCGCCCGAATAGCGCGAGATCACATGCAGCTGGTGCACCGGTACGTACAGCTTGCTGCCCTTGTCGTAGTCCAGGTGCAGGAATTCCTCGTCGCCCTGGCCCAGGTCCATGGTGACCAGGCCCTGGTAGCGGCCGATGCCGTGCTCCACGTGCACGACCGGATCGCCGATCTTCAGCTCGGCCAGGTCGCGCACCATCGCATCGACGCTGCTGGCCTGTTCCTGCTTGCGGCGGCCGGCGCGGCGCGCGGTATTGGCGTACAGCTCCGCCTCGGTGACGAAGGCCAGCGCCGCGCCGGGCAGCAGGAAGCCGCTCTGCAGCGGCGCCACCGCGATCGCGAAGGGGATATCGGCCGCAAGGAAGGCGGCGCAGTCCTCGACCGTCTGCGGGCGCAGGCCGCTTTCGGCGAACAGCTGCAGCAGCGTCTCGCGGCGGCCGGCCGAATCGGCGCACATCAGCACCCGCGCCTGCTTGCGCATCAGCAATGCTTCGAGGTTGACCAGCGGGTCCTCGGCGCGACGGTTGACCGACACATCGGGCAGCGGCGACGACACCGTCTGCACGCTGGGCTGGCCTCCTTCGGCACCGCCCTCGGCAGCGCCTGCGCGTTCGCCGGCGGCCGACAGCACCAGCCGCGCCATCGGCTTGGCCAGCGAGAAGAACTGCTCCTCGTTCAGGAACAGTTGCGACGGCGGCAGCAGCGGCCGCTCGCGGTCGTGCCGCATGAAGTCGTAGCGCTGCTGCGTGTCCGTCCAGAAGCGGCGCACCGCTTCGTCGACAGGGCCGACGAAGGCGAGCTGTGTCCCCTCCGGCAGATAGTCGAACAGCGTCGCGGCGGACTCGAAGAACAGCGGCAGGTAGTACTCGATGCCGGCAGACGGCACGCCATTGCCGATGTCCTTGTAGATCGGCGATTTGCTGGGATCGCCCTCGAACACCTCGCGCCAGCGCCCGCGGAAGGCGGTGCGCGAGGGCTCGTCGAGCGGAAACTCGCGGCCGGGCAGCAGCCGTACCTCGGACACCGGATACAGGCTGCGCTGCGTATCTGGATCGAAGGCGCGAATGGTCTCGATCTCGTCGCCGAACAGGTCGATCCGGTAAGGCAGCGGCGAGCCCATCGGGAACAGATCGATCAGGCCGCCGCGCACGCTGTATTCGCCCGGGCGCATCACCGCGCTGACATGCTCGTAGCCGGCCAGCGTGAACTGCGCCTTCAGCGCGGCCTCGTCCAGCGATTCCCCCTGCTTGAAGAAGAAGGTGTAGGCAGCGAGGAAGGCCGGCGGGGCGAGGCGGTACAGGGCAGTCTGCGCCGGGACCAGCATCACGTCGCACTGGCCGGTCTGGATGTCGTGCAGCGTCGCCAGCCGCTCGGAGATCAGGTCCTGGTGCGGCGAGAAGCTGTCGTAGGGCAGCGTTTCCCAGTCCGGCAGCACCCGCACGCGCAGCTCCGGCGCGAACCACGGAATCTCGTCGGCCAGCCGCTGCGCATCGACGGCATTGGCGCAGACCACCGACAGCATGGCGATCTCGCCGCGGTGGCGGCGGGCGTAGGCGGCCAGGCTCATCGCATCGGCGGAGCCATGCAGGCCGAAGACGTGATGGCGCTGGCCCGGCCGCAGCAGCGGCAACTGGACGGCATCCGGCAGCGCGGTGGAGGAGGGGGACTGGGGCAGCGGCGAAGCGTCGGACATTAAGCGGTCGGACCGTGCGAACGGTCGGGCGTTGAACAGGGGCGGCAGCAAACGACAGCACCCCGCCGGCAGTGCGGGCGGGGTGTCGAAGCAAGGGCCGTATTATAGAATGCCGGGGGCCGGCGTGCCGGCGCCCGGTGGACCTCATGAACCGGCGCGCCCCTGCAACCGCCTCCGAATTCCAACCCGCCGACGCGCCTCGTGTCATTCATTCCCGCCTTCCGGAACCCCCTTTCGTGTCCGAACGACGTTTTGCCCTGATTCCTTGCGCCGGCACCGGCAGCCGCGCCGGCGCGGGCTTGCCCAAGCAGTACCGGGAAGTGGCGGGGCGCCCGCTGATCTGGTATCCGCTCGCCGCCTTCGCCGCCTCGGAATCGATCGCCGCCACCGCCGTGGTGCTATCGCCCGACGACATGCCCCTGGAGGCGCGCTTCGGCGCAGCCGTCTTTGCCGGGCTGCGTTTCGATACCGCCTTCGTCGGCGGGCCGAGCCGGCATCAGTCGGTGCTGAACGGCCTGCGTCATCTGGCGCAACTGGGCGCGGCCGACCACGACTGGGTGCTGGTGCATGACGCCGCGCGGCCCGGCCTGACCCCGGTGATGATCGAGCAGCTGGTGCGGGCCGTGGAGGGCGACGGCCCCGACGCCGCGATCGGCGGCATCCTCGCCGTGCCGGTGCCCGATACGCTCAAGCGTGCCGACGCCGAGCCCAGCCGCATCGGCAGCACCGTGCCGCGCGAGGGCCTCTGGCAGGCGCAGACACCGCAGATGTTCCGCATCGGTGTATTGCGCCAGGCGCTGGAAGACGCGCTCGCGTGCGGGGCGGAGGTGACCGACGAGGCCAGCGCCATCGAGCGGCTCGGCCTGAAGCCGCGGCTGGTCAACGGTTCGCTGCGCAATTTCAAGGTGACCTGGCCCGAGGACTTCGCGCTCGCCGAAATCCTGCTCGGCGGCGCCCCTGCCGCCCCCAGTCCTGGAGACCATTCCGAATGATGCCTTTCGACTTTCGTGTCGGGCAGGGCTATGACGTCCATGCCCTGGTGCCCGGCCGCCCGCTGATCCTCGGCGGCGTGACGATTCCCCATGACCGCGGCCTGCTCGGCCATTCCGACGCGGACGCGCTGCTGCACGCGGTGACCGATGCGCTGTTCGGCGCGGCAGGGCTGGGCGATATCGGCCGCCATTTCCCGGATACCGACCCCGCCTTCGCTGGCGCCGACAGCCGCGCCCTGTTGCGCGAGGCGGTGCTGCGCGTGCGGCGCGCGGGCTATGCGGTTGGCAACGTCGATGCGACGGTGATCGCGCAGGCGCCGAAGCTGGCACCGCATATCGGGGCGATGGTGGCGAACCTGGCGGAGGACCTGGGCATTCCCGCCGACCGCTGCAACGTCAAGGCCAAGACCAACGAGAAGCTGGGATTCGAGGGGAGGCAGGAAGGCATCGTCGCGCAGGCAGCGGTGCTGATCTGGCGCAACGAGGGCGGGGCCGCGCAGGACTGACACGCCCGCCGCGCAGTTCAGAGCGCGGGCTGCGCCGGCGGCTCCGGTGGCGCTTCCTTCGTTACCGGATAGACGTAGTCCACCAGCCGCTCCAGCGGTCCCGAGCGGGCGCCGGCTTCGGTCCGGCGCGTAAAGCCCATCTGTTCGCACAGACGGTTGGCCGCCGCCATCTCCGGCATGGTGCGCACCATCAGGCCGGGCGCGCCGATGTCGCGTGCCCGCTCGATGCAGATTTGCATCAGCGTTCGTCCCAGCCCCAGTCCGCGCGCGCTCGTACTGACCGCAAGCAGCCGCGCTTCGGGTAGCGCCAGCGTGATGGTGCTGCCGTCCAGCGCCTGCAGGGTGGCACCAGGGTGGCAGAACAGGACCGCTCCGCTGATGCCGTGGTCGGCCTCCGCCACCCACCATTCCATTTCGGCCGAGTTTGAGGCGAGGACCGAGCGCATTCCCTGCTGGAAGGACGAGCGACAGTCCTCCATGATCTCCAGGTGATACTGCGCGTAGGCTTCCTGGGTGACGGTGGCGATATCGCCCCAGTCGGACGCGGTGGCGAGGCGGTAGTGGAAGCGGGGGGACGACGGGGAGGGCAGCTGACTCATGGCAATCCGCGGCTATCCGGGCGGGGCGATCTGGACGGCGCGCATTGTCGCGCCATATCCCTGAAACCTGCCGGCGGGCGGCCCGAAGCCGCTTCGTTGCAGGGGCGTGCCTCGCATTGTAGGCCGGCCAGGCAGCGGGCGCAGTCGGTGTCGCACCGACGCACCGGGCGAACGAAAACGGCCCCCGTCAGGGGGCCGGCAATGCGCAGGACGGCGCGGCTTACTCGGCGGCGATCACGTTCGCGGCGGCGGCGATCACTGCGGCGATACGGCCGACATCGCGCAGCTGCTGCGAAGTCATGCCCTGCTCGTTCTTCAGCAGTTCATAGTGCGACTTGACGCAGAAGTGGCACTTGCCGACGATCGAGGCGGCCAGCGCGTACATTTCGAAACGGCGCTTGTCCACGCCGCCGTGCGTCGCGTACGCGTTCATGCGCAGGCCTGCCGGCTGGCTCGCCAGATCCTTGTCGCCCGCCATTTCGATGTACGGGTACCAGACGTTGTTCATGCCCATCAGCGCGGCGGCCGTCAATGCGCCGTTCAATTCCTCGGGCGACAGCACGCCGGCATTGCGGATGGCATCGACGATGATCTTGCTCTTGGCGGCGAACGCCGCGGCCAGCGCCACGCCGACCGCATCGTTGCCTTCCAGCGAAGAGCGGGCGATGGTGCCGTCCAGGTTCAGGCGGATGTCCTTGGCGTAGTCCGGGACAAGATTCTTGATCGTGCTGAGGAATTCCATAAAATTCTCCTATCGCATTGGGCTCAAAAAACCCGCACAGGCGGGTTTGATGGCGGGGGAATATTCCCCCGCTCGGTCCTGCGCGTGCCTACCGGCCTGGCCGGCAGGGACGTTCGCATCGACCTTACAGCGTGGCGCCGCCAACGGCGCGGTTGCACGGGCACAGCTCGTCCGTCTGCAGACCGTCGAGGATACGCAGCACTTCTTCCGGGTTACGGCCGACGTTCAGGTTGTTCACCGAAACGTGCTGGATCACGTTGTCCGGATCGACGATGAAGGTGGCGCGCAGAGCAACGCCAGCGTCCTTCTCGCGCACGCCCAGCTGGTCGATCAGCGAGCCGGTGGTGTCGGCAAACTGGTACGACGGCAGCTTGTCCAGGTCCTTGTGTTCACGGCGCCAT
The DNA here is from genome assembly GCF_019795295.1 of Cupriavidus sp. AU9028. Taxonomy (GTDB): domain Bacteria; phylum Pseudomonadota; class Gammaproteobacteria; order Burkholderiales; family Burkholderiaceae; genus Cupriavidus. Next base: position 177,778 of record NZ_JAIMCG010000008.1, on the reverse strand, counting down.
GCCAGCTTGACGAACTCGTTGTCGGTCGAGCCACCCAGCACGACTGCGTCGCGGTCGGCGAAGTCCTGGTTCAGCTTGGCGAAGGCCACGATTTCGGTCGGGCAGACGAAGGTGAAGTCCTTCGGGTAGAAGTAAATGATCTTCCACTTGCCTTCGAACGACTTCTCGGTGATGTCTTCGAAAGCGGACTGGCCGTTCTCTTCGTGGTTGTTGAAACCCGGCTTGACACCGACAACGTGGAACGGTTCGAGCTTGTCACCAACGGTCTTCATGGACTTCTCCTGATACGGTTGAACAAATGCCTGCGCTGGCCGGCCAATTGCGGACAATGGCCGCCAGCCCAACGAAAGGGGAGTATGCAGCATCCTCTCGCCAAGGGCTAATTGAAAATCTCAAAGAGGGCGATAGGGGGCAGTGGTGGGCCGGCAGAGACGCTTCCCCCCTCTGGCCTTCGAGTGGAGAGAGCCGGGGAGAGCGGCAGGTCTTCACCGACGGCAAGCGTGCTTTCAAACGATGACCGTGCGATGGCAGGATAGTTCTGCGAGGCGCAGGGTCATGCCTTTCTGAAGCATGCGCTGACGATCAGGCCACTGCCGGGCGGCGGCCGGTTCGTCAGCAGCAGACGGCCGCCGTTGCGCTGCATGATCCGGTTGACGATCGACATGCCAAGCCCCGCGCCCTTCGCTTCGCTGCGGGCCGCATCGAGCCGGTAGAAGGGACGGGTCAGCAACGGCAACTGCGATTCGGGTACCCCGGCGCCGCGGTCGGCCACCACCAGCACCGACTCGCGGTCATGGCAGCGCGTGGTGATCTCGACCTGGGCAATGCCGGTTTCCGGATTCTTGGCGTAGCGCCTGGCGTTCTCCACCAGATTGTCCAGGATCCGCCGCACTTCCATCCGGTTGGCGAGCGCCAGTACCGGCCCGTTGGCGCGCACGTCGATGCGCACGTCGTCGTGGGCGGCATAGACGTTCACCGCGTCCTTGACCACGGCGGTCAGGTCGACCGGTTCGCTGCTGTCCTGGGTGGGGCGCGCGTAGTTGAGGAACTGCCCGATGATCGCGTCCATCTGCTCGATGTCGGTGATCATCGCCTCGCGCGTGCAGTCGTCCACCGGGGACATCTCCGTTTCCAGCCGCAGCCGGGTCAGCGGCGTGCGCAGGTCGTGCGAGATCCCCGCCAGCATCACCAGCCGGTCATCGTCCACCTGGCGCAGGTCGCGCACCATCTGGTTGAAGCTGTGATTGGCCTGCGCCACCTCGCTGGCGCCGTGCTCGGGTAGCGGCGGCGGTGCGCCGCCGGCGCCGATGGCGCGGGCCGCGTCCGCGAGCCGCTTCAGCGGCCGGTTGACCCGCGCGGTGATGAAGGCCGCGCCGAAGATCGACAGCAGCACCGCGGCCACCGTCCACCACAGCCATTGCAGGCCCGGCACCCGTTCGAAGCGCTCGGGGCTGATCGCCACCCAGTAGTCGTCCCCCTCGATCTCGAAGCTGACCCAGACGCCCGGGATATCGTTGACCGTGGTGGCGATCACCGTATCGCCGCCCAACCGCTCGCGGATCTCCTGCTGCACCAGCTGGGTCAGGAAGGGATTGGCGGTGGGCGTGGTGAAGTCGTCGTCCCGCTCGCGCGGATAGACCTTGATGCCTTCATTCTGCACCAGGTCGAGCAGCAGGAAGCGGCGCCGGGCGGGGTCCGAGTAAAGCAGGGCGGCGCGCGTCAGCTTGACCACGCTGACCACCTGCATGGCGATCTGCTGGGCACGCGGGGCGCGTTCGAACAGCCGGTAGCTCTGAAACCAGATGCCCAGCGAGATGGCCAGCAACAGCGCGATCAGCATGAAGGTTCGCCAGAACAGCGAACCGAAGAAGCGCGTGGCTGTGCGCTTGATACGTGTCGGCACCTCGACCGCCGTGCCTTACTTGACGCCGTCCGGGATGAACACGTAACCCAGGCCCCAGACGGTCTGGATAAAGCGGGGGTTGCTCGGATCGGGCTCGATCAGCTTGCGCAGCCGCGAGATCTGCACGTCCAGACTGCGGTCGAATACTTCGTACTCGCGTCCCCGCGCCATTTCCATCAGCTTCTCGCGCGACAGCGGCTGGCGGGGATGGCGGGCGAACACCTTCAGCACCGAGAACTCGCCGGTGGTCAGGGTGATTTCCTCGTCGTTCTTGCTCAGCGTACGGGTCGCCAGGTTCAGCACGAAGTCGCCGAAGGCAAAGGTCTCCGGCGTTTCCGACGGCGCGCCCGGCACTTCGGCCGGGCCCTTGCGGCGCAGCACGGCGTGGATCCGCGCGATCAGCTCGCGCGGATTGAACGGCTTGGGCAGGTAATCGTCGGCGCCCATCTCCAGGCCGACGATGCGGTCCACATCCTCGCCCTTGGCCGTCAGCATGATGATCGGGGTCTGGTCGTTGGCACCGCGCAACCGCCGGCAGATCGACAACCCGTCTTCCCCGGGCATCATCAGGTCGAGCACCAGCAGGTCGAAGCGTTCGCGCAGCCAGAGCTTGTTCATGGCGGTGGCGTTCTCCGCCACCAGCACGGTGAAACCCTGCTCGCCCAGATAGCGGCGCAGCAGGTCGCGCAGACGAGGGTCGTCGTCCACGACGAGAATCTTGTGGCTGGTATTTTCCATGGCGCTAATCTTAACGAGTCCCGAAGGGGGGCGAAACGGCTTAACAAAAGGTTACAACGGTTACTGCGCTCGCGCCCAGGCCGCGTTGTCAGGTGCGATTACACTGCGCCTGCGTCACGGCAGGCGCACCCTGGTCGTTCCGAGGGCGCGTCCGTGCGAGGACGGGCATGACATTATCGATGAAACCGAATACCGACCGGCAGTCTCCCCATCGTTTCGGCCGTGCGAAACGCCGCATCGCCGGCGTTCTTTTCCTGCTGTGCTGCCACGGAGTGGCCTGGGCGCAGTCGCCCGGTGTCAGCGCGCTGATGCAGGGGCACGGACGGACGGGGCGCGCCCCTGATGGCGTCGCCCGCCAGGAGCGCGACCGGGTCGTGCCCAAGCGTGCCGCTACGCAGCGCGAGGCGCGGGCCCGCGCCCTGCGCTATCGCGCCGAGCGGGACGCCGGCCGGTCGCAACGCGGCGGCCTGTCGGCCGAGGAGCGCCGCCGGCTGCGCCAGAGCCTGTACGAGCTTGGCCGGGAAATGTACCACGGCGGCTAGGCTGCCGGTCCCGACCACCCGGCCTGCCTTTCTCGCGGTCCCTCAGTCCTCCTGCTTCGGGCGGAAGTGCCGCAAGAAGTCGACGAACACTTCCGCCGCCAGTTGCGCATCTTCCGCCGTGATGGTCTCCAGCGGATTGTGGCTGATGCCGCCGTTGCCGCAGCGGACGAACAGCATCGCGACATCGGTGATCCGATGCATCATCATCGCGTCGTGGCCGGCGCCCGAGGGCAACTCGAACGCGGGCAGCCCGCGCTTGGTCAGCACCGCGGCGAACTGATCGCGCAGCCAGCTCGCGCAAGGCGCGTTGTTGACCGGCGGCACCCGTTCCACCTCGGCGCGCACGCCGCGCCGCTGCGCGATCGCCTCGATGCCCGCCACGATATCGGCGATGGCGGCCTCGCGCAGCGCATCGTCGCCGGCGCGGATATCCATCGAAAAGTGGCAGGCGGCCGGGATCACGTTGCTGGAGCCGTCCGGCACGGTGAACTGACCGACCGTGCCCACCAGCGTCGGCGCCTGCCCGCAGCGCGATTCGACCAGCAGCACCATTTCAGCCGCCGCCGCCGCGGCGTCCTTGCGCATCGTCATCGGTGTGGTGCCGGCATGGCTCGCCAGTCCTGTCACCCGTACCTGGAAGCGGCTGCTGCCAGCAATCTGGGTAACGATGCCAAGCGGCAGCTCGTGGTGCAGCAGCACCGGTCCCTGCTCGATATGCACTTCGACGAAGCCGAGCAGGGTAGCCGGGTCGACCGCCGCCGCCTGCAGTGCGGCAAGCTCGCCGCCGCCCGCCAGTTTCGCATCGGCCAGTGCCTGTGCCAGCGTCACGCCGTCGGCGTCGGTGCGCGCCAGCAGGTCCGGGTTGAAGCGCCCGGCCAGCACGCTGCTGGCCAGGAAGCTGGTCTTGAAGCGCAGCCCTTCCTCCTCGGCGAAGGCCACCACGTCCAGATGGTAGGGCAGGCGCACGCCGGCACGGTTCAGCTCGGCAACCACCGCGATCGGCAGCAGGATGCCAAGCCGCCCGTCGTAGCGGCCGCCATTGCGCACGGTGTCGAAATGCGAGCCGGTCATCAGGACGCGCGGCTGGCCCTTGGGGTCGAGCGGCGCGTCGCCCGCGGCGGCATAGCGGCCAATCACGTTGCCGATCGCGTCGACGCGAACCTGCATGCCGGCGTCCCTCATCCGTTGGGCCAGCTCGGCCGCGGCGGCCCGGTGCGCCGGCGTCAGGAAGGCGCAGGTCAGGCCGCCCTCCATGTCGGAGAAGCGGGCGAGCGATGCGGCGTGATCGAGAATGGTCTGGCCAAGGGAGGAAGTCGGACTGGTTTGCATCTGGCAGGGGTTGGTTCGGGTGAAGGAGGAATCAGGAATGTCGTCCGCGCGCCGGCGCCGCGTCGGTCAGCAGCCTGGCGGCGGCGCTGCCGCTGCGCATCGCCGCCTCGATGGTGGCGGGATAGGGTCCGGCGGTATAGTCGCCCGCCAGCGCAAGACCGGCCACGCCGATGTTGTTGTGCGGACGCGGCAGGCCGGGCACGCAGCGGAAGGTCGCGCGCTTCTCGGCGACGACGAAGTGGCCACGGTCCGCGCGCAGCGTGCCGGCGTCGGGCACGCAGGTCCGGAGCTGACGCGCGAGCTGGTCGCGGACGCGCCGCGCCAGTTCGTCCTGCGCCAGCGTGACCGCATCGTCGGCGGCGCTGATGACGACGGACCATACATTGTCGCAGCCCGGTGCGATCTGGGCCAGTGCCGCGCGATCGAACACGAACTGGCCCAGGTCGTCGCCCGTGGAGAGCGCCAGGAACGGACGCGGCAGCCGCAGCCCGCCAACGTTCACATGGACCGTGACGATGGGCGCGTAGCGCCAGTCCGCGAGCATGGCCGCCGCGGCCTGGGTGCCCGCAAGGCCGGTCGCCGCCAGCAGACGCGCCGCCTGCTGTGGGGCCGTGGCGACGACCAAAGCGCGGCTGCGATGACGGCCGCGTGCGGTATCGATGGACCACCCGTCGGCGCTGGCCGCGAAGCCGCGCACGGCGCTGCCGGTGCTGACGGCGCCGCCCGCGCGGCGGACGACCTCCGCCGCGGCTTCAGGAAACAGCGCACTGAGATCCCGCGCGGGAATCAGCATGTCGCTGTCGCCGTCCTGCCCGAACAGCGCGTCGGCCAGGACCCGGCGGAACACCGCCGCGTCGGCTTCATTGGCCGGCGTGTTCATTGCCGCCACGCACAGCGGCTCCCAGAGCCTGCGCCAGAGCGAGTCTTCTCCCTGGCCAGGGCCCGCGGCCTCTGCTGGCCAAGCATCGAGCCACTGGCTCACGGTGTCGTGCGGTTGTCCCTGGTGCTTGTTCGATGCGCGTCGCAAGGGCAGCAGCTGACGCGCGAGGCCGAGGCGTTCGGCCAGCGTCGGACCTTGCGCCCGCAGGGCGAGGCCGAGCAGATGCCATGGCGCCGGCAGACGCGGCGCGCACAGATTCCAGCCATCCGGGTAGCACAGTTGCAGCGGCAAGCGCACCAGCGCGCGCTCCGGATCGATCCCGGCGCGGCGCATCAGCGCCAGGGTGTGCCGGTAGGCGCCCAGCAGCAGATGCTGGCCGTTGTCCAGGGGCCCCGCCATATCGGCATGGGTGAGGGCCACGCGGCGGGCCCGGCCGCCGAGCACCGGCCCGGCCTCGAACACCTGCACGCGGTGGCCTGCCTGGGCCAGTTCGAGCGCCGCGGCCATGCCGGCCCAGCCCCCGCCGACGATCGCGACGTCGCTGTCGGGCAACGGCGCTAACCGTTGCGCATCCACGTCTTCCATGCGATCCACAGCTTGCGCAGCGGCGTCAGCGAGATGCGCTGATTCAAGACCTGGAAATCGCTCGCTTCGACCTCGTCGAGCAGCGTCTGGTAGATCGCGCCCATCACCAGGCCGGCCCGCTGCGCACGGCGGTCCTCGGGCGGCAGCACGGCCAGCGCTTCCCGATAGAGCGTGCGCGCCCGTTCGGCCTGGTATTGCATCAGGGCGACGAAGCGCTCCGAGTGCCGGCCCTGCAGGATGTCGGCGGCCGGAACCTGGAAGCGCTGCAATACGTTGACCGGCAGGTAGATGCGCCCGCGCCGGGCATCCTCGCCGACGTCCCGCACGATGTTGACCAGTTGCAGCGAGCGGCCGAGCTTCTCGGCGAATTCCAGCGTGGCCGGATTGCGGTAGCCGAAGATGCGCGCGCTCATGGTGCCGACCACGCCGGCCACGCAATGGCAGTAGCGGTCCAGCGCGATCTCGTCCAGATAGCGCGTCTGCGTCAGGTCCATCTCCATGCCGTCCAGCACTTCGGCCAGCATCGGCAGCGTCAAACCGCAGGGAGCCAGATGCGGCTGCAGCGCGCGTGTGGTGGGATGGGTGGGATCGCCGGCGAACAGGCGTTGCAGTTCGGCCCGCCACCACAGCAACTGCTGTTGCGCGAGGGCGAGGTCATGATTCTCGTCGGCCACGTCGTCCACCTCGCGGCACCAGGCATACAGCGCGGTGATGGCGCGGCGGCGCTCGGGCGGCAGGAACAGGAAACTGTAGTAGAAGCTGGAGCCGCTTTGCGCGGCTTTCTCCTGGCAATACTGGTCGGGCGTCACGCCGGTCTCGCGAGAGAGGTGGGGCTCAATGATCGGGCTCGTTCGGCTTGCGCATGCGTGCGGCGCGCCAGAGCAGCAGCGCCCAGTCGGCGGCACCGAGCGTCGGGCGGCGCCGGAACACGTCGTAGCCGGCCGCCTCGATCCGTTCGAGGATGCGCAGACCGCCTTGCACTACCAGGCGCAGTTCCCAGCCGATACGTGGCTCCAGTCCGGCGGGCAGCGTCAGCGCGAGCGAAGCGCCGGATTGTAGCATTGCCCTTGTGCGGCTTACGAGGTCTGCCAGCAGGGCCCGCCAGCGCCCGTCGCACCGTTCTTCGCCCAGTTGCGCCTCGGTGACGCCGTGCCTGGCCATCATGTCGGCCGGGAGATAGACGCGGCCCCGTGCATGGTCGATCGCCACGTCCTGCCAGAAGTTGACCAGTTGCAGTCCGGTGCAGATGCGGTCCGCCAGCAGGATGCGTTCCGGGGTGGCCGTGCCGTACAGATGCAGCATCAGATGACCCACCGGGTTGGCCGAGCGGCTCGAATAGTCGAGCAGGCTGTCCCAGTCGGGATGGGGGCGGAACAGCACGTCCTGGCGGAACGCCTGCAGCAGGCAATGAAAGGGCGCGAGGGGCAGCGCATGGTCGCCCACCACACGTTGCAGCGCCTGCAGCAACGGCACGCCGGGGTCGGCGCCGGCAGCAATGCGGTGCAATCCCTGCTCCAGCGCGTCCAGTGCCGCCAATCTTTCCGGGGGCGCCGCGTCCCCCTCGTCGGCAATATCGTCGGCGGTGCGTGCAAAGTGATAGATCACCGCCACCGGCCGTCGCAACCTTGCCGGCAGCAACAGGCTGGCGACAGGAAAGTTCTCATAGTGCGTGACCGGTGCATCGGCATCGAGCGTGGCGCCGGGGCGGGAAGGGTGGGCTGGCATGGGCCGGATTAAACCATGCTCGCCTCCCGGCCAGCACCGTTTGACGCCGCGTTTCTGCCGCCCGTCGCGTCGTGTTTGACGCACTCATGATGCGTGGATATATTACTGACCGTCGGGTTACTGACCCGCGGGTTATTTATTCCCTCCTTGAGGAGGGGAGTCGCCCGGTTGCGCTGCCCGAGGCGAGCGCGACCAGTCGACCCGGCATGGCGCTGCAGGCTGGCGCAACCCCGATTCCAGGCTGTTAGGCTGCCCGCCTTGTTCGCTGCCGCGGGCTGTTGTGGACCCGATCTCGATCACCCGATGCCAGTGCCTCTCTCCAGGCCCGACGTGCCGGCCGGCGCGTTTCCCGCCCTTCGTCCTGCGTCCTTCCTGTCCCCGCGTCCCATGCTGACCTGGCCGCGTGCGCCGTTCGCCCTCATGCTGCTGCTCGCCGCGATGCTGCTGGCCGGATGCGGGCGCGAACCTGAACAGGTCGACGTGGTGCGGCCGGTCCGGCTGATGCAGCTGCAAGCGGCGGCCGGAGCGGCGGCCTATGAATATTCTGGCGAGATCCGCCCGCGCATCGAATCGCGCCTGGGCTTCCGTGTGGGCGGGAAGATCGCCGCGCGCCTGGTCGATGCCGGCGCGCCGGTGCGCCGCGGCCAGCCGCTCGCCAGGCTGGACCCCGCCGACCTGGCGCTGGCGGAGACCGGGGCAAGGGCACAGTACGAGGCTGCTCGTACCGATCGGGATCTGGCTGCAGCCGACCTGCGGCGTTACACGGACCTGTATCACAAGGGCTTCATCAGCGCCGCGGAGCACAACCGGCGAGAGTCGAATCTCGAGGCCGCCGCCGCCCGCCTGCGGCAGGCCGAGGCCGCGCTGCGCGAGCAGCGCAACCAGACCCAGTACGCGGTGTTGCAGGCCGATGCCGATGGCGTGGTCACCGCCATCGAGGCCGAAGTGGGCCAGGTGGTCAGCGCGGGGCAACCGGTCGTGCGCGTGGCACAGACGGCGGAGAAGGAAGTCGCGATCGGCCTGCCCGAGGATCAGGTGGACTGGCTGCGCAGCGTGCGCGATGTCACCGTCCGCACCTGGGCCAGCCCCGAGCGAGTGATGGCGGGGCGGGTGCGCGAGATTGCCGCCGCGGCCGATCCGGTCACCCGCACCTACGCCGCGCGCATCTCGCTGCCGGAGGCGCCGGCCGAGCTCAAGTTCGGCATGACCGCCGCGGTTACCTTCCAGCGGCCCGGCCAGCAGCAGGGCGTGCGGGTCCCGCTGACCGCCTTGCTGCAACAGGGCGGCCGCAACCTGGTGTGGGTCTACGAAGGCGCCAGCGGTACCGTGCAGCCCGTCGAGGTAAAGCTGGGCGAGCCGCTGGGCAACGACATGGCAGTGACGAGCGGCCTGCGCCCGGGCCAGACCATCGTTACCGCGGGCGTGCATCTGCTCAAGCCCGGACAAAAGGTCCGGCCGCTGCAGGCCCCGGCGGCTTCCGCTGCGCGCGGCTGACGAGGTCCAGGGGCGCCCATGGAGCATTCGCGTTTCAATCTGTCGCGCTGGGCCCTGGAGCACCAGCCGCTGACCCGATATCTGCTGGTGGTGCTGCTGCTGGGCGGGCTGCTGGCGTTCTTCCAGCTCGGCCAGGACGAGGACCCGCCGTTCACCTTTCGCGTCATGGTGGTGCAGGCGTACTGGCCCGGCGCCACCGCCGAACAGATCGCCCTGCAGGTCACCGACAAGATGGAGCGGCAGCTGCAGGAGGTTCCCTATGCCGACAAGATTCGCAGCTTCTCCAAGCCGGGCGAAACCACCATCATCTTCCAGCTGCGCGACGACGCCCCCGCCAGGGAGACCGCGCAGATCTGGTACACCGTCCGCAAGAAGATCGGCGATATCGCCTCGACGCTCCCGTCTGGCGTGCAGGGGCCGTTCTTCAACGACGAGTTCGGCGATGTCTACGGCACCATCTACGCGCTGTCGGCGGATGGGTTCACCTACAAGGAGCTGCGCGAGTATGCGGACCTGGTGCGCCAGCAGCTGCTGCGCGTGCCCTCGGTCGCCAAGGTGTCGCTGATCGGTCTGCAGGATGAAAAGATCTATATCGAGTTCCACCAGGGCCGGCTCGCGCAGCTGGGGCTGGACCTGAACGCAATTGCCGACCAGATCCACCAGCAGAACGACCTCGCCGCCAGCGGCGTGCTGATCACGCCCACCGACAACGTGCAGGTACGCGTCAGCGGGCAGTTCGCCAATGTCGACGATCTGCGCAACATCGCGCTGCGCGGCCCCAATGGCGCCGCCAATATCCGCCTCGGCGACATCGCCAGGGTGTATCGCGGCTATGTCGATCCGCCTGCGCCGCGCATGCGCTTCAACGGCAAGGATGTGATCGGGCTGGGCATCTCGATGGAGCGGGGCGGCGACATCATCGAACTCGGCGAACAGCTGCGTGCCGAGGCGGAGAGGCTGCGCCGCAACTTGCCAGTCGGCATCGAGATGGAGCAGGTCCAGGATCAGCCGCAGGCGGTCACGCGCTCGGTCAACGAGTTCGTCAAGGTGCTGATCGAGGCCGTGGTGATCGTGCTGGCGGTCAGCTTCGTCTCGCTCGGGCTGCATACGCGCCCGCTGCGGCTCGACGTCCGTCCGGGGCTGGTGGTCGCGCTGACCATTCCGCTGGTACTCGCGGTGACCTTCCTCTTCATGAACATCTTCGACATCGGCCTGCACAAGGTATCGCTTGGCGCGCTGATCATCGCGCTGGGGCTGCTGGTCGACGACGCCATCATCGCGGTCGAAATGATGGTGCGCAAGCTGGAAGAAGGGTTGTCGCGGATGGAGGCGGCGACCTTTGCCTACACCTCCACCGCGATGCCGATGCTGACCGGCACGCTGATCACCGCCGCCGGCTTCCTGCCGGTCGGCCTCGCACGGTCCACGGTGGGCGAGTACACCTTCGCCATCTTCGCCGTCACCGCGCTCGCGCTGGTGCTGTCGTGGTTCGCCGCGGTCTATTTCACGCCCTATCTTGGCTATCTGCTGCTGAAGACGCGCAGCGGCGACGGCTGCCATCACGAAGTGTTCGACACGCCGTTCTATGCACGCTTCCGGCGCCTGGTGGACTGGTGCGTGGAGTGGCGCAAGACCGTGATCCTGGTCACGCTGGCGACTTTCGTCCTCGGCATCTTCTCGTTCCGCTTCGTGCAGAAGCAGTTCTTTCCCGATTCCAGCCGGCCCGAGCTGATGGTGGAGATGTGGCTGCCCGAAGGCGCCAGCATCGCGCAGACCGAGCAGGAGGCGAAGCGCTTCGAAGCCGCGCTGCGCGGCGACCCCGATGTCGCCCGCGACGTGGCCAGCATTACCACCTTCGTCGGTACCGGCGCGCCGCGCTTCTATCTGCCGCTGGACCAGATCTTCCCGCAGAGCAATGTGGCGCAGCTGATCGTGTTGCCGGTCGATCTCGAGGTGCGGGAGCGCCTGCGGCTGCGCATCGTCGCGCTGCTCGCAGAACAGTTCCCGCAGTTGCGCGGCCGGGTCAAGCTGTTGCCGAACGGGCCGCCGGTCGCCTACCCGGTCCAGTTCCGCGTCATCGGTCCCGATGCCGCCGGCGTGCGCAGGATCGCCGACCAGGTACGGGAGATCATGAGCGCGAACCCCAACACCGTCGGCGTCAATGACAACTGGAACGAGAACATCAAGGTGCTGCGCCTGGAGATCGACCAGGACAAGGCACGCGCGCTGGGCGTGACCACCGATGCGATCGCGCGGGTCACGCAGACGGTGATGACCGGCGCGCCCGTCGCCGAGTACCGCGACGGCGACAAGCTGATCGATATCGTGATGCGCGCCCCGCTCGACGAGCGCGACGCCATGACTGACCTGCGCAATGTCCAGGTGCCGACCAGCCAGGGCACCGTGGTGCCGCTGACGCAGCTGGCCCGCATCGACGTGCGCTCCGAACCGGGCATCGTCTGGCGCGAGAACCGCGATTTCGGCGTCACCGTGCAGGCGGACGTGGTGGACGGCGTCCAGGGCCCGACCGTCACGGCGCAGCTGGACCCGCAGCTGGACAAGCTGCGCGCCGACCTGCCGCCCGGCTACCTGATTACCGTTGCCGGGGCGGAAGAAGAGAGCGGCAAGGCCGGTGCATCGATCGCCGCGCAGCTGCCGCTATGCGTGTTCCTGATCTTCACGCTGCTGATGCTGCAGTTGCACAGCTTTTCCCGGTCCGTGATGGTGTTCCTGACCGGGCCGCTGGGGCTGATCGGCGCCGCGGCAACGCTGCTGCTGCTGAACGCGCCGATGGGATTCGTCGCCCAGCTGGGGATCACCGCGCTGGTCGGCATGATCATCCGCAACTCGGTAATCCTGGTCGATCAGATCGAGCAGGACGTGCGGGCTGGCGTGCCGCAGTGGACCGCCATCGTGGAAGCGGCGGTGCGCCGCTGCCGCCCGATCGTGCTGACGGCCGCCGCCGCCGTGCTGGCGATGATTCCCTTGTCGCGCTCGACCTTCTGGGGGCCGATGGCCGTGGCGATCATGGGCGGGCTGATCGTGGCGACGGTGTTGACGCTGCTGTTCCTGCCGGCCTTGTATGCGGCCTGGTTCCGGGTGCGGCGGCCGGAGAGGGGGACGGCGGTGATGGCGGGATGATGCGAGGGGTGGTCCCGACGCGAGCGTGGCGCCCAAGCACGGTATGGATCGGTACCGGTTTTCAGCGCAGGTAATTGAAAGGCAAGCAGGTCGACGATAGCTAGGCTTGCGGGATCGCATGCAGTTTGCTCCCGCGCGCTTCACGAGCGCGACGGGCATCCAACCAAGCCGAGATCCGCGCCATCATGCACAAGCTTGCCATTCGCGTTGTACCTGATGCATCCAATCCGCTCGCCTATGCCGACAGGAAGGAGGCCCACGTTCCGCTCTTGGGCGGGTTGCGACAGGAAGCCGGGCTTTGGGTCCGCTTCAAGGTCGCGCTATGCAAGTGCTGGGGGCGCGTGGTCGATCTGCTGTTCCGTTGGCCTTGCCATGGTAGGCGCAGGCGGTCCGCCGGCCAGGAGCGCCACCCATCGGCCTCCCCACAAGGGAAGGCGCCAGCCATCCGTTCGGACTCAGTGGCGGCTCCCTCCTTTATAACGCAGCGGGGGGCGACCGGATCTCTGGCTGGAACGGAGGCGCGGCAAGGTGGTCCGGCGCCCGACGGCCTTGCTGGCCTCAATCTCGGATCTGATGGCTGGCGCGAGGCGCAGGACGCCGCTGCGCACGGTGCAGTGCAACAGACCGAATCCAATCAGGCGCGTGCAGCAAGCGAGCAACATCCCGTCCTTGCCGCGGTCGTAGACCTGCTGTCTACTTTCGACGACGCGTCGATGCGCTGCTTCGAGGACGCCGTTGATACGCTGCGGGCGCTTGAGGACAACGAGTTACGCCCTCAGTTCGAGGCGCAACTCGATCTGGTCGGCGACTTCATCGTCATGCATCTGATCAGGTGGCCCCACAGGATTGCGCAGCGGGAACTGACGGCGATGGGCAGGTGCCCGGTTCTGCCGGAGACGGTGCGTGATCGGTGCCGCGAGATCGAGCAGGTCCGCGTTCTGAGCGCGGCGCTTCTCGCCGAGGAAAGGGACTGGACGCAGTTCACGGCAAAGATGCAGGCTTTGGTGTTGAGATCGCTGCAGTTCGCCCTGCAGTTACCACGTTCCCTTCCATTCCATCGCGTTACACATGCCGCTGCCCACGTCCTGCGGGAGTGTCTGCGGTCCGAAGCGCGGCGCCTGGAGCCGCAGGCGCGGCAACGCCTCACTGCCTTCCTCCAGAATGCCGATGCCGTCCACGAAATGCATGATCTTCTGGAAAGGGTCGGACCGGAAAGTTTCTCCTCGCAGCTGCAGGCTGCCTCGACGCTGGAGGTCCGGCAAAGCCTGCTTGACATGATCGCGGTCCTGGCTGCGGCCTTTCATATCCTGTGCACCGAATTTCAGATCGTCCGCGCCCAGGGCCGGGGCGAGGGGGCAAGAGGAAAGATGTATGGCATCTCCGTTGTTCGCGAGTCTGGCGTGGTGCAGCTGACGCGCCTTGTCAACGTTGGCTGCCTTGTTGCCGTAGAGGGTCGGGCGCGGCGCGCGGTGATGGATTACCGCTCTGTCCCGGCCGCGCAGTGGGAGCAGTCGCTGATGACCGGCACGGCCGCCGAAGAGCAGGTCGATTGCGTGCTCCTGACTCACCACGACGAACCGCTCGCTGTTCGGTTGTCCGCGCTTCCTATTCCTTCGTCACTGCTAGCCGTGCTGCTTTCAAGCACGGTACGGGGCTGGGATGTGAACCTGCGAAAGCAGGACTGGGATGGCTACGAGACGGCTGCACACAGCTACGCGATCGAGCCGCAGGCTTCACCGGCCGGCCCTGTCACAAGCCGCATCCACCTGACCCAGGCACCCCGTGAGGCGGTCGATGCTGTGCTTCACCTGCTTGCCAATCTCGCGCAATGCTGCCGAGTCGATGGGGTGTTCGACGAAGCAATGTGGGCGCGGCTGACCACCACATTCGGGCCAACGCTTGCAACCGCGCTGGCCTCCCAATCAGACGCGCCGCGATTGCACGGATGGCTGGGGGCGGCTCACCGTCTGGATTGCGAGGCAGAAGGCGGGGAGCAGGGCTATCTTTGCCAATCGTTACCGGAGGGCAGAGTTTCGGTGCGCAGTGAGCTGCGCCGTACTGCCAGGGCGCTGGTATCCTCAACGGGCGCCGAGACAGTCCTGCATCGCCCGCTTTCATCCGTCGTGGTGAGCGGGGAAGTCATCGTCGGTAGAAAAGGCACGGTGCAGGCGGGCGAAGTTGTTGTTTGCTCGGTCCTTGTTGCCGCCGACGACCTCGACAAGCCCTAGACGGGCCCGCTTCCCGTCGCCCCCCGACCTGTCCGGCCAATTCTCCCTAACCGCCGCTGTCCTCCAGTTCGAACACCACCTCCTGCGCGCCTTCCCACAACACCTTTGTTCCCAGGGCGCGCAGCTGTTCCTTGCCTTCCACCACCGTCAGAAAGTGGTTGCCGGCAAGCTGCCCCATCTTGCTGGCGAAGCAGCAGCTGCCGTACGCCAGAATGATCTCGGTCTCGCTGTAGCCGCCAGGGTAGAAGAGGATGTCGCCGACAGACGGGTGGCTGGTGTGGTTCTCGAAACCGACGCCGAGCTGATAGTCGCCCAGTGGAATCCAGCAGCCTTCGCCGCTCCAGCGTACATGAATCAGCTTCTGCCGGTAGGGCAGCAGAGTGAGGAATGCGGCGACGGTTGCGGGTGCATCAGGATGGGTTTCGGCGACGAAGCGATAGCCGCCTGCAGTGATGCGAATACGGGTCATGCGTGTACCTTGAGGATGCGCTCGGCGAGCGCGACCAGCGAGCGGTCGCTGCCCGCGGGGCCGAGCAGGGAGATGCCGAGGGGAGCGCCATCGCGCGCGGCGAGGGGCAGGCTGATCTGCGGAAAGCCAGACAACCCGGCTAGGCACAGCATCTGCACGGACATGTTGCGGTAGGTTTCGAGCGCGTCGCCGCTGGCCTCGGCGAGCGGCGCGATGTCCGGCATCGATGGCATCACCAGCACGCCGTCGCTGCCGAGCAGGGCGGCAAGATGCGCGGTGAAGCCTCGCCGCACCGCTGTCGATTCCCGGTATTGCCCTTCGCTGACGCCCTTGGAGAAGGCGAACCTTGCCGCAACGTCAGCGCCGAGCTGCAGGCCATGCGATTCGATCAGCGCGCCGTCACTGCGCCACGCTTCCCAACCCTGCACATAGCGGAAGGCCCAGTAAAGCTCCTCGAAGGAGCGGTCTGCCGCCCGCACGGGCAAGGCCGGGCCAAGCGCTGCCTGCACGCGTCCCAGCGCCGGGACCAGCGCGTCTCGCGCCTCCGGCAGGCACAGCGCGAACACGTCCTCGGCCAGCAGCAATCGCGGCGTCGGCGGCAGTGGCATCTTGTCGGCGACGAGCAGCACGTCGGACACCCGCGCGAAGACGTCGGCCTCGCTGGCGAAGTAGCCGCAGGTGTCCAGACTGTCGCACAGTGGCAGGCACCGATCGAGCGAGATCCGCCCATGGGTGGGGCGAATCCCGAACAGTCCGCAATGGTTGGCGGGCGCCCGGACCGAGCCGCCGGTATCGGTACCCAGGGCGAAATCGCATAGACCATGGGACACGGCGGAGGCGGACCCGGACGAGGAGCCGCCGCAGATCCGTTCGGGTGCCGCACCGTTGACCGGGGCGCCATAGTGGGCGTTCTTTCCGTTCATCGAGAACGCCAGTTCATCGGTGTGCGTCTTGCCGACCAGTTCGGCACCGGCGTCGAGCAGCTGCCGCACCACCGGCGCGGTCGAGCTGCGGATGCCCGAGCGCGCGAGGACATGCGGATTGCCGCCACCGGTGGGATAGCCTTCGACGTCGAACAGATCCTTGACGGCGAAGCGCAAGCCCTGCAGAGGGCCATCGGCGGCGTGCGGCACGGCGACGAAGGGGTAGGGCATGAATGCCCGGGACGGGTGAGTGGCAAGGGCCATGTGAGCGGATCGGTAGCGGGAAGCGTGGAAAAAAAGGCGCGGGCAAGCCGGGTGGCGTCAGGCGGCGGCGAAATTCGGCTCGGTATTCGACACGTCGAGGCTGGGCCGAGCAGCCGCGCCCTCGGCCAGGACGCATGCCACCCGGTGACCCCCGCCCAGGTCGATCGTCGGGGGGGTGTCGCCCAGGCACTCGGGGCGCGCGTGTGCGCAACGGGCCGCGAAGCTGCACCCTGGGGGCAGCGCGGACAGGTCGGGCGGCGCGCCGGGGATGGTCTGCAAGCGCGCCCCCTTCTCCATGCCATGCTGGCGGCTGTTGAGCAGCGCGACGGTATAGGGGTGACGCGCGTCGCGCATCAGCGTGCCGATCGGCGCTTCCTCGACGATCCGACCCCCGTACATCACTGCGACGCGATCGGCGATCTCCACCGCGGCGCCGATGTCGTGGGTGACGAAGACGATGGCCAGACCGAGGTCACGTTGCAGTTCGCGCAGCAGGATCAACACCTGAATCTGCACCGTTGCATCCAGCGCGGTGGTCGGCTCGTCCGCCAGCAGGATGCGGGGATTCGGCGCAAGGGCGAGCGCAATCATCGCCCGCTGCCGCATGCCGCCGGACATTTCGTGCGGATAGGCGGAAAGCCGCCGCTCGGGGCTGGGAATCCGCACCGCCTGCAGCGACCGCAAGGCCTGTTCGCGGGCCTGCGCTGGAGAAACCGCGGCATGGGCCCGGATCGATTCGACGATCTGCTGACCGACGGTATAGACGGGATCGAGCGCGAGCAGCGGTTCCTGAAACACCATCGCGATCTTGCCGCCGCGCAGCTTCGCCAGACCACGGGCGTCCAGGCGCATCAAATCTTCGCCCTCGATCCGGATATCCCCCTGGATCTCGGTACGGCGCGGAGGATGCAGCCGCATCAGCGCGCGCAACGTCACGCTCTTGCCCGATCCGGATTCGCCAATCAGCGCGACCGCTTCGCCGGCGCCGACGTCGAGCGAAACGCCGTTGACCGCGCGAATGGTCTTGCCGCCGCCGCGGAAGGCGACATGGAGATCCCGCACCGAGATCGCCTTCGGTGCCGGGGCGTGCGACCGGGTTGGGACGGCGAGATTGGGTTCGGCTGTCACAAGCAGATCTCCTGGGAAAGGTCGACGGGGCGCTGCGTGAGCGCGTGCGGCATCGGCGGCATGCGCTGGCCGTGGCCACCGGCGGGATCGGCCATCAGACAGGCGACCGGATGTCCTGCCACGGTATCGGTCAGCACGGGCATGCGCCGCGTGCAGACCGGCTCGGCGAAGGCGCAGCGCGGATGGAAGCTGCACCCGGGAGGTGGATCGATCGGATTGGGGGGATCGCCTGCCAGCGGCGCCGTCTCGGTCCGGTGGTCCGGATCCATCGATGGCATCGAGGCGAGCAGCGCCCGGGTATACGGGTGGGCGGGGTTGCGGTAGATCGCCTCGGTGTCGCCGATCTCCACCACCTTGCCCAGATACATCACCATCACGCGGTCGCACAGATACCGCACCACGTTCAGGTCATGGCTGATGAAGACGTAGGTCAGGTCGAACTCCGCCTTCAGGTCCATCAGCAGATTCAGCACCTGCGCTTCGACCGATTTGTCCAGCGCCGACACGGCCTCGTCCAGGATCACGAGTCGCGGCCGCAGGACCAGCGCACGAGCGATATTGACGCGTTGTCGCTGGCCGCCCGACAGTTCGTGCGGATAACGGCCGGCGAAGCGCGCGGGCTCCAGTCCCACGCGCGAAAGCAGATACCGCGCACGCTCCGTGGCCTCGCGCGCCGGTACGCCGTGCACCCGCGGCGTGAAGGCAATCGACTCCTCGATGGTCAGGCGCGGGTTCAGCGAGGAATAGCTGTCCTGGAACACCATCTGCACCTGGCTGCGGAATCGCTTCATCGGCAACTGGTGCGAGCCGACGCCCTGCGCGTCGAAGATCAGCTCGCCAGTGTCCTGCCGCAGCAACTGCATCAGCAACCTAGCCGTGGTCGACTTGCCGCACCCCGATTCGCCCACTACGCCCAGCGTCTCGCCCTTGCGTACCTCGAAGCTGATGCCGTCGACCGCCCGCACCACCGTGCCGCCGGCCTTGGGTCGCCAGGGCAGGGCGGGCATGCCGTTCTTGAGCGGGAAGTGCTTTACCAGGTCGCGCGCGATCACCAGCGGTTGGGCAGGGCCGCCGATATCGCGATCCAATTCGGGTTGCAGCATGGCAGTTTCCTCGGTGACGGTGGCGCTCATTCCTTGATCTCCATCGCCGAGCGGATGCCGTCCGCCAGCAGATTGAACGAGATCGAGGTCAGGAAGATCATCGCGCCGGGCAGCGCGGCGACCACCGGCTGGCTATAGATCGCCGTGCGCAGCGTATTGAGCATCAGCCCCCATTCCGGCTCGGGCGGCTTGACCCCGAGCCCGAGGAAGGACAGCCCGGATGCCAGGATCATCGATACCGAAATCAGGCTGGTCGCGTAGACGAAGATCGGCCCCAGCACGTTGTTGAGCACGTGGACCCGTACGATGGTCAATGCCGACGCGCCGGAGGCCCGCGCGGCGTCGACGAACTCGCGATTCCGCACCTGCGTCGTAACGCTCTCCGCCACGCGCACGATCTGCGGTACGAAGACGATGGTCAGCGACAGCAGCGCGTTGCCCACGCCCGCACCCAGCGTGCCCGACAGCGCGATCGCCAGCAGCACGGACGGAAAGGCGTAGAACACGTCGACCACCCGCATGATGGCCGTGTTGACGAAGCCCCCGGCGTAGCCGGCCAGGATGCCGAGCGCGCTGCCGATGACGAAGGCAATCAGCACGGGCGCGATGCCCATGAACAGCGACAGCCGGGCGCCCAGGATCAGGCGTGACAGCATGTCCCGACCAAGTTCGTCCGTGCCCAGCGCAAAGCCCTCCGTGCCCAGCGGTTTGAGCCGCTTGAGAATCGACGAGGCGTAAGGATCGGCCGGCATCAGCAGCGGTGCGAACACCGCCATCCCGATCAGCGCAAGCAGCACCAGGGCGGCCAGCATGGCCAGGCGATTGCGGAGCAGACGGCGCCCGACCGTGGACCAGTAGCCGGGTGAGCGCTGTATCCTCACATTGGCCTGTGGTTGCAGCGGGGCTTGCGTTGGCGGCGACGACATCGAAGCCGGGACGGCAGGCGCCGGAGGATGAGTGGCTTGCATCGTCTGACTCCTAGTTGCGCTGGATGCGCGGATCGAATACCGTCTGCAGCGCATCGACCAGCAGATTGAGCAGCACGAAGAACACCGCCAGCACCAGGATGGTTCCCTGCAGCAGCGGAAAGTCGCGCTGGAAGATAGCCGAGTTCAGCAGAAAACCGGTCCCGGGCCAGGCGAACACCGTCTCGATCAGGATCGAGCCCCCGAGCAGATATCCGAGCTGCAGGCCCATCACCGACAGCGCGGTCGGCGCCACGTTCTTCACCACGTGGCGGAAGACGGCAAACTCCGACAAGCCGCGCGCGCGCAGCCCGACAATGAATTCGTTGGACAGGATCTCCGCGACCAGCGCCCGTACCGTACGGGCGACGATGCCCATCGGGATCACCGACATGGTCACCGCTGGTAACAGCATGTACTGCGCGTGCTCCCAGTCCCACCGCCAGTCGCTCGATCCTCCTGGGCCTGCGCCCGTGGCAGGCAGCCACCCGAGCAGCACCGAGAAGACGATGGCCAGCACCATGCCAAGCCAGTAGTGCGGCATGCTGACACCGAACACCGACAGGAAGGAGGCCGCGCGGTCGATCGGCGTGTCGCGCAGATAGCCGGCGACGAAGCCGAACAGGCTGCCGAAGGCGAAGCCGATCAGCGTGGCGACAAGGGCGAGGCGAACCGAATTGACGACCGCCGTCGATACCTCGGCCATCACCGGCCGGCTGGTCGCGATCGAGGTGCCAAGGTCGCCGTGCAGCGCCCGGCCGAGCCAGTGAACGAATTGCTCGGCGAAGGGCTTGTCGAAACCGTACAGCGCAGCAAGTTGCAGGCGCAGTTCCTCCGACGCGTCGGGCGGTAGCACCGACACCAGGGGGTCGCCGGGGGCGATATGCACCAGCGAGAAGCAGAGCAGCGCGACGCCGAGCAGGATCGGCACGGCGTACAGCGCGCGTCGCAGCAGATAGGACATGGCAGGCCGAGGTCAGGTAGGGGCAGCGTAACGCCCTGGAACAGGCAACACGGAAGTCGAGGCTCGCCGCCATCCGCGGCGGACCTCGACCGGTGAGACGGGGCGAGCCGTCAATCCATCGACATCGTCGCGATGTCGATGAACCAGCTTTGCGGCTGCACGACGCCCTTGACCTTCTTCGAGATCGCGCGCGGGCCGACGTCATGCGCAATCAGCACGAAGGGTGCCTCCTCGACGATGCGCGCATGCAGCTGCGCCAGCGCCGCATCGCGACCCTTCTCGTCGAACGACGTGCGAGCCGTCGCGATCAGCTTGTCGAACTCCGCATTGCTGAAGAAGCCCCAGTTGTTCGACACCGGCGGCTGCGTCTTGCTGCTGACGAAGCGCACCATGGCGAAGAACGGGTCCATCGCCGCGAAACTGACATTGATCGCATTGGCCCCATGCGCGCTCGGGTCCTTCGCGCCGATACGCCAGTTGGTGAACAGCGTGTTCCACTCCACCACGTCGAAGTCGACATCGATGAAGCACTCCTTCATGTTCTGCTGGACATACTCGTTCATCGGCAGCGGCTGCATCTGGCCGGAGCCGGACGCGGACACCTGCACCTTGACCTTCAGCGGTTTGGCGGCGGAATAGCCAGCCTCCTGCATCAGCTTGCGTCCGGCGGCAGGATCATGGCGGATGTCGAACTTGGGGTTGCCCCACCAGGGGTTGCCAGCCTCGACGATGCCCTTCGCTTCGGCCATATAGCCGCCCAGCAGCGTCTTCAGTCCGCCACGGTTCACGCAAAGATTGGCGGCCTGTCGCACGCGCTTGTCCAGCCAGGGCGAGCCCGGCGCGAACGACAGCTGCCACGGCCACACGTGCGGCTGTGCGTTGGCGTAGACCTCGAAGCCGCGACTCTTGATCTGCGCCACCGCGTCCGGCGCCGGCGCTTCGATCCAGTCCACCTGGCCCGACAACAGTGCCGCCGTGCGCGCGTTGGCCTCCGGCATCGGCAGCATCACCACCTTGTCGATCTTCGGTACGCGCTTCGGGTCCCAGTACTGGGCGTTCTTGGCCACTTCCAGCCGCTCGCGGGCCACGAAGCGCGTCATGCGGAACGGCCCCGTTCCCGACGCATCGGCGGCAAATGCCACCCATGCCTGCTTGGAGCGCTCCACCGGATCGGTGACCGAAGCCGGGACCGCCGCGAACTTCTTCTCCCAATGCGTCGGCGACGCCATGAACAGGTTGGTCAGGTTGTACGGCAGGAAGGAGTCCGGCTCGGACGTCGTCAGCTCCACCGTCATGTCGTCGATCTTGCGGGCCGAGCGCAGCGTCGGCATGCGAGAGGCGGTGACACCCACCTGGCTCGGGTCGAATTGCTTCGCCGACTTGTCCAGTACCTTGCCCACGTTCCAGACCACCGCATCCGCGTTCAGGGGCGAGCCATCATGGAAGCGAACGCCCTGTCGCAGCTTGAACACCCATTTGGTCTTGTCCTGCGGATCGACCTTCCACTCGGTTGCCAGGCCCGGAATCAGCAGGCTCGGGCCCTTGGCATTCGACAGATCCCATTGCGTCAGGCCGTCATACATCGGGATGCCCGAAAAGCGGTTGCCTTCGAAGCCCTGGTCGGGCTGACCGAGCGTGCGAGGAATGTCGGCCGCCGTCATGCCGATGCGCAGTACCTTCTCCGCATGCGCGGTGGCCGGCAAGCAGGAGAGCGCGGCCAGCGCCGCGAGCGAGAGCGCGGCCACGGGCATCGCCCATTGTGCGTTGCCGTGCGGACTCGCAGCGGACGGGGAGACAAAAGCGGAAGCGAAGCGGTTCACTGCATGACTCCTGTGGTGAGAAACCTGCGTGGATCGGCGTCCATTCGTTTGCAAGCGAAATAGCAATCGATGTGCCATGGAAAAAACGCAGAAACGGCTCCGCATTGGTGCATACGGGAATGCGATAGGCCGCCGCAGCCGGCGCGGGCACGACGCGAGCGGAGTCGGGGGGCGAGGGCGGCAGCGCAGACAGGCGAGAGGGCGCTGCGGGAGCCGAGGACCACGGGGCGAACCAGCAGCGGGGTCGCAGCGGGTTGCTCAACGTGCCTCAACGGCAAGGACGAACGGGAAAGCCATGCACCACCATGGAGGTGGTCTGCACGAAGGCGTGCATGTCGCGGCCCGCTCTGCGCGGGAACGCATGGCGGAGGGGAGGGCCAGTAGCCCTTCAGGGCAATGGCGGCCGGGCTAGATCGGGGCGGCGCGGCTCCCCCCATGCCCCACGTTCTCCCGAGTCGACGCCACTGGATTCTCGCCGCGCCATGCGCTACAATCCGCAGCCTTGTCCGAGGCCGCCCTCATCGCAGCGGCGGTCCGATGGAATCCCGCGCGGCCGGTCCGGTCCTCGCGCGGGAATCCCGTACAAGCAATCGGCGCCCGGCTCCGGGCGCTTCGGACCGCGAGGGTGGCGAAATTGGTAGACGCACCAGGTTTAGGTCCTGACGCCAGCAATGGTGTAGGGGTTCGAGTCCCCTCCCTCGCACCACCATTCTCCATCGACGCCGCATAGCCGCCGCCTGGACCTGTACAAGAGCCTTCGAGTACACCTGGACGGCCTTCCGGCGCGACCGATGGGCAATTTCCCACAGCTTCTCGCCAACTCCGCTATTTCCCGCATCAAGACAAGGCACCTTCCTGCCGTCAACCACTACATGGAGGACAGGAACATGTTGATGCACTGGGAGATGGACCCGGTCGCGGCCGTCACCGCGCTGGAAGAGGAGATGGACGTGCACCCGGGCAAGGCCGAGGCCCTGCGCAAGGCGCTGCTGCAGAACCGGGAGCCGCCGGCACGACTGTGGCGACTGCTGATGGCAGCGTACCTGTTGCAGGCGACGCCGCCGTCGGACAGCCGCCATTAAAAAGCGGAACGGGCGGCTGATAGCCGCCCGTTGAGCCAAAAGCTGTGTTTCGTCGCCGCTATGCGGCGGCGAAACACAGCGATGCTGCAGCCGCCTGTCAGGGGTGGTTGTTTACCACGAGGCTGCAGGTTCTCTCATTGGCGGCTTCCTTCGGCGCGCTGGTGGTTGTCAGGTTGATCGCAGAATGCTGAGCGGTGGTGCGCTGTCCCATCAGGGCTTCCAGCATCGCGAGCATCCGTTCTTGCGTCCTCTGGTGCTCCTCGAGCGTTTGCTTGATTTGCTGATCTTGCAAGCTTCGCTCGATCTGCTGATCCGCAAGGGTCCGTTTGACTCCATCGATTTCCGATTCAAGTCGGCGGACGCTATTGGTGTGCGCCTGCTCTAGCCGGGTGACTCTTTCGCCCAGCGTTTGCTCTAGCTGGTCCATGCGCGCATCCATGCGCTTCATCATGGCTGTGGCATACATAGTGGCTTTCTCCATGCTTTGGCGAATCTCGCAAACCAGGTCCCGGAGGGGCTTCCAGGCCGGATTCGGCGTGGTGCGCCAGTCGTAGGCGCGATTCCACAGGAACGTGACAAGCGAGGGAGACAGGGAAATGGCTGCCATGGCAATCAGTGGCACGCCAAGGGGGGGCAGACTCACGGAAACGAGAACTGCGATGATGCCGATCAGCAGGAGGATGGCTTGTGCGCCGTCCCGGATATGCCGCATCTTGCTTTCGTCCGGGATCTCCTTGCTGATCAGATTGATCAGCGTCTGCTGATCCGACTGGACTGCGTTGAGCAACTTCACCGCTTCGGCAGCCCCTCCCGGAGTATTCAGGGTATCGATTCCCTTGCAAAGGTTGTCGATGGACCGCGACAACGCCATCATTGCTTCCGCGATTCGCTGGCGAGTACCGGGAAGAATCAGGTACTTTGGGATCATCGCTTCCACATGGTCAAGCAGTGCCAGCGCCGGCTCGACGTCCACGAACCCGTACTGATGAAGATGTCCGTTCTCGTCCAACTGCGGGAACCGCATTTCGCCGCAACGCTTCAGAGCGGTACGAGTGGCTTGTACCGCCTGCCCAATAGGCGAGTCCTTCCCGGTCGTGGTTGACCCGTCCGACCGTTGGGCAGCCTCTACTCCCGCTTTGGTAATCGCCAACATGGTTTCCTCCAGACCGTGGGTCTTCGGAGAGTGTGGGCGAGCAACGGGGCGAGGATTTCAGCAAACGCGTGCCCACTTTTGCTTCTGGCAAGGAGGGCGCCGGCGGCATGCCTGTAAGCGTTGCGAAATGTAAAAGCCTGTTCGGCAACGATGGGCAAGGGCCGGGATTGCGCTGGGAGCGGTGCCCGCTTACTGCCCGGACGTGTCAGCGCGCCGCTCGCGCTTGTTGCGGTACATCTGCTGGTCGCCCTCGGCGAGAAGG
Source organism: Cupriavidus sp. AU9028 (assembly GCF_019795295.1). GTDB lineage: Bacteria > Pseudomonadota > Gammaproteobacteria > Burkholderiales > Burkholderiaceae > Cupriavidus. Next base: position 153,080 of record NZ_JAIMCG010000008.1, on the reverse strand, counting down.
TCGGCCATCAACGCATGGCGGGCCGGATCGAAACTGACCGCGCCGACGCTGAAGCGCAGCTCGTAACCGCGCTGCTGGTCACGGTTGTAGGTATCCAGGCTTTCGCGCAGTCGCTCGATCATGTTCTCGGTGCCGGCAGGCGTGGTCGCGACCAGCAGCACCACGAATTCGTCCCCGCCGATTCTGCCGATGACGTCGGTATAGCGCAGGTTCGCACGCAACAGGTTGGCGAAGCCTTGCAGGGCGCGGTCGCCCTCGGCGTGCCCGTAGCGGTCGTTGATCGGCTTGAACTGGTCCAGGTCGAAGAACAGCAGGGCGGCCGTCCACTGATGGCGGCGGCACGTTTCCAGCGCCCGTTCGCCCAGCATGGTGAAGCCGCGGCGGTTGGACAGATGGGTCAGATCGTCCATTGACGCCAGCTGCGTGGCGACCAGCTCCTGCTCCACCAGTCGCGCCAGATCGCGCAGCAGCGCCTGGTCGTGGTCGTCCATCTTGCGCGGCTTGTCATCCATCAGGCAGAGCGTGCCGACGGTGGCACCCTGACCGGCCGTCAGCGGACAGCCGGCGTAGAAGCGCACGTGGGGCTTGCCGGTGACCAACGGGCTGTCGTGAAAGCGCGCGTCCTGGGTGGCATCCGGGACCACCATCACGTTCTGTTCAAGGATGGCATGGGCGCAGAAGGAGTGCTCGCGCGGCGTTTCTCGCACGGCCATGCCATAAGACGACTTGAACCACTGGCGGTCGGCATCCACCAGGCTGACGACGGCGATGGGTACGTCGAACAGGCGCCTGGCGAGCCGGGTAATGCGGTCAAAGCGCTCTTCGACGTCGGAGTCGAGCAAGTTGAGCGAGCGAAGCGCGCTCAACCGTTGCGGCTCATTGGCCGGAATCGGGGCAGGAATCATGCAGTTCGGTGTTTCTACACTCTGTGGGCAGCGACGACACAGGTGATGCTGCCCCCTGGGCCGTGGCCACCGCCATCGGCCGATATGGTAGCCCACAACCTCGGTGCGGCGCCTCGGGGCGCCATGGGGCTACTGCTGCTCGCCTTCCAGGCTGAACCGGGCGCCGTCGTCCTGGCCGAGCAATGCGACCAGCTCGGGCAATGCGGCTTCCAGCAAGGGGCGTAGCGTATAGGGCGGATTGACGATGAACATGCCGCTGCCGTGCAGCCCGAGACCGCCGGCAACGGGATGCTTCACCGTCAGCGTGGCATGCAGCCAGCTGGCGGCCCCCAATGCCTTGAGCTGCGCCGGCAACTGGGCCGACTCCCGCCGCTGTACCTGTGGATACCAGACCGCATAGGTGCCGGTGGCGAAGCGCTCCAGGCCGTCGCGGACGCACTGCACGGTGCGCTGGTAGTCGCGCTTGTCCTCGTAGGACGGATCGATCAGCACCAGCGCCCGGCGCGGGGGCGGAGGCAAGATCGCCTTGATGCCTCCGAAGCCGTCGCCGTCGTACAGCATCACGCGGCGCCCGGCACCGCGGAAATTGTTGCCGAGCACCTGGATCTCGGTGCTGTGCAGCTCGAACAGCCGCAGCCGGTCCTGATCGCGCAGCAGTTGCCAGGCCAGCCAGGGCGAGCCCGGGTAGTGACGCAGGTTGCCGTCGGGATTCAGTTGCTGCACCTGCTCCAGGTATTCCTCCAGCAACGGCGGCATCGGCCGGCCACCGGTGCTGGCGCGCCAGGCACGCCACAATGGCCCGATACCGGTCTCGAACTCGGACTTTTTCGTCGCGTAGCCCTCGTCGAGCGCATACAGTCCGGCGCCGGCATGCGTGTCGATATACCAGAAGGCCTTGTCCTTGCGCGTCAGGTAGTCGAGCAGGTGGGTGACGATGGCGTGCTTGAGGACATCGGCATGGTTGCCGGCGTGAAAGGCGTGACGGTAGCTGAGCATGGGGACGGCAGATTCGGCGTGCCCCGGCCTGGCATCGAGGGCCGATCGGGAAGGGGCGGGGCAGGGCCGCCATGCTACCATCCGCGGCGACGCCCCGGGGGCGAAGGCGGAACCGTCCGTGCGCTCCGGAGGGCGCAAGTCACCGGTCGCCGATCCGATCTCCGCTCCCCATCTTCGCTTCCGATTCCCCCGATTACCGCCGATTCCCACCGATGTCCCGCGCCCTGGAGACAGCCGAGCCGATCCTGTCGGCCGACGGCACGCCCTATTCGCCCCGCTATGACGACGTCTATCACAGTGTCGAGGGCGGGCTGGCGCAGGCCCGGCACGTGTTCCTCGGTGGCAACGGCCTGCCGCAGCGCTGGGGCGGCCGCCATCAGTTCGTCATCGCGGAGACAGGGTTTGGCCAGGGGCTGAATTTCCTCGCCACCTGGCAAGCCTGGCGCGAGGATCCGGACCGATGCGGCACGCTGCATTTCGTCTCGATCGAGAAGCACCCATTCACCCGGGAGGGTCTGGCGACCGTGCATGCGTCGCTGCCTGCGGACCTCGCCCCGCTTGCCGCATCGCTGCGCGAGGACTGGCCCCTGCCGATCGGGGGCTTGCACCGTCTGGCGTTCGACGGCGGTGCGGTGGTGCTGACACTGGCCTTCGGCGATGTCGAGTCGCTGCTGCCGCGCTTGTCCCTGGGCGCGGACGCCTTCTATCTGGACGGCTTCTCGCCATCGCGCAACGCCGAGATGTGGCAGCCGGGCGTGATGAAGGGATTGGCCCGTCTGGCAAGGGACGACGCTACGCTTGCCACCTATACCGCCGCCGGCTTCGTGCGCCGCGGCTTGCAGGCTGCCGGCTTCGAGGTGGCCAAGGCGCCGGGCTTCGGCACCAAGCGCGATATGACCATCGCTCGATTGCCCGGCGGTCGCCGCCGGCGGCATCCCGCGCCTCTGGTCGGCAGCTGGAGCCGGCGGAAGGCCATTGTGGTCGGTGCGGGCCTGAGCGGCTGCGCGATGACGGAGCGCCTCACCGCGCGGGGCTGGGACGTCACGCTGATCGATGCCTGCGAGGGCCCTGCCGGCGTCACCTCTTCCCATCGCGCCGCGGCGATGCACCCGCATCTTTCCGTGGACGACGCGGCGCTGTCGCGGCTCTCGCGCGCCGGCAATCTGTACGCCCGGCGCTATTGGGAAGACCTGGCTCGCGCCGGTCATCCGGTGGGCTGGCACGGCACTGGCGTGCTGCAGATCGGTCGCAGCGACGAGGACGAGGTGTTGCAGAAGCAGGCGCTGGACGCGCTTGCCTTGCCGGAGGCCTTCCTGCGCTGGATGTCGGCGGACGAAGCGGCGACGGCGCATGGCGCTCCCGTGCCGCGCGGCGGCCTCTGGTTCCCGCTCTCCGGCTGGGCCGCGCCGCCGGATATCTGTGCCGCGCAACTGGCGATGGCCGCGCAGCGGGGCAGGGTGTCGACCCGGTTCGGCTGCCATGTCGCCGCGCTTCGGCGCAGCGGTGACCTGTGGGAGCTGCGCGACGATGCAGGCGGCGTGATCGCCAGCGCGCCGGTGGTGGTGCTGGCCAATGCCGATGCCGCGCTGCAACTGCTGCCGCTGGGGACGATGCCGATCCGGCGGGTCCGCGGTCAATTGACGACATTGCCGCCCGCCACGCTGCAGGCGGTCGGCGTCGGCCGGGAGCATGGCTGGCCCGACTGCGTGATCAGCGGGGCCGGCTATCTGCTGCCGCTCGACGCGCACGGCGTGGCAAGGATCGGCTCGAGCTACGAACCGGACGAGGGGCCGCTGGTGGAGCGAACGGCAACGCACGCCGCCAACCTGGCCCGCCTGTCGGCGCTGCTGCCGCCGCTGGCGCCAGCGCTGCAGCAGCTCGACCTCGCCGCGCTGCGCGGCTATGTGGGCGTGCGCAGCGTCTCCTACAACCGGCTGCCATGGGTCGGGGCGTTGCCCGATGAGGACGCCTGCGCCGTGCGCGCGGCCTCGCTGCGCGGCGCTCACCTGCGCGACATTCCGCGGCTGCCGGGCCTCTATGGCCTGCTGGCGCTGGCTTCGCGCGGGCTGACGTGGGCCGCGCTGGGGGCGGAATTGGTCGCAAGCCGCATCGAAGGCGAGCCACTACCGGTGGAGTCGGACCTGGCCGATGCGCTGGATCCCGCGCGGCTGCTGCTGCGCGCGCTACGGCATGGGGAGTTTGGCCTGGGCGCGACCGGCGACGGCGCCTCTGGCGGTGCGCCCGCCGACGTGGATTACCCGCATTCGGGGTGAAAACTGACGGAAGCGAATCAAAACCGTGCGATAATCCGCGTTTTCCGTTTGCGCGGAGTTCGCTGTTCGCGCCTGCTTGCCAGGCCTGGTGGGCGAACCGGCCACCAGCCCGTCGGGCACGCAAGCGGAGCGCTGACGAACACGACAACATTTCTGGATTGGATTGACGACCATGTCGAATGTGATTGAAAACCTCGGCAAACTGGACCGCAAGGTGACCCTGGCCATTCCGAAGGCCGAAGTCGAAAAGGAAAAGCAGGAGCGCCTGGTTCGCCTGTCGAAGACGGTGAAGATGTCTGGCTTCCGCCCGGGCAAGGTGCCGATGAAGATGGTCGAGAAGCAGTACGGCCAGCAGGTCGAATTCGAAGTGCGCTTCGACAAGGCCGCCCGCAAGTTCTTCGACATCACGCGCGAGCAGGACGTCAAGGTCGCCGGCCAGCCGAAGTTCGAGATCCGCACCGAAGGCGTGGGTGAGGACGAAGTGGCGTTCGACGCCACCTTCGAGGTGTATCCGGAAGTGAAGATCGGCGACCTGTCGGCGGCCGAAGTCACCCGCACCAAGACCGAGATCGGCGACGCCGAGATCGACAAGACCATCGACATCCTGCGCAAGCAGCGCGTCCACTACCATCCGCGCGGCGAAGCCGGCGAGCATGGCGACGGCGGCGGCGAGGCCGCGGCCCAGAATGGCGACCGCGTGACGGTGGACTTCGTCGGCAAGATCGACGGTGTCGAGTTCGCAGGCGGCAAGGCGGAAGACTTCGCCTTCGTGCTGGGCGAGGGCCGCATGCTGGCCGAATTCGAACAGGCCGCGCTGGGCCTGAAGGTCGGCGAGAGCAAGACCTTCCCGCTGTCGTTCCCCGAGGACTATCACGGCAAGGAAGTGGCGGGCAAGACGGCCGAGTTCACCATCACGATGAAGCAGATCGAGTGGGCGCACCTGCCGGAAGTGAACGAAGAGTTCGCCCGTTCGCTGGGCATCGCCGAAGGCAGCGTCGAGAAGATGCGCGCCGACATCCGCGAGAACCTGGAGCGTGAGGTCAAGCGCCGCACGCACTCGATGCTCAAGGACCAGGTGATGGAAGCGCTGCTGAAGGCGGCGGAACTGGACGTGCCGAAGGCGCTGGTCGAACAGGACCAGGAGCGCCTGGTGGAAATGGCGCGCCGTGACCTGGAACAGCGTGGCATGCCGAACGCCAAGGACATGCCGATCCCCGCCGAGATGTTCGCCGGCCAGGCCGAGCGCCGCGTCAAGCTGGGTCTGATCCTGGCCGAGATCGTCAAGGCCAATGGCCTGGAAGCGAAGGCCGACCAGATCAAGGCCGAGATCGAGGAGTTCGCCAAGAGCTACGAGGATCCGAAGGAAGTCATGCGCTGGTACTACGGCGACCAGCAGCGCCTGGCCGAGATGGAAGCCTACGTGCTGGAAAACAACGTGGTAAATTTCGTGTGCCAGCACGCCAAGGTCACCGACAAGCAGGTGTCCTTCGAAGAGCTGACCGCCGAAGGCAACGGCCCGCAAGCCGCCTGATGGCGACGCGGTGCCCTTGCCGGGGCACCGCTGCACACCACACTGGAGAACCTGCATGACCCGCAACGATTTGCTCGAACGTCTCGCCACCACCCAGGCCTCTGCGCTGGAAACCCAGGGTTTGGGTCTGGTGCCGATGGTGGTCGAGCAGTCTGGCCGGGGCGAGCGCGCCTATGACATCTATTCGCGCCTGCTGAGGGAGCGTGTGGTGTTCATGGTCGGCGAAGTCAACGACCAGACCGCCAACCTGGTGGTGGCGCAGCTGCTGTTCCTGGAGAGCGAGAATCCCGACAAGGATGTCTTCCTCTACATCAACTCGCCGGGCGGTTCCGTCTCGGCGGGTCTGGCGGTCTACGACACCATGCAGTTCATCAAGCCGGACGTGTCCACGCTGTGCATGGGCATGGCCGCCAGCATGGGCGCGTTCCTGCTGGCCGCCGGCGCCAAGGGCAAGCGCTTCGCGCTGCCCAATTCGCGGATCATGATTCACCAGCCGCTGGGCGGTGCGCGTGGCCAAGCCTCCGATATCGAGATCCAGGCACGCGAGATCCTGTACCTGCGCGAGCGCCTGAACAGCATCCTGGCGGAAGTGACCGGCCAACCGGTCGAGAAAATCGCCCGGGACACCGACCGCGACAATTTCATGAGCGGTGACCAGGCGGTCGACTATGGCCTGATCGACAAGGTGATCGCCCGCCGCCTCTAAGGCACGGGATCGCCGGAAAACCCGGCGCCGGGGAAGGGAAGCAAATGTTGCGTCTCTTTTTCCGGAAACGAACCAGCGTACACCCGAACGAGGCCTCGCGCCTCGTTTGTCGCGTTTGCCCCCACTCCGTGGTGGCCCGCCCGCTGTGCCGAAGGTTTTGGCGTATGATGCGTTTGACGCGGATCGCCCAGGCCGTCTCCGGCCCGGCACGCACCCTGCTAATGTGACTTATTCCTATGGCGGACAAAAAAGGTTCATCCAGCGAGAAGCTTCTGTATTGCTCGTTCTGCGGCAAAAGCCAGCACGAGGTCAAGAAGCTGATCGCCGGCCCGTCGGTGTTCATCTGCGACGAATGCATCGACCTGTGTAACGAGATCATTCGCGATGAAGCCGCGGGAGCCGACAAGGACGCCCCCTCGGCCGCGAAATCGGATCTCCCGACGCCGCACGAGATCCGCGACAGCCTGGATCAGTACGTGATCGGGCAGGAGCAGGCCAAGAAGATTCTTGCGGTAGCGGTCTACAACCACTACAAGCGCCTGAAGCACCTGGGCAAGAAGGACGACGTCGAGTTGTCCAAGAGCAACATCCTGCTGATCGGTCCGACCGGCTCGGGCAAGACGCTGCTCGCCCAGACGCTCGCGAGGCTGCTGAACGTGCCGTTCGTGATCGCGGACGCCACCACGCTGACGGAAGCCGGCTATGTCGGCGAGGATGTCGAGAACATCATCCAGAAGCTGCTGCAGAACTGCAATTACGAAGTCGAGAAGGCGCAGCGCGGCATCGTCTATATCGACGAAATCGACAAGATCTCGCGCAAGTCGGACAACCCGTCGATCACGCGCGACGTCTCCGGCGAGGGCGTGCAGCAGGCGCTGCTGAAGCTGATCGAGGGCACGATGGCGTCGGTGCCGCCGCAGGGCGGGCGCAAGCACCCGAATCAGGACTTCCTGCAGGTGGACACGACCAACATCCTGTTCATTTGCGGCGGCGCCTTCGATGGCCTCGAAAAGGTCATCATGCAGCGCTCGGACAAGACCGGCATCGGTTTTGCCGCGCAGGTGCAGAGCAAGGAAGAGCGGGATGCCAGCGAAGTGCTGCCGCAGACCGAGCCGGAAGACCTGATCAAGTTCGGCCTGATTCCGGAACTGATCGGTCGTCTGCCGGTGGTCGCGACGCTGTCCAAGCTGGACGAGGCGGCGCTGATGCAGATTCTGGTCGAGCCGAAGAATGCGCTCGTCAAGCAATATCAGAAACTGCTGGCGATGGAAGGCGTCGAACTGGAAATCCGGCCGGCAGCCCTGTCCGCCATCGCCCGCAAGGCCATTCGCCGCAAGACCGGCGCCCGCGGCCTGCGTTCGATTCTCGAACAATCGCTGATGGACGTGATGTACGACCTGCCGAACTACAAGGGCGTGCAAAAAGTGGTCATCGACGAGAACACGATCGATGGCGACGCGCCGCCGTTGCTGATGTACGAGGATCAACCCAAGGTGGCAGGGTCCAACTGAAGCGAACCCGGCGGCCGGCCTGGCCGCCGCCGGCTACCAGCCCCCAGGGCCGTTCGCGAGAAGCGAGCGGCTTTTTTTCGTTAATTCGCCCGGCGGTGAAAATGAAAGGCGGGTATGCTGTTTGCGCGTGTTTCTGAAGTGTCGGGGTCGTCATTTGACTGACGCTGCGATCCGATCGGCGATTGCCATCTTGTAATCGGTTCGTGCGACCCAATTTACGCCTTAAATGACTGAACGGGGAAACTGATGTCTGGAACACAACTCCTCCCGGCTGAGCCGATTCGCCTGCCACTGTTGCCGCTGCGCGACGTGGTGGTGTTTCCGCACATGGTGATTCCGCTGTTCGTGGGTCGCCCGAAGTCCATCAAGGCGCTCGAAACCGCGATGGAGTCGGGCAAGAGCATCATGCTCGTGGCCCAGAAGACGGCAGCAAAGGATGAGCCGACTGCCGAGGACCTCTATGAGGTCGGCTGTATCGCCAATATCCTGCAAATGCTGAAGCTGCCGGACGGCACCGTGAAGGTGCTGGTCGAAGGCACCCAGCGCGCCAATATCTCCGAGGTGACCGAGGACGAATCGCATTTCATGTGCGAGGCGATTCCCGTGCCGCCCGGACCGGTCGAAAGCGCGGAAACCGAGGCGCTGCGCCGCGCCATCGTTTCGCAGTTCGACCAGTACGTGAAGCTGAACAAGAAGATCCCGCCGGAGATCCTGACGTCGCTGTCGGGCATCGACGAGCCGGGTCGGCTGGCTGACACCATTGCCGCGCACCTGCCGATCAAGCTCGAGCAGAAGCAGAAGATCCTGGAAATGGTCAATGTGACCGAACGCCTGGAAAGCCTGCTGTCCCAGCTCGAAGGCGAGATCGATATCCTGCAGGTGGAAAAGCGCATCCGTGGCCGCGTCAAGCGCCAGATGGAGAAGAGCCAGCGCGAGTACTACCTGAACGAGCAGGTCAAGGCCATCCAGAAGGAACTGGGTGAGGGCGAGGAAGGTGCGGATCTCGAGGAACTCGACAAACGCATCAAGGGCGCCCGCATGCCCAAGGAGGCCAAGAAGAAGGCCGAGGCCGAGTTCAAGAAGCTCAAGCTGATGTCGCCGATGTCGGCCGAAGCGACGGTCGTGCGCAATTACATCGACACGCTGGTCAACCTGCCGTGGCGCAAGAAGAGCAAGGTCAACAATGACCTGGCGAACGCCGAGCGCGTGCTCGACGAGGACCACTACGGCCTGGAGAAGGTCAAGGAACGGATTCTCGAGTACCTCGCGGTGCAGCAGCGCGTGGAAAAGGTCAAGGCGCCGATCCTGTGCCTGGTCGGGCCTCCCGGCGTGGGCAAGACCTCGCTCGGGCAGTCGGTGGCTCGCGCGACCAACCGCAAGTTCGTGCGGATGGCGCTGGGCGGCGTGCGCGACGAAGCCGAGATTCGCGGTCACCGCCGCACCTATATCGGTTCGATGCCCGGCAAGATCCTGCAGAGCCTGACCAAGGTCGGCGTGCGCAATCCGCTCTTCCTGCTCGACGAGATCGACAAGATGGGCATGGATTTCCGCGGCGATCCGTCGTCGGCGCTGCTCGAGGTGCTGGACCCGGAACAGAACCATACGTTCCAGGATCACTATATCGAGGTGGATTTCGACCTGTCCGACGTGATGTTCGTCGCCACGTCGAACTCGCTGAATATTCCGCCGCCGCTGCTGGACCGGATGGAGGTGATTCGCCTGTCGGGTTATACCGAAGAAGAGAAGGTGAATATCACCCAGCGTTATCTGCTGCCCAAGCAGATCCGCAATAACGGGCTGAAGCAGGGCGAGATCGAGGTTACCGAAGCTGCCATTCGCGACATCATCCGCTACTACACGCGCGAAGCCGGTGTACGTTCGCTCGAGCGCGAGGTGTCGAAGATCGCCCGCAAGGTGGTCAAGATGCTGCTGCTGAAGAAGGAAACGGGCACGGTCAAGGTCGATTCGGACAACCTGGACAAATTCCTCGGCGTGCGCAAGTACGACTTCGGCCTGGCCGGCAAGGAAAACCAGGTGGGCCAGGTGACCGGTCTGGCGTGGACGGAAGTGGGCGGCGACCTGCTGACCATCGAAGCCGCGCTGATGCCGGGCAAGGGCAATATCACCCGCACCGGTTCGCTGGGCGACGTGATGAAGGAATCGGTCGAGGCCGCTCGGTCGGTGGTCCGTTCGCGGGCACGCCGGCTGGGTATCACGGACGAGATGTTCGAGAAGCGCGACATCCACATCCACGTGCCGGAAGGCGCGACGCCGAAGGACGGTCCGTCCGCCGGTATCGCGATGACGACGGCGCTGGTGTCGGTGCTGACCGGGATCCCGGTGCGGGCCGATGTGGCGATGACGGGCGAAATCACGCTGCGCGGCGAGGTGCTGCCGATCGGCGGTCTGAAGGAGAAGCTGCTGGCGGCCCACCGGGGCGGCATCAAGCTGGCGCTGATTCCGGAGGAGAACGTCAAGGATCTGGCCGACATCCCGGACAACGTCAAGAACAGCATTGAAATCGTGCCGGTCCGCTGGATCGACAAGGTGCTGGAGCTGGCGCTGGAGCGCAAGCCGGAGGCGCTGCCTGAAGAGGTGGCCAGCCCGGCCGAAGTGAAGGACAAGGGCGCGCCGACGCACGAGATGATCCATCACTGATCGCTGGCGGCGTCATCGCTGGGCAGGTGAAAGAACCGCAGGGCTTGCCCTGCGGTTTTTTTTCGGCCGGGCCTGGCAGTGCAGAAAAATTGCGAAGTCCGCTTGGCAAATCGAAAGCCGCTGTATTACACTTGCGGCCTCGCAGCGCAAACGGCGGTCAAACAGCAACAAGCGATCGAAACGTGCGCAGCGATGCAGTGTCAGCCGGACGGCGCAGGGTCATTGGCGCCGTTACCGCGCGAACGTAATTCCGTGCGGGTGCTTAGCTCAGCTGGTAGAGCGGCGCCCTTACAAGGCGTAGGTCGGGGGTTCGATCCCCTCAGCACCCACCAGCCGCAGGAAGCGTTTTCGAGGTCCGGCACGCCGCATCGTGCAGCAGCGAGACCGACAGCGGAGTGGTAGTTCAGTCGGTTAGAATACCGGCCTGTCACGCCGGGGGTCGCGGGTTCGAGTCCCGTCCACTCCGCCACGAATTTCGCGCAGCGTCACCTTGAACAGGGACGCCTGCAGCGCCAGACAGCCGCCCTCGGGCGGCTGTTTGCTTTTGGGCGATCGGCTGGCATCGAGAGAGCGGGTACGGGGCCCGCGCCTGCTAGAATCGCGAAGTTTGTCTTCCGTTCCAATTTCTCTACCGAGTCCGCATGCTTGATTTCGTCCGCAACAACCGGCGCCTGATGCTCCTGCTTCTGCTGGTGCTGGTGTTCCCGTCGTTCGTGTTCTTCGGCGTGGAGAGCTATTCGCGCTTCATGGACAGCTCGCAGGATGTCGCCAAGGTCGGCGACCGCACCATCACGGCGCAGGACGTCGACAACGTGCTGCGCGAGCAGTCCGAGCGGATGCGGCAGATGCTGGGCAACGCCTACGATCCGCGCCAGTTCGAGGGCCCCGAGGCGCGCCAGGCCGTCGTCGATCAACTGGTGTTGCAACGCGTGATCGCCAATGAGGTCGAGCGTCAGCATCTGACGGTGTCCAACGAGCGCCTGTACGAAACGATCAACGGTATCCCGGCGATTGCCCAGCTCCCGCGCAAGGCGGATGGCTCGGTGGACGACAAGGCTTACCTGGAGCTGCTGGCAGCCCAGGGGATGACCCCGGAGCAGTTCGACGCCCGCTTGCGCTACGACCTGGCGCAGCAGCAGCTGGGGCAGTCGGTGGGCGCGACGGCCATCATGCCCAAGTCGCTGCTGGACCGCCTGATCGCCGTTCGCGACCAGCAGCGCCAGGTGCAGCCGCTGGTGATCAACGCTGCCGCCTTTGCCGCCAAGGTCAATGCCGATGAAGCGGCGCTGAAGGGCTGGTATGAACAGCACAAGCAGCGCTTTGCCGTGCCCGAGCAGGCCAGGGTCGAGTACGTGGTGCTGTCCGCCGATGCGCTCGCCGCCGGCATTACCGTCACGCCCGAGCAGCTGAAGTCCTACTACGACAGCAACGCCTCGCGCTTCGGCACCGAAGAGCAGCGCCGCGCCAGCCATATCCTGATCTCCGCGCCGAAGGATGCACCGAAGGCGGAGCGCGACGCCGCGCGCCAGAAGGCCGAGGGCCTGCTGCAGGCGGTGCGCCAGCAGCCGGACACCTTCGCCGACGTGGCGCGCAAGCAGTCGCAGGATCCGGGCTCCGCGCAGCAGGGCGGCGACCTGGGCTTCATGGGCCGCGGCGCGCTGGTCAAGCCGTTCGAGGACGCGATGTTCTCGCTGAAGGACGGGCAGATCAGCGATCTGGTGGAAACGGACTACGGCTTCCACATCATCAAGCTGACGGGCATCCAGCCGGCGCAGACCCGGCCGCTGGAAGCGGTGCGGGGGGAGCTGGAGAAGGAGCTGCGCCACCAGCTGGCGGTCAAGCAGTTCAACGAGCAGGCGGACGCGTTCGGCAATCTGGTCTACGAGCAGGCGGACAGCCTGAAGCCGGCCGCCGAGCGCTTCAAGCTGACGGTGCAGACCGCCGATAACGTGACCCGCACGCCGAACCCGGCGCTGGGTGCCGCCAATCCAGTCAACAACGAGAAGGTGCTGGCGGCGCTGTTCAGCGACGACTCGCTGCGCAACAAGCGCAATACCGAGGCAATCCAGGTTGCGCCGGAAACGCTGGTGGCAGCACGGATGGTGGAGCATCGCCCGGCCAGCGTGCAGCCGTTCGAGGCGGTGCGCGAGCAGGTTCGTACGGCCTACGTGGCGGAGCAGGCGGCCCAGTTGGCACAGAAGGACGGCGAAGCGCGCCTGAAGGCATTGCGCGAGGGCGGTGCTGCAGAGGGCTTCGGCGCCGAGGTGACGGTGTCGCGCCGTGCGGCGGGCAATCTGCCGCCGAAGGCCGTGGAAGCGATCCTGCGTGCCGATGCCGCCAAGCTGCCTGCGGTGGTAGGCGTGGATCTGGGTGCGCAGGGTTACGGCATCTATCGCATCACCAAGGTGACGCAGCCCCCGGCCGCCAACCCGGCCGAGCGCCAGGCCGAAGCTGGCCAGCTTGCCCAACTGGCCGGTCAGGCGGAGCTGGAGGCGTTCTACCAGAGCCTGAAGGCGCGTTCGGAGGTGGAGATGCTGAAGCCGGCGGCTCAACCGGCCGGGGACGCGCAGGAAGGGGGCGAGACCCAGGGCCAGGCCGGCTGATCCCGGCAGAAGGGGGCCAGGGCCGCAATGCCGGGGCGGTGACGCGGGGCGGCCCCGCCCCGGTGTTCAGCGCCTGCTCGCGCTCGACTTGAGCAGGGGCTCGAGTTGCGGCCAGACGGTGTCGAGCAGGGTCTTCTGGGCCTGTGCGGTCGGATGGACACGGTCGGACTGGAACCAGTCCGGCCGGCTCACGATGCCCTCCAGCAGGAACGGCACCAGCGGTACCTTCGCTTCGCTGGCCAGCCGCGGATAGATATTGAAGAAGCGCTCGGTATAGTCCTGCCCGTAGTTCGGCGGGATACGCATGCCGACCAGCAGCACGCGGGCCTTGGCCTTCTGCGAACGCTGCACCATCTCGCGCAGGTTGGCCTCCGTGTTCTGCAGCGGCAAGCCGCGCAGGGCGTCGTTGGCGCCCAGTTCCACCACCACCACCTCGGGCTTGTGTCGCGCCAGCAGATCCGGCAGGCGGGTCTTGCCGCCGACGGTGGTCTCGCCGCTGATGCTCGCATTGACGACGCTATAATCGAACCCTTCGGCCCGCAGGCGGTCTTCCATTAACTTGACCCAGCCGGCGCCGCGGGCGATGCCGTATTCCGCCGACAGGCTGTCGCCAAGTATCAGGATCGCGGGAGCCGCTGCCTGCGCCTGCTTCGGTACCGCCAGGCCGGGCAGCGCCAGCCCCATCAGGGTGCCGAGCGCGATGCCGCGCCACGCCATTCCGATTTTGCGCCAAAGACCGTTCGGGAAACGCTTGCTCATGTCCTCATCCATTCTTGCTGTCCAGTCGTTGGGAAAGACCGTGACAGACGCGTCGGGTTCGCTGACCATTCTGCACGACGTGTCCTTTTCCGTCACCCCGGGCGAGACGCTCGCCATCGTCGGGGCGTCTGGCTCGGGCAAATCCACGCTGCTGGGCTTGCTGGCCGGGCTCGATCTGCCAAGCGAGGGCAGCGTGACGCTGCACGGCAAGGATCTGTTCGCCATGGGCGAGGACGAGCGCGCGGCGCTGCGGGGCCAGCATGTCGGCTTCGTCTTCCAGTCGTTCCAGCTGGTCGGACATCTGACTGCGCTGGAAAACGTGATGCTGCCGCTGGAGTTGCGCGGTGAGACGGCGCAGGTGCGCGAGCGTGCGCAGTCGATGCTGGAGCGCGTCGGCCTTGGCAGGCGCCTGTCGCACTATCCGCGCACGTTGTCGGGCGGCGAGCAGCAGCGTGTCGCACTGGCACGCGCCTTCGTGACGCGTCCGGACATCCTGTTCGCCGACGAGCCGACCGGCAGCCTGGACACGGCGACGGGCGAGGCGGTGATCGCGCTGATGTTCGAGCTGAACCGCGACGCGGGCTCGACGCTGGTGCTGGTGACGCACGACCGCTCGGTGGCGGCACGGTGTGGCCGCATCCTGACGATCGAGGCGGGCAGGGTGGCTTCGGACGAGTGGATGGGGGCGGAGGTTTGAGGGGGCGTTGAGAGGAGGCGGGCGCTCGCTGGCCCTCTCCCCGGCCCTCTCCCGCAAGCGGGAGAGGGGGAACACCGACGCCGTTTGGCACTCTGCTGGTTCGCTCCCCTCGCCCGCTTGCGGGAGAGGGGCCGGGGGAGAGGGCAGGGACGCTACTTCAGCACCGCCCGCGCCCGCTCGATCAGTGCGCTGGTCGATGCGTCGTGGCTGCCGGCCTCGCCGCCGCTCAGTTCCGCCTCGATCGGCCTGGCCAGCAGCTTGCCCAGCTCCACACCCCACTGGTCGAACGAATTGATGTTCCACAGCACACCCTGCACGAAGGTGCGGTGCTCGTACAGGGCGATCAGCGCGCCGAGCGAGCGTGGGGTGATGTTGTCCATCAGCAGCATATTGCTGGGCCGGTTGCCCTCGAAACGCATATGAGGGATGCGGGCGGGGTCGAGCACACCGGCCCGGCGCAGTTCTTCCTCGCTGCGCCCGCGCATCAGCGCTTCGGCCTGCGCGAAGCAGTTGGCAAGCAGCTTGGCGTGATGACCCGGCAGCGAGCGCGGCGTGGACAGCGGCGCGATGAAGTCGACCGGAACGATCTGCGAGCCCTGGTGGATCAGCTGGAAATAGGCATGCTGGCCGTTGGTGCCGGCGGTACCCCAGACCACCGGCGCGGTGTCGCCACGGACCGGCTCGCCGTCCAGCTGCACCGACTTGCCGTTGCTCTCCATCTCCAGCTGCTGCAGGAAGGCGGGAAACAGCTCCAGCACGGTGGAGTAGGGCGCGATGCAGGCAGTGGGCATGCACCAGACGTTGCGATACCAGACCCCCAGCAGGCCCAGGATCACGGGCATGTTCTCCGCCAGCGGCGCCGAGCGGAAGTGCTCGTCCATCTCGCGGCCGCCGGCGAGCAGCGCCTCGAAGGCATCGTGGCCCAGCGCCAGCGAAATCGACAGCCCTACCGCAGACCATAGCGAGAAACGTCCGCCGACCCAGTCCCAGAACTCGAACATGTTGGCCGGATCGATGCCGAACGCGCGCACGGCATCGGTATTGGTCGAAACGGCGACGAAATGGCGCGACAGACCATCCTCCGGCACGCCGCGGTCCACGAACCACTGGCGCGCGCTATGGGCGTTGGCCATCGTCTCCAGCGTGGTGAAGGTCTTCGAGCAGACGATCACCAGCGTGCGCTGCGGATCGAGCGCGGCCAGCGTTTCGGCCAGCTCGGTGCCATCGACATTGGAGACGAAATGCAGACGTGGACCCTTGCCGGTGCCGCTGACGCTCAGGTGCGCCAGCGCGCGGCAGACCATGCGCGGTCCGAGGTCGGAGCCGCCGATGCCGAGGTTGATCACGTCGGTGATCGGCTGTCCGCCGTGGCCGCGCCAGTTGCCGTCGCGGATCTGTTCCGAGAACGTGCGCATGCGCGCGAGCACGGCATGCACCTGCGGCATCACCGGCTTGCCGTCGGCCCGGTAGTCGGCATCCGGGCCGGCGCGCAGCGCCATATGCAGTGCCGCGCGGCGCTCGGTGACGTTGACGAGCTCGCCGGCAAACAGCGCGTCGCGCCGTGCCGGCAGGCCAGCCTCGATGGCCGCCTGCAGCAACAGGCCGATGGTCTCCTCGATGATGCGGTTCTTCGAGTAGTCCAGGTACAGCCCGGCTGCCTCGAGGGTAAAGCGCGCTACCCGGTCCTCGCCCTGCGCGCCATCGAACCAGTCGCGCATCCGCAACGAGCGGATGGTGCGGTGGTGCTGCAGCAGGCGGGGCCAGACGGGCAAGTCATTGAGCATCGGGAAAACAGGCTGGATTTGCGACGGCCTAGTATAGCCGCCGGCCCGTGGCGGGAATGTCAGACAACGCCGCAATCGGTGCGCCAGCGCGCGTTACTGCCCGGATCGGCGCGCGCCTTTGAGCCCGCGCGCGACGGCACGCAGCGCGCTTTCGCCGGCCGCAACGCAGACGCCGCCGACGCAGATCACCGCGATGCCGAGCGCCGTGGTCCAGTCCGGCAATTGTCCGAAGACAAGGTAACCGACCGTGGTGGCCGAGATGATCTGCAGGTAGAGGAAGGGGCTGAGGAAGGACGCGTCGGCGTACTGGAAGGCGCGGATCACGAAGTAGTGCCCGAGCGAGCCGGTCACGCCGGAGGAGAGCAGCAGCACGCATTGCAGCGTGGTGGGCATCGCCTCGAACCAGAAGAACGGCGCCAGCAGGGTGGTCAGGCAGGCGCCGGTGATGCCGCTCTGGATCAGCGTCGTCATCGGCGCATCGTGCGCGGCAATGCGCCGCGTCAGCATCTGCAGGATCGCGAACAGCAACGCGGAGAACAGGCCGAGCGCCACGCCCAGCGGCGTCAGTTCGCCGCCGGGGCGCACCACCACCAGCATGCCGGCGAAGCCGATCAGCACGCCGGCCCAGCGGCTCAGGCGCGCGTGGCGGCCGGGCCGTTCGCCCAGCAGCCACGGCGACAGCGCGACGACGAACAGCGGGGCGCAGAAGTTGAGCGCAGTCGCCTGGGCCAGCGGCATCAGCTTGAGCACCGAGAAGAACACCAGCGTGGAAAGCAGCATCACGCCGCCGCGCAGCCATTGCAGCGCCGGCTGCGCGGGTCGCACCAGCGCACGGAAGCGCACCGGGCCTAGCAGCAGCACGATCACGACCACATGCATCAGATAGCGGACCCATGCCACGGCGACGACCGGCACGCCCTGCTGCGTCAGGGTCTTGCCGGTGGCATCGAGCAGCGTCAGGATCCATTGGCCGAGCACCAGCAGCGCGATGCCGGTCAGCAGTTGCCGCCGATCGGGGGTGGCGACGTAGGGCGGGGCGCCTGTGCTCATGCGAGCCGGTTCAGGCGGGCCCGGGCGGCAAGGAACAGCTCGCTGGCGACAAGACCGGCCGGCCCCTGGCCGGCGGCAACGAGATCGTCGGCGGCCTGCCCGTGCAGCCACACCGCGGCCTGCGCGGCGGCGGCGGGCGGCATGCCCTGGGCAAGCAGCGCGCCGATCATGCCGGCCAGCACGTCCCCGGTGCCGGCGGTCGCCAGGCCGGCGTTGCCGGTCGGGTTCAGTGCCGGCGCGTCGTCATCGACCGCGGCAACGATGGTGCCCGAGCCCTTGAGCACGATCACCGCTGCCCAGTCCTGCGCCAACCGGCGTGCGGCGCCGAGCCGGTCGCCCTGTACCTCCGCGACGTCGCAGCCAAGCAGTCGTGCCGCTTCGAGCGGATGGGGCGTCAGCACGCGAGGCTGCGATGCCTGCCGCAGTCGTGCCGCCAGCTGCGTATCGCTCGCGAGCAGATTGAGCGCATCCGCATCGAGCACCAGCGGATGGTCCGTATCGAATGTGGCGAGCAGAGCGGCCACGGCGCTTTCGCCGCTGCCCAGTCCGGGGCCGGCGACGATGGCGGACAGCGCATGCAGCGGCAGCTCCGCCGCCGCATGCAGCATCAGTTCCGGATGCAGCGGATCGAAGGCGGGTGCACCGGCGGCAAGGAATCCGACGTGGACGCGGCCGGCACCCAGATGCAGCGCCGCGCGGGCGCCAAGCAGCGGCGCGCCCACCATGCCGGTATTGCCGCCGAGCACGCCGACCGTGCCGAAGCTGCCCTTGTGGCTGTCATGCCGGCGCCTCGGCAGCAGGCCGGCAAAGCGCGCCGGCGTGTTCAGCCAGGCGGCCGGGGTCCGCGCGCCCGGGCCGGGCAGACCCAGTGGCGCCACGTCGATGGCGCCTGCGCGGTCGCGGCCGTGCGCGGTCAGCAGGCCGGGCTTGGCGGCAAGGAACGTCAGCGTACGCACGGCCCGCACGGCGAGCGGCGCGGCGCCGGTGTCGGCCGACAGGCCGCTGGGCACGTCGAGCGCATAGACGCGCTTGCCAGATGCCGCGGCCTCGTCAAGGCGACGGATCCACTGCGCCACCGGACCGTCGAGCGGCGGCCGCCCGGGGCCGGTGCGCAGGCCGATGCCGAGCAGGCCATCGACGATCGCCGTCACGTCGTCCGGCCACGCCGGCGGGCTCTCCTCTTCGTACACGGTGCGCATCGGCACCCCGGCCTCGTCGGCTTCGCGCCAGGCGCGTGCCGCATCGTCGGGCAGGCGGGCGGGATCGGCAGTCAGCCACACGTCCACGGTGCGGCCCGCGTGGTGCAGCAGCGTGGCGGCGACCAGCGCATCGCCGCCATTGTTGCCGCCGCCGGCGAGCAGCAGCAGGGGGCCGGCAGGTTCATGGTGCCGCAGCCAGGCAGCCGCCGCGGCGCCAGCGCGCGCCATCAGCGTGAAGGGGGGCAGATCGGCCATTGCGGCCTGTTCGAGCGCGCGAATGGCGGCGGTGTCGTGCAGGGGAACCGGCCGGTCCGCCTGGGCATCGAGGGCCAGCCATTGCGGCGTGTGGTCGAACAGCTCGTCGCCATCAACAGGGGGAAGATCGTCGCGTTCGGTCATGGCAGAGGGTTCGGGCTTGAGGTTGGACGCCGGACGGCAGCGCGGCGAAAGCAGGCGTTTGCGCATCGTACCGGATCGGATTCTGTTGGGTTGCCGAACCGCGCGGAAGTTCGTCAGGCGGGGCCGAGCCCGTAGCGGGCTGGTGTCAGGCCCTCCATATCGATCTGCGGCCCGGGGCCTTGCCCGTTGGCGTGCGCCATCTGCGCGGCGAGCAGTTGTCCCGAGCCGCAAGCCATGGCCCAGCCCGTGGAGCCATGTCCCAGGTTCAGATACAGCCCGGCGATGCGGGTCGGGCCGATCAACGGCGGGCCGTCGGGCAGCATGGGGCGGGCGCCTGCCCACAGCGTCGCCTCATTGTAGTTGCCGGCACCGGGGAACCAGTCGCGTCCGACCTTGAGCAGCGTATGCAGCGCCGCGGGGCGAAGGTCCAGCTTGCGCGAGCCGAGCTCGGCGGTGCCGGCGAGCCGCAGCCGGTTGCCCATCCTCGTGATCGCCACCTTGTACGACTCGTCCATCAGCGCGGCAAGCGGTGCCTGCAACGGGTCGCGCACGAACACCGTGGCGGAGTAACCCTTGACCGGATACAGCGGCACGCGCAGGCCAAGCGGGCGCAGCAGCGCGGCGCTGTCCACGCCGGCGCAGACCGCGACGCGCTCGGCTGTCAGCGCATGCGGCTCGGTGCCTTGCGCGGGTTCGGCGGGCCGCAGTTGTACCGTGATTCGCCCGTCGGTCTGCACCTCGATGCGCTGGACCGTCGTTTCCATCAGGAAGCGGACGCCGGCCGCTTCCGCATGCTGGCGCAAGCGCCGGGTAAACATCGGGCAGTTGCCGGACTCGTCTTCGGGAAGATGCAGCCCCCCGGCCAGCGGCGTGCCGGCGGCCAGGCCCGGCTCGATGGTGCGGCAGGCCGCGGCATCGAGCAGCTGGTGCGCCACGCCGTTCTCGCGCAGCAGCGCCAGCGCCGGTTGCGCCATCGCCAGATCGCGCTCGGTGCGAAACAGCTGCAGGTAGCCGCGCGATTGCTCGTAGTCGATGCCCAGACGGTCGCGCAGCTCGTGCAGGCAGGTACGGCTGTAGAAGGCGAGCCGCTGCATCCGCAGCTTGTTGACGCGATAGCGCGAGAGCCGCGTCTCGCCCAGCCAGCGCGCGATCCAGCGCCACATCGCCGGGTCGGCGCTGGGGCGGAACACCACCGGCGAGGCGCTGGCGAACAGCGTGCGCAGTATCTTGGCCGGCATGCCGGGCGCCGCCCAGGGGGTGACATAGCCGGGGGCGATCACGCCCGCGTTGCCGAAGCTGGTCTCCTGCGCCGGCGTCGGCCGACGGTCGATCACCGTCACCTCGAAGCCGGCTTCGCGCAGGTACCAGGCCGAGCAGACGCCGATCACGCCGGCGCCGATCACGATGGCATGCATGGTTTGCCTACATCTTCATCTGCGCGGGCAGATATGTCACCAGCCCGGGGAAAGTCCAGATCAGCAGCACGGCGACCACCATCATCAGGAAGAAGGGGAAGGCGGCCCAGGCGATATAGGTGATATTGCGCCTGGTCATCCCCTGCAGCACGAACAGGTTGAAGCCGACCGGCGGCGTGATCTGCGCCATCTCCACCACGATGACGATGAACACGCCAAACCACAGCAGGTCGATGCCGACCGCCTGGATGGTCGGCAGCAGCACCGCCATGGTCAGCACCACCATCGAGATGCCGTCGAGGAAGCAGCCCAGCAGGATGAAGAAGACCGTCAGCACGACGATCAGCATGAAGGGCGACAGCTGCAGGCTGACGATCCACTCGGCGAGGTTGCGCGGCAGGCCGATGAAGCCCATCGCCAGCGTCAGGAAGGACGAACCGGCCAGGATCAGTGCGATCATGCAGTACAGGCGCGTGGCCGACATCAGCGAGTCGCGGAAAGTCTGCCAGCTGAGGGTACGCTGGCAGGCAGCGAGGATCAGGGCGCCCACCACGCCGACCGCCGCCGCTTCGGTGGCGGTGGCAAAGCCGGCGTAGATCGAGCCGAGCACCGCGCCGATCAGCAGCACCACCGGAACCAGGTGGCGCGATTCGACCAGCTTGGCATGCAGGTCCAGACGATGTTCCGGTACCGGAATCTGGTCGCGGTGACGCCATCCCCAGAAGGCGACATACCCCATGAACAGCGCCGCCAGCAGGATGCCGGGCAGCACGCCGCCGATGAACAGCTTGCCGATCGATACATCGGCGGTGACGCCGTAGACGATCATGATGATCGACGGCGGAATCAGCAGGCCCAGCGTGCCGGCGCCGGCCAGCGAGCCGATTGCGATCGATTCGGGATAGCCGCGTCGCGCCAGTTCCGGCAGCGAGATCTTGCCGATGGTCGCGCAGGTGGCCGCGCTGGAGCCGGACACCGCGGCGAAGATGGTGCAGCCGATCACGTTGACATGCAGCAGGCGCCCGGGCAGCCGTTGCAGCCAGGGCGCAAGACCGCGGAACATGCCTTCGGACAGGCGCGACTTCAGCAGGATCTCGCCCATCCAGATGAAGAGGGGCAGCGCAGTCAGGGTCCAGCTGGACAGCGAGCCCCATACCGTCAGCGCCATCGATTCGCCCGCGACCCGGTCCGTGAACAGCTCCATCGCCCCCCAGGCGACGCCGAGGATGGCAATACCGATCCAGACGCCGGAGCCAAGCACGGCGAAGATGGCGACGATCAGGAGGAGGGTGATCCAGAGATCCATGGCGGTCATTCCAGGGCGCCGGGCTGCGTGGCCGGGCGCCGATCAGTTGTCAGGGCGGGCAGTTGCGGTGCAGGCATCGTTCTGTGCCGGCGTCATTCGGTGCGGGCCAGTTCGTCGCTGTCCTCTTTGGCGAGCCGTCTGGTGCGCAGCACGTAGACCAGCTCTTCCGCGAAGGCGACGAAGAGCCCGAACAGGCCGATCGCCATCGACAGCTGGGGAATCCACAGCGGCGTGGCATCAGTGTTCTGCGAGATGTCATGGTAGAGGTGCGAGTCGTAGACCAGCTTGCCGGCGTAGTAGGTGAAGTACGCGGAGAGCAGCGTGGCGACGGCCAGGCAGAAGATCTCCACATAGACGCGCGGCTTGCCGTGCAGGCGCTGCAGGAACAGCGTCACGCGGATATGGTCGCCCTGGCGCAGCGTCGCGGCCAGTGCGAGGAAGGAGCCCGCGGCCATGAAGTACCCGGCATAGGCATCGCCGCCATCGATCTGGAAGTTGGCGAAGCGTCCGACGATGATGGCGATCTCGATCGCCAGTGTCAGGAAAATGAAGAAGCCGGCCAATGCCGCAAGGCCCTGGTACAGCCATTGAAAGCGCGAGATCATGTCGGGGATACGGGCAAGGGTTGGGCAGGAAAGCGGAGGGCGCCGGCATACGCAATCGCGCCGTACCGGACCGGGCTGCTGCGCGGTACGGTACGGCGCGGACTGGCGCTGGGGATCCGGCGTCCCCCACGCGGCTTACTTGCGGTAGGCGGCGATGATTTCCTTGCCGTCGGCGCCGGCCTTCTTCTCCCATTCGGCCAGCAGCTCGTCGCCGATCTTCTTCATGTCCGCCTGCAGCTGCGGCGTCGGCTTGACGATGGTCATCTTGTTCTTGGCCAGCGTATCGAGCGACTGCTGCGTGTATTCGCGCATCCGTTGCCAGCCGCGCGTTTCGGCCTCGCGCGAGGCCTTCAGCAGCGCGTCCTGGCTCGCCTTGTCGAGCTTGTCGAACTCGCGCTTGTTGACGATCACCATGTTCTTCGGCAGCCAGGCATCGACCGTGTGGAAGTGGGTCAGGCTTTCCCAGACCTTGCTGTCCACGCCAGTGGCGCCCGAGGACATGAAGCTGTCCACCACGCCGGTGGCCAGCGCCTGCGACAGTTCGGCGGCCTGGATGGTCATCGGCTGCGCGCCAACGGCCTGTGCGATCCTTGTCGTGGCCGGATTGTAGGCGCGCCATTTCAGGCCCTTCATGTCGGCCGCCGAGCGGATTTCCTTCTTCGCGTAGATGCCCTGCGGCGGCCAGGCGACGGCGTAGAGCAGCTTGAGGTTCTGCCGGTCGAGCAGGCGCTCCAGGACCGGCCGCTGGGCCTGCCACAGCTTGTACGAGGCATCGAAGCCGGTAGCGAGGAACGGCACGGCGTCCACACCGAACAGCGGATTCTCGTTCTCCAGCAGCGACATCAGGACTTCACCCGCCTGCGCCTGGTTGCTCTGCACGGCGCGCTTGATCTCGTTGGCCTTGAACAGCGAGCCGTTGGGGTGCAGCGTGATGACGAGCTTGCCCTGCGTGGCGGTGTTGACGTCCTTGACCAGCTGCTCGAGGTTGGCCGTATGCGGATTGTTGACCGGGTAGCCGGTCGGCAGATCCCATTTGACCTGCGCCTGTACTGGCGCCGCGAGCGCGATGGCGCCGGCCATCACGCCGCCCGCCCACATTGTCTTGAGCCATCCCCTGCGCTGCATGGTGTTTCTCCTTGGTTCGATGCGGCTTGCGCCGTCGTTGTGTTCCGGTCCCGGCTGACGGCAAGGCGGGCGGGATGCCGGCGTGCCTAGTGGCGAATCAGTGATTCCAATGCAAGCGCCGTGCCCAGCAGCCGTCCGTCCTGCATCGGCCCGTGGCTCAGCATGACGCCGACTGGCAGCGTGTCGGGCGCGTGGCACGGTATGGAAATGGAGCAGCCGTCGAAGAAGTTGATCACCGACGGATTGCGCAGCAGCAGCGCATTGGTGCGGGCAAATAGCTTGTCGTCCTCGATCAGCGGGGCCAGCTCCGGCGCAATCACCGGCACCGTCGGGCAGATCAGCGCGTCGTAGGGCGCGAGCCTGGCCTGCATGCGCAGGCCCCAGTCGGCGCGCGCACGGACCAGGTCGACATAGTCGGCTGCGCCGATCGACGCGCCGCGGTCGATCCGGGCCGCTACGCGTGGATCGTAGCCGGCGCGGCGCTGTGACAGTGTGCCGCGGTGAATCGCATACGCTTCGGCGGCGGTCAGGCCGCCTTGTGCATTCAGGACCGACAGCTCCAGCAACTCGGGCAGATCGACGGACTCCACCGTCACGCCCGCCGCCTGCAACCGTGCCATGACGCGGTCAAATGCCGCGGCCACGGTGTCGTCCATATCGTCGAGCATCAGTTGCCTGGGTACCGCCAGCCGGAGCGCGCGAGGCTGGCGCAGTTCCGGCAGGACCGGCGCGTCCGCGATCACGCCATCGACCACCACGCAATCCGCGACGGTGCGCGCCATGGCGCAGGCGGTATCGAGCGAGTAGGACAGCGGGAAGGCGCCCTGCAGCGGCACGCGACGCGCGGTCGGCTTGAAGCCGGTCAGGCCGCAGAGGGCGGCGGGAATGCGGATCGACCCACCGGTATCGCTGCCCAGCGCCACGACGGCGGTGCCGAGCGCGACCGAGGCGGCCGCGCCGGAGGACGAGCCGCCGCAGATCCGGGCGGTGGCGCGGTCGTGCGGATTGACCGGCGTGCCGAAATGCGGGTTGATCCCGACGCCCGAAAACGCGAACTCGGTCATATTGGTGCGGCCGACCAGCGCGGCGCCAACCGCCCGCAAACGGGCGATCACCGGCGCATCGCGGCTTGCCGGTGCGGCGTCGTCGCGCACCACGGCACCCGCGCGGGTCACGTCGCCCGCGATGTCGAACAGGTCCTTGACCGATACCGGCAGTCCGGCCAGCGGATGCAGCGTCTTGCCGGCCAGCGCCGCCGCGTCGGCAGCCGCGCAAACGGCGCGCGCCGAGTCGAACGATGTCTGCAGGAAGACCGCGTCGGCCTCGGGCTGCGCGGCGCGTTGGGCCGCCTCGTCGAGCAGGGCGGCGCGCGTGCAGCGCGTCTCGCGCAGGGCGCGGTTCAGGTCCTCGATACTGTGCAGCATGGCTGCGGACATCGGCATGGTCTCCGGGTTGAAGCGGATGGATTGGGCAGCAGGGCGATAGCGCTGGGTCGGCGCCGCGCCCCTTCAAGGTGCGGCCGACGAAACCGGCCCGGGTTTTGTGCATGAAATGCACCTGAAAACGCCGGGAAATTATTCCGCGAGGCCGCAGCAAAATTCTGTCGCTGCCGGGTATTCATCCTCATAATTTGTTTATAAACTGTCAAGCCGAAATTGCGGCTGTGCCCTCCGGGGAACTACCTACGAGGCGCCGGCCGGCGACACCGATCCCCAGCGTGGCGACCCGCCGCCTGTGCCAGCAACCACCGATTGCAGGAGTGTTGTCCCATGGCTCGCAAGTCCAGCAGTCGCGACGAAGCCGGCGCCCCCGAGGCTGACGCCACCACCGCCGACACGACCGCCAACACGACCGCCAACACGACCGCCACCGCTACCGCGGCGGCGCCCCGGCGCGGCCCCAGCATCGTCTCCTCGTCCCACCTGGTGTCGCCCCGCAGCCCGGAGCTGTCCGAGTTCGAGTTCGGCCTGAACACCGCCTACAACGCCTACAGCCGCTGGGTGGTTCGCTGCATGGGAGCGGCGGGGGTGCGCGACCTGACTTTCCTCGACGTGCTGGTGCTACATCACGTCAACCATCGCGGCCGCGCCAAGCGCCTGGCCGACATCTGCTTTGTCCTGAACGTCGAGGACACGCACCTGGTCACCTACTCGCTGAAGAAGCTGCAAGGCATGGGACTGGTCGCCGGCGAGCGCATCGGCAAGGAAGCGACCTATCTGACCACCGCCGCCGGCAGCGAGGCCTGTGCCCGCTATCGGGAAATCCGCGAGCAATGCCTGACCAGCAACTTCACCGCGGGCAGCGCCGAGAACGACGAGATCGGCGAACTGGCGCGGCTGTTGCGCGTGCTGACCGGGCTATACGAGCAGGCGGCGAGATCGGCAACGTCGTTGTAGCCGCCCACATCGTCGCCGCATCCAGGCTTGACTGAACCACCACAGAGACTATCCGCGTGTCCCATTCCGCATCGCCCATGGCGCCTTCTTCTGCTTCGTCGTCCGCATCCTTGCCCGATCCCCGCTGGCAGTTCTGGATCGACCGTGGCGGCACCTTCACCGATATCGTCGGGCTGCGGCCCGATGGCGCCGTGGTGGCGCACAAGCTGCTGTCGGAGAACCCCGAGCAGTACGCCGATGCGGCGGTGGCCGGCATCCGTCATCTGCTGGGGCTGCAGGCGAACGAGCCGATCACGCCGGCACGGGTCTCGGCGGTCAAGATGGGCACCACGGTGGCGACCAATGCGCTGCTGGAGCGCAAGGGCGAGCCGACCGCGCTTTTCATCACGCGCGGGTTTCGCGACGCGCTGCGGATCGCCTACCAGAACCGGCCACGCCTGTTCGATCTGCATATCGTGCTGCCCGAGCTGCTCTACAGCGAGGTGGTGGAAGTCGACGAGCGCGTGGGCGCGCATGGCGACGTGGTGCAGCCACTCGACGAGAGCGCGCTGCGTGCACGGATGCAGGCGGTGCTCGCCAGCGGCATCCGTTCGATTGCCATCGTGTTCATGCATGCCTATCGCCATACCGAGCACGAGGCCGCGGCGGCGCGGATCGCCCGCGAGCTTGGCTTTGGCCAGGTCTCGGTGTCGCATGAAGTATCGCCGCTGATGAAGCTGGTCCCGCGTGGCGACACCACGGTCGTCGACGCCTACCTGTCGCCGATCCTGCGGCGCTATGTCGAGCAGGTCGAGCGCGAGATGCCTGGCGTCAACCTGCAATTCATGCAGAGCAGCGGCGGCCTGACCGATGCCCACCGCTTCCAGGGCAAGGATGCCATCCTGTCCGGCCCGGCGGGCGGGATCGTCGGCATGGTGCGGGCCTCGCAGCGCGCTGGCTTCGGGCGCATCATCGGCTTTGACATGGGCGGCACCTCCACCGACGTGTCGCACTTCAGCGGCAGCCACCCCAACGATTTCGAGCGGGTGTTCGAGACCAGCGTAGCCGGCGTGCGCATGCGCGCGCCGATGATGAGCATTCATACGGTGGCGGCCGGCGGCGGCTCGATCCTGCATTTCGACGGCAGCCGCTATCGTGTCGGCCCGGATTCGGCCGGTGCCAATCCGGGACCGGCAAGCTACCGCCGCGGCGGGCCGCTGGCGGTGACCGACTGCAACGTGATGCTGGGCAAGATCCAGCCGGCGCACTTCCCCTCGGTGTTCGGACCGGCCGCCGATGCACCGCTGGACCGCGACACCGTCGTGGCACGATTCGAGGAACTGGCGGCGCGGATCGCCGAGGCGACCGGCGACGCGCGCACCCCCGAGCAGGTGGCCGAGGGCTTCATCGAGATCGCGGTGGGCAACATGGCCAACGCGATCAAGCAGATCTCGGTGCAGCGCGGGCACGATGTCACCGGCTACACCCTGACCACCTTCGGTGGCGCGGGCGGTCAGCACGCCTGCCTGGTGGCCGATGCACTGGGCATGCAAACGGTGTTCGTGCATCCGCTTGCCGGCGTTCTGTCGGCCTATGGCATGGGGCTGGCCGACCGCACCGCGATGCGGGAGCTGACCATCGAGGCGCGGCTGGACCAGGACGCGGTCGCGTCGTTGGCGTCGAGTCTCGACATCCTTGCGCAGCAGGCGCGCGACGAACTGCTGGAGCAGGGCGAGGAGGCCGGACGCATCGAGGTGCTGCGCCGCGTGCATCTGCGCTATGACGGCACCGACTCCGCGCTGATAGTGCCGTTCGGCGATGCCGCCGCCATGCGCATCGCGTTCGAGGCCGCCTATCGGCAGCGCTACGCCTTCCTGATGCCGGACAAGGCGCTGATCGCCGAGGCGGTGTCGGTGGAAGCGATCGGCGTGGCGCAGGCACCGGACGAGCGCCCGGCGGCGCAGTCGCCGCGCAGTGGGGAGGCAGCCGCCACCAGCACCGTGCGGATGTTCAGCGGCGGGCAATGGCACGACACCGCGCTGTATCTGCGCGAGACGCTGCGTCCGGGCGACCGGCTGCCGGGGCCGGCCATCATCGCCGAGCAGAACGCGACCACCGTGGTCGAGCCGGGCTGGCTGGCCGAGGTCACGCCGCTCGATCACCTGGTGCTGACCCGGGTGGTGCCCCGCCCGCAGCGGCGTGCCATCGGTACCGGTGCGGACCCGGTGATGCTGGAGGTGTTCAACAACCTCTTCATGTCGATCGCCGAGCAGATGGGACTGCGCCTGCAGAACACGGCGTATTCGGTCAACATCAAGGAGCGGCTGGATTTCTCCTGCGCCATCTTCGATGGCGATGGCAACCTGATCGCCAATGCGCCGCACATGCCCGTGCATCTGGGCTCGATGGGCGAGAGCATCAAGACGGTGATCGCGCGCAATGCCGGACGGATGAAGGACGGCGACGTGTACGTGCTCAACGACCCGTACAACGGCGGCACCCACCTGCCCGATGTCACCGTCATCACGCCGGTCTTCGATGCGGGCGGGCGCGAGGTGCTGTTCTACGTCGGCTCGCGCGGGCATCACGCCGACATCGGCGGCATTACACCGGGCTCGATGCCGCCGGATTCCACCGAGGTCGAGCAGGAGGGCGTGCTGATCGACAATTTCCTGCTGGTCGATGGCGGCGTGCTGAACGACGCCGGCATGCGCGCGCTGCTGGCCGGCGCGCGTTACCCGGCCCGCAATGCCGAGCAGAACATGGCCGACCTGCGCGCCCAGGTGGCAGCGAACGCCAAGGGCGTCGAGGAACTGCGCAAGATGGTGGCCCATTTCGGGCTGGACGTGGTGCGCGCCTACATGGGCCACGTGCAGGACAACGCCGAGGAGGCGGTGCGGCGCGTGATCACGGCATTGAAGGACGGCGAGTATTGCTATCCGCTGGACAACGGCGCGCAGATTCGCGTGAAGGTCAGCGTCGACCGGGAGCGACGCGAGGCCGTGGTCGACTTCACCGGCACCTCGGAGCAGCTTGCCAACAATTTCAACGCGCCCAGGGCGGTGTGCATGGCGGCGGTGCTGTATGTGTTCCGCACGCTCGTCGATCAGGATATTCCGCTGAACGCCGGCTGCCTGAAGCCGCTGCACGTCATCATTCCGGAAGGGTCGATGCTCAATCCGCGCTACCCGGCCTCGGTGGTGTCAGGCAACGTGGAGACGTCCTCGTGCATCACCAACGCGCTGTACGGCGCGCTGGGCGTGGTGGCGGCCAGCCAGGGGACCATGAACAACTTCACCTTCGGCAACGATCGCTACCAGTACTACGAGACGATCTCGGGCGGCAGCGGCGCGGGCGACGGGTTCGACGGCTGCGATGTGGTGCAGACCAACATGACCAACTCCCGGCTGACCGATCCGGAGGTGCTGGAATGGCGCTTCCCGGTGCGGCTGGACAGCTACGAGATCCGGCACGGCTCGGGCGGGAAGGGGCGCTGGCATGGCGGCAATGGCGGCGTGCGGCGCGTGCGGTTCCTGGAGCCGATGACGGCGTCGATCCTGTCGAACAACCGGATCTATGCGCCGTTCGGCATGGCCGGGGGCGAGCCGGGGGCGCTGGGGCGCAATCTGGTGGTACGCGCGGACGGCCGGGAGGAAGTGCTGCCGCACGTGGCGCGCACGGAGATGGCGGCGGGGGATGTATTCGTGATTGAAACCCCGGGCGGCGGGGGGTACGGGGCGCAGTAGGGTGGCGGGCACCCGTTGCCCTCTCCCCAGGCCCCTCTCCCGCAAGCGGGAGGGGGGAGCGAACCGCCAGCGTTGCGCTTAACCGCCGGTGTTCTCCCCTCTCCCGCCTGCGGGAGAGGGGGCGGGGGAGAGGGCATTGGGCGCCCATTCCCCGCACGGCGCTCAAGCAAGCCCCATGGCAGCACCACACGTGCCGCCCCCGCCGCTTCCCTCCACCTCGCCCCCGGCAGCGATTCCCCCCGGCAGGGTACAATAGCGGTTTTGCCGGCTCCGCCGGCTGGCGCAGGGGTCCGATCCGCCGGATCACCACCCGCGCCACGGCCGGTCCCCCGGCCGCAGTCCCACCTCCATCGCCTCCCGACCGCTCGAATCATGGCGCATTTCTCGTGCTTCCCCGGCGCATTGGCCTTGTCGGCCTTCCGTCAGCAACGCCTGCTTGCCACCCTCCAACAGATCGATGCCGATATCGAATCGGTGCACGGGCAATTCCTGCACTTCGTCGACAGCGATCAGCCGCTGAGCGAAGCCGACAGCGAGCGTGTCCGCGCACTGCTGACCTATGGCGCGCCGTTCGCCGCGCAGCCGGACGGCGACCGCTTCGTGGTGATCCCCCGTTTCGGCACCATCTCGCCCTGGGCGAGCAAGGCCACCGATATCGCGCATAACTGCGGCCTGCCGCATGTGCACCGGATCGAGCGCGGCGTCGAATTCACCGTGGTCTGCAAGAAGGGATTGCTGCGCGGCCGCAAGACGCTGGACGCCGCCACGCGCGAGGCGGTTGCGGCCACGCTGTTCGACCGCATGACGGAAATCGTGGTCGCTTCGCGCGATGAGGCAGCCGGCCTGTTCACCGAGTTGCCCGCCAAACCGCTGCAGTTCGTCGATCTGGCTGGCGGCCGCGACGCCCTGGCGCAAGCCAATGTGGCGATGGGCCTGGCGCTGTCCGACGACGAGATCGACTATCTGGTCGACGCCTACGCCAAACTGGGCCGCAACCCCACCGATGTCGAACTGATGATGTTCGCGCAGGCCAACAGCGAGCACTGCCGGCACAAGATCTTCAATGCCACCTGGAGCATCGACGGCGAGGAGCAGGACAAGTCGCTGTTCGCGATGATTCGCAACACGCACCAACTGAACCCGCAAGGCTCGATCGTCGCCTATTCGGACAACTCGGCGGTGATGGAGGGCGATGTCGCCGAGCGCTGGTTCCCCCGCGGCGACAGCCAGCAGTATGGCCGCCACGAGGCGCTGACCCACACGCTGATGAAGGTCGAGACCCACAACCACCCGACCGCGATTTCGCCGTTCCCGGGCGCCTCGACCGGCGCCGGTGGCGAAATCCGCGACGAGGGGGCGACGGGCCGAGGCGCCCGGCCCAAGGCTGGCCTGACCGGCTTCACGGTGTCGAACCTGATGCTGCCCGATGCGATCGAGCCGTGGGAGAACGCCCGCGATGCCGCGCAGCCGCTGGCGCACCGCAATCCGGACGAGCGCGCCGGCGTTACCGGCAAGCCGGACCGGATCGCCTCGCCGCTGCAGATCATGATCGAGGGGCCGCTGGGCGGCGCCGCGTTCAACAACGAGTTCGGCCGCGCCAACCTGGGTGGCTACTTCCGCGTCTACGAGCAGAACGTCGCGGGCATGGTGCGCGGCTACCACAAGCCCATCATGATCGCCGGCGGCATCGGCAATATCGACGCCACGCACACGCACAAGGAGCCGCTGCCCCCGGGCGCGCTGCTGATCCAGCTGGGTGGCCCCGGCATGCGCATCGGCATGGGCGGCGGCGCCGCCAGCTCGATGGCCACCGGCACCAATACCGCCGACCTGGACTTCGACTCGGTGCAGCGCGGCAACCCCGAAATGGAACGCCGTGCCCAGGAAGTGATCAACGCCTGCTGGCAGCTGGGCGAGGACAACCCGATCCTGTCGATCCACGACGTGGGCGCGGGCGGCCTGTCCAATGCGTTCCCGGAGGTGGTAGACGGCGCCGGCCGTGGCGCCCGCTTCGAGCTGCGTCAGATCCATCTGGAAGAGTCGGGCATGTCCCCGGCCGAAATCTGGTGCAACGAGTCGCAGGAGCGCTATGTGCTGGCGATCCTGCCCGAATCCCTGCCGCAGTTCGCCGCGATGTGCGAGCGCGAGCGCGCGCCGTTCGCGGTGGTCGGCGTCGCGACCGAAGAGAAGCAGCTGCAGCTGATCGATACCGACGCGCAGCAGGGCAGCAAGGACGCCTTCCCCGTCGATATGCCGATGGACGTGCTGCTGGGCAAGCCGCCGCGCATGCATCGTGACGTGCGCCGCGTGCAGCAGTCGCTGCCGCCGGTGGACGTTACCGGCATCGCGCTGGAGCAGGCCGTGCGCGATGTGCTGCGTCATCCGACGGTGGCGAGCAAGTCGTTCCTGATCACGATCGGCGACCGCAGCGTGGGCGGCATGAACGCCCGCGACCAGATGGTTGGCCCGTGGCAGGTGCCGGTGGCCGACGTCGCCGTGACCACGCTGGACTACCGCGGCACTGCTGGCGAAGCAATGACGATGGGCGAGCGCACGCCGCTGGCCGTGATCGACGCGCCCGCCTCGGGCCGGATGGCGGTGGGCGAGGCGCTCACCAACCTGGCCGCCGCGCCGGTGAAGGACCTGGGCAAGGTCAAGCTGTCGGCCAACTGGATGGCGGCTTGCGGCGTCGAAGGCGAGGACGCCCGGCTGTATGACACCGTGCGCGCGGTCGGCATGGAACTGTGCCCGGCGCTGGGCATCAGCATCCCGGTCGGCAAGGATTCGCTATCGATGCGCACGCGCTGGCAGGACGGCGACGTGGCGAAGGAAGTGGTCGCGCCGGTCTCGCTGATTGTCTCGGCCTTCGCTGCAGTGGACGACGTCAACCGCACCCTGACGCCGCAGCTGCGTACCGATTGCGGCGATACCGTGCTGATCGCCATTGACCTGGGCCGCGGCAAGAACCGCATGGGCGGCAGCATCCTTGCGCAGGTGACGCAGCAGGTCGGCGATGCCGCGCCCGACGTCGACAATGCCGACGACCTGCGCAACTTCTTCAATGCCATCCAGCGGCTGAACCGCGAAGGCAAGCTGCTTGCCTATCACGATCGCTCCGATGGCGGCTTCATGGCGGCGCTGGCGGAAATGGCCTTCGCCGGCCATTGCGGCGTGTCGCTGAACGTCGACATGCTGGCGCTCGATCCCGTGCAGGAGCAGGACTTCGGCGACGCCAAGAACTGGGCGCAGCAGATCGCCGAGCGCCGCAACGACCAGACCCTGCGGGCGCTGTTCTCCGAGGAACTGGGCGCGGTCATCCAGGTGCGCCTGGACGAGCGCGACGCGGTGTTCGCGGCGCTGCGCGAATCCGGCCTGTCGGCGTGCAGCCATGTGGTCGGCAAGCCGAACGGAAGCGACCAGATCGAAATCTACCGCGACGCGAAGAAGGTGTTCGGCGCATCCCGTGCCGAGCTGCAGCGCGTCTGGACCGAAGTCAGCTGGCGCATCGCCCGTCTGCGCGACAACCCGGCTTGCGCCGACAGCGAGTACGAGCTGCTGCTGGACGCCGCCGATCCGGGGCTGTCGCCGTCGCTGACCTTCGATCCTGCCGAGGACATTGCCGCGCCGTATATCGCCACCGGAGCGAGGCCGCGCGTGGCGATCCTGCGCGAGCAGGGTGTCAACTCGCACCTGGAAATGGCCTACAGCATGGACAAGGCCGGCTTCGATGCGCACGACGTTCACATGAGCGACCTGATCGCCGGCCGCGCCAGGCTGGACGACTTCGCCGGCTTCGTCGCCTGCGGCGGCTTCAGCTATGGCGACGTGCTGGGCGCGGGCGAGGGCTGGGCCAAGAGCATCCTGTTCAACCAGGGGCTGTCCGAGCAGTTCGCGGCCTTCTTCAACCGGGCCGATACCTTCGCGCTGGGCGTCTGCAACGGCTGCCAGATGATGAGCAATCTCGCGCCGATCATCCCCGGCGCGGCGGCCTGGCCGAAGTTCACGCGTAACCAGAGCGAGCAGTACGAGGCGCGCTTCGTCACGGTCGAAGTGCAATCGTCGCCGTCGATCTTCTTCGCCGGCATGGAAGGCAGCCGCATCCCCATCGTCGTTGCGCACGGCGAGGGTTACGCCGACTTCTCGCAGCAGGGCAACAAGGAGCAGGTCGCGGTCGCCCTGCGTTTCGTCGACAATCGGGGCGCGGTGACGCAGACCTACCCGCTGAACCCCAACGGGTCGCCGGACGGCATCACTTCGGTGACCACGCCGGATGGACGCTTCACCGTGCTGATGCCCCATCCCGAGCGCGTGTTCCGCGCCGCCACGATGAGCTGGGCGCCGCAGGAGTGGAAGCAGATCGCCGACGGCTCCAGTCCGTGGATGCGGATGTTCCGCAACGCCCGCAAGTTCGTGGGCTAAGGCTCGGCGCCGCGACGCGCTTGCCGTATCCGACCCCGGGAGCCGACAGGCCCCGGGGTTTTTTCATGGCGTTGGCTGCACAGCACGCGCACGCTACACTAGCCGCCAATTCCATCCTGGCTGGCTGATATGGCGACTCTTCCTTTCGACCGTTTGCTTCAACCGATTGCCGGCGCCGACCCGTGCGGCGAGGATCTGCTCTTTTCCGCCGAGTTCGACCGCATCCAGGAGGCCCGCCGCTTCGACGACCCCTCGCTGGACCAGGGCGAATGGGTGACCGAGCTGAAGGAGGCGGACTGGCGGCTGGTGGTCGAGTTGTCTTCGCAGTTGCTGGCCGAGCGCACCAAGGACCTGCGCCTGGCGGTGTGGCTGACCGAAGCACTGGCCAGGACCCGCGGCTTCGCTGGCCTCGCCGATGGCTACACGCTGTGCGCCAGGCTGTGCGAAAGCTTCTGGGACCGGCTGCATCCCCGCGCCGACGACGACGACCTCGAAGTACGCACGGGCAGCGTCGCCTGGCTGGCGGCGCGCTCCCGCGCGCTGATTCGCGAGATTCCGCTGGTGGACGAGACGGCCGGCGGCTATGGCTATGTGGATTGGGAGGTAGCGACGGCGCTGACCGAGGCGATCCGGCGCGACCCGGACCATGCCGACGAGCTGTCGCAAGGCAAGGTCACGCAGGACGCCTTCGAGGCCGCGCGCAAGGCGACGGCGGCCGGCGTCCATGCCGGGCTGCTGCAGGATGTGGTCGGCTGCCAGCAGGCGCTGAGCCGGCTGGCCGATGTCCTGGACGCCAGGGCAGGGGACGATTCGCCCACCTTCCGCCAGGCCAGGGAAGCGCTGGAGGCGGTCAGGGCGCTGCTTGAACGTTTTGTCGGCAAGCCCCTCGGGGGCGCCGGTCAGCAGAAGGAGGGCGATGCGATGGGGCACGCAGCGATGATGAAGACCGCCGTTGCCGCCGTTCCGGCCGAATCGGCGGCAGTGGGCGGAGGCCCCATCCGCAACCGCCAGCAGGCGCTGGCGCAATTGCGCGAGGTGGCCGACTTCTTCCGCCGTACCGAGCCGCACAGCCCGGTGGCGTATCTGGCCGCCCGCGCCGCGAAGTGGGGCGAGATGCCGCTGCACGCATGGCTGCGCACGGTGGTCAAGGACGATGCGACGCTGTCGCAGATCGAGGAACTGCTGGGCGTGATGCCCGACACCGAAGGCAGCGATTGAGCGGGCCGGCGATCGGGCGGGGCGGCCGGCAGCGGCGCCGCGGCGATGTCGTCCGGCCCCGCCTCGCCAGCTCCGTTACTGGCTTGCCCTGAACTCGATGCGGCGGTTGCGCGCGCGATTCTCTTCCTTGTCGTTCGGCGCGATCGGCTGGTCCGGCCCCACGCCCACGGCGGACAGCGACGCCGGGTCGACCCCCTTGCCGGCCAGATAGCTCTTGACCGTTTCGGCACGCGATTGGGACAGCGTCAGGTTCAGCGCGCGATTGCCCGAATTGTCGGTGTGTCCGACGATCTCGATCTTGCGACCGGTCAACCTGGGCAGCACGCCGGCCATCTCGTCGAGAATCAGCCGGCCCTTCGGCGTGAGCGTCGCACTGCCGGTCTCGAATTCGATGATGCGGTTGGCCAGCGTCTTGTCCAGCAGATCCTGCCCGTTCGTGGCAGGGACGCGCAGACCGTTCTTGACGGTATACGTCTGCCCGAGCCCCGCGGACATCTCCGTGACGATCTGCTGGCGTTGTCCCTCGTCGGCGACATCGCCGTAAACGGCGATCTGCGTCCCGTTGACACTCAGCTGGCCCCGGCGAACCTGCTTGATTTGCGGGGACAGCACCTTGCGCACGTTGGCGCTCCAGTTCGGCGGCGACACCACGCCCCCGACTTCGATCTGATCCACCACGTTCGCCGCGCCGTACAGCTCGCGCAGGCGCGCCAGCACCTCCGCCTTGGTGGCTTCGTCCGGTACGGCGCCGCCAGCCACCACGCGTCCGCTGGTGCTGCTGGGCGCAATGGCTGGCTGCGCAGCCGGCGTGGCCGGGGCCGGGCCGGTCTGCGCGAGTGCGCCGGTGGCCGTCAGCAGACCGAGGGACACGGCGAGGATCGCGGCAGCGCCTGCCATGAGTTCCGAGGACATGTTCATTCTCCGAGGAAGACTTCGCGGAACGTGTCGAGCGCCGCGCGCAGCGACAGTTGCGGCTGTTCCAGATAGCTGGCGAGCTTGGCGACGCCGTAGCGCGACGTCGCGTGCTGATCGACCCACTGCGCATCGTCGATGTCGATATTGACATCGCCATAGGCGAGCGGCGACATCACGCCGTGCAAGGTCCGCGACGACGCGCCGTTGAAGCCGATTACCAGCCGGTCGCGGGGCGCATGCCCACCAGGGGCGGCGGTGCCGCCGAATTTGCCAAGGAACAGCGCGAGCTCGAAGTCCCCCCGTTTCAGGAAACCAGAGACCAGTTCGAGCCAGAAGCTGGCGACCAGGCTCCGGTACAGCGGATCGGCCGGCAGCGGCAGCGTCAGGCCTTTGTCCAGGCGCGCGGTGCCGGCCGTCATCACCGGCTCGAGCAGGATGCCCAGCGCCAGCAGCAGGCGGCGCAGCGATAGCGACCTTCCGTCCGCGCGCAGCAACTGCTCCAGTCCCGCCACGGTCTGGAATTCGGTGAAATCGCGAAAGCTCGCGTCGTAGGCCTGCGCGCCGGCGCCAATCTCCACGGCGAACTGGGTTTGCGCCAGGCTGCGCAGATCCTCGGTGGGATCGGCCGCGTCCACCAACTGGCGCATCTGCTGGCTGGCGCGCGTCCAAAGCCGCGTCAGCGCCATCGGGCTGCGGGCGATGAACGGCAGCGGCTGGTCGATCTCCAGCGCAGCGGCGGCCAGGAAGGGAAAGCGGCGCGACGACTGGTCGCTGCTGGCCATTATCGCGCCGGCGATCGCCAGCCGGCTCTGCGAACCGAGGAAGGCGAACTGCACCGGCTGCCACGCATCGTAGAGCGTCTTCCAGCCCGCGTCCTCGGCCAGCAGCTCCATGGCCTGCGACAGCCAGCGATCGAGCGTGTCGAGCAGGCGGGTCTGGTTCGGGCTCTTGACGAAGTCGCCACGGGACGGGAGTTTGCCGAAATAGGCGAGCTGCAACTGGGTGGCCTGGTTCATCGCGCATCTCCCGAGCGGACAGCGTCGGCGGCGTGCGCCAGCGGGGCGGAAGCCGGGGAGGCTGCGGAGGGCGGCTGCGCCGGCGCGGCGGCGGGGACCGTGGCGTCGGCAACGGTCTGCGGCAGCTTCAGGCCGCGCAGGCCCTGGCCTTGCGGCGCGTCCGAGTTTGCGCTCGTCTGCGGGCTGCTGACGATGCGTAGCGCCACTGCAACCGTGGTGCCGCCTTGCGTCCACGACAGCTCGAAGGCGCCATCGGGCCGGCGCTTGCGTGTTGCGGTCGCGATCAGCCTTTCCAGACCGAAGCGGCCCGGCTCGCTGAGCACCTCGACCGTGCGCCCATCGAAGGTGGTCGCCGTGATACGCGCGCCCGGCGTACCCTGCGGGTTGGGCCAGACGAAGTTCGCCCATTGCGGCGGCGTATTGCGGTACCGCAGCTGTTGCCCGTCGATCTCGATGGTGTACTCCGTGGTGCCGGCCGCCGGCGAGGGCAGGATCTGGAACACCGTCTGCGGCGCCGCAGCCGCGGCACCGGTCGCGGAGCCGCCGGTCAACGGCGCGATCCAGCGTGTGAAGTTGGTCGTGAACTCGGGCGCAAAGGTCAGGCCAAGATCGCCCCAGGTACGCGGCGCGATCATGTCGCCCCGGCGCACCGATAGCGGTCCGATGGTAGTGCCGGCAAAGCGGGCGATCGCGCCTTCCGGACCGAACACCTGCGCGATCTCGGCGGCGCTGGCTTCGATCCTCGCGTCAGGCGCGAACGGGTACTTCGCCGCCAGCGTCTGCATGAACGGCTGGTAGACCTGCGCGTTCCACACCTTGTTGATCTCCGCGCTTGCCGGCCGGATCGTTACCGCATAGGACTGCAGCAGCGGCCGCACCAGCAGCGGTCGCAGGGTCTGGCGCTGGCTGTCCGTCATGCCCGTCAGCATCTGCTCGTCGACGTACTTCAGCGCCTCGGCCAGCTCGGAACCGGTGCCTTCCAGCGTCTGCTGCATCAGCTGCCGTGCGCCAGGGCCAGGGTCGCCCTGGTTGCGGATGGTATTGAAGCGGGTGCGGACCCTGGACAGCGCCTCCATGTAGCCGCGCAGCAGCGAGTCGTTCTCGCGCATCACCGCGATCCGCGCGAGCCCGGAAAACTCCTTGCCGACCGGCCCCATCGGAAGATTGCCGGCCTCGGTCGAGGCGAGGCTGTTGCTGTCCACGTTGACACTCATCCCCGACGGCGTGCCGCGCGAGATCCAGCGCTTGAACCACTCGATCACCCCGGTCCTGGCCTTCTTCAGGCCGGCGTTGACGATCGACGGGTTGTCCCAGGACGTCTGCTCGTAGGCGGTATCGATCAGCTTGCGGATCGGCGAGTTGACCGGGTCGCCCAGCAGGTTCATCGTCGTGACAGCCTGATCGAAGCTGCGGAATTCCTGCACCGCCACGCCCTGCATGAACCGCTGCCACTCGCGGGCGTACTCGTTCTTGTACATCGACACCAGCGTCTTCTGGATCTGCTCGGGGCTGCCCTCGAGCGTCAGGTCGTCACGGGCGGCAACGTTCAGCACCCAGTCCTTGCTTTGCAGCTCCTTGTTGGCGGCCTCGCGGATGGCGGGCTGTACGTACTGCTGCCACGCTTCCCGGGTGAAAGTGCCCGGCACCGCGTAGCTGCCCGCCACCACCTGCGCGCCGGCATCGCCGACGATGCGCGCCACCGTCATCGGCGCGAAGCGGGTGGCGGCCCGCGCCTTGATTTCCGCATAGGCACGCTCGCGCGCCGGCATGCCGCGCACGACCTGGCGCAGGTTCTCGCGCGTCTGGTCGATCAGCGACAGATTGCTCTCCAGCAGCGGCCAGTTGTCGTCGTTGACGCGGCCAAGGAAGAAGGAGATGTTGCGCTCCGCAGCGCGAATCAGTTGCTCGCGTGGCATGTTGCCCCGGTTCTCTTCCAGCCAGCCACGCCAGAAACGCGTGACCTGGTCGGTCAGGTGCGCGACCTCGACATGCCGCTTGTCCGCCAGCATCAGATAGGTCTTCAGCGCGTTGTACGCATCCTCGACATTGGTGGGGGAGGCGTCCGCATAGCGGCGCGCGGTTTTCGTTTCGGCGTTGAGGGCGGCGGTCACGTCCACCGCGGCGGCGGCGAGCGCGGGCGCGGAGGCATCGCGATTGGAGGACTGGGTGGCGGCATTGCCCGGTGCGGACGCCTGGAGCACGCTGCCCTGCGCCAGCCGGTCCGGCTGCGTGTTGACTTCCGCCAGGAATCGCTCGAGCGATTCGCCGACCGGCTTGAGCATGACCTGGCGCAGGCC
This sequence comes from Cupriavidus sp. AU9028, assembly GCF_019795295.1. Classification (GTDB taxonomy): domain Bacteria; phylum Pseudomonadota; class Gammaproteobacteria; order Burkholderiales; family Burkholderiaceae; genus Cupriavidus. The sequence continues at coordinate 113,572 of NZ_JAIMCG010000008.1, read as the reverse complement.
GTTGTAGTACTCGTCCAGCAGCTTGTGCTGCAGCGTGTCGCCCTGGTACAGCCCCAGCGACAGCGCAAGCGGGTGGTCGGCGCGGAAGCGCTCAAGCTGCTCGATGCGGTCCTGCAGGATGTCCAGCGCCTCGAGCCGCGATTGCAGGTCGATGCGGTTTTCCTGCAGCTTGACGATCTTGTCCAGGTCCGCCTGCACGTTGGCGGTCAGTTGCCGATTGCCGATGTACGACCAGGTCCAGCCGCCCAGCAGCAAGCCCAGTGTCAGCACCAGCCCGAAGAAGGTGACAAGGCGCATGCGAGTCTTCACCGGGCTGGAGAACTGCCGCACGGTCCTGCGATCGGCGAACACCACCTTGGAGAACAGGTCGCGCAGGAAGAACCCGTTCTTGGAGAACACCTCGCGGCTATGGGCGGCGGCGTCCAGCTTCAGGCCGAAGCGACGCGCGATGCGTTCGGCGGCGGCGCTGGTCGTGCTCGCTTCCTGCACCGCGCTGGTGAAGTAGAAGCCGCGGAAGACCGGCTTGTACTGAAATGGGTTTTCATCGAACAGCGTTACCAGGAACGCGCGCAGCACCGGCTTGATCGAGGCGAATTCCAGCGGGAAGCTGAGCAGTCCGGGCGAGAGCTTGCCATTGCGCTGCTGCGCGATCTGGGCGACGCTGATTTCCTTCAGGCCATCGTAGAGCTCATCGAAGCGCTCGTCGAACAGCGTCGCGGCATCGTGCTTCTCGCCGGGCTCGAACGGCAGCGTCGCACCCCAGACCCGGTCGCGCTCGTGCTTGTCGCTGTCGCCGAAGAATTCGGTGAATCCCGTGATCAGGTCCGCCTTGGTGAACATCACGTAGACAGGCGCGAACACTTCCAGCCGTTCGGTCAGCTCCTGCACCCGCTGGCGCAGATTCTTGGCCAGCTGGATGGCGAACTCGGGCCGGCTCTGCGTCAGCTCCGGGATGCTGACCGTCACCACGATGCCATTGATCGGCGCGCGCGACCGGTGGCGCTTGAGCAGATCGAGAAAGCCGAGCCATTCCTTGCGGTCCTCCTCGTGGACCGAATAGCGGCCCGCGGTATCGAGCAGGATACCTTCGGTCGTGAAGAACCAGTCGCAATTGCGCGTGCCGCCGATACCGTGAATGATCGCGTTGTTCTTGTCCGCGAAGGGGAACTGCAGGCCGGAATTCAGTACCGCCGTGCTCTTGCCCGCAGCGGGGTTGCCGATCACGATGTACCAGGGCAACTCGTACAGCGCTTCATTGCCGGATAGCTGGCCAAGCCGCGACGTCTTGATGGTCTTGACCGCGTCCAGCAGACGGGTGCGCAGGGCCTCTACCTCGCCGCGCTTCTCGGCCGGCGCCTGTTCGGCGGCCTCGTTGGCCTGCTGCTCCAGCAGTTGCCCCAGCTTGCCGCTGGCGCTGCGGGCACGATAGTGCCGCCATGCGAATGCGATCAGCCAGGCGATCAGGACCGCGCCCAACACCACGCCCACCCACTTCAGCGCCACCTCGAAGGTATCGGCCGCCAGCAGCAGGAAGAGCGTCAGGGCCACGACGCCTATCGCGGACAGCGTGCGGGAATTGGTCAGGAAGCTGAGGAAGCGTTGCATGTTGGTCTGCTACGAATGCGAATGCGGTGCGAAGCGGGATTCCGGGGATTGCGAGACCCGAGGGTCGCGCAGCGAACGCTCAAGCGTTGGGACGGCGAAGGTTTGCGCGGCTGGCATGCCCTCGCTCACGACACCGAGGGCTGGGGCGGCGGCAATAGCGCAATGGCGCCGCGCTGCCGTGGGTCGGCGACCGTCAGCGCCAGCACCGGTCCACCACGCTCGCCGCATTGCTGGTGCGCGAGCACGACCGCCAGCAGGGCGCCCGCGCTGCCGGTATCGCCGCACGGCGCGCCGAGGGGCAGCAGGTCGCTGGAAAGATCAAAGGACTCCAGACGCTCCGCGATGACCCGCGCCAGCTCCACGGTCCGCACGGGATGAGGGCAGAGGTCCGCGGTGGCGGCTAGCGGCGCGGGGTCCGTGCCCTTGCCTGTTGCATCGGTTTCGCCCGGCGCCTTCGGGTCGGCTGCTTGCTCGCTCGCTTGCTCGCCCCCTTGCTCGCCTGCCTGCGCGCCTGCATGCTCGGAAGAGAGCAGGGCCAGCGTGGCCCGCAAGGCCTGGTCCAGTGCGCCGGTGTTCGGCTGTCCTTTCGAGGGAGTAGGCGCGTCCAGCTGCGAGAGCGTCGCGCGCGAGATCAGCGCAGGCGGGGCGGTAGCGGCCAGTGCGCGGCCGGGCAGCGCTTGCGGGAGGCCCAGCAGCAGGGCGGCGGCGCCTTCTCCCGGCGTCACGCCCTGTTCGTTGCCGGCGCCGAACAGCCGGTTGGCGGCGCGCAGCCGCTGGATTGCCTGCGTGCCGATCGTCGAATCCGCGGCGATGATCCCGCGCAATGCCGGCGAGGGATCGCGGTGCAACGCGACGATGGCGCGGTCCACGTGGACCAGCGCATCAGCGGCGGAGCGGGCCAGCAGCGGCTCCAGCGACAGGTGCTCGGCCGGCCAGAGTTCCGTCAGCCGCGCGCGCAGCACCTGTGCCGCGGCAGCGGCCGCTTCCGCCATCCAGTGTGCGGGCACCAGCAACGTCAGCACGAGGCGCAGCGGTTCGCTTGTCGCTGGAGTGGCCGTGCCGCTCTGCGGGTGGTCCGGCGACAGGAGCGGGTAGCGCTGCAGCGTTTCGATCAGCATGCGCTCCGCTGCACTGGTCGCCAGGGCGACCGTGCGCACCGCTTCGTCACTCCAGCGCGCGCCCGCTTGCGTACGCTCCAGTGCCTCGCGGGTGCCTTCCACATCCAGGCCTTGCGCCACGGCAGCGAAGAGGGGCGCCCCGTCGTTCAGCAGGTCGACGAGATCGGGGCGCTTTTGTTCGAGCGCGGCGGCTGCGGTCGCGACCGCGTCGCTCCCCAACGCGGTATGCATTGCGGCCCCAAGGACCGCGGCGCGCCACTTCAGTGTCGGATCGGCGGCCGCCGCGGGCTCTTCGCCCTCCATACCGGGGGCTTGCGCAGCGGCGCCGCCCGCGCCCGGCGTGCGCGCGCCAGCAGCGACATTGCTGCGAATGCCCTCCAGCGCGCGTCGCAGCACCAGATAGCCGGCAATCATGCCGGTCGGCAGCAGGAACAGGTGCGTGACGATATCCGCGGTCGTCGGCATGCGATGGATCGATTGCCACCACAGGATTGTCGCCGCCCATACCAGGGCGAAGACAACCGTCAGGATCAGGCCGGAGCGGAGCAGGCGGGCGAGCATGATGTCTTGGGAAGCGAGCGTGTGGCGAGGGCGCGCATCACTCGCTGCCGGTCACGCCCTGGCTGGACAGCAGGACGGCGCCGCAGGCCGTCTTGTCGCCGTGACGGGCGGCGGCACGGCCGTCGATCAGCACGGTCGGATCACCGGTAACGATAGTCGTCTCCCGGCCATGACCGCTCTTGGGGCAGGTGACACGGTCGCCGACGCAGGCAATGCCCTTGCCGTGGGCAGTAGAAGTGCCCGAGGCGCTGATCACCACGCCGCCATGGTCGGTCTTGTCACCCAAAACAATAAATGGCCGTGTCATTGTTGTTGTCTCGACAGTCTGGCGATCGCGCCAGGCGTTTGCTGCGTGACATGCCAAGCATGCCTGCTCTAGCGCGGCTTCTTGCCCAGCACGCCCGGTCTGCGCAACTCGACGTGCCCAAGGTCCATCATCTTCCAGCGTCCGCCCCAGGTGAGCCCGGCCGACTCGGCGATCTGACCGTAGAGCTCGTAACCGCGCATCGCCCAGGGGTCCTTTTCGCTGATCACCAGCTTGCCCTCGCGAAAGAACGCACTGTCCGCGGCGAGGCCGAACTGGTGATAGCTGTGATACGCGCCCGCCTGCGTCACGTGCGCTCCCATCGCCGCCAGCCTCGCCTGGCGCTCCGGGCTGCGATAGCCTTCCAGCAGCACCATTTCATAGCCATGCTGGTCGCGCATCAGCTTGAACACCAGCAACAGCCGTTGACGAAAATCGTCATCCAGCAATTCCCAATTCCGGCTCGCTTCACGTATGGCCGGGCGCAGCCGCTCCACTTCCCGCGTGGTAAAGACTTCGGGCGGAAGCGGTGCGGGCGGAATCAGCCGTTCGCCATTGAGCAAAGCCGAAATCTTCTGGTCCGGATCGCGCAGCGCGTCATCGTACTCGAACACCAGTTTCGGTCGCAAGGCAAAGGCGATGATCGGCGGCGTCACTACCACTCCCGTCGCGCATATCAGAAAAATCTTGCGGCGGGCGATGAATTCCCGCAATGCGTCAGCCGAATCGGCTGCCTGAATTGCGGTAACGCGAAGCGTGCCCGCAGAGCGGCGCCCCGCAAGCCCAGCATTGCTGCTCAGGCGCTGCCATCCGCTGCGGGCGAAGCGCAGCACGCGCAGGCGGACGTCGGGCAGCAGCAGCATTGCGGCGACCGCGACCGCCACCGCGAAATAGCAAAGCAGCGTGACGGCGATCATCGGGCCGGATCAATCCAGAGGGAAGGCGGCATGGGCGCAACGCATGGCGCTGTTACAGTTTGTGACATAAATGCGCCTCTGTTTTGGTTGCCCGAATTGGACAAATCCTTTATCAGATATCGGCTTAACGAATTTGCCTTTTTTTCGTATCGCGCCTTAAAATTTGCGCGCTTCGGCGGTGCCTGGGGCCAGATGAAACCGATTCCGTCGGACACGTTTCTGTCATCGACTTATGTTTGGAATTGCCTAACGCAATGCCATTGATTCGATGCAAGGGCCGCTCGACGCGCATTCTATTGCAATTGAGAGCCAAAGATGAATCGCAGCGACGATAACAATCGCAATGCGCCGCCGTCGCTGTTTGGAACGGGCGAACCGGCAGGGCCCGGCGATGACACGCGGATCCTTGCAAGCCTGGAAGGGCGCCCCCGTAGCGCCAGCAAGGGTGCGAGGCAGGCGGGCCGCCGTACGCTCCATGCGTCGCTGGTTCTTGCACTGGTCGCAGTTGGCGTCGCTGTTTTGTGGCTTGGCAATGGACCCGACGACCCATTTTCCGTGCAGGCGCCCCTGCCAGGCGGCGGGCTGGACACGGCGACGGTAGCTGCGCCTGCGCGGGAGGACGTCACCCTCGGCACGTCTGCCAGCAGTGATCCAGGACCGGCGACGATCGTCGACGTGGCACCGACGCGGAACGCAGACGACGATGCGCTTGACCATCTTGGCAAGCATCCCGGCGCGCAGGAGGACCTGTCCGCAGCGACTCTGACTGCCGCGGGCGCAGGCACGGCAGCCGCCGCTGTTGCCACCGCGATGGCGGGCACCACCGATCGGAACACTGGCGTACAGGCCGGGAATGAAATTGCATTGAAACGAGAATTAAAAGAAAAGGAATTCTCTGCAACAACGCCGGCCACGTCAGCGCGGCAAAATTCGACGGCCTCCACCAAGGTCACGACGACCGCAAAGGCCACCAACGCCACCGGGAAGCCGGGTTCCGGCAAGTCTGAGCAAGTGACGAAGGTCGGGAAGGCAAAGGGGGAACACAAACGCCTGGCTGCGCGGTCAAGCAATCGCCCGACCGCCCGGACCACGAGCAAGGATCGCGATGCGGAACTGCTTGCGGCCTTGCTTGCCCCCACGCCGGAAGAGAAGGCGGCGCAGGCAACCAGCACGCGCAAGACTGGCGCACGACGCTCGCAGTAGTTCCGGCGCGCAGCCCTGCGACGCGCCGCTGGACCGATTTCCGATCTCGAGCACAACGCGATCGGGTGTTGCCGTATTCGCAGCCTCCCAGACTATCGAAGGCCATGGATCTTTCCTCGCTGATACAGAACCTGTTCTCCCCGGAACGCCGGCTGTTCGAGCTGGAAGGCGAGGGCGCCCTTCGCGAACTGGCGCTCGAGGCCTGGATCGGACGGGAAGCCGTGTCGGAACTGGGCGAGTGGCGTATCGTCGCGCTCAGCGCCAATGCGCAGCTGCCGCTCAAGGCCTTGCTCGGCACCGTCGTGACGCTGTGGACGACGCTTGCCGACGGCACGCGCTTTCGCCGGACCGGGCTGGTGCGCCAGGCGGAAAAGCTCGGTGCGGACGGTAGCCTCGCGCGATATCGGCTCACAGTAGTGCCGTGGCTTTGGCTTGCCACACAACAGCGGCACAGCCAGGTGTTCCAGCAGCGCACCGTCGGCGACATCGTCGAACAGATCCTGTTACCGTACAGGCCGCATGCAGTCTGGCGCTATACCGCCGCGGCGCAGCAGCGCATTGAAGCGCTCGGCAGCAGGATCCATGTCGCCCAGTTCCGGGAAACGGACTACGCCTTCCTGTCCCGCCTGCTGGCGGAGGCCGGCCTTGGGTTCGCCTTCGTCGACGACGAGGGAGCGCCGTCCGGTCACGCGATGGCCATCTTCGCGGATAGTCCGCAGCTGCCCGAAGGAAAGACCGCGCAGGTGAAGTTCCATCGGGCCCACAGCCAGCAAGATGCCGATGCAGTGCAGCAGATTCACTGCCACACCCGCGTCACGGTGCCTGGCGTCGCGGTAGTCGCGTGGGATGGCAACGCCAAGCGGAGTCTGCGGGGCCATGCACCGGCAAAGCTTGGCGGCGGTGCCCAATGCCCCGACGCCTATCTGTCATTGAGCCAGTCGGCAGTGGTCGATGCAAGCGGGGCACAGCGCCTCGCCGAGCAATTGATGGAGGGCATCGAAGCGCGCTCCCTGCTGTTTCACGGCCAGGGAACGGTGCGCACCTTCGCCAGTGGAACGCGCATCGCTATCAACGATTGTCCGCACCTGCCCGCTCAGGACGACGGGAACGACGCCTTCCCGCTACTGCTCGACATCGTCGAGCATTGCGGCATCAACAACCTTGCAGCGGAAGCGCGGGCGGCAGTCGACGTGCGAGTCGGCGCGCTGGAGGCGGCGCTAGCCTTCGACACACCCCCAAGCGCGCCGGAAAATGGTCCGATGACCTTCGGCTTCCTCGCCGGCACAGAGGAATCGCAGCGGGACCGACCGACCGGCGCACTGCTCGAAGCTGCCCGCAAGTTTGGCTACGCCAATGCCTTCCGCGCCTGCGATGCGCGCCGGCCTTGGCGGCCTCGCGTTGTCGATGCCAGCGGCGCCCGGTTGTTCGCCGCTGCCACCGCGATCGGCGTGCAAACGGCGACCGTGGTCGGACCCGAGGGCGAGACCGCTCCGCGCGGCGACGCCGAGCATCACGTCAGCCCCCACGGCGAAATCCGCATCCGGTTTCCATGGCAGAAGGGCGACCGGGCCGATGACCGCAGCTCCCGCTGGGTCCGCGTCGCCCAGCGGCAGGCCGGAGCCGGCATGGGCTGGCAATGGTTGCCACGTATCGGCCAGGAAGTGCTGGTGAAGTTCGAGGACGACGACATCGATCAGCCCGTCGTCATTGGTGCCCTGTACAACGGGCAGGGCGAAGGCGGTATCGCGCCGACGCCCGGTGGCAAGTCCGCCCAGGATGTCGACGCGGAGGTCTTCCAGCATGGCGGCGACACCGCTGCCAGTGCCCAGGCCAATCTGGCTGGTGGACATGCCCCCGCGTGGCACGGCATGAGCGCGGACGCGGATGGACACCGCAATGCCGCCGCGATGAGCGGCTTCAAGAGCCGCGAGCACGGTGGCGACGGCTTCAACCAGCTGGTATTCGATGACAGCGACGATCAGCTGCGCATCCAGCTCGGCACCACGCTCGAGCACACGCAGCTGAACGCGGGACATCTGATCCATCAGCAGGACAACTACCGCGGCAGCTTTCGGGGCGAAGGAATCGAGCTGCGCACCGACCGATACGCAGCAATCCGCGGCGAATCCGGCGTGCTGATCACCACTTACCGCGACGCGCAAAGCCAGCGCCCGCTACCTACCGGCGACAACGCCGCAGGCATTGCTTTGATCCGCCAAGCCAAGGATCTGACCGGAAAGCTGGGTGAAGGCGCACGCAACCATCAAACCATGGCGCTGCGCAATGGCGATGACGATAAGGGGCCGCTAGCAATGCTGCTGAGTGCAGCCTCCGTGATGGTTGACGGAAGCGACTACGACGCCGCCGCAGAGGACGCCGCAGCGGGCAATTCCGCCACTGAAGGCAAGGTGCCGCATTCCGGCGCCTCGATTGTCCAGATGATCGGACGCGGCGGAATCGCAGCGGTGGCGGGGCAGTCAATACAGCTGGCCAACGGCAAGGCGCTGAGCCTCGTATCCGGGCAGGACACCAACCTCGCAGTCGAGCAGAGCGCGCGCCTGCACAGCGGCGAAGCCATCGGCATCGCGGCGGCACTGGAGAAACCGGGCGAGGGCGACATCGGTCTGCGAATCGTCGCCGGGGCCAAGGACATCGACCTTCAGGCGCAGCAAGGAGAGCTGCGCCTGCGGGCGAAGGACGATCTGAAGGTGGTCTCCGCCAATATGCAGGTCGACTTCGCAGCGGCCAGGAGCGTCCGTGTCGCCACGGCAGGGGGCGCGGCGATCACGATCGAGGGCGGCAATATCACCGTCGAATGCGCGGGTCCCATTACCTACAAGAGCGCCCAGAGAAAGTTCGAGGGGCCGACGAGCGCTGCCCGCGAGATGAACTCCTGGCCGCAGTCAGCTTACGACGACGAGTACGTCGTCCGCGATGCGGTGACCGATATGCCGGTCGCCAACCGGCGCGTGGAATTGCTGCGCGAGGATGGTACCAAGCTGCTGCTTCGCACGGACGAGGCGGGGCGGCTTCCCAGGCAAAGGGGGGTTACTGGGGAGCGGATTCGGTTGCGTGTTCTGGGTGACTGAGGCTACGTAGCGCTCGATATTCATTCGAATAGTTTCTCCAATGAACGTACCGAACGATTCAACCGCCGAAGTCGCATTGGCCAGAAGGCGCGACGACGACGGCGATCCCATCTATGAAAGTCGGCTGACGCCGGTGACGGATGACCGAACGAAGGTGCTTCGTGTGAAGACGGGTTCCGTCATTCCTATCGTATTCATACCGGGGATTATGGGGACCAACTTGAAGCACAATGGCACAGGAGACCCTGTCTGGCGGCCGCCGAACAAGGGGCTCAACCTCGCCGACATCCTCGGTGTCGTGGCAGCTCTCGCTACGTGGGGGTTTAGAGGGCCGATGGAGCGTCAGAGAATACTGAGAGCGAACGACCTCACCGTCGATGACAGAGGGCCGATCGCACTAGGGGACTGTGGACTTACCAAGGACGTCGCGAAAGCTAGAGGATGGGGCACGGTCTTGCGCGATTCGTATAACCCCGTCATGGCCTTGATGGAGAATCGGCTGGACCACTTGATCGCGGAGGGCGTGCCGGGACCGTGGTGGAGAGACGAGGGGATGGCCGACCCTGCGCGTTTTGGCTCGGAGTGGGAGCTACCGGCCTTGACGGAAGAGGACATTCGGGCAGTCGCTCGGCATGACTATGACGTCTGGTGTGCCGGTTACAACTGGCTGCAGTCGAATCGAGTTTCAGCTAAGGACGTCAAGCGCTTCATTGAAGAGACTGTCCTCGAGCATTACAGGCAGCGCGGTTTGGAGGCAGAGAAGGTCATGCTGGTCACTCATTCCATGGGTGGGCTGGTTGCACGTGCCTTGATCGAGCTTGAGGGGTACGACCGAGTATTGGGGGTCGTGCATGGAGTCCAGCCAGCGACCGGATCGCCGGCGATCTACCATCATATGCGGGCGGGGTATGAAGGAGTGGAGCAACTCATTCTGGGGTCGAACGCTGCAGAGGTGACAGCAGTGGTAGCTAACTCTCCAGGGGCGTTGGAATTGTGCCCGAGCTCAGATCATGGCGGTGGGGCGCCGTGGTTGTTCCTGCAGAACCCGGACGGATCAGTGGCGCGGGACGAGTCGGGCAGGTTGCACGCATACCCTAGGGATGGGGACCCCTATGGCGAGATTTATAAAAGCGACTCGTGGTATGGGCTGGTGCCGAAGGCGAATGAGCGGTATCTAGATCTGTCTACGCAAAAGACGAGCCTTGGACTGGTCAGAGAATCACTCGACGGTTATCTGGATGAAGTTATGTTCTTCCACGAGGAAATCGCGGAGAAATATCATCCTGAGACGTACATCCACTACGGCGCTGACAGCGCTATGCATAGCTGGCAGCATGTTGTCTGGCAAGGGGACCTGGATAAATTCACCACAGACGGGTTTTATTGGGACAACGAAAACGGCACCTACCGTGCATTGGACGAATACCCTAGAAATATTCGCCAGGAAGAGGTCGCTCTCAGGTCGGTTGCTGGAGTCGGCGACGGTACTGTCCCAGCAGTTTCGGGGGGAGTCACCGTTTCCCACGGCATTCGGGGCAGCTTCCGGCACGGAGGTTCGGGCAACGGATACGACCATCAATCAAGCTTCAACGACCCCCGTGCACAATGGGCGACCCTCTTCAGTATTGTGCGTATCGTAATGGGGGAGAATGATGAATTGCAATAGTTGCTGCTTAGGAACGATGTTCCTCGCGCCGGTGTTAATTGTTTCCATGTTGGGATGCTCCACGCCCGCTGCAGAGAGAAAGATGAATAAGGTAAATGGTTGGACTACTCATTGCATCGGCCGGTATTTAGTTGACCTTCCTCCTAGCGCAAGAATCAAGGGGGTGTACAAGGTCGACGGCCTTAATGTTAGTCACCTCGCGGGAGAGACACCCAGCACCCTCCGGGCGAGAATCGAGAAGAGGATTTCTGAGCTAGCTGCGCAACGGCGCAAGGCTGGCCCTGGAACCATGCTTTTCGAGCGCAGGGCACATGGAGATAAAGGGTCGATCTCTATAATATCTTGGAGGAACCCTTATAGTACCAAGTTGCTCCGGACAGAGTCTTACTATGTCTCCGCATCGCCGTGGCGTGTCTTCGCCGGCGACGGGGAGTTGACGATAAGTAGAACTGAGGTCGCCAAGGATATTTCGGACAAGATTGCGGCGAATATAGCTTCCCGCGACAATAATGCCATTCCTACGAAGCCGGGCTTCTGTATCGAAGGAGGGATGATCGCGGGTAACGACTATCAGGACGAGTCTTTTCGTATCGGGATTGAGTTGCCCGAGCATCCCAACGCCCAGATATTCATAAACGCGAGTACCGGTGCAGAGAAGAATAAACTGCTCGACCGAACGGGCGGATTTCTACTCTCCCTTACAAGGGGGCTGCTGCCCGGCCTGAATGTCCTTCGCAATCGGCAACGTAATGTCGGCCCCATCGAGGCGCAAGAATTTGACACGGCTGCTTCAGCCGAAGGGCAGAGGGCGTATGCGTTTGCATGGGAATCACAAGGGAAGGACGACTCTCTAGCGGACCAAAACATCGCGGTCAGGCTCCAAGTGCTGGAGCAGTCGGTGGTAAGCGAGAAGACTCCCTACCAGCCGGCATTCAAGTCCGACGAGGAGGCTCTGCAGTTGTGGGACAACATCATTGAATCAGTGCGGTTGCGTCCGGGGGCGGTGTAAGACCGGTCCCCCTGGCCAACCAAGGTACCGAAACACGAGGCTTTTACCGTTTTCATGGTGTAGCGAATATGAGTACCAAACGCAGGCGCAGGGGTGCGATGCTCCTCAGCGCAATGATGCTCACGCAGATCGGTGGTTGCTCGCTCCCCATTCGAGAGCGGCAAGCGGGGAACGTTGAAGGCTGGACGTCCCATTGCTTCGGGCGATACTTGGTTGACCTTCCCCCTGGCGTGACGATAGGGGCCGCGTACAAGGTGCGGGGTCATAAAGTCGAGTATCTGCACGGGGAGACGCCCGAGACTCTGAGAGAGAAGCTTAGGAAGCGGCAAGGAGAGCTTGAGAAGCAAAAACGGGCTGCTGGGCGCGGGGCGATGTTCTTTGATCGTTGGGACCATGGTTCTGCAGGGTCGACTTCTCTGCTCTCGTGGGACGGAACTCACAGTACAGAGCTGTTGTTCATGGAATCCTATTTCGTCGCCACATCGCCATGGCGCGTCTTTCGCAGTGCCGGCGGCGTGACGGTGGACAGGATCGATTTCGCAAGAATGAGCACGGATGCTCTTGCGGGCAGGTTTAAGTCGCGTGACCGCAATGCTGTTCCAACAGAACCGGGGTTCTGCCTCGAAGGCGGCATGATCGCGGGAAAGGAGTATCAGCCTGAGTCATTCACTGTTGGAATCAAATTTCCGGAGCATCCAAACGCGATAATCAGCATCGATGCTCGCACCGGAGCAGAAGAGGACCGACTTCTGGATCGAGTAGGTGGATTCTTCCTATCGGCTACGCGTGGATTGATGCCAGGGCTAACAGTCCTCCGCAAGGGTGAACGCAACGTGGGGTCTATCGAGGCGCAAGAGTTTGCAACTGCCGCGTCCGACAAGGGACAGCGGGTATATGCCTTTGCATGGGAATCGCAGGGAAAGGATAAATCTCTTGCAGACCAAAATATCGCGGTCAGGCTCCAAGTGCTGGAGCAGTCCGTGGTAAGTGAGGAGACTCCCTACCAACCGGCATTCAAATCCGACGAGGAAGCTCTGCAGTTGTGGGACAACATCATTGAATCAGTGCGGCTGCGTCCAGGTGCGGTGTAGGACCGCCCCGGTGCGCGCAAGTTTCCGTCATGGTGCTTCGGGCCAAGGTTACGATCATCGGAGCAGTTCCAACGATCCTCGTGCGCGATAGGCAATCCTTTATAGCGTTGTCTGCATTTCCTTGGTTAACTCAACCATGATTCGGAAGACTAAGCACTTCAGCGGCTGCGGATACGACCATCAATCTAGCTTCAACGACCCTCGCGCGCAATGGGCAACCCTCTTCAGTATCGTGCGCATCGTTATGAGGACGAATGATGAACCGCAATAGCTGGTACATAATAGCGGTGCTCCTCGCGTCAGTGTTGATTCTTCCAACGTTAGGATGCTCCACCACTGTTGCGGAGAAGAAGATGAATAAAGTAAATGGTTGGACTACTCATTGCCTAGGGCGGTATTTGGTGGACCTTCCTCCTGATGCGAAAATCAAGGGCGTGTATAAGGTGTGGAACTATGATGTTAGATACCTTCCAGGAGAGACGCCAAGAACCCTCCAGGCAAGAATTGAAAAAAGGGTGTCCGAACTTAAGGCGCAACCACGTGATGCTGCACTCGGAAGTCTGTTTTTCGACAGAATGGTGCATGGGGATAAAGGGTCCACTTCTATAATCTCATGGAGAAATTCAGATAGTACTACGTTGCTGCGCAGAGAGTCGTATTATGTTGCCGCATCCCCTTGGCGTGTCTTCGCTAGCACTGGCGAGTTGACGGCAGATAGAACGGCGGTTGCCCGGCAAAATTCGGATGAGATCGCGGCGAATATCATTTCGCGGGACAATAATGTCATTCCGACAGAGCCGGGCTTCTGTATCGAAGGAGGGATGATCGCCGGCAAGGACTATCAGGACGAGTCGTTCCGTATCGGGATTGAGTTGCCCGGGCATCCGAACGTCCAGATATTCATAAACGCAAGTACCGGTGCGGAACAGAATAAGCTGCTCGACCGAACGGGCGGATTTCTGCTTTCTCTCACGAGGGGGCTGTTGCCCGGCCTGAATGTCCTTCGCAAGAGGCAACGTAATGTCGGCCCTATCGAGGCCCAGGAGTTTGCCACCGCCGCCTCAGCCAAGGGGCAGCGAGTGTATGCGTTCGCATGGGAATCACAGGGGAAGGACAATTCTCTAGCGCATCAAAACATCGTGGTCAGGCTCCAAGTGCTGGAGCAGTCGGTCGTAAGTGAGAAGACTCCCTACCAGCCGGCATTCAAGTCCGATGAAGAGGCTCTGCAGTTGTGGGACAACATCATTGAATCAGTGCGGTTGCGTCCAGGGGCGGTGTAGGACCGGTCCCCGGCCAACCAAGTACCGAAACCCGAGGCGTATACCGTTAGGTGCCGAAACCTGATCCTTTTGCCGTTTTCCTGTCCGCGCGGTACGCCCATTACCTACAAGAGCGCCCAGAGAAAGTTCGAGGGCCCGACGAGCGCTGCCCGCGAGATGAACTCCTGGCCGCAGTCAGCTTACGACGACGAGTACGTCGTCCGCGATGCGGTGACCGATATGCCCGTTGCCACCGGCGCGTGGAATTGCTGCGCGAGGATGGGACCAAGCTGTTGCTTCGCACGGACGAGGCGGGGCGGCTTCCCAGGCAAAGGGGGGTTACTGGAGAGCGGATTCGGTTGCGTGTTCTGGGTGACTGAGGCTACGTAGCGCTCGATATTCATTCGAATGGTTTCTCCAATGAACGTACCGAACGATTCAACCGGCGAAGTCGCATTGGCAAAAAGACGCGATGACGACGGCAACCTCTTCTATGAAAGCCGACTGACGCCGGTTGCGGATGGCCGAACGAAGGTGCTTCATGTGAAGTCTGGTTCCGTGATTCCCATTGTCTTCATACCGGGGATTATGGGGAGCAATTTGAAGCACAAGAAGACAGACGTCCCTGTTTGGCGCCCGCCCAACAAAGGCCTGAATCTGGCGGATATCTTGGGAATCGTCGCGGCGCTTGCTACTTGGGGGTTCAGAGGGCCAAGACAGCGGCAAGAATTGCTGAGAGCAAGCGATCTCACTGTTGATCACGGCGGGCCAATCAATGTCAAAGGGGCCGGTATATCGAGGGAGACGGCCAGAACGCGAGGTTGGGGTTCAGTCTTGCGCGACTCGTACAACCCGATCATGGCATTGATGCAATCTCGCTTGGCGGCGCTCATGTCTGATGGGGAAATTGGCCCGTGGTGGAGGGACGAAGCGATGGCGCAGCCAACAAGCTATGGAGCAGAAAGCGAGTTGCCGCCGCTGGCTCACGATGATATGCGCGCCGCTGCTGCCCATGACTATGATGTCTGGTGTGCTGGGTACAACTGGTTGCAATCGAACCGAGACTCCGCCAAGGATGTAAGGCGCTACATTGACGACACTGTCCTTGAACACTACCGGCGGCAAGGCCTCGTTGCAGAGAAGGTAATTTTGGTCACCCACTCCATGGGCGGGTTGGTAGCTCGGGCGCTGGTCGAGCTTGAGGGCTATGACCGAATATTGGGAGTGATCCACGGCGTTCAACCTGCAACTGGTGCGCCTGCGATTTACCACCACATGCGGGCCGGCTACGAAGGGGTAGAGCAACTAATCCTGGGGTCGAATGCGGCAGAGGTGACGGCGGTTGTAGCGAACTCCCTCGGGGCTCTAGAGTTGTGTCCCAGTTCGGACCATCGTGATGGGAAGCCGTGGCTATTCCTCCAGAATTCAGACGGCTCCGTGGCGTGTGATCATGAGGGCCGACCGCATGCTTACCCTCGGGATGGAAACCCTTATGAAGAAATATATAAAAACCCCTCCTGGTTCGGCATGGTACCGAAGGCGAATGAGCGGTATCTAAACCTCTCCGACGATGCGGAAATAATTGAGGATTCGGCGCGCAAGACCTTCCACGACAATCTCTCTTTGGTCGAGAGATTCCACAAAGAAATCGGGGGGAGATACCACCCACAGACATACATACACTACGGTGCCGATCGGGGGATGCACAGTTGGCAGGACATCGTGTGGCGGGGGAATATCGATAAGTTTCTCACGCCGGGCTTGTTGTGGGATGACGAGAACGGTGCATACCGATCATCGGAATCAGATCCAAGGCAGAATGATCTCCAAAAGGTTCTCCTGACACCAGCTGAAGGGGAGGGCGATGGGACGGTCCCCGCCGTCTCGGGAGGTGCTGCCGCATCTAGTGGCGTTCGCGCCAGCTTCAAGCATGGCGTGTCATCTGCAGGGTACGATCACCAGTCGAGCTTTAATGATCCCCGAGCACGATGGGCCACTCTATTTAGTATCATTCGTATCGCAATAGCCGAATAGTGATCGACATGAAACGTCTTGGAAAAGTCCTCGTTGCCTCGATGATAGTGATGCACACTATCGGATGCTCCTCTCCTACTTTGCGGAAAAACATGGCTAACGTTGATGGCTGGAATACACACTGTTTTGGCAGATACCTCGTAGACCTTCCTCCCGGGGTAAAGATCGGTGCGGCATATAAATGGCGAGGTAGCAAAGTTGAGCATCTCGCAGGAGAGACGCCTGAGACTTTGAAGGCCAAAATAGCGACGCGTCAATCCGAGCTTGAGGCGCAGAAGCGCGATGGGGGGCGGGGCGCGATGTTCTTTGATCGTTGGCAACATAGTGATGCAGGGTCTACTTCATTGCTTTCGTGGAGGGGACCACACAGCACGGAAGTGTTGCGGAGGGAATCCTATTTCGTCGCCACGTCACCATGGCGCGTTTTTCACACTAGCGGCGACGTTACGATCGACAGGCTTGATGTTGCAAAAAACAACGCCAATGCGCTCGCCGCCAACATAAAGGCACTCGACCGGAACGTAATTCCGAAGGAGCCTGGGTTTTGTATCGAAGGCGGGATGATCGCTGGTAAGGAGTTCCAGCCTGAGTCCTTCACTGTTGGGATAAAGATCCCGGAGCATCCAAACGCGATAATCAGCATCGATGCTCGCACCGGGGCGGAAGAGGACCGACTTCTGGATCGAGTAGGTGGATTCTTCCTATCTGCTACGCGCGGATTGATGCCAGGGCTAACGGTCCTCCGCAAGGGTGAACGCAACGTGGGGTCTATCGAGGCGCAGGAGTTTGCAACTGCCGCCTCCGACAAGGGACAACGGGTATATGCCTTCGCATGGGAGTCGCAGGGGAAGGATAGATCTCTTGCAGACCAGAATATCGCCGTCAGGCTTCAGGTGCTGGAGCAGTCGGTGGTAAGTGAGAAGACTCCCTACCAGCCGGCCTTCAAGTCCGATGAAGAGGCTCTGCAGTTGTGGGACAACATCATTGAATCAGTGCGGTTGCGTCCAGGGGCGGTGTAGGACCGGTCGCTCCGGCCAGCCGAGGTACCGAAACCCGAGCCTTCTTCTTCTTGTCCGGTAGTAGCGAATATGAGTACCAAATGCAGGCGCTGGGGTGTGATGCTCCTCAGCGCAATGATGCCCATGCAGATCGGTGACTGCTTGCTCCCCATTCGAGAGGGGCAACCGGGGAACGTTGAAGGCTGAACGACCCACTATTTGATTCACCAGCACGACAACTACTGCGGCAGCTTTCGGAGCAAGGAGTGAAGCGCACATATGCTCGACCAGAATGGGGCCTTCCTGGGGGCTGTGTCACCGTAGACGGGGCTCGTCCTGATCCCGATCCCACTGCCAGAAAGTCGAGCCGTAGGCGCTTCCTTCGATGGTCGGAAAAACCTCACCTTCGCAGAAGTATCGGCGCGAGTGCGCTTGCGACGGCGTGAACCACCATCCCTCCTTCGGACAAGGCAGACCACCCTGTGCCCGGATCGGGACCACTTTTGATCCAGTCATCAGCAGGTCCGCAAGGCCGTCGGCGACAGTCTCTCCCTCGATGCGCCTCACGCGTTTCCAGATGGTTGGGACTTTGCTCATGTACTGCTGACCGTTAAAACCAGTCTTGGCGGGGCAGGCGCGATGGCCGCCAATCAGGAACTGGGCGGCCGCGTCTGACACTTCGGGCAGATAGATGCCCGACTCTGGGACGCTGTCGCCCGTACCCACCTGCACAGATTCGTCCAAGGTGTATCTTGGCCATGCAGCCGGTGGGCTCAGCTGTCCGCGAGCGCGGCTTGAGTAGTTGTAGGACAGTAAGCCGGTCAGCCAGCCTCCTGACCCAGTCGTACCTACATTCGCAGCGAGCAACTCCGCCCGATCAAGCAGTTCCCAATACGTCGCCACTCCGCCTGGCGCTACGTCATCAAGTCCAATCAAGGGAAAAGTCGTATTGCCCTTTTACATCGCCTGTCACGGCACTCGCATGCCGTAAGGCGTTTGCGTCGCCATGCGTCAGGCGGACGAAAGCATCGTTGAGAAGTTGTGCCGTGTAGCGGAAATTCGGGAGTACTCGCTGGCCCCACACAATATCGGCTTGGAGGGGAAGCGGCCGGCTTCGGATGTTGGCGGGCAGTCGCGCCGTGAACTGCGTCAAGCGGATTTCCAGGAAATCGATGAAATCCTGCCAGGCGTCCCTCATATCGGCGAAATACTCGACGGAACTGTACCGCTCTAGCAAATAGACTTCCTGGGGCACGAGGGGGGGACTCATTGTTTTGGTCTTACGCGATTCGGCATGGCCGCGTTGCCTTACAGGAAGGCCGGCTTCTGCTGCTGCATTCGACGTACGCGAGTCCATACCGCTGGTACCTTGGCCGTGTACTGCTGTCCGTCGAATCCAGTCATCGCTGGAAGGGCGGCGAAGCCACCAATGAGAAATTGTGATGCTGCTTCCGCGACGTCGGGCAGGTAGATGCCGGATTCCGGGACAAGCTCCCCAGTGCGCACCTGAACCGATCCGTCAAGTTCATAGCGTGGCCAAACTGCCGGTCGGTCCAGCTCCCCTCGGCTCCGAGGCGAATAGCGATGCGAAAGCGCTCCGGTCACCCAGCCGATAGCGGCAGTTCTGAAAATGTTTGATGCCAGGCGATCCGCTCGGTGAAGCAGTTCTCCATAACGGGCTGAGCCGCCGGGGGCGACTTCATCCAGCCAGTCTGATGAGAAGTCGCGCTGACCTCTCACATCGCTAACGACGGCGTTAGCACTCCGCAATGCGTCGGCGTCGCCATGAGTCAGGCGAATGAATGCGCCGTCGAGGATCGCAGCTGTGTCCCGAAAGTGAGGAAGTACGCGCTGTCCCCAAACGACATCCGGCTGCATAGGCAGTGGCCGCTGTCGGAGATCCGCTGGTAGCCGCGCCATGAACCGGGACAAGGAATCTTCCACGAAGTGAAGTGTTTCCCGCCAGGCGTCTCGCATCTCTCCGAAATACTCGACCGAGCTATATCGCTCGAGCAGATAGATTTCCTGAGGAAGAAGAGATGTGCTCATGAGCTCGGTCTGAATTGAAATGCTCTGCGCAGATCTGTCTCATCGTACGGTTGAACCGCTCGGTGGCGATCCCCCGGCCCATGGATCAAGCTCTGTGCATTTTCACGAATGAAGCCGCTTTGCGTTGTTGGAATTGTGGCCGGGTTGTGGTTGGGAAGGCGTGGACCACCATCCGTCCTTTCGGCATGGCTGTCCGCCGGTGACGCGGCTTGGGCCGCTTCATGAATCAGCCGCCAGGCCATTCGCGACAGTCCCACCCTCGACACGCCGGACTTGCGTCCATAGGGGGGAGCGGTGCCGGGTACTGCCTTCCACCGGCACGGCATCACCGGTTCTCACCCAAGGAAAAGTCGTACTGCCCTTTCACATCGGCCGCGACGGAACTGGAGAAGTTTAGGGCGTCGGCATCTCCAAGCGTAAGCCTGCTGTATGCGTTTGGGGCGAGCGCGTGCTGCCGAACTTTCGCTACACGGCCCAGATTCTTGACGGTGCCTGAGGAAAGAGGGGCGTGCATATGCTTCGTCCACGACGTGCTTAGTAGGCTCGGCTCACTCCAGACGAGGCTCATTCTGGTTTCGATCCCATTGCCAAAACGTCGAGCCGTAGGCGCTTCCTTCGACGACCGGAAACACTTGGCCTTGACGCCAGACCGGCGCGACTGCGCTTGCGACGGCGTGAACCACCATCCGGTCTTGGGGCAGGGTTGCCCGCCGGGGACCCGCACTGAATCGATCTCGGAGTCGGTGATTAGCAAGTTTGCGAGACCGTCGACTACTGGTTGTCCATCTATGCGGCGGACGCGCGTCCAGACTGTCGGCACTTCGCTGATGTACTGTTTTCCGTCGGAGCCGATCAACGCCGGTGCCGCGGCGCTACCAGCGATATGAAACTGGGCAGAGGCATTGGCTACGTCGGGAAGATAAACGCCCGATTCTGGAGTGGTGGCGCCCGTGCGCACCTGAACGGTTCCGTCCAACGCATAGCGCGGCCACACCGCAGGCGGATCAAGCTCACCGGACCATTGGGCCGAGTAGTTGTGAGAGAGCATTCCGCTTACCCAGCCGCTCGACGCCGTGGTAGTCACGTTGCCGGCGAGTTGGTCCGCGCAACTCAACAATGTCCAGTACTTTGCCACTCCCCCCGGTTCCAGCTCATCAAGCCAATTCGGGGAAAAGTCGTACTGCCCTCGAACTGCACTGGTCACTGCGTTCGCGAACCGTAGGGCTCCCGAATCACCATGCGTCAAGCGGATGAATGCATCGTCCAGGATCTGTGCGGAGTTGCGGAAATTGGGTAGTACGCGCTGGCCCCAAACGATATCGGCCTGCATTGGCAAAGGGCGGCTTCGAACCTCCGATGGGAGTCGGGCCATGAGCCGTGACAGACGTTCGTCGACGTATTCAACGACTTCCTGCCACGCGTCACGCATGCGGCCGAAATACTCCCTGGAGCTGTAGCGCTCCAGCAAGTACGCTTCCTGGGGAACGAGTGGAGTCCGCACAAGCTCTACCGGTATGAGAATGGACCCTACGGATTGTCCTGCCGCAGACTCGGTTCATCCTGATCCCGATCCCACTGCCAGAAAGTCGAGCCGTAGGCGCTTCCTTCTATGATCGGAAAAACCTCACCTTGGCGGAAATATCGGCGCGACTGCGCTTGCGACGGCGTCAACCACCATCCTGCCCTCGGACACGGTTGCCCGCCGGCGACCTTCATCGAGTCCGCTCCAGGGCCAGCGGTGAGCAGATCGGCAAGGCCGTCATTGACGGTTTCGGACTGGACCCGGCGCACGCGAGTCCAGACGGCGGGCTCCTCCCTGACATACTGCTGGCCGTCAAAACCCGTCATGGCCGGGGCGACCTTGCGACCGGCGAGGAGGAACTGCGCGGCGGCGTCCGGCACGTCGGGAAGATAGATGCCGGACTCAGGAGCCGGCTGTCCGGTACGCACCTGCACGGTGGAATCCAACGTATAACGAGGCCATGACTGTGGCCGGTGCAATTCTCCCCGTCTGCGACTGGAGTAGCGTTGTGAAAGCGCGCCGGTTAGCCAGCCGATGGAGATCGTGGTTTCCACGTTGACCGCCATTTGATTGGCCCGGGAGAGCAGTTCGCCGTATCGAGCCCCTGAGCCGGGCTCAACTTCATCGAACCAGTCGGAGGAGAAGTCGTTCTGTCCCCTGACATCCCCGGTGATGGCACTTGCGGCGCGCAAGGCGCTGGCGTCGCCATGGGTCAATCGGATGAATGCGTCGTCGAGCGTCTGCAGCGATTGGCGGAAATTCGGCAGGACGCGCTGCCCCCAGACAATATCGGGCTGCTTGGGCACAGGGCGACTGCGGTAGTCCGGCGGCAGCCGCGACATGAAGCGGGACAGGCAATCCTCCACGTGATCGATCATGGCGCTCCAGGCGTCGCGCAAGTCGCCGAAATAGTCGATGGAGCTGTAGCGCTCCAGAAGGTAGATCTCTTGGGCAAGGAGTGAAGCGCACATATGCTCGACCAGAATGGGGCCTTCCTGGAGGCTGTGTCACCGTAGACGGGGCTCGTCCTGATCCCGATCCCACTGCCAGAAAGTCGAGCCGTAGGCGCTTCCTTCGATGATCGGAAAAACCTCACCTTCGCAGAAGTATCGGCGCGAGTGCGCTTGCGACGGCGTGAACCACCATCCCTCCTTCGGACAAGGCAGACCACCCTGTGCCCGGATCGGGACCACTTTTGATCCAGTCATCAGCAGGTCCGCAAGGCCGTCGGCGACAGTCTCTCCCTCGATGCGCCTCACGCGTTTCCAAATGGTTGGGACTTTGCTCATGTACTGCTGACCGTTAAAACCAGTCTTGGCGGGGCAGGCGCGATGGCCGCCAATCAGGAACTGGGCGGCCGCGTCTGACACTTCGGGCAGATAGATGCCCGACTCTGGGACGCTGTCGCCCGTACCCACCTGCACAGATTCGTCCAAGGTGTATCTTGGCCATGCAGCCGGTGGCCTCAGCTCTCCCCGAGCGCGGCTTGAGTAGTTGTAGGACAGCAGGCCGGTCAGCCAGCCTCCTGACCCAGTCGTACCTACGTTCGCAGCGAGCAACTCCGCCCGATCGAGCAGTTCCCAATACGTCGCCACTCCGCCTGGCGCTACGTCATCAAGCCAATCAAGGGAAAAGTCGTATTGCCCTTTTACATCCCCTGTCACGGCACTCGCATGCCGTAAGGCGTTTGCGTCGCCATGCGTCAGGCGGACGAAAGCATCGTTGAGAAGTTGTGCCGTGTAGCGGAAATTCGGGAGTACTCGCTGGCCCCACACAATATCGGCTTGGAGGGGAAGCGGCCGGCTTCGGATGTTGGCGGGCAGTCGCGCCGTGAACTGCGTCAAGCGGATTTCCAGGAAATCGATGAAATCCTGCCAAGCGTCCCTCATATCGGCGAAATACTCGACGGAACTGTACCGCTCGAGCAAATAGACTTCCTGCGGAACGAGAGGGGTGCTCATTGTTTTGGCCTCATCGGATGGTGGGACGGCAGGGCGTCCATGTTGAGATTGTTTGTCAGCTTGGGGAGGCCAAGGAATTCATCCGTCTCGCCAGGGAAGTCGGTGTAACCCCAGCCAGTGAGTTGCCGTCGGCTGAGAAACTCGGGTTGTAGGAGCGTTGGATCAACAACTAGTTGGTTCCCGCCGCCCTCGAGAACAAGGTTGGGACTCCCCCTCAACGCCTGACTGGCGGCCGGCCCCTCCCACGCTCTTAGCTCCGTGCCTGGAGGAACAGTGTAGGTAACAAACTCTCCGTTCCTGTTCCAATGGCGCCATACCGCGAACCGCCTTCTCCAGTCTGCTCGGTCCGTTACCTTCAGGAACTCATGCTCCCGCATCCAGAACGCGCCGTTGTCTTTCGAGTTCGGATCTACTACTCGATACAAAACTTCACCCGCTTTAACGGTCGTAGGCTGCGCTGCGTGAAATGTTCTATACGCACGGAGCTCCGGCCATCCTTCGACTGGTGATACACGTTCATTCAGCTCCTCGAATTTCAGGATGCCTGTGTCGTCCACCCAAGTGGGGGATGGCGAACTCAGTAGAGGCAGCTCATCCTCCGGGCCCAGCGACTGGTACTTATGCGGATTCACCGCATCCACATTCGCCCGATGCAGCGTATCGCCCTCGATTTCCAACCGCCTTGCCAATTGATGCAGCCACGCATTCACTGGCCCCAACACCTCGTCCAGCTTCGACGCCATCATGCCTCGAACACGTAGCACCACACCGAGCAGCTGCCCGGCGCGGGTCTGCATGGCGGCGTTGCCCCAGCGGCCGATCAGGTCGACGAAGTAGCGCAAGCCCTCGATGACGGAATCGAACGCCCTGGACAGCTCGCCGGCGTTGAGCCGTGCGACGACGGCGCGCACCTGGGTGGACAGCCAGCGATAGGGGTTGACGATATTGGCGGCGCGCAGTGCCCGCCGCACAGTCGGGTTCTGCAGATGCCGGTTCAGCGTCTTGATGCCAGCCTCGACGAACGGTTCGCTGGCCTTCCAGAAACTGGAATCGAGCGCCGCCTTGCCCGCGCGGAACACGGATTTCCGTCCATACGCAAACAGAATCTTGCAACACCCCTTCGCCAGCGACCCGAGCACGGGAAATAGCCCGATCAGGGTCAGCACCAGCGCGACCCAGGCCCACTTGTCGTTGGTGTCGTCGTTGATCTTGCGGCAGTTCGCCACGACATCGCGCACGTCGCACAGCTGGTCGACGAAGGGGATCATCGACAGTACGGTGCCGGTGGCCACCTGCGCGGTGGACTGTTCGTCGGCGAAGTCGCCCTGGATGACGACCCAGATCCACTCCGCGGCGGCGGAGAGGTTCTGCTTGCCGCTTTCAACCCAGCCGGCCGGCGCGCTCTTGAACCACGCGAGCGCGTTTTCTAGTTCTTCCCACATGTTTGTCGTGTTATCCGAGCTTGGAGCGCGAGGCCTGGATCAGGTTGGCGATGGGATCCCACGGCTTGTCCTCGCCGGGAGGCGGCATTTCGTATTCGACGCGGACGGCTTCGGGCGGCACGCCTTCGTGGCGGGCGTGGCCGTTGGCGTCGAGCTTGCCGGAGATGACCTGGCCGTCCTTGAAATGGATCTTGTAGGCCTGGCCGGCGAACGGCTCGCCTTCGGCGTCGCGATGGTCGATCTCGATCCAGTGGTCCAGCGCGGTGGCGCCGGTGGGCAGCGCCGCCAGCGGGGCGGCGTTGCCGCCGGGCCCGGAGAAGGCATGCGAGGCGCCCTTGACTTCGAAGAGCCCTGGCGTTTCGAAGGTGATGGCATTGCCTTCGAGCCGGATCAGCGAGTCGCCGCCGTGCAGCACGATCGTCTTCTGCGCCAGGATCTCGATGGCGTCGTTGCTGGAGGTCACGAGGACGTCCTTGTCGGCGAGGACACGCATCGGTCCATCGTGCGCCTGGACGGAGACGGCGCCGTTGGCTGCGACGACGCGGGCGCCATCGCGCTGGACGAACAGCGATACGCCGCGCGCCGCCGCCATGGCAATGGTCTTGCCGGCCGCGACGTGCAGGTCGGACTGGGAGGTGCCGTGCAGATGGCGGCCAGCGTAGACGGCAGTCGTTTCCGCGCTGGCAATGGTGATGGCCATCGGGGACTCGGCGACGAGCAAGGGCTCGGCGAAGCGCTCGACCGGGTTGCCGTCCGGCTGCACGGCGCGCTGGCCGTTGACGCTGTCCGGATGGTGGCCGCCCAGTTCCGGGTCGATGGCCGACAGCAGAGGATCGAATGCCGCGTTGGCGGCGAGCGGGGCAGCGTGCTGCGTGCGGGCGGCGGTGGAGAGCCGCTCGGCGGTGCGCTGGGCGCCGCGCAGCAGGCGGGTCGCTTCCGGGACGCCCATCACGGTGCCGCCGGCGCGTGGGCGCACGGTGGTGCTCAGCAACACCCCTTGGCCGGCGCGCACGATGGCCCATGCATCGGTGCGCAGCTCGGCTCCACTGCCGCGCCAGGCGCCGCGCTGGGCATCGCGCGGTCCCTGGGCGACGAGGTATCCGAGGTTGAGCTGGCTGTCGGCAGCGGAACTCGCCAGCCGCATGCGCAGCTGCCCCTTGGTGTCGTCGACGACCCACTGGTTGTAGCCGTTGCCCCCGAGGCCCTCGGTGTGCCAGCCGGACAGGAGCGTCGCCAGCGGCTTGTCGTCGTTCGGCCAGGGCGGATTGTCCTGCTGGTTATGCAGCTGCGTCGTTGCCAGCGGGCGGTCGATGTCGCCATCGAGGAACGTCAGCAGCAGTTCCGTGCCGACTCGGGGAACGTGGTGCGCGCCCCAGTTCGGCCCGGCCGTGGCGCCCGCCACGCGTACCCAGGCGGTGGCCTGCGAGCGGTCGTCGGAATCAGGGTCGGCGAACGCCGGAGCTTGCCCGGCGGGCAACGGAGCGCGCAGCCACGGAAAGCGAATGCGCACGCGATGGTCGCGATCGGTCAGCAGTGGTGCATCGCCTTCGGCAATGACGATCGCGGTCTGCCCCTCGGGCGCGGTCGGCTTGGCGCGCCAGCGCGGGGCGATCGGCGCGTCCGCACGCACGGCCTCGACGGTATTGCGGTAGCCGCCTGCCTCGATCTGCGTGGTGCCGATCAATCTGGCGACGTCGGCGCCGAGGTTGTTGGCGGCTTCGTGCCGAATGGACAGCGCGACGTACTCCGTTGCCTCGTCGGCAAAATGGCCCGTCAGGCGGAAGCGTTGCCCGGCGGCCAGCTGGCGCACGGTGCCTTCGCCATGCCACCGCACGAAGCCGCTTTCCTCGGCCTGCATGCGCCGGGTTGCCTGGCGCGTCGCGCCCGCGCCGTCCTCGAAGCG
Organism: Cupriavidus sp. AU9028; assembly: GCF_019795295.1. GTDB lineage: Bacteria > Pseudomonadota > Gammaproteobacteria > Burkholderiales > Burkholderiaceae > Cupriavidus. The sequence continues at coordinate 87,841 of NZ_JAIMCG010000008.1, read as the reverse complement.
ATAGGCGCCGCGTCCGTCGAAAGATTCGAGGGTCGGCAATTCGCCGGGGACGGCGGTGGCGGTGACCTGGGCCGAGAGGGCGGACAGTGTCTTGTAGTCCCACGACGATACCGTGACGGCGTTGCTACCGACGCTGTGGCACGAAGTCCAGCCGGTCATGGTGTCGCTGGCCTCGGTCATGTCGGCCCGATGGAAGCGGATCTCCGGCTGCGGGCAGGAGGGCCGTTCGGCATCGTTGTCGAACACGACCAGCCGATGCCGTGCCTGGTTGCCGTCGGGTTTGTCGTCCTCGCCCTGCAGATGCTCGAAGCGGTACGACAGGCCGTCCTCGGCGAGCAGGCGATGGACGAAGTCGAAATCGCTCTCGCGATACTGCGCACAGATCGAGCGGCGCCGCAGCGGCTGCGAGATGGCGAACTGGAAGTTGGCGGCGGGATAGTCGGCGAAGACTTCCTCGAGGATCTGCTGGGTGGTCTTGTCCTGATAGACGAAGCAGTCCAGCCGGCCGCGCAGCCGCTCCAGCCACGGGGCGACGGTGAGGCGGTACCGTGCCAGACCGCCGTCGCCTCCAAGGGACGCGCAGTCAACCACGAAGCCGTGCCAGGCGCGATAGCGGCCATCGGCGAGCATCAGCCGCAGCGTGATTTCCTGCCGCGCCAGTTCGACCGTATCGAGAGCCGCGGAGGGCGACAGGCAATCCAGTTCGATGAGGAACGGTTGCGACACCGCCTCGCGCGCGGTGAGGCGCTCGACGACCAGGTTGGCCTCCGCCAGCGGCGCATCGATGGCGATCAGCCGCGTTCCCTGGGCGAGCAGGTTGGCTAGCACGGCCGACGGCAGCGACGTGGTTGGCATCATGGCGACCTCGAAAGGGGATGGAGGGGGATCGGCGACGTCAGGGCAGGGAGATCGTCAGATGCGAGAACCGCGGTCCCAGCTTGATGACCTGGGAGTAGTCCTGCATCGCCTCCGCGGTCTGCCCGTCCAGCACGGTGGACACGCCGACGAAGGCCAGCAGGGCGATCAGCGCGAACACGGCGCCGAAGATCCACAGCGGGGTTTCGCGCTTCAGCGTATGGGCGATCTTGTCCGGCAGCGGCCAGTGCGGGGCGAACGGTGCGCGCTTGCCCTTGATCGCCGCGATCTCGTCGCCCAGCCGCGCGGTCAGATAGGCGAGCTTTTCGGGCCCTTCGAGGATGTACTTGCCGCGGAATCCGAGCAGCAGGCACATGTGGAAGACCTCCAGCGCCTGCAGCCGCGGCGCGCCTTGCGCGCGCAACGTCTCCAGCCGCGTGAAAAACGCTTCCCCGGCAAGCTGTTCGCCGAACAGCACCAGTTGCAGCGGCCGCCGCTCCCATTCGGGGCGAATGGCGAAGCTGGAGGCGAGAATGGTCTCGTCGATGGCGGCGCAGAAGGCGTACTTGGCATCGAACACATCGTCGGCGGAAACCTGCAGCCGCCGCGCTCCGCGATCGAACTCGTCCAGAAACCCGCGCACCTTGTCGCGGAACGCGTCGGCGCTGTCTGGCGCTTGTCCATTTCGCAGCAGGAACAGCATGAAGAACCCGTCGTACAGCAGGTCCAGCAGCGTGCGCGCATGCCGGGAGGCGTCGCCCGAATCCGGCGCGGCGCCGGAGGGTCCGGCCGGGGTGTCGCCAAACAGCGAGGGCATCGAAGTGGTGGTCATGACGTCACCGCAATGAGTTCAAGTTTGAGTTCCCGGATACCGGCCGGGGTGTAGATGGTGATGGTGCCGGCCTGCAGCATCCGCTCGTAGAGCGGGCCGCGCGCCTCCACGGCAAAGTAGCAGGCGCCCGGTCGCACCGGAATGGCCGGCGGGACCTGCGGCGTATAGGACAGCGGCACGCCCGGCATCGAGGACAGCACGAGCTTGTCGACGTCGTCGGGCGCGCCCACCTTGAAGCGGGCGGGAATGGCCTCGACCAGCTCGACGGTGGGCATGTCGGCGGACACCGACAGGTAGAAGCGTGTCTTGTCGTCGATCTTGCCGGAGTCAAGGCGTCCCAGGTGGAAGGAGGGGCGCGACTCGTCCAGCGCGATGGCGAAGTAGCGGGTGGAAATCACCGTGTCGAGCAGTTCGCGCACCATGCCGTCGAGCTGGGCGAAGGCCTTGCCTGGATCGCGATGGTCGTAGACCGGCAGGTCGGCCAGCGTGTACGACTTGGAGAAGGTCATCAGCGCGCCGGCCATGCGCAGCATTTCCTGGAACAGGCGCTCCGGATGCGTTTCCGGATGGTGATACAGATGCGACAGCGCGGCAAAGGACGCGTTGGCCGTATGCAGCAGCCAGAACGAGGCGATATCGCCGGAGCGGAACTCGATGATGTTCTTGGACGGCTCGCGATGAAAGCCGTACAGCGCGTTGACCTTGGCCTGCAGCGCATCCAGCAGCCGGCGCAGCCTCTGGTAAAGCACCGCGGAGGCGTTGATGGCCAGGCTCGGCGCAACGAAGCTCTCATCCAGCTCGAAGCTGCCGGTGGCGGTACGGCGCACGCGGACGACAGGCAGAGACACATACTGATCGCGCGGCTCGCCGTCGGCCACCAGCTTGACGGCTTTGCGCAGATACATGATGGCGGCGGGCTCCGCCTCCGTGAACAGGTCGGCGGTTTCGCGCTGATGGCCGACGAAGCGGGAAGAGGGCGCGCCGTCCGCTGCTTCCCGGTAATTGCCCCCGGCGCTACGCATCGGATGCAGTGCCAGGTGGAAAACAGATTCCGATACGCCCGGGGGAAGACTGTTCAATGCCACGGGTGGCGGCAGATCGTCGCTCTGGGGCGCGCAATACCATTCGCCATCGGGAAAAAACAGTGAAAGTTCCGTGACACGAAGTATTCCGCTGGACAATGCGTCGGTGTCGAAACGCGCGTGCCGCACGCCCCATGAATAGGGCTGAATGGCATGCGCTGTCGCATGAAGCCGTGCTTCATGGTAGGCGTCCTGCTGCTGGAAATGTTGCGGGCGAAGAAACAGTCCTTCGCCCCAAAGAATCTTGGCGGAATCGCTCACGATAGGCCTTGCCGATTGTTTAATTGCAGGTCGTCATTGATGCTTATTGCAGCGATCACGCATTGCAACTGGTAGTGGACAACAGGTTGAGCGCGGTGCGCGGCACGCCATCGTTCGGCGTCAATGGCTCGCCAGCGGTCAGCGTCATCGCGCAGGCGTGCAAGCCAATGGTGATTCCGGACTTCTCTCCCTGTTGTGCGTCGAAGGCGAACTTCCAGCGCTGTGGTGCCGGGCTGCGGAACAGCGCCACCACACCGATCGCGCCGGCCTCGCGCGCAACCTTTTCCATCACTTCGTAGCGCTGGCCAGGGATCAGCGTGATCTCGCGCACGTTGACCAGTTCCGCCCCAAGTACCTGCTTTTCCCGAGCCGGATCGACGAAGACGTCGAAGGCGGCCTGCTGGAATGCCGTCGCTTCCTTCAGCTTGTAGACCCTTACCACCAGGGCCGCCGGCTTGCGGTCATTGGCCGCATTCAGGTTGGCGCCCGCGTACAGGCGCAGGGGAATGTCTCGCGGCGGCTTCTGTGCGTCGGGCACACTGGACGGCTTGATGCCCAGCGCCTCCAGCGCGCCGCCTGCTGCCCCGGCCAGCACCTGTCCGCCGACCGCGCACCCGGCAAGCGCCAATGCGGCAGAGGTACAGAGCGCGGCCTTCAGCGCTTGCCTGGCAAATGAAAATTGTAAGAAAGTCATACAAATCGGATTGCTCTTATTTGCTTGTGCTACGTGAAGCCGCAGGCTGATAAACGGGCGGCAACATTATGAAGTGCCTTGCCGATTGTTAAATCAATGGCTGAACACAGAGTTAAATTCCATTGAATGCGCATGTTGCGGCTTCTCGCGGCACGGTTGTCAGCAAAGACGCGCAGAGTGTACTATTGCGCGCCGATTGGGCCAATATCGCTTTCCATTCCTTTTCTTCGCTTTCCGCAGAAAGACGAGAACGGCATAGAAACAAATACGTCAACAACAAGCCGCGCGACGGATCGAGCCATGTTCCATTTTCGCTTTACACGTTCTATTGCAATTGCACTCGGCACTGCCGCATTGTTTTCGGGTTGTGCCGCCACCGGCGGCGTCGCCGGTCCGCAATCGGAGGAGGCGTTCGACCAGAGCATGGCGAAGGCCGAGGCTGCGCTGCAGGGCGGCCAGCGTGAGCAGGCGGTAAGCCTGTACGAGCAGATCGCCAAGGCGAATCCGGCGCGGCAGGAACCGTGGACGCAGATCGCGCAGATCCAGTACGCCGACCAGAAATACCCGCAGGCGATCGTGGCGGCGGAAGAGGCGTTGCAACGCGACGGCGCGGATCGCAAGGCCAAGAGCATTCTCGCGGTAAGCGGGCTGCGTGTGGCGCGCCGCTCGCTGCTGGAATTGCGGGACGACACCGAGCTGGCGGGAGACGTGCGCACCGACGCGCAGCTGCTGGCGAAGATGCTGCGTGAAACGCTCGGCGAGCAGGTGCTGTTCCCCGAGGAGAAGGCCAAGCCACCGGTGCGCCGCCGTGTGGCGCCGGTCAAGCGCGTGCCAGTGAAGCCGGCGGCCACGCCGTCCGCACCGGCGCCCGCGGCCGCGGCACCGGCAGCACCGGCAGCACCGGCACGCGGCGGTAACGGCGATCCGTTCGGCGCACTGCGCTGATCGCGCCAGCTATTCGAGCCCCTGGCGGGCAATCCAAGACAACCACGACCGGACCAACCGGAGAATCCGCATGGCCAAGAAGGAAAGCGTGCAGAAGCGCCTGCAGAAGGTGCGCCCGCCCCGGGTGCAACTAACGTATGACGTCGAGAAGGGCGACGCCATCGAGCAGAAGGAATTGCCCTTCGTCGTCGGCGTGGTCGCGGATCTGTCCGGCCAGTCCGAGGTCGCGCAACCCAAGCTGCGCGATCGCAAGTTCGTCAACATCGACCGGGACAATTTCGACGACGTGATGTCGGCAGTGGAGCCGCGTGCGGCATTCCAGGTGCCCAACACGCTGACGGAAGAGGGCGGCCGCTTCGGCGTGGAGCTGAAATTCCGCTCGCTGGACGACTTCAGCCCGGAAGCGGTGGTGGACCAGATCGAGCCGCTGCGCAAGCTGCTGGAGGCGCGCTCCAAGCTGGCCGACCTGCGCAACAAGCTGGCCGGCAACGACAAGCTGGAGGATCTGCTCAGTGAAGTGCTGACCAATACCGAGACGCTGCGGCAACTGGGCAAGGGCGGCGACGAACCGAAGGGTGGCCAGGATGCATGAAACCCAGAGCGCTGCCGCGCAGGCAGCTCCCGCCGTCAATGCCAGCCTGCTGGACGAGATCGTCGAGCAGAGCCGGGTGGCCAAGTCGGATGCCGAGCACGCCCGTGCCAAGGACATCATCGGAGAACTGGTCAAGGAGGTGCTGGACGGTACGGTCGTCGTCTCCGACAACCTGTCGGCGACGCTGGACGCGCGCGTGGCCGAGCTGGACCGACTGATCTCCTCGCAACTGAGCGCGGTCATGCATGCGCCGGAGTTCCAGAAGCTGGAGAGCACCTGGCGCGGCCTGTCTTACCTGGTCAAGGAGACGCAGACCGGGCAGATGATCAAGATCAAGGTGCTGAACGCGACCAAGCGCGACCTGGTCCGCGACTTCAAGACCGCGATCGACTTCGATCAGAGTGCACTGTTCAAGAAGGTGTACGAGGAGGAGTTCGGCACCTTCGGCGGCGCACCGTTTGGCACGCTGATCGGCGATTATGAAATCACCCGCCAGCCGGAAGACATCTACTTCATCGAGCAGATGTCGCACGTCGCCTCCGCCGCGCATGCGCCATTCATCGCGTCGGCCTCGCCGGAGCTGCTGGGCCTGGAGTCCTTTGCCGACCTGGGCAAGCCGCGCGATCTGGCCAAGGTGTTCGACACGGTCGAGTATGCCAAGTGGAAGTCGTTCCGGGAGTCGGAGGATTCGCGCTACGTCGGGCTGACCATGCCGCGCTTCCTGGGCCGGCTGCCGTACAACCCCAAGGACGGCACCACGGTCGAGGGCTTCAATTTCGTCGAGGATGTCGACGGTACCGACCATTCGAAGTACCTCTGGTGCAACGCGGCGTGGGCATTCGGTGCGCGCCTGACCGCAGCCTTCGAGGATTTCGGCTGGTGCGCGGCCATCCGCGGCGTCGAGGGCGGCGGGCTGGTCGAGGACTTGCCCACGCACACGTTCAAGACGGACGATGGCGAGATCGCACTGAAGTGCCCGACCGAGATCGCCATCACGGACCGCCGTGAGAAGGAACTCAGCGATCTGGGCTTCATCCCGCTGGTCCACTGCAAGAACTCCGACTACGCCGCCTTCTTCGCCGCGCAGTCGGTGCAGAAGCCGAAGAAGTACAACACGGACAGCGCCAACGCCAATGCGGTGTTGTCCGCGCAATTGCAGTACATCTTCTCGGTCTCGCGCGTGGCGCACTACCTGAAGGCGATGATGCGCGACAAGATCGGCAGCTTCGCCTCGGCGCAGAACGTCGAGAGCTTCCTGAACCGCTGGATCTCGCAGTATGTGCTGCTGGATGACAACGCGAGCCAGGAACAGAAGGCGCAGTTCCCCCTGCGCGAGGCGTCCATCCAGGTTTCGGAAATCCCGGGCAAGCCGGGCGCCTACCGGTCGGTGGCGTTCCTGCGTCCGCATTTCCAGCTCGACGAGTTGTCGATTTCCCTGCGTCTGGTCGCCGACCTGCCGCAGGCGGCGAACTCGTGACGGGCATCCATCGGCCGCGCCTTTCGGCAAGGCCGATGGTTGAGGTAGCAGGCAACACCCAAGCGTTGAAGAAAGTATCTCTATCTCTATCTCGATCGAGGGGCTCATGAAGGATATCTACATCAAGTTCGGCAACCCGGCCATCAAGGGCGAATCGCAGGACAAGGATCACAAGGACTGGATCGAAGTCCTCAGCTGGGAGCACACCATCAAGCAGCCGCGCTCGGCCACCGCATCGACCGCGGGCGGTCATACCGCGGAGCGCTGCGAGCATGGCGAAATGATCTTCACCAAGGACATGGACGTGGTCAGCCCGCTGCTGTACCAGCACGCCTCGGGTGGCACCACCTTCGATGAAGTGACCATCGACTTCATGCGCGCCGACGGCGAGGGCAAGCGCGTCAAGTACCTGGAGATCAAGCTGAAGAACGCCATCCTGGGCGCGGTGGACGCCAAGGTTGCGTCCGAAGGCCTGCCGACGGACCGGTTCTCGCTGAAGTACGCCGCCGTGCAGTGGAAGTACACGCAGCAGAAGATCGGCGGCAACCAGGGCGGAAATTCGCAGGGCGCCTGGAGCCTGACCAAGAACGACAAGACCTATTCGGTCTGACGCAAGTGGCCGGCGTGCCGGCCCTTCGCGCAGCGGGCGCCCGTGCGGCGTGCCCGCGCGGCGCGCAGGGCGGCATGCCGGCGCCTTGCCCGCCCGGTCATGAAGGGATTCGAACCCAGCCTGCTCGACAAGCTGTTCGACGACGAGCCGCACGCGCCGTTGCCGACGGCGATGCGCCAGCTGACGCTGGAGGAGTTGAAAGCCACGGTCGCCCGCGATATCGAGGCGCTGCTCAACACGCGCATCGTCATCGACGAGGCGCAACTGGACGGCCGCCCGGAATGCCGGCGCTCGCTGCTGACCTATGGGCTGAACGATTTTGCCGGACTGAGTCTGGCCAGCTACTACGACCGCAATACCATTTGCCAGTCGTTGACGAAGGCGATCGAGCGCCATGAGCCGCGGCTGCGCAACGTCACCGTGTCGCTGGATGTCACCGAGCGCCATACCAATGCGCTTTGCTTTGGCATCAGCGCGATGCTGCTGGTCGGTCCGGCGCGCGAGCCGGTGAGCTTCGACGCCTTGCTGCAGCCATCGACGCTGCAGTATTCGGTCTCGCGCGGGCGCGCTTGAGCGGAACCGGAACGACCCGCCGCGACGCCTGCCTGAGGCGACCCTATTCGGATCCGCATGGAAGAGCTTCTGCCTTACTACGAGCGTGAACTGGCCTATCTGCGCCGGTATTCGCGTGACTTCGCCGAGCGATACCCGAAGATCGCCGGCCGGCTCGCCATGTCCGCCGACGGCTGCGACGATCCGCATGTCGAGCGGATGGTGGAGTCGTTCGCCTTCCTGACGGCGCGAATCACCAAGAAGCTCGACGATGATTACCCGGAGCTGACCGAGTCGCTGCTGGAGGTGATGTATCCCCATTACCTGCGGCCGTTTCCGTCCTGCTCCATCGCGCATTTCGACGTGCGCAGCGCCGCGGCCCAGCTCTCGGCACCGCTGACAGTACCGCGCGGCACCATGCTGACCACGCGCGCCGTGAATCGGGTGGAGTGCCGCTTCCGCACGGCGTACGACGTCACGTTCGCGCCGGTGCGCATCGCCGCGGCCAGCTATCGCGCCGCCGTTGCCGCGCCGGCCGCCGCGATGCTGCCCAAGGGGGCTACTGGCGCGGTGTCGATCACGCTGGACTATGCGGGCGAGCGGGGCGGCTTCGAACAGCTGCCAATGGACCGGGTGCGGGTCTATCTGGATGGCGAGCCGTCGTTTGTCGCCGCGCTGGGCGACGCGCTGTGCCTGCAGGTCGGGGCCGCCTATCTGGAAGGGAGCCGTCCTGGCGTCTGGCAGCGGCTTGCCTCGGTGCCGCTGCATGAGGTCGGCTTCGCTGCCGACGAAGCGCTGATCGACACGCCGGCGCGCTCGCATCCGGGCTATCGGCTGCTCAGCGAGCATTTCGCCTTCGCCGAGAAGTTCAACTTCCTCGATATCGACCTGGCGGCGTTGCGCAAGGCGCTGCCGCCTGGCGGCGCGACGCGTCAGCTCCAGCTGCATCTGGTGATCACCGAGATCCGTGCCGACTCCCATGTCGCACGGCTGCTCGAGGGCCTGCAGGCCGAGAACCTGCGGCTGCATTGCACGCCGGTGGTCAACCTGTTCGCACAGAAGGCCGATCCCATCCGCATCGAGCACACCGCCAGTGCCTATCCGGTGGTGGCCGACGGGCGGCGCGCGCACGGTTACGAGGTCTATTCGATCGACAGCGTGCAACTGGTGCGGGAGAGCGCGGCGGGCAACGACGTGGTGGAGTTCCGCCCGTTCTACTCGCTGCACCACGCGGAGGATCCCAATCGCAGCGGGCATTTCTGGCTGGCGCGGCGCGACCCGCTGGTCGCCGCGCGCAGCCCCGGATACGAGACCGAGATCTCCCTCGTCGATCTCGATTTCGACCCGGCCCGTCCCCAGACCGACACGCTGAGCATCGGCCTGACCTGCACCAATCGCGATCTGCCGGCCAGCCTGTCGTTCGGGCATGTGGATGGCGACCTGACGATGGAAGGCAGCTCGATCGCCCGGACGATCCGCTTCCTGCGCAAGCCGACCCCGTCGCTGCGGCTGCCCGGCGGCCGGGCGGCGCAGTGGCGGTTGATTTCGCTGCTGGCGCTGAACCATCTGTCCCTGGTCCAGGAAGGCCTGGCGCCGCTCAAGGAGATGCTGCGTCTGCATGACGCCGCGCACAACGGCATTTCCGCCCGGCAGATCGAGGGCATCGTGGGCCTGCACTGCGAGCCCACCACGCAATGGCTGTCCGGCAAGCCCTTCGCGACCTTCGTGCGCGGCCTGCGCGTGCAGTTGACCCTGGACGAGGAGGCCTTCGTCGGCACCGGCATGCATCGGTTCATCCGGGTGATGGACCACTTCTTCGGACTGTATGTCCATCTGAACAGCTTCGTGCAGCTCGTCGCCGTATCGCGCCGCACCGGCAAGGAATTGATTGCATGCGCACCGCGAAGCGGCGAATCGATCCTGGCGTGATCCGGCGGCTGCTGGCGCAGCCGTATCGCTTCCAGTTCTTCCAGGCCGTGCGGCTGCTGGAGCTGCTGTTCGCGCGCGATGCTGGCGTGGATGGCAAAGCGGGGCGGCAAGCGGATACGCCCGAGCACCGCCTTGCCAGCCGGATGCGGTTCCCCAACGCCGTGTCGCTGTCGTTTCCCGCCAGCGAGATCGCGCGGATCGAGGCCAGCGGCTTGCCGGCGGCCGCGCTCGAGGATGACGAGGCGTTCCGGCAGGCGCTGGAAGCACAGGGCATCGACACGGTCACGCTGACGCCAGCGTTCTTCGGTCTGCTCGGCGGACAGGGGGCGCTGCCGTTGCATTACACGGAAATCGTCGCCGAGCGCGAGACGATGCGGCGGGACGGCGCGGCGCGCGCGTTCTTCGACATCTTTTCCAACCGCGCCGCTGCGCTGTTCTATCAGGCATGGAAGAAGTACCGGCTGCCATTCCACTATGAAGTGGACCGCAGCCGCCACTATCTGCCGCTGCTGCTATCGCTGGGCGGGACGGGCGATGGCGCCGTGCGCGGCGCCATGCGCCGGGGCCCCGGTACGGTCCACGACGAGGCGCTGGCGGGCTACGCGACGGCGCTGCGCCAGCGGCCGATGTCCGCCGCCTACCTGCAGCAGGTGCTGACCGACTACTTCCGCGTGCCGGTCCGGATCGAGCAGTTCGTCGGTGGCTGGTATCGCGTGCCGGAGGCGCAATGGTCACGCCTGGGCGGCGCCAATGGCGTGCTCGGCGCCACGGCGCTGGCAGGCCAACGCGTGTGGCAACGCGATCTGCGCGTGCGCGTATGGATCGGCCCGCTATCCCGCCAGCGCTACCAGGCCTTCCTGCCGGGTGCCGCCGGCGCCTTCGCTTTGCGCAAGATGCTCATGGCGCTGGGCGGCGCGACGCAGGAGTATGAGGTCAGGCCGATCCTGCGCCGCGAGGACGTCAGAGGCTGCAGCCTGGGCGGTTCGGGCGGGGGGGCCGGCGGACGGATCGGCTGGGACGCCTTCATCGCCTCGCGTCCCGCGCCACACGACCGTAGCGAGGCGCACTACACCTTGTCTTCCCTTCATTGATCGACCGGAGCTGATGCCAACATGGCAACCCCTTTGAAGACGCTGATCGCCAAGCTGAACCAGACCAGCCGGCAGGCCGCGGAGCGCGCGGCCTCGCTGTGCATGGCGCGCGGCCACTACGAGGTCGATCTGGAGCACCTGTTCCTGGCCTTGCTGGAGAACTCGCGCAGCGATGTGTCGCTGGTCGCGCGCAGCAGTGGCATCGACGTCCAGGCGTTCCAGGCGGACCTGGACAGCGAGCTGCGGCGCTTCAAGGACGGCAATGTCCGCACCCCCGCGTTTTCGCCATGGCTGCCCAAGCTGTTCGAACATGCCTGGCTGATCGCCTCGCTCGATTCGCAGACCACCCGTATCCGCTCTGGCCATCTGCTGCTTGCGCTGCTGACGGAGCCGTCGCTGGCACCGCTTGCAGAGCGAGGCTCGCCGCGCTTCGCCCAGTTTCCGGTGGAGCGGCTCAAGCACGAACTGGCCGAGCTGGCGCGCGGGTCCGAGGAGGCCGGCCAGGCGGTCGCCTTGGCGGAGGCGGGCAGCGATGAATCGGCCGGTGCCGCGAGCCAGGGGCGCGCGAGCGCGCTGGGGAGCACCCCCGCGCTGGACCAGTTCACCGTGGATCTGACGGCGGCTGCGCGTGAGGGTCGGATCGATCCGGTGATCGGCCGCGATGGCGAGATCCGGCAGATGATCGACATCCTGATGCGCCGCCGCCAGAACAACCCGATCCTGACGGGGGAAGCCGGGGTCGGCAAGACGGCCGTGGTGGAAGGGCTGGCGCTGCGCATCGTCGCCGACGACGTGCCGCCGCCGCTGCGCGGCGTCACGCTGCGCTCGCTCGATATGGGCCTGCTGCAGGCCGGCGCCAGCGTCAAGGGCGAATTCGAGAGCCGGCTGCGTAATGTCATCGACGAGGTCAAGCGCAGCCCGCAGCCGATCATCCTGTTCATCGACGAGGCGCACACCATCATCGGGGCCGGCGGGCAGGCGGGACAGAACGACGCCGCCAATCTGCTCAAGCCAGCGCTGGCGCGCGGCGAGCTGCGCACCATTGCCGCCACCACCTGGGCCGAGTACAAGAAGTATTTCGAGAAGGATGCGGCGCTCGCGCGGCGCTTCCAGGTCGTCAAGGTCGAGGAGCCGGACGAAGCGCTGGCCGCGGCGATGCTGCGCGGCATGGTCGGCTTGATGGAGCGCCACTTCGGCGTGCGGGTGCTGGACGAAGCGATCACCGAGGCGGTACGGCTGTCGCACCGCTATATCAGCGGCAGGCAGCTTCCCGACAAGGCCGTCAGCGTGCTGGATACCGCCTGCGCGCGGGTGGCGCTGGCGCAGAGTGCAACGCCGGCCGCCATCGAGCAGGACCAGAAGGCGCTGGAGCAGCTGGAAGCGGAGGTGGCTGCGCTGCAGCGGGAAGCGGCGGACGGTGGACGCCAGCGCGAGCGCCTCGCCGAGCTGGGCAACACGGCGGAGCAGCTGCGCGCGCGCATCGCGGCGGGCGAGGCGCAGCTGGTGAAGGAGCGCGGGCTGGTCGAGCGCATCGTGACGCTGCTGCGCGAGCGCGATGGCGCCATGGCGCAAGGCGGCAAGGACGGCAAGGACGGCAAGGACGAGGGCGGCGAGCTGGTCCGACTGAAGGCGGAGTTGCGGGAATTGCAGGCCGAGCGGCCGCTGGTGCCGGTGCTGGTCGACGGGCAGGTGGTGTCGGAGATCGTGTCGGCATGGACCGGTATCCCGCTGGGCCGCATGGTCAAGGACGAGCTGCAGACCGTGCTGCAACTGAAGCCGCTGCTGCAGGAGCGCGTCATCGGACAGCCGCATGCCCTCGATGCGGTGGCCCAGCGTGTACGGACCGCCGCGGCCAATCTGGAGGACCCGCACAAGCCGCGCGGCGTCTTCCTGTTCGTCGGACCGTCGGGCGTCGGCAAGACCGAGACGGCGCTCGCGCTGGCCGACATCCTGTATGGCGGCGAGCGCAAGCTGATCACCATCAATATGAGCGAGTACCAGGAAGCGCACAGCGTTTCCGGTCTCAAGGGATCGCCGCCCGGTTATGTCGGCTATGGCGAGGGCGGCGTGCTGACCGAGGCGGTCCGGCGCAATCCCTACAGCGTGGTGCTGCTGGACGAGGTGGAGAAGGCGCATCCGGACGTGCTCGAGATGTTCTTCCAGGTCTTCGACAAGGGCTGGATGGAAGACGCGGAAGGCCGCACCATCGATTTCCGCAACACCATCATCATCCTGACCTCGAACGCCGGCTCGGCCACCATCATGCAGGCGTGCCTGAACAAGACGGGCAAGGAGCTGCCGGATGCCGACGCGCTGGTCGAGACGTTGCGGCCAACGCTGTACAAGACCTTCAAGCCGGCCTTCATCGGGCGGACCAAGGTGGTGCCGTACTACCCGATCGATGACGACACGCTGGCAGGCATCATCGAGCTGAAGCTGGGGCGGATCGCCGCCCGCGTGCGCGAGAACCATCGGGCCGAATTCAGCTGGGACGAGGCGGTGACCGAGGCCGTGCTGCAGCGCTGCACCGAGGTGGATACCGGGGCGCGCGCCGTCGACCACATCCTGAACGGCACGCTGCTGCCCGAGATCGCCCAGTCGGTGCTGGCGCGGATGGCGGAGGGCGAGGCAATCCGGCGCATCAAGGTCGGCGTGGGCAAGAGCGGGGCGTTCCGCTTCAGGCTCAACTGACGGCTGGCCGGGAATGAACAGTCCGATATCGACAGGCGAGGCAGCGATGGATGTTCCGGGCGGGATGGCGCATGAGTGGGCGCAGAAGGGCGGGCAGGACGTCGCACAGGGGCTGGCGGCGCTGTGGCGCTCTACCTTTGTCCAGCACGACAGGCTGCTGCGGCTGACCACGCCGCTTGGGGCGGATGTGCTGCTGGCCGAGCGCATGCAGGCCAGGGAACGGCTGGACGGCGGCGGGTTCCGGATCGAGCTGACGGCGCTGTCGGACTACGCCGCACTGGACGCCACCGCCTTGCTCGGCCAGCCCGTTCGGATCGACTTGCTGACGCAGCGCAGCCGCACCGAGCCGCGCCCGCTGCATGGGCACGTGACCTCGTTCGAGCGCCTGGGAGCCAATGGCGGGCTCGCGCGCTACCGGCTGGTGGTGGAGCCCTGGCTGGCCTTTTTGCGCTACCGGCGCGACAGTTTCCTGTTCCAGGACCTGTCGGTGATCCAGATCGTCGAGAGCGTCTTCGCCAACTACAGTGGCCAGGGCCGGCTGGTGCCGGCGTGGCGCTGGTCGCTCGCGGATTCGTCGCGCTATCCGAAGCGCAGCGTCACCACGCAATTCGACGAGAGCGATTTCGACTTTGTGGCCCGGCTGCTGGCGCAGGAGGGCCTGTTCTACTTCTTCGAGCACGAGACGGCCGATGGCGATGCGCTCGGCGTGCACCGGATGGTCATCGCCGACCGCAACGAGGTCTTCGCGGACAATGCACAGCCGGTGATCCGCTTCGGCCGCGCCGACGTGACCGCCAGCGAGGACGTCGTCACCGGCTGGCAGAGCCAGCGGCAGTGGCAGACCAATGCGATCGAGGTGGCCAGCTGGGACTATCGCAGCGCCTCGCTGCGCACCGCTTCGCTGGCGACCCATCACGACAACGGCCAACACGCGGGCCTTCTCCTCGACACCGACTATCCCGGGCAATACGCCTTTGCCGATGCCGCGCACGCCGAGCGGCTCGCGGCCGTGGCGATGGAATCGCTGGAGCTGCGCAACAAGCTCTTCCATGGCGAGGGCACCGTGCGCACGCTGGCTCCCGGCACCGTCTTCGAGCTGCGCGACCACTTTGAACACGACGCCGACGAAGCGGGGCAGCGCCGCTTTGCGGTGATGTCGGTCACGCACGAGGCGCGCAACAATTTCGACGAGCGCTTTGCCAGGGCGCTGGCGGCCGTATTGCCTGCGGGTCTGCCCGCGGCGATGGGCAGTCACGCCGCGGCTGCCGGCAATGGGGAAGAACCGCTGTACCGCAACCGGTTCGATGCCTTCCGTGTCGGCGTGCCATATCGCCCGGCCCTGCGCGGGGAGGATGGCCGCCTGTTGCATCCCCGTCCGACGGTACGAGGCGGTCAGACCGCGCTGGTGGTCGGCGACGGCCAGCCTGTGCATACCGATCGGGATCACCGCATCAAGGTCCAGTTTCATTGGCAGCGCGGCGCGCGCTCGGCGAGCCGGCAGTCGCATCCGGCGGGGGACGACAACGCGCCGGCGCGCGGCAGCCTGGGCTGCTGGCTGCGTGTGGCGGCACCGGTCGCCGGCGACAACTGGGGGGCGGTGGCACTGCCTCGCGTCGGACAGGAGGTGATCGTCGAGTTCGTCAACGGCGATATCGATCGGCCCGTGGTGGTGGGCGCGGCCTATAACGGCCGCGGCGAGACCGATGCCCAGGTCAACCGGCAGCAGGCTGGCGCCGCCAACGCGACCGGCAACGCGCCCGCCTGGTTCGCCGGCGACGGCGAGCAGGACCCGGCCCATGCCCACGACGCGGTGCTGTCGGGCATCAAGACGCAGGCCCTGTCCGCCAGCCAGAGCGGCGATGGCGGCTACAACCAGCTGGTGTTCGACGACACGCCGGGACAAAGCCGCACGCTGCTGTGCACCACGCAGGCCGGCAGTGCGCTGGCGCTGGGCCATCATCTGCACCAGCGCGACAATGCCCGCGGTGCCGCGCTGGGACACGGCGCCGCGCTGGCGACCGACGGCAGCGGCAGCGTGCGCGCTGGCGCCGGTCTGCTGATCGCCGCGGAGCCAGGCAACGTGCAGCAGCCGCTGCTGCAGGCGGCAACGGCGGTCGCGCAGGTAGAGGACAGCCTTGCGCTGGCGCACGGCCTCGCCACGCAGGCAGCGGGTCAGCAGGCCGCGCTGCCGGGCGACGGGGATGCGGCCTCGCTGCCCGCGCTGAAGTCGCTGCAGAACGGCCTGGACGTGCTGCGCAGCAAGGCGAGCGGTGCTGACGGCGCCAGCGTGCCGGCGTTCTCCGAGCCCCATCTGGTGGTCAGCGGCGCGGCGGGCGTGACCGTGACGACCCCGGCCGATGCGGTGCTGGTCGCCGGTACCGATACCACGCTGGTCGCGGGCGAGGACCTGAACGTCGCTACGGGACGCGACCTCGCGGTGGCCGTGGCACAGGGCCTGAGCCTGTACACCGACGGGCAGGGCGGCGATGCGGTCGGTATCGCCCTCCACGCCGCCCGCGGCGACGTGGAAGTGGCCAGCCTCGCCGGTGCCAGCCGCCATGCGGCGCACGGCAAGGTCACCGTGGCGTCCACGCAGGCGAACGTGGCGGTAGAGGGCAAGCAACATGTGCTGCTGAACGCGGCCGGCGCGCAGATTCGCATGCTCGCCGGCAAGATCGAGCTGCATGCGCCGGGCAAGGTGGAGTTCAAGGGCGCGGGGCACCGCTTCGTCGGCCCGGCAGGCGCGGCGGCCGGCACGGCGCTGCCCAGCGGCGACCTGGGCGCCTGCGAGTTCAAATTGCGAGGCGCGCAGTCGCGCGGCGACGCACTGGTACCGCTGGATTGAGCGTGATGTTCGATCTCCATCACCGCTTTCTCGACGACTTCACCCATGTCGTGCTCAGCCCGCTGAAGCTGGGGCCGGCGGCGCTGGCCGTACTGCCGCCCGCGGCGTCTCCCAGCGCGCTGGTGCCGTCCGGCATGGAAACCCGCGCGCGGCTGATGCCATTGCTGTTGCCGCTGGATTCGCTGAATCGCGCCGGCCGGGTCGGCCTGATCGAGGCAGCCTTGCGGTGGCAGCACGAATACCAGCGGCAAGGCGCAGCTGGACGCGGTGATGGGGCCGATCGAGCAATGGCACTGGATCGATCCGCTGGGACGGCTGCGTTGGCGCGATTGCGAGCAGGACCCGTTTCTGCCGCTGCGGATTCGTCCGGCACAGCTGGACCCGTTGCGCCGGACCGGCATGGTGCAGGGCTGCCTGCAAATGCTCGCGCGCGCCGGCCGGCGCGGCGACGCGGTGCTGCTGGGGCAGCAGCTCGACGCGGGGCTGGCCGAGGCGCTGCATCGACATGGCCTGCGCGACGAGGCGGATCGGCGCCTGTTCGCGGTGCAGGCCCTCGCCATCCCCGGCGGACCGCAACATCACCCCCTGCTGAGGGCCGCCCTGGAAAGGGCGGCGGCAGGGCAGATCAGCTATGTCGGCGCCTGCGCCGAACTGACCGACGACCCGCTGGGTATCCCCGCAAAGGAGTCCAGCCCTCACCGTTCATGGGAACAAGCGACATGACAGCCGCCGCCATCGAGCAACCCGCCAAGTGTCCGTTCTGCGACAAGGAGGGCCTGCCTATCCTGCCGGTACGCTATGCCATCGGCCGCTCCGGCAACAACGCGCGCGGCAAGCCGTACACACCGGTACCGCCCGCACTCGATCCGCAGTTCGGCGACAAGGTCACCAACATCCCGCTGCCCGAGGGCGAGGCGCGCTATACGCTGCGGCTGCTGCGGGAAGGGTATCTGTACGTCTTCAACGAGAAGCGCGGGACATGGTCCGCGTACGTGGTGGCCGATGGCGGCTACCTGTACGAGTTCGATTTCAACGATCCGGCGCCGCCGCTGCCGGAAGACATCGCCTTCAGCTGCTCCAACCGGCAGGACGCCGCGATCGCGCGCTGCATCACGGTCAAGGACGCGCACGTTGCGGGCCCGGTGTGGATCGGCTTCTCGGATGTGCTGTGGACCGACGAAGTCAAGACACGGCATCGCCAGCAGTCCTGGCGCGAGAAGCATATGCGCCGGATCGACATCGACCGCTGGCGCACCGGTGCGACGTTGCCGCATGTCGCGCCGCTCGCGGACGCGGCCCGGCTCGTGGCGGAGTTCGGCGCCGAAGGACCGCGTGCCACGCCTGCCCCGACGCAGGACGCCACGCCCAGCGACCCGGATGTGGTCACGCTGGACACCATCGTCATCACCGCCTATCCGGCGTTCCAGTTTTCCCCGCATCGCTTCACCGGCTGCAAGGAGCAGCAGGAGGACCTGTTCAAGTGGGCCGAGGGCGCGGCCAAGCCGTGGAAGCCGGCGCTCGCCGCGCTGTGGGACCCGGTCGGCATCGCCTCCGAACTGGATCCGCTGATGCACGAGCGCTACGAGGACTTCCTCTACGAGGACCCGGACCGGGCGCGCAAGCTGGCGGTGTCCAGCGCCATCCTGTCGATCCGCGAGTCGATCGGCAACCATGCGGAGCTGGAAGTCATGCGCGCCGCGCAGGAGAGCGCGGAGAACATCGAGATATACGGGACCGCGGACCCGCACGCCAGCGCCAATCCGATGATGGATGCATCCACCATGGCGGCCGGCAAGGCGCTGGCCGAGTGGCTGGGCGGCGACAAGGCACGGGAGCAGTATCGCAGCCTGGCCGAGACGTACCGCGAGGGGCCGCCGTCGCAATTGCGCCGGGCACGCAGCGAGTCGTGGGTAAAGTACGAAACCCGCATGCTGACCGGCAGCCGCCGCTATGACGAGGCGGCCCGCGATGCGTTCCAGAAAGCGTTCGACCGGGCGCTCGACACCTTCAACAAGGCCACCATCTATCCGCTTGCGACCGCACACCGCGACTGGATGCGTAGCGAGTCGATGGCCAACGTGTTCGCCAGCAACTACGACGAAACCAATATGCCCAGCGGCGAGGCGTATACCGGCGCGGTGATGCTGTGCATTGGCAATACGCAGGACAAGCCGGTCTGCTTCGAACTGTACAAGGAATGGCTGGAGGGAACACCGGACGACCAGAAGAACCTGCTGATGCGCGCGCTTGCCTTCAACCAGCAGGCGGTGCTGCAGGAGGCGGCCAAGGCCAAGGCCAGTGGCCTGGACCCGTGGAGCCTGTCCTGGCCGTCGCTGATCAAGGTCTACGATTTCTCGTTCCAGCGGGTGTCCAACCCGGAGAGCGCGGCCTGCCTGATCGCCAACTTCATGATGGGAATCAACGGGCCGCTCGCGGCGGTGCTCGGCAAGATCACGGTCGATGGGCCGGTCAAGGGGATAGCCATCCTGCTTGGCATGATCTCGCGCCAGGCAATGGTGCCGGTGCGCGTGGAAGACAAGCCCCGCGTCTTTCGCCGCGAGCTGATTCGCAAGATCCGCAAGCTGAGCGCGGAGGCCGGACACGACGTACCGTCGCGCAGGGCGCTGTTCGATCCCGTCGAACTCGAATTGCGCCGCCTGGAGGTGCATGGCATCCAGATGGAGGGCAGCACCGGCAAGACCTTCCTGGTGCTGGTCGATCCGGCGCACCTGAGCAACATGCCGGCCGGCCTGACGAAGGCACAGCGCAGCGCGTGGCTGGCGCGCTCGATCCGGCTGCCCAACGACATGGCGCTGATGCGCCTGCCGGGCGCGTGGCAGTCCGTGGTCAACACCGATGTGCGCGTCGGCGCGGTGGCGTCCGTGCTGGACATCGTGCTGCTGATCAAGCTGTGGAGCGATACCGGAGACACCATGGACCACAAGGCCGCGGACACCTGGGGACGGGTGCTGGGCGGCGTGGTGGGGGTTGCCGGCGGCATCATCGAACTGATGGCGAAGTATGCCAAGGCACGAGTGACCTTCGGACTTCGTTTCGGCCGGGCGCTGGACGCCTCGCTGGCGAAGATGCTGGAGAATGTCGGACGGCGCGCCACCGCTGTCGGCGGCGTGATCGTTGCGGTGCTGGACCTGAACCAGGCACGGCTTGAATTCTCGGAGGGCAATATGGTGGTCGGCGGGCTCTATGTGTTGTCCGCCGCCGCCGGCCTGCTGATGGTGTGGGCCGTCTACACCGCGGCGACGGGCTGGGGCATTCTGCTCGCCGTGGCGATGTTCGTGATCGCCGGCCTGATCGCCTGGCTTGCCGACGACAAGATCCAGGACTGGCTGGAGCGCTGCTATTGGGGCAGCCTTGCCGACGAGCGCTACGCCGACACCGAGAGCGAGATGGAGCAACTGAAGCTCGCAACCAAGGATTGATATGGATTTCACCGGACTGGTGCGCAGGTATCGCGTCAACCGGCCCCTGACCGACGACGAGCGCGCGCACCGGCTGTGGCAGGGAAAGCGGCTCGATGTCGAGCCGCACGATCAGCTTTGCGTGATCCGCATCAACTCCAGTTTCCTGGAATCGGTCGATCGCTGGTATGACAGCCGAGGCGCGCTGACGCTGATGGCGATCGTCGTTACCGCCGTCTGCGTCGGCGGCTTCGTCGCGCTGTGCCTGGCGGCCGCCCGCCCGCTCGCATTGGGCCTCTATACACGGGGCATGGTCGCCGGCTTTCTCGGCGTTGCGCTGCTGTTGCTCGGCCCGCTGGTGGCGCTGTCGGTCTGGATGGCCCGCCGGGAGGTCGGACGGTTGACCCACTATCCCATCCGGCTGGACCGGCGCAACCGGATGGTCCATGCGTTCCGGCTCGACGGTACGGTGCTGAGCGCGCCGTGGGACGAGATCGTCTTCACGCTGGGGCGCTGTTCCGGCGCGCAGCCGGTGCGCGATATTCGCGCTCTGGTGATGGATCGGGATGGCGTGACCGTGCGCGAGCAGTTTGCCTTCTCGCTGTGGGAGGTCGATACGCACCGGCTGCGGGCCCATTGGGAGTTCCTGCGGCGGTATATGGAAGAGGGGCCGCGCGACCTGGTCGGGCGGGTGCGATATTGCATGCCGGTGCACGGCCGGCGCGAGCGCTTCGGCGCCGGGCTGGAGCGGGTGTTCGCCAACGATGCCGGCCTGAAGCCGGTCTACTGGCTGATGTGGCCGTACAACCTGCTGCTTGCGTGCTGCCGGGCGCTGGTGATGCGCTCCTGCAAGGTTCCGGAATGGCCCGCCGAGATCGAAGCGGCCGCCCCGATTGAAAAGGACGATCCCTATGCGAAGGATGCAGGCAGCAATCCGCCTGGGTTGCGTTGAGAGGCCGGTTGCGACCGTCACCGCGACCCTCGCCGCCTATGCGACCGCCCTTGCTTTCGCGGTGCCGGTGGGCCTCGCCGGTGCGCAGACATCGAATCCCGCGCTGGAACAGGCCGCGCAGCAGGTTTCCGAGGCGGTAGCGGTGGGTGAGGTCATCGCAGCCGCGCAGGGCACCGTGCGTCAGCAGACGGCCAGCTTCACCGCGCAGCGCGCGGCGTGCGTGACGGCCCTTGACGCCCGGCAGGTCGCCAACCGCATCGGCTATCCGCTGGCGAAGGACTTCAGTCGCGAGGAGTTCGTGGCGCTGGCCGACTTCCTCGCCACCGCCGCTGGCGCCCGCATCCAGCAGGCCCGCGCCGCGCGGCTGGCGTCCGGCAATCTGACCTTTCAGCTCGAGCCGCAGGAAGCGGCGCTGGTCCGCGCCGCGCTGCCCGAACCGCTGGCGCGCAAGTGGATCGCTGGCGCGGCAATGCAGCCGTACACGGTGCGCGCCATGCGCGCCGTCTTCGCGGAGCGGCAAGCCATTTGCCGCCATGAAGAGACGTCCTCGCGCCCGCAGCAGCCGGCGCCGGTAAGCTACCGGGAGGGACTGCCGCTGAACGTCAATTGCTCGCAGCCACGCCTGACGCTGGTCAGCGCGCTGCCGGGCAAGCCGGTTTCGGTCACGGTGCGCGTCTGGATCGGCGCGGACGGCACGGTGGCGCGCAGCGCGGTGGACAAGGAATCGGGATGGCGGCCGGTGGACGACGCGGCGCGCCGTGCCATGAACGGCATGCGATGCGCGGCGCGTGGCGGCGGGGAGTTGACGCCGTTCACCACCACGCAGACCTTCGTGGTCCGTGCAGGCGGCTAGCGCAGCGCTGGCGACCGGCGCGGCAGCGTCCCATACTGCGGGGAATGGCAGTATGCCATCACCGGACGGGAGCGCCCATGCCCGAGCAACTGACCAAACACCCCGACGTCACGCTGCAGGTGCTGCGCAGCGCCGGCGCGCGCTGCGGCACCGGCGACGCGCCGCAGATCCTGACGCGGTGCCCCGCCGAGCGGTTCTGCCAGCTGCCCGGCGGCGAGATCTGCGTCTACGGCATCGATGACGCCGCCGGCATGACGCAGTTCGCGCGTACCGACTGGGAAGCGCTCGGCACGGTGGTCGGCACGGCCGGCTATGCGGCGCAGGGCGCGGCGGACGCGGGGCCGGCGTGGAGCGCCTGGGCGCCCTGGATCGGCCCCGCGGTCGCGCTGGTCGCCGGGCTGCTGATCGGTGCGCTGCTGACGCGGTGGGCGCGGCGCCGCCGCTGAAAGGGGTCGTTGAAGCGGATGATCGCGTCGCATCTCTCTTGTCAGGGGGCTAGACATCTATCGGGCGCCGCTAACCGCTAGGTTGCCGTCGACGTTTGCAGCGTTTCTACAATCTGGGCTTCACACAAGAAAGCCCATGAAGAATCGCAATTTCGACATCCTTATCCAGACTGCGTACGAGACATTGCTCTCCGACAAGGCGCACACGATCATGGGCCGCGCTATCGAGATCGGAACGACCCCGCAGCGCTACGTGGATCTAGGGCTTCCTGACCTGCCGCTTGTCGTCAAGGTCGCCAGCCTGGACAAGGCATTCTTCCGACACGGGATATCGTTGAAGTTCATTCGCGGCATCTATGGCACGCTGATGGAGCCCAAGGCGATCTTCAAATCGAACACGCACCAGACCGACATTAATTCAGTGGTATTGACCTGGGAGGTGACGCATCTTGGCCCCGTCGTCGTCATCCTGCACGGCGGCAAGGTTATCGGCCGCAGCTGCTTCAACGAGGTCGCCAGCGTCTACGCGAAGGAAGCGCAGGGGTTTGAGGCGCTATGGAGAGAGAAGGGGTTGCTGCTGTGGGAGGCGGGCAGCTGAGGCCTGCCCCAAGAAAAAACCGCCTGCGGGGCACGACTGTCCGGCTCTGATTGCCTTAAGTGGGACGCCTCGCAAGCGGTCTGCTCAATTGTACGTACTTGCCGGCGATATCGCAACGCGATCGGGCAGATATCAAGTAGGTTCGGCGTGCCAAGCGCTCTGGAAGCGTCCCCTCCGCGTTCGGGTGTCGTCGAAGCGACAGGCGAGACATCGCCTCGCCCGTCGCTTCATCGTGCGCTGTTCCTTGCCGACTCGGGCTAACGCCGCGCCGGCTGCCGGAACACCAGCGCCAGTCCGGCCAGGATGGTCACCATGCCGGCCAGTGCCAGCCCGGCGAGCCGGTTGCCATAGACCAGATAGTCCAGCACGGCGGTGCCGGCCGGTACCAGGTAGAACAGGCTGGTCACATTGACCAGGTTGCCGCCCTGGATCATCCGGTACAGCAGCAGCGTCGCGCCGATCGAGATCACCAGCGCCATCCAGCCCAGCGGCAGCAGCAGCTCCAGATCGGCCGAGACGTGCAGGCGCTCGAACGGCAGCAGCGCCAGGCACATCAGCAGCGCGATGGCGTACTGCAGCGGCAGGATGTCCAGCGGCGCCTGTTTGACGGCCTTTTGCGCGATCGCGCCCACCGTCATGCTGGCGAGCGCGGCGAGCGCGAACAGCATGCCGGCGATCGGCGTGCCGGCGATGCCGATGCCCTGGTAGACCACCATCACGAGCCCGGCCAGGGCCATCAGCAAGCCCAGCAGCCGCAGCGCGGAGAAGCGGCGTTCGGTCAGCAGCAGCGTCAGGATCGGCTGCGCGCCGAGCAGCGTGGCCAGCATCCCGGGCGTCACGCCGCGGTCCAGCGCGAGCAGATAGCAGATCGAGTAGCAGCCGGTCAAAAGGAAGCCGACCAGCGCCACCTGCCGCCGCTGGCCGCGCTCGGGCAGCCAGCGGCGCCGCCATGCCGCCAGCAGCACCAGCACGCCGAAGGCCAGGGCGAAGCGCAAGGTCAGGAAGGCAAAGGCCGAGGCATGGGCCAGGCCCCATTTGCCGACGATGGCGCCGCTGCTCCACAGCAGCACGAACAGCGCGGTGGAGCCGTGAGCGACAGCGGCGTCGCGCCAGGCGGCGCTGTTTCGGCTGGAGAGGTCGGAGGCCGCCCCGGGGGCGGAACGCATGCGCAGTGCGGATAGGGTCGATCGCGCGCCATGCGCGAGTCGTTGCAGATTCATGATGTCACCTGTCTCAGTGAAGACGGGCTTCCGTCACGCCGACGGCCGCGTGCGACACGTACGCACGGCATTGGCGGCGCTGCTGTTCAGCAGCGCGGGCAGTCAACGGAAGCGGAAGTCGAACGGGCTGGCCGGCCGGGGTCCCAAGGGACCGGAAGCGGCAGTCCGGGTCAGACGCGGGCGGTGTGCGGCGGTGCAACACCGGCAACCGGCGGTGCAACCGCTGCGACCTGGCGTGCAGGGGGCGAGGCCACGGCTGCGACTACGCGCGCCACGGGCGTTGCCACTACTGCGGCCACCACGGCCGGCGGAGAGACAGAAGAGACGATGGAAGAAAGACGGACCCTGGCCGCCGACCGCTGGCGCTGCGCACGCGCGTTCGCGCCGGCCGGTTGGGCCGGACGAGAGGCGGAAGGGGCGGTGCGCATCGGCATGGTGTCTGGTCGGGATCGGGATCGGGTCGGCAAGGGGAACCGGCGCCGCCGGGCTTCGTCAGACACTGTGCATATGAAGCGTTGCGCTGACGAGGGCGGATTGCAGGACTGCCAACCGCGCCAAGCGTACACAAACTCACCCTGGTTGACAAGCATAGGGCGTCGCCTGCCGTAGCCGCGGCTGCGTACAATGCGGATGCCCGCGCCGGCAAGCCGGCGCACCAACCGGAGAAACGCCATGGAATCGCGCATCACCGATCTGGAAGTCAAGCTGGCGTTCCAGGAGGATCTTCTGGAGACGCTGAACCTGACCGTCGCCAAACAGCAGCGGCAGATCGAGCTGCTGCAGGAGCAGATGCAGGCGCTATACCAGCAAGTGGGCTCGGCCACAGGCGCCGCCGACAGCGCGGCCCAATCGACCGAGCTTCCCCCGCATTACTGATTCCGGCGTGCGCCGCCCGATGCCGGGGCGCGGCGCCGGTGTTTCCAAGGAGCCTCGTCATCTTGATCTCTGAGCTTGCCCGGACAACCTGCGCCATCGGCGCCGTGCTTGCGTGTTCACTGGCCGCTTCGATGGCCAGTGCCCCGGTCTTCGCGGGCTACAACATCTGGACTGGCGAGTACACCTTCACCCGACAGGAATTGCAGCAGGCGCTGGACGGCCGTTTTCCGACCCAGTTGCGCTATGCGGAGATCTTCGACGTGACGCTGTCGCGGCCACGGCTTGCGCTGGACGCGGACGGCAACCGGGTCGTCACGCAGGTGGATGCCCAGATCACCAATTCACTGCTGAAGGTCGCCCCGATCAACGGCACGTTGGCCTTGCGCAGCGGTCTGCGCTATGACCCGACGGCGCGTGCGGTCAAACTGGACAACCCGTCGGTGGAGCAGGTGCAGGTCACCGGGGTGCCGGGCCAGTACAGCCGGCAGATGAATGCGGTGGGATCGCTGGTCGCGCAGGAACTGCTGCACGACTACCCGTTGCACACCTTCAAGCCGGAGGAGTTGCAGATCAACGGCAAGGAGATCGTGCCCGGCCCCATTACAGTCACCAGTGAGGGGATCGCTGTGAAGGTGGAGACTCGCTAGGCGCGCCAACGAAAAACGCCGGGTCCGCAATGCACGGAACCCGGCGTCTTCGTTCCATGCGGCCCATGGAGGCCGCACGGGAATCATGGCTTACTGAATCTTCGCCTTGTCGCGCAGCGACTTCATCATCGCCTGGAACTGCTCGCGCTGCCAGTTCTGGTCGCCCATCAGCATCTGTTGCAGCTGCGGCTTGACCTCCTCGAACGACGGCACCTTGTTCTCGCGCTCGTCCTCCAGCAGGATCACGTGGTAGCCGAACTGGGTCTTGACCGGGGTTTCGGTCATCTGGCCCTTCTTCAGGCCGGTCATCGCCGCCGAGAACTCGGGCACATAGCTGTTGCTGCCGGCCCAGTCCAGATCGCCGCCGTTGGCCGCCGAGCCGGGGTCCTTGGACGACGCCTTGGCGACGTCCTCGAACTTC
Organism: Cupriavidus sp. AU9028; assembly: GCF_019795295.1. Lineage (GTDB taxonomy): Bacteria > Pseudomonadota > Gammaproteobacteria > Burkholderiales > Burkholderiaceae > Cupriavidus. The sequence goes on along the minus strand of NZ_JAIMCG010000008.1, from coordinate 61,953 downwards.
GCGCCGCCCTTGATCTTGGCGATGGCCGCCTTGGCGTCGGCTTCCGATTCCACCAGGATATGGCGGGCGCGGTATTCCTTGCCGTTGCCCAGCTGCGCCTTGATCTTGTCGTACTGCTTGCGCAGCTCGGCGTCATTGGCGCCGTGGTTGCGCACGTAGTCCTCGAACACCGCGCCGGCCAGCACGTTCAGGCGAGCCTGCTCGAGCTGCTCCTGCACGTCCGCGTTCTGCGTCAGGCCGCGCTTGTTGGCTTCCTGCACCAGCAGTTCGCGATCGATCAGCATGTTGCGGGCGCGGTCACGCAGCTCCGGCGTGGAGGGCTGTCCGGTGCCGGCAATCAGCTTGTCCAGCTTTGCCGAGGGAATGCCCTTGCCATTGACGACGGCCGCATTCTGGGCAAGTACGGGCAAGCTGCCAGCGGCAAGCACAGCCGCCAGGCTGAACGAGAGGACGGAAGTCTTCATGGAGTCAGTATGGATAAGTCTGGGGAAGGCTGGTGGTCCGGTGGTCCGATGATCCGGTGATCAGTTGGGCGTTGCCGTACTGGCCGCATCGCGACCGGCCCTGTTGGCGCCGCTGGCCCTGTGTCTACTGCTGTCCGCCAGTGGCCGAATTCAGCGTTCGCTGCGTTCCGCGCTGGTATAGGCAGCGACGGCCAGGGCGTGGATCCGCTCGGGGAACAGGCAGCGCAGCGCATCATACACCATGCGATGACGCGCAACGCGGTTCAGGCCGGCGAAGCGCTCGCTGACGATGGTGACATGATAGTGCCCGCCGCCACCCGCCGCGCCGGGATGCCCGGCGTGCAGCCCGCTGTCGTCGCGCACCGCCAGCTCGCCCGGCGCCAGCGCGGCGCGCAGCAGCGCTTCGATCTGCTGGGCGACCGGTGCGGCGGGATCGACGGCGGTGGGGGCGGTGGTCTGGGAAGAGTCGGTCATGTTGCGGTGCTGCGGCAAGAGGGGGAGGAGAGACGGAGGATGAGCGGTCAGTCGCGCGCCTTGCGCGGCAGTTCCTCGCCCAGCGGGTCGTCCGCCTGGTGCATGTGGCGGGACAGCCAGACGCTCTGGCCGATGATGAACACCAGCATCAGCCCCATGCTGCCGAACAGCTTGAAGTTGACCCACAGGTCGGTGGAGAACTGGTAGGCCACCCACAGGTTCAGCACGCCCATGATGGCGAAGAACGCCGCCCACGCGGTGTTCAGGCGGCCCCAGACCGCGTCGGGCAGGCGCATCTGCTTCTCCATCATGGCGCGGATCAGGTTCTTGCGCCAGCCCGCCACCGAGACCAGCAGCGCACCGGCGAACAGCCAGTACAGCACGGTCGGTTTCCACTTGATGAAGGTTTCGTTGTGCAGCAGCAGCGTCGCGCCGCCGAAGACGACGATGATCAGCAGGCTGATCCACTGCATTGGCTCGACCTTGCGATGCCGCAGCCAGACCCAGCCGATCTGCACGATGGTGGCGGCGATGGCCACGGCCGTGGCGGCGAAGATTCCCGACACCTTGAAGGCGACAAAGAACAGGATGACGGGAAACAGATCGAACAGGAATTTCATGCGGTCGTGGGGTACCGCCTTCGATACGCCGGCATCGCGGCCGGCGCGCTCGAGGGCAATGGCAATGTCGATGGTGGTTGTCGGCGGGCGGATCAGGCCGGGCCCGTACCCGGGTCGCTGCCGGGCTCCGGCTCGCGGTCGTCGAATTTTAGCGCAGCCGAGTTGATGCAATAGCGCAGGCCGGTCGGCGCCGGGCCATCCTCGAAGACATGGCCCAGATGGCTGCCGCATTCCTTGCAGCGTACCTCGACCCGCACCATGCCATGGCTGTGGTCGATATGCTCGTCGATGACCTCACCGTTGATCGGCCGGAAGTAGCTCGGCCAGCCGCAGCCGGCGTCGAACTTGGTGGTCGATTCGAACAGGGGCGTCCCACAGCCGATGCAGCGGTAGATGCCCGGTTCCCAGTGGTCCCAATAGCGGCCGGTGAAGGCCCGCTCGGTGCCCGCTTCACGGGCCACCCGGTACTCCATTTCCGTCAGCTGGGCGCGCCATTCGGCTTCGGTCTTGGCAATAGGCATGATGGTTTCCTCGCTCCAGTCGCTTTGCGTCAAGTCGGCAGAATAGCGGAATCGCGCCGCCGCCGCAGGGTCGCGGACCCCGGATGCCGCTGGGGCGTCCGGACGTGGCGTCAGGACGAGCAGCTCACTTCCAGGCCGGACGCCCAGTCAGGCGGCAATGCCGCGTACGACTCGGCCTCGGGCTGCTCGTCGAACGGGCGGGACAGCACCGCCAGCAGCCGCTGCACCTCGCTGAAGTCCTTGTCCCGCGCCTGCCGGATCGCGGTTTCCGCAAGGTGATTGCGCAGCACGTATTTGGGGTTGACCGCCCGCATTGCAACGGCGCGCGCCGCATCGTCCGACGCTTCCGCGCGCAGCCGCACGCGATAGCGCTCCGCCCATGCATCCCAGCCCGCACGGTCGAAGAACAGGTCGCGCACCGGCGCATCACGCTCGCCGCCTTGTGCGGAGACGTGCGCGAGATTGCGCCAGAACAGCGTGTAGTCGACCCGCTGGGTGTGCAGCAGGCGGAACAGGTCGGTCAGCAGCGTCTCGTCCTCGCGGTCGTCGCCTGTCGAGATGCCCAGCTTGGCGCGGTAGCAACGGAAGAAGCTCTGTGCATAGCGGTCGCGGAACGGGTCGAGCGCCGCATGTGCCGCCTCGATCGCTGCCTCCTTGTCTGCTTCGGCCACCGAGCCGTCGTCCTGCCGGCGCAGCCACAGCGGCAGCAGCGCCTGTGCCAGGCAGTGCAGGTTCCAGAACGCCACTTGCGGCTGCTGGCTGTAGGCGTAGCGTCCCTGCGTATCGGAGTGGTTGCAGATATGGTTGGCGTCGAAGGCGTCGAGGAAGCCGAACGGGCCGTAGTCGATCGTCAGGCCAAGGATCGACATGTTGTCGGTGTTCATCACGCCATGGCAGAAGCCGACGGCCTGCCATTGCGCCATCAGGTCCGCGGTGCGCAACGCGACTTCCCGCAGCAGGGCCTGATAGGGGCTGGACATTCCGCTGCCGCCTTGCGCGAGATCGCGGCATTCCGGCAGGAACCGGTCGATGACGAAATCCGCCAGCCGCTGCAGCGAGGCAACGTCGTCATGCGCGGCGAAGTGCTCGAAATGACCGAAGCGGATGAAGGTGGGCGAGAGCCGCGTCACCACGGCTGCGGTCTCGATGGTTTCGCGGCGTACCGGCGCGTCGGAGCCGATCAGCGACAGCGCCCGCGTGGTCGGGATGCCGAGCGCATGCATCGCTTCCGAGCACAAGTACTCGCGAATCGACGAGCGCAGCACGGCGCGGCCGTCTCCCATCCGCGAATACGGGGTGAGCCCGGCGCCCTTGAGCTGGATCTCCCACGGTCCGCCCGGCGTGTCGGCTTCGGCGAGGCGAATTGCGCGGCCGTCGCCGAGCTGCCCGGCCCAGACGCCGAACTGGTGGCCCGAGTACACGGTGGCCAGCGGATCGGCCCAGCCGGCGACGCGATTGCCGACGAAGTCGTCGACGAAGGCCTCGAAGCCCGGCACCTCTGCCGGCGACCCGGGCTGACCGGGAGCGGTCTGCCAGCCGAGCAGCGATGCCGCTGCTGGCGACACGCTGACGAGATACGGCGAAGGCAACGGCGTGGGGCGCAGCCGGGTGAAATAGCGCTCGCCCAGTTCGGCGAAGCCGGGGCGGACGTTGAAGGGCGGGGCGGCGTCGCCGGAAGCGGCAGAGGCGGCCTGTCCGGCGGCTTGCTGCCCGGCCTGCGGTTCGCCGTGCCTGCCGGCATCCGCCGCGGTTTGCCAAGGGTTGGAAGTGTCGGGGGAGGTCGGCATCGATATGTGCGGCAGCGCGCTCGGGTCGGGCCTTCGCACCTTGGAAGTGCGCTTGCAGGCTAGGGAAAACGACATGTTGAGGCGCAACATGGCTGGCAGTATTGTACTTGCACGCCACGTCGCTTCCGGTCTGACCGCCCGATTCACGGCCATGTTCCCGGTAGCGGCAATCCTTTACCCTGAAAATCGAACGGTTGTTCGCTTTGCACCCGGCGCGGGGGCCGATTCCGCCCCGTCAACGCCATCTCCGGCTTGCTCGCACGCGGCCGGGCTTGCCGCGGCGTCCTTTGCCGGCGGCAGGGTGTGGCCGGTTTTCCAGCAGTTCCAGGCAGTCCCCAGACATCGCAGTCCGATTTGCCGACCCCAGCGCATCGCATTGCGCAGTCCGACGCCCCGCGTCGCCAAGCAGCAGACTTTACGAGAACAGGAGACCAGACCGATGGCATTGATGGGTCAAATGATGGGCGTGCCGCTGCTCATTTCCTCCATCATCCGGCATGCGGCGCGCTACTACGGCGACACGGAGATCGTGTCGCGCCGTACCGAGGGCGATCTGCACCGCTACAACTACCGCGAGTGCGAGCTGCGGGCGCGCAAGCTGGCGCAGGCGCTTGGCGCGCTGGGCGTGCAGCCCGGCGAGCGCGTCGGCACGCTGGCCTGGAACGGCTACCGCCATCTGGAGATCTACTACGGCGTGTCGGGCATGGGCTCGGTCTGCCATACGATCAACCCACGGCTGTTTCCCGAGCAGATCGCCTATATCGTCAATCACGCCGAGGACGGCTACATCTTCTTCGACCTGACGTTCCTGCCGCTGGTCGAGGGCATCGCGCAGCATTGTCCCAAGGTGCGCGGCTGGGTCGCGATGACCGATCGCGCCCATATGCCGGAGCAGGCCAAGGTGCCGCTGCTGTGCTACGAGGAATTGATCGAGGCGCAGGACGGCAACTACGCATGGCCGGAGCTGGACGAGAACACGGCGTCGAGCCTTTGCTACACCTCGGGCACGACAGGCAACCCGAAGGGCGCGCTGTACTCGCACCGCTCCACGGTGCTGCACTCCTACGCCTCGGCCTTGCCCGATGCGCTGGGCTGCTCGGCCAAGGACGTGATCCTGCCGGTGGTGCCGATGTTCCACGTCAATGCCTGGGGGCTGCCGTACTCGGTGCCGCTGGTCGGCGCCAAGCTGGTGTTTCCCGGCGCGAAGCTGGACGGCGCGTCGCTGTACGAGCTGTTCGAGCAGGAAGGCGTGACGTTCTCCGCGGGCGTGCCGACCGTCTGGCTGGGGCTTCTCCAGCACGTGCAGGCCAACGAACTGCGCTTCTCCAGTTTCCGCCGCACCGTGATTGGCGGCTCCGCGGTGCCGCCAGCAATGATGACCGCGCTCAGGGCGCTGGGCGTCGAGGTGATCCACGCCTGGGGCATGACCGAGATGTCGCCGCTGGGCACCTCCTGCAAGCTGCTGGCCAGGCACCAGGACCTGCCGGAAGAGGAACAGCAGAAGATTCTGGAAAAGCAGGGCCGCGTGATCTATGGCGTCGACATGAAGATCGTCGACGGCGAGGGCAAGGAGTTGCCCTGGGATGGCAAGGCGTTCGGCGACCTGCTGGTGCGCGGCCCCTGGATCATCGACCGCTATTTCCGCAGCGACCAGTCGCCGCTGGTGGACGGCTGGTTCCCGACCGGCGACGTCGCCACCATCGACGCCGAGGGCTACATGCAGATCACCGACCGCAGCAAGGACGTGATCAAGTCCGGCGGCGAGTGGATTTCGTCGATCGACATCGAGAACGTCGCGGCGGCGCATCCGGCCGTGCATATGGCGGCGTGCATCTCGGTGCAGCATCCGAAGTGGGACGAGCGTCCGCTGCTGGTGGTGATGAAAAAGCCCGGCGTGGAAGTATCCCGCGAGGACCTGCTGGCCTTCTTCGAAGGCAAGGTCGCCAAGTGGTGGATTCCGGACGACGTCGCCTTCGTCACCGACATCCCGCTGACCGCCACCGGCAAGATGCAGAAGCTGAAGCTGCGCGAGCAGTTCAAGGACTATCGCCTGCCGTCGGCCTGACGGCAGCGAAAGAGGGCAGCGGCCGCAGAGCCGCGCCCGCATGGGCTTTCGGCGCGGCGCCTCGCACCAGGGACCGTTTGACCCGGTGCTGCGGCGTCGCGGGCGAAACCACGATGACCGCCGAGGACAAGAGAGAAGGAGACCTCCATGATCAGAATGCGTGCGCTGGCCAGCGGCGCGGCGATGCTCGCCGTGCTCGCGTCCGGGACGGCAGCGGCCGAAACCGTGCGGATCGGCTTTATCGACCCGCTCTCGGGCCTGATGGCGCCGGTCGGGCAGAACCAGCTCAAGAGCTGGCAGTACGTCGCCGAACTGGCCAACCAGAACAAGTGGGCCGGTGACCACAAGTTCGAGGTGGTCGGTTTCGACAACAAGCTGTCGCCGCAGGAGAGCCTGACCATCCTGAAGCAGGCGGTCGATCAAGGCATGCGCTATGTGGTGCAGGGCAACGGCTCGTCGGTGGGCCTCGCACTGCTCGACGCGGTGGGCAAGCACAACGACCGCAATCCGGGCAAGGAGGTGGTCTACCTGAACTACGCCGCCGTCGATCCGGACATGACCAACAGCAAGTGCAATTACTGGCATTTCCGGCTGGACGCCAACTCCGACATGAAGATGGAGGCGCTGACCACCTACCTGGCGCAGAACAAGAACGTCAAGAAGGTCTACCTGATCAACCAGAACTACTCGTTCGGCCATCAGGTGGCGCGCGCGGCCAAGGAATACCTGAAGCGCAAGCGGCCCGACATCGAGATCGTCGGCGAGGACCTGCATCCGCTGGCGCAGGTCAAGGACTTCGCGCCCTATGTCGCGAAGATCAAGGCGGCTGGCGCCGATACGGTGATCACCGGCAACTGGGGTAGCGACCTGGCGCTGCTGATCAAGGCGGCCAAGGATGGCGGGCTGGATTCCAATTTCTACACCTATTACGGCGCCACCACCGGCGTGCCCACGGCAATGGGCGCGGCCGGCGCCGAGCGGGTGCGCTATGTCGGCTACTACAACCCGAACAACAAGGGTTTCCGTGGTGCCGACGTGGTCGAGGGCTACGAGAAGAAATACAACGACGACTTCTACGTGATGGCCGCCTATACCGGCATCGCCATGCTGAGCAAGGCGATCAAGGACACCGGCTCGACCGATCCGGTCAAGGTCGCCAAGGCCATGGAAGGGATGAAGGTCGAAAGCCTGAACGGCACGGTGGAGATGCGCGCCAGCGACCACCAGGCCCAGCAGCCCTTGACCATCGCTACCTGGACCAAGGTCGATGGCAAGGAGGTCCGGTTCGACCAGGAGAACACCGGATACGGCTGGAAGACCAACGCCGTCCTCGATGCCTCCGTGGCCGCGCAGCCGACCACCTGCAAGATGAAGCGGCCGGCGGGCTGATGCCGCCGCGCTGACGGGAGTGCCGGGAGCGATTGGCGCCGCGGTCCCGGCGCTGCTCCCCACGTGGCTCCGGTGGTATCCTGCCCGACCCCGGCGGGCGGCCGCCGGGTCAACCATGCCACCGCCCCGGCCTTGACGCCAACGGTTATGGCCGTGGGGCCTGTTGCAAGGACAGCTCGTGGAATTTTTCATCATCTCCCTGCTGAACGGCATCAGCTATGGGCTGCTGCTGTTCATGCTGTCGTCCGGCCTGACGCTGATCTTCAGCATGATGGGCGTGCTCAACTTCGCCCACGCCAGCTTCTACATGCTGGGCGCGTACTTCGCCTATTCGATATCGACCAAGGTCGGCTTCTGGCCGGCGCTGATCCTGGCGCCGCTGCTGGTCGCGGTGGCCGGGGCGCTGGTCGAGCGCTTCGGCCTGCGTACCGTGCATAAATACGGCCATGTCGCCGAACTGCTGTTCACCTTCGGGCTGGCCTATCTGATCGAGGAGGGCGTCAAGCTGGTGTGGGGCCTGGCGGCGGTGCCTTATCGCATTCCGGAGGTGCTGGACGGCCCGCTGTTCACCATCTTCACCTCGTCGTTTCCCAAGTACCGCGCCTTCATGATGCTGGTGTCGCTGGCGATGCTGGTGGGCATCTACCTCGTGCTGACCCGCACCCGCATCGGGCTGGTCATCCAGGCGGCGCTGACCCATCCGGAGATGGTGGAGGCGCTGGGCCACAACGTGCCGCGGGTCTTCATGCTGGTGTTCGGGGGCGGCGCCGCGCTGGCCGGCCTGGCCGGCGTCATCGGCGGCAATGCCTTCGTCACCGAGCCGTCGATGGCGGTGTCGGTGGGGTCGATCGTCTTCGTGGTGGCGGTGGTGGGCGGCATGGGGTCGCTGGTCGGCGCCTTCATTGCCTCGATCCTGATCGGCCTGCTGCAGACCTTCGCGGTGACGATCGACGCGTCGCTGGCCGGCCTGTTCGAGAGCCTGGGCATGCCGGTGACCAGCGAGACGCCGTTCTACTCGCTGTGGCGCCTGACGGTGGCGCAGGTGGCACCGGTGCTGCCTTACCTGCTGCTTGTGCTGATGCTGATCTTCCGGCCGCGCGGCCTGATGGGCACCCGGGAGAGCTGACATGGAACGGACGATGCAACAGACCCGCACCCGGGGCGAAGCCGGGCAAACCATGCGCTACCGGCCGCTGAACCTGGGCCGCTGGCTGCTGTGGGGCATGACCGCGCTGCTGATGCTGGTGCTGCCGCTGATCTTTACCGGCGGCTTCGCCATCACGCTGCTGTCGCAGATCGGCATCATGATCGTGTTCGCGCTGTCGTACAACATGCTGCTCGGGCAGACCGGGCTGCTGTCGTTCGGCCACGCGGTCTACTCGGGCATGGGCGCCTTCATCGCGGTGCACGTGCTCAACATGGTGGGCGAGGGCACGGTCTGGCTGCCGGTGTCGCTGCTGCCGCTGGTGGGCGGCGTGGCGGGGGCCTTCTTCGGCGTGATCTTCGGTTATGTGACCACCAAGAAGTCCGGCACCACTTTCGCGATGATCACGCTCGGCATCGGCGAAATGGTATTCGCCAGCTCGCTGATGTTCCCGGAGTTCTTTGGCGGCGAAGGCGGCATCTCGACCAACCGGGTGGTGGGCGAACCGTTCCTGGGCATCACCTTCGGTCCGGGGCGCCAGGTCTATTACCTGATCGCGGTGTGGTGCCTGCTGTCGATGGCGCTGATGTACGCCTGGACGCAGACGCCGCTGGGGCGTATCGCGAATGCGGTGCGCGACAACCCGGAGCGGGCCGAGTTCATCGGCTACAACACGCAGCGCGTGCGCTACCTGGTGCTGATCCTGTCGGCGTTCTTCGCCGGCATTTCGGGGGCGCTGGCCGCGATCAACTTCGAGATCGTCTCGGCCGAAAACGTCAGCGCCGTGCGCTCGGGTGGCGTGCTGCTGGCCACCTTCATCGGCGGGGCAGGATTCTTCTTCGGCCCGGTGCTGGGTGCCATCGTCTTCGTGCTGTTCGCGGTCGCGCTGTCCGACCTGACCAAGGCCTGGCTGCTGTACCTGGGCCTGTTCTTCGTGCTGATGGTGATGTTCGTGCCGGGCGGCCTGGCCAGCCTCATCATGCTGCAGTTCCCGCTGCTGGCGCGCAGGAAGCTGGGCGCGATGCTGCCGTACTACGGCCGCGCCGCGCTGGCGGGCATCGTGCTGCTGGCGGCGGTGATCCTGACGGTCGAACTGGTCTACAAGGTGCAGGTGGATTACGCCAACGGCACCACCATGTCGCTGTTCGGCATCGGCTTCGATGCGGGTACCCTCGCGCCCTGGGGCGTGGCGGCGGTGCTGTGGCTGGTGGGCCTGGGCGCATGGCGCCTGACCAGCGGACAGGCGCGGGCGCAGTGGGACCGCCTGCAGGCGGAAATCAGCGGAGAACGGGCATGAATGCAGCGAGCAGTGCATCGGTGCGCGGGGGCCGTGCGGCGCTGGAACTGAGCGGCGTGCGCAAGTCCTTCGGCAAGACCGAGATCATCCGCGGCGTCGACCTGACCATTCCGCGCGGGGAGCGGCACGCGCTGATCGGGCCGAATGGGGCCGGCAAGTCCACTACCTTCAACCTGATCTCGGGCCGCTTCGCGCCGACCTCGGGCACGGTGCGGCTGAACGGCGAGGACATTGGCGGCCTGCCGCCGTTCGTCATCAATCGCAAGGGGCTGTCGCGCAGCTTCCAGATCACCAACATCTTCCACCGGCTGACGGTCTTCGAGAACCTGCGTTGTGCGGTGCTCTGGTCGCTCGGGTACAAGTACTCGTTCTGGCACCGGCTGGCCGAACTGCGCGATGCACGCGAGCGGGCCGAGCAGGTGCTGGAGCTGATCGGGCTGCAGCATCGCAGCGCGACGCAGTCGGGCCTGCTGACTTACGCGGAGCAGCGTGCGCTGGAGATCGGCATCACCATCGCCGGCGGCGCGGATGTGATCCTGCTGGACGAGCCGACGGCGGGCATGAGCCGCTCGGAGAGCGATCACGCGGTCGAGCTGATCCGCAAGGTGACCGTCGGCAAGACGCTGGTGATGGTGGAGCACGACATGAGCGTGGTGTTCGGGCTGGCCGACCGCATTTCGGTGCTGGTCTACGGCGAGGTGATTGCCACCGGCACACCGGAGGAGATCCGCGCCGACCGGCGCGTCAAGGAAGCCTATCTTGGCACGACGCTGGACGAGCACGCGCCAGCGGACGGTGCCTCCGCCACCATGGAGGCGCGATGATGGCCGCGCCAAGGCTGACAGTCACTGGGCTGCACGCCTATTACGGCAAGAGCCACATCCTGCACGGCGTCGACCTGCATATCGGGGAGGGCGAGATCGTCGCGCTGCTGGGCCGCAATGGCGTGGGCCGCTCCACGCTGGCCAAGGCCATTCTCGGCATGGTCAAGGCGGAGGGTTCGGTGCGCTTCCGCGATACCGAGCTGCTGGGCAAGCGCACCTTCGAGATCGCGCACCTGGGGCTGGGGTACGTGCCGGAGAACCGCGACATCTTCCCCACGCTGACGGTGCGGCAGAACCTGATGCTTGGCGAGAAGCGCAATCGCAGCCAGGCGACGCCGCGCTGGTCGATGGACGACATGTTCTCGCTGTTCCCCCGGCTGCGCGAGCGCGAAAACACCGTGGCCGGGGTGCTGTCGGGCGGCGAGCAGCAGATGCTGACGCTGTGCCGCACGCTGATGGGCGACCCGGACCTGGTGCTGATCGACGAGCCCACCGAAGGGCTGGCGCCGATGATCGTCGCGCAGGTGGGCGACTATCTGAAGGTGCTGAAGGAGCGCGGGGTGTCGGTGCTGCTGATCGAGCAGAAGCTGGCCATCGCGCTCGATATTTCGCAGCGGGTATATGTGATGGGGCATGGGCACATCGTGTTCGAGGGCAGCCCGGTCGATCTGAAGGCAAATGCGCAGATCCGGAAGGAGTGGCTGGAGGTTTGAGGGTGGTCGTGGCGCAGGCAGTCGTTCATGCGCTCGCTTGCCCTCTCCCCCGGCCCCTCTCCCGCAAGCGGGCGAGGGGAGCACACCGACAGGATCAAGACGCACCTCCGGGTTTGCTACCCTCTCCCGCCATGCGGGAGAGGGGCCGGGGGAGAGGGCCTCCAGCGCATCCTTTCCCAACGCGCCCATGCACGGCGCGATACCCGACCATGCAGCCCCCGCATGGCTTATGCCCATCGCCCGGAAACCCGCGCCCGCCGTGGAATCGCCGCTCCAAAATTGAAATTGAACGACCGTTCTATTTTGTGTATGCTTGTTTCGCTCCGGCATGCAAGGGCGCGCTGCGTTCTTCTGCGGGCGGCAGGCTGAGCGGTCGGCTTTTCCGTTGCCGCCGGGCCGGAAGAACAACAATATTCGAGAATTCGAATCCGAGACAACCCAAGACACCAAAGGAACCAGCATGACAGCGCAGTATCAGGTTCAGGACGGCATCGCCGTCATCACGCTCGACAATCCTCCTGTCAATGGCCTGGGCCACAGCACCCGGCTGGGCATCGTCGATGGCATGACCCGCGCGCTGGACGATGCCTCCGTCAAGGCCATCGTCATCACTGGCGCTGGCAAGGCGTTCTCGGGCGGCGCCGACATCCGCGAGTTCAATACGCCGAAGGCGACCCAGGAGCCGACGCTGCACTCGGTGATCAAGGTGGTGGAAAACTCGACCAAGCCGGTGGTGGCCGCGGTGCATTCGGTGGCGATGGGCGGCGGCCTGGAGCTGGCGCTGGGTTGCAACTACCGTGTCGCATCCAAGGGCGCGCAGATCGCGCTGCCGGAAGTCAAGCTGGGCATCCTGCCGGGTGCGGGCGGCACGCAGCGTCTGCCGCGCCTGATCGGGCTGGAAGCCGCGCTGAACATGATCGTCACCGGCAACCCGGTGCCGTCGGAGAAGTTCGTCGGCAGCAAGCTGTTCGACGAGATCGTCGAGGGCGACGTGCTGCCGGCGGCGATCCAGTTCGCCAGCAAGGTCGGCGCCGCTGCCGGTCCGCACCCGAAGGTGCGCGACATCAAGGTGCGCCACGAGAACGCCGAAGGCTATCTGGCCTTTGCCCGCAATACCGTGGCTGCGGTGGCGAAGAACTTCCCCGCGCCGGCCAAGTGCGTCGATGCCGTGGCGGCCTCGCTCAAGCCCTTCGACGAGGGCCTGCGCCTGGAGCGCGAAGGTTTCATGTATCTGGTCAACACGCCGGAATCGCGCGCGCTGCGTCACGCCTTCTTCGGCGAGCGCGCCGCCAGCAAGATTCCGGACGTGCCGTCGGACACGCCGACCCGCAAGATCGAGAAGGTGGCCGTGATCGGCGCCGGCACCATGGGTGGCGGCATCGCGATGAACTTCCTGAACGCCGGCATTCCGGTGACCATCCTCGAGATGAAGCAGGAAGCGCTGGACCGCGGCATCGGCACCATCCGCAAGAACTACGAGAACAGCGCGAAGAAGGGCAAGCTGACGCAGGAAAAGGTCGAGCAGCGCATGGGCCTGCTCTCCACCACGCTGTCCTATGACGACCTGAAGGACGCCGACCTGATCGTCGAGGCGGTGTTCGAGGAGATGGGCGTCAAGGAAACCGTGTTCAAGACGCTGGACGAAATCGCCAAGCCCGGCGCGATCCTCGCATCGAACACCTCGACGCTGGACGTCAACAAGATCGCCTCGTTCACCAAGCGTCCGCAGGACGTGGTCGGCATGCACTTCTTCAGCCCGGCCAACGTGATGAAGCTGCTGGAAGTGGTGCGCGGCGCGCAGACCGGCAAGGACGTGCTGGCGACCGTGATGCAGGTCGCCAAGAAGATCAAGAAGACCGCCGTGGTCTCCGGCGTCTGCGACGGCTTCATTGGCAACCGCATGATCGAGCAGTACAGCCGCCAGGCCGGCTACCTGCTGGACGAGGGCGCGCTGCCCGAGCAGGTGGACAAGGCGATCGAGAAGTTCGGCTTCGCCATGGGGCCGTTCCGCATGGGCGACCTGGCCGGCAACGATATCGGCTGGGCGATCCGCAAGCGCCGCGCGGTCGAGAAGCCGGACATCCAGTATTCGAAGACCGCCGACCTGCTGTGCGAGCTGGGCCGCTTCGGCCAGAAGACCGGCGCGGGCTGGTACGACTACAAGCCGGGCGACCGCAAGCCGTACCCGAACCAGCAGGTCAACGACATGATCGTGCAGCACTCCAAGGACCTGGGCATCACGCGCCGCAAGATCTCGGATGAGGAGATCGTCGAGCGCCTGGTGTTCGCGCTGGTCAACGAGGGCGCGAAGATCCTGGAAGAGGGCATTGCCTCGAAGGCGTCGGACATCGATATGGTTTATCTGACCGGCTACGGCTTCCCGCTGCACCGCGGCGGCCCGATGCTGTATGCCGACCAGGTCGGCCTGTACAACGTGCTGCAGGCGATGCGCCGCTATGCCAAGGGCTATCACGGCGAGGCCTGGCAACCGGCCCCGCTGCTGGAGAAGCTGGCGGCGGAAGGCAAGGGCTTCAACGGCTGAGGCATCGGCGCAAGGGCGAGGCAAGGAACCGCGATGGAACGACGCTACGGCGGGCAGGACTGCCTGCTTGTGATCGATGTGCAGAACGACTTCATGCCGGGCGGCGCGCTGGCCGTGCCGCATGGCGATGAAGTGGTGCCGGTGATCAACCGGCTGGCTGCGCATTTCGATCACGTGGTGCTGACGCAGGACTGGCATCCGGACGATCACGTCTCGTTCTCCGCCAGCCACGCCGGCACCGAGCCGTTCCAGACCACCACCTTGCATTACGGCGAGCAGGTCCTGTGGCCGTCGCATTGCGTGCAGGGCGAGCCTGGCGCGGCGCTGCATGCGCAGCTGGAGGTGCCGCACGCGCGGCTGCTGCTGCGCAAGGGGCATCACCGCGCAGTCGACAGCTATTCCGCCTTCGTCGAGGCGGACCGCAAGACCCGCACCGGGCTTGCCGGCTATCTGCACGAGCAGGGCGTGCGGCGCGTGTTCTGCGTGGGCCTGGCGACCGACTACTGCGTCGCCTGGAGCGCGCTCGATGCGCGCGCGGCCGGGTTCGAGGCGGCGGTGATCGAGGACGCCTGCCGCGCCATCGATCTGCAGGGCTCGTTGCAGGCCGCGTGGGAACGGCTGGCGGCCGCCGGCGTGCAGCGCCTGCAGTCGGCCGACCTGCTGCGAGCGGACCTGGCACCGGCTTGATCGCCCGATCCTAGACAAGAGACACCAGAGAGAATACCGAGGAGCAAGACATGAACGAGGCAGTCATCGTATCCACCGCACGGACCGGCCTGGCCAAGAGCTGGAAGGGCGGCTTCAATATGACCCACGGCGCCACCCTGGGCGGCCATGTGGTACAGCACGCCATCGCGCGCGCCGGCATCGAGCCGGGGGAGGTCGAGGATGTGCTGATGGGCTGCGCGAATCCGGAAGGTGCGACCGGCGCCAATATCGCGCGCCAGATCGCGCTGCGCGCCGGCTGTCCGGTCACCACGCCGGGCGCCACCGTCAACCGCTTCTGCTCGTCGGGTCTGCAGACCATCGCGATGGCCGCGCAGCGCGTGATCGCCGACGAGGGCGACATCTTCGTCGCCGGCGGGGTGGAGAGCATCTCCTGCGTGCAGCAGGAAATGAACCGCCACATGATCCAGGAAGGCTGGCTGGTCAAGAACAAGCCGGAAATCTACTGGAGCATGCTGCAGACCGCCGAGAACGTCGCCAAGCGCTACAACATCTCCAAGGAGCGCCAGGACGAGTACGGCGTGCAAAGCCAGCTGCGTGCGGCGGCGGCGCTGGAAGCGGGCCGCTTCAAGGACGAGATCGTGCCGCTGACGGTGCTGGCCGGCGTGGCTGACAAGGCCACGGGGCAGATCGTCACCCGGGAAGTGACCGTCGACGCCGACGAGGGCATCCGCCCGGACACCACGCTGGAAGGGGTGTCGAAGATCCGCACCGCCATGCCCGGCGGCGTGATTACCGCCGGCAATGCGTCGCAGTTCTCCGACGGTGCCTCCGCTGCGGTGGTGATGAACGCGCGCGTGGCCGAGGCCCGTGGCCTGAAGCCGCTGGGCGTGTTCCGCGGCTTTGCCGTGGCCGGTTGCGAGCCGGATGAAATGGGCATCGGCCCGGTGTTCGCGGTGCCCAAGCTGCTGAAGAAGACCGGCATGAAGGTCGAGGACATCGGCCTGTGGGAGCTGAACGAGGCGTTCGCGGTGCAGGTGCTGTACTGCGCCGACAAGCTGGGCATTCCGATGGACCGGCTGAACGTCAATGGTGGCGCGATCGCCGTGGGTCACCCGTATGGGGTATCGGGCGCCCGTCTGGTCGGCCACGCGCTGATCGAGGGCAAGCGCCGCGGTGTCAAGCATGTGGTGGTGACCATGTGCATCGGCGGCGGCCAGGGCGCGGCGGGGCTGTTCGAGGTCCTGTAAGGGCGGTCGGGCGTCGAGAGACGCCCGCTTGCCCTCTCCCCGGCCCTCTCCCGCAAGCGGGAGAGGGGGAACACCATCGGCACGCTTCGCTCGCGCGCTGGCGGGGCCATGCCAAGGGTTTGCTCCCCTCGCCCGCTTGCGGGAGAGGGGCCGGGGGAGAGGGTAGTGCACCAAGCGCGCCATCCCCCAAACCTGATTTCCAAGGAGCGGCACCTCACCATGTCGTTGATCCTGTCCCGCCGCGACCTCGACTTCATGCTGTACGAGTGGCTGAATGTCGAGACGCTGACCCGCATTCCCCGCTACGCCGATCACTCCCGCGAGACCTTCGACGCGGCGCTCGATACCTGCGAGCGGATCGCCACCGACCTGTTCGCGCCGCATAACAAGAAGAACGACCAGCAGGAGCCGCATTTCGACGGCGAGACCGTCACCATCATCCCCGAGGTCAAGACCGCGCTGCGCGCCTTCTGCGACGCCGGCCTGATGGCCGCCGGGCAGGACTACGAGCTGGGCGGCATGCAGCTGCCGGTGGTGGTGGAGAAAGCCGGCTTCGCCTACTTCAAGGGCGCCAACGTCGGCACCAGTTCCTATCCCTTCCTGACCATCGGCAACGCTAACCTGCTGCTGGCGCATGGCACGCCGGCGCAGGTCGATACCTTCGTGCGGCCGGAGCTGGAAGGGCGCTTCTTCGGCACCATGTGCCTGTCCGAGCCGCAGGCCGGCTCGTCGCTGTCGGACATCGCCACGCGCGCCGAGTACGAAGGCGAATCGCCGCTGGGGCCGCAATACCGGCTACGCGGCAACAAGATGTGGATTTCCGCCGGTGAGCACGAGTTGGCGGACAACATCGTGCACCTGGTACTGGCCAAGATTCCCGGCCCGGACGGCAAGCTGATTCCCGGCGTCAAGGGCATCTCGCTGTTCATCGTGCCCAAGTACCTGGTCAATCCGGACGGCTCGCTGGGCGAGCGCAACGACGTGGTACTGGCGGGCCTGAACCACAAGATGGGCTACCGCGGCACCACCAACTGCCTGCTCAATTTCGGCGAGGGCACGCGGCACCGTCCGGGCGGCAAGGCCGGCGCGATTGGCTATCTGGTCGGCGAGCCGCACCGGGGCCTGGCCTGCATGTTCCACATGATGAACGAGGCCCGCATCGGCGTCGGACTGGGCGCGGTGATGCTGGGCTATACCGGCTACCTGCACGCGCTGGAGTACGCGCGCAATCGCCCCCAGGGCCGGCCGGTCGGACCCGGCGGCAAGGACCCGTCCAGTCCGCAAATCCCACTGGTCCAGCATGCCGACGTGCGCCGCATGCTGCTGGCGCAAAAAAGCTATGTCGAAGGCGGCCTGGCGCTGAACCTGTACTGCGCCCGGCTGGTGGACGAGCAGCACGCCGCGGAAAGCGCGCAGCAAGGGCAGGAGGCGCGGCGCCTGAACCTGCTGCTGGACATCCTGACGCCGATCGCCAAGAGCTGGCCGTCGCAATGGTGCCTGGAGGCCAACAGCCTGGCCATCCAGGTGCATGGCGGCTACGGCTATACCCGCGAGTACAACGTCGAACAGCTCTACCGCGACAACCGTCTCAATCCGATCCACGAGGGCACGCACGGCATCCAGGGGCTGGATCTGCTGGGCCGCAAGGTGGTGATGGAAGACGGCGCGGCGTTCCGCGCGCTGGGCGCGCAGGTTCGCGCCACCATCGAGCGCGCCGCGCAGGGTCCGCAGGAACTGCGCGAGCACGCCGGGCAACTGACGGCTGCCGCGCACCGGCTCGAAGAGGTCACCGGCAAGCTGTGGAGCGCCGGCGATCCCGGCCTGACGCTGGCCAATGCCTCGGTCTATCTGGAGGCGTTCGGCCATACCGTGGTGGCGTGGATCTGGCTCGAACAGGCCCTGCAGGCGGCAAAGGCGCTGCAGCAGCTGGAGGCCGGGCACCGCGACGAGGACTTCTATCGCGGCAAGCTCGCCGCGGCGAGGTACTTCTTCCACTGGGAGCTGCCGAAGACCGGCCCGCAGCTGGACCTGCTGGCCTCGCTGGACCGTACCACGCTGGACATGCAGGACGCCTGGTTCTAGCGCGCCACGCTTGCCAGCCATCATCGCTCGCCCGACAGAGGCAAACAACAAGGAGACGACATGAAGACGATTGCGCAGCTGTTCGATCTGACCGGCCGCACCGCGCTGATCACCGGCGGCTCCCGCGGGCTTGGCCTGCAGATCGCCGAAGCGCTGGGCGAGCAGGGTGCCCGGCTGGTGCTGTCCGCGCGCAAGGCCGACGAACTGCAGGAGGCGCAGCAGCATCTGCGCGAGCGCGGCATCGAGGCAGACTGGATCGTCGCCGATGGCGCCCGCGATGACGATATCGCCCGGCTCGCCGAGGAAACGCTGTCGCGGCTGGGCCAGGTCGATATTCTGGTCAACAACGCCGGCGCCACCTGGGGTGCCCCGGCCGAGGACCATCCGGTCGAGGCCTGGGACAAGGTAATGAACCTGAACATCCGCGGCCTGTTCCTGCTGACCCAGCGCATCGGCAAGCTGTCGATGATTCCGCGCCGGCAGGGCCGCATCATCAACGTCGCGTCGATCGCCGGCCTGTCGGGCAATCCGCCGGGCACGCTGGAAACCATTGCCTACAACACCTCGAAGGGCGCGGTGGTCAACTTCACGCGCACGCTGGCCGGCGAGTGGGGCGAGCACAACATCACCGTCAACGCGCTGGCGCCCGGTTTCTTTCCGTCGAAGATGACGCAGGGCTCGCTCGCCCGCATGGGGGTGGAGCGCATGTGCGAGGGCGTGCCGCTGCGCCGGCTGGGCGACGACGAGGACCTCAAGGGCGCCGCGCTGCTGTTCGCCAGCGACGCTGGCAAGCACATCACCGGACAGATCCTGGCGGTGGACGGGGGCGTCAGCGCCGTCTGATGCCAGAGCCGCCGGGCAACATGGAACACGGAACTCTCGATATGACCGAACCGCAGTACGGCTTTCCCATCCCCATCCCGTTCGTCGAGTCGCTGGGCATTCGCTGCACCCTGATGGAGGGCGGCCGCAGCGAGCTGGTGCTGCCGATCGAGCGGCAGCACCACAACGGCCTGAACATGGCGCACGGCGGCGTCCTGATGACGCTGCTCGACGTCGGCATGGCGGTGGCCTGCCGCTCGCTGCCGCCCAGGTCCGCCGCCCCCGGCGAGGATCACGGCGTGGTCACCATCGAGATGAAGACGACGTTCCTGTCGCCGGGCAGCGGTACGCTGCGCTCGCAGGGCCAGTGCATCCACCGCACCGGCTCGATGGCCTTTGCCGAGGCGCAGATCGTCGATGCCGAGGACCGCGTGGTGGCGCGCAGCTCGGGCACCTTCAAGTATGTAAGGCGCAGGCCCGAGGCCGGCCAGCCCCAGGCCGGGCAGGGCAACGGCGACGGCTGACCCTTCGAAGCGCGGACCCGCGACCGCGCGTTGTGATGACTTTCCGATGGCTGGCGGGGCGCGGCGCTCCGTCGGCGACTGCAGGCAACCGATCAAAGAGGATATCCATGTCGACCACCTTCCAGCGCATCGTGCTCGCTTCCCGGCCCACCGGCGCCGTCAGCCCGGACAACTTCCGCCTCGAGACCGCCCCGATTCCCGAACTCACTGACGGGCAGGTGCTGGTGCGCAATCATTACCTGTCGCTGGACCCGTACATGCGCGGGCGGATGAACGAGAGCAAGTCCTATGCCGCGCCGCAGCCGCTGGACGAGGTGATGGTCGGCGGCACCGTTGGCGAGGTGGTCGAAAGCCGGCATCCGAAGTTCGCCAAGGGCGATTCGGTGGTCGGCATGTTCGGCTGGCAGGAATACGGCGTCAGCGACGGCACCGGCATCCAGAAGGTCGATACCAGCAAGATCCCGCTGTCGGCCTATCTCGGCCCGGTCGGCATGCCGGGCGTGACCGCCTGGTACGGCCTGAACCAGATCATTGCGCCCAAGGCCGGCGAGACGGTGGTGGTCAGCGCCGCGTCGGGCGCGGTCGGCAGCGTGGTGGGCCAGCTGGCCAAGCTGGCCGGCTGCCGCGCGGTCGGCATCGCCGGCGGCAAGGAAAAATGCGACTACGTGGTGCAGGAGCTGGGCTTCGATGCCTGCGTCGACTACAAGGCGGCCGAGGACGGCAAGGCGCTGTATTCGATGATCAAGGAGGCGACGCCCGACGGCGTCGACGGCTATTTCGAGAACGTCGGCGGCGAGGTGCTGGACGCGGTGCTGGCGCGGATGAATGCGTTCGGCCGCATCGCGGTCTGCGGCATGATCGCCGGCTATGACGGCCAGCCGTTGCCGCTGAAGAACCCGGCGCTGATCCTGATCTCGCGCCTGAAGGTGGAGGGCTTCATCGTCAGCGAGCATATGGAGCTGTGGCCGCAGGCGCTGGCAGAGCTCGGCGCCGGCGTGGCGAGCGGCAAGATCAAGTACCGCGAGACCATCGCCCAGGGGCTGGCGAGCGCGCCCGAAGCGTTCATGGGCCTGCTCAAGGGCAAGAATTTCGGCAAGCAGCTGGTCAAGCTGATCTGACCGCCGCCCCTGCCATCCCCGCAATCGGAACCAGACCACACAGGAGACAGCCCATGCTGACGGAAGCAGGCACCGGCCTGGCAAAAGGCGAAGGGGTCGGCGACACCGCCGACCGGGACAGCATCGGCAGCGGGCTGTCCGAGGAGATCAAGGCGAAGTACCGGCAGCTGCCGCGTCCGCCGCGCTTCGAGACGGCCGCGCAGGAGCGGCTGCACCGCAAGCAGCGGCTGGCCGCGGCGTTTCGCCTGTTCTCGAAGTTCGGCTTCGACGAGGGCGTGGCAGGCCATATCACCGCGCGCGATCCGGAGCACGAGGATACCTTCTGGGTCAATCCGTTCGGCGTGCACTTCAGCCAGGTCAAGGTATCGAACCTGATCCGCTGCGACCACCAGGGCAATGTGGTGGAAGGCGACTATCCGGTCAACGCGGCGGCATTCGCGATTCATTCGCGCATTCACATGACGCGGCCCGATGCGGTGGCCGCCGCGCATTCGCACAGCACCTATGGGCGCGCGTGGTCCACGCTGGGACGCCCGCTGGATCCGCTGACGCAGGACGTGTGCGCGTTCTACCAGGACCACGCGGTCTACGACGACTTCGGCGGCGTGGTGGTCGAACTGGACGAAGGGCAGCGCATCGCCAATGCGCTGGGGCCGCACAAGGCCGCGATCCTGCAGAACCACGGGCTGCTGACGGTAGGCAGGACGGTGGACGAGGCGGCGTGGTGGTTCATCACCATGGAGCGTTCCTGCCAGGTGCAGCTGCTGGCCGAGGCCGCGGCGGCGCGTACCGGAACGGCGCCGCGCACCATTTCGGATGCGGCGGCGCGCCAGGCATATTCGATCGTCGGCACGGCGCAGGCGGGCTGGTTCCAGTTCCAGCCGCTGTACGCCCGCATCGTCAAGGAACAGCCGGATCTGCTCGACTGAGCCGGGCGCTCGCCGCCGCTGGCGGCGGGCAGCGGTCCGGCGCGGAACAGACAAGAACAAGCCGCGCGGCGGCAGGAGGAAACATGAAGCGGTTCCAGGGCAGGGTCGCCGTCATCACTGGCGGCGCATCGGGATTCGGCAAGGAGTTCGCCCGGCAGGGGGCGGCGCTCGGCATGAAGCTGGTGCTGGCCGACGTGCAGCAGGACGCGCTGGACGAGACGGTGGCGGGCTTGCGGGCGCAGGGCGTACCCGCGATCGGGCTGCGCGCCGATGTGTCGCGCGTCGAGGATGTGCAGGCGGTGGCCAACGCCGCCATCGAGGCCTTTGGCGAAGTCAACCTGGTCTTCAACAACGCCGGTGTCGGTGCGGGCGGACTGGTCTGGGAGAACTCGCAGAAGGACTGGGACTGGGTGCTCGGCGTGAACCTGCATGGCGTGATCCACGGCGTGCGCATCTTCACCCCCTTGATGCTCGAAGCGGCCGCCCGCGATCCGGACTACGAGGGCCATATCGTCAACACCGCGTCGATGGCCGGCATGGTCAACGCGCCGACAATGGGCATCTACAACGTGTCCAAGCACGCGGTGGTGGCGTTGACCGAGTCGCTGTACCAGGACCTGAGCCTGGTGACCGAACAGGTGCACTGCTCGCTGCTGTGCCCGTATTTCGTGCCGACCGGCATTCACCAGTCGCACCGCAATCGCCCGTCGGCATTGTCCAATGACGCGCCGCCCACCCGCTCGCAACTCGCCGCGCAGGCGATGTCGGACAAGGCCGTGACCTCGGGCAAGGTCAGCGCCGCGGAGGTCGCGAAGATGACCTTCGATGCGATTCGTGCCGACAGCTTCTATGTCTACTCCCATCCGCACGCGCTGGGGCCGGTGCAGCAGCGCTTCGAAGCCATTCTTGCGCAGCGCAATCCGGGCGACCCGTTCGCGGGCAAGCCGGAACTGCGGGAACAGCTGATCGCCACGTTGCGCGGCTGAGCGGCCCGGCCTGGCGATGGCCAGGCATGGACCCTGCATCCGGCTGCGATGGCGCGGCGCCAGCGATCGGGGCGGCGCGCACCATCCGCAATCCCGCGGCCAGCTTGCGGGACCACACCGTAGACCGTCGAGGAAACCATGACCAGTCCGGCCGTGATTCATCACCTGCAGTTCGCCACGCTGCCCAATGGCACGCGGCTGCATTACGCCAGTGCCGGGCAGCGCGGCAAGCCGCTGATGCTGTTCGTGCATGGCTTTCCGGAGTTCTGGTACGAATGGGAGGCGCAGCTGGCCGAGTTCGGCCGGACCCATTTCGCGGTGGCGCCGGACCTGCGTGGCTTCAATCTGTCGAGCAAGCCGGCCGACGTGTCGGCCTACCGGCCGCGCCATATCGCCGAGGACCTGGTGCAGTTCGTCGCCGCGCTCGGCTACGAGCACTGCATCGTCGTCGCCCACGACTGGGGCGGCGCGATCTGCTGGAATCTGGCGATCCAGCAGCCCGAGCTGGTGCGGCAGCTGGTCATTGTCAACGCGCCGCACCCGTATCTGTTTGCGCAGGCACTGGCGAAGGACCCGGCGCAACAGCAGGCGTCCGCCTATATGAACTGGCTGCGCCGGCCCGGCAGCGAGACCGCACTGGCGGCCGACGGACATGCGAGGCTGATCGGCATGCTCGCCGGGAAAGAAGGGGGCGCCCCTGACTGGTTCCGGGGCGAAACGCGCGACAAGTACCTTGCGGCGTGGACGCAGCCGGGCGAGCAGGGCGAGCATCCGCTCAGCGGCGCGGTCAATTACTACCGCGCCTCGCCGATGCACCCACCGCAGCAGGGCGAGGCGGGGCCCGACCTGTCCCGGCTCGAACCCAACGACTTCATCGTGCGCGTGCCGACGCTGGTGATCTGGGGCGAACGGGACCAGGCGCTGCCGAAGTCCCTGCTGGATGGATTGGAGCGCTTCGTGCCGGCGCTGCGCATCGAACGCATTCCGGAGGGAACGCACTGGGTCGTGCATGAGCAGCCGGAGCGGATCAATCGGTTGATCCGGAGCGCGTTGCCCGTCGGGGAATAGGGCAGGGAATTGCCAGGCTGAAGCGACGAAAGACCGACGCCAAAGACCGAAGACCAACCCCTCTCCCCGGCCCTCTCCCCTTGAAGGGGAGAGGGGGAACACCGGCAGCAATGGAGTTGTCGCAGGTTTGCTCCCCTCTTCCGCTCGCGGGAGAGGGGCCGGGGGAGAGGGCAGCGGGCGCTGACCGCGTGCGGCGGGTCAAAGCTCCCCGAACGCTCCCAGCCGCTGCTGATACAACCGATAGTTTTCCTCGTCAAAGCAGACAAAGGTCACCTGCACGATGCTCGGCGCCGACGGCAGCTGCTCCAGCACGGCGGCGATCGCGATGTCGGCCGCCCGCTCGCGCGGAAAGCCGTAGACGCCGGTGCTGATATTGGGAAACGCCAGCGTGCGCAGCCCATGCTGCGCGGCCAGCGCGATGCTGCTGCGATAGGCGCTGGCCAGCAGCGCGTCCTCGTCGTCGTTGCCGCCGCGCCAGACCGGCCCGACCGCGTGGATGACATACGGCGCCGGCAGCATGCCGCCGGTGGTGATCACCGCCTCGCCGGTGGGGCAACCGCCTTGCCGCTCGCGGATCTCGCGACAGGCCTGCGCGATCGCCGGTCCGCCCGCGCCATGGATCGCGCCATCGACGCCGCCGCCGCCCATCAGGCCGCTGTTGGCGGCATTGACAATGGCATCGACTTCCATCCGGGTGATATCGCCGTGAATCGCCTGCATCCGCTCGCCTGTCATCGCTTCCTCCCGTAGTGGCGGCTGCTCCCGGCCGTGCGCCGGGCGGCGGCCGTTACATCGACTCCGCCAGCATACGCCGATAGTCGTCGGGGCTGGCTTCCTTCGGGTTGGTCTTGTGGCAGTGGTCCGCCATCGCGCCGGCCACGACCTTGTCGAACATCTCCGGGGTGACTCCCATCCCCGCCAGACCGGTCGGCAAGCCCAGCCGCGCGGTCAGGCCGAACACGGCATCGGCGAGGTCGGCCCCCTCGGGCAGCTGCATCACGCGGCGCATCCGTTCGTAGCGCCGCTCTCGCACCACGCTGGGCGCATCGGCATTGAAGCGCAGCACCGCCGGCAGCACCACCGCATTGAGGGTGCCGTGATGCAGCCCGGTGCGACCGTCGATCTTCAGGCCGCCCAGCGGGTGCGACAGCGAGTGCACGCAGCCCAGGCCCTTCTGGAAGGCCATCGCACCCTGCATCGATGCGCTCATCATGTTCAGCCGCGCCTCGCGGTCCTGGCCGTCCTGGGTCGCGCGCTCGATATGGGCCCACGCGCGCTCCAGGCCGTCCAGCGCGATGCCGTCGGCCGGTGGGTTGAAGGCCGGTGCGAGGAAGGTCTCGATGCAATGGGCGATGGCGTCCATGCCGGTCGCGGCCGTCAGCGCGGGCGGCAGGCCCAGCGTCAGCTCGGGGTCGCAGATGGCCGACTTGGGCAGCAGGTGCCAGGAGTGAAAGCCCAGCTTGCGGCCGTCCTCCAGGATGATGATGGCGCCGCGCGCCACTTCGCTGCCGGTGCCGGAGGTGGTCGGCACGGCGATCAGCGGCGCGGCATCCGCGCCGATCTTGCCGCTGCCGCCTTCGATGGTCGCGTACTGGGTCAGCTCGCCCGGATGGGTGGCCAGGATGGCAATGCCCTTGGCCAGGTCGATCGACGAGCCGCCGCCGACCGCCACCAGCCCGTCGCAGTCCTGCGCACGGTACAGCTCGGCTGCCTTGCGGACCATTGCCTCGGTCGGGTTCGACGGCGTTTCATCGAAGACCGCGACCGGCAGGCCCGTCATCGCGTCGATGGCGCGCTGGGCGATCCCCGCGGCAACGACGCCCTTGTCGGTGACCAGCATGGGCCGCCGGATGCCGATGCGGTCGCATTCGGACTTGAGCAGACCGACGGCGCCGAAGTCCAGATGGATATGGGTCAGGTAGTAGATGAAAGCCATCGTCTGTCTCCTGTGTTGCGCCGCGTTTCGGGTGCGGTCGCATTGTTCTTTTTGCGGGTTCCGGGTTTGTCCCAGTCAAGCAGGCTTGCCCCGATGCCGACCACCAGAGGGATGGCCAGGGGCAGGGGAACGATCCGCCCGTTCCTTGTCTGATAAAAAACACATTGAAACGGGGCTTTTGCCCAACGCGGTACAAAGCTCTGGCATCATACTAAAATCGAACGCTCGTTCACAAAACGCCCGTTCACGAATATAACAGCGCCGGCGTTGGCCGGTGACTTCACCGCCAACGTACCGATTCTCCAGTCGCTCATGTCCGCCGTCCAGTCCTCCACCGCCCAGATGCCGTCGCCGGTTGCGACGCGGGCCGGTGCATGGCCGGAGGCCGCTGCGCAGCCGCTCGACCCGCAGGTCGCCCAACTGCTGGACATGGTGTCCCGCGCCAAGCGGCCCCCGCTGAACGCACTGGATCCGGTCGACGCCAAGATCGCGTACGAGAAGAGTTCGCCGATCGTCGATATCGCGCCGCAGCCGGTGTTTGCGGTCGAGGATCTGGCGGTGCCCGCCCGCGACGGCCATTCGTTGCGCGTGCGGCTGTATCGGCCCAGGGCAGCCGCGGCAGGCGAGCGTCTGCCCTTGCTGGTGTACTACCACGGCGGCGGCTTTACCGTTGGCAGCGTGAACTCGCACGATGCGCTGTGCCGGATGTTCTGCGCCCAGGCCGATACGGTGGTGGCGTCGGTGGACTATCGGCTCGGCCCGGAGTGGAAATTCCCGACGGCCGTGCACGATGCGCAGGATGCGCTGCGCTGGGCGTTCGACAGCGCCAATGCGCTGGGCGTGGATGCGGCCCGGATCGCGCTGGGCGGCGACAGTGCCGGCGGCACGCTGGCCGCGGTCACGGCGGTGCAGGCGCGCACCCAAGGCCTGGCGCCGGTGCTGCAGATGCTGATCTATCCGGGCACTTGCGCGCGCCAGGACACCGCCTCGCACCGGCGGCTGGCGCACGGCT
Source organism: Cupriavidus sp. AU9028 (assembly GCF_019795295.1). Lineage (GTDB taxonomy): Bacteria > Pseudomonadota > Gammaproteobacteria > Burkholderiales > Burkholderiaceae > Cupriavidus. The sequence continues at coordinate 35,720 of NZ_JAIMCG010000008.1, read as the reverse complement.
ACCTGCTGACCGCCGAGATGATCCACTGGTTCTTCTCCCAATACCTGTGCAGCGACGCGCAGCGCGACGATTGGCGTTTCGCGCCGCTGGACGCGGGCGGCAGCGGGGCGGACGTGCGCGGTGTCTGCCCGGCCTGGATCGCCGTGGCGGGCTACGACCCGTTGCACGACGAGGGCGTTGCCTATGCCCGCAAGCTGGAGCAGGCGGGCGTGGCGGCGGAACTGGCGAGCTATCCCGGCATGATCCACGATTTTTTCAAGCTGGGACGCTTCGTCCCGGCAGTGGCACAGGCGCACGGCGACGCGGTCGATGCGTTGCGCCGAGCCTTTGGCACGTTGCCGCCCTCGGGCGGTGCCCAGGGCGATCGGGGCGGGACGATGCCGCCCTGACCTCGACGCCAGGGCGGTCGCAGAACCCCGGTTTTTCAAGCAGGACCCAAGCAGCAGCTTGCAGCAACAGGAGACAAGTAGAGATGCAACGCCGTCATTTTCTCGCCCGTGCGGGCGCCATTGCCGCCACCAGCGCCATCGCGGCAGCCGGCCTGGGCACCATGTCGGCCGCCCATGCGCAGGCGGACGATTTCCCGCAGAAGCCGATCCGTCTCATCATCGGCTACACCGCGGGCGGCTCGACCGATATTCCGTTCCGCGTGCTGGCCGAGAACGCCTCGAAGATTCTCGGCCAGCCGGTGATCATCGAGAACAAGCCGGGTGCCGGCGGCGTGCTGCCGGCCCAGATGATGCAGGCCGCCCAGCCGGACGGCTACACGCTGGCGCAGATTCCGCTGCCGGTCTTCCGCCTGCCCTATACCACCAAGATCAACTGGGACCCGGTCAAGGACCTGACCTACGTGATCAACCTGGCCGGCTACGCCTTCGGCCTCGTGGTGCCGGCGGATTCGCCGATCAAGTCGATGAAGGAGTACATCGCCTACGCCAAGGCGAATCCGGGCAAGCTGACCTATGGCACGCCTGGTCCGATGACCACGCTGCATCTGACCATGGAAGAGCTGGCGGCCAACCAGAACGTCAAGTTCTCGCACATCCCGTTCAAGGGCAATTCGGAATCGATGCAGGCCCTGCTGGGCGGGCACGTGATGTCGGTGGCCGACACGCCGGCGTGGGCGCCGTACGTGGAGCAGGGCAAGCTGCGCCTGCTGTCGGTCTGGGGCGAAAAGCGTTCGCCGCGCTTCCCGGACGTGCCGACGCTGAAGGAGCTGGGCATCGGCATCGTGCAGACCTCGCCGTTCGGCCTGGCCGCGCCCAAGGGCACCGACCCGAAGATCGTGCAGAAGCTGCACGACGCCTTCAAGAAGGCGATGGAGATGCCGAACTACCGCGAGTCGCTCGCCAAGTTCGACATGGAGCCGTTCTACATGGGTAGCCAGCAGTACACCAAGTTCGCCGCCGATACGGTGAAGAAGGAACAGGCGATCATCGAGAAGCTGGGCCTGGCCCGCAAGCAGTAAGCGATCGCGGCAACGTCCGCCGCGTGCGGACGGCGGTGACGGCGCGTTCCCTCAGGACGCGCCGTTTTCGCTTGCTTGCCTTACCTTGCCACCCCTTGCTGGAGGAACTGCATGGCCAAGGAGGATTTTCGCCACAGCATGCCGCTGCGCGTGCGCTGGGCAGAGGTCGATCCGCAGTCGATCGTCTTCAACGCGCATTACCTGACCTATTGCGATATCTGCGTGACCGAGTACTGGCGCGCGGCGGGTATCCGCTATCCGGGCGACCTGCTGGACGCGCACGGCGTCGATATCTTCGTGGTGAAGTCGACGCTGGAGTACCACGGCTCGGCCCGCTTCGACGACATGCTGGACATTCGCGGCCGCATCGCGCGCATCGGCCGCTCGAGCATGACCTTCCGCGTGGAGATGTATCGCGGCGACCAGCATCTGATCACCGGCGAGATCGTCTATGTCTGCGCCGACCCGCGGACGCAGCGCTCCGCGCCGGTGCCCGAGCCGGTCAGGGCGGCGATTGCCCGGTTCGAGGCGGTCGCGCCGGAGCAGCAAGCGGCTTCGCCTGCGTGACCGCGGCCGTCAGCGCGCCGGCTGCCACGGGCGGATCCAGCCCAGGCCGTCGCGCGTATTGGCGCGCGGGCGGTACTCGCAGCCGATCCAGCCGTCATAGCCCAGTTCGTCGACCAGCCCGAACAGCCACGGATAGTTCAGTTCGCCGCGATCGGGCTCCTGCCGATGCGGCACCCCGGCGATCTGCAGGTGGCCGATGCCGCCCTGGGCGAGGCCCTCGCGCAGCCGCATCGAGACATCGCCCTCGACGATCTGGCAGTGATAGAAGTCGAACTGCACCAGCAGATTCGTTGCGCCCACCTCCTGCCGGACCGTGTGCGCCTCGTGCTGGTGGTTCAGCAGATACCCGGGCATGTCGCGCGGATTGATCGGCTCGATCAGCACCGTCACCCCGTATGCCGCGGCGGCACGCGCGGCGTATGCCAGGTTCTCCAGATAGCAGTCGCGATGGCGCTGCCGCTGCTGGGCGGCGGGCACGATGCCGGCCATCACATGAATGCGATCGTTGCCCAGCACTGCCGCATAGTCCAGCGCCTGCGCGATGCCGGCACGAAACTCCTGCTCCCGCCCGGGCAGCGACGCCAGGCCGCGCTCTCCACCTGCCCAGTCGCCCGGCGGCGCATTGAACAGCGCCTGGGTCAGGCCGTTCTCGTCGAGCCGGCGGCGCAGTTCCTGCGCCGGAAAGTCGTAGGGGAACAGGAATTCCACCGCCTCGAAGCCGTCCTGGGCGGCGGCGGCGAAGCGGTCGAGGAATTCGTGTTCCTGGTACATCATGGACAGGTTGGCGGCGAAGCGCGGCATCAGAGGTCTCCCGATCGTTCTGGCGCTATTGTCGCCCAGGCGCTGCCTGTCACGCCCGCGCAGCGAGGCGGGTTATCATGCTGGCCTCTTTCCATGCCGCCGCTTGGCGCCCAACCCTCGCATCATGTCCGTCACCGTTCGCCTTCTTCCCTGGTCCGAAGCCCGCGACACTGCGCGCGCGATTCGCTATGCCGTGTTCGTCGAGGAGCAGGGCGTGCCGGTGGAACTGGAGTGGGACGACCATGACGACGTCTGCTGGCATGCCATCGCCTACGATGCCGCTGGCACACCGGTGGCGACCGGCCGGTTGCTGCCCGACGGCCATATTGGCCGCATGGCGGTGCTGGCGCGCGCGCGTGGCATCGGTATTGGCGCGCTGGTGCTCCAGGCGCTGATGGAGAAGGGCGAGGACCTGGGTTATCCGCAGTTCGTGCTCAACGCGCAGACGCATGCGACCGGGTTCTACCGGCGCGCCGGCTTCGAGCCGGTGGGAGAGCCCTTCGAGGAAGCGGGCATTCCCCATCTGGAAATGCGCCGCGTGGTGCGGGCCGGCTGAAACGGCCCCGTCAGCGCGATGCCGGCACGATGCCGGTGTCGCGGGCGACCTGCAGTTCGCCCTGATAGACCACCTCGCCCGTGACGCCTTCCGCGTCGAAGCTGCGCTCGACCAGCTCGAAGCGGCCGTCATGGCGCACGCGGATCACGGTGCTGGCGCGCGTGCCGTAGCTCGGCGAGCGGATGAAGGCGGACGACAGCAGCTTCTCCCATTCCGGCGCGACGCCGGTCTGCGGCAGTTCGAAATCGGCTGCCTGCCGCGCGTCGGCCAGCAGGGTCAGATACGGCTGCGCGCTGGCGCCGGCGCCGCCGGTATCGGCGGCAATGGCCTCGGCCATCGCCGCCACCCGGCTGCGCACCTTCGGCCACGGCGTATCGAGCAGCGCATTGGACAGGCCGTAGATGCCCGGCCGCAGCCGCTGCGGCTGGCCGGCCGGTGAACGATTGCTGTACCACCAGAGCGCGTGCAGATCCCCGGCCAGCAGGTTGAAGCCGTTGTAGGCATTGGGCCCGCGCGTGCCCAGTCCGTTCGACAGATCGTCCAGATACTCCGACGGCGAGGCGTCGCCGCGCAGGAAACCGGCCACCAGTTCGCCGCGCGAGCGCGCGTCGGTGCGCTTCTCGGACGGAGCGCGGTAGTTTGTCAGCGCGCCAAAACGGCCATCGGCCGTCATGCCCATCCATGTTCCCGCCTCGCCGATGACTTCGGCCAGGTCGCGCCCGGCCAGCACGCCGGGGGCGTCGTCCCACCAGTGCACGGGGGCCGCCGGGCGTGCATAGAATTCGTCGCGGTTGGCGGCAACGACAAGCGCGTAGTCAGGGTGCGCCTGCCAGCCGACCAGAATCAAACACATGACATTTCCTTCGTGGGGAGCGGCATTGCGATCTCCGCTCCTGGCCCCCTTGTTGCCGGGTGGCCGCTACAACTTGTCCAGGTCGACGAAATGTTCGACCTGCCTCTCTCCCTCGATCCAGGACTGCAGGTTGCTCTGCCGCCAGAGTCCAGCCAGGGTTGCATCGAACGCGGGCGGCACGTCGCCGTAGTACTCCATCCACGTCTGCAAGCCGGAACGGGTTTGCGGACGCCGCATCAGCGTGCCACCGACGCCCGTGGCCTCGGCCACGGTCTCCATCCAGCGGTGCCACAACGGCAGCGCGTCAGCGGCCTCATGCTCGCGTATACGAAAGTAGACGAAAAGATGATCGCTCATTGGAGCTCATTCAAGGTCGGGCGCTCCCGGACGAGTTGGTGACGAGGCGAAGCCGTTCAAGAGACGCACCAGCGGAGACGCACCAGCGCGCATCCCGCGTCCCGGCCTCGCCCGCCGCTCATGCCGCCGGGTCCGTTGCCAGCAGCGGCACGGCGTAGGGCAGCTCGCCCAGCGTCAGCGCCAGTCCATCGGCATGGCCTAGCCGCAGGGCCGCACTGGCCGCATCGATCTTCAGTTCGGCCAGCGCTTCCCAGCCGCCGTCGGGCCCGGGGGCGGCATTGACGATCATGCCGGCGGGCTGCTCCGGCTCGTCGGTGCGGAAGATCTCGGTGCCTTCGGCAGGCGTCTCGCCTTCGCCGGCGACCAGCCACATGCGCCGCTTCAGCGTGCCGCGATACTGGCTGCGCGCGACGATTTCCTGGCCGGGATAGCAGCCCTTGCGGAAATTCACGCCGCCGATCAGCTCGAAATTGACCATCTGCGGCACGAAGCGTTCCTGGGTGGCGACGACGATTCGCGGCAGGCCGCTGCGGATGTCCAGCCAGTCCCACAGTTCGGCATCGGCGGGCAGCAGTGTGACGGCCAGGCGCTCGCGCAGCGCATCGATCCGTTCGGCGGGGCCCCAGACCTGCCAGCGCGGCACGCCGTCGGTGTCCGGCAGGCGCAGCACCGTGGTGTCGCCTTCGCTTGCGGTGGACCAGGGCCCGGCCGGCAGCAGCAGGCCGGCGGCGCTCAGTGCCGAATCGCCGCGGGCGCCGGCCACGCCGACGCAGCCCGATGCCGCGCCCAGATCGCTCAGCTTTGCCTTGGCCCGCAGCACGAACATCGACAGGCGCTTCTGGATGGCCGGCTGCAGGTCGGCCGACAGCTGCAGCGCGATGCCGGCTGCGTCGCGCCACATCAGGAACGTCGCCAGCAGGCGGCCCTTGGGCGAGCAATAGCCGGCCAGGCGCGCCTGGCCGGGCGCCAGGTCGTCGACCGCATTGGTCAGCTGGCTATGCAGGAAGGTCGCGGCATCGTCTCCCTCGACGCGGATCAGGCCGAGGTTGGCGGGGCGGCAAACGACGCCGTCCTGGCGAAGGGCGGCAAACTGGGCGGCGCGGGCAGGGTTCGGTGCGTGCATGGAAGTCGAGGGTCGGCGTGCCGGGCACGCCGGAATCCGGTTGCTGGGAGGCTCCGCGCGCGGGATGGCAGGCGCCATGGGCCGCTGCGGGTTGCGCGTCGATGCGGCGGCCGACGCGCGGGGCGGTTTCGACGGATCGAAACGGCGCCGGACGGATCCAAATCGCGGACGCGGGAGCCCTGTCAGGCCAGCCAGCAGGAAGGATGCGTCTTTGCAGTCACGCGAAACCGGCCGGCGGCGTTGGCATCCCGGTATTATATGGGCCCTGAGCCGGGCTTGCGCCGGGGTGCCGTCGAGCACGCCGCGGCCACGCTCGCTGTAACGTTGGCGGCACAAGCCGCTGCCAGCCAGCAAACTGGCACCGCCCGCGCCGGGCGCTGCCGCGCCAACCGCGGAATTCCTTGTTGATGAAACGTCTTGTCTACCGGCTGCTGCTGTCCGCCGTCGTCCTTGCCATTGCCGCGGCCTGCGCGCTGGCGTGGTGGGCGCACCGTCCGGTTTCCATGAGCCAGTCGCCGGTCGAAGTGGTGATCCAGCCCGGCTCGAGCGTGCCAAGCGTCGGGCGCCAGGTGGCGCGGGCCGGCCTGGGCATCGATGCCCGCCTGTTCGTGCTGCTGGCCCGGGTGACCTCGCGCGCCGATACCCTGAAGGCCGGCGGCTACCGCTTCGAGCGGGGCGCGACGCCGATGCAGGTGCTGGAGCGGATTGCCCGCGGCGATGTCAGCCACCATGTCCTCACCGTCATCGAGGGGTGGGAGTTCAAGCGCATGCGCGAGGCGGTGGACAACCATCCGTCGCTGCGCCATGAAACCCGCGGCATGAGCGAGGCGGACCTGCTCAAGGCCATCGGTGCGACCGAGACCTCGCCGGAAGGGCTGTTCTTCCCGGATACCTACCTGTTCGCGCGCGGCAGCAGCGATATCGAACTGTACCGCCACGCATACAACGCGATGCAACGCCGCCTCAAGGCGGCCTGGGAGGCGCGCGCGCCGGACCTGCCGTACAAGTCGCCCTACGAGGTGCTGATCATGGCCTCGATCGTCGAGAAGGAAACCGGCCGGGCAGTGGACCGGCCCATGATCGCGGCGGTCTTTGTCAACCGGCTGCGCAAGAACATGATGCTGCAGACCGATCCGACGGTGATCTACGGCCTGGGCGAGGTGTTCGACGGCAACCTGCGCAAGCAGCACCTGCTAGCCGACACTCCGTACAATACCTACACCCGTGCCGGACTGCCGCCCACCCCGATCGCCCTGCCGGGCAAGGAATCGCTGGCCGCCGCTACCGCGCCCGCGGCGAGCGATGCGCTGTACTTCGTCGCGCGCGGGGACGGCTCCAGCCAGTTCTCCAACACACTGCCCGAGCACAACCGCGCGGTGGACCAATTCCAACGCGGCAAATAAGCGATGCGCGGAAAATTCATCACCTTCGAAGGGATCGACGGCGCGGGCAAGAGCACGCATGTCGAATGGGCCGCGGCGCTGCTGCGGCAGCGGCTGCCAGCCGGTGCGACGCTGCTGACCACGCGCGAACCGGGCGGCACGCCGCTAGGGGAAACCCTGCGCGATATCCTGTTGCACCGGCCCATGCATCTGGAAACGGAGGCGCTGCTGATGTTCGCGGCGCGCCGTGAACATATCGCCCAGGTGATCGAGCCGGCGCTGAGCCGGGGAGACTGGGTGGTCTCGGACCGGTTCACCGATGCGAGCTTCGCCTACCAGGGCGGCGGCCGGGGCTTGTCCCGCGCCAAGCTCGAAGTGCTCGAGCAATGGGTGCAGGAAGGGCTGCAGCCGGATCTGACGCTGCTGTTCGACGTGCCGCTGGAGGTCGCGCGCGAGCGGCTCGCGGCTGCCCGGCAACCGGACAAATTCGAAGCGGAATCGGCGGCGTTCTTCGAGCGCACGCGCGCTGAGTACCTGCGCAGGGCAGAGGAGTCCGGCGGACGCATCCGGGTGATCGATAGCACGAGGTCCGTCGACAAGATTCGAGCGGAGCTTGAGGAGATTCTCGCAAGCGCCTGATTTTGCTTGTTTTCCTGGCGCGACCGCGTGGAGGATTGGTGGTGCCGTGCCGCGCTTCAGGTGCTACCTGAGCATGCTGCTGCAACGCCTTGTTTTCACGGCATTATCATCGCCCATTGATAAACGGGGCGGGGTTCCAGTCAATTCTCGGAATCCCGCGCCAACCCATTGATTTCCATGCTTTATCCCTGGCAAACCGAAGACTGGCAACAGCTCCACGCGCTGCGCGGCAGGCTGCCGCACGCGCTGTTGCTGCATGGGCAACAGGGCATCGGCAAGCGCGACCTGGCCATGCACTTCGCGCAGGGCCTGCTGTGCGAGCAGCCGCTCCCCGACGGGCAGCCGTGCGGTAGCTGCGGGGCCTGCCACTGGTTCAGCCAGGGCAACCATCCGGACTTCACCGTGGTGCGGCCGGAGGCGCTGGAAAGTGGGCCCGATACCGATGGCGACGACGGCGGCGGCAAGAAGAAGGCGCCCAGCAAGATCATCCGCATGGAGCAGGTGCGCGGCCTGATCGACGCGGTCTCGGTCGGGACGCATCGTTCCGGGCTGCGGCCGGTGGTGGTGTACCCGTTGGACGCGCTGCAGCACGAGGGCGCCAATGCGCTGCTCAAGACGCTGGAGGAGCCGCCGGCCGCCACCGTGTTCCTGCTGGTGACGGACCGCCTCGACAAGGTGCTGCCCACCATCCTGTCGCGCTGCCGCCAGATGGCGCTGCGCCGGCCCGAGCCCGGCGTGGCGCTGGCCTGGCTGCGCGAGCAGGGCGTGCCGGACGCCGACGCGATGCTGGCCCAGGCGGGCGGTGCGCCGCTGACCGCGATGCACGCCGCCGAAGCCGAGGAGCTGCCGCTGCAGCGCTGGCTGTTGGGGCAGCTGGGCGCAGGGCCGACGCTGGAGCCGCTGGCCGCCGCCGAGCAGCTGCAGAAACTGCCGGTGCCGGCCGTGCTGGGCGTGCTGCAGCGCTGGACCTGGGATCTGCTGGCGGTGCTGCTGGGCGGCGAGGCCGCCGTGCGCTACTACCCGAAGGAGCGCGCCGCCCTGACGCGCTGCGCCGGCCTGACCGATGCGCACCGCGTGCAGGGGTTTGCCGGCCGTCTGGTGCAGCACCGGCGCCACGAGCTGCATCCGCTCGCGCCACGGCTGGTGATGGAATCCGTGCTGCTGGAGTACCGGCAGCTTTTTGCCTAGCCCAATCCACGATTCAAGCCGAAGATTCATGCCTTTTGACAACCTTGTCCTGCGAGACGCGCGCTCCGAGGATCTGCCTGGCATCGTCGCCATCTACAACAGCACCGTGGCGTCGCGCATGGTCACTGCCGACACGGAGCCGGTCAGCGTCGCCTCGCGCCAGCCGTGGTTCGCGGCGCACGGTCCCGAGCGGCGCCCGCTGTGGGTTGCCGAGGTACCGGGTGCGCAAGGGCCGGTGCTGGCGGGCTGGCTCAGCTATTCGGACTTCTATGGCCGTCCCGCCTATGGCGCGACCGCCGAAGTGTCGATCTACCTGGACGACGCCTTCCGCGGCCAGGGTCTGGGCCGGCTGCTGCTCGAGCGCGCCATCGCCCATGCGCCGAAGATCGGCATCGACACCTTGCTCGGCTTCATTTTCGGCCACAATGGTCCCAGCCTTGCCTTGTTCGAGCGCATGGGGTTTGCCCGCTGGGGCGAACTGCCGCGCGTGGCCACGCTCGACGGTGTCGAACGCGATCTGGTGATCGTGGGCCGCCGCGTGCACTGACCTTCCATGCCGGCGCCGCCGCACCGGTGCCAACCCCGTGGCACCCTGCGGCGGCGCTGTACCGAACCCGCGGCGTCTGGACGCCGCATGATGATTGCCATGTTCGTCGATTCCCACTGTCACCTCGATTTTCCCGACCTGCACACCCGCCTGCCGGAACTGCTGGAGAACATGCGGAACAACCAGGTCACCCATGCGCTGTGCATCTCGGTGACGCTGGAGGACTTTCCGCGCGTGCTGGCGCTGGCCGAGCAGCATCCGCACCTTTACGCCTCGGTGGGGGTCCATCCCGACTATGAGGAAGGCGAGGAACCCTCGCTGCAACGCCTGCTGGAGCTGTCGCAACACCCGCGGGTGGTCGGCACCGGCGAAACCGGCCTGGACTACTACCGCCTCAACGGCCGCTCCATCGACGAGATGGAGTGGCAGCGCGAGCGCTTTCGTACCCATATCCGCGCGGCCCGGCAGACCGGCAAGCCGCTGATCATCCATACCCGCTCCTCCGCCGAAGACACGCTGCGGCTGATGCGCGAGGAGGACGCCGGTGAGGTGGGTGGCGTGCTCCATTGCTTCACGGAGACGTGGGACGTCGCGCGCCAGGCGCTGGATCTCGGTTTCCATATCTCGTTCTCCGGCATCGTCACCTTCAAGAATGCGGTGGAGCTGCAGGAGACCGCGCGCAAGGTGCCGCTGGAGCGGATGCTGATCGAGACCGATTCGCCATATCTGGCCCCGGTGCCGTACCGTGGCAAGACCAACCAGCCAGCCTGGGTGCGTCATGTCGGCGAGTTCATCGCCGGGCTGCGCGAGATGCCGGTGGAGCAGCTGGCGCAGCAGACCACGGACAACTTCTTCAATCTGTTCAAGCATATAGAGAGGAATTCTCATGCCGCGTCTTAAGCTGGAACAACGCGCCGCGGCAGCCATGGTGGCGCTCGCGCTGGGCGTCATGCCGCTCGCCGCGCAGGCTGGACCGACCGACGACCTGAAGAAGGCGGTCGAGTTCGATGACGGCTACACTGCGCAGAAGGTGCTGGCCAAGGGGGCTGATCCGAATGCGACGGATCGGCATGGGTCGCCGCTGCTGGTGGCCGCACTGCGGGAGGGATCGCTGAAGGCGGCGCGCGCGCTGGTGACGGCCCCCAACATCGACTTCGACAAGCAGAACGCGGCCGGCGAGACCGCGCTGATGCTGGCCTGCCTGCAGGGCCAGATGGACCTGGTGCGCATCATGGTCGAGCAGCGCAAGGTGGAGGTGAACAAGACCGGCTGGACGCCGCTGCACTATGCCGCGACCAACGGCCACACCGAGATCGTGCGCCTGCTGCTGGACCACTCCGCCTACGTGGACGCGGAAAGCCCCAACGGCACCACGCCGCTGATGATGGCGGCGCGCGGCGGGCATGCGGAAACGATCAAGCTGCTGCTGGACGAAGGTGCCGACATGCGCATCCGCAACCAGCAGGGCATGACGGTGATCGACTTCGCGCAGCGCTACAGCCAGCCGGAGGTTGCGCAGGGTCTGCGCTCGCGCTGGCAGAAGCTGTACCCCGATCAGGCGGTGCCCGGGGACGGCGCGGCGCCGGCAGCAGGGCAGGCTGCGGCGCCGGCGCCCGCACCTGCGGCAACGGCGGCGCCGAAGCCCGCTGCACCGGCGGCAACTGCACCGGCGGCGGCTCCGGCAGCGCCGTCCCGAGGCGCAGACGGCATCAGCGCCCCGACCGGCACCGAAAGCGGCGGCCCGGGAGGCGGTGTCGGCGGTTGAAGGAATTCAGGCGGACGGGCGGCTCACGCCTCGTCCGCCAGCCGCACGCCGGTGAACTGCCAGCGCTGGTGCGGGTAGAAGAAATTGCGGTAGGTCGCGCGGATATGGGATTCAGGTGTCACGCACGAGCCGCCGCGCAGCACCATCTGGCTGCTCATGAACTTGCCGTTGTACTCGCCGACCGCGCCCGCGCTGGGCCGGAAGCCGGGATAGGGCAGATAGGCGCTGCCGGTCCATTCCCAGACGTCGCCGAACATCTGCCGCAGCGCGCCGGCCGTGTTCTGCCGGTCGGGCAGCGGACGCAGGGCGCCGCCCTCGACGAAGTTGCCGGTAGCGGGCAGCCGGGCGGCCGCATGTTCCCACTCGGCTTCGGTGGGCAGGCGGCACCCGGCCCAGCGGGCAAACGCATCGGCCTCGAAGAAGCTGATGTGGGTCACCGGGCTTTCCGGATCGACCGGCTGCATGCCTCGCAGCGTCATCTGCCACCAGGTGCCCTCGCGTGCTTCCCAGTACTGGGGCGCCTCGATGCCGTTGTCGCAAACCCAGCGCCAGCCGTCCGACAGCCACAGCCCCGCGGAGCCATAGCCGCCGTCCTCGATGAACTCGAACCACTCGCGGTTGCTGACCGGGTGCGAGCGCAGCTGGAAGGGGGCGAGGAAGACGCGGTGGCGCGGCCCCTCGCAGTCAAAGGCGAAGCCCTCGCCATCATGGCCGATCTCGACCAGCCCGCCTTCAAAGCGCAGCCACTCCGGTTCCGCCCGCGGCTCCGCGATCACCGGAGCGATCGGTTCGGGCGCGTAGGCCGGCTTGAGCGGATTCTGCGCGAACAGGTGCAGGATGTCGGTCAGCAGCAGCTCCTGATGCTGCTGCTCGTGATGCAGGCCAAGCTCGATCAGCGCCGCCTCCTCGTCGGTCTGTGCTGCCTGCAGCAGCTCCTGCATGGCGTCGTCGACCGCTTCGCGATAAGCCAGCACCTCGTCAAGCGTGGGGCGTGTCAGCATGCCGCGGCGCGGGCGCGGATGGCGTGCGCCGACCGCTTCGTAATAGCTGTTGAACAGGTAGCGATACTGCGCGTCGACCGGCTCGTAGTCCGGCACGCGCGCGGCGAGCACGAATTCCTCGAAGAACCAGGTGGTATGGGCCAGATGCCATTTGGCGGGGCTGGCGTCGTCCATCGACTGGACCGTCGCGTCGGCATCGGACAGGTCCGCGACCAGCGCCTCGGTGGCGGCGCGGACGTGGCGGTATTGCGCAAGCAATGCCGGCTCGTGGGGCGGCGGCACGACGCTTGCAGGCAACAGGGAGGTCGGCATGCGGGCTCCGTTTCGTCCTGGGCGGCCCGGGTTGCGGAACCGCGACAGAAAAACGGCTCCATCATAGACGCGAAGCCCTTGCGGGGCGAGTCGGATATCCGCCTACGCTCGGTGGGGCTGCGGATGACTCTGGGGAGGGTGGCAAGCGCCCGATACCCTCTCCCCCGGCCCCTCTCCCACCAGTGGGAGAGGGGAGCAAACCGGCAGCAGCTGGGAAACGCCCCGGGTTTTTCTCCCTCTCCCGCACACGGGAGAGGGACCGGGGGAGAGGGCAAGGAGCCCCCGCGCTCCTTCAGGCCGCCAGCTTGCCCTCGTCGTTCAGCGCCGCCACCGCGGTGCGGGCGGCGGCCACCCCTGCCTCGCGGGCCTGCTGACCCAGCGCCAGCCCATGCGCGCGCACATAGGTGATGTCGGTGATGCCGAGGAAGCGGAACACGGTGTCCACCGTCACTTCATGCAGGTCCAGCGCGTCCTCGCTGGGGCGCACACCACCGCGGGACGACACCACGATGGCCCGCTTGCCGGTGGCAAGGCCCACCGGACCGTTCTCGGTATAGCGGAAGGTGCGGCCGGCCTGGGCGATGCGGTCGATCCACGCCTTCAGCTGGCTGGGGATGCTGAAGTTGTACTGCGGCACGCCGACCACCAGCACATCGGCTTCCATGAACTCGCGCAGCCAGGTCTCGGTACGCTCCAGTTCGGCCTGCTGGATGGCATCGAGCCCGTCCTTCGGACCGCCGAGGATCGGCAGCAGGCTGTTGGACAGGTGCGCCGGCGCCTCCTTGTCCAGGTCGCGCACCACCAGGGTGGCGTCCGGATGCTGCTTGCGCAGTTCGGCCACGACCTCGGCGGTCAGGGTGCGGGAAACCGAGTTGTCGCCCAGGACGCTGGTATCGATTTGCAGGATGTTCATGTCGGACTCCTTCGAAGATTCGTTGTGATGGCGTAACGATAGAGTCCTGCGATTGATGCCGGTAGCCGTCAATTTCGCAAATTATTGTTCCATCAGTAGAACGGTCGGCGGTACGATGGGCGTACGTTCCCGACTCTCTTTCCCCACTCTCTTTCTCGACCGACAGGCGGCGCCGCAGATGCAGGATCTGAACGACCTTTCCCTCTATGCCGAAGTGGTCCGGCACGGCAGCTTCTCGGCCGCGAGCCGCGCGACCGGCGTGCCCAAGTCCCGGCTGAGCCGGCGCATCGCCCAGCTGGAGAAGTCGCTCGGCGCGCAACTGCTGCTGCGCACGACCCGGCAGGTCCGTGTCACGCCGCTCGGGCAGGCGTTCTACGAGCGCTGCCGTGCGATGCTGGCCGAGGCCAAGGCCGCACAGGAAGTCATCGAACGCGCGCGCGAGCAACCCGGCGGCGAGCTGCGCATCGCCTGCCCGTGGGGGATCGCGCAAACGCTGATGGCGCCCGCCATCGCGCGCTTCATGGCGCAGAATCCCGGCGTGCGGATCGAACTGGACGCCAGCAACCGCCGCGTGGACGTGATCGCCGAAGGCTTCGACCTGGCGCTGCGGGTGCGCGATGTGCTGGATGACTCGACGCTGGCCATCCGCACCTTCGGCGAGAGCCAGTGGGTGCTGGCCGCCAGCCCGTCGCTGCTCGACGCGATCGGCCGGCCCCGTACGCCGGCAGCGCTCGAGGGCGCGCCGGGGGTGGGGCTGAAGCCGCACGATGGCAAGCATGTCTGGCAGATGCGGCATGGCAACGAACCGCCGATCCAGGTCCATTACGACCCGCGGCTGGTCACCGACGAGTTCTCGGTGCTGCTGGCGGCGGCTGTGGAGGGCGTCGGCGTGGCCATGCTGCCAGCCATGTATTGTCGCGAGGCGCTTGAGCGCGGCGAACTGGAGGCGCTGCTACCGAATTGGCGGCTGCCGGTGGGCACCTTCCATGCCGTGTTCCCGTCCCGGGAAGGGATGCCGCCGGCGCTGCGGCGCTTTCTCGATTTTCTTGCCGACTACCTGCCCGAGAACGCCCGGCGGGCGGGGCTACGGCCGGTGCAGCCAATGGGCGCGGCGCAGACGCCCCCGGTGTAGGGCGCCGGGGGGCTGGCCTGCGCGGCGCGGGCGCCGCAGCGACGGTTTTTCCCGGGGCGTCTTTACCTTCACGCCGCCTCGGACTACTGTACAGGGGCGCATGACGGCAGCGTCGCTTTCCGCCGCCCGCAGGGCTGGTCCGCAGCGGCCACCGGACCGGCTCGGACAACAACAATCGTTCAAGGAGTCATCGATGCGTGCTACTGGTTCTGAGGATCTGGGCAAGGCTGTACTGCGGATCGTGCTGGGCGTGCTGGTGCTGCTGCACGGCATCGCCAAGGTGCTCAGCGGGCCCGGCTACGCGATGCAGGTCGCCGAGCAGGCCGGCTTGCCGGGCGTGGTGGGCTACGGCGTCTATCTCGGCGAGGTGGTGGGGCCGGTGCTGATCATCATCGGGCTGTGGACGCGGCTGGGCGCGTTGCTGATCGTGCTCAACATGCTGTTTGCCATTGGCCTGGTGCACCTGCATCAGCTGGGCATGCTCAACAAGATGGGCGGCTGGGAGCTCGAACTGCAAGGCATGCTGCTGGCTTCCGCCATCGCGGTGATGCTGCTGGGGGCGGGCCGCTACAGCGTCGGCGGCGCGGGCGGCAAGCTGAACTGACCGCCGGCGCTGCTGCGTCCGGGGCGATTCCGTCGGAACGCTGCCACATACCGGGCTGATCCTGGCCCCAACTGTGCGTCACGCGGCGCGTATCGGACTTCGGGCCCGCCATACCCGCTACAATCGCAGCCCGTAGTGTTGTGTGGCGTGGCGATCATGGGTTTGGGCTGGTTCGGATATTCAACCTTCTGGCTGCTGCCGCTGGTATGGCGGTTGGCGGCGCGGCTGCTCGCGGGCGAGCGCCGGCTGGCCGGCCCCGGTACGTTGCGGGTGTGGCTCGGCACCGTGCTGGTGCTGTGCGCCAGCGCCTCGCTGGAAGCGCTCACCGCCGTACCGGACCGCGCCGCCGAGGGCGAGGCCGCCGCGGGGCAGGTCGCTGCCTCCGGCGGCGGGGCAGGGCATGCGCTGGCCGCAATCGCAGCCGATCTGTTCGGCTGGACCGGCGCATTGCTGCTGATGCTCGGTGTGCTCGCGCTGGCGGCGCCCATGGTGTTTGGCGAAACCTGGCCCGCGCTGTTCGCGCGCAAGCCGCGACCGCAAGGGGCGAGCACCAAGGGCACCAAGGGCACCAAGGGCGGCGCGCCGGTGCTGGACCTCGAACGCCGCGAGCGGCCGTCCCATCCGCACACCCCGCCCCATTCCCAGGGCACGCACGGCGCCAGGGCCACCGGCTCATCGTCGCCGATGCGCTGGGCCGCCGCCGGGCAGGACAACGCCCGGCCCGGCACCCGCCGGCATGGCATCGAACCGGTGTCTGCCCGAGGCGGCCAGCCCGTCTGGCAGCCTCCCGCGCGGACCAGCGCGCCCCCGCCGCAGCCTGGCGAAATCTGGACGCGGGCAGCACCCGCACGGGCGGCAGCGGCTGTTCCTGTTGCCCAGGCCGCTGCGGGCCAGATGCCAGCGGCGGCAAACAGGACCGTCGCCAAACCGGCTCCAAACCCTTCCCCCAGACCTTCCGCCCAGCCTGCTCCCCCGGCCACGGCGAAGCCGTCCGCCCCAGCGACGCTGCGCGGAACCGTGGTGAGCAGCCCGTTCCGCCAACCGCAGTTGGGCCTGCAGGCAACCGTGGCGGCTGCGGCCGCGTCGTCCGTACCGGCGCCGTCCCCAGGGGCAGCGGCGGTGTCGGGCGCGCCGGCCGGCTCGGGTACGCAGGCCCCGCCGGTAACGGTGGAAAGCGAGCCCGTCATCGTCGATCCGGCGCCGGTAACGCCGGCAGCCGAAGACGCGGCGCCGATCGCTGTGGCAGTGGCGAGCGAGGACGCGCAGCGGGCGGACGCGCCTGCCGACGATGCGCCGGGCGGGGTCGACTATGCCGCGTTGCGCGCAGAGGCCGAGACACTGCTGGACGAGTTGCGCGCACTGGCGGCGCGGCCGGCGCCCGCGGCCGAGCCCGCTGCGACCGCTGCGACCGCTGCCGCGGTGGCGGCCGAGCCGATCCTGCTGGAGTCCGCTGCGGGCGAGGCGATCGACGTTGCGGAGGCGGGCACTGCTGGCGAGCCTGCCGAGCGGATCGAGCTTGCCGAGGCGGTGGAGGGGGACGTGGTGGAGGCAGCCGAAGTCGCTGACGGGGAGGCCGACGACACGGTAGAGGCCGCTTCCGAGGCCGAGGAAGAAGCGGCTGACGGGATGGCAGGCGCGCAAGCTCGGGAAATCGCGGAGGCTGCGGAGGAAACCCAAGCAACGGAAGCTACGGCAACCGCCGAAACGCTGGTCCAGCCGGCCGCGCCGAAACCGCGCATCGTGGTCCCCGCCGTGGTCGGCCGCGCGGTACCGCTCGACGACTCCGGGGCGCCTGCCTCGCCGCCGGCCTCTCCTTTCTCCGGCGGTCGCATGACCCAAACGTCCGCGGCCATCGCGCCACCTGCGCCGCCGCGCCCGCCGCGCGTGGTCGATTTCCGGCTGCCGCCGGCCGATCTGCTGGAGCCGGCCGACGCGCACGCGGAGCCGGTCTCGGAGGAGTTGCTGGCGCAGACCGGCGAGCTGATCGAGCAGCGCCTTGCCGAGTTCAAGGTGCCGGTGGCCGTGGTCGGCGCCTCCGCCGGCCCGGTCATCACGCGCTTCGAAGTGGAGCCCGCGATGGGCGTGCGCGGCGCGCAGGTGGTCAACCTGATGAAGGACCTGGCGCGCGCGCTGGGCGTGACCTCGATCCGCGTGGTCGAGACCATCCCGGGCAAGACCTGCATGGGACTGGAGCTGCCGAACGCGCGCCGCGAGATGATCCGGCTCTCCGAGATCATTTCCGCGCGACCGTTCGACGATCACGCCTCGCATCTGGTGCTGGCGATGGGCAAGGACATCACCGGCAAGCCGGTGGTGACGGACCTGGCTCGCGCGCCGCACCTGCTGGTGGCGGGGACCACTGGCTCCGGCAAGTCGGTGGCGGTCAACGCGATGATCCTGTCGATGCTGTACAAGGCGACGCCGGACGACGTGCGCATGATCATGATCGACCCCAAGATGCTGGAGCTGTCGGTCTACGAGGGCATTCCGCATCTGCTGGCGCCGGTGGTCACCGACATGAAGCAGGCCGCGCATGCGCTGAACTGGTGTGTCGGCGAGATGGAGAAGCGCTACCGGCTGATGTCGGCGCTGGGCGTGCGCAACCTGGCCGGGTACAACCAGAAGATCCGGGCGGCCGAAGCGGCGGAGGAGAAGGTGCCGAACCCGTTCTCGCTGACCCCGGACGCGCCCGAGCCCTTGTCCACGCTGCCGCTGATCGTGGTGGTGATCGACGAGCTGGCGGATCTGATGATGGTCGCCGGCAAGAAGATCGAAGAGCTGATCGCGCGGCTGGCGCAGAAGGCGCGGGCGGCGGGTATCCACCTGATCCTCGCCACGCAGCGGCCCTCGGTGGATGTGATCACCGGCCTGATCAAGGCCAACATTCCGACGCGCGTGGCGTTCCAGGTCTCGTCCAAGATCGACTCGCGCACGATCCTCGACCAGATGGGCGCGGAGAGCCTGCTGGGGCAGGGCGACATGCTGTTCCTGCCGCCGGGCACCGGCTATCCGCAACGGGTGCACGGCGCGTTCGCCGGCGATGACGAGGTGCATCGCGTGGTGGAGCACTGGAAGCAGTTCGGCGAGCCGGACTACGACGAGGCCATCCTTGCCGGCGAGCCGGCCGAGGCCGGCGGTGGCGATCTGTTCGGCGATGGTGGCGGCGACGCGGAAGCCGATCCGCTCTACGACGAGGCGGCGGCCTTCGTGCTCAGCTCACGGCGCGCATCGATCTCGGCGGTGCAGCGGCATTTGCGGATCGGCTACAACCGCGCCGCTCGACTGATCGAGCAGATGGAGGTGGCGGGACTGGTCTCGCCGATGGGGCGCAATGGCACGCGCGATGTGCTGGCGCCGGGGGAGTAGCGGGCGGTAGAGGCGCTGGCGGTGGAATGCCCTCTCCCCCGGCCCCTCTCCCGCGTGCGGGAGAGGGGAAAAAACCCCAAGGCGATTGAAGCGCTAACGATTTGGCTCCCCTCTCCCACCTGTGGGAGAGGGGCCGGGGGAGAGGGCCAGCGAGCGCCCGCCATGCCTGCAGCGCTACACCACTTTCCCCGCCCGCCGCTTCTGCGGCGGCGCGCCTTCGTCGAAATGCACCGCCAGCCAGACCGTGGTTTCCAGTGCATCGGTCCAGTCGACCCGATGCCGGCAATGCGCGGGAAGATGAATCCAGTCGCCCGGTGCCAGCACGACCTCGGTGTCTTCGCCGTCCTCGCCCGGCGGCAGCTCGGCCTGGGGTGCCAGCTCCGACGCGGGCGTGCGCAGGCGCAGGCCGGCGCTGCCACGTAGCAGCACCACCCATTCGTCGTGCGGATTGTCGTACCAGAAGTCGGGTGGACTGGCCTGGCCGGTGGAGACGATCCGCTCGATGCGGGCGCCGGGGCGCTGCAGCAGGCTGTCAAAATGCTCCTCGCCGTCCTCGCTGGCCGCTACGTGCTGGCCCGCCTCTACCGAGGCATACAGGTTGCCGCTGTCGATGCCCATGCTGTTCTCCTGATGTCGGTGCGCTACGCCGGTGCTGCCTCCCCGGTCCGCTGCTTCAGGCGGCCGGAAAGACAGGCTCGCCCAGATTCAGCATCAGCCGGTTTGCCCAGGCGAAGATGGCGATGGCGTGGATCAGGTCGAGGATCTCGGCAGGCTGCAGCCCGACCGCCTGCAGCGGCGCCAGGGTGTCGGCGCCGATGCGGTCCGGATGCTCGGTCAGCGCCACCGAGAACGCCGCGATCGCGCGCTCGCGCGCGGTCGTGCCGGCAGTGCGCGGATCGCGGAATACCTGTGCCACCGCGTCGTTGCGCTTGGCCAGCTGCTCGAAGCGCTGGGCATGCACCGAGGCGCAGTAGACGCAGCCATTGATCACCGATACGACCGTGCTGGCCAGCTCGCGTTCCGCGCGTGCCATGCCGCCGGGGGCGTACATGATGGCATTGAACGCGGCCGAGCGTTGCCGGAGGATCTCGGGCTGGTGCACCAGGAACAGGTAGTAGTCCGACACCTTGGCCTTGGGGTGGCTCTCCTCCAGCACGGCGATCTGCTCGGGCGTGGCGCGATCCACCGGCACTACGTCGAGCCAGGCCTTCCAGTCCAGCACTTCGTTGGTGAAGCCGTTGATCTTGATCGGGTTGTCCAGCAGCGTCGGCGCCGGCTTGGCCGCGCCGAGCGGACCGTCACCCCCGGGGGCGGCGGGCTCGGCCTGCGGCAGGGCAGCGGCGGCATCGAGCGCGCGCAGGCCGGCGACCAGGCGTACCTGGTACGACAGGAAGGCGATCAGCTGCGCCAGCGTGACGACCTCCGGCGTGGACAGGCCGGCCGCGGGCAGCGTCAGCAGCGCGTCGCGGTCGCCCTCGACCGGCTTTTCGATCAGCGCCCGGGTAAAGGCCAGCATCGCGCGCAGGCGGGGCGAGGACACGGTTCCGACGTCGCCGGCGGCGATCGCCTCGATCTGCGCCGCGTCGGTGCCCGCCTGCTGCAGGCGCTCGCGGTAATGCGCCAGCAATTGCGCGGCAGGCGTGAGGCGCGCCGCGTACAGTGCAACCGCAAGGCGCTCGGCCACGGTCAGGCCGGGCAGGGCCGGGTCGAACAGCGCGTCGTAGCTGCCCTGGGTCGCGTTGGCGACCTTGTCGCGGCGATGGCGCAGCGTGTGGGTGCTGGCGCCGGCCTGCAGTCCCGCGAGGCGGTCGATCTGGTCGAAGGGAAGGGCTTCGCTATCGGTAGCAGTGGTGGCGTTGGTGGCGTTGGTGGCGTCGGTCATGGGCGCAAGGGTTGGTGTTGTCTGGTTCGAAGTCGGTCAATGCTGGTCGATGCTCGGCACGGCAGCGCCGTCATCGGTCCTGCCGGGCTGCAGCGGTGGCAGGGGTCCACTCGTCGCCGTACAGTTCCGGCTCGGCATACGCCTGCAGCGCGGCGAAATGCAGCTCGACATCTTCCCGATACAGTAGCGAGGCGATGCCCTGGCCGAGGCGGCGGGCGCCATCGCTGATCGCGGGAATGTCGCCCGAGATGGTGCCGTGCGAGAGCGCGGCCGGATAGCAGAAGCAGTGGATGCGCGACAGCCCCGGGCAAGCCCCCGGTGCCTTCTCCTGGAATTCGAAGACGGGGCCGAGGTCGGGCGAGGTGCGCAGCTCCTCGTCTTCCTGGCCGGCAGGCGGCTGGAAACGGTCGCCCCACAGCCGGATATGCGGCGCGATGACGCCGAACTCCGGCCGCAGGCCGAAGTCCACGCGAAAGCCGGTGGAGAAGATCAGGAAGTCCAGCTCGAACTGCGCGCTGGCCGTGGCTACCCGCAGCACGTCGCCATCCACCTGCACCTGCTGGATCGGGCTGCCGAGGTGAAAGCGTGCGTTTGGATGACGCGAGACGCGCAAGGTGCTGCCGCGCGGCGGCGGCACCTGTTCCCGGTTGATGTAATTGCGCAGCCGCCATTTCCACGCATCGGGCAGGTCGTAGTGGCCGTGCGTCAGGCCCGGGTTGCCGGAGCCCTTGCTCTTGTTGATGCGCGGCAGGTCGGCGCGCCGCACCAGCAGTTCGACGCTGGTGGCGCCGGCCTCCAGCGCGGTGGCTGCACTGTCCATCGCCGAGGCGCCGGCACCGATCACGCCGACGCGGCGGCCGCGCAGCATGCCGTAGTCCATTGCGTCGGACGAATGGGCCCAGAAGCGGCGCGGCAGCGCCGCGGCGAACTCCGGCACATAGGCGCCGCCCAGACCATCGCGCCCCGTGGCCAGCACCACGCGCCGCGCCAGCACGCGTACCGGCCCCTGGGGCGAGGTCATGCGCACCTCGACCACGCCGTCGGCGCGCGGCAGAAGCTGCTCGACCCGGTGTGCGTTGGCGATATCGATCTGCATCACCTTGCGGTACCAGCGCAGGTAATCCATCCACTGCAGACGGGGGATCTTGTCCAGCGCTTCCCAGGCGTCCAGGCCGAACTGCGCTTCGAACCACGCGCGGAAGGTCAGTGCCGGCAGCCCCAGCGCGGGGCCGGTCAGCTGCTTGGGCGAGCGCAGTGTTTCCATCCGCGCGGTGGTGGCCCAGGGCCCTTCGAAGCCTTCCGGCGCCTGGTCGAAGACGCGCGCGCGGATGCCGAGCTGACGCAGCATGGCGCTGGCCGCCAGCCCCGCCATGCCGCCACCGATCACGGCGACTTCGAGCACCGGCTCGCCGTCCACTTCGCGCGCGGGGACCCAGGGCCTGGCGGGCAGGTCCAGCCAGTGCAGGTCCTGGCGCAGGCGCGCTTCCAGCGCGGCGAGGCCGATCGGCGCGTCGGGTTGCGGGGATGAGGTGGAGGTGGTCTGGTCTTGCATGATGTTCCGGTTGGCTGGCATCGCCCCTGGCGGGGGCGGCGCCTTGAAATCCTTGGGGTGCGCGGCGATTCAGTCGTTCACTGGTTCGCTCGCGTGGGCAGCGCCGGCCGCATGGTTCGGCCCGTCCAGGCCATCCGGGGCGGCCAGCCCTTGCCACGCCACGGTCTCGCGCGGGTCGATGCGCACGAAACCTGGCAGCATCTGCGCCGCGGTGTCCGCCAGCGCATCGGTCAGCGCCTCGACCGTGGGCGTGGGCGGCCGGCCCTGCGGCGTAATCAGGCAGAAGTGGAACGGGATGTCGACGTCCAGCCGCCGCACGGCGACCCCCGGCACGGGCACGCCGTGCGTGGTGACCGGCTCTAGCACCGCCATGCCCAGTCCCGCCCGCACCAGCGCCAGCGCGTTCAGCGAGGTATTGGTATCGATCCGCGCCGGCACCGCGATGCGCGCCTGCGCCAATGCGCGATCGACGTGGCGGCGCAGCCGGTAGGGGTTCTGCATGGTCACCAGCGTGCGCTGGGCGCAGGCGGCAAGCGGCACCACCTCGTGCGCGGCCAGCGGGTCGTCCTGGTGCAGCGCGACCACGCACGAGGCTTGCCCGATCCAGTGCAGCGCGACGTCGCGATGCTCCAGCGGCAGGCTGGTCACGCCGACCTCCGCCGCCCCGGTCAGCACCGCATGGACGACCTTCTCCGGCGCCGTGCTGTGCAGGTGCATCTGCGCGGGCAGCGGTGCGCCGGTACCCAGCCGCGCGAGCGCCGCCGGCACCAGCCCGGCGGCAAGCGAAGGGGTGGCGACGATATTGAGCGAGCGGCTGCCCTCGCGGCCGATCTGCGCGGCGCTGGCGCGGATCTGCTGCATGCCCAGCAGCACCGGCTCGACTTCCTCGTAGAACAGGAAACCACGCGCGGTGGGACTGACGCGCGGCCCGCTGCGGGCGAACAGCGCGAAGCCGAGCTGGGCCTCCAGCTCCTGGATCGAGCGCGTGATGGCGGGCTGGGAGCGGCCAAGCAGGCGTCCGGCGGCGGTCAGGCTTCCGGTGGACATCACGGCGGCAAAGGCTTCGAGCTGGCGAATCTCCATCCGGCAATAGTATCCGATTTATGGATGCTATGCCGTCAAGCATCCGCCGAACGCATGGTTGGCGCGCCTACCGGTGGATACCCGTGCCAATGCCGCCGGGCTCGGCGGATAATGTGACGCTTGTGACTAGCCGCAGGCCCGTGGGCCTGCCGATGCCGATCCCCGCCCATGCGCTTTCACCGCTGGCCCCTGCTGGCCACTGCCATTGCCGCCGTGCTGCTTGCCTTGCTGCTCCTCGCGCCCAAGGGCCTGGGCGGCACCGCGCTGCAGTGGCTGCTTGGCGCCGAGTACGCCGATGCCGCCCAACCGGCCACCTCTGCTTCCTCCGCCGTGGCCTCTGCCGTGCTCGCGCCGACGCCGGCCGACCCGCGCATCGAACGCGGCCGCTACCTGGCGCGGGCGGCCAACTGCATCGGCTGCCACACCGGTCCGGGCCAGGCGCCGTTCGCCGGCGGCCTGCCGATCGACACGCCGCTGGGCCGGATCTACTCGACCAACATCACCCCGGACCCGGATGCCGGCATCGGCAGCTACTCGCTGGAGGACTTCGACCGGGCGGTGCGCCGCGGCGTGGCGCGGCACGGCAAGCGGCTGTATCCGGCGATGCCGTACCCCTCCTACGCGCGCATGGACGATCGCGACGTCGAGGCGCTGTTCGTCTATCTGCGCGGCGCGGTGGCACCGGTGCGGTACAGCGCGCCCGAGGCGCGGATGCGCTGGCCATTCGGCATGCGCTGGCTGATGTGGGGCTGGAATGCGCTGTTCCTCGATCAGCGGCCCATGCGCGTCGACCCCGCGCAATCGGCCCAGTGGAACCGCGGCGCCTATCTGGTGCAGGCGGTAGGGCACTGTGGCGCGTGCCACACGCCGCGCGGCCTGCTGCTGGGCGAGAAGGGGCTGGACGAGCGCAGCGAGCATTTCCTTGCCGGCGCCGAGGTGCTGGGCTGGTCGGCGACCAGCCTGCGCGGCGATCGCTTGACGGGGTTGGGCAGCTGGAGCCGGGCCGAGATCGCCGAGTATCTGCGCACCGGCCGCAATGCGCACGGGACCTCGTTCGGGCCGATGTCGGAGGTAGTGTCGATGTCCACCCAGCACCTGCATGACAGCGACCTGGATGCCATCGCGGTCTACCTGAAGAGCCTGAGCGCGGTACGGGGCGAAACGCGCCCCTTCCTCTACGACGATACCGCCGCGCGCGAGCTGCGGGCTGGACGCTTCGAGAGCGGTGGTGCGCGGCTCTACGCGCAGTACTGCATGCCCTGCCATGGCGCGGACGGCAAGGGCTTCGCGCGGGTTTTCCCGCCGTTGGCCGGCAATGCCGCGGTGGTCGATCCCAACGCCGCCTCGCTGATCAATCTGCTGCTGCACGGCGCGATCACTGCGCGGGTGGACACCGCCGCCACCGACTACCGGATGCCCGGCTACGGCTGGACGTTGAACGACCAGGAGATCGCCGACGTGCTGACCTTCGTGCGCGGAGGCTGGGGCAACCGCGCGGAAGCGGTCGATTCCGCCGTGGTGGCCCGGCGCCGCGCCGCCACCGCGCCACCGCAGGAGCCGAGGCCATGACCATCACCCGCAGGGATTTCCTCAACGGCGCGGCGCTGGCGCTGGGCAGCGGGCTGTGTCCCTCGGCGCTGCTGCATGCGCAGACCGCCGCGGCGGCCGCTTATCCGCCAGCACTGACGGGCTTGCGCGGCAACCATGCCGGCACCTTCACGCTGGCGCACAGCCTGGCGCGCGAGGGCACGCAATACCCGCCCGTGCTGGCCCGCGAGGCCTTCGACGCGGTGATCGTCGGCGCCGGCCTGAGCGGCCTGGTGGCGGCGTGGCATTACCGGCAGCGCTTCGGACCGGCACGGCGCATCCTGCTGCTGGACAATCACGACGATTTCGGCGGCCACGCCAAACGCAACGAGTTCACCGTGCGCGGACAGCAGCTGGTCAGCTATGGCGGCAGCGCCGGCTTGCCGGCCTCGGCGCTGTCCAGTCCCGCGGTATCGCTGCTCTTCGAGGCGCTCGGGCTGGACCGCGGCCAGCTGCTGCGCGAGGCCGCGCCAGCGGACGCCGGCGCGAGCGCCATCGGCCGCGCGGTGTTTTTCAACCGCGAGCACTTCGGCCGCGACGTGCTGGTGCCGGGCGATCCCATCGGTGCGACCATGGGTGCCGCGATGGGAGCGACGATGACGGCAAGCGGGCAGTCCGATCGACAGGGCGCCGGGGCAGGGGACGTGACGCGTTTTCTGCAGCAGGCACCGCTGCCGCCGGACGACCGCGCCGCCATCGCGCGCCTTGCCGCCGGCACGACCGACTACCTGGGCGATCTGACCGCGCCGCAGCGGCACGACTACCTTGCCCGCACCAGCTATGCCGCGTTCCTGCGCGACCGCGCCGGAGTCGGACTGGCAGGGCGGCGCTTCCTGCGCGGTCGCACCGTCGATACCTATGCGCTGGACATCGAAGGCGTGTCCGTGCTCGATGCCGCCGCCATTGGCCTGCCGGCGGGCCTGGGCGTCGCACCCACGGGCACGGCAACGCTGGGGCAATCGCCGCAGGCGCGGCTGTGGCTGCCCGATGGCAACGCAGGCCTGGCGCGGCTGCTGGTGCGGGCGCTGATCCCGGCAGCGGCCCCGGCCGGTCCGGCTGCCCGCATTGCCGAGGCACGCTTCGACTACGCAAGGCTGGACCGGGACGATGCGCCCGTACGGCTGCGCCTGAACAGCACGGTACTCGCGGTCGAACCGGAGGCGACGCTGACGCGGGTCACCTATGGCTGGCGCGGCAATCTGCATCGCATCGAAGCGCGCCATGTGGTGCTGGCCGGCTACAACATGATGATCCCGTTCCTGCTGCCGCCGCTGCCGGCCGCACGCAAGGACGCCTTGCGCGACGCGGTCAAGGCGCCGCTGGTCTACAGCAAGGTCGCGCTGAACGACTGGCGCGCGTTCGCGGCGCTGCGCGCCGGCCGTATCCACGCCCCCACCATGTCCTATACCGACGTCTGGCTGGAGACGCCGGCGCAGGCGAGGCCGGAGCAACCGGTGGTGCTGCACATGGTGCAGGTGCCCGTCGTGCCGGACAGCGGCATGCCCGCGCGCGACCGCTTCCGCGCGGGGCGCGCGTGGCTGCTCGGCACGCCCTACGAGGCGATGGAGCGCGAGATCCTGGCCCAGCTGGATCGCATGCTGGCCGCGGGCGGCTTCGAGGCGAGGCGCGACGTGAGCGCGATCACGGTCAACCGCTGGGCACATGGCTACAGCTACCGGCCCACGCCGCTGCATGACGGTCCTGGTGCCGGCATCGACGCCGAAGCCGCGGTGCGCACGCCATTCCCGCACGTGACCATCGCCAACAGCGATAGCGCGGGCATCCCGTCGCTGACCGCCGCCCTCGAGCAGGGGCTGCGGGCCGTGCAGGCGTTGCAGGACTGAAGCCGGCAAGGGGCCGGGGCGGCATCCGCCTCGCTGTCGCACCGCATGCGACAGCAAGTGCCTGGGTCAATGCGACAAGCGACAGTGCGGCGATAAAAGCGAAGGTATTGGCGGCGGGGCAGCGATAGGATTTCGTTCTTTTCAGAACAGCGGCGCCGTTCCCAGGCGACCGCGCCAACGATCTCCACAAGGTACCGCATCACCGTTCGATGCCGACTCGTGGAGATTCCCATGCCGATGACAGACACCCCGGCCACCCTGCCACCCGGCGCGTCCAACGACGCCGCCAGCTCCCCACCCCCGTCGTTGGAGAGACTGCCCGGCAAACTTGCCGGTGCGGGCGCGGCCTCCCGCATCGCGCTGGTGGTCGAACATGAAACCGGTGGCGTCGCCGGCGACTACGACGAAGGCATCTCCGGCCTGTGGCAGTTCCTGCGCTATCTCGGCAAGGCGATACGCCAGTCGCCCGCCGAAGTCGGACGCGCGCTGGTGGAGGAAGCGCAGAACCTGCGCTCGAATCCGGCCGGCACGCTGCGCGACGAGCTGCTGCCGGTTGGCCGCATCGAATGGGGGCTGGCGGCCGTTTCCACGCCGCTGATGCTGGCGCTGGGCGCGATGGCCATCACCGGCGGGGTTGGCGAGATACGCGGCGCGGTGCAGAAGCTGGGCGAACTGCAGACGCGGCGGCAAGCGGCGCGGGAAGCCCGCGATGCGGTGCGCCAACTGCGGACGATGGCCGACGGCGCCGGCCGCGCCGTGCCGCGGCCCGTGCTGGCGCTGGAACAGGTGGTCGAGCAGAAGCTCGACGGCGTTCGCTTCGCCCGCCGCATCGAGCGTCTCAATATCGGTGTCGGCGTGGGCTCGCTGGTATCGGGCGCGGCCATCGTGGCCAAGGTGGTGCTCGATACCGCCTACCAGCTCGCGCTGGCTGCCGCCGCGGGTGGGCTGAACCTTGCCGCCGCCATCGCCAGGAGCGCGACGCTGGCTTCGGTCGGCGGCATCGTCGGCGCAGTGGGTGCCTTCGTGCTGGCGCCGCTCGCGGGCATCGCCGCCACCGCGCTGGGCGCCGTGTTCGTGCATCAGTCGCGACTGGCGCTACGGCGATTCACCGCGGCCGCCGGCGCGGCCAGGACCATGCTGCAGCACCTGCCGGACGACGCGCCTGCCGAGGTGGGCCGCTACCGCAGCTTCCTCGTCCGCAAGCTGGGCAAGCGCGGCACGGTACTGCACCGCTTTCGCAACTGGAATGCGGTCTTCCTCGCCGGCAGCCTCGTATGCGGATTGGGCGCGGTGGCCAAGGGCGCCGTCGCCGGGGCGGCGCTGCTGGGCGTCGGCCTTGGCGTGTTGTCCGGCCCGATCGGGCTGGGCGTGCTGTTGTTGTTCCTGACGGTTGGCGGGGTGACCATGGCGCTCGGCTCCCACACCTTCTTTTTCACGCTGGGCAAGACGCGCCGTTATCAGGACTACCACCGCGATGGCCACGGCTGGATCGACCGTGACGCGCTGGCGCTGGCCGACCGGCTCGACGCCGACAAGGCGCTACAGTTGCGCGCTTCGCTGTTCGCGCAGATCGACGGGCTGCAGCAGGAGACGGACGATTTCCTGCTGGATGCGGCCAGGCGCAGCGGCACCCGCTACGCCGCGCGGCGACACGAGCCAACGGACGCAGCGGCGACCGTGCCAGCGCGTCCGAGGCGATGGGCACGCGCACTGTGCCGTGTGGGCGCGGCGCTTCTTGTCCCATCCGACTTCTGCCTGGCCCTCGCCCGTGGACGGGGACTGGCAGCGGCATGGCGGCTGGCCGAACTGGCGCATGACAGGCGCTGCGGCGTGCTGACCGAAGCGATCCTGTCGGACGTGTTGGAAAATGGAGCGGACGCAGGCGAATGGCAAGCCGCATGGATGCGCAGCGTCCTCGCGCGGCAGATCGCGTTGCTGGACAGGAAGGCAGGGACCCGCCGGGATAACGCCGCGCGGTTGGGGGAAGCCGGAGAACTGCCGCACGAGCAGATTCCGGCAGCGATTGCGCCCGATGCGCCGGAGCAGGAGGACTGGGAGCGCCAGGAGGCGATGAGGGAGCTGATGCTTGCGTTGAAGGGCAAGGTGACGGATCTTGCCGCCCTGCGCAGCCGCTTTCTCGCCTTGCAATGGGGCAGTGACCCCGCGGCCAAAACCGGCTCCAGCCGCGATCTGGCGCGATTCTGCCTGCACGAGGCGCCAACGCTGCTTGCCACGCTGCGCGGGTCCTTGCTTGCCGCGGAACTGGAGATCGCGCGGCTGCGGGTGCCGGCGCGACAGGCGGGTGCGGATCAGCGTGCCGCCGATTGAAAGGTCTGCAGATACGTCAGCAGGTTGTCGATCTCGCGCTCGCTGCCGATTCCCCAGAAGCGCATCTTGTTGTCCGGCACCACCTTGCCCGGCGCATGCAGGAACGCGCGCAGGGTGTCGGTCGACCAGACGATGCCGGATCCCTTCATTGCAGCCGAATAGGCATAGTCGGTGGTGCTGCCCGCGCGGCGCCCGAACAGTCCGTTCAGATGCGGACCGAAGCTGGCGCGCGCCGACGGGCCGACCTTGTGGCACGACGCGCATTTGCTCTGGAAGCTGGCGCGCCCTGCCTGCACGTCGCCGGCCGCCTGTACGGGGGAGGGGGAGAAGACAGCGGAGAGGACAGCGAAAACAACACCGGGAATGACAGCGGAGACGCCTCGCGCGGACAAGGCGCCGGGGAAGGGGAGCTGCGGCATACAGGCGAAAGACGGCTTCAGCAAAAAGGGCGGGGCCGCCATCGGCCGCCCCGCCGGGAACCGTGATTCTAGCCGGGAAGGGCGCGGGCGTTGCCAGCCGGCAAGCGCCTCGCCCGCGACGCATCAGCGCTTGCTGCTCTTCTTGCTGTCGCCGTCGTCGTTGCCGACCTTCTTGTTCAGGTCGCGCGCCATCTTCAGGTGCATTTCAAGGGCCGGCACGTTCTTCGAGGCAAACGCCTTCAGGTCCGGGTCCTGCGCCTTCTGCGCTGCCTCCTTGAACATCTTCACGGTGTCCTCATGCGAGGCGACACCGATGCGGCTGGCGTACATCTTGTCGAAGCGCTCGCCGTCCAGCGCGCTCAGCGCCTTCAGTTCGGTGCGCTGCATGATGGAGGGCTCGGTGGGCGGCGTGTAGCCCTTGCGCGCGGCCAGCGCCTTCAGCTCGTCATTGACCTTGGTGTGGTCCTTGATCATCTGTGCGGCGAAGGCCTTGACGTCGGCGTTTTGCGACTTTTCCTGGGCCATGCGGCTGCCTTCGACCTCGGCCAGACCGCCCTGGGCCGCGTTTTCCATGAAGGAGCGATCCTGGCCGGCAAGCTGGCCCTTGCTGGACTGGGAGCCGCCCGACGTCGTGGCATTCGGCGACGTGCTGCTCGGCGTGGTCGTGCCGGTCGTCTGCGCCATCACGCCTGACGACAGCAGAAGCGAAACGACGGCAGCACCAAGGGTTGCGTTACGGATGCGCATGACTTCTCCCTCTACAGTAGATGAATGAGCACATGGCTCCGCAAGTTTTGGGCCTGTCACGCTTCGACGCTTGCGGCTTGGCCGGCAACGGGGTACGACGTGCGCGCGCCTGACCGTGCGACACCTGTTCGGCCTCCGGCCAACGTGTAATTTCGTGCGGCCGGTAGCAAATGTTGCTTTCGCGCTGGGCCGGCGCATTTGGCTGCGGGCCGGCGCCGGATCAGTCGTCTCGCGGCGCGCTCGTGCCGTCCAGCAAGCCCAGTCCCGCCAGCGTATGCATCAGTTCAGTGAGGGCGACCGGCTTGCTGATATGCGCGGCGAAGCCGGCTTCGCGCACCCGCTGGATGTCTCGTTGCCGCCCCAGTCCGGTCAGGGCCACCGCCATCAGATTGCTGGTCGCGGGCTGTTGCCGCAGCCTGCCCAGCAATTCATAGCCGTCCATGCCCGGCATGCCGATATCCGACAGCAGCAGGTCGAAGGTCTGGCGCTGCGCCTGCTCCAGCGCTGCCTCGCCGCTGTTGGCGGTGACGACGTCGGCACCCTCCAGCGTCAGCAGCGCGGAGAAGCCCTCCAGCGTGTCCTCGGTATCGTCGACCAGCAGGATGCGCAGTCCGGTCAGGCGGTGCGCCTTGTTGGGCTGCGGGGTCTCGGCTTCGCCCGGTTGTGCCGAAGGCAGCCAGACGCTGAAGCGCGCGCCATGTCCCTCGCCCTCCGAATGCGCCTCGACGCGGCCGCCGTGCATGTCCACCAGCTCCCGCACCAGGGCAAGGCCGATGCCGAGTCCTGACTTGCCGGAACGCCTGGCCTGGGTACTACGGCTGAACATGTCGAAGATGTAGGGCAGGCTGTCCGCATCGATCCCCATGCCGTTGTCCACCACATCGAGGCGCGCCATGCTGTCCTCGATGGCGAGCGACAGCGTGACAGTGCCGCCCCTGGGCGTGAACTTCATCGCATTGCTGACCAGGTTCCACACGATCTGCTCGATGCGCACGTTATCGGCAAGAATCCACAGCGGCTGCTCCAGTCCCTCGGTGCACACCGTCACGCCCAGTCCATCGCGATCGCGGCGCAGTGTTTCCGCGACCATCTCCACTGTGCGGGTCAGGTCCATCGGCTTGCGCTGCAACGCCAGTTTGCCGGTGTGCACGCGGGAAAAGTCCAGCAGATCGTCGATGATCTTGGCCTGGCCGAGCACCGCGCGCTGGATCGTCTCGGTGGCGCGCAGCCCGATCTCGCTGCTGGTCAGCGAGGGCAGCCGGCCAAGGATTTCGGCATTGACGTGGATCAGGTTCAGCGGATGCTTCAGCTCATGCGACAACACCGCCAGGAACTCGTCCTTCAGCTGGTTCTGGGCCTGCGCCCTGGCGTTGGCTTCGCGCTGCGCGATCAGCTGCACCTCGCGTTCGTCGTCCACGCGCTTGCCGCCGGTGACGTCGCGCGCGATCTTGGCAAAACCGCCCGTCGGGCTGTTCTGCAAGGGCGTCATCACGCCGCTGCAGAACAGCCGCGGGCCGTCGCGGTGCTGATGCCAGCGCTCGTCCTCCGCGCGGCCGTCCGTCACGGCGCGGCGGCGCTCGTCCTCCGGTGCGCCTGCCGCACGGTCCTCCGGGGTGAAGATCAGGTCGACCGGCTTGCCCAGCATTTCCTCTTCGGAGTAGCCGAACATCCGTTCCGCGCCCTTGTTCCAGCTGGTGACCAGACCCTGCGCATCGAGCGTCATTACCGCGTAGTCCTTGGCGTTCTCCAGCACCAGCCGCAGGCGTTCCTCGCCCGCGCGCAGGCGTTCTTCCGCCTGCCGGCGCAGCGTGATGTCGATGAAGGTCAGGACCGCGCCTTCGATGCGGTCCTCGGTGGTCCGGTATGGCAGTAGCCGGGCGATATAGCGGCGATCGTCAATGCTGGCGATCTCCCGCTCGATGGTGCGCAAGGTCTGGAACACCAGCGCCACGTCGTCGGCCAGGCTGTCGTAGTCGAGCCGGTGGGTGATATCCAGCAGCGAGCGGCCCACGTCGTTCGGGATGATGCTGAAGATGTCCGCCGCCCGCGGCGTATAGCGCTTGATCCGGACCGCGGAGTCGACGAAGACGGTGGCAATGTCCGTCGAGGCAATCAGGTTCTGCAGGTCGTCGTTGACCTTGCCGGTTTCCTCGACCTTGGACTTGAGCTCGTGGTTGACCGTGATCAGTTCCTCGTTGATCGACTGCAGCTCCTCCTTGCTGGTCTCCAGTTCCTCGGAGGCCGAGCGCAGTTCCTCGTTGATCGCCTGCAGCTCCTCGTTGGAGGCCTTCAGTTCCTCCATCGACGTTTCAGCCTGCTCGATGGTGCTCTGCAGCTGCTCCTTGGTCTGCTGCAGTTCACTCTCGAGCTGCGCCAGCATCGGGTCCTTGTCGCTGTCCTCCGTGTCGTCCCGGTCCTGCCGCATGGTGTCTTCGACTTCGTCGAACAACACCAGCATGAAGTCAGCCGACCCGTCTGGATCGCGGAAGGGCCGCACCACGATGTTGACGTAGAAGCTGCGCCCCTCGCGGTCCAGCCGGGTGCGGCGCGCCTCCACGCTCTTGCCCGATTGCGACGCCTGATACAGCGCCGTGCGCAACTCCAGCCGCAGCTCCGGCAGCACCAGCGCGAGCAGATTGTTTGACGGCACGCCGCCCGGCTGGCGCAGGAACCGTCCGGCCCGGTCGGACAGGTGGACGATCTCCGAGTCGTAGTTGACGATCACGCTGGGCGGGGCATATAGCTCCAGCGCCCGCTGGTGCATGGTCGAGAAGGCCGTCTGTCGGCGCTCGGGTTCGCGCTCGTAAGGACGCGATGGGGGTTTTTTCGGCAGCTGCGCGCCTAGCGGCAAGGCCGGGGCATAGCGCGAGGCGTGGGTGCCGACCTTGGCCTGGTATAGCCGGTGCCGCTTGTCGACCGGCGTGAACAACCGGGACGCCGCGTCGGCCGATTCGGAACTGCCCAGCAGCAGATACCCGCCGGGGCGCAGCGCGAAGTGGAACATCTCCAGCACTTCGCGCTGCACTTCCCGGTCCAGGTAGATCAGCAGATTGCGGCAGGTCACCAGGTCCAGATGGGAGAAGGGCGGGTCGCGCAGCACGTTGTGCGCGGCAAACAGGACGTGGTCGCGCAGCGTTTTCTTGATGCGGTAGTACGGCGTCTCCTTCGAGAAGAACTGGCGCAGGCGGGCCGGAATGACGTCGGCCATGATCGACTCCGGATACGCACCGGCGCGCGCCGTCCTGATCGCGCTTTCGTCGATATCGGTGGCGAACACCTGGATGCCAGGGGCGTCGGTCAGCGTCGCCGAGTGCTCGCACAACAGCATGGCGACCGAATACGCTTCCTCCCCGGTGGCGCAGCCCGCGACCCACGCGCGCACGTCGTCCCTGCGCGACTTGGAGGCGAAGATGGCAGGGACGACGTCGCGCTCCATGGCCTCGAACGCCTCGCGGTCGCGGAAGAAGTTGGTCACGCCGATCAGCATGTCCTTCAGCAATGCCGGCGTTTCCTGCGCATTGTCGCGCAGGTAGTCGCGGTAGGCCGGCAGGCGCGGCAACGCGTTGACCTGCATGCGCCGCTCGATCCGGCGCAGCACGGTCGCGCGCTTGTAGTGGCGGAAATCGTGGCCGGTGCGGTTGTGCAGCAGGGCGATGATCTCGCGCAGCGCCTGCTCGGCGTCTTCCCTGGCAAGCGAGCCGGCTGCGGCATGGGCCGGCCCTGTGCGCACGACCGGCTCGGGCAGCTCGATCTCGCGGGCATTCGCCCAAAGATCGAGCAGCTTCTGCGGCAGTTCGGCGGCGGGCAGCACCACATCCACCACCCCGGTGTCGATGGCGCTTCTCGGCATGCCGTCGTGCTCGGCATCCTCGGGCAATTGCGCCATGGTGACGCCGCCCATTTCCTTGACGGTGGCCATTCCCACTGCCCCGTCGGAGCCGGTGCCCGACATCACGATGGCGAAGGCGCGCTGCCGGTGCGCCTTCGCCAGAGTACGGAAAAACAGGTCGATAGCCACATGGGCGCCGCGCGGCCGGCTGGACTCGGTCACCCGCACATAGCCGTCGTTCATGGTCAGGTCCCGGTTCGGCGGGATGATGTAGATGGTGTCCTTCTCGATCGGGGTCGGCGACGTGACCTGGACGACGCGAAGGGACGTCGATCGCTGCAGGATGGCGGCCGCGTTGCTCTCATGGCGCGGCGACAGGTGCAGGATCACGACAAACGCCATGTCGCACCGAGCGGGGCATTGCTCGAAGAAGGTTTGCAGGGCCCGGATGCCGCCCGCCGAAGCGCCAATGCCCACCACCGGAAACCTGAGGGAGCTGGGCGAAATGTGATCGATCTCGGGCTCTTCGGCATCGGGGGTATTGGAGGTCTGCTGGTTCATGACGAAGCGCGACGTTTTCGAATGGGTTCGAGCGATGGTACGCCCAGCACCGGGGCGGGGCGACGCGGGGGGGAGGGCGCTCCCCTGGCGATCGGACGATGGGATGCAGGGCCTCGATTGCGGCAGGTGGCGGGGCGTGCCGGCTACCTGTTCTTGCGGAGCAGCAAGGTACGGGCCAGCATCCGCCGTGCCGGCGCGCTAGCCGTTTTTCGCCCAGCGGATTCTCGGCAGCCGGCCGCCGAACACATTCAGCAACAGCCCTGTCATCACCACCAGCGCGCCGATCTCTTCGGCGATGCCCAGGGACTCGCCCAGCAGCAGATGCGCCGACATCAGGCCGACCACGGGTACCAGCAGGGTCAGCGGCGCCACCTTGCTGGCGGAGTAGCGGCTGAGCAGGCGGCCCCACAGCGTGTAGCCGAGCAGGGTGGCGGCAAAGGCCAGATAGCAGAGGGCGAACACCGAGGCGCCCGACAGATGCGTCAGGCTGCGAGCGATGCGGTCCGGGCCCTCCAGCCACAGCGACAGCAGCGCGAAGGGGACGATCGGGATCAGGTTGCCCCATACCACCAGCCCCAGCAGGTCCACCTGACCGATGCGCTTGCTGACGATGTTGCCGGTGGCCCAGCTTGCCGCCGCGCACAGCGTCAGCAAGAAGCCGGCCAGTGTCATGCCGGCACCGCTGACGGTTCCGTCGGCGGCAGTGGAGCCGATCAGCACCAGGCCGGCCGCTGCGACTGCCATGCCGCCAATGTTGTACCAGCGCACCGGCTCGCCCAGCCATAGCGCGGCGATGGCCACGGTAAAGAATGCCTGGGCTTGCAGTACCAGCGAGGCCAGGCCTGCCGGCATCCCGACCGCCATCGCCGAGAACAGGAAGGCGAACTGGCCCAGGCTGATGGTCGCGCCATAGGCGATCAGCAACCGCAGCGGCACCTTCGGCCGGCGCACCAGCAGGATGGCGGGGAAAGCGACCAGGCAGAACCGCAGTGTCCCGAGCAGCATGGGCGGCATCCCGGCCAGCCCGACCTTGATGACGACGAAATTGACGCCCCAGGTCAGCACGATGGCCAGGGCGAGAAGACGGTCGATGGGGGACACGGTGACTGAAGTGGCGGGCAAAGCGCAAAGGGTAGCAGGTCTGGCGTGGCCGAGAAAGGCACCCGTCGTTGACGCGCTCCCGCTGCGCTGCCCTTGTATCTTAATGGTTGGGATTTGGACCGGCTCAGTAGCCCGACTGCCCTCTGGGACCTCAAGCCCGTGGGAGAGCGCTGGGATCTGGGTCGGACCGTTCTTTCTTGCAACCCGTACGGT
>NZ_JAIMCG010000007.1 GCF_019795295.1 Cupriavidus sp. AU9028 | reverse complement strand
TGTGTCAATGCGGCGTACTGCCTCCCAACCGTTCGGGCTTAGGCTGAACGCTACCAAGAATGGACGCCCCGATCCTCGCTCTCCCTCGAACTTGAGCTCGCGCTCAGAGCATGGGGCCATCGATCTGAGGCGTCCAGGACGAATTGTGCGACATACAAGGGGCCGGGGGAGAGGGCAGCGGACCGCCAGGCCAGAATCACCGCCCCCGATGCCGCTCCACCAGCGCCCTGACCGCATCCCGCAGCGGCGAATCCGGTAGCGATTGCTCCAGCGCCGCCATGCTGTCCACCGCGATGGCGGGCGTCGGTGCCCGAGGCTTGCGCGGGGCCGGCTCGACTTCCCAGCCGCCCCGAGCCGGATCGGGCTGCACCCTGACCCTGACCGCATCGATCCTTGCGCCGCGCTGCTGCAGCCGAGCCAGCAGGCTTGGCACGATCTGACGCACGCGCGCCGCGGCCGCGCCATGCGCGGCCAGCAACACCAGCGTATTGGGCTGGCCCGGGCTGCGCGCATCCTGCCGCACGCCGGCCACCGCCACGCCGGCCCGCATGGCCGGCGGCAGCAGCGCCATCACCTCGGCCTCCAGTGACGCCAGTTCGCGCGCGGTCTGCATCAGCGAGGAAACAGGGCCGGCCTTGGCCAGCCAGTCGTTCAATGGCCGGGCGGCAGGCGTTTTGAGGGCGTGATGGGTGAACATGCGCATGGCCGCATTCTAGCCCGCCGCCGGCTGCCGGGCATCCGCCGCAAGCGCAGTGCCGTCGCCGCCTGCAGGAGGCGCGTGGCGCACCTCTTCCCGAGGCCCGCCGACCCCCGGACCTGCCCCGCGCGCGTGATAAACTCGGCGTTTTGCGCCACTCCTTCCTACTGCCTGGCGCGTGACCGGTCCTCCCGGCGCGGGATCAGGCGGCACATGCAGGCAACACCAATCGATGATCACGGGCCTTCTCAAGAAAGTCTTCGGCAGCCGTAACGAGCGGCTGATCAAACAATATCGACGGACGGTCGAGCGGATCAACGCGCTGGAACCGAAGTTCGAGACGATGTCCGACGACGAGCTGCGCGGCATGACGGAACTGTTCCGTCAACGCCTGGCCGCCAACGAAACGCTGGAGTCGCTGTTGCCCGAAGCCTTCGCGGTCTGCCGCGAAGCGAGCAAGCGCGTGATGAAGATGCGCCATTTCGATGTGCAGCTGATTGGCGGCATGGTGCTGAACGACAACAAGATCGCCGAGATGCGTACCGGGGAAGGCAAGACCCTGACCGCGACGCTGCCGGTGTATCTGAACGCGTTGACCGGCAAGGGCGTGCACGTGGTGACGGTCAACGACTACCTCGCGCAGCGCGATGCCGAGTGGATGGGCCGTCTGTACAACTTCCTCGGGCTGTCGGTCGGCGTGAATCTGTCGCAGATGCCGCACGACCAGAAGCAGGGCGCGTACAACGCCGATATCACCTACGGCACCAACAACGAGTTCGGCTTCGACTACCTGCGCGACAACATGGTCTACGACCCGGGTCAGCGCGTCCAGCGGCCGCTGCACTACGCGATCGTCGACGAGGTGGACTCGATCCTGATCGACGAGGCGCGCACGCCGCTGATCATCTCGGGCCAGGCCGAGAACCACACCGATCTGTACCAGCGCATGAACGGTATCCCGAAGCTGCTGGAGCGCCAGATCGGCGAGGAGAAGGCGGACGGCACCGGCGTCGAGAAGCCCGGCGACTACTACGTCGACGAGAAGGGCCACCAGGTCTACCTGACCGAGGCCGGCCATGAAAAGGCCGAGCAGATTCTCGCGCAGCAGGGCCTGATCGGCGAGGGCGAATCGCTGTACGCGCCGCAGAACATCACGCTGATGCACCATCTGTACGCGGCGCTGCGGGCCCACTGCCTGTTCCACCGCGACCAGCACTATGTGGTGCAGAACGGCGAGGTGGTGATCGTCGACGAATTCACCGGCCGCCTGATGACGGGCCGCCGCTGGTCCGACGGCCTGCACCAGGCCGTGGAGGCCAAGGAAGGCGTGCAGATCCAGCAGGAAAACCAGACGCTGGCGACCATCACCTTCCAGAACTACTTCCGCATGTACGAGAAGCTGGCGGGCATGACCGGTACCGCGGACACCGAAGCCTACGAGTTCCAGGAGATCTACGGCCTGGAAGTGGTGGTGATCCCGACCAACCGCGTGGCGCAGCGCAAGGACCTGCAGGATCAGATCTACAAGACGTCGAAGGAACGCTATGACGCCGTCGTGCGCGATATCCGCGACTGCTACGAGCGTGGCCAGCCGGTCCTGGTGGGCACCACCTCGATCGAGACTTCGGAATACCTGTCGGACCTGCTGAACAAGGAAAAGCTGCCGCACCAGGTGCTCAACGCCAAGCAGCACGCCCGCGAGGCGGAGATCGTCGCGCAGGCGGGTCGTCCGAAGATGATCACCATCGCGACCAACATGGCCGGCCGCGGTACCGACATCGTGCTGGGCGGCAACGTCGAGAAGCAGGCCGGTTTCATCGAGGCCGACGCCAGCCTGTCCGCCGCCGAGAAGACCGCGCGCATCGAGCAGCTGAAGTCGGAATGGCAGTCGCTGCACGAGCAGGTCAAGGCCGCTGGCGGCCTGCATATCGTCGGCACCGAGCGCCACGAGTCGCGCCGGATCGACAACCAGCTGCGCGGCCGTGCCGGCCGCCAGGGCGACCCGGGCTCATCGCGCTTCTACCTGTCGCTGGACGACCAGCTGCTGCGCATCTTCGCCGGCGACCG
This sequence comes from Cupriavidus sp. AU9028, assembly GCF_019795295.1. GTDB lineage: Bacteria > Pseudomonadota > Gammaproteobacteria > Burkholderiales > Burkholderiaceae > Cupriavidus. The sequence goes on along the minus strand of NZ_JAIMCG010000007.1, from coordinate 253,705 downwards.
CGTGCGCGCGATCATGGACCGGCTGAAGATGCCCGAGGGCGAGCCGATCGAGGCGGGCATCGTGACGCGCTCGATCGAATCGGCGCAGCGCAAGGTCGAGGGCCGCAACTTCGATATCCGCAAGCAGCTGCTGCAGTACGACGACGTCGCCAACGACCAGCGCAAGGAAATCTACAAGCTGCGCAACGAGGTGCTGGAGTCGAAGGACGTTGGCGAGATGATCGGCAATCTGCGCCAGGGCGTGCTGGTCGATCTGTTCCGCGAGCACGTGCCGGCCGAGTCGATGGAAGAGCAGTGGGATATCGCCGGCCTGGAGGCGCGCCTGCGTGACGACTTCGGTCTTGAGGTGCCGCTGGCCGCCACCATCGAGCAGGCGCAGAGCATCGAGGACGAAGAGCTGCTGCACATGATCCTGACGGCGGCCAACGAGCGCTACGAGTCCAAGGTTGCGCTGGTCGGGCGCGAGGCCTTCGCCAACTTCGAGCGCTCGGTGATGCTGCAGAGCATCGACACCCACTGGCGCGAGCATCTGGCCGCGCTCGATCACCTGCGCCAGGGCATCCATCTGCGCGGCTATGCGCAGAAGGACCCGAAGCAGGAATACAAGCGCGAGTCGTTCGAGCTGTTCGGCCGTCTGCTGGACGTGATCAAGGCCGAGGTGACGCGCGTGGTGTTCAACGTGCAGATCCAGACGCCGGAGCAGCTGGAGCAGGCTTCCGAGCAGATCGAGGACGACCTGTCCCAGCTGGGCAACGTGCGTTACCAGCACGAGGAGTTCAACGACGCCGGCACTGGCGCGCAGACGCCGGCCGGCGCCACCCTGGCCGCGGTTGCGGCCGAGGGGGGCGGTGCCGATGCCGCCACCATGCCGCGCGTGGGCCGCAACGATCCGTGCCCCTGCGGCTCGGGCAAGAAGTTCAAGCACTGCCACGGCCGCCTCGCCTGAGCGCGGCCCGTCGCACGCGGATGGCCGGGCTCGGCCGTTCCGCCTGAGCATTCCGATGCCCGGCTACGGCCGGGCTTTTCTTCCATTGCGCATCGAAGCGAGGAATCGAAATGGCCGTCAATCTGCCCCTGCCCAAGGCGGAGAACCTGAAACCCGTCGCCGGCGTGGAGCTCGGCTGGGCCGAGGCCGGCATCCGCAAGGCCAACCGCAAGGACGTGCTGGTGGTCCGCATCGCCGCCGGCAGCACCGTGGCCGGCGTCTTCACGCAGAACCGATTCTGTGCGGCGCCGGTTCAGGTCTGCCGTGAACACCTGGCGGCGGGGCAGGGCATTCGCGCACTGGTGATCAATACCGGCAACGCCAATGCCGGTACCGGCGACACCGGTCTGAAGAACGCCCGCGCCACCTGTGAAGCGGTGGCGAGCGCCATCGGCGCGGCCCCGGCCCAGGTGCTGCCGTTCTCCACCGGCGTGATCCTCGAACAACTGCCGATGGACCGCCTGCTGGCCGGCGTGCCGCCCGCGATCGCGGCGCTGCGAGAGGACAACTGGCTGGCCGCCGCCGAGGCCATCATGACCACCGATACGCAGCCCAAGGCGGCATCGCGCACGGTGTCGATCGATGGCAGGACCGTCACGCTGACCGGCATCAGCAAGGGCGCCGGCATGATTCGTCCCAACATGGCGACCATGCTCGGCTTTATCGCCACCGATGCCGCGGTGGCCCAGCCGGTGCTGCAGGCGCTGGTGTCGCATGCCGCCGACCACTCGTTCAACAGCATCACCATCGACGGCGACACCTCGACCAACGATTCCTTCGTGCTGATTGCCACCGGCAAGGCCGGCGGCGCCGCGATCGAGCAGCCGCAAGGGCCGGCCTTCGAGCAGCTGCGTGAAGCGGTCACCGATCTGGCACAGGAACTGGCGCAGGCAATCGTGCGCGATGGCGAAGGCGCGACCAAGCTGATGACCATCCAGGTCGAAGGCGGGCGCGATGTCGCCGAGTGCCGCCAGATTGCCTACGCGGTCGCGCATTCGCCGCTGGTCAAGACGGCCTTCTACGCCTCCGATCCCAACCTCGGACGGATTCTCGCCGCGGTCGGCTACGCCGGTGTCGAGGATCTGGACGTGACCCGGGTGAACCTGTGGCTCGACGATGTCTGGGTCGCCCGCGACGGCGGTCGCAATCCCGATTACCGCGAGGAAGACGGCCAGCGCGTGATGAAGCAGGCCGAGATCACCGTGCGCATTGCCCTGGGACGCGGCGACGCCACCGCCACCGTCTGGACCTGCGACTTCTCTCACGATTACGTGTCGATCAACGCCGACTACCGGTCCTGATCCAGTAGAACCCATCATGTCCGACCTTGCTGCACGCCTCGACCAGTTTCTCGCCCGGCTCGAACAATGGCTGCCGCCCCAGCTCTCCGACGAGGACTGGGCAGGCGCCGTCGCCTTTCGCTGGCGCAAGCGGCAAAGCCTGTTCGGCAATATCGGCTACCTGCAGGCGATCCGCCAGCTGCCGCCGATCCATCTGGACGACCTGAAGAACATCGAGCGGCAGAAGGAAGCCATTGTCTCCAACACGCGCCAGTTCGTCCGCAAGCTGCCGGCCAACAACGTGCTGCTGACCGGCGCGCGCGGCACCGGCAAGTCGTCGCTGATCAAGGCCTGCCTGAACGAGTTCGTCGGGCAGGGGCTGCGGCTGGTCGAGGTCGACAAGGCCGACCTGGGCGATCTGGGCGACATCGTCGAGCAGCTGGCGCAGCGCCCCGAGCGCTTCGTCGTGTTCTGCGACGACCTGTCGTTCGAGGAAGGCGAGTCGGGCTACAAGGCGCTGAAGTCGGCGCTGGACGGCTCCGTCGCCGCGCAGTCGGACAACGTGCTGGTCTATGCGACGTCCAACCGGCGCCACCTGCTGCCGGAGTATATGAAGGACAACGAGGGCTACCGGCATACCGACGACGGCGAGATCCATCCCGGCGAGGTGGTCGAGGAGAAGATCTCGCTGTCCGAGCGCTTCGGTCTGTGGCTGTCGTTCTACCCGCCCAAGCAGGACGAATATCTGACCATCGTCGGCCACTGGCTGCGCCAGTTCGGCTGCAACGACGACGACATCGCCGCCGCGCGCGGCGACGCGCTGGTGTGGGCGCTGGAGCGCGGCTCGCGCTCGGGCCGCGTCGCCTGGCAGTTCGCGCGCGACTGGGCAGGCCGCCACGGCCGCGCCTTCGCGCCGCACGCCGGCGCAGCGGGTAGTGTCGATCGTAGTGCCGCGCCGGACGGAGGGCAGGCCGCATGACGGCGTCCAACTCCGCCCGGCCGGTGACCGAAGTCGCCGTGGGCGTGCTGGTGCGCGCCGACGGCAGTTTCCTGCTGGCGCAGCGCCCTGCCGGCAAGCCTTACGAGGGCTACTGGGAATTCCCGGGCGGCAAGCTGGAAGCGGGAGAGAGCGTCGAGGCCGCGCTCGCGCGCGAGCTGCACGAGGAGCTGGGCATCGACATCGCCGGCGTCACGCCGTGGCACGTGCTCGAACACGACTATCCGCACGCCTATGTGCGGCTGCATTTCTGCAAGGTCGATCGCTGGAGCGGCGAGATGGTCGGGCGCGAGGGGCAGGCGTTTGCCTGGCAGCGCGTGCCGGTCGAGGTCGCGCCGCTGCTGCCCGCCACCATCCCCGTGGTGGAGTGGCTCGAGCAGGAAAGCCGCGCCGGCGCCTGAGGGTCTCCGCCGGCGAGCCGGCTCAATCGTCGTGCGGCTCGTCGGGGTCCGCCGCGGCGTCGCCGGGCTTGCCGCCGATCACATATTTCTCGGTCGCCCAGGCGCCGAGGTCGATCTGTTTGCAGCGTTCGGAGCAGAAGGGCCGGAACTTGTTCTCGGGCGCCCAGACCACATCCGTGCCGCAGGTCGGGCATTTGACTACGGTTGGCATTGCGCTTCAGAAATTGCAGAGTTTGAGCAGGAACGGAATGTCCGCATCGACGGATTTCGGCCGCATGTCGCCATCCTGCTGCGTGAAGCGCACCCACAGCATGTACTTGTTGGCGCTCATCTCGGGGATGAAGGCCAGCAGCGAATCGTCCAGCAGCACCTGCATCAGCTGGTAGCTGCGGCCGGACAGCATTTGCTGGTAGCTGCCCCCGGTGGCGATCACCTTGCCGCTCTGGCCCGATTCGCGCAGCAGGCGCAGCACCGCGCCCGTACCGATGCGCAGTGGCACCAGCGGCCGTACCCACTTGATGATGTCCGCGCGGCGGTCCTCCGCGGGGCGGTGCTGCCAGGCGTAATACGAGGGCAGGTCGAACTCGCAGGTGCCGCCCGGGATGATCGCGCGGCTGCGGATGCTGGTCAGCCACTCGTTGTCGGTCAGCAGCTGCCCCGCCTTGCCGACGGTCTGGTTCAGCGCGGCGATGGCCTGCTCGATCTCGCCGATGACGAGGTCCAGTGCCTGCTGGTCGATCTGGGGACTGGCCCGTAGCGCGGCCAGGGCCTGGCGCTGGCGCTCCAGTTCCTTGATCAGGTCCGTCTTCAGATCGGCGCGGCCGGCCACGTCGATGATCTCGAACAGCGTGGTCAGCGCGACATGGTGCTGCAGCGCGTGGTCCTGTCCGAGGAAGTAATCCAGGCGATCGAACAGGTCCTCCAGGCGCAGAAGGGTCCTGATGCGTTCGTTGAAAGGATATTCGTACAGAATCAAGGGGCTTGTCCGTGCAGCGCGGCGACGGGCCAGCTGGCCGGCCGGATCGGAGTCTGGGTCCGATCTCGATCAGGGGCCGGGCAGCGGCGCGGGGCAATCGGTACAGATGCGCATGCAGTCTCATGCATGCGGCCGTATGCATGCGTTTTGCAGCATATTCCAACGCATTCTATGCGAGACCGCGCATGATCACAATGAAACGCGGCCGCTTTGCACCGCGCAGCCGTGCCGTGTGCCGAGCGGCGAAGATCGGCGGCGCCGCTAGTGCCCGCCGACGGTGGCAGGCACCGGCATGGTCCGATAGCGCCGGTCCAGCGCCTCGACCTGCGGCTCCAGCGCTTCGGGCGCGCCTTCGTTGTCGATCACGTCGTCGGCGCAGGCCAGACGCTGGTCCCGCGTGGCCTGCCTCGCCATGATGGCCAGCACCTGCTCGCGCGCGAAGCCGTTGCGCGCCATCACCCGGGCAATCTGCGTGTCCTCGCTGCAGTCGACCACCAGCACCCGGTGCACACGGTCCCGCCAGCTGCCCGATTCCACCAGCAGCGGCACCACATGGATCAGGTAGGGATGCTGGCCGCCCGCGCGGATCGCGGCCGCCCGGCTCTCGCCGATGCGGCGGATCAGCGGATGCGTGATGGCCTCCAGCCGGGCCTTCGCGCTGGGGTCGGCGAAGACGAGCGCGCGCATCGCATCGCGGTCCATCGCGCCGTCCGCGCGCAGCGCCTGCGCACCGAACGCCTGCACCAGCGCGGGAATCGCCGCGCCGCCGGGCGCGGTGATCTCGTGCGCGATCAGGTCGGTGTCGATGATGGCGGCGCCGCGCGCCGCGAACAGATCGGCAACCCGGCTCTTGCCGGAGCCGATGCCGCCGGTCAAGCCGATTTCGAGCATGGTGGTCCTGGTAATGGCGGTAATGGCGGTAATGGCGGTAATGGTCGAAATGGCGTGCGGGGCGGGCGGCATGGGGCGGAAACGCTGGCTCAGATGCCGCCGACGGCGAGCAGGAACCGCTCCCATCCCGCGACCAGCACCAGCACGCCTGCCGCGGCGATAAAGGGGCCGAAGGGAATCTCGGTATCGCGATGCTGACGACGCAGCGCCAGATTGGCAAGGCCGTAGACCAGTCCGGACAGCGACGCGCAAACGATCAGGGCGGGCAGCGCCTGCCAGCCGAACCAAGCGCCCAGCGCGCCCATCAGCTTGAAGTCGCCGTGCCCCATGCCCTCCTTGCCCCGCACCAGCCGGAACAGGTCGGCGGCGATGCGCAGCATCAGATAGCCGGCGGCCGCGCCGATCACCGCGTCCGGCAGCGGCGCGAACAGTCCCGCCGCATTGACCAGCAGTCCCAGCCACAGCAGCGGCTGGGTCAGCTGGTCCGGCAGCAGCCGGGTGCGGCTGTCGATCACGGCGAGCGCCAGCAGCGCCCACAGCAGCGCCATCGCGGCCAGCGCCTGCCAGCTTGGACCGAAGCGCCAGGCGGCGAGCAGGGCCAGCGCGGCACTGGCGGCCTCGACTGCCGGGTAGCGGGCCGAGATCGGCGCGTGGCAGTGCGAACAGCGGCCGCGCAGCAGCAGGTAGCCGATCAGCGGGATGTTGTGCCAGGCAAGGATCGGCGCCCCGCAGCAGGGGCACGCCGAGCGGGGCACCGCGAGGTCGTATCGCTCCGGATAGGGTAGGGGCTCGCCCACCAGCAAGGCATGGTCGTTGGCGAGCATGCGGTCGATCATGGTGGGCAGCCGGTGGATCACCACGTTGAGGAAGCTGCCGACGATCAGGCCCAGCACCGCCACGACGGTCAGCAGGAACCAGTCGGGCAGCGCGGCCAGCGCGGCGATGGTCCAGTCCCCGGCGCTGCCTGCGCCTTCCACGGCGCCGTCCATGCGATGCATGGGGCCGGCTCCCGCAAAGGGAGACTCGAGCAGGGACGAGGGCGACGGGAGCAGCGGGCCGGGCTGGGACAGGGTCGATGGCATTCGGCAGGAACAGCGGTAACGACAGATGGCGAACGGCGTGCGCAACCGGGGACCAATGGCAGGCCGGCGCGCGCCAGCCGCGATGCTAGCGCGATTGGCGCCGCGCGGGTATGAGAGGCGGGCACTACAGGGCCTGGCCGAGACTGAACACGGGCAGGTACATCGCGATGACCAGCGCCCCGATCAGTGCGCCCAGCACCATCACCAGCAGCGGCTCCAGCAGCCGCGACAGCGCCGCTACCGCGGCTTCCACCCGCCGTTCGTGCTCCTCGGCAATCCGCATCAGCATGGCCTCCAGCGTGCCGGACTCCTCGCCGACGCGGACCAGTTGCAAGGACATCCGGTCGAACCGGGCCGTGCGCCGCATCGCGTCGGCCATGCCCTGGCCCGCCCTGGCGCCGTGCTCGATCGCGGCACAGTCATCGGCCCACGCCAGGTTGCCGCACGCCCGCGCAGCCGGCGCCATGGCCTCGACCAGCGGCGTGCCGGCCAGCGCGAGCGTCGCCAGCGTGCGCGCCCAGCGCGCCGTGGCGGCGCTGCAAAGCGCGGGGCCGAGCAGCGGCAGACGAAGCCGCACCGCGTCCTGCCAGCGCTGCAGCGATGGGTACCGCCGCAACGCCAGTCGCCAGGCGGCCAGCAGCAGCGCGAAGAGTGGCACCAGCCAGGGCAGGGACGACGGCAAGCCCTCGGACAGGGCGATCACCAGCCGCGTGGCCGCCGGCAGCTCGGTGCCGAAGCCGGCGAATACATCCTCGAAGGCAGGCACCACGACCAGCAACAGCAGCATCAGCACCGCCGCGGCCACCGCCAGCACCGCCAGCGGATAGGTCAGCGCCGCCCGGACCTGCCGCTGCAGCGCAAGCGTGCGCTCCTGATAGCGCGCCAGCTGGCCCAGCGTGTCTTGCAGAATGCCGCCCTGCTCGCCGGCATCCACCATGGCACAGCAAAGGGCATCGAACCACAGCGGCTGGCGCCCCAGCGCCTGTGCGAGGCTCAGGCCTGCCTCGATGTCGCGACGTACCGCGGCGACGGCGCTGGCAAAGCGGCCGTCCGTTCGCCGCGTGGCACCGCCCTCGGCCAGCAGCGCAAGCGCCGGCGACAGCGCCACGCCGGCCCGCAGCAGCGTGGCAAGCTGCGCGGTGAAGGCCGCAAGCTGCCGGCGGCGCAGGCTGGTGCCCGGAGGCCGCGCCCAGTGCATTGGCGGGGCCCTGCGCCGCTGCCCGTCTATCGCGGCCACCTGCACGGCGGTGTAGCCGCGGCCCTGCAGCGCGGCGCGGACCGCATCCGCGTCGGCTGCGCGCACGGCACCGGTGAGGCGCGCGCCGTGGGGATCCAGGCCTTCCCAGACAAAGCGCGCGTGGCGCTGGATCCTCGGTGCAAGGGCCGTCATGGCGCGGTCGCCGCCAGGACCTCATCGAGCGAGGTCAATCCCGCCCGCACCTTGCGCAGCCCGGCCTCGCGCAGCGACAGCACGCCCTCGCGACGCGCCTGTTCCGCCAGACGGGCGGCGCCGGCATTGACGCGCATCAGTTCGCGCATCGCCTCGCTGACCGGCACCACCTGATGGACCGCACAGCGGCCCCGATACCCGGTCTGCCGGCAGGAGGCACAGCCGCCGGGCCGCCACAGCGGCCGGTCATCGGAAAGCGCGTCGTCGCCGACTCCCGCCTGCGCCATTGCCGAGGCTGTTCGCATATCGGGCAGGCGGCATTGGCACAGCCGGCGCACCAGCCGCTGGGCGGTAATCAGGTGCACGGTGCTGGCCGTCTGCCACCTCGGCACGCCAAGATCCGCCAGACGCACCAGCGCTGCCGGCGCATCGTTGGTATGCAGCGTGGACAGCAGCAGGTGGCCGGTCTGCGCGGCGCGCACCGCAATGGCGGCGGTCGCTGCGTCGCGGATCTCGCCCACCAGCAGCACGTCGGGGTCCTGCCGCAGCAAGGCTGGTAGCACGTTGCAGAAGGTCATGCCGGCGCGCTCGTTCAGGTTCACCTGGTTGATGCCCGGCAGCGCGATCTCCGCGGGGTCCTCCACCGTGCAGAGGTTGCGGCTACCGTCGTCCAGGCGGGCCAGGAGGCTATAGAGCGAGACGGTCTTGCCGCTGCCCGTCGGCCCCGTGATCAGCACCATGCCGTGCGGCCGGCCCAGGGCATGGAGCACCGCGGCCAGTTGCTCCGGCTCAAAGCCCACCGCATCGAGCGCGGGCACCTGGCTTGCATCCGGCAGCAGCCGGACCACGACCTTCTCGCCGGCCAGCGTCGGCAGCGTGGACAGGCGGCAATCCACCACGCGCGGCACCGGCCCCCCTGCGCGCAGTTGCAGGCGGCCGTCCTGCGGCAGCCGCTTCTCGGCGATATCCAGCCGCGCCAGCACCTTCAGCCGCGCCGCGATGGCCTCGCGCAAGACCAGCGGCGGGCGCGCCAGCTCGTGCAGCACGCCATCGATGCGGACGCGGATGCGGTAGAAGGCAGGGTAGGGCTCGAAGTGCAGGTCGGAGGCGCCAAGCGAGACGGCCTCGTTCAGCCAGCCGTCGAGCAGGTGGGCGACCGGGGTGGCGTGATACGGGGTGCTGCCTTCTCCCCGGCCCTCTCCCTGGCCCTCTCCCGCGCGCGGGAGAGGGGGAACGCCATTGGCGTTCCCGGGGCTGCGGGGTTGCTCCCCTTCGCCGCCGGCGGGAGAGCGTCCTTCGTCGCCGGCGGAGGAGGGGCCGGGGGAGAGGGTCGGCGAGCGCGACCATGCCGGCGAAGCGGGGAAGGCGATTGGAACGGAGTTCACGGCACGCTCACCTCGGAAAACGATGCAGCGTATGAGTGTGCGATGTGGCTCGAGCCAGCGGAATGCGACGCCGGGACACAATGAAGAAGGCAGCGAGCGCGAGTAGAAAGACCGGGAGTAGCGAAACAAAAAACCAAAACAAAAAGCCGGATCAACTTGCGTTGATCCGGCTTTCGAATTCTGGTCGGGGTGAGAGGATTCGAACCTCCGGCCTCTACGTCCCGAACGTAGCGCTCTACCAGGCTAAGCTACACCCCGAATTTCGCAGCAATGCAACAACATCTGCTGCTGTTTTCTCGTTTGCTGCGTCACGACTGACGTTGCAGCGAGAAAGCACATAACTTTATCAGAGTTTCTTTCAGTTGGGAAGGGGGAAATTGCATTGCCGCTTGTTCGGCCGCTTCCGCCTCCCGGCGCGCCGCTTCGAAGGTCACGTCGAGCGCGCCGCATTGATGGATCGCCGAGAACACGGCATCGAAATGCTCGGTGCCGCCCTGCACGATCGCTTCGCGCGCCAGCGCGCGTTGTTCTGCGGTGCCGTGTTCCATCAGATGCAGCAGCGGCAGCGTGGGCTTGCCTTCGCGCAGGTCGTCGCCGGCGTTCTTGCCCATCTGCTCGGCGCTGGCGGTGTAGTCGAGCATGTCGTCGATCAACTGGAACGCCGTGCCGATACGCCGGCCATATTCGGCCGCCGCTTCTTCCATCGCCGCATCCGCGCCGGCCAGCACCGCGCCCAGCTGGGCCGAGGCCTCGAACAGCTTGGCTGTCTTGTAGCGGATCACCTGCAGGTAGCGCTCGACCGTGACATCCGGGTCGTGCATGTTCAGCAGCTGCAGCACCTCCCCTTCGGCGATCACGTTGGTCGCGTTGGACAGGATCTCCATGATCCGCATGCTGCCGGCGTCGACCATCATCTGGAAGGCGCGCGAATAGAGGAAGTCGCCGACCAGCACCGAGGCGGCGTTGCCGAACACCGCATTGGCGGTCTGGCGGCCGCGGCGCAGCTCGGATTCGTCGACCACGTCGTCATGCAGCAGCGTCGCGGTGTGAATGAACTCGACCACCGCGGCCAGCTCGTGATGGCGGTGTCCCTCGTAGCCGAACGCACGGGCCGACAGCAGCAGGATCACGGGGCGCAGGCGCTTGCCGCCGGCGCCGATGATGTATTCGCCGATCTGCTCGATCAGGGGCACGTCGGAAGACAGGCGCTTCCGGATGACCGCGTCGACGGCGCGCATGTCGGCGGCGACCGGAGCGAGCAGGGCTGAGGCGGAGGACTGAGGCAAGATGATCACCGTTACGCAGAGCGAGCGATTATATGCGATGGCGCCACGCCGATGGCCGAAGATGCGCCTCGTGCAACGGTTCGCGGGGTGTCACCACCCGTGAGGGGCCGGTGGCGTCACGATGCTGTTCCCCGCCGCGGCGGGCCACCTATAATGCCGCCATGAACAAGCCCGCCGCCCCCGATCCGCACGGCCGCCGTACCACGCGCCGCTTCGCATGGTGGGTGGCCTTCGCTGCGCTCGCCGGCTTTCTGCTGGCGGAAGCGACCTAGCCGACGACGCACCGGCGCCACGCCGAAGTGCATTCGCAGGCCCGCAGCCGCTGTTGCGGACCTATGTGTTTGTTTTCTTTGCGCTTTTGCCCGGATTCATATAGAATCCCGGGTTTCCTCCGGCTGATTCGCGGACGCTGCTGCAGACACCCGCCCGCAGAACCGCCTGGCGCCGGCGGGAGATAACCGGGCCCGACGGCCGCTTGCGCATGGCAAATCCACCGATTTGACGCGCGGCAACCCGGCTTCAGGGCGTTTTCACATCGAGAGGTTCGACAATGTACGCGGTCGTAAAAACCGGCGGCAAGCAATACAAGGTTGCTGCTGGCGAAAAACTGAAAGTAGAACAGATACCGGCAGACATTGGCGCAGAAATCACGCTCGACCAGGTGCTCGCAGTGGGCGCCGGCGACCAGATCAAGTTTGGTACGCCGCTGGTTAGCGGGGCTTCCGTCAAGGCTACCGTTATCTCCCAAGGTCGTCACGACAAGGTGAAGATCTTCAAGATGCGCCGTCGCAAGCACTACCAGAAGCGTCAAGGCCATCGCCAGAATTACACCGAACTGCGCATCGAAGCGATCGTCGCCTGATTCGTCAGGTAGCGTAGCGACGGCACACTAGGTACAGCGACAGGAGTCAAGTCATGGCACAGAAAAAAGGCGGCGGTTCCACACGGAACGGCCGCGATTCCGAATCGAAGCGTCTGGGCGTGAAGGTGTTTGGTGGCCAGGCCATCAACGCCGGCGGCATCATCATCCGCCAGCGTGGCACCCGCGTTCATGCCGGCGAGAACGTCGGCGTGGGCAAGGACCACACCCTCTTCGCCCTGGTTGACGGTCACGTGAAGTTCGCCGTCAAGGGCGCTGCGAAGAAGCAGCAGGTCAGCGTCGTTCCGGCAGCCTGACCACCGCCTTTGCAGCACGAAGGCCCCGCAACCCTTGCGGGGCTTTTTCTTTTGTGGCGACAATGTCTGTCGTCACGCCGCCGGCCCCGGAATACGGGCGTTGCCGCGCGGCTTGCTTGCCCCACGGATACCCACCATGAAGTTCATCGACGAAGCCCGAATCGAAGTCATTGCCGGCAATGGCGGCAATGGCAGCGCCTCGTTCCGGCGCGAGAAGTTTGTGCCGTTCGGCGGCCCGGACGGTGGTGATGGCGGCCGTGGCGGCAGCGTCTACGCGGTCGCCGACCGCAACATCAATACCCTGATCGATTTCCGCTACGCCAGGAAGCATGTGGCGAAGAATGGCGAGAACGGCCGCGGCTCGGACTGCTACGGCGCGGCCGGCGACGACATCACGCTGCGGATGCCGGTCGGCACGCTGATCACCGACGTCGATACCGGCGAGGTGGTGGCGGACCTGACCGAACATGGCCAACAGGTGTGCCTGGCCGAAGGCGGCATGGGCGGCTGGGGCAATCTGCACTTCAAGTCCAGTACCAACCGCGCGCCGCGCCAGCAGGTCGACGGCAAGCCGGGCCAGCGCCGCATGGTCAAGCTGGAGCTGAAGGTGCTGGCCGATGTGGGCCTGCTGGGCATGCCCAATGCCGGCAAGTCGACCTTCATTTCCCAGGTGTCGAATGCGCGCCCGAAGGTCGCCGATTACCCGTTCACCACCTTGCATCCGAACCTGGGCGTGGTGCGGGTAGACCACGAGCAGTCGTTCGTGATCGCCGATATTCCGGGCCTGATCGAGGGCGCTGCGGAAGGGGCAGGCCTGGGCCACCAGTTCCTGCGCCACCTGCAGCGCACCGGGCTGCTGCTGCATATTGTCGATCTGGCTCCCTTCGACGAAGCGATCGATCCCGTGGCCGAAGCGCGCGCCATCGTCAACGAATTGAAGAAGTACGACGAGGAGCTGCACGAAAAGCCGCGCTGGCTGGTGCTGAACAAGGTCGACATGATCCCCGCCGAGGAGCGCGAGGCTCGCGTCAAGGACTTCGTCAAGCGGCTGCGCTGGAAGGGACCGGTGTTCCGCATCTCCGCACTGACCGGCGAGGGCTGCCGCGATCTGGTCTATGCGATCAAGGACCATCTGGCGTCGCTGAAGGCCGAGGAGGCCGCCGCGCTGGCCGAGCCGGATATCCGGCTGGACGAGCGGCTGCGCAACGTCGAGCGCGGCGACGACCAAGCCTGACGCGCTGCGCCCAGCAACCTTCCAGTCCTTTCGCCCTTTCGACGTATCTCCAAGGAGAGCTGTCTCACCATGCAATCGGTCATCGCCCAGGCAAAACGTCTCGTCGTCAAGGTCGGCTCCAGTCTGGTGACCAACGACGGCAGGGGGCTGGACCACGAGGCGATCGCCCGCTGGGCGGCGCAGATCGCCACCTTGCGTGCCGCCGGCAAGGACGTCGTGCTGGTCAGCTCCGGGGCCATTGCGGAGGGCATGCAGCGCCTGGGGTGGTCGCGCCGCCCGCGCGAGATCCACGAGCTGCAGGCCGCTGCCGCGGTCGGGCAGATGGGGCTGGCACAGGTCTATGAAAGCCAGTTCGCCCAGCACGCGATCCGCACCGCGCAGGTCTTGCTGACGCACGCCGACCTCGCCGACCGCGAGCGCTATCTGAACGCGCGCTCGACGCTGCTGACGCTGCTCGGCTACGGCGTGGTGCCGATCATCAACGAGAACGACACGGTGGTCACCGACGAGATCAAGTTCGGCGACAACGATACGCTCGGCGCGTTGGTGACCAACCTGATCGAAGGCGATGCGCTGGTGATCCTGACCGACCAGCGCGGGCTCTACAGCGCCGATCCGCGCCGCGACCCGAATGCCGAATTCATCCACGAGGCAATGGCCGGCACGCCGGAGCTCGAGGCGATGGCGGGCGGCGCCGGCAGCTCGATCGGCAAGGGCGGCATGCTGACCAAGATCCTGGCGGCAAAGCGCGCGGCCAAGTCGGGCGCGCACACCGTGATCGCGTCCGGCCGCGAGCCGGAGGTGCTGGCGCGGCTTTGCCAGGGCGAGGCGATCGGCACGCAGCTGCTGGCGCCGACCGGCCGGCTCACCGCGCGCAAGCAGTGGATGGCCGACCATCTGCAGCTGCGCGGTACGGTGGTGATCGATGCGGGCGCGGTGGACAAGCTGACGTCGGGCGGCAAATCGTTGCTGCCGATTGGCGTGATCGAGGTGCAGGGCGAGTTCGCCCGCGGCGAGGTGATCGCCTGCGTCGATACGCAGGGCAGGGAAGTCGCGCGGGGTCTGACCAACTATTCCAGCGCGGAGGCGCGCCGCATCGCGCGCAAGCCGTCTTCGGAGATCGAGGCGGTGCTGGGGCATCTGAACGAGCCGGAACTGATCCATCGGGACAATATGGTGCTGGCGTAGCGGCGAGGCGGGCGGCGGCCTGCGCTGCCCTCTCCCCCGGCCCCTCTGCCGCAAGCGGGCGAGGGGAGCACGCCACCAGCACGTGCGAGGGTAACCGAGCGCCCCTTCCCCCAAAAGCAAACAAGGGCGGCCTGATGGCCGCCCTTGTTCGTTTCAGCGCAACGATCCGCCGTCAGCGCCCCAGGTGACGCGCGTCCGTGACCGGCGTCTGCCGCTTCATGGCGCGGACGATGTCTTCGGCCTTGCCCGACGGCGAGCGCCCATCGCAGAAGTAATCCACCGCCAGCGTCGCCGCATAGTCATTGCTGACGCCGCTGCCCATGCGGCGCCACTGGTCCTGGCTCTGGCTCTGGTTCGGCACCCAGGTGTCGCGCCCCGGCGGCATGGTGGCGAACAGCTTGCGCTGGAACGAGTCGCAACGCAGGCCCTCATGCGTGACGTTGCGCGCGCCGCTTGGACTAGTCGCCACCACGGTATAGCGGATCACGTCATCCTCGCCGATGGACAGCGAGCGCGCGTCGACGGCGAAGGACAGCCGGCCAGTGCTGCTGACGTCGAAGGGCAGCAGGTCGCTGTCCCTGGGCGGCGCCGGCAGCCTGGTGGCCTGCTCCTGGAAGCCCTTCTTGGCGAGCCGGTCGAGCAGGTAGACCGGCTCTTCCTCCGGCTGGATCTCGACCCGCTGCGGCTCGGCGGGCGTGCTGGAGCAGCCGGACAGTCCGGTCAGCAGTGCGATGGCGGCAAGACCGGCCGTCACGGCTGGCTGGACGGCGAAGGGAAGACGGCGTCGGCGTTGGCCGGCGGGAAAGCTCATCGGTTCTCCGGAACGGTTCGGGATCGCCGGACAGGGGCCGGCTGGGTGGCGGGCACGCTGGGCGCGACCGCCGGGGAAGAGTTGGCGTCGACCGTGGCCGGCCGCGCCGCAGTGCGGGCGTCGGCACAGTCCCGCTCGCCGGCCGGCACGCGCGCCGCCGCACGCTCGCCGCGGCTCGGGCGCTCGCCGCGCTCGGGCCGATCGGCGCGCCCGCCATCGGCGCCATTGCCATTGGCGCGGCCGTTGGCCCCGCCATGGTGGCTGCCATACGGACTGAGCGGCGGCCGCGCACCGCGGTTCAGGAAGCGTGACAACTCGGTCAGCGCCAGCTGATATACCTCGCGCTTGAATTCGATCACCGCGTCCAGCGGCACCCAGTAGTGGCTCCAGCGCCAGGCGTCGAATTCCGGGTGATCGGTTGCGCGCAGGCAGATATCGCAATCGCGTGCCGCCATGCGCAACAGGAACCAGATCTGTTTTTGCCCCCTGTAGTGGCCGCGGATCTCGCGGCGGATGAATTTGTCCGGCACCTCGTAACGCAGCCAGTCGCGCGTGCGACCGACGATCCTGACGTGCTCAGGCAGGAGTCCGACCTCTTCATGCAGTTCGCGGTACATCGCCTGTTCCGGCGTCTCGCCGTATTTGATGCCGCCTTGCGGAAACTGCCAAGAATGTTCGCCGATTCGCTTGCCCCAGAACACCTCATTCCGAGCGTTGATGAGGATGATGCCGACGTTCGGGCGAAAGCCTTCACGATCGAGCATGACTGCACCTCGAATCCTTTAGAATTACGTCGATTATAAAGGAAGCGCGTGCTGCGGCCCGGCCGTGCCAAGGTGCTGGTTTTCCCCGACGTGAAGCGCCTTTCGAGGTGCCGGTCGCTGCGCTCAAGGCGGCTCCCCGGTGTGCTCCAGGGCGCCGCCGCAGGCGGTACTCGCCTTGTTCCGCCCGGTCCGGCACAATCGATCCCTTCCCGGGGCGACGTGCGCGCAGCCGCCGACCCGACCCCATTGTCCCAGCCGAAACGCCCCGCGCCGCCCGGACCCGTCCGCCGGCTCCGGTCCGATTGGCCCAACCCCGAAAGCTCCACGGATGAAAGCTTCGCAATACTTTATCTCCACCCTGAAGGAAGCCCCTGCCGACGCCGAGATCGTCTCGCACAAGCTGATGATGCGCGCCGGCATGATCAAGAAGCTGGGCGCGGGGATCTACAGCTATATGCCGGTCGGCCTGCGCGTGATTCGCAAGGTCGAGCAGATCGTACGCGAGGAAATGAACCGCGCGGGCGCGATCGAGCTGACCATGCCGGTGGTGCAGCCGGCCGAGCTGTGGCAGGAGACGGGGCGCTGGGACAAGATGGGGCCGGAGCTGCTGCGTCTGAAGGATCGCCACGAGCGCGACTTCGCGCTGCAGCCGACCTCAGAGGAAGTGGTCACTGACATCGTGCGCAGCGAAGTGCGCAGCTACAAGCAGCTGCCGCTGAATCTGTACCAGATCCAGACCAAGTTCCGCGACGAGCGGCGTCCGCGCTTCGGCATCATGCGCGGCCGCGAGTTCACCATGAAGGACGCCTACTCCTTCGACCGGGACACCGACGGCCTGCGCGAGTCGTATCGCAAGATGTACGACGCCTACGTGCGCATCTTCCAGCGCTTCGGCCTGGAGTTTCGCGCGGTGGCAGCCGACAACGGCGCCATCGGCGGATCGGGTTCGCATGAATTCCACGTGATCGCCGACACCGGGGAGGACGCCATCGTCTACTGCCCGCAGTCGGACTACGCAGCCAACATGGAAGCGGCCGAGGCGCTGCCGCTGCTGGCCAGCCGCGCCGCGCCCGCTGGCGCGCTGACGCGAACCGCCACGCCGGGCAAGGCCAAGTGCGAGGATGTGGCGGAACTGCTGGGCATCCCGCTCGAACATACCGTCAAGTCGATCGTGCTGGCGACCGACGGTGGCGAGGGCGAGCCCGCCCGCATCTGGCTGCTGCTGCTGCGTGGCGATCACGACCTGAACGAGATCAAGGCGTCGAAGGTGCCGGGCCTGGCCGAGTTCCGGTTCGCCACCGAGGCGGAGATCGTCGACACCTTCGGCACGCCGCCGGGCTATCTGGGTCCGATCGGCACGCGCGCGCCCGTCACCGTGGTGGCGGACCGCACGGTCGCCAACATGAGCGACTTCGTCTGCGGCGCCAACGAGAAGGACTACCACCTGACCGGCGTCAACTGGGGCCGCGACCTGCCCGAGCCGATCGTCGCCGATCTGCGCAACGTGGTCGAGGGCGACGCCTCGCCCGACGGCAAGGGCAAGCTGGCGATCTGCCGGGGCATCGAGGTGGGCCACGTGTTCATGCTCGGCACCCGCTATTCCGAAGCCATGGGCGCGACCTTCCTCGACGAGAACGGCAAGACCCAGCCGCTGCAGATGGGCTGCTACGGTATCGGCATCACCCGCATCCTGGGCGCCGCCATCGAGCAGAACTACGATGAGCGCGGCATCATCTGGCCCGCTGCCATCGCGCCGTTCGAAGTGGTGGTGTGCCCGGTCGGCTACGACCGCTCGGAGGCCGTGCGGGCCGAGGCGGACCGCATCCATGCCGAACTGCTCGCGGCCGGCGTGGACGTGATTCTGGACGACCGCGGCGAGCGGCCGGGCGTGATGTTCGCCGACTGGGAACTGATCGGCGTGCCGCACCGCGTGGTGGTGGGCGACCGCGGTCTGAAGGAAGGCCAGGTCGAGTACCAGGGCCGGCGCGATGCCGAGGCCAGCCGGGTGGCGGTCGCCGACGTCGTCGCCATGGTGCGCGAGCGCCTGGGCCGCTGACGGCGCGCAGACGGGGCGTCCGGGAAACCCATGGCGCTGCATCGGCCGAAGCCGGCGCGGACCCAACCGCCGCCATCGATACGCTGGGTGGCACGCTGGCTGGCGCCGCTGCTGCTCGGTGCGGCGGGTCTGGTCCATGCGGGGGCCCAGCGGGAAGAAGACCTGGCCGACTGGGTGCGCGGCGCGCTGGCGGCGGCGATTGCCGACGCCCGGCCGGCGCGGCCGGTCTTTCCCAGCGCGGACGAGGAGCGCGCCTTTCTGCTGTGGCGCGACGAAATGGCGCGCCGGCTGGAGCGCCGGATTCCGGAGCCGCAGCTTCGGCTCGAACTGGTCGAGACGGTCCACTACGAGGCGCGCCGGGCGGGTCTGGAACCGTCGCTGGTGCTGGGGCTGATCCAGGTCGAAAGCAATTTCCGCAAGTACGCCATCAGCCCGGTCGGCGCGCGCGGCCTGATGCAGGTGATGCCGTTCTGGACGCGCACCATCGGCGACGGGGATACCCGCAAGCTGTTCCATCTGCAGGGCAACCTGCGCTACGGCTGCACGATCCTGCGCCACTACCTGGATCGCGAGAACGGCGACCTGTTCCTTGCGCTGGGCCGCTACAACGGCAGCCGCGGCCGCGCCGAGTACCCGAATGCGGTACTGGCGGCATGGCAACGCTGGCAGCAGGCCGAGGCCAGCGTGGCGGCGATGCACGCGGCACCGTCCCGCGTGTCCAGCGCCGGGCCTGCCCCTGCGCCAGTCCTTCCCGCCCCCACCGTGCCGTCCCGGCCCCGCCACCCGCTATGACGACCCCAAGCCAATCCGGCACGGCGCCATCCGGCCATGCCGTCTCTTCCCCCGAACTGGAGCGCTGGCTGGAACGCCATATCGCGCTGGGCTTCGATGCCGATGCGTTGACGCGCTCGATGCGGGAATCCGGCTACGATGCCGGCTTCGCCCGCGACACGGTGCGCGCCGCGCTGGCGGCGCGGCGCCGCCGTGGGGATGGCATGGCACAGGCGAAGTCACAGGGAACGACGCAAGCCACCGAGGCTACGCCGGCAGGCATCAATGCGCTGGAGTCGGACCGCGGTCCGGTGCCGCTGCTGTTTGCGCTGGAATCGCCGCGCATCGCGCTGTTCGACGGGCTGCTGGCCGCGGCGGAGTGCGACGCGCTGGTCGAACTGGCCCGCAACCGGCTGGCGCGCTCGCCGGTCGTCAACCCCGATACCGGCGATGAAAACCTGATCGAAGCCCGCACCAGCATGGGCGCGATGTTCCAGGTCGGCGAACATCCGCTGATCCAGCGCATCGAGGCGCGCATCGCCCAGGTTACCGGCATTCCCGCCGAGCACGGCGAAGGCCTGCAGATCCTGAACTACAAACCGGGCGGCGAGTACCAGCCGCACTTCGACTACTTCAATCCCGCGCGCCTGGGCGAGGCCCGGCAGCTGCGCGTGGGCGGCCAGCGTGTCGCGACGATGGTGATCTATCTGAACGATGTGCCGGCCGGCGGGGCGACCGCGTTTCCCAGGCTGGGGCTGCGGGTGATGCCGGTGCGCGGCAATGCCGTGTACTTCGGCTACCGGGGCGAGGATGGTTCGCTTGACGAGCGCACCTTGCACGCCGGGCTGCCGGTGGAGCAGGGGGAGAAGTGGATTGCTACCAAGTGGCTGCGGGAGCGGCCCTACCGCGCCGGCGAGTGAGGGCCGGGGCGGCCCGGAATGCGGCCGGCGGGGGGGCGGCGGGCGGGGGGCGCCGGGACGGCGCCCTCGAGATCAGGCCTTGAGCGCGCGGATCGTGCCCAGGTTGCGCCAGTAGCCCTTGGCGTCCATGCCGCAGCCGAAGACATAGCGGTCCGGCACCATGAAGCCGCAGAAGTCGGGCCGCATCGGCTTCGCCTTGGTCAGCGTCTTCTCGCACAGTACCGCCGCGTGGAACTCGCGCGCGCCCATGTCCATGATCCGCTGCCGGATCGCCGCCATGGTTTCGCCTTCGTCCAGGATGTCGTCCAGCACCAGCACGGTACGGTCACGGACCGATTCACGCGGCGCCACGCGCCACTGCATCTCGCCGCCAACGGTCTTGTTGTTGTAGCGCGAGAGATGGATGTAGTCGAACTCGAGCGGGAAGTCGAGCTTGGGCAGCAGCATGCCGGTGAACACCACGGCGCCGCCCATCACGGACAGCACCAGCGGGAAGCGGTCGCCCATCTTCGCCTTGATCTCCTCGGCCATCCGGTCCAGCGACGCCTGCACCTCGGCGGCGCTGACGATTTCCTCGGAGTTCGCCCACAGTTCGCGGGCCTGTTCGGCAGTCATCATGGTCATCGTTCCTGTGGAGGGATCAGCGGTTGAACAGGCCCTTCATGCCGCCTTTCATCGCGCCCATCTGGCGCATCATCTTCATCATGCCGCCGCCCTTGAGCTTCTTCATCATGCCCTGCATCTGATCGAACTGGTTCAACAGGCGGTTGACTTCCTGCACCGGCACCCCCGCGCCCGCCGCGATGCGGCGCTTGCGGCTGGCCTTGATCAGCTCGGGTTTGGCGCGCTCGGCGGGCGTCATGCTGTTGATGATGCCCTCCATGCGGCGCACCTGACGCTCGGCCTGGTCCATGTTGGCGCCCTGCGCCTGCTGTGCGAACTGCGCCGGCAGCTTGTCGACGAGGCTGCCCAGCCCGCCCATCTTCTTCATCTGGCCGATCTGGGTCTTGAAGTCTTCCAGATCGAAGCCACCGGTCTTCTTGATCTTCTTGGCCAGCTTCTCGGCCGCGTCCATGTCGACACCGCGCTGGGCTTCCTCCACCAGCGCGAGGATGTCGCCCATGCCGAGAATTCGCTGCGCCATCCGGTCCGGGTAGAACGCCTCCAGGCCGTCCAGCTTCTCGCCGACGCCGACGAACTTGATCGGCCGGCCGGTCACGTGGCGCACCGACAGCGCCGCGCCGCCGCGGGCATCGCCGTCCAGCTTGGTCAGCACCACGCCAGTCAGCGGCAGGGTGTCGTTGAATGCCTTGGCGGTGTTGACCGCATCCTGGCCGAGCATCG
Organism: Cupriavidus sp. AU9028; assembly: GCF_019795295.1. GTDB lineage: Bacteria > Pseudomonadota > Gammaproteobacteria > Burkholderiales > Burkholderiaceae > Cupriavidus. The sequence continues at coordinate 232,768 of NZ_JAIMCG010000007.1, read as the reverse complement.
CGTCGACCACGAACAGCGTCTCGGCCGGCTTCAGCGTGGCGTGCAGCGCCGCGATCTCCTGCATCATCGCCTCGTCGATGCCCAGGCGGCCGGCGGTGTCGACGATCAGCACGTCGTGGTAGTGCTTGCGCGCCCAGTCCACCGCATTGCGGGCGATATCGACCGGCTTCTGGTCCGGCTGCGAGGGGAAGAAGTCGGCGCCGACCTGTTCCGATACGGTCTTCAGCTGCGCGATGGCGGCGGGACGGTAGACGTCGCACGAGACCGTCAGCACCTTCTTCTTCTTGTTTTCTTTCAGCCACTTGGCCAGCTTGCCGACGGTGGTGGTCTTGCCCGCGCCCTGCAGGCCCGCCATCAGGATGATCGCAGGCGGCTGCACGGCGAGATTGAGCTCGGCCGACTTGCCCGGCGCGCCGTCCGTGGCGACCGCTTCCTCGCCGCCGATCACCGCGGTCAGTTCGCGCTGCACCACGCCGACCAGCGCCTGGCCAGGGGTAAGGCTGTTCAGCACTTCCTCGCCGAGCGCCTTTTCCTTGACGCGGGCGACGAACTCGCGGACCACGGGCAGCGCGACGTCCGCCTCGAGCATTGCCAGGCGCACCTCGCGCAGCATCTCGGCGGTGTTCGCTTCCGTCAGACGGGCTTCGCCGCGCATGGTCTTGACGACGCGCGCGAGGCGTTGAGTGAGATTGTCCAGCATGGTGGCAGAGATCCGGATAGGTCCGATGGGTGGCCGGCGGCGGCCGCCGGCTGATGTAGGGTTCGCGTCCTGGTTCGGTTTGGTCACGAACCGGCGCCTGACGTTCCGCCCGCTGCGAGCGGCATGCGGCCTGAAGGAACAGCGCAATACCGTCACTCGCAGGGGCACCGTGGAAACGGCGCTAGGGTAAACTGCGCGAATGGCGATTGTACTGTATGCCCTGACGGCACTCCTCTATTGCGCTCTGGCCTGGCACGGCTGGACGACGCGCCATGCCGGCCTGCCGGCGGCATTGGGCGCGGCAGGAGCCACCGGCGCCGCCGGGCTGCGCCCGGGGCAGGCGTCGATGCTGCTGGTCCCGGGGCCGCCGCAGGGCAGCGGTGCCGAAGGGCGGCCGCTCTGGTGGCACCTGCTGATGATCGGGGCGCTCGCCAGTCATGGCCTGCTGCTGCATGAAACCATCTTCCCCGCCGACCGCATGGTGTTCGGCTTCGCCTTCGCGCTGTCGGCAATGTTGTGGCTGGGCGTAGGCATCTACTGGGTCGAGAGCTTCTTCTTCTCGCTGGCCGGGCTTGGCCTGGTGGTGGTGCCCGTGGCGCTGCTGGCCAGCCTGATGCCGCTGGCGTTCCCGGGCACGCAGATCCTCGGCTATGCCGCGCGGCCGCTGTTCAAGCTGCATTTCATCATCGCCAACGTCGCCTACGGGCTGTTCACGCTGGCCGCCTTCCACGCCTTCCTGATGCTGCTGGCCGAGCGCCGGCTGCACGGCTTCAATCGCGGGCTGGCGGCGGCGGGCCAGGGCGGCGGGGCGGCCACCCGCTCCGGCTGGCTGGGCCGCTGGCTCGATCTGCTGCCGCCGCTGCTGACGCTGGAGAAGCTGCTGTTCCGGCTGATCGCCGCCGGCTTCGTGCTGCTGACGCTGACGATCGGCTCGGGCGTGCTGTTCTCCGAGGAGCTGTTCGGGCGCGTCGTGCGGCTGGACCACAAGAGCATCTTCGCCATCATGTCGTGGGCGATGTTCGCCGGCATCCTGGCCGGGCGGCGCTTCTACGGCTGGCGCGGACGGGTCGCTCTGCGCTGGGTGATCGCCTCCTTCGCCATCCTGCTGCTGGCCTATGTCGGCAGCCGCTTCGTCATCGAAGTCATCCTGCATCGCCTCTGACCGGCTTTCCCCACCGCCATGTCCCGAGTCTTTCTGTTGCTGGCGATCCTGCTGGCCCTTTTCTGGTGGCTGGGAAGCCGAGTCCGCGCGCGCCGTGCCAAGGCGCCGCCCGCGCGGGGGGCGGCCGATGCCGCCAACGGCGCACAGGAGCCGATCGTTCCCTGTGCCCATTGTGGCGTGCACCTGCCGCGCAGCGAGGCGATCGCGTGGCAGGGCCTGCATTACTGCCGGCGCTCGCATCTGCCCGATACGCCGGCCGACCGGGACGACGCGCGATGATCGACGCCAGCGGCCACGCAGCCGGACTGCCGCCGCTTGCGCTGGACGAGCGCGGCTGGGTGCAGGGCGCGCGCCTCGCCCCGTCGCCGAACCATGACGAGCGGCCCGCGGGGTTGCCGGTCGATCTGCTGGTCGTGCACAACATCAGCTTGCCGCCCGGTGTGTTTGGCGGCGGCGCGATCGAGGCGCTGTTCCAGAACCGTCTGGACCCGGCCGGGCATCCCTATTTCGCGCAAGTCCACGCCATGCGCGTGTCCGCTCACTTCCTGATCCGGCGCGATGGCGAACTGGTGCAGTTCGTCTCCTGCGGCCAACGCGCCTGGCATGCTGGCCAGTCGGATTTCCTCGGCCGCGAGCGCTGCAACGACTTCTCCATCGGCGTCGAACTGGAAGGGTGCGACGAGCGCCCGTTCGAGGCGGCGCAATACCGCGTGCTCGCCGCACTGACGGGATTGTTGCGCCAGCGCTACCCGATTGGCGCCGTCGCCGGCCACAGCGATATCGCGCCCGGCCGCAAGACCGACCCCGGACCGCACTTCGACTGGGACCGCTTCGCGGCCGAGGCCGATCTGGCGCCCCGAATGCTGCCTTATCGTGTCAGCGAGGTGAAAACAGCCGGCAACCCGCGGTAGCGCCAAGGCAAGGCCGCTGTCACCTCACGCCACGGCACCGCGTCGGAGCAGGCGGCTGCCCCCCAGCGGGACTGGCAAAGGCTCGCGCAAGCGGCTACACTCGCCCCCCCCCGCGCACCGTCCTTTCCGCCGGCTGTCCGCATCGCCAGTGGGGGCTATCGAAAGCCCGTCCCTCATCGAAAAAAATTGTTCCGTCAGTGCGGCGCCGCACCAAAGCCGCCGGAAGCCTTGATTGGCTTGGGTTTGACGGAATCGTCACCTGGCAGCGGCGTTGGACGAATCCCGAATCGGCGCTTGTCAAGACTAGTCATCAAGATTCGTTTCACTATACTTAGTCCAGCTTTTCAATTCAGCCACTAGATGTAGTGGTGTTTTCGGGGAGCCGGCCCAGGCGTGCTGCGCACGCCTCGATACCGCAGAGCGGTCTTTTCGGATCCGTGACAAGCCGGGCCGGCGCGTCACAGAGCCCACAGGAACTGTCGCAGAACGGATGTCCGCCGACCGGTTCGGCCGACAGGAGTGTCTTTTGCCGCATTTCTCCTGGGCTCTTTGTCGTTGATAACACTGGTCATACCAACAGGAGCGTTTCCATGCAGACGGGCCAACAAGAATTCGCGGCGACCAACGGTACCGTGTCGATCCCGCAGCCGAGCCCCGCCGCTGCGCCGGCCGCCGGCAACTATCAGGACTACAAGATCATCCGCCGCAACGGCGCGGTGGTCGCTTTCGAGCCGAGCAAGATCTCGGTGGCGATGACCAAGGCGTTCCTCGCCGTCAACGGTGGCCAGGGCGCTGCCTCGGCCCGCGTGCGCGAACTGGTCGACCAGCTGACGCAGAACGTCGTGCGCGCGCTGCTGCGCAGCCGGCCGAACGGCGGCACCTTCCATATCGAGGATGTGCAGGACCACGTCGAACTCGCGCTGATGCGCTCGGGCGAGCACGAGGTGGCCCGCGCCTATGTGCTGTACCGCGAGAAGCGCACCAACGAGCGCGCGCAGGCCAACGCACAGGCCGTGGCCGCGGTGCAGCAGGGCGTCAACTACACCGTCACTGACGGCGGCGTGACTCGTCCGCTGGACGTGGTGGCGCTGCACGCGCTGATCGACAACGCCTGCGCCGGCCTTGGCGAGGCCGTGTCGGCCGAGCCGATCCTGAAGGAAACCGTCAAGAACCTGTACGACGGCGTGCCGATGAGCCAGGTCTACGACTCGGCCATCCTTGCCGCGCGTACGCTGATCGAGAAGGACCCGGCCTACAGCCAGGTCACCGCCCGCATCCTGCTGCACACCATCCGCAAGGAGATCCTGGGCGAGGAAGTGACGCAGGGCGAAATGATGAGCCGCTACGCGGACTACTTCCCGAAGTTCATCGCGCGGGGCATCGAGGCCGAGCTGCTGGACCCGAAGCTGGCGACCTTCGACCTCGCGCGCCTGGGCGCCGCGCTGGACGCCTCGCGCGATTTCCAGTTCAACTACCTGGGCCTGCAGACGCTGTACGACCGCTACTTCCTGCATATCGATGAAACCCGCATCGAGATGCCGCAGGCCTTCTTCATGCGCGTGGCGATGGGCCTGTCGCTGAACGAGAAGGACCGCGAAGCGCGCGCCATCGAGTTCTACAACCTGCTGTCGTCGTTCGACTTCATGTCGTCCACGCCGACGCTGTTCAACTCGGGCACGCTGCGCTCGCAGCTGTCGTCGTGCTACCTGACCACGGTCTCGGACGACCTGGAGGGCATCTACGAAGCGCTGAAGGAAAACGCGCTGCTGTCCAAGTTCGCCGGCGGCCTGGGCAACGACTGGACCAACGTGCGCGCGCTCGGCTCGCATATCAAGGGCACCAACGGCAAGTCGCAGGGCGTGGTGCCGTTCCTGAAGGTCGTCAACGACACCGCCGTGGCGGTCAACCAGGGCGGCAAGCGCAAGGGCGCGGTCTGCGCCTACCTGGAAACGTGGCACCTGGACATCGAGGAATTCCTCGAACTGCGCAAGAACACCGGCGACGACCGCCGCCGCACGCACGACATGAACACCGCGAACTGGATTCCGGACCTGTTCATGAAGCGCGTGATGGAAAACGGCGAGTGGACGCTGTTCTCGCCCTCGACCTGCCCGGACCTGCACGACAAGGTCGGCAAGGAATTCGAGCAGGCCTACCTGGGCTACGAGGCCAAGGCGGCCCGCGGCGAACTGAAGCTGTTCAAGAAGATTCCGGCGGTGCAGCTGTGGCGCAAGATGCTGGGCATGCTGTTCGAGACCGGCCACCCGTGGATCACCTTCAAGGATCCGTGCAACATCCGCAGCCCGCAGCAGCACGTCGGCGTCGTCCACAGCTCGAACCTGTGCACCGAAATCACGCTGAACACCAATGACAGCGAAATCGCCGTCTGCAACCTGGGCTCGGTGAACCTCGTTGCCCACCTGAAGCAGCAGGCCGACGGCAGCCACGTGCTCGACCACGCCAAGCTCGAGAAGACCATCCGCACCGCGATGCGCATGCTCGACAACGTGATCGACATCAACTACTACGCGGTGGACAAGGCGCGCAATTCCAACCTGCGCCACCGCCCGGTCGGCATGGGCATCATGGGCTTCCAGGACTGCCTGCACGTGCTGCGCGTGCCGTATGCCAGCGACGCCGCGGTGCAGTTCGCCGATACCTCGATGGAAGCGGTCTGCTACTACGCCTATCAGGCTTCCACCGAGCTGGCGGAGGAGCGCGGCCGCTACAGCACCTACGAGGGTTCGCTGTGGGATCGCGGCATCCTGCCGCAGGATTCGCTGAAGCTGCTGGCCGAGGAACGCGGTGGCTATCTGGAGGTCGATTACTCGTCGACGATGGACTGGGACAAGCTGCGCGCCCGCATCAAGCAGCACGGCATGCGCAACTCGAACTGCATCGCGATCGCGCCGACCGCGACCATCTCGAACATCATCGGCGTGTCGGCCTGCATCGAGCCGACCTTCCAGAACCTGTACGTCAAGTCCAACTTGTCGGGCGAGTTCACCGTGGTCAATGACTACCTGGTGCGCGACCTGAAGGCGCGCGGCCTGTGGGACGAGGTGATGGTCGCCGACCTGAAGTACTTCGACGGCTCGCTGGCCCGCATCGACCGCATTCCGCAGGATCTGCGCGACCTGTATGCCACCGCCTTCGAGGTCGAGCCGACCTGGCTGGTGGAAGCGGCCAGCCGCCGCCAGAAGTGGATCGACCAGGCGCAGTCGCTGAACATCTACATGGCCGGCGCCTCGGGCAAGAAGCTGGACGACACCTACAAGCTGGCATGGGTTCGCGGCCTGAAGACGACCTACTATCTGCGCACGATGGCGGCAACGCACGTCGAGAAGTCGACCGTCACCCGCGGCTCGCTGAATGCGGTGTCGTCGGGCAGCGACGGCGGTCTGTCCGCTGCCGACCGCGCCGCCGCCTCGGCGCCGGCGATGCCGGAAGCTGAAGGCGCGGTCTGCACGATGCGTCCGGGCGACCCCGGCTTCGACGAGTGCGAGGCCTGCCAGTAAGGCACACGCAGCACCAGAATCAACGCGCTGCCGGCGCCGGTTTCATGCCGGTGACCGGCCAGTCATCCTCTAATACGGAGTACCGCATACCATGCTGAGCTGGGACGACGACGTTCAAGCCAATGCGCAGGCCGCCCCGCAGCCTGCCCCTCAACCCGCCGTGCAACCCGCCGCAACCGCTGACCAGCAGGGCATGCTGCCCCCGTCGGCGACGCAGCCGGCTGGCATCCTGAACAACCCGAACGCCGCGGCTGCGCAAAGCACCCGCCGCGTCAACGCCGCTGACAAGCGCGTGATCAACGGCTCCACCGACGTCAACCAGCTGGTGCCGTTCAAGTACAAGTGGGCGTGGGAGAAGTACCTGGCCGGCTGCGCCAACCACTGGATGCCGCAGGAAATCAACATGTCGCGCGACATCGCCCTGTGGAAGGACCCGAACGGCCTGACCGAGGACGAGCGCCGAATCATCAAGCGCAACCTCGGCTTCTTCGTCACCGCCGACTCCCTGGCCGCCAACAACATCGTGCTGGGCACCTACCGCCAGATCACCGCGCCGGAATGCCGCCAGTACCTGCTGCGCCAGGCCTTCGAGGAAGCGATTCACACGCACGCCTACCAGTACATCGTCGAGTCGCTGGGCCTGGACGAGGCCGAGATCTTCAACGCCTACCATGAGGTGTCGTCGATCCGCGACAAGGACGAGTTCCTGATTCCGTTCATCGACACGCTGACCGATCCGTCGTTCAAGACCGGCACCCCGGAGAACGACCAGAAGCTGCTGAAGTCGCTGATCGTGTTCGCCTGCATCATGGAAGGCCTGTTCTTCTATGTCGGCTTCACGCAGATCCTGGCGATGGGCCGCCAGAACAAGATGACCGGCGCCGCGGAGCAGTACCAGTACATCCTGCGCGACGAGTCGCTGCACTGCAACTTCGGCATCGATCTGATCAACCAGATCAAGCTGGAGAACCCGCACCTGTGGACGCCCGAGTTCAAGGAGGAGATCACCGGCCTGTTCCGCAAGGCGGTCGACCTGGAATACCGCTATGCCGAGGACACCATGCCGCGTGGCGTACTGGGCCTGAACGCGCCGATGTTCAAGAGCTACCTGCGCTTCATCTGCAACCGCCGTTGCCAGCAGATCGGCCTGGACGCGCTGTTCCCGAACGAGGAAAACCCGTTCCCGTGGATGAGCGAGATGATCGACCTGAAGAAGGAGCGCAACTTCTTCGAAACCCGCGTGATCGAGTACCAGACCGGCGGCGCGCTGTCCTGGGATTGATTTCCTTGCCGCACCGACGGGCGGTATCCCGGATTCCGGGCGTCCACGGATAGAACTGACACCAGCGAGCTGGACAGCTGGAACGGACGCGCCAGGCCGATGAGGGCTGGGTTCTGTGTTGCACAGGACCCAGCCCTTTTTGTTTTGTCTGGCCCGATGTGTAGCCAACGATCAGCGATACGACGTGTTTGGAGAAAACCTAAAGAACTTGCTTGATTTCGGGTAGCGGCCTTGTCTTGCAGGCGAAACAATGCAGAAATTCTGTGCTCGCCGTTCGGCGGCGCTCATGCAACAGCCGGCCTCTGCTGCCGTCGATTTCCAATCCCATGACTTGCCAACCCTGTGGAGGGCAGATGGAACCGGTCAAGCTCGATCTCCCCTGCCATTGGCCACCGTCCGGCGAGGCGGCGGCGTCCGACACGCGTGCGCCCCTGCACGACGGTCACCGCGTCCCGGCTAGCGACACGCTGCCGGCAGCGTCCGAAGGTGGCACTCCGGGCGAAACACCGTGCCAGCGCTTGCAGCGTGCCAGCGCAGCCCTGTGGAGTCCGGTTGCAGGGCCGGGGCCGGTGCGGGGGGACTTTCGCGGGTTGCCCCTGGACCGCGCCTGCTTCGCCGGCGCTGCCTTGTACGGCGCGGACTTCAGGGATGCCAGGTTGCGCGAAGCGGATTTTCGCGGTGCCAGGCTGCTCGCGGTCCGCTTCGACGGCGCCGATCTGTCCCACGCCGACCTGCGCGACCTCGATACCCCCTGGGCCAATTTCAGCGGGAGCGTGCTGCACGGCGCTGCCATCTCGTTCGGGCCACGGGCACTGCAACGCATGGGGGAAATGTCGTTCCTCAGCGCGGTCGTACAGAGCACCGCTTCCATCGCGGACGAGTTCGTGCAGGTCCGCGCATCGATGGTCCGCCAGATCTTCGGTGAACTTCAGTCGCGGATGGCGCCCGGCTCGGCCCCTCTTTCCCCGGGCGTAAAGCACTTGCTGGCGGGCCATCGACTCTTCCGGGACGATCCGGCCGCCTCCGAACTGATCGGACGGGCGCACGGCTAACGGATCTTCCATCGCGCTCCACATCATTCCAGGCATGCCCTCCCTTTCTCCGGTACCCGCATTCCGCGATGCTGTCGAGCTGGCACACGCGCTGTTCGTCGGCAAGCCAGACCTGCAATCCCATCTCGACGCGGACGGCACGGTGGAAGTAGGAGGCTGGCGTTTCCGGCTCAGGAAGGAGCCCTGTGCAAGGAACATCGACGTCGAAATCCTCCGTCCGCGATCCCTGCTGCGGTGCATCTGGTTCCTGTTCAGCCGGCGCGCGTGCAAAGCCACGCGCGATGCGATCCGCAGCAGCATTACCCTGAGTCGCGACGAACGCTTGAGCTGGTGCGCGAGTTCGCCGGTCATGCACCTGGCAGCCACAGGCGACTGGCGGGGGCGCGAAATACGGGAAGCCGCGCTGTTCTTCCCCAGCTTCAAGCAGGCCGATCTACGGGGCGTCAAGCTGGAGGGAGTCGTCCTCCACCGGGCGATTTTCCGGGAGGTGGACATGCGCGAAGCGGAACTGAACCGGCTGGAGCTGCTCGCATGGTGCGATTTCCGCGGTGTCGACTTGTCCCACGCCATCATTACCTTGAGCGAGGACTACGGCGCGCCATTGCGTCGTTGCGCCGGGCTCAGGCAACAGGATATCGACGATAGCTATCAGACCGTGGTAATCGGCCTGTTGAGTACGCTGGACACCATCGAGAACCCGGTGGCGCGCCATGGCGTTGCCATCCAGTTTGCCGAGCGACTACTCGCGCATGCGATGACGATCCGCGAGGCGGTTTCGCCGCTAGCTTTGTCGGACATATGGCATGGCCTGCAAGCGTTCGCGTCCCAGGACCCGGGGGCGTTCGGCGACAAGGGGGCGGCGTTGCTCAACGCGCTGCGGCCTCCGGATCTCCTTGACGTGCAGGGCGGCATCGAGATGACGCCAAGGGCGGCCTTCGCCATCCTGAACTTGCAACCGCCTTTCACCGAGCAACGGATCCAGTCGGCGTATCGCCTCCTGGCGCTGAAGGAACATAGCGACAAGGGCGGCGACGACCGGCGAATGACCATGGTGAATGCGGCGCGCGACGTGGCCCTGTCGGCGCTGTCGGCTCGATTGCCCGTCACCGCTTCCTTCCAATCGCCCTCGACCTCGTCATGACTGAACCTACCCAATTCCGCTTTCCCGACAGCCATCGTTTCGTGGATGCCCTCCATTTCAAGGATAGTGCGCTGCAAAGTCACCTGCGCGAAGGCAGGCCGATCGATGTGGGGAGATGGCGGTTTCGCCTTGTCGCTGGCGATGACGAGGGCGATTTCGAGGTGACAATTCTGCCGCCGGACACCTGGTGGTGCCGGCTCTGGCTAAGACTCTTTCCGCGCGCTTGTGACAAGGTTCGCCAGGATATTGCAGAGCAGCTGGACTGGCTCGAAGGCCAATGGTGCCCGAAGCTTGCCCGGCCTTACATCGCCGAGGACCAATTCACAGGGAAGATCCATCTGATGCATATGCGGCGGGCCAACCTGCGCGGTGCCAGTTTGTGGGGATGGAAAGCGAACTGCGGCCTTGGGGGCGACTTCACAGGGGCGGATCTGAGCGGCGCGAGCCTGAAGTCGCTTACGATCTGTGGCACCTCTTTCCAGGGAGCGGATCTTTCCAATTGCAATCTCGAGAGTAGCCGCCTTGTAGGGGTCGACTTCCGCGACGCGTCTTTTGAGAACACCACACTGCGCAACGTCAACATGTTGTCGTGTTGCAACTTCACCGGCGTTAGCTTGACCACCGGGCAGATTCGCCTTGCTGATACTTACATCTCGGACACTACTATGTCAGGGAAGCCAATGCCCGAGACGGAGGAGGAGCTTGTCCATCTCACTTCGGGACTGCTCAGGACGTTGACCACAATCCGCCACCCGGCCGTCAGGGAAGAGCTGGTCGGGCAGTTGATCGATCAGCTCACGACGCACGCCGCGACCATAGTCGAAAAGACCGGACTACGAGCGAGGGCCGTTGTCAACGCACACCTGAGCGAGTGGGGGATTTTCCTGCCTCAAGCCCAGAGAGAGCGGATCAATCGGCTGACACCGCAACTGTTGCCCCACGAGCCGGGCGAATTCGGCCGGGAGATAGCGAGCATTCTCGCCCTGAACTATCCTCTCGCGCTGCCAGCCAAGTCGCTGCCGCCAAGGCGACCCCTGCAGATCAGTTTTGTGTCGTCGCCCTCCAGCGAAGGGAAGTCAGCGACGTCGTGTGCCGCTCGGGCCAGGCGCTGGCTGGCTTTGCTGCCGAGATTGCTGACCCTCCGCGGGACGACGGGCGTGCCCGTCAGTGGCCGGTAAGTTTTAACCACAGGCGATACCGGCTGACGCGGCTGGCATCAGCCCTTGCGCTCTCCGCCCAATGCAGCCGTCAGATCCGCCAGCAGCGCTGCCAGCTCGCCCGCCATCAGCGTGAAGTCGGCATCGAAGCGCTCGTCGTCGTCCTGCGTGGTGCCGTCGATCTGCTCGCGCACCACGTCGAGCGGGGCGACCTTCTTGATGGTCAGGCTATCGGTCAGCACGAATGACACTCGGTCGTTCCAGGTCATTGCGAGGCGCGTGCAACGCTTGCCGCCGGTGATATGCCGGCGCAGCTCCTCTGGCTCCAATGGATGCCGCACGTAGCGCACGGTCGCCTTGGTCTGGGCGCCGGATTGCAGTTCGATTTCCTGATCGACGGTAAAGCCGGCCGGGGCCTCGTCGTCGGCCAGCCAGCCGGTCATTGCGGCGACCGGGGACTGGTTGACCTGCAGATTGGTCAGCGGCAATGGATCCAGCGATTTGAACAGCAGACCGCGGACCTCGTCGGCCTTGGCGGCGGACGCGGCGTCGATCGCCAGCCAGCCGTTCTCCTGGTCGATCCACACGCGGGTATCCCTGCAGATCGAGAAGGCGCGCGGCAGCAGTTCTTCGGTGATCTGCTCCTTCAGTTCGCGCATCTGCTTGCGGCCGGGTTTGAAGCCTTGCTGCTCTTCGAGTTCGAGCGCCCGCGCCTTGGCAAACTGGGTGACCACGGTGGAGGGCAGCAGCTTTTTCTCGGCCCGCATGGTCAGCAGCAACTGCTTGCCAACCCGGTGGACGAGCGCTCCATTGTCACGTGGCGGAGCCCATCCCTGGGCCTGCATCTCGAGGCTGCCGCCGGCGCGAAACGCATGGCGGGCGAGGGCGTCCTCGATCCGGTCGGCGGACTGGTTCCAGGGAGCGGAGAAGCGGTGTAGCTGGAGGTTCTTGAACCACATGGAATTCGGCCAAAGGGACGAATTCTAGCGGTTCGGCACCGGGAGGCGCCACCGCCAGCGTGGTGGCGGCACCAATAAAAGCGGGCCCGCTGTCTCCAGCGGGCCCGTTCTCCCCAGCCGTGGCCCCGTTACAGGTCCAGCTTGGTGATCTTGGTGCCTTCCAGGCTCAGGCCGGCCATCAGGCCAGCATTGGTCATCGCGAAGCCGATGATTTCCTGCTTGGCCGTGTTGGTGTCGATCGCGCCGTTGGCGCCGACCTTGGCGATCGCCACGGTGGCATCGGCGCCGGCGGTCCAGCCGTCGGACGCGACGAACTTGTTCAGCGCCGCCGGGGTCATGAACATCAGGATCAGTGCCTTGGACTGTGCGCCGATCTGCCAGCCCAGCGACCCCGAGATGGTGCGGTAGTAACCGCGGGTGGCGTTACCGACGCGCAATGCGCCATCCCCATACTCGCCGCCGACAAAGAAGCCGGCCGACACCGTGCGGGGGAACACCAGAATGCCGCTGGCGCGCGAGCCCAGTTCACGGGACCCGTTGACCGACGTGTACAGACGATCCAGCGCCGATTGCACGCCGCTGTCGATCTCGCGGCGGCGGGAAGCGCGATCGGAGGCGCTGCTCGGGGTGTCGCGCGTCGTCGTGCATGCGCCCAGCAGAACGCTCCCGCCGGCCAGGGCAAGACCCAGACCTGCACCGGCGTTCAGGAATGCTCGTCGTTCCATCTTTTTCTCCTGTAGTGACTGCGATGCCAGGCGCACGAGACGATGGCGTCGGTCGCGGGGCGCGATCGTGCCAGCTCGTGCTAGCCCTCCGTCTCAGCAATATACAAAGTGGATAACGGTACTGCTGTAGGACTGCGGACGTGGACGAGGCCGATTCTGTCCTACAAGCCACATTTGGCCGCGAATCGAGACACGAACGACCCATTCGAAGCCAAAAGTGCGGCAGCAATGCAACGCGATGTAACTGGAAACAGAATTTTCACGACCGAGCAGCTAAGATGCGCTGCATGCGATACGTTCCTGCCCTGATCTGCGCCGCGCTGTTGCTGGGCGCCTGCGCATCCTCTCCTCCCACCACTGGCGAGGCGGCTGTGGAAGCTGCCGCGACCACCAATGTTGCTCCCGGCACCGGCGGCAGTGCGATCGCCCCGGAGTGGCAGCAGCGCCGGGAGAAGTACACCGCATGCGCGACCGACAAGGCGTCCCGCGCGCTCGCCAGCAGTGAATCGGCCCAGCGGGTCGCCGCCGATGCCGTGCGTGCCTGCAGCGGCGAGCTGGAAGCGGTGCGGACCTCCTTTCGCGACTATCTGAATGCCCAGATGGTGTCCTCGCACGGCAAGCGCTCCGCGCAGCAGGCAGCGGACCGGCTGGGCCGCGACACCGAGGACAAGGTCCGTGCCTATCTGGTACGGCATGTCGAGTACGAGCGCAGCCTGTCCGCCCGCAAGTAATCCCACCTCTGAAGACATGCATGCGGCCGGCGCCCGACCCTGGGCGCCGGCCGTTTTCGTTCAGGGACTGTCACTCGTCGCGGCGCGCCGCTTCGGTTCTGCAGCGGCTTGCGTGACCGGAATGCCACGCAGCTGGCCGATACCGTTGGCGCCGCGCCGGCTCTCCGGCCTGGGGTAGCGACCCGGGTCGAAACGGTGCAGCAATTCCGGCAGGCGCGCCACCGCAATGGCGTACGCGGCCAGCTTGACGTGTCCGAAGCCGCGGACCTGCGCGGGCAGGCGGGCGATCTCCACGGCATGCGGAAGGTTCTGCGGCGTCAGCGCGGGCAGCAACGCGCGCAGCCGGCTCTCGTAGTCGACGATGGCCTGCCGCTCCAGGCGCCGTTCTTCGGTATGGCCGAATGGATCGAAGCGGGTGCCGCGCAGGCGCTTGCCCCTGGCCAGCCAGCCCAGCACCGGCCACAGCCACGCGCCGATCTCGATCTTGCGCGGCGCGCCGCCATGCGGGCCCCGCCGCGCGAGCAGCGGCGGCGCCATGTGAAAGCGCAGGCGCAGCGGACCGTCGAAACGGGCGGCCAGCGCTTGCCGAAAGCGCGGGTCGGCATGCAGGCGCGCGACTTCGTACTCGTCCTTGTAGGCCATCAGACGGGCGAATTGCTCCGCCACGGCCCGCGTCAGGACCTCGCCTGCGCCAGCCTGGCCCAGCGCGCTTTCGGCGCGTCGCACCTCCTCCACCAGCGCGCGATAGCGGGCCGCATAGGCTGCGTCCTGGTAGGCAGTCAGCAGGGCGACACGCTCGGCGATCAAGGCGTCCAGCGGCCTTTGCGTGCCCTCGGCGTCGTGTGGCCCGGGAGGGGTGCCCAGCCCCGCCGCCAGCCTGGACAGTGCCAGTGGGTCGGCCGCGGCGACGCGTCCCAGCGCGAAGGCTTCCAGGTTGGCGTCGACCGCGACGGCATTGAGTTCGATGGCACGGGCGAGGGCGGCGAGCGACACCGGCACCAGCCCCTTCTGCCAGGCGAAGCCCAGCATCACGATATTGGCCGTCACCGCGTCGCCGAGAAAGTCGGTGGCCAGTGTCTGCGCGTCCAGCGCTTCCAGGCTACCGGAGCCCGCCGCATGGCGCAGCTTCTCCAGCAGGGCATCGACATGCAGGTCGGCGTCGGGGTCGCGCTGGAAGGCGGCGACCGGTGTCGGATGGCGGTTGACCACGATCTGCGTGCGGCGTGGCGCGACGGTCAGCAGCACGTCGGGGGAAGCGCCCACCGCAAGGTCGCAGGCAATCACGGCATCGGCCTGCTGGGCATCGATGCGGGCCTGGTTCAGCCAGCGGCGGCTGTCGGCCAGGCGCACGAAGGACAGCACGGCGCCCCCTTTCTGCGCGAAGCCCATGAAGTCGAGCACGCTGGCGACGCGACCCTCGAGATGGGCGGCCATCGCAATCAGGGCGCCCACCGTGACCACCCCCGTGCCGCCCACGCCGGCGACCAGGATGTCGAACGGTCCCGGGCCGAGGCGCGGCGCCGGCAGCGGCAGGGCTGCCGCCAGCGTGCGCAGTGGATCGTCGGTGGTGCCCGGCCGTACCGGGCGCCGCAGTGCCGCCCCTTCGACAGTGACGAAGCTGGGGCAGAAGCCCTTCAGGCAGGATTCGTCGTGGTTGCAGGCGGCCTGATCGATCTGGCGCTTGCGCCCAAGCGGCGTCTCCAGCGGTTGCACCGCCAGGCAGTTCGATTGCACGCTGCAGTCGCCGCATCCCTCGCAGACCGCCTCGTTGATGAAGACCCGGCGCGTGGCCTGCGGCGCGCGTCCGGACTTGCGGCGCCGCCGCAGTTCCGCGGCGCAGGTCTGTTCGTAGAGCAGCACGGTCACACCCGGCATCTCGCGCAGCTCGCGTTGCACGCCGTCCAGATCCTCGCGCGGATGGAAGGTGGTACCGGCGGGAAAGGCATCGGCACCAAGCGGATGGGGCGCGCCATGCCTGGGCACTCGGTCGCTGACGACGGCGACCCGCCCCACGCCCTCCGCCGCCACCTGGCGCGCGATCGCGTCGACGCTGAGCGGCCCGTCGACCGGTTGCCCGCCGGTCATCGCCACCGCGTCGTTGCACAGGATCTTGAAGGTGATGGTGGCCTTGGCCGCGACGGCCTGCCGGATGGCCAGCGAGCCGGAGTGGTAGTAGGTACCGTCGCCCAGGTTCTGGAACACGTGTGGCGTGTCCGTGAAGCGGCTGTGCGCGACCCAGTCCACGCCTTCGCCGCCCATCTGGATCAGGCCCGAGGTATCGCGCTCCATCCAGCTGGCCATGAAGTGGCAGCCGATGCCGGCCTGCGCGCGCGAGCCCTCGGGAACTTTGGTCGAGGTGTTGTGCGGGCAGCCGGGACAGAAATAGGGCTGGCGGCGCACGCCGTCGGCGGCATTGGACAGTAGCGGCGCGGCGACGAAGGCCGGCACCAGCTCGCGACGGTCCAGTGACGGACAGTGGCGGGCCAGCCAGGCCGCGACGATGGCGATCAGCCGCGACGGCCGCATCTCCTCCCGCTCGGGCAGCAGCGGATGACCTTGCGCGTCGAGTTTGCCGAGGATGGCCGGGCGGGCATGCGGCGGCGCGTTGTAGAACAACGCCTGCAGTTGGCGCTCGAGCAGCGGTCCCTTTTCCTCGACCACCAGGATCTCGCGCAGCCCCTGGGCGAAGGTGATAAGGCGGCTCGGCTCGACGGGGAAGGCCAGTCCCACCTTGTAGATGCGGATACCGGCGGCGGACAACGCCTGCTCGTCGATACCGAGCCGGCGGAACACCTCCATCAGATCGTGATGGGCCTTGCCGCAGGTGAGGATGCCGGCGATGGCCCTGGGGCTGTCGACCACCATGCGGTCGATGCTGTTGACGCGGGCGAAGGCGCGTACCGCGTCCAGCTTGGCGCCCAGCCGCATCTCGATGCGCGGCGAGGGCAGGTCGGGCCAGCGGTAGTGCAGCCCGTCGTCCGGCGCCCGATGGCCGGTGGCCAGGCGTACCGCATCGGCGTCGCGCCAGCGCGCGACCCGTCCTTGCAGTCGGTCCAGGTCCACGGTCATCGCGCTCTCGACGGTTTCCGACAGCGCGGTGAAGCCGACCCAGTTGCCCGAGTAGCGCGACAGCGCCCAGCCGTAGAGGCCGAATTCCAGATACTCGGCCACGTCGGCGGGGGCGACCACCGGCATCGACCATGCCTGCATCGCAAAGCCGCTCTGGTGCGACATGGAGGACGAGACGCAGCCGTGATCGTCACCGGCCACCACCAGCACGCCGCCATGCGGCGAGCTGCCGTAGGCGTTGCCGTGCTTCAGGGCGTCGCCCGCGCGGTCCACGCCGGGGCCCTTGCCGTACCAGAGGCCGAACACGCCCTGCACGTTGCGCTGCGGATCGCTTTCGACCTGCTGGGTGCCGAGCACCGCGGTGGCGCCCAGTTCCTCGTTGATCGCCGGCAGGAAGCGCACCCTGGCAGCGTCGAGCAACGGTGCCGCCTTCCACATTGCCTGATCCACCATGCCCAGCGGCGACCCGCGGTAGCCGCTGACGAAGCCGGCCGTGTCCAGCCCCGCGGCGCGGTCGCGCCGGGCCTGTTCCAGGACCAGCCGCACCAGCGCCTGGGTGCCGCTGAGAAAGACCTGCCCCGATGGCGCGGTCAGGTTGTCCGCGAGCTGATAGTCGGTACGGACTGCCCTTGTCTCCATATCCCCTCCACCTGTGCCGGTGCTGCGGTCGCCGCCGGCCCGGCCGCAATGGATGCTGCGCGGAGCGGGGCGCCTGTGCCTGTGGGTGTACCCAGCACCAGTCTAGGCGCGGGAAACGAGAAAAGGCTTTCCTCTTTTCGCCGGGGAGCGCTAGATTTGCGGAAATCCTTGTTCGTTCTTACCGATATGAAAAATGATCCGGTTCCCGACGAGTACTCGCGCCGCATCCTCGTCGAGCTGCAGCGCGACGCGCGGCAGTCGCTGCAGCAACTGGCGGCGGCGGTCGGGCTGTCGGTGACGCCCTGCTGGAAGCGGCTCAAGGCCATGGAAGAAAGCGGGGTGATCCGCAACTACACGATCTGGGTGGACCGGGAGCGAGTCGGGCTGTCCAACTGCGTGCTGGCCGAGGTCAATCTGACGCGCCACAGCGAGACGGTGGTCGACGAGTTCGAGGCCGCGGTGCGCGAATGCCCGGCGATCGTGGAGTGCTATCGCACCACCGGGCAGGCGGACTATCTGCTGAAGGTGCTGACGCCCGATGTGCGGGCCTACGATGCCTTCCTGCACGACGTCGTGTTCCGCCTGCCGGGCGTGACCGGCATTCGCTCCAGCATCGTGCTCAATGAGGTCAAGAGCGGCGCGCCGTTGCCGATTGGCGCCGCGAGCTGAGCTTCCCCGCCGCTGCAAGTGGAAAGGCGGCTTCAGGTCGGCACGGCTGTCTGCTCGATCAGCCATTGCCGGAACAGCCGTGCGCCGGCCGGCTCCACGCGATCGCGCGGCCATACCGCGTAGTAGCCGCCGCCCAGGCTGGCCGCGGTATCGGCCGCGGGCACCAGCAGGCCGTCGCGCAGGCAGGCATCCACCATGTGCCGCCAGCCCAGCACGATGCCGTGACCTTCGATGGCTAGCTGCAGCAGCACCGGATACTGATTGGCCACCACGCGGCGCTGGGGCCGCGCGTCGGGCAGACCGTTCTGGGCAAACCAGGCCTCCCAGGTCATCCAGTTGCGCTGCGCATCCTCCAGCACCAGCAGTGTCTCGTCGAGCAGTTCGAGCGGCCGCAGTGGCGTCCGCCGTCCCCGGTCCAGATAGGAGGGCGCGCAGACCGGCAGCACCTCCTCGTCGTACAGCCGGCGCGCGGCCACCTCCAGCGGCGGTCCCTGGCGCAGATAGTAGACACCGATATCGAACTCGGATGCGGACAGCGAGGCCAGGCTGTCGTTGACCAGCAGACGCAGCTGGACCTCCGGATGCGTCTGGCGAAAACGCGCCAGCCGCGGGGTCAGCCACAGCACGGCAACGCCGGAGGAGCAGGCGACCGTCAGCTCGCTTGGTCCCTTGCGCTTCATCACCTCCTCGGTCGCTTCGGCGCAGCCCACCAGCAGTCGCTGCACGACCTCGGCATAGCGCTGGCCGCTGACCGTCAGGCGCAGTGCCCGCGGCTCACGGATGAACAGCTTCTTGCCGAGGAATTGCTCGAGTTGCGCCACCTGCCGGCTGATCGCGCTTTGCGTCAGGTGCAGCTCGGCGGCGGCGCGCGTGAAGCTGCCATGCCGCATCGACGCCTCGAAGGCGATCAGGCAGGGCAGGGGCGGAAGAGGGGTGATACGCATGGCGGCGTCCGGTCGATCGAGCCGCCATGATAGAGCACCGGGGAGCAGCGTCAGGCCGTGGGCCGGCGATGCATGCGGCCTGCCTGCATCACCATCGACAGGTGCCGGCCTTGCCCCGTCAGCAGCGTGATGTCCTGCAACGGATCGCCATCGACCAGCAACAGGTCGGCCTGCGCACCGGCGCGGACCGTGCCGAGCTCGCCCTCGCGCTGCAGGATGGCCGCGCCTACCGAGGTGGCCGAGCGGATCGCTTCCAGGTTGCCCAGCACATCGGCGCGGATCAGGAACTCGTCGGCCTGGCAGTCGTGCATCTCGCCCAGCAGGTCGGAGCCGAAGCCCATCTGCACGCCGGCGTCGGCATAGATGCGCAGCGAATCGCGCCCTGCCTGCCGCACGGTCTCGATCTTGGCGACCGATTCGGGGGGCAGGCCCAGCCGCGCGCCATCGCGCGCCAGCGCTTCATAGGTGACGACGGTCGGCACCACGAAGGCGCCATGCTTGCGCATCAGCCCGGCGGCCTCGCGGTCGACAAGATTGCCATGCTCGATGGTCCGCACCCCGCAGCGCACCGCGCGGCTGATGGCGCGGCCGGTATAGGCATGCGCGGCGACATAGGTCTGCGCCGCTTCCGCTTCCTCGACGATGGCACGGATCTCGGCCTCGCTGTACTGGGTGTTGGCGATCGGATCGGTGGGGGAGGCCACGCCCCCGGAGGCCATGATCTTGATCTGGGTCGCGCCCTTTTGAATCTCTTCCCGCACTGCCAGCCGCACCGCATCGACGCCATCGACGACCCGGGCGATCGCGCCGGCGCGGAAGGCGCACGAGCACGGCTCGAGCACGTCGCCGCGGGGGCGGAAATCGCCGTGGCCGCCGGTCTGCGACAGCGCCTTGCCCGAGGGGAAGATGCGTGGGCCGGGAACAAGCCCGGTGGCGATGGCCTGGGACAGGCCCCAGTCGGCGCCGCCGGCATCGCGCACGGTGGTGAAGCCGCGATCGAGCATGGCGCGCAGGATCGGCAGCGCGCGGATCGCCACCAGCACATTGGGCTGGCTGGCGTTGATGCCCAGGTTGGCCAGCGAAGCCAGCACGTGGACGTGGCAGTCGATCAGGCCCGGCATCACGGTCTTGCCGCCAGCATCGATCACCGTCGCATCGGGGGCGTCGATGGGGGTGGAGGAGACCGCGACGATGCGCTCGCCTTCGATCAGGACATCATGGTGGCGCAGCATGGCGCCCTGGGCGGGGTCAAGGACGTTGCCGCCCTTCAGCAGGGTACGTGACATGGGATTCAATGGCGTTGCAGGTAGGCGGGCTCGCGCACGAAGCGGGTGCCGACGAGGCTGATGGCGGCGGCGATCATCACGTAGATGGCGGGTGCCATGGTGCTGCCGGTGGTGGCGATCAGCCAGGTGATGATGAAGGACGCGAAGCCGCCGAAGATGGTCACCGCGAAGTTGTAGGCGACCGACAGGCCGGTGGAGAGCACCTTGGCGGGGAACAGTTCCGAGAAGGCCGCCAGGATCGGGCCGGTGTAGGTGGCGATCAGCACGCCG
The DNA here is from genome assembly GCF_019795295.1 of Cupriavidus sp. AU9028. Lineage (GTDB taxonomy): Bacteria > Pseudomonadota > Gammaproteobacteria > Burkholderiales > Burkholderiaceae > Cupriavidus. Next base: position 212,553 of record NZ_JAIMCG010000007.1, on the reverse strand, counting down.
AACACGAGCTGGAAGAGCACGAGCGTGGTCAGCCCTGGCGCCTGGTTGATCAGCGCGAACATCGGCCAGGCGAGCACCAGGATCAGCACCGCGGCACCCGATAGCAGGACCCGGCGACCGATACGGTCGGCAAGCCGGCCGACGATGGGCGAGAACACCATGATCGCCAGCCCGCCGACCATGCCCGCGATGAAGCCGGTCGACTGCGGCACGTTGAGCACTTTGATCGAGTAGGTCGGCATATAGAACAGCAGCACGTAGGTGCAGACCGTCCACAGGATCACCATCGAGAAGCTGGCCAGGGTCTCTCGCGGGTACGAGCGCAGGACTTCGCGCAGCGGCTGCTCGGAACGCTCGGTGGTTTCGGCGCGGAAGGTCGGGGTCTCGTCCAGGTGGTGGCGGATGTAGTAGCCGACTGGACCGATGATGATGCCGAGCAGGAAGGGCAGGCGCCAGCCCCAGCTGTTCAGTGCCTCGGTCGACAGCGCGCTGGTGACGAAGGTGCCGACCGCCGCGCCAAGCAGCACGGCGACGCCGATGCTGGCCTGGATCCAGCTGGAGTAATAGGCGCGCTCGCGCTCGGGTGCGTACTCGGTGAGGAAGGCGGTCGCCCCACCCATCTCGCCACCGGCGGAGAAGCCCTGCATCAGGCGGGCGATCACGATCAGCAGTGGCGCGAAGATGCCGATCTGCTCGTACGTCGGCGCGATGCCGATGATGGTGGTGCCGACGGCCATCAGCAGGATGGTCAGCGACAGCGCTGCCTTGCGGCCCACGCGGTCGGCATAGATGCCGAGCACGATGCCGCCGACCGGCCGCATGAAGAAGCCGACGCCGAAGGTGGCGACCGCCAGCAGCAGCGACGACAGGTCGTCGCCGGTGGGGAAGAACAGCCTGGCGATGATGACGGCGAAGAAGCTGTAGACAGTGAAGTCGAACCACTCGAGACCATTGCCGATCACGGTGGCGATGATGGCCCGCCTTCGCTGGCCAGGCTGGATGATGGGCGGTGCGTCCGCGTAGGCGGCACTGGTCTGCATGGGTTTCCTCCTTTCGTTGTTCCAGGCCATGCATCCCGATCCGGGGGCCGGCCGATCACCGATGGTAGGAGCAGCGCCGCCGCAGGCGGTAACGAAATCTGCGCATGTCCGCATGCGGTGCGCGCATGCGATCCGGTCGCCCGCGCCACTGTGACGATGCCTTGCACGGCAGCGAGCGTTGCGTGGATGCATCACTGACGCCGTCATGACGGCAGGCCAGCAACCTCGCGCAATGACGATGCCCGCGGCGTTGCATCCATCGCCGCCAGCGCGAGCACCGGGGCAGCGAGCGGCGATGCAGGGCGTCGCGCGCGATGCGAAGGTGGCCGTGCGCACGTCGGATAGCGGGCGACATCGCACCCCTCGCACACGGCCGTCGATGCCCGCGGACGCTTGCCGCCGACCCGCCTCGCGTTGCATCGCGGACGCCCTCGCGCAAGCGCATGCGCTTCGCATCGACCGTCCGCAAAGCCTTGCGGTATGCGGCTTTGCGGACGGCGGCGGCATGGGTGCGGCGCATGCATGGAGCGTTGCGAGCCCCCTTGGCGTGGACCCGCTCGATGGCTCCGAGCGGTGCAGCGGGGCGCTTCGCAAGAGCTATCGGGCAAGGCAAAACGCATCGCGATACATCGCCGCGCCGATGCATGTCGGTGTCCTCGATCGATGACGAGAACCATCACGATGACCGCGATGCGCGACGGCATGAAGGGCCTTCGACATGCCCTCATCACGATGCGATCAACGCTTCAATCGGTCCTTCATCAGGGCCATCGATTTCATCGCTTTGAGGGGCCGGTTTTTTTGAACTTTTTTCTTAACATCACCGACCAAACGAATTATGATTCGCCTTGACAAGAGTCCGACTTCGCTGCATGGAAGCAAGACCGCAACAAGCCATTCACGTGCAGAACGCAAACGATAAACGTGATGATCGCCGCGACGGGGAGAGCGGCAATGGCGGTGGCGGCAATGGCTTCGATGATGGTGTCGCGGAGAGCCAAGGAGCGACAGAACTTTGACGCAGACCAGACCGGGCTGGCTTCATATCAAGCGTACTGACTCCTTCGACCCAATGACGGGATGGGTGGGCTGCCTCGAATCGAACGACGTCTGCCGGATGCTCGTGGTAATCGCAAATGAGATGACGAGAGCGATTGCCGCGATGCCTGCACTGCGTGAAGGTCTGTCGTCGGAAACCTCCTACTTTTTACGCCGCGCGCCGTCGGTCAACGACGCGCGAGCGGATCGAATACCGCAGGCCGCGGCAAGCGGCGGGCCGGCAGCCCGCCATGCCGTTCGTCATGACGAAGCTGCCCGGCCGGTCCGGCGTGGCGCCTGCGAAGGAATTCATTAGCGTGCGGCAACGAAACGGCGGTGCGCCGATGAATCGCTCGCTCGACTGGGGTGACAGCTGTCTGCCTCGGGTCGGTCGGGTCGCCAATCTGGGACATTCGATATTCACGCTTCAGTGAAGGAGTTATCCATGGCAACGACTGCGAAGAAGAAACCCGCGGCCAAGAAGGCCGCTCCGGCCAAGAAGGCAGCCGCCGCTAAGAAGGAAGCACCGGCGAAGAAGGTAGCGGCGAAGAAGGCCGCTGCACCGGCTGGCAAGACGGCCGCCAAGAAGACCGCGACCAGCAAGGTAGCGGCCAAGAAGGCGCCGGCCAAGACCGCTGCGGCGAAGAAGAGCGCGTCCACCAAGGTAGCGGCGAAGAAGGCTGCGCCGGCGAAGAAGGCAGCGACCAAGACCGCGGCCAAGAAGGTCGCCGCGAAGAAGGCGCCGGCCAAGACCGCTACAGCGAAGAAGACCGCGTCCACCAAGGTGGCGGCGAAGAAGGCCGCACCGGCGAAGAAGGCTGCGACCAGGACTGCCGGCAAGACTGCTGGCAAGACCGCAAGCAAGACCGCAGGCAAGACCGCGAGCAAGGCTGCAAGCAGGACCGCGGGCAAGACTTCCGCAAAGGCCGCGGGCAACGCGTCCGGCAACGGCGCTTCCGTGAAGACCGCGAGCAAGAAGGCCGCCGCTCCGGCGAAGAAGGCTGCTGCTGCCGATACGCAGGCTGCGGCACCGGCTCGCAAGTCGGCACCGCGCAAGTCGGCTGCCGCCAGCAAGCAGGCTGCCTCGGCAGCGCCGGCTCCTGCCGCCGCTGCACCGGCGCCGACGCCCGCAGCGAAGACCACGCTGAGCCCGGCGGCGGCATGGCCGTTCCCGACGGGCAGCCGCCCGTAAGCGGTCGAGTCGGCGTGTCCGCGCCGATGCCGCATCCGCGTTCCCCCTTGCGGGGACCAGCAGGCACGCCTTGCGTGCCACGATGACCGGATACGCCGTATCCGGTCGGCAAGCCTGGCGGCTTGCCAGACCCGCCGGCGGCGCCTGCCCCGGCGGGTTTTTCATTTGCGCCGGCCAGGGCGGCCCGTTGCGGCGCAAAAAAAACCGCCCCGAAGGGCGGCTTTCCTGACCCGGTCCCGCGCGTGTCAATGCGTCACGCGCGTAACGCCCCCGGAGGTCAGCAGGCGGACCCGCTCGCCGGGCCGGAACAGCTCGTCGGCGTCCTGCGTGATGGCGCGCATCTCGCCGTTGTCCAGGCGTACGGTGATCTCCAGACCGCGGCGTTGATCGATGCGGTTCTCGACCGCGCTGCCTGCGATACCACCGAGCACGGCACCGAGGATGCCGGCAGCGACCGAGCCGCTGCCGCTGCCGATGGAGCTGCCCGCCGCGATGCCGCCGATGGCGCCGCCGGCAATGGTGCCCGCCCCGGTGGGCTGGCCCTGGATCATGATCTCGCGCACGCTCTCGACGACGCCGTAGCGCAGCGTCTGTTCGCGCTGCGCCTGGGATGGCGTGTAGATGCTGGCGGAGCTGGATTGCGTGGCACAACCGGCCACCAGGGTGGCGGCCGCGACAAGGGCGAGGCCACAGGGTCGGATCAGGGTTTGCATGGTATTTCCCCGCAAGGGTTTACGCGAAACGGAAGCCGAACGCGGACTCGAAGCGTTCCTCGATCTGCTGCCGCGACAGCTTGTAGTTCTGAGGCCCCTGCTGTGCGATCTTCAGGGCCCCCATCAGGCTGGCGAGCCGCCCGGTGGTCTCCCAGTCGTAGCCTTCCTCGAGACCGTACAGCAGGCCGCCACGGAAGGCGTCGCCGCAACCGGTCGGATCGACCACCTGCTCGGCCTGGACGGCGGGAATATTGTACTGCCGGCCATCGGCCAGAATGGTCGCGCCCTTCTCGCCATGGGTCACGATGTAGGCGCGCACGCGCCCGGCGACCTGCTCGCGGCTCCAGCCGGTGCGAGCCTCCAGTACCTGGGCCTCGTAGTCGTTGACCGTCACGTAGCTGGCGAGTTCGACAAAGTCGCGCAGCGCCTCGCCGTCGAACAGCGGCATGGCCTGTCCCAGGTCGAAGATGAAGGGGATGTCCGCCTCGGCAAACTGACGGGCATGGTGCAGCATGCCTTCCCGGCTATCGGGCGCGACGATGCCGACCCTGGGGCGCTCGGCACCGCGCACGGCGTCGTGGACGTTGGACGACTGCGACTGGTTCATCGCACCCGGATGGAAGGCGGTGATCTGGTTGTTCTCCAGATCGGTGGTGATCATGGCCTGCGCCGTGAAGGTGCCCGGCATGGTGCGGATGTGCTCGGTGGAGATGCCCAGGCCGCGCAGATAGTCCAGGTACGGTCCCGCATCCTCGCCGACGGTCGCCATCACCACCGGCTCGCCGCCCAGCAGCTTCAGGCTGTAGGCGATGTTGCCGGCGCAGCCGCCGAATTCGCGCCGCATCCCGGGCACCAGGAACGACACATTCAGCATGTGGATCTGGTCAGGCAGGATGTGGTCGCGGAAGCGGCCCTCGAAGGTCATGATGGTGTCGTAGGCGACGGAGCCGCAGATCAGGCTGGACATGGAAGATGTGGAATGGCGTAGGTAGAAGGAACCGCGACAGGCCAGCGCAAGGCAGGGCAGGCAGGCGCGACGTCGTCGCCTGCTGCCCGCCATCGTTGCCCGGCAGGGCGGTCAGCGCAGCGTGGCCAGCGCCGCGTCGTAGGCCGGCTCGGTCTTGATTTCCGGTACCAGCTCGCTGTACAGCACCTTGTCGTCCTGGTCCAGCACCACCACCGCGCGCGCGGTCAGCCCGGCCAGCGGACCGGTGCGGATATCGACGCCGTAGTCCTGTTTGAAGGCGGCGCCGCGCATGGTTGACAGCGGCACCACGTTGTCCAGCCCTTCGGCCGTGCAGAAGCGGCCCATGGCGAAGGGCAGGTCCGCCGAGATCACCAGCACGACCGTATCGGGCAGCGCGCTGGCGGCCTGGTTGAAGCGCCGTGCGGAGGCCTGGCACACCGGGGTGTCCAGGCTTGGCACGATGTTGAGCACCTTGCGCTTGCCGGCGAACGCGGCCAGCGACACATCCTTCAGGTCCTTGCCGACCAGCGAGAAGGCGGGAGCCTGATCGCCGGGCTGCGGAAAGCGGCCGCCGACTTCGATCGGGTTGCCGCCAAGGGTTACATTGCTCATTGTCGCTCCTGGTTCGATGGGACGAAAAAACGGGACGAAAAACTAGGCCGAAAAAACGGGACGAAGGGGAAGGACGCACCGCCACGCCATGGGCAGGCGCCTGGCGCAAGCCCCCCGGCCGGCGCGATCAGGGATAGTGGATCGACACGCGGTAGCCGAGGGCCGGGGCGCTTCCTGCACCGCCTTTCGTTCCGAATCGTACCTGAACGCTTCGTTCCGCGTGCCCCGGCAGGCCACGCTTGTCGGCGGCGAGCGCGCCCTGCAGGTACTGCTCGGGCCCGAACTGATGCCGCTGCAAGGGCGCATCGCGCAGATCGGTCAGCACCAGTTCGATCCGGGGCCAGGCCACCAGCGCGCCGCTGTAGTTTTGCAATGTCACGGACAGCTGGTACTGGCCAGGACCCTCGCCCTGTTCCAGTTCGGATGCCGCGATGCGCAGCGCGCCCAGCTCGCGCGTCGCGGGAACGTCGCAGCCGAGCGGCGCGCACAGCGATTCGAGCAGCGGACGCAGCACCGGCTGCCGTGCGGCCAGCGTGGTCCTGGCAAGCAGCGCGGCGCCAGCCAGCGCCAGCAGCAGCGCCAGCATGACGAGCGTGGCGACGATGGCGCGAAGCGCGACCGCGCCTCCACGCGGTTCGCGGCGCCGATGCCGGGTCAGCAGATCGTCGCTGCCGGCCGACGCCGTGGCGGTGGGGCCCCCGGCCGGCTCGGCCGGCGCGGCACGGCCCAGCATGGCCTGCTCGCGGGCGACGTCGGTCGGCGCAAGGTCGACCGTTTCCTCGGCGGGTGCACGCAGGAAGCCGCCTGCGCTGACGTCGCGCGGAGGGGTTTCCTGTCTGGGAGGGGGAGGAATCGGCTCGCTGGCGTCGCCGGGGACGGTGTCCGTGCCGTCCTCGCGGATCAGATGCTGGCGCGCGTCAAAGATGGTGTCGCACTGGCCGCACTCCACTTCGCCGTTGCGCACGGCGAGCTGCCCGGGCGAGACAACCAGCTCGGCCTGGCAGGTGGGGCAACGGGTCAGCAGTTCGGCTTTGGCCACGGGAAACCGGTCTCCAGGGAATCGCCCGAGCGGCGCACCGGCCGGCTCAGCGGGCCGCGCCGCGCTGGCCGTGCAGGCAGACCCAGCCTTCTTCGCTGCGCCACACCGACATGGCCAGCCAGGGCGCATAGGCAGCCGCCACCTCCTCGGCCTGGCGCTCGAGCACGCCGGACAGCACCAGGCGGCCGCCCGGACGCACGCGGGCGCTGAGCATCGCCGCCATCAGCTTGAGCGGATTGGAGAGGATATTGGCCACCACCACGTCGTAGACGGCGTCGGCGGCATTGGCCTGGCTATCGGGCAGGGCAAAGGTGGCGCTGACGCGGTTGCGCTCGGCGTTGAAGCGCGACGCTTCCACCGCGTTCGGATCGATGTCGATACCCAGCGTGTCGCCCGCACCGAGCTTGCGCGCGACGATGGCGAGGATGCCGGAGCCGCAGCCGTAGTCGAGCACGGTCTCGCCCGCGCGCAGGTTCTGCTCCAGCCATTGCATGCAAAGCCGGGTGGTCGGATGGCTGCCGGTACCGAAGGCCAGGCCCGGGTCGAGCTCCAGTACGACCGCATCCGGTTCCGGCGCCGCATGCCAGGAGGGCACCACCCAGATGCGCTCGCCGACCTGGATCGGGTCGAACTGCGACTGCGTCAGCCGGACCCAGTCCTGGTCCTGCACCTCGCGCAGCGTGTGGGCGGGAACGGCTTCGCCAAGCGCATTGGCCGCGGCGGCCAGCGCCAGCGCCGGCTCGATGTCGGCGTCGAACAGCGCGACCAGGCGTGACCGTTGCCAGGCATGGCGCTGCGGCTCCATGCCCGGCTCGCCGAACAGCGGCTGCTCGTCCGGCGTGTCGGCGTCCGCGTCCTCCACCGACACGGACAGCGCGCCCAGTTCGAACAGCGCGTCGGACCAGGCTTCCGCCCGCTCCTGCGCAATCTCGATCACACACTCCTGAAATGCCACGCGCTCGTCCCTGTAGTGACCGGGTTGCCCCGGGGTCAGACCTTCTCGCCCTTCGCCACGCCCTTCTGGGCCAGGCGATGTTCGAGGTAGTGGATGCTGGTGCCGCCCTCGACGAACTTGGCGTCAAGCATCAGTTCGCGGTGCAGCGGCACGTTGGTCAGGATACCGTCCACCACCATCTCCGACAGCGCGATCCGCATGCGGGCAATGGCCTGCTCGCGGGTGGCACCATAAGTGATGACCTTGCCGATCATCGAGTCGTAGTTGGGCGGCACGAAATAGCCATCATACGCGTGCGAGTCGACGCGCACGCCCGGACCGCCCGGCGCGTGCCAGGCGGTGATGCGGCCCGGCGACGGCGTGAACTTGAACGGGTCCTCGGCGTTGATGCGGCATTCGATCGAATGGCCGCGCAGCTGCACGTCCTTCTGCCGATAGCGCAGCTTCTCGCCGCAGGCGATGCGGATCTGCTCCTGCACGATATCGATGCCGGTGATCATCTCGGTGACCGGGTGCTCGACCTGGACCCGGGTGTTCATCTCGATGAAGTAGAACTCGTTGTTCTCGTACAGGAATTCGAAGGTGCCTGCACCCCGGTAGCCGATCTTCTTGCAGGCCTCCGCGCAGCGGTCGCCGATGCGGTCGATCAGGCGGCGCGGAATATGCGGTGCCGGCGCTTCCTCGATGACCTTCTGGTGGCGGCGCTGCATCGAGCAGTCGCGCTCGCCCAGCCAGATCGCCTGGCGATGCTGGTCGGCCAGCACCTGGATCTCGATGTGCCGGGGGTTCTCCAGGAATTTCTCCATGTAGACCTCCGGATTGCCGAATGCGCGGCCGGCTTCCTCGCGGGTCATGTTGACCGCGTTGAGCAGCGCCGCTTCCGTATGGACCACGCGCATGCCGCGGCCACCGCCGCCGCCGGCGGCCTTGATGATGACCGGGTAGCCGACGCGGCGCGCCGTGGCCAGGATTTCCTTCGGATCCTCGGGCAGGGCGCCCTCGGAGCCTGGCACGCAGGGCACGCCGGACTTGATCATCGCCTGCTTGGCCGACACCTTGTCGCCCATCAGACGGATCGATTCGGGGGTCGGGCCGATGAAGACGAAGCCGGACTTCTCCACGCGTTCGGCGAAATCGGCATTCTCGGACAGGAAGCCGTAGCCCGGGTGGATCGCCTGGGCGTCGGTAACCTCGGCCGCCGAGATGATGGCCGGCATGTTCAGGTACGACAGGGGCGACGGCGCGGGTCCGATGCAGACGGCTTCGTCGGCCAGCTTGACGTATTTGGCCTCCTTGTCGGCCTCGGAGTAGACCACGACGGTCTTGATGCCGAGCTCGCGGCAGGCGCGCTGGATGCGAAGGGCGATTTCGCCGCGGTTCGCGATCAGGATTTTTTCAAACATAGTGTCTCTCTGCGCAGCAGAAGCAGAAGGTCGGCGCCGCCTTGCGAAGGCGACGTCCTGCACGTGATGACCGCCGCGGGTTGCCGGACTGCCCTTGCCCGTCTGCCGGGCAGTTCCGGTCCGGCTTGCACTGTCGATGGCGCGCCCGGCGCCAGTGTGGCGGCGGCACCCATGCGGTTCGCCCCTGCCGGAGCCGCGTCGCGGCCGGCAGGGAGCGGATGCACCGGCATGCCGTCGGTGCCGGCGTGCGTCAGCCGATCACGAACAGCGGCTGGCCGTACTCGACGGCCTGGCCGTTCTCGACCAGGATTTCCTTGATGACGCCGGCCTTGTCGCTTTCGATTTCATTGAGCAGCTTCATCGCTTCGATGATGCAGACCGTCTGGCCTTCCTTGACGGTATCCCCCACGTTGACGAACGGCGCCGCGCCCGGGGACGGTGCGCGGTAGAAGGTGCCAACCATCGGCGAGGTGATCACGTGCCCGGCCGGCGCCTGCGGCGTGACATCGACCGGTGCGGCGGCCGCGGCCGGCGAGGCGACCGGACTGGCAGTGATCGCCGGCATCGCGGGCAGCGTCATCGGCTGCTGGGCGACCTGAGGGGGCGCCTTGACGATGCGCACCTTGCCCTCGCCCTCGGTGACCTCGAGCTCCGAGATGCCGGACTCGGCCACCAGGTCGATCAGCGTCTTCAGCTTGCGCAGGTCCATCTTGTTTTCCTCCTGAATCGGGTTGTCCGGTCTCGCCTGGAAGCGGCGCGGCCGAAAATTCGGTGCGGGCGGGGGCAGGGCCCTGCGCCCACGCGGCAGCGGGCCAGACGCTGGCCCGCTGCCGCAAATGACTGTGTTCCCGGGGTACGGGTGTCAGGCCGCCGGCGGCGCCTGTTCCTGTCCCAGTGCGTATTCCAGGGCCAGCAGATAACCTTGCCAGCCCAGCCCGCAGATGACGCCCACCGCCAGGTCCGAGAAGAAGGACCGGTGGCGGAAGCTCTCGCGTCGGTGCACGTTCGACAGGTGCACTTCGACGAACGGCACCGCGACGGCGGCCAGGGCATCGCGCAACGCCACGCTGGTATGGGTATAGGCAGCGGGATTGATGATGATGAAGTCCACGCCCTCGTCACGCGCGGCGTGGATACGATCGATCAGTGCGCCCTCATGGTTGGACTGGAAGGTGCGCAGGCCGATGCCCGCCTGTGCCGCCCGGTTTGCCAGGGCGGCATCGATCGCAGCCAGCGTGGTCGCGCCGTAGGTCTGCGGCTCCCGCGTTCCCAGCAGGTTCAGGTTCGGCCCATGGAGGACAAGCACCTGACGGTAGCACGCTGAGCGGGGGCTTGGACGGTTATCGGTCACGGCTGCTGGACCAGTTCAACGAAATTGCGCGGAGATTACCGTAACTTAGAGCGATTTGTCCAGCACGCCGGGCGAGCGCTGCAGCCTCACGATGCACTCCGATGCGCAGCGGCCTGTTGCGCGGTTTGCCCGGGGGCAGATCGGCGCCAAAGGCGGTATGTATCCTGCCGGTTACATGCAAAAGCCGGCAGATCGTCGCGCCGGCCGCCGATGGCGGGGCGCGGACGATCTCGCGGGAAGCCAGGCCGGGCGCGATCATTCAGCGCGCCGGAAGTGCGGAACGGAGTTCTTCTACGCTGATCCTGCCCATTTTTCGCAGGGTGACGGCGCCTTGCGGATCGATCACCACGGTATAGGGCAGGCCCCCCGCCGCGTTGCCGAAGCCGCGGGCCATCTCCGTGCCGGCAAACCCGGCTACCGCCAGGGGGTAGTTGACCGGTACCTTTTCGAGAAACCTGGCGATGTTGCTCTGGGAATCGATGCCGATGCCGACGAACTCGACGTTGCGGCCCTGGTACTCCTGATGCAGGGCAGCCAGGTCCGGCATCTCCTCCACGCACGGGGCGCACCACGGCGCCCAGAAGTTGACCACCAGCGTCTTGCCGCGCAGCGCATCGAAGCGCACCGGCTGGCCGGCCGGGTCCGGCAGTTCCGCCCGGTACAGCTGCTCGGCCGCCTGGTCCGCTGCCGGGCGGGGCGAGAACGCGAGGAATCCCGCCACGGCGCCGGCGATTGCCGCACCGATGGCGATGGCCAGCCAGAACCACACACGGCGGGAGGAATGCTTGGGTTGGGGCATCGGTCAGGTCCGTATCGAAGGAAGGCGGGCGTGCCGGCCGGCAGGCCGCGCCGAGTAACGCGTGCGAAGGGGGGCGGCGTGCTGCTACGGGGCGCCGGAGGCGCCACCGCCCTCGGCCGCATCTGCCAGCGCGCGCAGCGCCGCCATGTCGGCCCGCGCCGCGCGCCCGCCGCCTTCGGCGCGGGCGCCGCGCTCGTCGTCGGCGTCGTACAGTGCAATATGAATACCGACCGGCGCGCCCAGTTCCGCGCGCACCTGCCCGGCCAACTGACGCGCTTCCCGCACTGCGGGCCATTGGCCGCGCCAGAGGAAGCTGAGCGTCTCCACGTCACCGCGGTTGGCGAAGTGGCGCGATTCGCTGGTGTCGAAATCGACACCGGCATTGAGCAGGTGCAGGGCCACGTCCTTGGGGCTGTCGCAGAAGCACTGCAGATAGATATCCGAATGTTCGGTGGCGGTGCCGTTGAGCACCGCGCCTGCGATGTAGGGCCGGTAGGGCGCCAGATCTTCCATGGCCAGCAGCGCCACCTGCCGCAGCAGCGCCAGCACGCGCGGCTGGCTGTCGGCATGGAACAGCGCCTGGTAGGCCCGGACTTCGTCCTCGATCGCCTCGTTGTCGGGAAGCCACTCGCCGGACACGCGCATGTCGCCCAGCAACTGGCGGGCAGCCTTGCGCTTGGCGGTGGCATAGTCGGCACCGTCCTCGGCGATCATGCGGGCGGCGGCCTGCGCGATCTCGCTGCGGACCCGGGCCGGGTCGATCTGGCTACGTCGTGACATGCCGGGATGATACCTGCTGCCGGCGAACCGGCGGGAACAAAGGGCGCCGGGGCTGACGGCCCGGCTTGCCCAGGGCAGACGCAAGGCTCGCGCCAGCGCGGCGCCGGCCGTGGGCGTGGGGCGGCCACAACGCGACCGGTTAGAATGCGGCGATATCCTGCGGGCGCTGTCGCCGCCACTGCGCTGTGCCACGGGCGCGCCCCGTCATTCTCTCTTGCGCCGCTGTTCGCCTGACTATCTCATGCATATTCATATTCTCGGTATCTGCGGAACCTTCATGGGCGGCCTGGCCGCGATCGCCAGGCAGGCAGGCCATCGCGTCACCGGTTGCGACGCCAACGTCTATCCGCCGATGAGCACGCAGCTCGAAGCCCAGGGCATCGAGCTGATCGAGGGCTTCGACCCGGCCCAGCTCGATCTGGCGCCCGACCTGTTCGTGATCGGCAATGTCGTATCGCGCGGCAACCCGCTGATGGAAGCCATCCTCGACCGCAACCTGCCGTATATGTCCGGACCGCAATGGCTGGGCGAGCATGTGCTGCAGGGCAAGTGGGTGCTGGCCGTGGCCGGTACCCATGGCAAGACCACCACCACCTCGATGCTCGCCTGGATTCTCCAGGACGCCGGCTACGAGCCGGGTTTCCTGGTCGGCGGCGTGCCGCAGAACTTCGGCATCTCGGCCCGCCTGACCGAGTCGGACTACTTCGTCATCGAGGCGGACGAGTACGACACCGCCTTTTTCGACAAGCGCAGCAAGTTTGTCCATTACCGTCCGCGCACGTTGATCCTGAACAATCTGGAGTACGACCACGCCGACATCTTCCCGGATCTGGCGGCGATCGAGACGCAGTTCCACCATCTGGTCCGTACCGTGCCCGGTCAGGGCCGCATCCTCGTCAACGGCCTTGAGGAGAGCCTGGCGCGCGTGCTGGAGCGCGGCTGCTGGAGCGAGGTCGAGCAGTTCGGCGCGGGCCAGTGGCGCGCCAGCGACGGCGCGATCGCCGAGGATCTGGACCTGTTCGACGTGATGCACGGGGAGACGGTGGTCGGCACCGTGCAATGGTCTCTGCAGGGCGTGCACAACCGCATGAACGCGCTGGCGGCGATCGCCGCGGCGCGGCACGTCGGCGTGCCGCCGGCGCAGGCGGTGCAGTCGCTGGCGCGCTTCCAGAACGTCAAGCGCCGCATGGAAGTGCGCGGCGTGTCGGGCGGCGTGACCGTCTATGACGACTTCGCCCACCATCCGACCGCGATCCAGACCACGCTGGCCGGCCTGCGCAAGCGCGTCGGTCCGGCCCGTATCCTGGCGGTGCTGGAGCCGCGCTCGAACACCATGAAGCTGGGCGTGATGAAGACCCAGCTGCCGGCGAGCCTGGAACTGGCCGACCAGGTGTTCGGCTACGGCGCACCGTCGGGCAAGGACGCGCTGGGCTGGGACCTGGCCGAGGCGCTGGCGCCGCTGGGCGAGCGCGGCGCCGCCTTCGACGATCTCGACGCGCTGGTGCGGGCGGTGCGCGCCGCCGCCATGCCGGGCGACCACGTACTGGTGATGAGCAACGGCGGCTTCGGCGGCGTGCATCAGAAGCTGCTCGACGCGCTCGCCGACGTGGTTTGAGGAAGGCCGCGATGCTGCTGTATCTGCACGGCTTCCGTTCGTCGCCGCAGTCGTTCAAGGCGCGGCTGGTCCAGCAGCGCATGCGCGAGCGCGGACTGGGCCGCCATTTCGCCTGCCCGATGCTGGACGTCTCGCCGGCCGCCGCCATTGCGCAGGCCGAAGCGGCCATCGCCGCCGCCGGCCGGAGCGCGCCGGGGGCGCAGGCACGGCCACTGGCCATCGTCGGCTCGTCGCTGGGCGGCTACTACGCGCGCTGGCTGGGCCAGAAGTACGGCTGCCCGACGGTGCTGCTGAACCCGGCCGTCCATCCCTGGACCGACCTCGAACGCTATCTGGGCGAGCAGCCGCTGTGGCATGGCGGCGGCTCGGTGCGGGTCGAGCGGCATCATTTGCAGGAGCTGCTGGACCTGCGCGTCGATACGCTGCGCCAGCCCGAGCAGTACTACCTGCTGGCGGCCACCGGTGACGAGGTGCTCGACTACCGCGAGATGGTGGCGGCCTGCGCCGGCGCCCGCATCCGGGTGATCGAGGGCAGCGACCACGCCATCAGCGAATTCGATCAGTACGTCGACGAGGTACTGGACTTCTGCGGCTACTCCGGCAACTACGGCAACTCCGGCAACGATACCGATGCGCGGCAAGGGTGAGGGCGGCGCGGCGCGGGTGCGCCGCTGCGGCTGGACCCGCACGCTGGCGCACGACGCCGCGATCGGCGGCAATCTGCGCCGCTGGATCACCGGGGAGGGGTCGCTGACCGCGCGGCTGGTGGCATCGTCGTCGCGCTTTCGGGTTTGCCGGCTGTCGCAGGGCATGGAGACGCCGCTGCTGGACGAATGGCATGCGATCGGGCTGGCGGCGCCGCGGCCCGTAATTGCGCGCGACGTGCTGCTGGTGTGCGACAACACGCCGGCGATCTATGCCCACTCGATCGTGCATCCCCTCTACGCGCGGCGCGACTGGCCGTTCCTGGGCGGGCTGGGCGACCGGCCCCTCGGTGGCGCGCTGTTCGTCGATCCGCGCGTGCGGCGCGAGCCGTTCGAATTCGCCCGGCTGCTGCCCCACCATCCACTGATGCGGCGGCTGCAGCGCGCCTTGCCCGAGCTGGCGCACTGGCCGATGCTGCCGGCCCGGCGCTCGGTGTTCCGGCGCGGCAAGGGCGCGATGCTGGTGACCGAGGTGTTCCTGCCCGACCTGATCGAGCGCAAGGCGCCGCCTGCCGAAGCGGGCAGCGCCGCCGGGCTGCCGATGCCGGAGCGGCCGCTGCGATAGCCACCGCTGCGCCACGGTGGCGGCAGGCGCGCTGCGGTATCATTGGCGGCCAGCCCAGGGCTGTCCGTGTTATCCCGCGCGGTGATCCACCGCAGTGATCCAGTTATCCATCCGAGGCAGCAGCGCCGTCGCGCGCCGCGCCTCGCCGATCGCCGGCTTCCCGGCTATTCTGAAAGACCGATCCATGCAGTTGCTGTTCGAGGAAGGCGGCGAGATCCGCGCCGGTACCGTGCTGAGCCAACAGGGCGAGGCCTATCAGGTCGAGATGCCGGGCGGCAAGCGCACCAAGGTCAAGTCGCGCGACGTGCTGCTGCAGTTCGCGCAGCCCGGCGCCGCCGAACTGATGCAGCAAATCGCCGTGCTGGGCGAAGAGATCGATCTGGACTTCCTGTGGGAATGCGCGCCGCAAGAGGAGTTCGCCTTCACCGAGCTGGCCGCCGAATACTATGGCGCCTCGCCGACGCCCGCGCAGCAGGCGGCACTGGCCAGCACGCTGCACGGCAATCCGGTCTACTTCCGCCGCAAGGGGCGCGGGCGCTATCTGCGGGCGCCGGAGGACCAGCTGCGCGCCGCGCTGGCGGCGGTGGAGCGCAAGCGCCAGCAGGCGCTGGTGCAGGCCGGCTATGAAGAGGAACTGAAGGCGGGCCGGTTGCCGGAGGCGTTCCGCGGCAAGGCGCTGCAACTGCTGTTCAAGCCCGACAAGAACAGCCTCGAATACAAGGCGATGGACGCCGCCTGCACGGCGCTGGGCCTGTCGCCGATGCGGCTGATGATCCGGGTGGGCGGCGTCGAGAACGCGCGCGCGCTGCACGAGGCCAAGTTCCTGTCCGAGTGCTTCCCCAAGGGCACGGCCTTTCCCGCGGTGGCGGTGCCGGATGCGCCCGCCGACCTGCCGCAGGCCGACGTCCAGGCATTCTCCATCGACGACGTCACCACCACCGAGATCGACGACGCGCTGTCCGTGACCGAGCTGGGCGACGGGCGCGTGCGCATCGGCATCCATATCGCCGCCCCGGGGCTCGGCATCCGCCGCGGCGATGCGCTCGACGCGATTGCGCGCCAGCGGCTGTCGACCGTCTATTTCCCGGGCGACAAGATCACCATGCTGCCGGACGAGGTGGTCGATCGCTATACGCTGCAGGAAGGCCGGCTGTGCCCGGCGCTGTCGCTCTACGTGGTCTGGGATCCGCAAGGGCGCCAGATTGGCGAGAACGAAACGCGCGCCGAACTGGTACCGATCGCCGCCAACCTGCGCCACAACCTGCTCGAGGACGTGGTCACCGAAGCGGCGCTGGACGAGGGCAGCGGCGACTATCCGTTCCGCGACGCCATCGCGCGGCTATGGGACTTCGCCGGCCATCTGTACGACGAGCGCCAGAAGGCCCGCATCGCCAGCGGCCTGCGCCCGGAATCGCATAACCGCGCCGACTTCAACTTCTATATCGACGCCGAGCCGGACGGCACCGAGCGCGTGCGCATCGAGCAGCGGCGCCGGGGCTCGCCGCTCGACAAGATCGTTGCCGAGCTGATGATCCTGGCCAACAGCACCTGGGGCAAGCTGCTGGCCGACAGCGGCGTGCCCGGTATCTATCGAACGCAGAAGGCGTGGGGCATGCATCGCACCCGCATGCAGACCTTCCCGGCGCCGCACGAGGGCCTGGGCGTGCAGCAGTACGCATGGAGCACGTCGCCGCTGCGCCGCTATGTCGATCTGGTCAACCAGTGGCAGATTCTTGCCGCGGCCCAGCACGGCATCACCGCGAAGCTGGTGGCGCCGTTCAAACCCAAGGATGCCGACCTGCTGGCCGCGGTCGCGGACTTCGAGGGCACCTATGCGAGCTACGCCGAGCACCAGGCGACGATGGAGCGCTACTGGTGCCTGCGCTGGCTGGCGCAGGAAAAGCGCGAACGGATGATGGCGACCGTGCTGAAGGACGGCGCGGTGCGCTTTGCCGAGATTCCGCTGGTGACCCGGGTGCCGGAGCTCGCCCAGGCCGCGCGCGGCACCCAGGTGCTGCTGGAGATCGGCCATACCGACGAGATCTCGCTCGAGGTCAGCTGCCGGGTGCTCGAAGTGTTCGCCGGCGACGGCGAGCTGCCGGCCGAGGAACTGGAGACCGCCCTGGACGAGGCGGTCGAGGGGGCGCTGGAAGGCGACGAAGAGGTGGCCGAGGTATCGGCGGAAGCGGCGGCGGAAATCGCCGCCGAGGAAGTGGCCGAGGAGCGCGCGGACGCGCTTGGCGATGACCTGGACAGCGCCGCCGGCCCTGCCGGGGATAGCCCCTCGCCGTCCGCCAGCGCCGATCCGGCCAAGCGCTGATCGACCCCTCGGGGCCACTTCCCGTGACGCCTTCCTTCGATCTCCGCCGCTGGTGGCGCGGCAGCAGCACCCTGGCGCGCGCGCTGGCGATATCGCTGGCGGTGCACGCGCTGCTGCTGGCGGTCCGCTTCGGCGCACCGCAGACCTTCGGCATCCGCCAGCCGGAATCGCCGCTGGACGTGGTGCTGGTCAACGCCCGCTCGTCGTCGGCGCCGCGCAATGCCGCCGCGCTGGCGCAGGCCAATCTGGACGGCGGCGGCGAGCACGAGCGCCAGCAGGCGCAGACACCGCTGCCCGCCCAGCCGGTGCCGCGCGATGGCGAGCCCATCCGGGCGCTGCAGCGGCAGGTTGAGCTGCTCGAACAGGAGCAGCAGCAATTGCTCAGCCAGATTCGCCAGGCCGCGCCCCCCGTGCCGCGGCAGGCCGAGCGGCCGCAGCAGGCCCGGCAGGACCACCCAGGGCAGGACGAGCGCACCGCACTGGACGAGATGGCGCGGCTCGAGGCCGAGATCGGCCGCAATCTTGAGCACTACGGGCGGCGCCCGAAGCGGCATCAACTGACCGCCACCAGCGCGAAGGCGGTGGCCTATGCCGAGTATTACGACCGGCTGCGCCGCCGCATCGAGCAGCGCGGCACCGCCGACTTTCCGCAGCGTGGCGGCAAGCCGCTCTACGGCGAGCTGATTCTTGTCATCAACGTGAACGGCGACGGGCACCTCGGCTATCGCCGTGGCGGACAGCTGGTCGACGGCATCGAGCTGGTCAAGAGCTCGGGCGATCCCGCGCTGGACCGCCAGGCCATCGCCATCGTGCGTGCCGCCGCGCCCTTCGGCCCCTTCACGCCCGAGATGCGCGCCCGTTACGATATTCTCGAAGTGATCTCGACCTTCAAGTTCTCCCGCAGCGGCCTCGATACCCGTCTGCAGTCCCGATGATTGCCCCCATGCCGACCGATTCCCTTTCCTCGTCCCCCGCCGAACAGCCCGCGCAGGGCTTTGCTGAGCGCTACGCCGTCGTCGGCAACCCGGTGGCGCACAGCCGCTCGCCGCAGATCCACGCGGCGTTCGCCGCGCAGACCGGCCAGTCACTGAGCTACGAGCGCATCGAGGCGCCGCTGGACGGCTTTGCCGACACCGTGCGCGGCTTCTTCGCGACGGGCGGCCAGGGCCTGAACGTCACCACCCCGTTCAAGGTACAGGCCTTCGAGCTGGCCGACCGGCTCACGCCGCGCGCGGAGGCCGCGGGCGCGGTCAATACGCTGTGGATGGAAGACGGCCTGCTGCACGGCGACAACACCGACGGCGTCGGCCTGGTGCGCGATATCGTCGATCGCCTTGGCGTCGAGTTGCAAGGGCGGCGCGTGCTGCTGCTGGGCGCGGGCGGCGCGGCGATGGGCGCGATGCTGCCGCTGATCGAGTGCCAGCCGGAGCGGATCGTCGTTGCCAACCGCACCGCCAGCCGGGCCAGCGACATGCTGGAGGAGTTCGCCCAGGCCGCGGGCGAAGCCGGCGTGGAGCTGTGGGGCGGCGGCTTCGATGCGCTGGCGGGCCTGTCCGACGAAGACGCCTGCGACGTGGTGATCAACGCCACCGCGGGCAGCCTGCAGGGCGAGGTGCCGCCGGTTCCCGCGGCGCTGCTGGGCGACGGCGTGCTGGCCTACGACATGATGTACGGCGCGCAGCCCACGGTGTTCCTCCAATACGCCGCCGAGCAGGGCGCGCAGGTGGCCGACGGTCTGGGCATGCTGGTCGAGCAGGCGGCCGAGGCGTTCTACCTGTGGCGCGGCGTGCGGCCCGAGACAGATGCGGTGCTGGCGGCGCTGCGGGCGTCGCTGACGGACCAGCGCTAAAGCGGGCTCGTCCGCGCTACCTGCCGTGTCGAACAAAGGCAATCGCTCCCGCCGTCCGGCCCGCAGCGGCAAGGGCGGCGCCGCGCACCCGCTGCGCTGGCTCGCGTGGCTGGCCGGCTGCATCGCCGCCGGGCTGGTGGCGATGCAGCTGTACTTCTTCCTGCAGATTGCCGCCTGGCAGTTCGTCGATCCGTCCTCGACCAGCTTCATGCGTGCAGAGCGCTGGCGGCTGTGCGGCTTCAATGTCTGGAGCTGCGGCATCGAGCGCGAGTGGGTGCCCTATGCATCGATCTCGCGCAACCTCAAGCGCGCGGTGATCGCCAGCGAGGACGCGGATTTCGTCAACCATCCCGGCTACGACATCGACGCCATGCTGCAGGCGTGGGAGCGCAACAAGAAGCGCGGGCACATCGTGCGCGGCGGCTCTACCATCACGCAGCAGCTGGCCAAGAACCTGTTCCTGTCGCCGGAGCAGCACTACCTGCGCAAGGGCCAGGAACTGGTGATCACCTGGATGCTGGAGTTCTGGCTCGACAAGGAGCGGATCTACGAGATCTACCTGAACTCGGTGGAATGGGGCGAGGGCGTGTTCGGCGCCGAAGCCGCGGCGCGGTACTACTTCAAGACCAGCGCCAGCCGGCTGTCGGTGGGACAGGCAGCGCGGCTGGCAGCGGCGCTGCCGGCGCCGCGCTGTTTCGACAAGAAGCTCTACTGCGCCCATGTGCGCATCAACTTCCGCGCACGCGCCGGCATCATTGCGCGGCGGATGGGCTCGGCCACGCTGCCCGACTGAAGCCGGGCAGCGTGCGGGCGCTGGCGCTCAGCTCAGCCAGCCCTTGCGGCGGAAGTAGATCAGCGGTATCGCCGCCGACACCGCCATCAGCGCGATCGCCCACGGGTAACCCGCGGCCCAGTCCAGTTCGGGCATCACCTTGAAGTTCATGCCGTAGACGCTGGCGATCAGCGTCGGCGGCATCAGCGCCACCGACACCACCGAGAACAGCTTGATGATCTTGTTCTGGTTGATGTTGATGAAACCGACGGTGGCGTCCATCAGGAAGTTGATCTTCTCGAACAGGAACGCGGTGTGGTTCTCGATCGAGTCGATATCGCGCAGGATCTGCCGCGCCTCGTCCTGCTGCTCGGCCGACAGCAGCTGGCTGCGCATCAGGAAGGAAACCGCGCGACGGGTGTCCATCACGTTGCGGCGGATGCGCCCGTTCAAGTCTTCCTCGCGCGCGATGGTTTCCAGCACGTCGGCCGCGGCGGCGTCCGTCACGTTCTCGGCCAGCACGCGCTTGCTGGCATCCTCCAGCCGCTCGTACATCTCCTCGATGGAGTCGGCCGAATATTCCGCGTCGGTCGCGTACAGGTCCATCAGCACGTCCTTGGCGTTGCGCACCGAGCCGGGTCGCATGCGCGCGCGCAGGCGCACCAGCCGGAACACCGGCAGGTCTTCGTCGTGGATGGAGAACAGCACGGTCGGCGTCAGCACGAAGGCGACGCGCACGTTGCGCGACACCTCGTCCTCGGCCAGCAGGAAGTCGGTGCGGATATGGATGTTCTCGTCTTCCGCCTCGAAGTAGCGGGCGGACGCTTCCAGGTCGCCCAGGTCTTCGAGCTCCGGCAGCGCGACGCCGTACGCTTCCTTGATCCAGGCGAGTTCCTCGTCGTCGGGATCGACCACGTCGATCCAGATGGGTTTGTGCTGCAGCAGTTCGTTGCGGTCATCGACCTGCTCCTGGGCAAGCCGGCCTTTCTGCAGGACGAACAGGTTGATCATCCCTGGTATTCCTTGTGCCGAACAACGAAGAAACGCGGCAGGCAGGCTTGCGGCACGGCAGGTCTCGCCGTTCGCCGGCAAGGCGAACGGTCAGGCCCATGGCAAGCGTGATCGCGCTGCGCGCCAATGCCGTCGCGGGAGCGGCGGCCAGGATGACGAAGCAAGGCGATGGCGTTTGCCGTGTGTTGGCTGGCAAGCCGGGAGAGGAAGGGTCCGTGACGGCGCGGCGACCGCAGGGGAAGCCGGTGGCAGTACGGAAGAAACACTCGCCCGCAGTGTGCTGCGGGCGGGATCGGACCAGAGGCGGCGCGGCGGACGAGGAGACCGGCGCCGGGCATGGTCGTTACGCAGCCCGCAGTGACATGGCATTCGTGACGGCGTCGGCTTTGCCGCGCCAACTCGAACACCCGATGCTACTGCCCACGTAATTTCTCCGGGATTATGGATGGGCGCGAGTGTAGCCCAAGGCGGCCGGCTTTGTTAAGTGAAATCTGGGTGAAGGGGCGGCCGCCACGCCACCTCGCGCTCAACCGCGCCGCTTCAACAGCGGCACCAGCAGTACCGAGGACAGCGCCGCCAGCATCAGCACGATCGCCGCGTAGTCCTGCCAGTGCGGCGTCTCGCCCAGCAGCCACATGCCGGAGAACACGCCCACCACCGGGATGAACATGATCGACAGGCTGGACACCACTGGCGGCAGCGAGCGCGCCAGCTGGAACCAGACCAGATGGCAGAAGGCGAACACCACCACCGCGTTGTAGGCGATGGCGGCCCACTCCACCGCATTGGGCATGCGCCAGCCGTCTTCGAACAGCAGCGTGCCGGCCAGCAGGAACGGCAGCGCCGCGGCCAGCATCCAGAAGGTCAGGGGTCCGAGTTGCACCGCGAGCTGGGTGCGCTTCATCAGTTGGGTGCCATAGCCCCAGCCGGCCGCCGCGGCCAGCATCATCACCGTGCCGGTCGGGCTGCCGGTCAGCGCGCCGAACTCGCTGGACATCAGCAGCAGCGTGCCAGCCAGCGCGCAGCCGATGCCCACCCATGCCGAGGCGGAGATGCGTTCGCGGAACAGCACCAGGCCCCACACCACCGCCCAGATCGGCATGGTGTAGCCGAGAATGGCCGCACGGCCGGAGGACAGCATCTTCACCGCGCCGATCGCCAGCAGATGCCAGATCACCATGTTGGGCAACGCCAGCCGGAAGATCGGTCCCCAGGTGTCGCGCGGCACCGCCAGCGAGATGCCGCGGGCACGCAGCGCCAGGCCCAGCGCGATCAGGCCGCCGGCCATGCACAGCAGGCGAAAACCCAGGGGCGGAAAGGCGGCCACGCCGATCTTCATCACGGGCCAGTTGACGCCCCAGGCCAGCGTGAGGGCGATCAGCAGAACGATATTGCGACGGTCGAGCTTCATGGACAGTGGAATCGGGCGAGGGTCGCGCGCCGATTGCGGCAAGGCGCTGCAAAAGGCGTGTGCTACCGCGCTTTCTCGTTGGAATGGGCGAGGGGAAGATAGCACGCAGCGAGTAGAATTGCCGGAAACGACACGCGCGGGCCGCTGCGGCCGCCGTGGCCGAACCGCCGCATCCGTGGCAAGTCGAACCCCAGTATTTCGAGCGATCCTCATGTCCCGACCGTCCGACCGTTTCCAGAACCGCCCCGCCACCGAGACCGCGCCCTTCACGGAGCAGCTGGCCAGCGCCTGGCGGCGCAACGATTCCCTGCTGTGCGTCGGCCTGGATCCCGACCCGAACCGTCTGCCGCTGTCGATGACCGGCACCGGCGGCGCGATCTTCTCGTTCTGCCGGGAAATCGTCGACGCCACCGCCGACCTGGTCTGCGCCTTCAAGCCGCAGATCGCCTATTTCGCCTCGCAACGGGCCGAGGACCAGCTGGAGCAGCTGGTGCACTACATCCACGATGCCCATCCCGGCATTCCGGTGATCCTCGACGCCAAGCGCGGCGACATTGGCTCGACGGCCCAGCACTACGCCATCGAGGCGTTCGAGCGCTACGAAGCCGATGCGGTCACCGTCAGCCCGTACATGGGCTTCGATTCGGTCGAACCCTATCTGGCATATCCGGAGCGCGGCGTGATCGTGCTGTGCCGCACCTCCAATCCCGGCGGCTCGGACGTGCAGTTCCTGCAGGTCGATGGCAAGCCGGTCTACCAGATCGTGGCCGAGCAGGCCGCGGCGAAGTGGAACACCACCGGGCAGATGGGCATGGTGGTCGGGGCGACGTTCCCCAACGAGATCGCCCGCGTGCGCGAGCTGGTCGGCGACATGCCGCTGCTGGTGCCGGGCATCGGCGCCCAGGGCGGCGATATCGAGGCGACGGTGCGGGCCGGGCGTACCGCCGATGGCACCGGCATGATGATCAATTCGTCGCGGGCGATTCTCTACGCCAGCGGCGAGAAGGACTTCGCCGCGGCGGCGCGCCGTGCCGCGCAGCAGACGCGCGACGCCATCAACCGGTACCGCTACAGCTGAAGCGAGGCCGGCCGGGCTGCCCCGGCGCCTGCCGCGCTAGGCTTCGTTGCGGACCAGTTCGAGCAGGCCACGCATGGCGTGCTCCGCTGCCTGCCGGCGCACCTGCTGCCGGTCGCCGCGAAAGCGCTGCGTCTCGACCCGCGTCACGATGCGGTTGCTCCAGCCGAAGCACACCATGCCGACCGGCTTGTCAGGCGTGCCGCCAGTCGGTCCGGCCACGCCGGTGATCGACAGCGACACCTGGGCCCGGCTGTTCAGCAGCGCGCCGTCGGCCATGGCGCGCGCGACCTCCTCGCTGACCGCGCCATGGTCACGGATCAGCCGCGGCGGCACCCCCAGCATGGTGGATTTCGCCTCGTTCGAATAGGTGACGAAGCCGCGCTCGAACCAGGCGGACGAGCCCGAGACATCGGTGATTGCCGCGGCGACGAGCCCGCCGGTGCAGGACTCGGCGGTGGCCAGCAGCAGGGATTTTTCCTTCAGGGCAATGCCAGCCTGGACGGCAAGCTGTTCGAGAAGTCGGCTGACGGACATGGTTCGGCTCTTCCAGTGATGGGGCCGGGCTGGTTCGCCCGGTCAGATCGAGCGCCAGAGCGCGAATACCAGCAGCGTGTAGAACGCGGCCACCAGATCGTCGAACATCACGCCGAAGCCGCCGCGCAACCCCGGACCCTTGAGGGTGCGGTCGTAGTAGCCGATCGGCGCCGGCTTGGCCATGTCGAACAGCCGGAACCACAGGAACGCGGCGAACTGGCCCCACAGCCCGGTAGGCGTGACGAAGGCGAGCACGAGCCAGAACGCGACGATCTCGTCCCAGACCATGCTGCCATGATCGTGCACTCCCATTGACCGCGCGGTGCGTGCGCAGGCCCACAGTCCGAGCAGGAATGCCGCCGGAACGATCCACAGCCAGGTCGCCGGCTGGACCCACAGCGAGATCACCACGAAGGACAGCCAGCCGTAGAGGGTGCCGACCGTGCCGGGCATGATCGGCGAAAGCCCCGAACCGAAGCCCAGCGCGATGGCATGCGCCGGGTGGGACCACATGAAGCGGGCGGTCGGGCGCAGCACCTTGGCGGTCTGGCCGGCCTCCAGGGTCATGGCAGGGTCGGGCGCTGCGGGCCCGGAAGTAAAGGACGACATTGAGGAATCGGCTCGTTGATGGGGATGGCAGGGGGCCGCCCGATGCACGGTGTGACCGCGCGCTGGCGGCATCATGACATGGCGGCGCGCCGCGTGTCAGCGATTTGCGCTGTCTTGCTCAGGGGCTGGCGAAATGGTCGAACCCTCGTCCGTCGAAGGGCACCGCGGCGCCGCTTGCATCCAGCAGCCGCACGCCCGCTTCCGCCTCGATCGCGCCGATGCACGCAACCGCCACGCCCGCCTCGCGCGACGCCCGCAGGACCTGTTCACGCGCCTGCGCCGGGGCGGTGAAGCACAGCTCGTAGTCGTCGCCCCCGGCCAGCAGGCACTGCAGCCGCAGCGGCTCCGGCTGGCGCGACAGCACCGTGGAAGCCGGCAGCGCCGGTACCAGCAGGCGTGCGCCGACCCCGCTGCGCTGCAGGATATGGCCCAGGTCGGCCAGCAGGCCGTCGGAGACGTCTACCGCGGCGCGTGCGATGCCACGCAGCGCCATGCCCAGCGCGACCCGCGGCTGGGGCGCTTCCAGCCGGTCCCGGATCGCGCTGAAGTCCGGTTCCGTCAGCAGCCATTCGCCACGGCAGTCGCCCAACGCGAGGCGCGCGTCGCCGACCGCGCCTGACACCCAGATCTCGTCACCCGGCCGGGCGGCGTCGCGCCGCAGCGCCTGGCCCTCCGGCACATCGCCGAACACCGTGATCGACAGCGTCAGGGGCCCGCGCGTGGTGTCGCCGCCGATCAGCTCGCAGCCATGGCTGTCCGCCAAGGCGAGCATGCCGGCTGCCAGCTGCGACAGCCAGGCCGGATCGGCCTGCGGCAGCGCGATCGCCAGCGTGAAGGCGCGGGGCTGCGCGCCCATTGCCGCCAGGTCCGACAGATTGACCGCCAATGCCTTGTGGCCGAGCCGGTACGGATCGGCATCCGGGAAGAAGTGCCGGCCGCTGACCAGCATGTCGGTGCTGATCGCCAGTTGCTGGCCCGGGCGTGGCGCCAGCAGCGCGCAGTCGTCACCGATGCCGAGCACGGCATCGCGTACCGGCCGCGTGAAGAAGCGGCGGATCAGGTCGAATTCGGACAGGGAGGAAGAGGGCGCAGGCGGGTCGGCTTCCGCGCCGGGAGTGGAAAGCGGCGGCAATCCGTCTGGCATGATGACTATGAAGGTACGGCGGACTCGGTGCGGCCCCGTCGGCGCGGAGATGCGCAGGGGATTTTGCTCTCGCCGCGGACCGCGATATTGTACCGAAAGGCAAAGCTGCCTCGCGTAAAACGCTTATTGTGAAATAAAATTTCACAATATAAAATTCACCCCTGATTTCGAGAATTCAGAGAATAGCGGCAGCCGGGCCGCCGCTGTCTCCCACGCCTACACGGCTTCACAGACCGGAAGATGCGCCGATGACCAATCCCCAGCAGCCCATGTCCCCAGACGACCTGAAGCAGCAGCAGCGCGAGGCGCTGCGCAAGGCCGCGCTGGAGTACCACGAGTTTCCCACCCCGGGCAAGATCTCGGTGATGCCGACCAAGCCGCTGTCCAACCAGCGCGACCTGGCCCTGGCGTATTCGCCCGGCGTGGCGGCAGCCTGCGAGGAGATCGTCGCCGATCCGGCCAATTCCTTCCGCTATACCTCGCGCGGCAACCTGGTCGCCGTGATTACCAACGGTACCGCGGTGCTGGGCCTGGGCGACATCGGCCCGGCCGCGTCCAAGCCGGTGATGGAAGGCAAGGGCGGCCTGTTCAAGAAGTTCGCCGGCATCGATGTGTTCGACATCGAGATCGACGAGAAGGACCCGCAGAAGCTGGTCGACATCATCGCCTCGCTGGAGCCGACCTTCGGCGGCATCAACCTGGAAGATATCAAGGCGCCCGAGTGCTTCTACGTCGAGCGCGAGCTGCGCAAGCGGATGAAGATCCCGGTCTTCCACGACGACCAGCACGGCACGGCGATCGTGGTCGGCGCCGCGGTGATCAACGGCCTGAAGGTGGTCGGCAAGGACATCGCCAACGTCAAGCTGGTGGCCTCCGGCGCGGGCGCCGCGGCACTGGCCTGCCTCGAACTGCTGGTGGACCTCGGCCTGCCGCGCCAGAACATCTGGGTGACGGACCTGGCCGGCGTGGTCTACGAAGGCCGCACCGAACTGATGGACCCGGACAAGGCCCGTTTCGCCCAGAACACCGACAAGCGCAAGCTGGCCGAAGTGATCGACGGCGCCGACATCTTCCTGGGCCTGTCCGCCGCCGGCGTGCTCAAGCAGGACATGGTGCAGCGCATGGCCGACAAGCCGCTGGTGCTGGCGCTGGCCAATCCCAACCCGGAAATCATGCCGGAACTGGTCAAGGAAGTGCGCCCGGATGCGGTGATCGCCACCGGCCGCACCGACTACCCGAACCAGGTCAACAACGTGCTGTGCTTCCCGTTCATCTTCCGCGGGGCACTGGACGTCGGCGCGACCACCATCACCAAGGAGATGGAAGTCGCCGCCGCGCATGCGGTCGCCGAGCTGGCGCGGCAGGAGCAGAGCGACATCGTCGCCACCGCCTACGGTATCCAGGACCTGTCGTTCGGTCCGGAGTACCTGATTCCCAAGCCGTTCGACCCGCGCCTGATCGTCAAGGTCGCGCCGGCGGTGGCCAAGGCGGCGATGGAGTCCGGCGTGGCATCCCGTCCGATCGAGGACATGGACGCCTACCGCGAACAGCTGCAGCAGTTCGTCTACCACTCCGGCACGCTGATGAAGCCGATCTACGCGGCCGCCCGCAAGGTGCCGATGGAGAAGAAGCGCATCGTCTTCGCCGAGGGCGAGGAAGAGCGCGTGCTGCGCGCGGTGCAGGTGATCGTCGACGAGAAGCTGGCGAATCCCATCCTGATCGGCCGCCCGGCGGTGCTGGCGCATCGCATCGAACGCTTCGGCCTGCGCCTGCGCATGGACGTCGATTTCACCGTGGTGAACCCCGAGAACGATCCGCGCTTCCGCGACTATTCGGATGCCTACTACCGGATGATGGCCCGCAAGGGCGTCACGCCGCAGTACGCGCGGCTGGAAATGCGCCGCCGCACCACGCTGATCGGCGCGATGCTGGTGCACAAGGGCGAGGCGGACGGCATGATCTGTGGCACCGTCAGCAATACCGCCGCGCACCTGCGCTATATCGACCAGGTGCTGGGCGGCACCAACGAGGTCTATGCGGCGATGAACGGCCTGGTGCTGCCGGGCCGCCAGATCTTCCTGGTCGATACCCACGTCAATATCGACCCGACCGCGCCGCAACTGGCGGAAATCACGCTGATGGCAGCCGAGGAGCTCAAGCGCTTCGGCATCGAGCCCAAGGTCGCGCTGCTGTCGCACTCCAACTTCGGCTCCTCGGAAGCGCCGTCGGCGCAGAAGATGCGCGACACGCTGGCCATCCTGCGCGAGCGGGCGCCCGAGCTGGAAGTCGACGGCGAGATGCACGGCGACTGCGCGCTGGACCAGAAGCTGCGCGACCAGCTGGTGCCGGACAGCACCCTGAAGGGAGAGGCCAATCTGCTGGTCTGCCCGAACATCGACGCGGCCAACGTGTCGTACAACCTGCTCAAGGCCGCGGCCGGCAACAACGTTGCCATCGGTCCGATCCTGCTGGGGGTCAAGGCGCCGGTGCATATCCTGACGCCGTCCGCCACGGTGCGACGGATCGTCAATATGACGTCGCTGGTGGTGGTGGACGCCGCCGCCAAGTTCTGAGGGAAAAAAGCCGGGTCCGCCCGGCTTTTTCGATCCCCGGCGCTGGCGTTTGTGAGCGCATACTCTCGCTTAACCCCTTGAAAGGACAGCGCTTTCGGTCTTCTGGCTGGGGCAGGGATTGATTAATCCCAAGCAAGCGCGTAACCTACCGCCTTCGAAGCAGCGGTCCGATCCGCCTGCATGCCGCCACGACGCGGTCCTGACGCAGAAGCTTCGCACAGAGGCTTCCCGCAGTGTTCCGTTACCAGACCCTGGGTTTCGCCGATCACCTTGAATGACCGCATGACGCAGTGGATCCCGGTGCGAGCCGCCGCAACGCATGGCGAGGCCGGCGCTCCGATGAACCGCGCCGCGGGCGCCCGGGCAGGGAAGAGCCCGCTGGGCTGGATCGCGAGGGTGGCATCGGGACTGGCAATGGCCGTGGCGTTGCTGCAACCGGCGCAGCCTGCCGCCGCACGGGAGGGGCCCCCGGTCCTGCTCGACGGCATGGGAACCATTGCCGAGCAGCGCCTGCCCAACGAGGCCCGTGTGACACTGCAGCGCATCGAGTCGGGCGGTCCGTTTCCCTATGCGAAGGACGGGACGCGCTTTGGCAACTACGAGCGCCTGCTGCCCCGCAAGCCTCGTGGCTACTACCGCGAGTACACGGTGGCCAAGCCGAACAGCCGCAGCCGTGGGCCGAAGCGCATCGTCTGCGGCGGCCCCCAGCGGATGGTCGATGACTGCTATTACACGGAAGACCACTACAACAGCTTCAAACGGATAACCAGATGATGACTGACATTTTCGGATTGGGCGACGCCCTTGCCGCCCGCGAAGAGCGCGGCGCCGGAGATGGCTGGCACCGGGCACAGCAACATGCCCAGAATCTCTATGACAGTGTGCTGATGATGCCCCGCTACGAGGTCGCGCAGAACAGGCTTCCCCCGGCGTCCCCATGCGATACCGGGAATCAGATCCCGTGCGGCAGGGAAGCTGCGCTGGCCCTGTTCCGCACCGTTCGCCCGAATATCGTCCAGTCGATCCGCGCCTTCCGCGTACCCGAGCTGGCCCAGGCCGCTGCCGATCTCGGCCAGCATTTCCTGTATGCCAACTGCGCGCAGTGCGCCAGCAAGAACGAGGTCCTGGAGACGATCGCGACCGCGTTCCTGTTCCCGAAGCACTTCGGCAAGAACTACGACGCACTGTCCGATTGCCTGACCGACCTGATCCACAAGGCCGGCGCGCAGCCGGGCTTCGTCATCGTGCTGGAAGGGCTGCCGGTCGCGCAGAAGTTCGACAAGGAAGCGCGCGAGACGCTGCTGGACGTGTTCCGGGACGCCGCCGAATTCTGGGCCGAGCGCCGCGTGCAGTTCCGCGTGTTCTACTCGTTCGCCTGATACCGCCGACATCGCGTCAACCAGAAGGCCCGCTGCCGCGGGCCTTTGTCATTTGCACCGGCGCATGACCTGCACCGGCGCATTGCGCTCAGAAGCCGCCCAGCAGCGCGTTGAGGGCGGCGAGGCAGGCCAGCCCGGCGGTCTCGGTGCGCAGGATGCGCGGGCCCAGCGAGGCGGCGGTGAAGCCGTGTGCGAGCGCGGCGTCCTCTTCTTCTGGCGACAGGCCCCCCTCGGGTCCGATCAGTAGCGTCAGCTCGCCCGACAACCAGCGCTGGCGGCGCTCGGCGGCCAGCGTGACCAGCGACGCAGCAGCGCGCGGCGATACCAGCAGGCGCTCCCCCTCGCGTGGCAGGGCGCGCAGCCATTCTTCCATCCCCCGCACCGCCGCCACCTCGGGCACCCGGTTGCGGCCGCACTGCTCGCACGCGGCGCGCACCAGCGCCTGCCAGTGGGCCTGGCGTTTCTGCGCCCGCTCCCCGGAGAGCCGCACCACCGCGCGCGCGGTCTGCAGCGGCACGATGGCCGCCACGCCCAGCTCCACGGCCTTCTCGATCAGCCAGTCCATCTTGTCGCCGCCCGCGATACCCTGCGCCAGCGTGACGCGGAAGGGCGGCTCGCATTCCTCGTCGCGGCGGGGACCGACCTGCGCGACGGCGTGGCGCTTGCCCAGGTCGGCAAGCGTCGCCGGGTGGCTGCCGCCCTGTCCGTCGAAGAGGGTGATGGCGTCGCCCGGGGCCAGCCGCAGCACCTGGATATGGCGCACGACGGTGTCGGGCAAGGACAGCGAACTTTCCGCCTGCAGCGGCGTATCGACAAAAAAGCGGGGTGGCATCGAGGGTGTGGCGAGAAATCAGGCGGCGGGCGCGGAAGCGGGCGACGATTGGCCCTGGGCGTCGAGCGGGCTGGCGAAGCCCCAGCGGTAGCCGTCCGGGTCTTCCACCATGCAGTAGCGGTCGCCCCAGAACTGGTCGGCCGGCGCCATCCGGCTGATCGCCCCGGCCGCGACCGCGCGCTCGTGCATCGCGTCCACGTCGTCGCAGTACAGGTAGAAGGTCTGCGGGCATTCGACGCCGGTCGAGCGCGGCGTGCGCGCCGTACTGCCCCACGCGCCTTCGGGCGCGAACATCACGATCCGTTCGCCCTTGTAGTACATCTCGGCGTGCGTGGGCACGCCGTTTTCGTCGACCACGTCGCCCGGCGCGAAACCGAAGGCGCGGGCATAGAAATCAAGGGCGTTGCGCCCGTCGCTGACGATCAGATAGGGCGTCAGCCATGGCGTATTGGCCGGTCTCGTCATGATGGTCTCCTGCGCATCGGCCGCGGGACTGGCCTGCGGCGCTCGGGCGAGCATATCACGGCAACCCCGGCGGTCCGCCGCAGCGCCGTGACACGCTGCCGGCGCCACCTGAAGTGCGCCTCGAGATGCCGGGGGCAGCGCCGGAAACGCCGCCCTGATCTGGTAAAATCGCGGTTTTCCCGCCGTCACTGTCCCGCCGCATGTCCTCCCTCGCCCATCCCGCCGCCAACCTCCATGCCAACCAGCCCGCGCAGCTGATGGCCAATGCGATCCGTGTCCTGTCCATGGACGCCGTCCAGCAGGCCAATTCCGGCCACCCCGGCATGCCGATGGGGATGGCGGACATCGCCGTTGCGCTGTGGAGCCGGCATCTGAAGCATAACCCGGTCAATCCGCTGTGGGCCGACCGCGACCGCTTCGTGCTGTCCAACGGCCATGGCTCGATGCTGCTGTACGCGCTGCTGCATCTGACCGGCTACGACCTGCCCCTGGCCGAGCTGAAGAACTTCCGCCAGCTGCACAGCAAGACCGCCGGCCACCCGGAATACGGCATCACCCCGGGCGTGGAAACCACCACCGGTCCGCTGGGGCAGGGCATCACCAATGCGGTCGGCATGGCGCTGGCCGAGCGGCTGCTGGGCGAGGAATTCAACCGCCCGGGCTTCGAGATCGTCAACCACTACACCTATGTGTTCATGGGCGACGGCTGCCTGATGGAAGGCATCAGCCACGAGGCCTGCTCGCTGGCCGGCACGTTGGGCCTGAACAAGCTGATTGCACTGTGGGATGACAACGGCATCTCGATCGACGGCGACGTCGAGCACTGGTTTGCCGACGATACCCCGAAGCGGTTCGAAGCCTACGGCTGGAACGTGATCCGCGCGGTGGACGGCCATGACGTCAACGCCGTGGACGCCGCCATCGCCCAGGCCAAGGCCAGCGACAAGCCGACGCTGATCTGCTGCCGCACCGTGATCGGCAAGGGTTCGCCCAACAAGGAAGGCGGCCACGACGTGCACGGCGCGCCGCTGGGCGCGACCGAGATCGTCGCCACCCGCGAGGCGCTGGGCTGGAGCCACGAGCCGTTCGAGCTGCCGCAGGAGGTCTACGCCGCCTGGGACGCCAAGCCCAACGGCGGTTCGCTGGAAAAGGCCTGGAACGCGCTGTTCGAGGCCTATTCGGAGCGCTTCCCGTATGAGGCGGGCGAGTTCGAGCGCCGCATGCGCGGCGACCTGCCGGGCGCATTCGACGCCGCGGTCGAGGCCTACCTGGCCAAGTGCGAGGAAAAGGCCGAAACCATCGCCACCCGCAAGGCCAGCCAGAACGCGATCGAAGCCTATGCGCCGGTGCTGCCGGAACTGCTGGGCGGCTCGGCCGACCTGACCGGCTCGAACCTGACCAACTGGTCGGGCAGCAAGGCCGTGCGCGTGGATGCCTGGGGCAACCACATCAACTACGGCGTGCGCGAGTTCGGCATGAGCGCCATCATGAACGGCATCACGCTGCATGGCGGCTACCTGCCGTACGGCGGCACGTTCCTGACCTTCTCCGACTACAGCCGCAATGCGCTGCGCATGGCGGCGCTGATGAAGATCCGCACGCTGTTCGTCTTCACCCACGATTCGATCGGCCTGGGCGAGGACGGCCCGACCCACCAGTCGATCGAGCATGTGTCCAGCCTGCGCCTGATCCCCAACATGGACGTCTGGCGCACCTGCGACACCACCGAAACCGCGGTGGCGTGGGCAGAGGCGATCCGCCGCCGCAATGGCCCGAGCTGCCTGATCTTCAGCCGCCAGAACCTGCCGTTCCAGGCGCGCGACAATGCCACCCGCGCCAACATCGCGCGCGGCGGCTACGTGCTGCGCGACGGTACCAACCCGGTCAGCGGCCAGCCGGATGCGGTGATCCTGGCGACCGGCTCGGAAGTGGGGCTGGCAGTGGGCGCGGCCGAGCATCTTGCAACGGAAGGCGTACACGTGCGCGTGGTTTCTGTGCCCTCGACCACCGTGTTCGACAAGCAGGATGTGGCATATAAGGCAGAAGTGCTGCCGGCCGGCGTGCCGCGCATCGCGGTCGAGGCCGGTGTGACCGACTTCTGGTGGAAGTACCAGGTCCAGGCGGTGGTCGGCATCGACACCTTCGGCGAATCCGCGCCGGCTGGCGTATTGTTCAAGCACTTCGGGTTCACCGTCGACAACGTCGTGAACACCGTCAAGAGCGTGATCTGATTTCCGGGGTGAGCGGGCGGCCGGGCATGTCCCGCGTCCCCGCCGCCTTCGCAGCTTTTCTTCTTTCCCGTTCAGGAGACGTACCATGACCATCAAGGTTGCCATCAACGGCTATGGCCGTATCGGCCGCAATGTCCTGCGTGCCCACTACGAAGGCGGCAAGAAGCACGACATCCAGATCGTCGCCATCAACGACCTGGGCGATGCCAAGACCAATGCCCACCTGACCCAATACGACACCGCGCACGGCAAGTTCCCGGGCACGGTGTCGGTCGAGGGCGACTACATGGTCGTCAACGGCGACAAGATCCGCGTGCTGGCCAACCGCAACCCGGCCGAGCTGCCGTGGGGCGAGCTGGGCGTGGACGTCGTGATGGAGTGCACCGGCTTCTTCACCACCAAGGAAAAGGCTTCGGCCCACCTGGCCGGCGGCGCCAAGAAGGTCATCATCTCGGCCCCGGGCGGCAAGGATGTCGACGCGACCATCGTCTACGGCGTCAACCACAACGTGCTGAAGGCCAGCGACACGGTCATCTCGAACGCATCGTGCACCACCAACTGCCTGGCGCCGCTGGTCAAGCCGCTGCATGAGAAGCTGGGTGTGGTGTCGGGCCTGATGACGACGGTGCACGCCTACACCAACGACCAGGTGCTGACCGACGTCTACCACGAAGACCTGCGCCGCGCGCGCTCGGCTACCCAGTCGATGATCCCGACCAAGACCGGCGCCGCCGCCGCGGTCGGCCTGGTGCTGCCCGAGCTGAACGGCAAGCTGGACGGCTTCGCGGTGCGCGTGCCGACCATCAACGTGTCGCTGGTCGACCTGTCGTTCGTCGCCGCCCGCGAAACCACCGTGGACGAAGTCAACGCGATCCTGAAGGCGGCCTCGGAAGGCGAGCTGAAGGGCATCCTCGACTACAACACCGCGCCGCTGGTGTCGGTCGACTTCAACCACAACCCGGCTTCGTCGACCTTCGACGCGACCCTGACCAAGGTCTCGGGCAATCTGGTCAAGGTCTCGAGCTGGTACGACAACGAGTGGGGCTTCTCCAACCGGATGCTGGACACCACCGTTGCGTTGATGAACGCCAAGTAATTGGCGCTCCGTTCCGCCACCGCACGCCGGTGGTGGAACTGGCGATGCCCCGGGGGCCGCACCCCGGGCGTCGCCGCCGTTGACCGGCACTTTCCGCTCGCAAGGAGCGGTCCCTCTCTCTCCGGCGTCAGTCCTCCCCTTTGTGCCCTATACGGCAGCCCTGCCGATGACCCCCGCTTCTGAGGGGTTTTGTTTGTGCTGAAAATGGCTCTTACGCTTCACACAAACGGCAATTTACTCTTACACTACCCGGGAACAGCCACCCGCCACGAGCGGCTCCGCCGGCGCCTGTGCCTCGCGCAACGGTCAAACCAATAACAATCGGGCGACTCCATGGTGAACGTCGACACCAAGCTGCTTGTGATCTTTACCGAGCTCCTCAGCAAGCGCAATGCGACCTACGTCGCCGAGAAGATGCATATGACCGCTCCGGCCGTATCGCATTCGCTGGGCCGGCTACGGGAGATTTTCGACGACCCCCTGTTCATCCGCGTGCCCCACGGCCTGACGCCGACGCCGCGCGCGCTGGAGTTGGGTCCCAAGATCCGCGAGATGCTGGAGCTGTGGTCGTCGATCAACCAGGGCGATGTGGAAAGCTTCGATCCGGCCACCGCGACCGGCACGCTCAACATCGGCTTTGCCGCCGAGCTGGGCGACACCGTGTTCAACCGGCTGGTGCTGCGGCTGCGCCAGTCGGCGCCCGAGCTGCATATCCGCCTGGTCGAGTCGCATTCCTCCGACGCCGACGTCGCCTCGATGCGCGCCAACGAGCTGGACCTGTCGTTCTCCCCATACCCCGTGAGCCACCCCGAGATCGTCGAGGAGAGCATCACGCCGTTGCAGTTGTGGGTCTGCGCCCGCCAGGACCATTCGGTGCTGAAGGGCGCCTGCACGCTGGAGCAGTATCTGGACTGCGGCCACATCTTCATGTCGCAGGCCGGCACCGCCGGGCGGCCCGCGCCGTCGCTGATTCCGCTGGACTATGCGCTGCAGCAGCGCGGCCTGCAGCGGACCG
Organism: Cupriavidus sp. AU9028; assembly: GCF_019795295.1. GTDB lineage: Bacteria > Pseudomonadota > Gammaproteobacteria > Burkholderiales > Burkholderiaceae > Cupriavidus. The sequence continues at coordinate 177,461 of NZ_JAIMCG010000007.1, read as the reverse complement.
CGACCATGACCGTGCATTCGTGGCGCGCACAGGCCGAACTGGCGGCACAGACCGACCTGATCTTCACCGTCAATGCACTGACCAAGGACGCTGCCTGCCAGACCTACGGGCTCAAGGCGTTCCCCTTGCCGCCCGAGATCGACACCACCATGGGTTTGCATATGCAGTGGCACCGCAGCCGCAATACGCATCCGATGCTGGTGTGGACCCGTGCGCAATTTCGCCAGGTGGTCGGCGAGTTCATTCGGCTGCCCAGCGCCGCTGTCTCGGCCCCGGCGGCGACCATCGAGCAGGGCGAGGCCGTGCCGGCGCGCTGATGCGCAGCGGCATCGCCCGCACAATGAGAAAGGCCGGCGTTCCATCGCCGGCCTTTCTCATTGGCAATCGGCAGCGCTGACGAAAAGCGTCGCTGCTGCCGTTGCTGGCGCTATGCGCCGCGCTTGAGGCGGTGCGGGCAGTCCTGCTTGGTGCAGTTGCCGTACAGGGACAGCGCATGCTCCTGCAGGGCGAAGCCGCGCTCGCGCGCGATGCTCTGCTGGCGCTGCTCGATGCTGGCGTCGTAGAACTCCTCGACGCGGCCGCAGTCGAGGCAGACCAGGTGATCGTGGTGCTTGCCTTCGTTGAGTTCGAAAATGGCCTTGCCGGATTCGAAGTTGTTGCGAGAGAGCAGTCCTGCCTGTTCGAACTGGGTCAGCACCCGATAGACGGTGGCAAGACCGATGTCCATCTGTTCGTTGAGCAGGATGCGATAAACGTCCTCGGCACTGAGGTGGCGCTGCTCGCTGGTCTGAAAAATCTCGAGAATTTTCAACCGCGGTACCGTCGCCTTCAGGCCGATGTTCTTGAGTTCCGCCGGACTCGGCATGGGCGTGACTCCCTGGAGTACAATGTCTGGATTGTTGAATCATAAGGGTTTTACCGTCGGCTGTCGTCCCGGCGGACGCGGACCTTCCCATTGCCGCCACCCTTTCACGGTAGCGAGACCTGCGAGTTACATGGATTCCAAACGACCGACCGGCATGCGCCTGGCCGCGCCGCTGCTGACTGCACTGCTTGCAGCCACGACCCTCGTCACCGCTGCGTGCTCGACCTACGACAGTACGTCGCGCAAGGTCGCCGAAGCGATCACCCCGTACCGGATCAATATCGTGCAGGGCAACTTCGTCTCGCGTGAGGCGGCGTCGCAGATGCGCGAGGGCATGACCCGCGAGCAGGTGCGCTACCTGCTCGGCACGCCGCTGCTGACCGACGTGTTCCACGCCGACCGCTGGGACTACGTGTTCTCGTTCAAGCGCGGCAATACCCAGGTGGTGCAGCAGCGCCGCTTCACCGTCTTCTTCGACGGCGACCGGGTCGCGCGCTTCAATGGCGACGAGCTGCCGTCCGAGTACGAGCTGATCGCGGAAATCGACGGCATGAAGCGCGGATCGGCCAAGCCCGCCGCGGCGGCGCCTGCACCGGCACCGGCTGCCGCGCCGGCATCGGCTTCCTCGGAGCCGCCGTCCGCGCCGTCGAGCAGCGAGCCGGCGCAGCCGCAGGCAGCGGCGTCCCCGGCGCCGGCCTCCGAGCAGGCGGCCAGCAGCGCGCCGGCCGAAGCCGGCATCGCCACCGCCCGATAACACGACAAGGGGCGCCAGGCCGTCCCTGACATGCATTGCCGCGCGCCGGGCTGCTGCCCGGCGCTTTCTATCGCGCCGTCCGCTTTCGTCGGCCACCCACCTCCCGCTTACCCTAATTTCCGGGGCCAACCGCCATGAAAATCGCCATCGCCGGTGCATCGGGCCGCATGGGCCGCATGCTGATCCAACAGGTACTCGACACCGACGGTGTCACGCTCTCCGGCGCGCTGGACGTGCCCGGCGCGGCGGCGCTGGGTCAGGATGCGGGGCTGTTCCTGGGACGCGAAACCGGCGTGCCGATTTCGGACGACGCCGAGGCCGTCATCGCCGCGGCGGACTGCCTGATCGACTTCACCCGGCCGGAGGGCACGCTCGCCCACCTGGCGATTGCTCGCCGCTGCGGCACGAAAATGGTGATCGGCACCACCGGCTTCGACGATGCCGGCAAGGCGGCGATCGCGCAGGCCGCGCGCGACATCGGCGTGGTGTTCGCGGCGAACATGAGCGTCGGCGTCAACGTCACCTTCAAGCTGCTGGAGGTGGCCGCCGGCATGCTGTCCTCCGGCTACGACATCGAGATCATCGAAGCGCACCATCGCCACAAGGTGGATGCGCCGTCCGGCACCGCCCTGGCCATGGGCGAGGTGATCGCGCGCAAGCTGGGCCGCGACCTGAAGGAATGCGGCGTGTTTGCCCGCGAGGGGCATACCGGCGAGCGCGAGCCCGGCTCGATCGGTTTTGCCACGGTGCGCGGCGGCGATATCGTCGGCGATCACACCGTGATGTTCGCCGGCATCGGCGAGCGCATCGAGATCACCCACAAGTCCTCCAGCCGCCAGTCGTACGCGGACGGCTCGGTGCGCGCGGCACGGTTCCTCGCCGACAAGGCCGCGGGCCAGTACGACATGCAGGACGTGCTGGGCCTGCGCTGACCGGCGCGGATCCACGCTCCCGCGCCGGTGCCGCGTGCCGGTCCGGCACGCCAGCCACGGCACCCCGGCCGACCCATGCCATGGGTGTCTCCGGCCACCTGCCGCCGGTTATAATCGGCGCTTCCGTGCCCGCCCGGCGCGGCTCGCCGCCGGCTGTACCCGCGGTTCGCCGCCCGGCAACCACACCCTGATCCCATCCAGGCTTCCGACCGCCGGCGCCCCCGCGCCGGCCGCTGTCCACACCATGCAAGAGAAATACGTTCCCGCCGAAGTCGAACAATCCGCCCGCCAGCATTGGCAAGCCAGGGACGCCTATCGCGTCGACGAGCAGGCGGTGCAGCCGGACGGCTCGGCCAAGCCGAAGTTCTATGCCTGTTCGATGCTGCCGTATCCGTCCGGCAAGCTGCACATGGGCCACGTGCGCAACTACACCATCAACGACGTGATGGCGCGCCAGCTGCGGATGAACGGCTACAACGTGCTGATGCCGATGGGCTGGGACGCGTTCGGCATGCCGGCGGAGAACGCCGCGCTGAACAACGGCGTGGCCCCGGCGGCCTGGACCTACGACAACATCGCCTACATGAAGAAGCAGATGCAGGCGATGGGGTTGGCGATCGACTGGTCGCGCGAAGTGGCGACCTGCGATCCGCAGTACTACCGCTGGAACCAGTGGCTGTTCCTGAAGATGCTGGAGAAGGGCATCGCCTATCGCAAGACCGGCACCGTCAACTGGGACCCGGTGGACCAGACCGTGCTCGCCAACGAGCAGGTGATCGACGGGCGCGGCTGGCGCTCGGGCGCGCTGGTGGAAAAGCGCGAGATTCCGATGTACTACCTGCGCATCACCGACTACGCCGACGAACTGCTCGGCGATCTGGATGCGCTCGGCTGGCCCGAGCGCGTCAAGGTGATGCAGCAGAACTGGATCGGCAAGAGCGAAGGCGTGCGCTTTGCCTTCCCGCACGCCATCGTCGGCGATGACGGCGAACTGATCGGCGGCGGCAAGCTGTACGTGTTCACCACGCGCGCCGACACCATCATGGGCGTGACCTTCTGCGCGGTCGCTGCCGAGCATCCGCTGGCCACGCATGCCGCCGCCACCAATCCGGAACTGGCCGCCTTCATCGACGAGTGCAAGCGCGGCTCGGTGATGGAAGCGGACATGGCGACCATGGAAAAGAAGGGCATGCCGACCGGTCTGCGCGTGGTGCACCCGCTGACCGGCGAGCAGGTCGAGGTCTGGGTCGGCAACTACGTGCTGATGAGCTACGGCGATGGCGCCGTGATGGGCGTGCCCGCGCACGACGAGCGCGACTTCGCCTTCGCCAACAAGTACGGCCTGCCGATCAGGCAGGTGATCGCGGCCGAAGGCCAGGCCTTCTCGACCGAGGCATGGCAGGAGTGGTACGGCGACAAGACCGCCGGCAAGTGCGTGAACAGCGGCAAGTACGATGGCCTGGGCTACCGGGAGGCGGTCGATGCGGTCGCCGCGGACCTGGCCGCCAAGGGCCTGGGCGAGAAGAAGGTAACCTGGCGCCTGCGCGACTGGGGCATCTCCCGCCAGCGCTACTGGGGCACGCCGATCCCGTTGATCCATTGCGACAGCTGCGGCGTGGTGCCGGTGCCCGAGCAGGATCTGCCGGTGGTGCTGCCCGAGGACCTGGTGCCGGATGGCACCGGCAATCCGCTGGCCAAGGACCCGCGCTTCCTCGAGTGCAGCTGCCCGTCGTGCGGCAAGCCGGCGCGCCGCGAGACCGACACGATGGATACCTTCATCGATTCGTGCTGGTACTACATGCGCTATACCTGCCCGGACGCGGCGACCATGGTCGATGCCCGCAACGATTACTGGATGCCGATGGACCAGTACATCGGCGGCATCGAACACGCGATCCTGCACTTGCTGTACGCGCGCTTCTGGACCAAGGTGATGCGCGACATTGGCCTGGTCAAGTTCGGCGAACCGTTCACCAACCTGCTGACGCAGGGCATGGTGCTGAACGAGACTTACTATCGGGAAGATGCCAGCGGCAAGAAGCAGTGGTTCAACCCGGCCGAGGTCGATGTGCAGACCGACGAGCGCGGCCGCCCGGTGGGCGCCACGCTGAAGGCCGACGGCCAGCCGGTGGTGATCGGCGGCGTCGAGAAGATGTCCAAGTCGAAGAACAACGGCATCGACCCGCAGGCCCTGATCGATCAGTACGGCGCGGACACCGCGCGCCTGTTCACGATGTTTGCCGCGCCGCCCGAGCAGCAGCTCGAATGGAGCGGCTCGGGCGTGGAAGGGGCCTCGCGCTTCCTGCGCCGGCTGTGGGCCTTCGGCTACGCGAAGGCCGAGGCGATCCGTGCCGGCAGCGATCTGACCGAAGGCGACCGCGCGCTGCGCCGCGAGGTGCATGGCGTGCTCAAGCAGGCCAACTACGACTACCAGCGCATCCAGTACAACACCGTGGTGTCGGCCTCGATGAAGATGCTCAACGCGCTGGAGGATGCGAAGTCGGCGTCGCCGGGCGCGTTGCGCGAGGGCTTCGGCATCCTGCTGCGCGTGCTGTATCCGGTGGTTCCGCATATCACCCACGTGCTGTGGGAACAGCTCGGTTATGCGCAGGCGCAGGGCGACCTGCTCGATGCGCCGTGGCCGCAGGTGGACGAGGCCGCGCTGGTGCAGAGCGAAATCGAACTGGTGCTGCAGGTCAACGGCAAGGTGCGTGGCAGCCTGACGGTGCCGGCACAGGCCGACCGCGCCGCCATCGAGGCGATGGCGGCCGCCAGCGAGACGGTGGCGAAGTTCGCCGCTGGCGCGGCGCCGAAGAAGATCATCGTGGTGCCGGGCCGGCTGGTCAACGTCGTGCTGTGAGCCGGCGCAGCCGCCGCACTGTCATCCCGTCCCCCAAGGCAACTAGCAAGGAAGCGCGCTTATGAACCGACCGAACCCGACCCGCCGCACGCTGCTGGCCGCGCTGCTGTCCGCCGGCGTGCTGGCCGGCTGCGGTTTCCAGCTGCGCGGCAATTCCGATTTCGCCTTCAAGCGGCTGTATATCGGCATGCCGCCGAACTCGGCGATGGCCGCAGACCTGACGCGGGCCATCCGCGGCGGCTCCGACACCGTGGTGGTGCGCGACCCGAAGGAGGCCGATGCGCTGCTGGACGTGCTGGAGGATTCGCGCGCCAAGACCGTGCTGTCGATTACCACCACCGGCGTGGTGCGGGAGTACCGGCTGACGCAGGCGTTCACCTTCCGTCTGCGCGACGCGGCCGGCCGCGAGATGATCGGGCCGTCGCAGCTGGTGCTGACGCGCGACCTCACCTATAACGAGGCCAACGCGCTCGCCAAGGACTACGAGGAAGCGCAGCTGTACCGCGACATGCAACGCGACATCGTCCAGCAGCTGATGCGCCGGCTGGCCGCCGCCAAGCCGGTGGCCTGACGCCCGCAGCCGCGACAGCATGCAGATCAAGCCGGACGCGCTGGAGCCGCACCTGCGCCAGGCGCAGGGGCGTGGGATGGCGCCGGTCTATGTGGTGCATGGCGACGAGCACCTGCTGGTGCTCGAGACCGTGGACCGGCTGCGCCAGGCGGCGCGCGAAGCCGGCTTTACCGAGCGCGAGGTGCTGGTCTCCGAGCGCGGCTTTCAGTGGAGCCAGCTGCTCGAAGCCCAGCAATCGATGTCGCTGTTCGGCGACCGCAAGATCGTCGAGCTGCGTATCCCCGGCGGCAAGCCCGGCAAGGACGGCGGCGAGGTGCTGCGCGCGGTGGCGGCCCAGCCGTCGCCAGACGTGGTGCTGCTGATCACGCTGCCCCGGCTCGATTTCACCGCCTCCAAGTCGGCGTGGTTCCAGGCGCTGGATGCCGCCGGTGTGACCATCAAGGTCGACAATGTCGACCGTACGCGGCTGCCGGCCTGGATCGGCGAGCGGCTGGCGCGGCAGGATCAGCGCGTCGAAGCCGGCGAGCCCGGCCGCCGCGCGCTGCAGTTCATCGCCGACAAGGTCGAGGGCAACTTGCTGGCCGCCCACCAGGAAATCCGCAAGCTGGGCCTGCTGTATCCCACCGGGGTGCTGAGCTTCGACCAGATCCACGATGCGGTGCTCAATGTGGCCCGCTACGACGTCTTCAAGCTGTCCGAGGCGATGCTCGCGGGCGACGTGCCCAGGCTGGTGCGGATGCTCGAAGGGCTGCGCGGCGAGGGCGAGGCCACAGTGCTGGTGCTGTGGGCGCTGACCGAGGAAATTCGCGTATTATCGAAGGTCCGGCAGGGCCTGGCCGCGGGCAAGCCGCCCGCCGTGCTGGCCCGCGAACTGCGCATCTGGGGCGCCCGCGAGAAGCTGGTGCCGCAGGCGGCGCAGCGGCTGACGGCGCGACAGCTCGAGGACGCGCTGGCGCTGGCGGCACGGCTGGACCGGCAGACCAAGGGCTTGCGGGTGGACGGGGTGCCGGCCGAGCCGTGGGACGGCCTGCTGCAACTGGCGCTGCAGATCGCCCTGCAGGTGGCGCCACCATCGGCCCAGTCCGCGCGCCGCTGACGTGTTTCCTGACGCGGCAGGTCCACCGCAAGCCAATCAGAACGGGAAGGCCGGCCAACCGGCCCAGCACATGAACCAGCACGATCTTCACCAGTACATGGAGCGCGTGGGCCAGCAGGCCCGCGCCGCCTCGCGCGCGATGGCGCGCGCCTCCACCGCCGACAAGAACCGCGCGCTGCTGACCATCGCCGCGGCGATCCGCCGGGACGCGCAGCGCCTGAAGGAAGTCAACGCGCGCGACGTCGAACGCGCCCGCGCCAACGGCCAGGACTCCGCCTTCATCGACCGCCTGACGCTGTCGGACAAGGCCATCGACACGATGGCGGCGGGGCTGGAGCAGATCGCCGCGCTGCCGGACCCGATCGGCGAGATCACCGGCATGAAGTACCGCCCGACCGGCATCCAGATCGGGCAGATGCGCGTGCCGCTGGGGGTGATCGGCATCATCTACGAATCCCGCCCCAACGTGACCATCGACGCGGCGGCGCTGTGCCTGAAGTCGGGCAACGCCACCATCCTGCGCGGCGGCTCCGAGGCAATCGAATCGAACACGGCGCTGGCCGCCCTGGTGGCCGAGGGCCTGGCCGCGGCAGGATTGCCCGGCGAAGCGGTGCAGGTGATCGAGACCATCGACCGCGCCGCGGTCGGGCGCCTGATCACGATGACCGAGTACGTCGACGTGATCGTGCCGCGCGGCGGCAAGAGCCTGATCGCCCGGCTGATGGAAGAGGCGCGGGTGCCGATGATCAAGCATCTGGACGGCATCTGCCACGTCTATATCGACGACGAAGCGGACCTGGACAAGGCCATCCGCATCGCCGACAACGCCAAGACCCAGCGCTACGCGCCCTGCAATACGATGGAGACGCTGCTGGTGTCCCAGGGCGTCGCGGCGCAGGTGCTGCCCCCGCTGTGCAGGATCTATCAGGACAAGGGCGTCGAGCTGCGGGTCTGTCCGGCCACGCGCCAGACGCTGGAAGCAGCGGGCGTCACCGGTCTGGTCGATGCGACCGAAGCCGACTGGCGCACCGAGTATCTGGCGCCGGTGCTGTCCATCCGCACCGTGGCGGGCGTGGACGAGGCCATCGCGCATATCAACACCTATGGCTCGGCCCATACCGACTCGATCGTCACCGAGAACTACAGCACCGGCCTGCGCTTCCTGCGCGAGGTCGATTCGGCCAGCGTGATGATCAACGCGTCGACCCGCTTCGCCGACGGCTTCGAGTACGGGCTCGGCGCGGAGATCGGCATCTCCAACGACAAGCTGCATGCCCGCGGCCCGGTCGGGCTGGAAGGGCTGACCTCGCTCAAGTACGTGGTGTTCGGCCACGGCGAGATTCGCACCTGATGCCGCCGCTGTCATCGTGTCCGGCCAGTGCGTGCCGGACGCGAGGATGGCGCTCTCACGCTTCGCCGGGCATTGTCCCGGCTCTGCCATCGACGGGCCCTCATGCTGCTGGTCAAATCCCTGCATATCATCTTCGTGACGTCCTGGTTCGCCGGGCTGTTCTACCTGCCGCGCATCTTCGTCAACCTGGCGATGGAGCGCGATACGGCCGCGACACAGCGCCTGCTCGGCATGGCGCGCCGGCTGTTCCGCTTCATGACGATACTGGCGGTGCCGGCGCTGGCCTTCGGCCTGTGGCTATATATGGGCTACGGTATCGGCCGCGGGCCGGGGCAGGGCTGGATGCATGCCAAACTGGCGCTGGTGGTCCTGCTGCTGGGATACCACCATGGCTGCGGCGTGCTGCTGCGCAAGTTCGAGGCGGGCGCCAACAAGCGTTCGGACCGCTTCTATCGTTGGTTCAACGAGCTGCCGGTGCTGGTGCTGTTCGCCATCGTCGTACTGGTGGTGATGAAGCCGTTCTGAAGCGCGGCATTGACAACAACTCTGGCGAGACAAGCATGAACAGGACGATCGACTACTACTTCACTCCCCAGTCGCCGTACGTCTATCTGGGACATGCCCGCCTTGCGGAGATCGCGCGCAGGCACGGCGCGCAGATCCGCATGAAGCCGGCCGACCTGGGCAAGGTCTTCGCCGTCTCCGGCGGCCTGCCGCTGGCGCAGCGTCCGGCCCAGCGCCAGGCTTACCGGCTGGTGGAGCTGGCGCGCTGGAGCGAGTTCCTTGGCCTGCCGCTCAATACGCAGCCGGCCTTCTTCCCGGTGTCGGGCGATGCCGCGAGCCGGCTGATCATCGCCACGCAACTGGCGCACGGCACCGCACGGGCGATGGAGCTGACCGCTCTGATCGGGCGCGCCCTGTGGGCGCAGGAGCGCAATATCGCCGATGCTGCAACGCTTGCCGAACTCGCCGGTCAGCTCGAGCTGGACGGCGCCACGCTGCTGAAGGCCGCCGAAGCGCAGGCCGTGCAGGAAGAGTACGAACGCCATACGCAGGACGCCATCTCGGCGGGCGTGTTCGGCGCGCCATGGTACGTTTACAACGGTCAGCCCTTCTGGGGCCAGGACCGGCTCGATTTTCTCGACCGCGCGCTTGCCGCCGGTTAAGCCGCCCGTCGCGCGAATGCTGCAGCGTCCGCCACGGCGGACGATTTTTTTTGACCCTGATTCTCTTCACCCCGCGCCTTCGCGCCAGCCGCCATGACTCAAGCCTTCTTTGCTCCCTGCCCGCGTGGCCTCGAACCCGCGCTCGCCGACGAGCTGCGCGAGATCGCGGCGCGGCCCGACGTTGCGCAACTGGCACCGTTCGACGTGCATCGCGAGGTGCCGGGCGGCGTGCACTTCTCCGGCCAGATGCCGGCGGCGTACGCCGTCAACCTGCATTCGCGCCTCGCCAGCAGGGTGCTGCTGCGGGTGGCCGCGCGCGGCTACCGCCATGAAGACGACATCTACGAGCTGACGCGGGCGCAGCGCTGGGACCAGTGGTTCGGCCCGGACGAAACCATCAAGGTCGAGATCACCTCGCAGCGCTCGCCGCTGCGCAGCCTGAATTTCGTCGCGCTGCGCGTCAAGGACGGCGTCTGCGACGGCATGCGCGAGCGGCTGGGCGGCCGGCCCAGTGTCGACACCGCCAGCCCCGATGCCCGTATCTACGCGCATCTGACCGAGCACGACTGCACGCTGTACCTGGACACCAGCGGCGAGCCGCTGTTCAAGCGCGGCTGGCGCATGGAGAAGGGCGAGGCGCCGCTGAAGGAGAACCTAGCCGCCGGCATCCTGCGCCTGGCCGGCTGGGTGCCGGGTCAGACCGAGCGTCCGCTGTACGATCCGATGTGCGGCAGTGGCACGTTCCTGGTCGAGGCAGCACAGGTTGCGCTGGGCATCCCGCCCGGCGGCGGCCGCAGCTTTGCCTTCGAGTGGCTGCGGGGCGTCGACCAGCGCAGCTGGAAGGCGCTGAAGGAACAGGCCCGTGCCGGCGCACGCACGACCTCGCTGACGATTGCCGGCAGCGACATCTCGACCGACATGCTGGCGATGGCGCGGGCCAACTGGCAACGCGCCGGCCTGCCCGGCGAACTGGCGACCAAGCAGGTCGACGCCCGCTTCGTCCAGCCGCCGTTCGCCGAGCCGGGGCTGCTGCTGATCAATCCGCCTTACGGCGAGCGCATCGCGGTGCGGGGCGAGCGCCGGCCATCCGTGGCCGACGTGCCGGTGGACAGCGTCGAGGAAGCAGCGGCCAACCAGTTCGCGGCGGCGTTCTCCAGCACGCTGAAGCAGAACTTCGCGGGCTGGCAGGCGTGGATCTTCACCGGGGATCTGTCGATGCCCAAGCGGCTGCGGCTGAAGGAGTCGCGCCGGGTGCCGCTGTATAACGGCAATATCGAATGCCGGCTGTTCCGCTTCGACATGGTGCGGGGTGGAAATCGGGGGTAGGGTTTGCCGGCGCTCTGGATGCTCTCTCCCCCGGCCGCATTCGCGGAAGCGTGAGTGCGAGCCAACCGGGCGTCAGCGGCCGATCCGGTCCAATGAGCGCAGGGTACTTTCCGGCAATTGCAGATTCACCGCCTCCAGATTTTCGTGCAGATGCGCGACAGAGGAGGTCCCGGGTATCAGCAGGATATTCGGGGAGCGCTGCAGCAGCCATGCCAGCGCGACCTGCATTGGCGTGGCATTGCATTCGCTGGCGGCCAGGCTCAGTGCATCGGCCTGCAGCGGAGTAAAGCCGCCCAGCGGAAAGAACGGGACATAGGCAATGCCGTCCGCGGCGAGACTGTCGATCAACGCGTCGTCATGCCGGTGGGCGAGGTTGTACATGTTCTGAACGCAGACGATGCTGGTGATCGCACGGCCCTGTGCCACCTGTCTGGGCGTCACGTTGCTAAGGCCGATGTGCCGGATCAATCCTCGGTGTTGCAGCTCTGCCAGAGCGGTGAGCGGCGCCTCGATATCGCCCTCCGCCGGCGAGGCGACGTCGAACATGGCGCGCAGATTCACCACGTCCAGCACCTCCAGGCCCAGGTGGCGCAGATTGTCATGCACGGCAGCGGTCAGGTCCGCCGCGGACAGCGCCGGCTTCCACGACGCATCGCTGCCGCGGCTGGCGCCTACCTTGGTGACAATGGTCAGCCGTTCCGGATACGGGTGCAGCGCTTCCCTGATCAGTCGATTGGTAACGTGCGGCCCGTAGAAATCGCTGGTGTCGATATGGGTAATGCCGCTTTCGATCGTGGCCCGCAGCACCGCGATGGCGGCGGCGCGGTCCCTGGGAGGGCCGAATACCTGTGGCCCCGCCAGCTGCATTGCGCCATAACCCATTCGGGTGACAGTGCGGCTTCCGAGTTGGAACGTTCCAGCCTGCATTGCATTGGTCATGAATTTACCCTCGATCTGGTTTGCGTGGTTTTGTGCAAAGCGACTGGAGTAGCATACGAACAACCACTGGAGATGGGAATTCGCATATGCGGACTGATACTGGAACAGCGCTGGAAGCCCGAAAACGCCCGCGCCAGGCGCGTTCCCGCGCGACTGTCGATGCAATTTTCGATGGCACTATTCAGGTTTTGCGCGTGGGGGGCCTGCAGCGCTTGACAACCATCCGCGTGGCGGAAAGGGCCGGTGTATCGATCGGAACCCTCTATCAGTACTTTCCGCAGAAGCAGGCGCTGTTGTTCGCCGCGCTCGAACGGCATCTGGAGCGGGTGGTCAAGGCCATCGAGGACGCCGCCGCGTCCGCCCATCACCGCAGCCTGTCCTCGATGGTGGAGGCCATCGTTGCGGCATTTGTCGCAGCAAAGATCGAACGCCTGGATGAATCGCGTGCGTTATACGCGGTGGCCCTCGAATTCGACGTTCGAGATTATGTACAGGATGTCGAGGCGCGCATTCGCAGGGCGCTGGAAATCATGCTGCTGACGGCCTCGGATGCGGATTTTGACGATATCGAGACCATCAGCCTGATGCTGATGGGCGCCCTGGTGGGTCCGACCCGCATGGTGCTGGAGGCAGCCTCGCCGCATGCGCTGGCCGGGGAGCTGCGGACCCAGCTGCAGTCGTTGTGTCTCGGTTACCTCGAGCGTCAAGCCCGCCGAAAGGGGGCGGGTGACCGGCCTCCAGGCCAGGGCTGTCACCGGCCGGTCAGCGAGCCCGCATCCGTCGCGAACCGCTTCAGGAATTCCTGAAACCCCACCACCGGCTCGTCCAGCAGATGCCGGGGCATGTCGAACAGCGCGTACAGGAATTCCTCGCGCCCCTCGCAACGCTGCGCCGGCAGGCAGTACTGCTCCCAGTCGACGCAGGCGGGCGTGTACATGCCATTGCCCGGCCAGAAGAACGGCACGATGCGGCCTTCGCGCAAGCCCTCGATCAGCGCGGCAGGGGCGTCATATGCCTCGGCCGACTCGACCTGGCTGGCCAGGCTATCCCGCGTTTCGATCACCATCAGCGTCGCATGGCCCGCCGCGGTCAGCAGCAGCAGTCCCGCCGGGTTCGGGTAGAGGTAGTGCTCGACGAAGCCATAGCGGGTGGCCAGCTGACGCACGCACTCCGCCAGGGCCGGGTCGGACAGGAACGAGAACGAGTGCCGCGACAGCAGGTCGCGCAGGGTGCGGGACAGTGCCGCGAAGTACTGCTGCTGCAGGGCATCGATCTCCTGGTCCAGCCGCTCGACCAGATTGCTGTCGTGCTTCTTGATATAGCGGTCGATCAGGCCGTGGTTGAAGCCCTGCACGGCGATGCCTTCGTCGGCGGTGCCGGTCAGCAGGATGGTCCGGCAGGGAAGGTCCTGCAGCGCCTGGCAGAACTCGAGTCCGTTCATCCTCGGCATCGAGTAGTCGACCACCACGACGCCGGGCTGCACGAAGCGGCGCATGTCATGGATTTGCCGGTAGATCCGGTCGATGTCGAGCTGGACCGTACGACGCTCGGTCAGGAAGGTCAGATCGTCATGCGTGACCCGCACGGGCAGGAAGCCGTTGGGCGTGCTGTAGGCATCGCGCAGCCACTGCAGTGCCTCGTGCGGATCGGTGAACGTGACGACCGCTCGCGACGGGTCCATCTGGAAGGCGAGGCTGTCGATGAACGAGCGGCTGTCGTCGACCAGCACGGTGACGATCGGGTGGTGGAATACCGACAGATTGCGGTCTTGAGGATTGAATGTCATGTAGCGTTCGGCCTGGGCAGCACCGGCAGCGGGCCGCGGGCCGCGGGCCAGAGAGAGGCCAGCGGTGAGCGGTGCCGGGGGCCTCGGCGTCCGGCATCAGCGGGCAAGGCCGCGGTCAGTATAGCGCGGCAGGCGGGCCGCGTGACCCGCCCGCCCGAGGGGCGCGGGCAGGAACCCGCGCAGGGGCCAGAAGACGGGTTGCGACGATGCGACGCGCGGACCCGCTGCCGTCAATCGATCCCCTTGACCATGTCCTCGACCACCTTCTTGGCATCGCCGAACACCATCATGGTCTTGTCCAGGTAGAACAGCTCGTTGTCCAGCCCCGCGTAGCCGGCCGCCATCGAGCGCTTGTTGACGATGATGGTCTTGGCCTTGTACGCCTCGAGGATGGGCATGCCGGCAATGGGCGAGGACGGATCGGTCTTGGCGGCGGGATTGACCACATCGTTGGCGCCCAGCACCAGCACCACGTCCGCCTGCCCGAATTCGCTGTTGATGTCCTCCATTTCGAAGACCTGGTCGTACGGCACTTCGGCCTCGGCCAGCAGCACGTTCATATGGCCTGGCATCCGCCCGGCCACCGGATGGATGGCGTACTTCACGGTGACGCCCTTCTCCGACAGCAGTTCGGTCAACTCCTTCAGCGCATGCTGGGCCCGCGCCACCGCCAGCCCGTAGCCCGGCACGATGATGACGGTCTCGGCGTTGCTCATCAGGAAGGCGGCGTCGTCCGGCGAGCCGGACTTGACGTTGCGCTGCCCCTGTGCCCCTGCGGCGCCACCGGCTGCCGCGCTGGCGCCGAAGCCGCCGAGGATCACGTTGAAGAAGGACCGGTTCATCGCCCGGCACATGATGTACGACAGGATCGCGCCGGAGGAGCCCACCAGAGAGCCGGCAATGATCAGCATCGGGTTGTTCAGCGAAAAGCCGATGCCCGCCGCGGCCCAGCCCGAGTACGAGTTAAGCATCGACACCACCACCGGCATGTCGGCGCCGCCGATCGGGATGATGATCAGCACGCCGAGCACGAAGGCGATGGCCAGCATGACGAGGAAGGGCAGCCAGGCCTGGGTGAGAAAGAAGGCGATGCCGAAGCCGATCATCAGCAGCGCCAGCGCCAGGTTCAGCCAGTGCTGCCCGCCGAACACGACCGGTGCGCCCTGGAACAGCCGGAACTTGTAGCGCCCGGCCAGCTTGCCGAAGGCGATCACCGAGCCGGAGAAGGTGATGGCGCCGACGAAGCAGCCGATGAACAGCTCGATGCGGTTGCCGGTTGGAATGACGTTGCTGCCCGGCTCGGCGATGCCGAACGCGGCCGGCTCCGCCACCGCGGCCACCGCGATGAAGACCGCAGCCAGGCCGATCAGCGAGTGCATCGCGGCGACCAGTTCCGGCATCCTGGTCATCTCGACCTTGCGGGCGACGTAGGCGCCGATGCCGCCGCCGATGACCAGTGCCGCCAGGATCAGGCCGAGGCCCGACATCGCGCCGCCGCCATCGGCCGCCGGCGAGGGCTGGGCCTGCAGCTGCAGGATCAGCGCGGCCGTGGTCAGCACGGCGATGGCCATGCCGGCCATGCCGAACACGTTGCCCCGCCGCGCCGTGGCCGGGTGCGACAGTCCCTTGAGTGCCTGGATGAAGCAGACCGAGGCGATCAGATAGAGCAGGGTGACGACGTTCATGCTCATTTGTCGCTCTCCCCGCCGGCGATCCTGCGCGGCTCTTTCTTGCGGAACATCTGCAGCATCCGCTGCGTGACGAGGAACCCGCCGAACACGTTGACGGCGGCCAGTGCCACCGCCAGCGTGCCCATGGTTCGCCCGACGCCGCCCACGGTCAGGCCCGTGGCCAGCATGGCGCCGACGATGATGATCGCCGAGATGGCGTTGGTCACCGCCATCAGCGGGGTATGCAGCGCCGGCGTGACGGTCCAGACCACGTGATACCCGACATAGACCGCCAGCACGAAGATGATCAGGTTGATCACCGTGTGGTTCACCATCTCCATCGACTTCTCCTCCGTGTCGTTGAATCGACTGCGCGCATGGTGCAAGGCCATGCATGCCCATTCACTGCGGAAGCCGCGTCGGCGGCCGGCGGCCGGGTCCGGTGGCTGGCGCGCGGGCGCGGCCAGCCAGGGGGTG
The DNA here is from genome assembly GCF_019795295.1 of Cupriavidus sp. AU9028. GTDB lineage: Bacteria > Pseudomonadota > Gammaproteobacteria > Burkholderiales > Burkholderiaceae > Cupriavidus. The sequence continues at coordinate 161,668 of NZ_JAIMCG010000007.1, read as the reverse complement.
CGTCAGACCCGCTTGATTTCCTTGATGCGATTGTTGTCGTCGACCAGCACGATCTTCGGCTTGTAGTCGGCCAGCTCGGCGTCGGTCATCGGCGCATACGTGCAGATGATCAGGTGATCGCCCAGATGAGCCCGGCGCGCCGCGGCGCCGTTCAGCGAGATCTCGCCGCTGCCGCGCTTGCCCTTGATGATGTAGGTCGAGAACCGTTCGCCGTTGTTGACGTTGTACAACTCGATCTTTTCGTATTCCTTCATGTCCGCGGCGTCGAGCAGGTCCTCGTCGATGCCGCACGAGCCTTCGTAGTGAAGGTCGGCTTGCGTGACGGTGACGCGATGCAGCTTGGCGCGCAGGATGATGCGTTGCATGTGGTGGTTTCCCTGGATGGTTGCCCGGCCGGCGCGATGGGGCGAGCTGGCCAGGGCCGGTCGAGATTGTCGGATTGCCGCCTTCAGGCCGCGCGGCGAGCGGGCTCGCCGTTGCTGCACATCAGGCAGGCCGCGACAATATCATCATCCGGGTTCAGCGCAAGCTGGCCGTCCTTGTCGACGATCAGCCGCAGGAAATCGAGCACATTGCGCGCATAGAGCGCCGAGGCGTCGGCGGCAACCATGCTGGCCATGTTGGTGTAGCCGACCAGCGTCACACCATGGTGCTCGACCACCTCGTCGGCCATGGTCAACGGACAGTTGCCGCCGCGGGCGGCGGCCAGATCGACCACCACGGAGCCCGGCTTCATGCCCCGTACGGTCTCCTCGCGCAGCAGCACCGGCGCGGGCCGTCCGGGAATCAGCGCGGTGGTGATGACGATATCCGACTGGCAGGCGCGTTCATGGACCAGCGCCGCCTGGCGGCGCATCCAGCCTTCCGGCATCGGACGGGCGTAGCCGCCGACGCCCTGGGCGATATCGCGTTCCTCGTCGGTCTCGAATGGCACGTCCAGAAATTTGGCGCCAAGCGACTCGATCTGTTCGCGCACCGCCGGCCGCACGTCGGAGGCTTCCACCACGGCGCCGAGCCGCTTGGCCGTGGCGATGGCCTGCAGTCCGGCGACGCCCGCGCCCAGGATCAGCACGCGCGCGGCCTTGACCGTGCCGGCGGCGGTCATCAGCATCGGCATGAAGCGCTGGTAATAGTTGGCGGCGAGCAGCACGGCCTTGTACCCGGCGATGTTGGCCTGGGAGGACAGCACGTCCATGCTCTGCGCGCGGGTGGTGCGGGGAGCCGCCTCCAGCGCGAAGGCGGTGATGCCGGCCGCGGTCATGCGGCCGATATTGGCGCTGTCGAAGGGGTCGAGCATGCCGATCAGCACCGCACCGCGCCGCATCGCGGCCAGTTCGTCCGCGGCGGGAGCCTGCACCTTCAGCACGATGTCGGCGCCCAGCGCCTGCTGGGCCGACACGATGGTGGCGCCGGCGGCTTCATAGGCCGGATCGGGCTGGCTTGCCCGCAGCCCGGCGCCCGATTCGACCAGAACCTGATGGCCGAGTCCGACAACCTTCTTGACCGTCTCCGGGGTGGCGGCGACACGTGCTTCGCCGGCCCGCCTTTCCTGCGGGATACCGATCTGCATGTCAGCTTCTCCTGGTTCGGCGCGAAGCCCGTGGCCGGCGCAGGTTGGCGCAGGGCAGCAGGCATCCGGGCTCGTCGTCGGCGCCGCTCTGGCGGGGCGCTGTTTTCGCAGCTTACAGGAAAGCGGGGAGAGTTTGGCGCGGATGCGGATCGGTCGAACGGGGGAGGGCCGCGGTGCCGGACCCGTCCCGCCTGCAGGGGCAGGCGGCACCCGGTAGAATGCCGGATTGCTTGTTTTTTGTGCATCATGACCGAACACTGGAAAACCAGCGTCACCGTTGCCGCCGTGATCGAGCGGGGCGGCCGCTTCCTGCTGGTCGAGGAAGAGACGCCGGACGGGCTGCGGCTGAACCAGCCCGCGGGCCACCTCGACCCGGGCGAGAGCCTGCTGCATGCGGTCATCCGCGAAACGCTGGAGGAGACCGCGCACAGCTTCGAGCCGCGCGCGCTGCTCGGTTGCTATATGGCGCGCTCCAGTTCGGCAGGGACCTTGCAGCGGCCCGCATCGGACGTCACCTACGTCCGCTTTGCCTTTACCGGCGACCTCGGGCCGCTCGATACGGCGCGCCCGCTGGACACCGGCATCGTGCGCACCGTCTGGCTGACCGCCGAGGAACTGCGCGCTTGCCAGGACCGGCACCGCTCGCCGCTGGTGCAGTCCTGTGTCGACGACTATCTGGCCGGCAAGCGCTTTGCGCTGGACGCGGTGTTCACCCATCCCACCGTGCTGAGCGCACCGCAGGAGGCGGCATGAGCGATCGATCCATCGGCCGTGGCCGCCGGGTGGTGGTCGGCATGTCCGGCGGCGTCGACTCGTCGGTCACCGCCTGGCTGCTGAAGCAGCAGGGCTACGAGGTGATTGGCCTCTTCATGAAGAACTGGGAGGACGACGACGACAGCGAGTACTGCTCGACCCGGCAGGACTGGCTGGACGTGGTGTCGGTGGCCGACCTGATCGGCGTCGATGTCGAGGCCGTCAACTTCGCCGCCGAGTACAAGGACCGCGTGTTCGCCGATTTCCTGCGCGAGTATTCCGCCGGCCGCACGCCCAACCCCGACGTGCTGTGCAATGCCGAGATCAAGTTCAAGGCATTCCTGGACCACGCCATGTCGCTGGGGGCGGAGCTCATCGCCACCGGTCACTACGCGCGCGTCCGGCAGGGCGAGCACGGCCGCTTCGAACTGCTCAAGGCGCTGGACCATACCAAGGACCAGAGCTACTTCCTGCACCGGCTGAACCAGGCGCAGCTGTCGCGCACGCTGTTTCCGCTGGGCGAAATCCCCAAGACGCGGGTGCGCGAGATCGCGGCGGAAATCGGCCTGCCGAATGCGAAGAAGAAGGATTCGACCGGCATCTGCTTCATCGGCGAGCGGCCGTTCCGGGATTTCCTCAATCGCTACCTGCCGACCAAACCCGGTCCGATGAAGACCGCGGACGGCAAGGTGGTGGGCGAGCATATCGGGCTGGCCTTCTATACGCTGGGGCAGCGCAAGGGCATCGGCCTGGGCGGCAGCCGCGACGGCAGCGGCGACGCCTGGTATGTCGCGCGCAAGGACATGGCGAACAACACGCTATACGTCGTGCAGGGGCACGATCATCCGTGGCTGCTGTCGCCCACCCTGCGGGCGGCGGACCTGTCCTGGGTTGCTGGCGAAGCGCCGGCCCAGGGCACGGTGCTGTCGGCCAAGACGCGCTATCGGCAGACGGACGCGCCTTGCGAGGTCGACGCGGTGCAGGACGATGTGCTGGGGCTGGCGTTCGCGGAAGCCCAGTGGGCGGTAACGCCGGGGCAATCCGCGGTGCTGTACCAGGGCGAGGTTTGCCTGGGCGGCGGGATCATCCAGTAGGGCCGGCTGCGGGTTGGCTGCCCTCTCCCCCGGCCCCTCTCCCGCAAGCGGGAGAGGGGAGCACACCGTCGGTGTTTCGTCGCAGCCGGCGAAAATCTCAAGCCCGCGGCGGCTCGGTATCGAGGAACGATTGCCGCTTGCTCACCTTCTCGTGGAACGCGGCAAGATTGGGATGCCGCTCGCGCCAGTTGATCTCGGGAAAGCGGAAATCCAGATACGACAGCGCGCAGCCCACCGCCACATCGGCCAGCGAGTAATGATTGTTGGCGCACCAGTTGCGGTCGGCGAGCCCGTGCGCCATTGCGGCGAGGGCGCCGTCGATCTTGCCGCGCTGGCGGGCCACCCAGCGCTCGCTGCGCTCGGCCGGTTCACGCTGCGTGGCCTCCAGGCGCACCAGCAGCGCGGCATCCAGCAGGCCGTCGGCCAGCGCCTCCCAGGTGCGGACTTCCAGCCGCTCGCGGCTGGCCTGGGGAATCATCCGGCTGACCGGTGTCAGGGTGTCCAGGTATTCGACGATCACGCGGGAATCGAAGATGGCGCCGCCGTCTTCCATCACCAGGCAGGGCACCTTGCCCAGCGGGTTGAATTGGCCGATCGTCGTCTCGGGCGACCACACGTCGATTTCCACCAGCTGGTAATCGATCTTCTTTTCGGCCATCACCACGCGAACCTTGCGGGCATACGGGCTGGTGTGCGATGCGTACAGCTTCATGTTCTCCCCTTGAGCTGGTTATGGAGTGCATCGGCGCCCGCTGGCATCGGCGCACCCGCCAGCCCTTGTCTGGCCACGGATTGCGCCTGCCCCAATGCACTGCATAACAGGCTACCGGAACGGCGTCGCGCAGTATACTCGGGCGCGCCCTCGCGCCACATGGGAAAGCGCACCGTCATCTGCCGACCGTGGCGCCGCAAGCGACAAGGCATGGCAAGGGCGTCGGCTGGCCCGGCGCAATGGTAAAATCCCGGCTTTCCCGCGCCGGCGGTGACGGCGGTGCGGCGCATCGGTCGCTTTTTCATCGTTGAGACTGGCTCTGCAGGCTCCCCCCGGGGACCGGTGCCGGTCGTCTTCCCTGACCGTCTTCCCCGTTTCTCTTCCCTTACTTTCCCCGCCGGTTGCCAGCATGTCTTCTCCCGCTCTCGCGCTTTCGCCGCTCACTGCCCTGTCTCCCATCGATGGCCGTTATGCCGCCAAGGCCGATGCGCTGCGCGAGTGGCTGTCCGAGGCCGCCTTCATGCGCCATCGTGTCAAGGTCGAGGTCCACTGGCTGATCGCGCTCGCCCGCACGGGTCTGGGCGACATGCCGAGCTTCTCGCCGGCTTCCGAGGCCGCGCTGCTGGCGCTGGTGGACAATTTCAGCGAAGCCGATGCCGCCCGCATCAAGGAAATCGAGGCGGTGACCAACCACGACGTCAAGGCCGTGGAGTACTGGCTCAAGGAGCAGGTCAAGGACAACCCGGAACTGGTTGCGGCCAGCGAGTTCATCCATTTCGCCTGCACTTCCGAGGACATCAACAACACCTCGCACGGCATGATGCTCAAGGGCGCGCGCGACACGGTAGTGGTGCCGACGCTGCGCCGGGTGCATGCACGGCTGGTGGAACTGGCCCGCGCCAATGCACGCCAGCCGATGCTGTCGCGCACGCACGGCCAGCCCGCCAGCCCGACCACGCTGGGCAAGGAGATGGCCAACGTCGCCGCGCGCCTGGAGCGGGCCATCGCCCGCATCGAACAGGTGCAACTGCTGGGCAAGATGAACGGCGCGGTGGGCAACTACAACGCGCACCTGTCGGCCTACCCCGAGTTCGACTGGGAAGCCTTCTCCCGCGACGTCATCGAAACGCGCCTGGGCCTGACCTTCAACCCCTATACCATCCAGATCGAGCCGCACGACTACATGGCGGAGCTGTTCGACGCCGTCGCGCGGGCCAATACCATCCTGCTGGATCTGAACCGCGATATCTGGGGCTATATCTCGCTGGGGTATTTCAAGCAGAAGACCAAGGCAGGCGAGATCGGCTCCTCGACCATGCCGCACAAGGTCAACCCGATCGACTTCGAGAATTCCGAGGGCAACCTGGGTCTGGCCAATGCCGTGCTGCGCCACCTGTCGGAAAAGCTGCCGGTGTCGCGCTGGCAGCGCGACCTGACCGACTCGACCGTGCTGCGCAATATCGGCGTGGCATTCGGCTACAGCCTGCTGGCCTACGAGGCCTGCCTGCGCGGACTGGGCAAGCTGGAGACCAATCCGGAGCGTCTGGCGGAAGACCTGGACAACTGCTGGGAAGTGCTGGCCGAGCCGGTGCAGACGGTGATGCGCCGCTACGGGGTGCCCAATCCGTACGAGCAACTGAAGGAATTGACGCGCGGCAAGGGCATTTCCCGGGAGGCGCTGCAGACCTTCATCGGCAATCTGGCGATTCCCGACGACGCCAAGGCGCGTCTGCTGGCGATGACGCCGGCCAGCTATATCGGCCAGGCCGTGCAGCTCGCCGAGCGTCTGTAAGGCGAAGCCCCCGCCGGCCCCGTCCGGCATGGCTATGGGCCACCCTGCGGGGTGGCCTTTTCATTGGTCGCACCCGCAGCCATTCAAAAAATTTGAATATCTGGTTGAAGAAGCCGCTTCTCGGTGTCACGCATTGGACGTGATAATAATTCGCTACACCGGAACAACAACAAGGCCCGGCGGGGCAGGGGAAGCGTCCATGCGCACGGACAATCAGCGGGAAGGCTATGGCGGCGTCGCAATCGGCCTGCACTGGATCATTGCACTGGCGATTTTCGCGGCGTTTGCGCTGGGGCTGTACATGACTGGAATCCCCGGCTTTACCCCGACCAAACTGAAACTGTATTCCTGGCACAAATGGCTGGGCGTGACGATTTTCGCCATTGCCGTGCTGCGCGTGCTCTGGCGCATAACTCACCCTGCGCCGCCGCCGGTCGCGATGCCGCGCTGGCAGGCCGCTGCCGCCAGCGCCGGCCATCGGCTGCTCTATCTGCTGATTCTGCTGGTGCCGCTGACGGGCTATCTCTACAGCCTCGCGGCCGGTGTGCCGGTGGTGTATCTGGCGCTGGTTCCGCTGCCGCAGCTGATCGAGGCCAATGACGCGCTCAAGCCGGTGCTGGGCGCCGCGCACGAATGGCTGAACTGGCTGATGGCGGCGCTGGTGGTTGTCCATATTGCCGCTGCGTTGAAACACCATCTGGTGAACCGCGACGGCACGCTCGCTCGCATGGTTCCCTTCCTGCGGCGCTGAGGCGAAAGCGCGCCACGGGAACCGATACCCCGAATTTGCAATCAATAGAGCACTTTGCTTCGACTGCCCTCCGGGTTGGCGGAGCCGTCGATCCTGATAAGGAGTTGAGCATGACCCGCATTTTCCGCCCTGTCCCCTTGCTGATCGCGGCCGCGCTGGCGTGCGCCGGCTTCGCGGCGAGCGCCGGCGCCGCCCAGCTGGACGCAGGCAAGAGTGCCGTGACCGCGGTGGCGCGCCAGATCGGCGTGCCGATGGAGGGCCGCTTCAAGACCTTCAGCGGCAACCTGCAGTTCGACCCCGCAAAGCTGGCGGCGTCTAGTGCGCGCATCGAGATCGATGTGGCGAGCTTCGAGATCGGCGACGCGGCCACCACCAAGGAAGTGCGCGGACGCGACTGGTTCGATGCGGCACGCTTTCCCAAGGCGGTCTTCGAATCCACCGCCATCCGCAACGGCGCCGGCGGCAAGATCGAGGTGGCCGGCAAGCTCACCATCAAGGGCAAGACCGTCGATGTGGTGGTGCCCGCGACCATGCGGCAGGAAGGCAATAGCCAGATCTTCGAAGGCACGCTGCCGATCCGCCGCAGCACCTTCAACATCGGCGACGGAGAGTGGAAGGACACCTCGGTGGTCGCCGACGAAGTGCAGATCAAATTCCGGCTGGTGACGGCCCGCACGTAATCGCTGGCCGTCCCCACCGTGGCTTAGCCTGACCCGGCCGTCACCCTGGGCTGGTTTTCCGCCCAACCCCTTGTCCGTCGTATTGGAGATTGCATGACTTTGTTTAATGCGAAAGCGCGCAATGCGCTGGCCGTTCTGGTAGCTGCGTCCGCAACCATCGCTGGCGCCGCCGTCGCTGCCCCGGTGACCTACAACCTGGACCCGGGCCATACCTATCCCAGCTTCGAGGCCGACCATCTGGGCGGCCTGTCGAAGTGGCGCGGCAAGATCAACAAGTCCAGCGGCGTCGTGACGCTCGATCGCCAGGCAAAGACCGGCACCATCGACGTGAAGATGGACATGAGCACCATCGACTTTGGCCACAACAAGATGAACGAGCACGCCATGAGCCCGGACATCTTCGATGTGCAGGCCCATCCGGAAGCGACCTACCAGGGCAAGTTCACCAGGTTCTCGGGCGACGTGCCGACCGAGGCGGAAGGCATGCTGACGCTGCACGGCGTGACCCGGCCGGTCAAGCTGGAGATCCGCGAGTTCAAGTGCATGCAGCACCCGATGCTCAAGCGCGAAGCGTGCGGCGCCGACGCCTATGCCACCTTCAACCGGGCCGACTTCGGCGTCGACTACGGCGTCAAGATGGGCTTCAAGCCCGAGGTCAAGCTGGCGATCCAGGTCGAAGGCGTGCGCGCCGACTGACGGAGCCGTCGCGCTTGCGCGAAGTGATACCCGAAAGAAGAGGGGGGCCGGCGACGGTCCCCCTTTTCATTGGCGGCGTCCGACGCTGCCATCCTCCCGCCAGGCGTCGCGGGCAAAAGCGGCGATCCGTTCCGATCTTGCCGACTTTGCTGCGGATCCGCCCCCCAACTGCATGTCAGAGTGCGTGGCCTCGGTGCGCCAGACAGAGGCCAGTCCCCCCAAAATGAGGCCCGTTGTACGCTGCAAGGCCGCACAGTACAATCGGTCGCTGTCTTCTTCGTCACCCAGGGCCGCCTCCTCTCCCTGGTCCTCTTCTCCGATCTGGACCGCCCGCGTATGCCTTGATCGCCGTCGCGCCCCCGTCTAATCGCCGTTCGCGAGAGTTCCTTCGCCCATGCCATTTGCCGGGTCGGTTTTCCGGCCGGCATCCCTCGGATTTTTCCTGGCGCCTAACCGTGTACTCCCAAACGCAAATCGATCCGGTGGTCAGCTTCCGCAACTCGCAGGGCGAGCAGGTGCGAGGTACGATCATCAATCTCCAGAGAAAATCTCTGGTGATGGAAGTCTATAACCCGTATTCCATTGTGCAGGTCAGCGAGGTGTTGCGCGATCTGTCGGTGCGAATGGGGGACGGCCTGGCCTATTCGGGCAATGCCGTGGTCATCAGCATGGTCAACACGGGTCTGACGGCCATTGCGTCGGTAACGCTGATCGACGAGTGGCGGGAGTTGAGCGGCGCGTCGCTGGAACCGGCCGCGGTCGGGCAGGAGGCCCGGCGCTTCGTGCAGGACTGGGCCGACCGCTATCACATCCGCCGCGACTACCAGATCGTGGTCAACCAGATTCGCTCGTTCCTCGCGGAAGTGTCGCGCTGGGTCGAGCAGGTCGACCTGGCCGGGAGCATGCCGAAGGAAGGCGAGCGGCTGCGCGCCGACTACTTCTTCGAACTGGCCGCGCCGCTGGTGGAGAAGACCAAGTACTACTTCGACGAGTTCGAGGGCGAAGCGCGCCAGGTGGAAGAGGAACTGGCGCCGATCCACCGCAATTTCGCCCAGAACGCGCTGCACCCGCTGCTGCTGCGCGCGCCCTTCGTGTTCCGCACCTTCACCAAGCCGCTGGGCTATGCGGGCGACTACCAGATGGTCAACCAGATGCTGGACGACCCGCGCCAGGGGCCGAGCACCTACTTCCAGATCGTCAACAGCGCCTTCCTGCAGACGGCGGTCGCGCGGGCGCACCGCAATCGCATCGATATCCTGGTCGACTACCTGCGGCGCCTCGCCGATTCCGCGCGCGCCGCGCGCCGGCCGATGCGCGTGCTCAACGTCGGCTGCGGTCCGGCGCAGGAAATCCAGCGCTTCATGCGCGAATACGACGAGCCCGAGTGGCTGTCGTTCGAGCTGGTCGACTTCAGCCAGGAGACGCTGGACTGGACCCGCGAGCGGCTGATGTCGATCGCGCAGGAGACCGGCAAGCGCATGGCGATCGGCTATACCCACGACTCGGTGCACCATCTGCTCAAGCGCCGGCTCGATCCGGCCGCCCCGGAAACCCGGGAGTTCGACGGCGTCTATTGCGCGGGTTTGTTCGACTATCTGTCGGACCGCGTCTGCGCCCGGCTGAACCAGCATTTTGCCCAGCGGCTGCGCCCCGGCGGCAAGCTGCTGGTGACCAACGTGCATGCATCCAACCCCGAGCGATGCAGCATGGAACACGTGCTGGAGTGGTATCTGATCTACCGGGACGAGGCGGACATGGCGTCGATCATGCCGGAGAACGCCGGTCCGCCTCGCCTGTGGACCGATGCCACCGGCGTCAATGTCTTCGCCGAGGTTGTGGTCGACCCACGAGGGGACTGACATGACGGCAAGCACAGCCGCGAGCACCGCCGCAAGCACCGGGGCAAGCAGCGCTTCCGCCGCCGGCACCGCCGCCGCCCTGCGCAGCGGCTTTCACGAGGAGTTGCGCGACTACCGGCTGCTGTGCAGCAAGGCGGGCGGCGTGACGGTGATCCTGCTGGTGCTGATGGGCGTGGCGCTGGACTATGTCGTCTACCCGGACGAGCAGGTCCGCTTCGCGCTGGTGCGGCTGGCCACCAGCGTGCTGATCGGCCTGGCGGTGCTGACGCTCTACACCCAGGCCGGACGCCGCCACGTGCAGTTCATCACCTTCGGGTGGCTGCTGCTGCCGCAGATCATGATCGCCTGGATGATCTACGCCACCCAGGGCGAAGGCTCGGTGTTCTACGCCGGCCTGATGCTGACCATCTTCGCGGTCGGCATCCTGTTTCCGTCCGGCTACTGGCAGACGCTCGCCTACGGCATGGCCACGGTGCTGCTGTACTTCATCGCGTGCGAGGCGCATGCCGGCGGGATCCAGGACCGCAGCCAGTTCTTCTTCCAGCTGATCATCATCTTCTTCTGCGCGCTGGCCAGCGCGATCTACACCTTCTTCAACGAGAAGGGGCGTTTCCAGCTGTTCCGGTTGAAGGAAGAGCTGGCCAGCAAGAACGAGGAACTGGCCCGCACCAACGAAAGCCTGGCGCAGATCAAGGGGCAGCTGCTGCAGCAGGAGAAGATGGCGGCGGTCGGTACGCTGGCTGCCGGCTTGCTGCACGAGGTCAACAACCCGGTCAACTTCTGCCTGATGGCGATCGAGGTCGCGCTGGAGGAGCCACAAGCCAGGGAGAATCCGTCGCTGCAGGAGTGCCTGGTCGACGCGCGGCAGGGCATGCAGCGCATCCAGCATATCGTGTCGGATCTGAAGATCTTCGCCTATCGCAAGCCGGGCGCCGAGGTCGAGGGGCGCCCCTTCCTGTTCGAGAAGGCACTGGATTCGGCCAGCCGGCTGACCGCGCACGAGTTGCGCGGCGTGCAGATGAGCCGGGAGCTGCCGGCCGACACGCTGGTGTACGGCGACGAGGCGGCGATCATCGGCGTGCTGATCAACCTGTTTTCCAATGCCGCGCTGGCGATGCGCAAGGCCGGCACCGAGGCGCCCGCGATTCATGCGTCCGCGTCGTGGAAGGATGGCCGGCTGCACGTGCAGGTGCGCGACAACGGGCCGGGCATCGCCAGGGAACATCTCGCCCGGGTGTTCGAGCCGTTCTTCACCACGCGCGAGGTCGGGCAGGGGCTGGGCCTCGGGCTGTCGATCAGCTATGCGGTGATCGAGCGCCACGGCGGCGTGCTGTTCGCCGACAGCGAGCCCGGCCAGTGGGCCGCGTTCCGTTTCGACCTGCCGCCAGCGGAATGAGCGGGAACGGCCGGGCATGAATGACTTTGCGCAACCCCGTCTGATCGTCCTGTACGTCGATGACGAGGAGATGGCCTGCAAGTATTTCGCGCGAGCGGCGGGCCTGGAGTACGAGGTGCTGACCGCCACCAGCGCGCAGGCGGCGATCGAGGTGCTGCAGCAGCATCCGAGCGTGGCCGTGCTGGTGACCGACTTCCGCATGCCAGGTCGCAACGGCGCCGACCTGCTGCGGCAGGTGGCGGCCGACTATCCGCAGATCGTGCGCATCCTTGTCACCGCGTATGCGGACAAGGACATGCTGCTGCAGACCGTCAACACCGGCGAGGTATTCCGCATCCTGGAAAAGCCGCTCGGGCTGCAGGCGGTGCGCGACGTGCTGGCGCTGGCGCGCGAGCGGCATCGGGAACGGATGTCGCGTCATCAGCGGATGACCGCGATCGACGAGACGCTGGCCTTTCTTGCCCACGAACTGAATACGCCGCTGGCCGCCATCGCCAACTTCGCGCGCGGCATCGAGAGCCGCAGCGCGGCCGAATACAGCCCGCAGCGTCAGATCGAGATCGGCCACGCGGCGGCGGTGACGCAGAGCAACGCCCAGTATTGCCTGGCGGTGATTTCGTCGTTCCTGCAGTCGGTGCGCGGCAATGGCGACCGGCCGCTCGCCTCGGGCGGGGAGCATGACGCCACCGCTGCCGGCCTCATCATGGCGCTGCTGGACACGTACCCGTTTACCGGCAACCAGCGCAACTGCGTCGAAGTGGAATTGCACGGCGATTTCACCGTCCATTCGCTGCCCAACTGCGTGTCGCTGGTGCTGTCGTCGCTGCTGAGCAACGCCTTGCGCGCGCTGGCCGATATCCGGGTGCCGTCGCTGCGGTTCCGGGTGGTGGCGCAGCCCGATCCGGTCATTTCGATCTCGGACAACGGGCCCGGCATTCCGCGCGATGTAATGCAGCGCCTGCTGGTCGATCCGGTCACCACGCACGCCGCGGCGGGAGGCAACGGCCTGGGCATGATCTTCTGCAATCGCGTGATGCAGTCCTTCGGCGGCAGTGTCCGCATCGAATCGGTGTCCGGAGGCGGCACCACCGTCACGCTGGTCTTCCCGAAAACCCCGAATCAAGCAAAAAACAACAGGAGTGGTCCATGAACGAACCGACCGACAACCAGGCAGCGCCGCCGGCGATCCTGTTCGTCGATGACGAAGCGACCGCGGTCAAGTACTTCCAGCGGGCCATCGGCTCGCTGGCGCCGGTGGTGACCGGCGGTTCGGTGGAGGAGGGCAAGGCGCTGCTCGAGCGCCACGGCGAATCGCTGGCGGTGCTGGTGTCCGACCAGCGCATGCCGGGGGAATACGGCAACGAGCTGCTGCGCCACGCGCGCGAGAAGTACCCGCACATTGTCCGTATCCTGACCACCGCGTATTCGGAGCTCGAGGCGACGGTGCAGGCGGTCAACGAAGGGCAGATCCACCGCTATATCAAGAAGCCGTGGGACATCACCGCGCTGCGGATGGAGATGAAGCAGGCGCTGGAGATCTCCGGGCTGCGGCGAGAGCGTGACCAGCTGCTGCGCGAGAAGCTGGGGGTGATCCAGCGGCAGTCGCAGGCGGCGCGCGTCGGCATGGTCCGCGCGCTGTGCGGCAGCCTGGTGGGGGCGGAGCGCTTCCAGCCGGTGGAGACGTATCTGTCGGGTGCAGCGCTCGCCGGTGCCCGTACGCCGGCGCCGGATTGGGCGCGGATGGACTACGCCGATCTGGCGGCCGCGGAGAGCGGGCGCGGCGCGGCGTTCGGACATGCGGTGGCACGGCGGCTGGAAGGACTGCGGCAGGGCGCCGCGAGCGAAGCGGCGGCGCTGGACGCGCTGGCCGCCTTGCCGGACGCCCAGGTCCGGCGCGAGGGCAATGTGCTGGTGTGGAGCGATGCGGGCAGCTTCGGCGAGTTCATGGCCGGGCCGGTCAGCAGCGCGGTCTCGGAGCGCCATGCGGCATGGCTGGCCGTGCTGCTGTGGCTGGATCAGGCGGGGCTGACGGTGCAGCTGCGTCGCGAGGGCGAACTGGTGGTCGGCTCGGTGGTGCCGGCGTCGCAGTCGTTTGGCGGGGACCGGCTGGCGGTCTGGATCGAGCAGTTCTGAGGGGCGAGGCGCGCGCTCGAGCGGCCCTCTCCCCCGGCCCCTCTCCCGCAGGGCGGGAGAGGGGAACACACCTGCAGTATTGCGCACGCCTTCGGTTTGCTCCCCTCTCCCACTTGTGGGAGAGGGGCGGGGGAGAGGGCAGTGCGCCGAGGCTCAGGCCTGGGCGCCGTAGTTCGGATCGTTGCGATCCGCGTCGGTCAGCTTCTTGCCCTCGCCCTTGACCAGATCCTCCCGCTTCACGCCCAGCCACATGGCGATGGCGGCGGCAACGAATACCGACGAGTAGATGCCGAACAGGATGCCGATGGTCAGCGCCAGCGCGAAGTAGTGCAGCGTCGGGCCGCCGAAGAAGAACATCGCCAGCACCATCATTTCGGTCGACGCGTGGGTGATGATGGTGCGCGACATCGTGCTGGTGATGGCGTTGTCGATCACCTCGTGGGTGCTCATCTTGCGGTACTTGCGGAAGTTCTCGCGAATCCGGTCGAAGATCACCACCGATTCGTTGACCGAGTAGCCCAGCACCGCCAGGATCGCCGCCAGCACCGACAGCGAGAACTCCCACTGGAAGAAGGCGAAGAAGCCGAGAATGATCACCACGTCGTGCAGGTTGGCGATGATGCCGGCCACCGCGAACTTCCACTCGAAGCGGAACGACAGGTAGACCACGATGCCGACCACCACGAACAGCAGCGCCAGCAGACCGTCGGTGGCCAGCTCCCGGCCGACCTGCGGACCGACGAATTCCACCCGCTTCAGGGCGACGTCGGGCGCCGCTGCCTTCAGCGAGGTCATCACCTGTTCGCTCTGCTGCGCGGAGCTGATGGGCTTGCCGTCGGCGCCGCGTTGCAGCGGCAGGCGGATCATCACGTCGCGCGAGGTGCCGAAGTTCTGCACCTGCACGTCGGTATAGCCGAGCTTGCCGACCTCGCCGCGAACCTGTTCGAGGTTGGCCGGCTGCTGATAGCTGACTTCCATCACCGTGCCGCCGGTGAACTCGACGGACAGGTGCAGGCCCTTTTGCCAGAGAAAGAAGACGGCGGCGGCGAACGTCAGGAAGGACACCGCGTTGAGGATCAACGCGTACTTCATGAACGGGATATCGCGCCGGATGCGGAAGAATTCCATGGTGAATCCTGTTTGTGCGGCTCAAGGTTCGGTGCGGCCCGCCTGCCCTTGCGAGGCGGGCGGACGGGGCGGCACCGTCACGATTACTTCGATGCGGTCGTGCGGGTGACCGGCGGCTTGGCGGCGGGCGCCGTGCCCGCGGCCCTGGCCTCCGGTTCCGGCTTCCAGATCTGGCCAATCGAGATGCTCTGCAGCTTCTTCTTGCGGCCGTACCAGAGGTTGACCAGGCCGCGGTTGAAGAACACCGCCGAGAACATCGAGGTCAGGATGCCCAGGCAGTGCACCACCGCGAAGCCGCGCACCGGGCCGGAGCCGAAGGCGAGCAGCGCCAGGCCGGCGATCAGCGTGGTGACGTTCGAGTCCAGGATGGTCGCCCAGGCGCGGTCGAAGCCCACCGCGATGGCCATCTGCGGTGAAGCGCCGCCGCGCAGCTCCTCGCGGATCCGCTCATTGATCAGCACGTTGGCGTCGATGGCCATGCCGAGCACCAGCGCGATGGCCGCGATACCCGGCAGCGTCAGCGTGGCCTGCAGCATCGACAGGATGGCGATCAGCAGCAGCAGGTTGAAGCCCAGGGCGATCACCGAGAACACGCCGAACAGCATGTAGTACAGGATCATGAAGACGCCCATCGCGGCGAGGCCGTAGGCCACCGAGTCGAAACCCTTCTCGATGTTGTCGGCGCCCAGCGACGGGCCGATGGTGCGCTCTTCGATGATTTCCATCGGCGCGGCCAGCGAGCCGGCACGCAGCAGCAGCGCCAGGTCGTTGGCGGCTTCGGTGGAGTACGAGCCGGTAATCTGGAAGCTCGAGCCCAGTTCGGACTGGATCGTCGCCACCGTCAGCACTTCGCCCTTGCCCTTCTCGAACAGCACGATGCCCATCGGCTTGCCGATGTTCTCGCGCGAGACGTCGCGCAGCACCCGGCCGCCCTGGGCGTCGAGCTTGATGTTGACCGACGGGCGCTGGTTCTGGTCGAAGCCGGCCGACGCGCTTTCGATGCGGTCGCCGGTGAAGATGACCTGCTTCTTCAGCACCACCGGGGCGCCGTTGCCGTGCAGGAACAGCTCGCTGCCGAACGGCACCGGGTCGCCCTGGCGCGGATTGCGCGGCGCGTCGGGATCGGCGAGCCGGGCTTCCAGCGTGGCGGTCCGGCCGATGATGTCCTTGGCCTTCGCGGTGTCCTGTACGCCGGGCAGCTGGACCACGATGCGGTCCGCGCCCTGCTGCTGGATCACCGGCTCGGCGACGCCCAGTTCGTTGACGCGGTTGTGCAGCGTGGTGATGTTCTGCTTGACCGCCGATTCCTGCACCGCGCGGCGGGCCGCTTCGGTGAAGATGCCGACCACGTTGTTGCCGTCCAGGCTGACGGCCAGATCGGGCAGGCTGTCGCCGAGCAGGCCGCGGGCGCGGTTGGCATCGTCGGCGTTGTTGAAGCGCACGATCAGGCGGTCGCCATTGCGGTCGACGCCGCCGTGGCGGATGTTCTTGTCACGCAGCAGGGTGCGCACGTCGCCGGTCAGGCTGTCGAGCTTCTTGTCGATCGCGCCCTTCATGTCGACCTGCAGCAGGAAGTGCACGCCGCCGCGCAGGTCCAGGCCCAGGTACATGGGCAGCGCATGCAGCGAGGTCAGCCACTGCGGCGAGCCGGACAGCAGGTTCAGCGCGACCACGTAGGCCGGGTCGTTGGGATCGGGATTCAGCGCGCGGGTCAGCACGTCCTTGGCGCGAAGCTGCTCGTCGGGCGTGCGAAAGCGCGCCTTGACCGAGCCGGACTGTCCCGAGACGTCGAAGAACACGCCGTCAGGCTGCAGGCCGTTCTGCGCCAGCACCTCCTCGACCTGCCGCTGCATCGCCAGATCGACCTTGACGGTGGCCTTGCCGGAGGAAACCTGCACGGCCGGCGCTTCGCCGAAGAAATTGGGCAGGGTATAGAGGATGCCGATGGCGAGCGCCACCAGGATCACAAGGTACTTCCAAAGCGGATAGCGATTCATCTTCGGCCAGTATTTCTACGGTCTCGGCGGGATGCCGGAAACGGCATGTCGCCAACTACCGGTTGGCAAACAGCCGCCTGGCCGGCCCGGATGACTCCGGACCTGGACCAGGCGGCTGCGGGGGCGCGCGTGGCTCGGTTCCAGTGGCGGCGAGGCTTCTCAGACCCTCTGCGTCAATGGACGGGCGCGCCGGAACCTGGCGGCGCGAGCCGCGCAGGCGAAGGGAACGAACTCGAAGGCGCCGTTCAGAGCGACTTCAGCGAACCCTTCGGCAGCACTGCGGTAACGGCGTTCTTCTGCACGGTGATTTCCATGCCGTCTGCCACTTCCAGCGTCACGTACTGCTCGTTGACCTTGGTCACGCGGCCGAGGATCCCGCCGGCCGTCACGACTTCGTCATTCTTGGCCAGGGCTTCCAGCATGGCCTTGGCTTCCTTTTGCCGCTTCATCTGCGGGCGGATCATGATGAACCAGAGCACCGCGAACATCAGGATGATGGGCAGGAAACTCATCAGGCCGCCGGCCGCGCCGCCGGCCGTGCCAGCAGTTTGTGCAAAAGCGTTGGAAATCAGCACGTTGCTTCTCCGTCACGAAAGACATTCAATGAATCGGCCATTCTACCATCGTGCCAGCAGCGATTTGCCGCCTTCCCGACGCCATCCTGTACCGATCCTGCCGCCATCGCGGCGCCATCGCGGCGCCATCCCGCCGAGGCCCGCGCGCGAGGACGCCGCGCGGGCGGGGCCCGGTCAACGCGTGCCGCGGGCGCGGTCCTCGGCGAAGCGCCGGCGGAAGGCCTCGAAGCGGTGCGCCTCGATGGCTTCTCGAATCTCCTTCATCAATTGCAGGTAATAGTGCAAATTGTGGATGGTGTTCAGGCGCGCGCCGAGAATTTCGCCGACGCGGTGCAAATGGTGCAGATAGGCCCGCGAGAAGTTGCGGCAGGTGTAGCAGGAGCAACTTTCATCGAGCGGCCGCGGGTCGTTGCGGTGCGCCGCATTCTTGATCTTGACGTCGCCATAACGCGTGAACAGCCAGCCGTTGCGCGCGTTGCGGGTTGGCATCACGCAGTCGAACATGTCGACGCCGTGCGCAACGCCGGCGACCAGGTCTTCCGGCGTGCCGACGCCCATCAGGTAATGCGGCTTGTCCGCGGGCAGGCGCGGGCCGATATGCTCGAGCACCCGCATCATGTCCTCCTTCGGTTCGCCGACGGACAGGCCGCCGATCGCCAGCCCGTGGAAGGGCAGCTCGGACAGGCCGGCCAGCGACTCGTCGCGCAGGTCCTCGAACATGCCGCCCTGCACGATGCCGAACAGCGCGTTCGGATTCTCCAGCCGATCGAATTCGTCGAAGGAGCGCCTGGCCCAGCGCAGGCTCATGCGCATCGAGCGCGCGGCTTCCTCGTGCGTGGCCGGGCGGCCGTCAATCTGATAGGGCGTGCACTCGTCGAACTGCATCACGATGTCCGAATTCAGCGTGCGCTGCACCTGCATCGAGATTTCCGGCGACAGGAACAGCTTGTCCCCATTGACCGGCGAGGCGAAGGTCACGCCCTCCTCGGTGATCTTGCGCAGGTCGCCCAGCGAAAACACCTGGAAGCCGCCCGAGTCGGTCAGGATCGGCTTGTCCCAGCCGATGAAGCGGTGCAGGCCCTCGTGGGTGTTGACCACGTCGAGCCCGGGGCGCAGCCACAGGTGGAAGGTGTTGCCCAGGATGATCTGCGCGCCGATCTCGTTCAGCTCCAGCGGCGACATCGCCTTGACCGAGCCATAGGTGCCGACCGGCATGAAGATCGGCGTCTCCACCACACCGTGGTTGAGGGTGACGCGGCCGCGGCGAGCGTTGCCGTCGGTGGTAAGCAGTTCGAATTGCAGCATGGTGGTGGTCAGGCGCCGGTCAGGCGCGTTGGTTCGGCTGGCTGGCGCGTCAGCAGCATGGCGTCGCCGTAGCTGAAGAAGCGGTAGCGCTGCTCGACCGCGTGGCGGTAGGCCTGGCGGATCGGCTCGATGCCCGCCAGTGCGGACACCAGCATCAGCAGCGTGGACTTGGGCAGATGGAAGTTGGTGATCAGCGCATCGACCAGCCGGAAGCGGTAGCCCGGGGTGATGAAGATGTCGGTGTCGCCGCCCCCGGCGCGCAGCTCTCCACCTTCGGTGGCGGCCGATTCCAGCGCGCGCAGCGAGGTGGTGCCCACCGCGATCACGCGGCCGCCGTCGGCACGGCACTGGCGCACCGCCTCGGCCAGCTCGGGCGAGATCTCGTAGCGCTCCGAGTGCATCTTGTGCTCGGCGATGTTCTCGGTACGCACCGGCTGGAAGGTGCCGGCGCCGACGTGCAGCGTCAGGAAGCCGCGGCGCACGCCGTGGGCGTCCAGCCGAGCGAACAGCGCGTCGTCGAAATGCAGGCCGGCGGTCGGCGCCGCCACCGCCCCGGGCTTGCGGGCATAGACGGTCTGGTAGCGGCTCTCGTCGTAGGCGTCCGGATCGTGGGTGATATAGGGCGGCAGCGGCAGCCGGCCGTATTGTTCGATCAGGTCCAGCGCCGGCGCCGGAAAGCGCAGCGTGAAGAACTGGTCCACGCGCGGGCCGACTTCGACCTCGAAGGCATCGGCCAGGCGCAGGCGGCTGCCCTCGGCGGGCGTCTTGGAGGCGCGCACCTGGGCCAGCACGGTATGTTCGTCCTGGATACGCTCGACCAGCACTTCGATGCGGCCGCCGCTGGCCTTCTGGCCGAAGAAGCGGGCCTTGATCACGCGCGTGTCGTTGAAGACCAGCAGGTCGCCCGGCCGCAGGTAATCGGTCAGGTCGGCGAAGGCGCGGTCGGCCAGCGCGGTGTGCCCGGTGTCGTCGGTGGACACCACCAGCAGGCGGCTTGCGCTGCGGTCGGGCAGCGCGGTCTGCGCGATCAGCTCGGGCGGAAGCGGGAAATCGAAATCGGACAGCGTCAGCATGGCATTGGAAGAGGGTCGCCCAGGCGCCAGGACGGGGCGCCGGCAGCCCTTGGCGCGGCGCCGCCACCCCTTGGAGGCAGCCGCGATGGCGAATTGCCGGCGCATTCCCGGGGGATCGGCGGGGCTGGGTACAATCGAGCCCGGCCCCGGCGCGCGGCGAACCCGGTATTGTAAGGCTTCGCGCGTTTGGCCGCCGCCGCCCGTCCGTCTGACTCCTTGCGACTACATGCCCGCACCGCTCACCGATGCCGCCGACGATCTCGCGCCCATGCCCGGGCACGAATCCGTGCCGGCCGTGCCGGACAAGGCCGCGCGCGGCAAGGGCGGCCGGGCAGGGGCGAAGCAGGCGGGGAAGGGGCAGCCGAAGTCAGGCGGCTCGGCCAGTTCGGCCGCATCCCGGCTCGCCAAGCTGGGCCTGCGGCGAGACGTGGATCTGGTGCTGCATCTGCCGCTGCGTTACGAAGACGAGACCACGGTGCTGCCGATCGCCGAGGCGGTGCAGCGGGCGGGGCTGGGGCTGCCGGCGCAGGTCGAGGGCGAGGTGCTGTCCGCCGAGGTCACGTACCGGCCGCGCCGCCAGCTGGTGGTGCGCATCGCCGACGAAAGCGGCGAGCTGATGCTGCGCTTTCTCAATTTCTACGGCAGTCAGGTCAAGCAGATGGAAGCGGGCGCCCGCCTGCGCGTGCGCGGCGAGGTGCGCGGCGGGTTCTTCGGCGCGGAGATGGTGCACCCGACCGTGCGCACCGCTGCGCCGGGCGAGCCGTTGCCGGATCGGCTGACGCCGGTCTACCCGTCCACCGCTGGCATCGCACAGGCCTACCTGCGCAAGGCCATCGGCGGCGCACTGCAGCGCACGCCGCTGCCCGAAACGCTGCCGCAGCCGCTGCTGCAGGGGCCGCTGGCCACGCTGAAGCTGCCGCCGCTGGCGGAGTGCCTGCGGCTGCTGCACGCGCCGCCTCCGGGCATCGACGAGGCGTCGTTGTCCGACCGCTCGCATCCGGCCTGGCTGCGCATCAAGTTCGACGAGCTGCTGGCCCAGCAGCTGTCGCTCAAGCGCGCCCAGGCGGCCCGCCGCGCCCGCAACGCGCCGCGGATGCCGCGCCGCGCGGGTGGGCTGCTCGACCGCTTCCTCGCCGCGCTGCCGTTCGCGCTGACCGGCGCACAGCGGCGGGTGGTGGAGGAGATCGCCCAGGATCTGGCCGCACCGCACCCGATGCACCGGCTGCTGCAGGGAGATGTCGGCAGCGGCAAGACCATCGTCGCCGCGCTGGCAGCGTGCCAGGCGATCGACGCCGGCTACCAGGCCGCGCTGATGGCGCCGACCGAGATCCTGGCCGAGCAGCACTACCGCAAGCTGTCCGGCTGGCTCGGACCGCTCGGCGTCGATGTGGTGTGGCTGGCCGGCAGCGTGCGCAGCAAGGACAAGCGCGAGGCCATCGCGCGGGTGGAGGCGGGCACCGCGCAGCTGGCCATCGGCACCCACGCGCTGATCCAGGACACCGTGCGCTTTGCCCGGCTGGGCCTGTCGGTGGTCGACGAGCAGCACCGCTTCGGCGTCGCCCAGCGGCTGGCGTTGCGCGGCAAGGCGGGCGAGGGGCATGCGGGCGAGGGGCATGCGGGCGAGGGGCATGGCCCGGGCGAGGGCGATGAGCCCGATGGCGCGACGGACGCCGCCGTGGTACCCCACCAGTTGATGATGTCTGCCACGCCGATCCCCCGTACGCTGGCGATGACCTATTACGCGGACCTCGATGTGTCGGTGATCGATGAACTGCCGCCCGGCCGCAGCCCGGTCGTCACGCGGCTGGTCAACGATGCGCGGCGCGGGGAAGTGATCGAGCGCGTGCACCATGCCGCCGCGCAGGGGCGGCAGGTCTACTGGGTGTGCCCGCTGATCGAGGAAAGCGAGGCGCTGCAGCTGCAGACCGCGCAGGAAACCTACGAGACGCTGGCCGCGGCGCTGCCGGACCTGAAGGTCGGCCTGGTGCACGGCCGGCTGCCGCCCGCCGAAAAGGCCGCCGTGATGGAGGCGTTCGCCGCCAACCGGCTGCAGGTGCTGGTGGCGACCACCGTGATCGAGGTGGGTGTCGATGTCCCCAATGCCTCGCTGATGGTGATCGAGCACGCCGAGCGCTTCGGCCTGGCCCAGCTGCACCAGTTGCGCGGGCGGGTCGGACGCGGCAGTGCGGAATCGGTCTGCGTGCTGATGTACCAGGCGCCGCTGTCGCCCACCGCGAAGCAGCGGCTGGCGACCATGCGCGAAACCACCGACGGCTTCGAGATCGCCCGCCGTGACCTCGACATCCGCGGGCCGGGCGAGTTTCTGGGGGCGCGCCAGTCGGGCGAGGCGATGCTGCGCTTCGCCGACCTGTCCGCCGATGCCTGGCTGGTCGAATTCGCGCAAGCCGCCGCCGAGGCGATGCTCGACCATTTCCCGGAAGCGGCCGACGCCCATCTGTCGCGCTGGCTCGGGGGCCGGGAACAATACCTGCGTGCCTGACCGGCGCCGCCGCGGCACCGGTGCTGCCTGTGCTTGAGCCGTCTCTTTGTCGTCGCGTGCCTGCCTTCCTGTTGCCCGGCTCTGACAGAACCTGGATTCGAAGGTAAAATCTATCACTTCCGAAAAAGCGATAAGTCAGTCAGCGCTGGGGCATGTCCCCGCGTTGCCAAGGCCGAGATCTCATGACGCTCACCGAACTCAAGTACATTGTCGCCGTTGCCAGGGAGCGCCATTTCGGCCGGGCGGCCGAGGCCTGCTTCGTGTCCCAGCCGACGCTGTCCGTGGCGATCAAGAAGCTGGAGGACGAGCTGAACGTGCAGATCTTCGAGCGCGGCACCTCGGAAGTCTCGGTGACCGCGGTGGGCGAGCAGATCGTCGCGCAGGCCCAGCGCGTGCTGGAGCAGACGCTGGCGATACGCGAGATCGCCAAGCAGGGCAAGGATCCGCTGGCCGGCCCGCTGCGGGTGGGGGTGATCTACACGATCGGACCGTATCTGCTGCCGGCGCTGGTCAAGCAGATGATCGAGACCGTGCCGCAGATGCCGCTGATGCTGCAGGAGAACTACACGGCCAAGCTGATCGAACTGCTCAAGCAGGGCGAGATCGACTGCGCCATCATGGCCGAGCCGTTCCCCGATTCCGGCCTGACCGTGCGCCCGCTCTATGACGAACCGTTCGTCGTCGCCGTGCCCCGCGGGCACCAGCTGGAGCGCGCCTCGCAGGTGTCGCCGGACGAGCTGAAGCAGCAGACCATGCTGCTGCTTGGCAGCGGCCATTGCTTCCGGGACCATGTGCTGGGGGTCTGCCCGGAACTGTCGCGCTTCTCCCAGGCCGCGGACGGCATCCAGAAGACGTTCGAGGGCTCCTCGCTGGAGACGATCCGCCATATGGTGGCCAGCGGCGTCGGCATTACCGTGCTGCCGCGCACCTCGGTACCCGATCTGCGGGCGCCCAACGACCTGCTCTCCTACGTGCCCTTCGCCGAGCCGGTACCAGACCGCCGCGTCGTGCTCGCCTGGCGCAAGAGCTTCACGCGCCTGCCCGCGATGGAAGCGCTGTGCACCGCCGTGGCGGCATGCGATCTGCCCGGCGTGCGCAAGATCGTGGACGGCAAGCTGGCCCAGGCGGCCTGACGCGGCGGGCGCGCCTGCGTGGCGCCCCCCCAGGCGCCGATACCAACCGTCGATACAACCGTCGGTACAACCGCAGACCAAGGTCTGGGCCGGGCACCTGAACAGGTGATTCCGGCCGCCATCGCTTCGCTCTAGCATCTGTTCCGAATCACGGGCGTCGTGCCGACCGCATGCCCGTTGCATCACGTTAGCTTTTGACTATGCGATAGCTAAAAAGAATCAAATTCTTTGTTTCGATAGTCTTGGCTACACTCCTTTCATCGACACCATCCCGGAGACGTTTCCGGGGCGCGAAAACGAAGGAGAGTCCCGATGCAGCCGACATTCGACCCCCAGCAACCGCAACACCGGACCGGCAGACCTCGCCTGCAGGCGGCGCTTCGCCGCCTGCAGCGCAGCCGGCGCCGTGTTTCGGCGGTACTGGCCGGAAGCCTGGCCAGTGTGGGCGCGGTGTACTGACCCGCCTGAACTTCTCGCGCCGCGCCGCCGTTATTCACTCCATACCGATACCAACAGCGTTTCCAGGAACACACAGAGGTCACCCATGAGCAAGGACATTCTCACCACCGCCGCAGGCGCCCCGGTCGCCGACAACCAGAATTCGCTGACCGCCGGTCCCCGCGGGCCGATGCTGCTGCAGGACGTGTGGTTCCTGGAAAAGCTGGCGCACTTCGACCGCGAGGTGATTCCCGAGCGCCGCGTCCACGCCAAGGGCTCGGGCGCGCATGGCACCTTCACGGTGACGCATGACATCCGCCGCTACACCAAGGCCTCGATCTTCGCCGAGATCGGCAAGAAGACGCCGCTGTTCATGCGCTTCTCGACGGTGGCGGGCGAGCGCGGCGCGGCCGATGCCGAGCGCGACGTGCGCGGTTTCTCCGTCAAGTTCTACACGGACGAGGGCAACTGGGACGTGGTGGGCAACAACACGCCGGTGTTCTTCGTGCGCGATCCGCTCAAGTTCCCCGACTTCATCCATACGCAGAAGCGCAATCCGCGCACCAATCTGCGCGATCCGATCGCGGTGTGGGACTTCTGGTCGCGCCACCCGGAATCGCTGCATCAGGTCACCATCCTGATGAGCGATCGAGGCCTGCCGCAGAACTATCGCCAGATGCACGGCTTCGGCTCGCATACCTACTCGTTCCTCAACGAGCAGGGTGAGCGCTTCTGGGTCAAGTTCCACTTCCGCTCGCAGCAGGGCATCGCCAACTGGACCAATGCCCAAGCCGCGGAGGTGGTGGCGCGCGACCGCGAAAGCGCGCAGCGCGACCTGGTCGAACATATCGACAAGGGCGACTTCCCGCGCTGGCGCCTGTTCGTGCAGGTCATGCCGGAAGCGGATGCGGCGACCTATCGCATCAATCCGTTCGACCTGACCAAGGTGTGGCCGCATGCGGACTATCCGCTGATCGAAGTCGGCGTGCTGGAGCTGAACCGCAATCCGGACAACTACTTCGCCGAGGTCGAGCAGGTGGCGATGAACCCGTCCAACATCGTGCCGGGCATCGGCTTTTCGCCGGACCGGATGCTGCAAGGGCGGCTGTTCTCGTACGGCGATACCCAGCGCTACCGGCTCGGCGTCAATCATCACCAGATTCCGGTCAACGCGCCGAAATGCCCGTTCCACAACAGCTTCCATCGCGATGGCGCGATGCGGGTGGACGGCAACCAGGGAGCGAAGCTGAACTACGAGCCGAACCGTCAGGGCGCCTTCGCCTCGGCAGCGCGGGCGGCCGAGCCGCCGCTGGCGATCGGTGCGGTCGCGGACCACTTCGATCACCGCGAGGACGACGACTACTACAGCCAGCCGGCAGCGCTGTTCCGGCTATTCGACGAAGGGCAGCGGGAGCGGCTGTTCGCCAATATCGCCGCGGCGATGCAGGGCGTGCCGGCCGACATCGTGCAGGTGCAGCTGGCGCATTTCGCCAAGGTCGATCCGGCGTATGCCGACGGCGTGGCGCGCGCGCTGGAACGCAAGTAAGGGGCGGCGGGGGCCGGTGCGGCCGCCCGCCTGCTCGAGGAGAGAATCATGACCGTACTTCGACTGATTTCCACCGAATGGCAGCAGCTGCGCATCGACGTGCGCAGCGCCGCGGGCGGGCGTGCCGGTGCCGAAGCGGCGCGGCTGCGCCGCAAGTTGTGGCGCAAGGAGCTTGGCATGGCCGTGGTCCTGCTGGGCGCCGCCGTGATGTTCGTCGACGCCGCCACCCGTCTGTCCCTGCCGCTCGGGTGATGCCATAATGCAAAGGTCCGGCCGCTTGCGGGAAAACCCGGGGGCGGCCGAGATTCCCTTACCCGCAATCCAGGGCGGCCAGGGGCCGGCGCTCGGGTCCAGCCGACCGCAGCGACCGCCGGCCGTGGTGCCCCACCCAGAACGGAGCGAAACGACCATGGCAGAGAAGAACGAGATCAGCGTGAATATCGGCATCTCCGACGAGGACCGCAAGAAGATCGCCGAGGGCTTGTCCAAGCTGCTTGCCGACACCTACACGCTCTATCTGAAGACCCACAATTTCCACTGGAACGTCACCGGCCCGCAGTTCAACACGCTGCACCAGATGTTCGAGACGCAATACACGGAACTGGCGCTGGCGGTGGACCAGATCGCCGAGCGCATCCGCGCGCTGGGTTACCCCGCGCCGGGCACTTACCGCGAGTACGCCCGCCTGTCGAGCATCCGGGAAGAAGAGGGCGTGCCCGAGGCCAGCGAGATGATCCGCAAGCTGGTCGAAGGCCAGGAAGCGGTGGTGCGCACCGCCCGCTCGCTCTTCCCGGTGATCGAAGCGGCGGCGGACGAGCCGTCGGCCGACTTGCTGACCCAGCGCATGCAGACGCACGAGAAGACCGCCTGGATGCTGCGCTCGATGCTGGCCTGAGGCCGGGTGCCGGCGGCAGCGTCGTCGCGCCGGGCGCGGCGGGCCTGCCGGCCGGAACTGTCATCAACGCGCCGCGCGCCCTGCCGCGCGGCGCGTTTTTTCATTGCTGATGTCATGTTCGAACGTCTCGCCCTGTATGCGCGCCTGGTGCGCATCGACAAGCCGATCGGCACGCTGCTGCTGCTGTGGCCGACCCTGTGGGCGCTGTGGATGGCCGCGGAAGGGCCGCCTCCCGCGCACATCTTCTGGATCTTCGTGATCGGCACCTTCCTGATGCGCTCGGCCGGTTGCGCCATCAACGACTGGGCCGACCGCGATATCGACCTGCACGTCAAGCGCACCCGTGAACGGCCGCTGACGGCTGGCCGCATCGCGCACTGGGAAGCGCTGGCGGTGGCGGCGGTGCTGGCATTGCTGGCCTTCGCGCTGATCCTGCCGCTGAACGCGCTGACCAAGTGGCTATCGGTCGCGGCGGTCATCATCGCCGGCAGCTATCCCTTCTTCAAGCGCTTCTTCGCCATTCCACAGGCGTACCTGGGCATCGCCTTCGGCTTCGGCATTCCGATGGCCTTCGCCGCGGTGCAGGGCCAGGTGCCGCTGCTGGCGTGGGTGATGCTGGTGGGCAACGTGTTCTGGGCGATCGCCTACGACACCGCCTATGCGATGGTCGATCGCGACGACGATCTGCTGATCGGCATCAAGACCTCGGCCATCACCTTCGGCCGGCTCGATGTCGCAGCGATCATGCTGTGCTATGCGGTGTTCCTGCTGCTGATGGCCTGGGCCGGCGCGGTGCTGGCGCTGGGCTGGCCCTACTGGATCGGCCTGGCGGGCGCCGCCATCACGGCGATGTACCACTACACGCTGATCCGCGGGCGCGACCGCATGCAGTGCTTCGCCGCGTTCCGCCACAACAACTGGCTGGGCGCGTGGGTGTTCGGCGGGACGGCGCTGGCGTACGCGCTGGCGTAAGCGCCAGCGTGACCTCCCCCGGGCGCCGATGACGGCTTCCGGGGGCAAGCCACAAGCCGTCAGTCCAGCTTGATGCCGACGCTCTTGACGACCTTTTCCCACTTCTTGGTATCGCGATCGACGAGCTGAGCGAACTCGGCCGCGCCGAGCGCGCTCGGCTCCATGCCCTGCTTGGCGATGGTATCGCGCACGGCGGGCTGGGCGATCACGGCGGCGATTTCCTGCGCGAGGCGGTTGACCGTGGGCGCCGGCGTGCCGCCCGTGGTGAACACGCCGTACCACGAGACGACCTCATACCCGGGCACGCCGGATTCGGCGATGGTCGGCACGTTCGGCATGGTGTCGACCCGCTTGGTGCTGGTCACGGCAAGGATGCGTACCTTGCCCGAGTCGGCGCCGGCCTTCGCCGACGGCAGGCTGGCGAAGGTCATCTGCGCCTGACCCGCCATCACGTCCTGCATCGCCGGCGCATCGCCGCGGTAGGGCACGTGGGTGATCTGCACACCCGCCATGCTCTTGAACAGCTCGGCCGACAGGTGCGAGATGGTGCCATTGCCCGGCGAGGTCACGTTCAGCTTGCCCGGATTGGCCTTGGCATAGGCGACCAGTTCCTGCACGGTCTTGACCGGCAGGTCGTTGTTCACGACCAGTGCGTTGGCCGACTTGGCCACCAGCGAAACCGGCTGCACGCCCTTGACGGGATCGTACGGCAGCTTGCTGTAGACCGAGGGCGCAATCGCCTGCCCACCCACGGAACCCATCAGCAGGACCGAGCCGTCGGGCCTGGCGCGCGCCATCTCGGCGGTCGCGATGGTGCTGCCGCCACCGGGCTTGTTCTCCACCACGACCGTGGTCTTGGTATTCAGCTGAAACTGCGTCGCGACCAGGCGGGCGATCACATCGTTGCCGCCGCCCGGCGCAAAGCCGACCAGCATCCGCAGCGGACCTGCGGGCAAGTCCTGCGCGATGCCGTGGCTGGTCAGCAGTGCGAGGGCGAGAGCGGGGACAATCTTGGAAAACGCCATGTTGAACCTCGAATGAAGAGTTTGGGGAGTGCTCTCAGGATGTCGTCGCTGTGCTGGTGCTATCGGCCAGAACTCGGCATGCGTGGGCATGAACCGGTCTTGCTCTTTTGTCGTGGTGTTGCGGTGTTGCGGTGTTGCGGTATTTCATGCCGGCCCGACAGGCGGGCCGGTTCACTGCATTCGCCGTGACGCGCTTCACTTCTTGAAGCGCACCACCGCCTCGCGCGAAGCCTGTGTCTGCGGCAGCGTCGCGATCTCGCCCAGCGTGACGGGCTTGGTCGGAAAGCGCAGCCGGTAGTAGCCCACCTCGCGCGGATGCCGCTGCTGCTCGTCGGCAATCAGTTCCGTCACCGTCAAGCCGCAGAAGCGGCCCTGGCACGGACCCATGCCGCAGCGCAGGAAGGCCTTGAGCTGGTTTGGACCCTGGCAGCCGATGCGGGCGGCGTGACGCACCTGTTCGGCCGTAGCCTCTTCGCAGCGGCAGACGATGGTGTCGCCCACCGGGCGGCGGAACTGGCTGCGCGGCCGGTACAGGACCTCGAAGAACTCGCGGCCACGGGTCGCGCGGGCCAGCGCGGTGCGATGCGGGGCCGCCTCCCGGTCGCGCGTCGCGAGATCGATCCGGCCCAGGTCGGCCGCCGCATGCAGCGCCGCGATGCGGCCGCGATGCTCGGCGGCCAGCGCCCCGGCGATGCCGGCGCCATCGCCGGCAATGCTGATGTGCGGCACGGAGGTCGCACCCCAGCCATCGACCGCCGGTTCCCAGCAGTCCTGGCGCTCGTTCCACAGATGCTTGGCGCCAACCGCGCGGGACAGGTTGGTATTGGGCACCACGCCCTGGTGCAGCAGCACCTGATCCACCTCAATCGTGCGGCGCTGTCCCGCTGCCTCGTAGCGCAGTTCGGCGACCTTGCCGTTGTCTCCCGACAGCGCTTCGAGGGCCGTCACGTCGCTGACGATCGGCACCGCCTTGCGCACCGCGCGCAGCAGCTTCAGCCCCTTGCCCAGATAGGGCGAGCGCAGGAAGCCCCATGCGTGCGGCAGCGCCTTGCGCCATTGCGCACTGTCGGTGGTCTCGAGAATCGCTTCGAGCTTCACGCCAGCATTCAGGTACTGCCATGCCAGCAGATAGAGCAGCGGGCCACCGCCGACCAGCACGGTGCGGCCCTCCGGGACCACACCCGAGGTCTTGAGCAGGATCTGCGCCGCGCCCGCGGTGATGACGCCGGGCAGCGTCCAGCCGGGGACCGGGAACGGACGTTCCTGTGCGCCGGTGGCGAGAATGATGTGGCGGCAATGCAGCAGCGCGGCCTGCGGGTCCTGCCCGGGACGAGCGACGGAATAGGCAACCTCGAAGGCGGCGCCGGGCAGCGCCGCACCGTCCGGCCCGCAGGCGTTGATCGACCAGACCGTCGCGGCGCACAGATGCCGCGCCCCGCTGCGGGCAAACGGTGCGAGCAGGCCCTCGCCGTGCCAGTAGTCGTCGCCGAGGATCGCGCGGTTGCGTACCGGCGTGCTGGCGATGGCCCGATAGATCTGCCCGCCCGGCGCCGGTTGTTCGTCGATCAGCACGGTGGACAGGCCCAGTTCCGCCGCCCGGGTTGCGGCGGCCAGGCCCGCGGGGCCGGCGCCGACCACCAGCAGGTCGCATGTCGTGATTTCGGTCATGCGGCCACCTCGCGCGCGCCGAGCTGGCGCTCTACCGTCATGCCGTCGCGTACCGGCGTCATGCAGGCCTGCTGGTTGGGCCGGCCGTCGATGCGGACCAGGCAGTCGTAGCAGACGCCCATCATGCAGAACGGTCCGCGCGCAGTGCCGGAAACCGCGGTGTCCCGGCAGGCCAGCACGCCGGCGGCAAACAGCACGGCGGCGACGCTGTCGCCCTCGCGGCATTCCAGCGCAGTGCCATCGACCGTGACCCGCACCTTGCGTTCTGTCGCTTGCAGGACAGCCGCATCAATTCTTCGGAACATGGAACCTCCGGGTCGAGAAAGTGGCGAGCTCGGGCGGCAGCTGGCCCGCGGCGATCATCGGCGCCAGGTTCAGGGCATGCGTGGCGGCGAGCGTCACGCCGCTGTGGCACGTCACGACGAACGCGCCAGGGTGGGTGCTCGATTGTTCGTAGACCGGAAAGCCGTCCTTGGCGCGCACGCGCAGGGCGGACCAGGCGCGCACGGCGCGTACATCGCGCAGGGCGGGCAGGGTGCGCACGGCGCGGTCGGCCAGCGTGGCCAGCACCGGCAAGGTGGTGACCTGGTCGTTGTAGCCCGCGTCTTCCTGCGAGTCCCCCACCAGCCAGCTGCCTTCGTCGTTCTGCCGCAGCGTGACCATGGCGGTATCCAGCAGCCGGCGCGTGCGTTCGAGCACCAGGATCTGCCCGCGTTGCGGGGCCATCGGCAGGTCGATGCCGACCATCCGGGCCAGATCGCCATTGCGCAGCCCGCCCGCAAGGATCACCTTGCGGGCGCGCACGGTGCCGTTGGGCGTGGTCATCGTGAATTCACCGCCGGCCTGCTGCACGATGTCGGTGACGCCGTGGTGGGGCAGGTACTGGACGCCGCTGGTGCTGAAGGCGGTGTGGAAGGCGCGCAGCAGCTTCAGCGGATTGACGATGCCATCGTGCGGGGTCCAGATCGCGCCCGTGACATCGGGCCCGAGCCCCGGTACCAGCGAGGCGGCCTGGTGGTGATCGAGCAGCTTCCATTCATAGGGCTCGACGTCCGGCTGCGACATCAGCGTGTTGACCCACGCCAGTCTCGCTTCGACTTCGTAGTCGCCCATCAGCGGGGTCAGGCCGCCTTTTTGCTCGAGCGCGACGTCGATGCCGGTTTCCTGCAGCAGGCTGGCCGCCAGCGTGGGCCACAGCCGGGTCGAGCCGAGCGTCCAGCGGCTGTACGCACCCATGCCGTGCCCCTTGCTCTGCAGCCAGACCAGGCCGAAGTTGCCACGGGACGCGCGCAGCGCGACATCGCCTTCGTCCAGCACGGCGACCGATCCGTGCTCGCGCAGGCCGTAGGCCAGCGCGGAGCCGACCAGGCCACCGCCGACCACGGCGGCGTCGAACAACGGGTAGCGGGAGGAGGAGGCGGCCGACATCAGGCACGCCTCCCCGACGAAACATGCGGGCGTTCTGCCCTGCGCAATCTCATGTGGGTCTCGCTGGAATCGTAATGCCACCGGTCCGACCGTCCCATCGTCGGGGTCGGCGCGGTGTGCCAGTCCGAGCGAGTATGCGCAGGCTGCTGTGCAGGGGCAAATACGAGTCTATCGGGCGCCCATACCAGAACCTGATAGGGTCGGCGGCAGCGATGCGGTTTCGGCCTCGATGACCTCGATCATCCGCTCGGTGAAGCGGTCCACCAGCAGGTTGACGGGGCGGTTGCGCGCGAGCAGCAGGTAGCTGACGAACGGGATCGCCGGCTGGAACGGGCGCACCGCCACCTCGTCGGTGTGCATCCGCGCGACCAGCGGGTTGACGATGCCCACGCCCAGTCCGAGGCCGACCAGCCGGCAGATGGTGGCGCCGTAGGGCGTCTCGAAATGCATCACGCGCCGGTCGTCGTCCGCGAAGGCCGCGTCCACCGCGCTGCGCAGGCCGTCGCCATGGCTCATCGAGATGAACGACTCGCCGGCAAGGTCGGCTGGCGTGATCACCTCGCAGGACGCGAGCCGGTGCCCCGGCGGCACCACGCAGCAACCGGACAGCGCGGCGATGGGCTGCGCTTCGGTAACCGCCGCGGGCGGCAGGAACGACACCAGGCCGAGGTCGCAATAGCGGCTGCCGACGCGATCGGCGACCAGTTCGGTGCTGCCGGTTTCCATGGCGACGTTGACGTCGGGAAACTCCGCGTGGAAGCGCTGCAACACCAGCGGCAGCACGGTCATCGCCAGCGACGGTACCGCGGCGATGCGCAGCCGGCCCTTGCCGAACTTGCGGATATTGCGCGCCGCGTCCTTGAGCGCATCGAGGCCGACGAACGCCCGCTCCACCTCGCGCAGGAAGGCGAGGCCTTCCTCGGTCGGGCTCAGCCGGCCGGCGTGGCGCGTGAACAGCGTCAAGCCGGTGGAGTACTCCAGTTGTGCGATCAGGCGGCTGACGTTCGGTTGCGAGGTGTACAGCTCGGCGGCGGCCGCGGTCATCGAGCCGGAGCGCATCACGGCCTGGAACGCACTGATTTCCTTGAACTTCATGCTGCGGTCTGCTGACTTGAAAACGGGACAGGTGCGGTGCGTCCTGCTGACGCCCGGCTGGCCGATGGTATAACAGAACCGTATGCCCACCCCGGAAAAGCTGATTTGACGTTATGGCGGGCGATTTCCATACTGCGACACCAACGAAGCAACGATTGGAATCGACAGGGGACCCCGACATGGATTCGAAAGTCAGCCGCCGCCTCACGCAAGCGACCGCGCCCGAAGTCTGCGCGCATATCTACGCGCCAAGGCTGCGCGACTTCGGCGCGGGCTTTCGCTACCTGACCGAGATCAACCAGGCTCACCTGCTGATGCTCCATGGCACCGGCCTGATCGCCGACGACACGGCCGGCGCGCTGGCCCGAGCGCTGTTGCACATCGAGGAAGCGGGCCCGGATGCGGTCGCGCTGGACCCGCAGCGCGAAGATGCCTATTTCAACTACGAGGCCCACCTGATGGAAGTGGCCGGCGCCGATGCCGGCGGCCGCCTGCATGTCGCTCGCAGCCGCAATGACATCCTGGCGACGCAGGACAGGTTGCGCGCCCGCGATGCCGTGTTGGCGCTGCTGGCGGCGCTGGCAAAAACGCGGGCGGTGGTGCTGGACAAGGCGGAGGAATTCGCCGAGACGGTGATGCCGGGCTACACGCATCTGCAGGCCGCGCAGCCCATCACCTATGGCTACTACCTGGCCGGCGTGGCGCAGGCGATGCGCCGGGACATGGCACGCCTGCGCCGCGCGCTGGAATCGCTCGATGCCTGCCCGCTCGGGGCGGGCGCGCTCGCCGGGACCGGCTTTGCCATCGACCGCGATGCCACGGCGCGCTGGCTGGGCTTCTCCGGCCCTGCGCCCAACTCGCTGGACGCCGTGGCCTCGCGCGATTTCGCCTGGGAGATCCTGTCCGCCGTCACCATCGCCACCATCACATGGGGACGTGTGGCGCAGGACCTGTTCGTCTGGTCGACGCCGGAATTCGGCCTGATCGACTTCCCCGACAGCCTGGCGGGAACGTCGAGCATCATGCCGCAGAAGAAGAACCCGGTGGTGCTCGAATACCTGAAGGGCAAGGGTGGCCAGATGCTTGGGCTGCTGACCGCCTCGCTGGCCGCGTTGAAGGGCACCCACTTCACCCACAGTGGCGACGGCAACCGCGAAACCATGCGCGGCTTCTGGGAGGCGATGGACGAGGCGATGCGCTGCACCGAGCTGCTCGGGCTGGTGCTTGGTCACGCCATGCCGCAGGCATCGCGCATGCTCGATCGCGCCCGCCGCGACTTCTCGTCGGCGACCGACCTCGCCGATACGCTGGTGCGCGACGCCGGCATGTCGTTTCGCGAAGCGCACCATGTGGTCGGCGCCGTCGTGCGCGAGGCGCTGGATCGCGACCTGCCGGCATTCGCCATCGACAGTGACATGGTCGACCGCGCCGCCCGCCAGCACACCGGGCGCGGCGCGCAGCTCGCACCGGAGGTCGTTGCGCGCTGCCTCGATCCGGTGCGCGGCGTGGCGGCCCGTATCGCCGCCGGCGGTCCGGCCCCGGTGCTGGTGCGCGAGCAGGTCGCCACCCAACGCGCGGAACTGGCGCGCGAGCGGCAGGCCATCGAGGCGCTGCGCATGGAGGTCGAGCATCACCGGGCATCGCTGCGGCACGCGACCGCCGCTCTGGCACACCGGCCCTGCGCGACCGCTTCGGCATCGTCCGGTGCGTCCTCGCCCGCGCTGGCAAGTTGATCGACGGCCGGGGCCTGCGCTGGCCGCTCAGGACCCGCGGCCGAACTCCTCGCCCATCTGCGCGCCACGCGCGGCCGCCGCCTTGAGCGCCCGCACCACCGCGTCGTCGACCTTCGCTTCCTGGAGCACGGTCAGCGCCGCATGAGTGGTGCCGCCCTTGGACGTCACGCGCTCGCGCAGCGTCGCCAGCGATTCGCTGGAGCTTGCGGCCAGCGTCGCCGCGCCACGGAACGTCTCGATCGCCAGCTCGCGGCCCTGCGCGGCAGTCAGCCCCATCTCGGCGGCGGCCCTTTCCATCGCTTCGAGCACGAAGAACACGTAGGCCGGGCCGCTGCCGGACACGGCGGTGACGGCATCCATCTGCGCGTCGTTGTCGAACCACAGGCATTTGCCAACCGCCTCGGCGAGCGAGGTGGCGATGGCGCGATCCTGCGCGGAAAGCCTGGCCGGCGCCGTCATTCCGGTCATGCCCATGCCGGTCAGTGCCGGCGTATTGGGCATCGAGCGCACCACCCGTTCGTGACCGTCGAGCCAGCGCTGCATGTCGGCCAGGCGGATGCCCGCCGCCACGCTGACGATCAGCGCGCGCGCGCCGGTGCTGCGCAGATGGGGCAACAACTGTTCGCAGGCCTCGCGGAACTGCTGCGGCTTGGTCGCCATCACCACCACGTCGCAGCCCGCCAGCGCGGCGTCCGGCTCGGCCACCGTCTGCACGCGATGGTCCTGCGCCAGGCGTTCGCGCGCCGGCGCATAGGGATCGGCGACACGAATGGCGCCGGCCGGCACGCCGCGGGCGATCAGTCCGCCGATCAGTGCGGTGGCAAGATTGCCGCCGCCGACGAAGCCAAAGGTCAGGTTGTTGAGCATCGGGTTTCCTGGTTCAGGGAGGTCGGAAGGATTCGTAGGATCAGGGCCGGGCAGGCGGCCGGGCGCCGAAGATGGCGGTGCCGACGCGCACGATGGTGGCGCCTTCGGCGATTGCCGCCTCGAGGTCGGCCGACATGCCCATCGACAAGGTATCGAGCGCCAGTCCCTCCCTGCGCAGCGTGTCGAGCAGCGCCCGCAGGGCGGCGAAGGGCCTGCGCTGCGCCACCGGATCGTCGCTGGGTTCGGGAATCGCCATCAGGCCGCGCAGCGTCAGGTTCGGCAGGCCGGCGATGGCGCGCGCGAGCGGCAGCACGTCCGCTGGCGCCACGCCGCTCTTGCTCGCCTCGCCGCTGATATTGACCTGGAGGCAAACCTGCAGCGGCGCGAGCGACGCGGGACGCTGCGCGGACAGCCGCTCGGCGATCCGCAGCCGGTCCACCGAATGCACCCAGTCGAATTGCTCGGCCACGGTGCGCGTCTTGTTGCTCTGCAGCGGGCCGATGAAATGCCATTCCAGCTCGGCGCGCAGTGCCGCGAGCGCCGCGATCTTGTCCACGCCTTCCTGCACGTAGTTCTCGCCGAAGGCGCGCTGGCCGGCGTCGAACGCCTCGCGCACCGCGTGCGGCGGAAAGGTCTTGGAGACGGCAAGCAGCGCGACGCTGCCGGCGGGGCGGCCGGCCTGTTGCTCGGCGGCGGCAAGACGAAGCCTGACGGCTTGCAGATTGGCGGAGATGACCGGCATGGTACGGCTGACTTCGGTGGCGAGGGGGGCCGGGTTGGCGGCGGAAGGATCGATTATAGATTCGCTGCGGGACCGGCACGGCCGCCGGGTGCGCTATGCTGCCAATCTTGTGAGGAGGTCGCCATGAACAACGTCTACCAGTTCACCGCCGAGTCGCTCGCGGGCGAATCCGTGCCGCTGTCCCGTTTCGACGGGCAGGTGCTGCTGATCGTCAATACCGCCAGCGAGTGCGGCTTCACCCCGCAGTACGCGGGGCTGCAGCAGTTGCAGGAGGAATACGGCCCGCGCGGCTTCAACGTGCTGGCGTTCCCCTGCAACCAGTTCGGCAAGCAGGAGCCGGGCGATGCGCAGCAGATCGGCGCCTTCTGTGAAACGCGCTTCCGGGTGCGGTTCCCGCTGTTCGCCAAGATCGACGTCAATGGCGCCAATGCCCATCCGCTCTATCGCTGGCTGACCTCGGAAGCGCCGGGGCTGCTCGGCATCGGCGCGATCAAGTGGAATTTCACCAAGTTCCTGCTGCGCCGCGATGGCACCGTATTCAAGCGCTATGCACCGACCACGCGGCCGGAGGACATCAAGGCCGATATCGAGGCGCTGCTCGGGTAGCGACGGTTCATCCCGCCGTGGCGGGATGAACCGTCTTGCACCGACGATCCTGCACCGCGCTGCGCTTACTGGCAGGGCGCGGTCTGCTGCACCAGCTGACGCAGCCCCGCCGTGCTGGCGGAGTCGTCCACGCCGAGCGTGTTGTCGGTGAAGCGGCAGCCATAGTTGGCCGCTGCCACGACGCCCGCGTCCAGCACCTCATCGCCTTCCGGCCGCACGCCGTTCTGCTCCCAGTTCACCATGTCGTCGAAGGCGCGCGCCTGCTCGGCCACGGTGAAGTCGCAATGGCTGATGCCGCGGATGGCGCGCTGCACAAGCCAGTTTGCGGTGCCGTTGCTGTCGGCGCGGCGTTTGTAGATCTGCTGCATGCTGAACGGCACGTACATGTCGCCCAGCGTATGCAGCGTGACCACCGGCACGCCGATGCGGGCGTTCGCC
The DNA here is from genome assembly GCF_019795295.1 of Cupriavidus sp. AU9028. Classification (GTDB taxonomy): domain Bacteria; phylum Pseudomonadota; class Gammaproteobacteria; order Burkholderiales; family Burkholderiaceae; genus Cupriavidus. The sequence continues at coordinate 125,068 of NZ_JAIMCG010000007.1, read as the reverse complement.
CTGGGGATCCAGCGCAGGCCGTCGCGGCGCGCACGGTTGGCTTCCTCGCTTCCCTTCACCCGGTAGATCGATGCATTGAACGACTGCTCCAGCGCCGACACGGCGGCGTTGTTGTCGAGCTGGAAGGTAATGCCCTCGGTGTTGGCCACGTTGGCGTTGAGGATGCCATTGACGCTGCCGTCCTGGCCGAACGTGCTCCACACCGCGTCCTGCAGTCCCTGCGCGGCCGGACCGCCGAAGCTGATGTCGAACAGCGGACGTTCGCCGCCGGTCAGGCCCTTGACGACCTGCTTGAGCCGATCGCCTTGCGCGGTGGTCTGGCCGGGGTAGGCGACGAACAGCGCCGATCGTACCGCTGCGGCAATGTCGGCCCAGTTCGCCACCGGCCAGGCAGTGGCCGGGAAGCCGGCCAGCTGCTGCGCGGCGGTCTGGTAGGCAGCGAAGTAGTTGAACAGCTCGGTGTCGCCCATCACCCCGCACATCGGCACCGCGCCGTGATAGCGCACCGAATGCTTGGCCGAGGCGATGTTCTCCTCGTCCACCGCGGCCGCCGCCACGTGCCCGCCCATCGAATGGCCGACGATATAGAGCCGCGAAGGTGCCGCGAGCGTGCGGCCGTTCTCGCTGGCGATGCGCTGGAACGCCAGCGCCAGCGCGTTGGTGTCCTCCACGCCGACGCGCACATCGTAGTAGTTCTTGGAGTAGCTCGATGCCGCCCAGGCATAGCCGGCCTCGAGCAGATGGCGGCGGATGGACGGGTTGCTGACGTTCAGCCCCGGTCCGGTGCCGGCATAGCCGTGGGCATACATCACCAGCCTGCCGTTCCAGTTCCTGGGCACTTCGATGCGATAGCCGCTGCCGTCGAGCTGCCCCCACCAGCGGTCCGCGTCGGGCGCGCCGGCCAGGGCCTGGAAGGGCAGCGTGGCCGGATCGACCGTGAAGGTCCGGTCATCCTGCGCCCGTCGTTCTTCCGGTGCCGGCGGCGGCGAGGGCGGAGGGGTGACGACCGGATCGTCATCGTCCCCGCCACAACCGGCGAGCAGCGTTGCCGCGGCGGCCATGGCCAGCGCGGCGGTTTTCCAGATGGGTCCCTGCATGCTTTGTCTCCAGATCGTTATGGTTGGTTTGCTGCGTCGGTACACCACTGCGGGACTGCAAACTTCAACTTCGACTTCGACTGCGACTGCGACTGCGAACTGCAAGGGGCGGCGCACGGCGCCGCCGTGCCCGTCCGGTGACGCTACGGTAATGCCTGTGCCAGGCGCGACACAGCGGCATGGCGCACATGCGAAAGGCGCCGTGACGGCATCAGTCCTGTGGCGGTCCTGGGGCCGGCGCGGTTTCACGCTCGCGCAGCAGGCGCTCCAGCAGCCGGTCGCGGGCGTGGCGCCGGCGGGACAGGCTGGTCGATTCCTCGTCCATGGCGCGGAACAGCGCCACGCACATCAGCGACATGACGATGGCGAAGGGCAGCGCCGCCAGGATCGACATGGCCTGCAACCCTTCCAGCCCGCCCGACAGCAGCAGCACGCCGGCGATCAGCGCGATCAACAGGCCCCACGTCAGCTTGTAGCGGGACGGCGGTTGCGGGTTGCCGCGGTCCGACATCATGCCCAGCACATAGGTGGCCGAATCCGCCGAGGTGACGAAGAACACCAGCACCAGCAGGATCGCCACGATCGAGGTCAGCGTGGCGGCCGGATAGGCGTCGAGCAGCGCGAACAGCGCGAGCGAGGCGTCCTGCTGCACTGCCTGGACGATGGGCACCTGTTCGAAGATGGCGGCGTACAGGCCGGCTCCGCCGAATACCGAGAACCACAGGAAGCTGATGATCGACGGCACCAGCAGCACGCCGATGATGAATTCGCGCACCGTGCGGCCATACGAGATACGGGCGATGAAGGTGCCCACGAACGGCGCCCACGCGATCCACCACGCCCAGTAGAACAGCGTCCAGTCGGCTACCCAGGTGCCGCGGCTGAACGGCGTCATGCGCAGACTCATGCCGACCAGTCCGTCGAGGTAGGCGCCCAGCGTGGTGGTGGCCGCATCGAGGATGAAGGAGGTGGGGCCGAGCACGAACACGGACAGCAACAGCAACAGCGCCAGCAGCATGTTGAAGTTGCTGAGCCACTGGATGCCGCGCGTCAGCCCGCTCATCGACGAGGCGATATAAAGGGCGCTGGCCACGGCGATGACGATCAGCTCGGCCGCCACGGTATTGGGCACGCCGAACACGCGCTCCAGCCCGGCGCCGATCTGCATCGCTCCCAGGCCGAGCGACGTCGCCACGCCGAAGGCCGTGGCGATCAGCGCCAGCACATCGATCGCCTTGCCGATCGGGCCATTGGCGCGCGCGCCGATCAGCGGCTCGAAGGTGGTGCTGATCAGCATCGGGCGATTGCGGTTGAACTGGAAGAAGGCCAGCGCGAGCGCAATGATCGAATAGGCGGCCCAGGGCTGCAGTCCCCAGTGGAAGAAGGCAAAACGCAGGCCCGCGCCGGCCGATTGGGGACTCAGCGGTTCCAGCCCGAGCGGCGGCTTGGCGTAGTGCGAGACCGGTTCGGCCACGCCCCAGAACACCAGGCCGATGCCCATGCCGGCGGCGAACAGCATCGAGAACCAGCTGACGCGGTGAAAGTGCGGCTCCGCGTCTTCGCCCCCCAGACGGATGTAGCCGAAGCGGCTGAACGCCAGGTAGAGCGCGAACACCAGGAAGCCGAACATCGCCAGCAGGTAGAACCAGCCGACCCGCCCGATCACCCCGGTCAGCAGCCACTGCATGGACTCCCCCAGGCTGCCGGGAGACACGATTCCCCAGGCAACGAAGATGGACACGAGCGTCAGTGCAATTCTGAAAACCATGATTTCCCCTTCTTACGTGGCTCCGGGGCCGGCGGAGCTGGGCGGCGGGGCCGCACGGAACGACAGGACAGGCCCGCACGCGCGGGGGGGGGCACGGTCGAGCCACCGCCCGGACGCGCTTGCGTCGGAGGCTAGCGCGGCAGCCAGGCGGCCACCAGCGGCACCAGCACGGCGGTCAATACGCCATTGAGCCCCATGCCGAGCGCGGCGAACGCGCCGGCTTCCTCGCTGACCTGGAAAGCACGTGCCGTGCCGATGCCGTGGGCGGCAAGGCCGGTGGCAAAGCCGCGCACGCTGTAGTCGCGCACGCGCAGCAGGTTCAGCAGGCGCGTGGTACTGACCGCGCCGATGATGCCGGTGGCCATTACCAGCACCGCGGTCAGGGAGGGCAGGCCGCCGATCTTCTCGGCGACGCCCATGGCAATGGGGATGGTCACGGACTTCGGCGCCAGCGAGCGCAGCACCTCGGGCGATCCGCCCAGCAGCCAGGCGATGCCGACCGCCGATACGACCGCCACGGCCGAGCCCGCCAGCAGTCCCACCAGCAGCGGAAAGACATGCGCCCGAAGCTTGGGCAACTGCAGGTAGAGCGGCACCGCCAGCGCGACGGTGGCCGGACCGAGCAGGAAGTGGACGAACTGGGCGCCGTCGAAATAGGTCTGGTAAGGCGTGCCGGTGACGGTCAGCACGGCCACCAGCAGCGCGACGGAAATCAGCACCGGATTGGCCAGCGGCGAAAATCGGCTGCGTTCGTAGATGCGGAAGGCGAGGACATAGGCCAGCAGCGTCGCGGTCAGCCCCAGCAGCGGGCTGGCGGCGAGGTAGACCCAGATTTCGCTGAGCCGCGGCGTCATGCCTGCCCCTTGTCCGCCGGCTCGCCGCCGTGACGGGCTGACTCGCGCCGCATCAGCGCGCGCGTGACCAGCGCGGTGGTGGCGATCGCCAGCCAGGTCGACAGCACCAGCGCGACGACGATGGGCAGCCATTCGCCGCCGATCCGGTGCGCGTGGACCATGATGCCGACCCCGGCCGGCACGAACAGCAGCGACAGGTGGCGCAGCAGTGCCGACGAGGTGTCCTGGATCACCGGCAGCAGGCGGTCGTCGACGGCGAGCCAGCAGAACAGCAGCATCATGCCGATGACGGGCCCGGGTACCGGCAGCCGCAGCGCGAAGCTGAGCACTTCGCCGACGGACTGGAAGACAAGCAGGATCGCAAACGTTTGCAGCATTCGATCGACGGGCCGGGGAGGCGGGGAAAAGAGGATGACGCCCGCCCGGCGCCATCCGCGCACAGCCTCCCTGGCCCGCCAGCCACGCGAGGCGGCTCAGGGCAGAATGCGGTCCACCAGTTCGATCCAGTGCAACACCGGCGTCTGCGTGCCGCTTTGCAGGTGGGTGATGCAGCCGATATTGGCCGACACGATGGTGTCCGGCTGCGTGGCTTGCAGGTTGGCGAGCTTGTTGTCGCGCAGGCGATAAGCCAGCTCGGGCTGCAGTACCGAGTAGGTACCCGCCGAGCCGCAGCACAGGTGGCTGTCAGCGCAGAGTTTGACTTCCACGCCGAGTGCGGTCAAGAGCGATTCGACCTTGCCGCGGATCTGCTGCCCGTGCTGCAGGGTGCACGGCGGGTGCCAGGCCACCCGTTCGCGCGGTTCCGGCGCGGCCTCGGCCAGCGTCCGCAACTGGGCATCGAACTCGGGCAGCAGTTCGGAGACATCGCGCGTGAGCGCCGAGATGCGGGCGGCCCGCTGCGCATAGACGGGGTCGTTGCGCAGCAGGTGGCCATACTCGCGCACCAGCGCCCCGCAACCGGAGGCGTTCATCACGATTGCTTCTACGCCCGCCTCGACATGCGGCCACCAGGCGTCGATGTTGCGGCGCATGTCGTCCAGCCCGCCGGGTTGATCACCGTTGTGATAACGGATCGCACCGCAGCATCCGGCTTCCCGCGCCACCACCAGCTGCACGCCAAGGCGATCCAGCACGCGCGCGGTGGCCGGGTTGATGTCCGGCGACATCGACGGCTGCACGCATCCGGCCAGCAGCAACATCTTGCGGGCATGCTCGCGCTGCGGCCACGCGCTTGCCGGGCGGGACACCGGCACCTTGTTGCGCAGCACGGGCGGCAGCAGCGGGCGAGCCAGCTGGCCCGCGCGCATCGCCGCGCCGAACAGGCGAGGCCGCGTCAGCCCCTCGCGCAGTGCCCAGCGCGTCAGACGCTGCCGCAGCGGCCGGCGCATGCCCTGCGAGTCGAGCCGGTCCTCGACCACCTGCCGGCCGATATCGACCAGGCGTCCGTAGCGCACGCCCGAGGGGCAGGTCGATTCGCAGTTGCGGCAGGTCAGGCAGCGGTCCAGATGCATCCGGGTGCTGTCGGTGACCGGGTTGCCTTCTACCGCCTGCTTCATCAGGTAGATGCGGCCGCGCGGACCGTCGAGCTCGTCGCCGAGCAGCTGGTAGGTGGGACAGGTCGCGGTACAGAAGCCGCAATGCACGCATTTGCCGATGATGGCCTTGGCTTCTTCGCCATCGGGCGTGTCGCGCAGGAAGTCAGCGAGGGTGGTCTGCATGATGGCTTCGTCAGGGCCCGCCGCCATTGGCGGCAGGGCAGGATCCGGTGGTGGGACGATCAGAGCGAGGGGTACATCCGTCCCGGGTTGAAGATGCCGGCGGGGTCGAAGGCGGCCTTCAGGCGGGCCTGGATCGCCGCCAGCGGCGCGGCCAGCGGCGTGAACACGCCTTCGTCCTTGTCGCCGTTGCGAAAGAGGGTGGCGTGGCCGCCCGCGGCCAGCGCGACCGCGCGCACCTGCGCCGCCGGCACCGGCTGCGCCGGCAGCCACCAGCGCTGCCCGCCGCCCCATTCGACCAGCAGCGCGCCATCGCCCGGCAGCGGCAGTGGCGCGGCGGTGGTCGGCACCGCCAGGCGCCACAGCGGCGCGCCGGCATGCGCGGGCGCGAAGAACGCGTGGGTCTGCTCGCGCAGCTGATGCCACAGCGTTGCGGCGGCATCCGGATCGACCGCTTCGCCGCCCAGGCGCTCCCGTGCGGCGCGCAGCGCGGCCGCCGCGCCCGACAGCCGCACCCAGAGCACGCCGTCGTGCCAGGCCGAGGCGGCGATCGGCAGCGGCTGTCCGCCCCATTCGTTCAGGCGCCGCAGCGCTTCGTCCTGCGCCAGTTCGAAGCGCAGCGTGGCGTCGTCGAACGGCAGCGGCAGCACCTTCAGCGAGACGTCCAGGATCAGGCCGAGCGTGCCCATCGAGCCGGCCAGCAGCCGGGACACGTCGTAGCCCGCCACGTTCTTCATCACCTGTCCGCCGAAATGCAGCACGTCGCCACGGCCGTCCATCATGCTGACGCCCAGCACGAAGTCGCGCAGCGCGCCGACCGCCTGCCGGCGCGGACCCGACAGTCCCGCCGCGACCGCGCCGCCGAGCGTGGCGGCGCCGAAGTGCGGCGGCTCGAAAGCCAGCATCTGGCGGCGGTCGGCGAGCGCCGCTTCGATCTCGCGCAGCGGCGTGCCGCAACGCGCGGTGATCACCAGCTCGGCGGGATCGTAATCGACGATGCCGGCATAGCCGCGGGTGTCGAGCAGCTCGCCGGTGGGCGTCTGCCCGTAGAAGTCCTTGCTGCGGCCGCCGGCCAGCCGCAGCGGCGTGCGGCTGGCGCTGGCGCGCCGGATCACGTCGCGAAAGGTATCGCGCAGGGCGTCGGGGCTGTCTTGCATGGCTGGGGGATAGGTGTCTCGGTCTGTTCTTCTGTGTCGGCAGGGATGCGTCAGCCAGGCGGGCCGGAGCGGTTGCCGTCGTCCTGGCCCGCGGACCTGGCCGCGCCGGTGGCGGTGCCCTCGTCGCCGCTGTCGTCCATCTGGTAGGCCGGCAGCGGCTTGCCGCAATGCCGGCAGTAGTTGGCGTCCGGGTCGTGGCCCTCGGTCAGGCAATAGACGCAGGTGCGCGTGGTCAGCGGCCGGCGGATGATGCTCGCCGCCAGTTCGGCGCCGACGATCCCGGTGGGGAAGGCGATGATGCCGTAGCCCAGCAGGATGGTCAGCGAGGTGATGAATTGCCCGGCCGCGGTCTTGGGCACCATGTCGCCGAAGCCGGTGGTGGTCAGCGTCACCACCGCCCAGTACATGCTCAGCGGAATGCTGTGGAAGCCGTGCTCCGGGCCCTCGACCACGTACATCACCGTGCCGAGGATCACCGTGATGATGAACACGGTGCCCAGGAACACGAAGATCTTGCGGCGGCTGTTGGCCAGCGCCCGGTACAGGATCTGCGCTTCCTCGAAATAGACCGTCAGCTTCAGGATGCGGAACACGCGCAGCAGCCGCAGCAGCCGCACGTCGATCAGGAAGGCGAGCTCGGGCACGAAGAAGGCCAGCCAGGTCGGCATGATCGACACGAAGTCGATGATGCCGAAGAAGCTGAAGACATAGCGCAGCGGCCGGCGCACCACCAGTACCCGCATCAGGTACTCGGCGGTGAAGGCCAGCGTGAAGGTCCACTCCAGCACGGTCAGCGGTGTGCCGAAGCGCGCGTGGATGTGCGGCACGCTGTCGAACATCACCACCAGCACGCTGGCGACGATGGCCAGCAGCAGCGTGACGTCGAACAGCTGTCCCTGGCGGGTGTCCGCCTCGAAGATGATGGTGTACCAGCGCTGGCGCCAGCCCGAGTCCGGCTTGCCCAGGTACTGGCGGATGAACGCCTCCTGCCGGCGGCGCGGCTCGTGCGACTCCGGCTGCGGCTTGGGCCGCGCTCGGGCGGTGCCGGCGGGCGGGGCGGAGGAGCGTCGGGACATGAAGCGGATCCGGTCCCCGCTCAGAAGCGCGGCAGATCGGGATGCGGCAGCACGCCACCCCGCACATGGAGCTTGCCGTACTCGGCGCAGCGCGCCAGCGTCGGGATGGCCTTGTCGGGGTTGAGCAGCCGCGCCGGGTCGAAGGCGGCCTTGACGCGCAGGAACGCCTCGCGCTCCTGGGGCGAAAACTGCACGCACATCGAATTGAGCTTCTCGACGCCGACGCCGTGCTCCCCGGTGACCGTGCCGCCCAGCTCGACGCAGGTCTCCAGGATGTCCGCGCCGAACAGCTCGGCGCGCTGCCATTCGTCATGGTCGGCGCCATCGAACAGGATCAGCGGGTGCATGTTGCCGTCGCCGGCATGGAATACGTTGATGCAGCGCAGGCCGTACTTGCCCTCCATCGCCTCGATGCGCTTGAGCAGCGTGCCGATATGCTTGCGCGGGATGGTGCCGTCCATGCAGTAGTAGTCTGGCGAGATCCGTCCGGCCGCCGGAAACGCGTTCTTGCGGCCGCTCCAGAAGCGCAGCCGCTCGGCCTCGCTTTGCGACACGGTGATCCGGGTCGCGCCCGAGGCGCGCAGCACCTCGCTCATCCGCTCGATCTCCTCGGCGACTTCCTCGGGCGTGCCATCGGATTCGCACAGCAGGATGGCGGCGGCATCGACGTCGTAGCCGGCGTGGACGAACTCTTCCACCGCCGCAGTGGCCGGCTTGTCCATCATTTCGAGACCCGCCGGGATGATGCCGGCGGCAATCACGTCGGCGACGGCATTGCCGCCTTTCTCGACGTCGTCGAAACTGGCCATGATCACCTGCGCGAGCTGCGGCTTGGGCACCAGCCGGACCGTGACCTCGGTGGTCACCGCCAGCATGCCCTCGGAGCCGATCAGCACGGCCAGCAGGTCCAGGCCCGGGGCATCGGGCGCGTCGCCGCCGAATTCGACGATCTCGCCTTCCATCGTCACCGCGCGCACTTTCAGCACGTTGTGCACCGTCAGGCCGTACTTCAGGCAATGCACGCCGCCCGAATTCTCGGCGACGTTGCCACCGATGGTGCAAGCGATCTGGGACGACGGGTCCGGCGCGTAGTAGAGGTTGTAGGGCGCGGCCGCCTCGGAGATGGCCAGGTTGCGCACGCCGGGCTGGACCACGGCAACGCGCGCGAGCGGGTCGAGTTTCAGGATGCGCTTGAACTTGGCCAGCGACAGCACCACGCCCTCGGCGATCGGCATCGCGCCGCCCGACAGGCTGGTACCCGCGCCGCGCGGCACCACCGGCACCTGCAGCCGATGGCAGACGCGCAGCACCGCCTGCACCTGCGCCTCGGTCTCGGGCAGCACCACCGCCAGCGGCACCTGCCGGTAGGCGGCAAGGCCGTCGCACTCGTACGGCACGGTGTCTTCGGGACGGGTCAGCAGCGCCGGCTCGGGCACGATCCGCGCGAGTTCCGACAGCAGTTCCGCCGTGACGGCCGGTGCGATCGACGCGGATCGGGTGGCCAGGGCGGCATCTTGCGGGGCGTTCATGGCAACTCCTTCATGGTCCCGGCGGCGCAGGGCCTGGCCGGGGCAGGGACGGCCGACTATAGCGCACACCCGTCGGCGCCGGGGCCGCGCGGCCGGTGAATTCGGCGCGGCGCTGCCTCAAAAAATGCTCATGCGGGCTACCACTCCAGGCCGAGCAGCCAGTCGATGAAGTAGCGCGCCTCGGGCTTGAGCGGGGCCTGCTCCCGCTCGACGATGTAGTAGCCATGCGGGGACTCCGACTCGATATCGAGCAGGCGCACCATCTGGCCCAGGGACAGCCAGTGCCGCGCCATGCGTTGCCGCACCAGCGCGACCCCCTGGTTCGACGCCACCGCCTCCAGCATGAAGCCGATATCGTTGAACTGCGGGCCGGTCTGCGGCTCGGGCCAGTCCAGCCCGGCGGTCTCGAACCACGGCTTCCACGGCTCCAGCGGGCTGCGCAGCAATACCAGGTTGGCAAGGTGCTCCGGCCGGGTAATCGAGCGGCCGTCGATGCGTTCATAGTACTCGCGTCCGCAGGCGGGAAACACCGGCTCGACCAGCAGGCGCGTGGTCTTCAGGTCGGGGTAGCGGCCGCTGCCATAGCGCACCTCGACGTCGGTGTCCTCGGCCTTGACGTCGAGAAACGGAATCGCCAGATGCAGCTCGAGGTCGATATGCGGGTACAGCGCGGCGAACTCGGGCAGCCGCGGCACCAGGTGCTGGCGCCCGAAGGTCGGCGGCGTCGCCACCCGCAGCCGGGTGCGCAGCTTGTTGAATTCGGGACGGGCCAGCTCGTTGAGCGACTTGAGCGCGTCCTGCACGTTGCGCAGGTAGCGCATGCCGCTGGCGGTCAGCCGCAGTGCCGTGTTGGTGCGGACGAACAGGTCCTCGCCCCACAGCTCTTCCAGATTGCGGATGCGATGCGACACGGCGCTGGGCGTGACGGACAGCTCCTCGGCCGCGCGCGCGAAGCTGCCCAGCCGCGCCGCGGCTTCGAAGGCGATCAGCAGGTGCAGCGGCGGCACCCGGTTGAACAGCGAGGCCATGACGGCGGCCTAGCGGGTCGCGCGGAAGATCTTGCCCGGGTTGAGGATGCCCCTGGGGTCCAGCGCGCCCTTGATCGCGCGCATCAGGTCCAGCGCGTCCTCGCCGTGCTCGCTGACGAGGAAATCCATCTTGTGCAGCCCCACGCCATGCTCGCCGGTGCAGGTGCCGCCCATCGCCAGCGCGCGCGCGACGATGGCCGCGTTGATCTGCTCGGCCTGTTCCAGTTCCTGCGGACGCGCCGGGTCGGTCAGGATGGCGACATGGAAGTTGCCGTCGCCGACATGGCCGACGATGGGGCAAGGCAGGCCGGAGGCGATCAGGTCGCGCTCGGTCTCGGTGACGCAGTCGGCCAGCCGCGAGATCGGCACGCAGACGTCGGTGGTGACGGCGCGGCAGCCGGGCTTCAGTTGCAGCATGGCGAAGTAGGCGTTGTGCCGCGCGTTCCAGAGCCGGCTGCGGTCCTCCGGACGGGTGGCCCATTCGAAGCCGCTGCCGCCGTGCTCGGCGCAGATCTGCTGCACCGTCTCGGCCTGCTCGCGCACGCCGGCCTCGCTGCCGTGGAATTCGAAGAACAGGTGCGGGCTTTCCGGCAGGGTCAGCTTGTCGTGCCGGTTGATGGCGCGGATCGCCAGCGCGTCGACGAACTCGACGCGCGCCACCGGCACGCCCAGCTGGATGGTCTCGATCACCGCCCGCACCGCGCTGCCCATGTCGGGGAAGGCGCAGACGGCCGCCGAGATGGCCTCGGGCTGCGGGTACACGCGCACCGTGATCTCGGTGATGATGCCGAGCGTTCCTTCGCTGCCGATGAACAGCCGGGTCAGGTCATAGCCCGCCGACGACTTGCGCGCCTGCGTGCCGGTGCGGATCGTGCGGCCGTCGGCGGTGACCACCGTCAGCGCCAGGACGTTCTCGCGCATGGTGCCGTAGCGCACGGCGTTGGTGCCGGAGGCGCGCGTGGCGCACATGCCGCCGATGGAGGCATCCGCGCCCGGGTCGATGGGGAAGAACAGCCCGGTGTCCTTGATCTCCTGGTTCAGCTGCTTGCGTGTGACGCCGGCCTGCACGGTCACCGTCAGGTCCTCGGTACGCACCGCCAGCACGCCGTTCATCTGGGACAGATCGAGGCTGATGCCGCCGGCCACGGCCAGCAGGTGGCCTTCCAGCGAGGAGCCGGCGCCGTAGGGGATCAGCGGCACGTCATGGGCGTGGCACAGCCGCGCGACTTCGGCGACCTCCTCGGTGCTGCGCGCAAAGACCACGGCATCGGGCAGCGCCGGCGGGAAGGGCGACTCGTCGCGACCATGGTGCTCGCGCATGCCGGCGGAGGTGGTGAAACGCTCGCCGAAGCGGGCCTGCAGCGCATCGGCGACGGTCGGGGGCAGGGGGCGGCGCTCCAGCGCGGCGTGGGGCGTGGGATGATTCATCGTGGTCTCCGGCTTGGGCGCTGCGCCCCGCGGCACGCCGGTGCGGCGAGGCAATCCGGATGCGGTACGGCAAGGCGTGGTGCGGCTTGATCGATGACGGTATTCTACGCCGCGTGCCGGGCCCGCCATACTGCCCGGCAGGACTGCCGGGCAGAGGGGCGCCGGCGCAGGTCAAGGCCGGAGAGGCCAGGCAAGGCACGAGAAGGCACTACAGAGGGAGAAGCCGCCATGGGCAACCGCCTTAGCCGCATCGCCACCCGTACCGGCGATGCCGGATCCACCGGGCTGGGCGACGGCAGCCGCACCGGCAAGGACAGCCTGCGCATCGCCGCCATTGGCGATATCGACGAACTGAATTCGCATCTCGGCGTGCTGCTCGCCGAGCCGCTGCCCGAGGGCGTCGCGGCCGTGCTGCTGGAGATCCAGCATGATCTGTTCGACCTGGGCGGCGAAGTGTCGATTCCCGGTCACGCGCTGCTGCAGCCGGCCCAGGTCGCTCGCCTGGATGGCTGGCTGGCGCAATACAACGCGGCGCTGCCGCCGCTGGCCGAGTTCATCCTGCCTGGCGGCAGCCGCGCCGCAGCCCTGGCGCATGTCGGGCGCACGGTCTGCCGCCGTGCCGAGCGCTCGCTGGTCGCGCTGGGGGCCGCCGAGCCGGTCAACCAGGCGCCGCGGCAGTACCTGAACAGGCTGTCCGACCTGCTGTTCGTGCTGGCCCGCGTGCTGAACCGGGAGGCCGGCAGCGGCGACGTGCTGTGGCAGCGCGGACGGCAGGCGGGCGGAAGTGAGTGACCGCACCCGCCTGGCGCGAATCCGCGGTGCGTTTGCCGTCATACCCGACAAAATTAGTCGGATTTGCCGATTCTGCCCTTGAAAAGGTGCCGGCCGGCCACACTTCGGGCTCAGGTTGAGTTGAAGCCGCGCGGATAGCGATGGCTCAAGAGGAGAGAATAATGGGTAAGATCATCGGTATCGACCTCGGTACCACCAACAGCTGCGTCGCGATCATGGAGGGCAAGACCCCCAAGGTGATCGAGAACTCCGAGGGCGCGCGTACCACGCCCTCCATCATCGCCTACATGGAAGACGGCGAGATCCTGGTGGGCGCGCCCGCCAAGCGGCAGGCGGTGACCAATCCCCGCAACACGCTGTATGCCGTCAAGCGCCTGATCGGCCGCAAGTTCGACGAGAAGGAAGTCCAGAAGGACATCGGCCTGATGCCGTACTCCATCGTCAAGGCCGACAACGGCGACGCATGGGTGTCCGCGCGCGACCAGAAGCTGGCGCCGCCGCAGGTGTCGGCCGAAGTGCTGCGCAAGATGAAGAAGACCGCCGAGGACTATCTCGGCGAGCCGGTCACCGAAGCCGTGATCACGGTGCCCGCCTACTTCAACGACGCCCAGCGCCAGGCCACCAAGGACGCTGGCCGCATCGCCGGCCTGGAAGTCAAGCGCATCATCAACGAGCCGACCGCGGCCGCGCTGGCGTTCGGCATGGACAAGAGCGAGAAGGGCGACCGCAAGATCGCCGTCTATGACCTGGGCGGCGGTACCTTCGACATCTCGATCATCGAGATCGCGGATGTGGACGGCGAGAAGCAGTTCGAAGTGCTGTCGACCAACGGCGACACCTTCCTCGGTGGCGAGGACTTCGACCAGCGCCTGATCGACTACATCATCGGCGAGTTCAAGAAGGACCAGGGCGTGGACCTCTCGAAGGACGTGCTCGCGCTGCAGCGTCTGAAGGAAGCCGCCGAAAAGGCCAAGATCGAACTGTCCAGCTCGCAGCAGACCGAGATCAACCTGCCGTACATCACGGCCGACGCCTCGGGTCCGAAGCACTTGAACCTGAAGATTACCCGCGCCAAGTTCGAATCGCTGGTGGAAGAGCTGATCACCCGCACGATCGAGCCGTGCCGTACCGCGATCAAGGACGCGGGCGTCAAGGTCAGCGACATCGACGACGTGATCCTGGTCGGCGGCATGACCCGCATGCCGAAGGTGCAGGAGCAGGTGCGCGAGTTCTTCGGCCGCGAAGCCCGCAAGGACGTGAACCCGGACGAAGCCGTGGCCGTCGGCGCGGCGATCCAGGGCTCGGTGCTGGCCGGTGACCGTACCGACGTGCTGCTGCTGGACGTCACCCCGCTGTCGCTCGGTATCGAGACGCTGGGCGGCGTGATGACCAAGATGATCAGCAAGAACACCACGATCCCGACCAAGCATGCGCAGGTGTTCTCGACCGCCGAGGACAACCAGCCGGCGGTGACGATCAAGGTCTACCAGGGCGAACGCGAGATGGCCAGCGGCAACAAGCTGCTGGGCGAGTTCAACCTGGAAGGCATCGCGCCGGCGCCGCGTGGCATGCCGCAGATCGAGGTGTCGTTCGACATCGACGCCAACGGCATCCTGCATGTGGGCGCGAAGGACAAGGCGACCGGCAAGGAAAACCGCATCACGATCAAGGCCAACTCGGGTCTGTCGGAAGACGAGATCCAGCGCATGGTCAAGGACGCGGAAGCGAATGCCGAGGAAGACCGCAAGGCCCGCGAACTGGCTGACGCCCGCAACCAGGCCGACGCGCTGATCCACTCCACCCGCAAGGCGCTGACCGAGTACGGCGACAAGCTGGAAGGCGGCGAGAAGGAGAAGATCGAGGCGGCCATCAAGGACCTGGAAGACGCCGCTCGCGGTGGCGACAAGGCCGAGATCGACGCCAAGGTGCAGGCGCTGTCCGAGGCCAGCCAGAAGCTGGGCGAGAAGGTCTACGCCGACATGCAGCAGAACGCGGGCGACGCCGGCGCTGCCGCTGGCGCTGCCGGTGCGGCGGGTGCCGGTGCCACGGGCGCGGCAGGCGGTGCCCAGCAGTCGGCGCCGCAGGACGACAACGTCGTCGATGCCGAGTTCAAGGAAGTGAACGACAAGAAGTAATGCGACGGACGGCCGGTGCGCGGGCGCAAGCCGCCGGCGCACCGAAGGCCAGTCCCGACGCCGGGCGGCGGATATCGGACAAGCGCGGACCTGCGGGGCCGTCGCCGTCGGAATCCCCGCTCGGCTTTTTTGCTGTTTGTCTGCTATTCGCCGGCCGCACGCCAGGCAAGGGTGCGGCCGGGCATCTGGGGTTTGAGCCACCATGGCAAAACGTGACTACTACGAAGTGCTCGGGGTGGGCAAGAACGCGAGCGACGACGAGGTCAAGAAGGCCTATCGCAAGCTCGCGATGAAGTACCACCCGGACCGCAATCCGGACAACAAGGAAGCGGAAGAGAAGTTCAAGGAGGTCAAAGAGGCCTACGAGATGCTCTCCGATCCCGAGAAGAAGGCGGCCTACGACCAGTATGGCCATGCCGGCGTGGATCCGAACATGGCGGGCGGCTTCGGCGGTGGCCAGGGGTACGGCGGGTTCGCCGAGGCGTTCGGCGATATCTTCGGCGACATCTTCGGCCAGGCCGCCGGCCGCCAGCGCGGCGGTCCGCAGGTCTACCGTGGCGCCGACCTGCGCTACAGCATGGAAATCTCGCTGGAGCAGGCCGCGCATGGCCACGAAGCGCAGATCCGCGTGCCGCACTGGGACGACTGCGACCACTGCCACGGCGACGGCGCCGAGCCGGGTTCGTCGGTCGAAACCTGCCCGACCTGCAAGGGCGTCGGCCAGGTCCGCGTCTCGCAGGGCTTCTTCACCATGCAGCAGACTTGCCCGAAGTGCCACGGCAGCGGCAAGTACATTCCCAAGCCGTGCGTAAAGTGCCACGGCCAGGGCAAGCTGAAGTCGCAGAAGACGCTGGAGGTGAAGATCCCGGCCGGCATCGACGAAGGCATGCGCATCCGCTCGACCGGCAACGGCGAGCCGGGCATCAACGGCGGCCCGCCGGGCGACCTGTACGTCGAAGTCCATATCAAGCCGCACCCGGTATTCGAGCGCGACGGCGACGACCTGCATTGCACCATGCCGATCTCGTACGCCACCGCGGCGCTGGGCGGCGACCTGCAGGTGCCGACGCTGGACGGCAAGGCCAGCTTCCCGGTGCCCGAGGGCACCCAGACCGGCCGTACCTTCCGGCTGCGCGGCAAGGGCATCAAGGGTGTGCGCTCCGGCCTGCCGGGCGATCTCTATGTCCATGTCAACGTCGAGACGCCGGTCAAGCTGACCGAGGCGCAGAAGGAACTGCTGCGCCAGTTCGACCGCTCGGTGCATGAAGGCGGCTCCCGCCACAGCCCGCAGGAGCAATCCTGGCTGGACAAGGTCAAGAGCTTCTTCAGCTGAGCACCGCCGGCGATTCCATCGCCCAGGGTTGCTCCCCTCTCCCGCCCCGCAGGAGAGGGGAGAAAACCGGCAGCCCATCCAACGCTCCGGGTTTGCTCCCCTCTCCCGCCCTGCGGGAGAGGGGCCGGGGGAGAGGGCAGCGTCCTGCCGTGGACCGCTCGCCTGGACCGGCCAACCCCGGTATGCTGCCGGTTGCCTTCCCACCTGCAGCCGATGTCTTCCCTGTCGTCCTCCCCGTCTTCGTTCGATCCGTCCCCGTGGTCCCCGCCGGCCGGGCCGCTGGCGAGCGGCATCGAGCCGCTTCCACCGTTCGTGTTGCTCGACGACGCCACGGCAGCCCCGGGCGAACCGGCGTCCCGGCTCTACACCGATTTCGTTCGTCAGAACGACGTGGCGGCAGGCGACCTCGACACCCTGACGCGCTGCTTGCAGCAAGGCTGGGATGCCGGCTGGCATGTCTGCGTCTTCATCCCGTATGAATTCGGCGCGCCGCTGGTTGGCACGCCGGTGGCCGGCGCCGTCCATCACCCGCCGGATCGCACGCTCCCGTTCCATGGCGGCGCGGCGAGGCTGCTATGGTTCCGCTCCCTGACCCGGCTCGATGCCGGCGGGGTGAAGCAGTGGCTGGAGAGCCAATGCCTGCAACCGGCCCAGCCCACGGGCATCCTGCACCTGACCAGCGACACCGGGGCGCCGGCATTCGCCGACGCGGTTGGACGCATTCATCAGTGGATCCGCGCCGGGCATACCTACCAGGTCAACTACACCCAGCGCTTGCGCTTCGATGTCTTCGGCGACCCGCTCGCGCTGTATGCCCGGCTTCGCGCAGCGCAACCGGTCCCTTACGGTGCTGTGGCACGGATGCCCGACGACAGCTGGGTCTTGTCGCTGTCGCCGGAATTGTTCGTGCGCCACGAGGGCGCAGGCACCCTCGTGGCCCGGCCGATGAAAGGCACCGCACCCTTGACCGGCGATGCACAGGCGGATGCCGCCGCGGCGGCCGCGCTTGCCGCCGATCCGAAGAATCGCGCGGAAAACGTGATGATCGTGGACCTGCTGCGCAACGACCTCGGCCGGGTGGCAGTGCCGGGGACGGTCAAGGTCCCCGCGCTGTTCGAGGTCCGGCCGTTCGGTGCCGTGCTGCAGATGACGTCCACGGTGACCGCGCAGGCCACGGCCGCGACCACAACCGGGTCCCTGCTGGACGCCCTGTTTCCCTGCGGCTCGATCACCGGGGCGCCCAAGCGCCGGACGATGGAGATCATTGCCGAGCTCGAATCGTCTCCGCGCGGCCTCTATACCGGCAGCATCGGCTGGATGGATGCGCCGGCACCCGGCGAGCGCCTGGGCCGCGGCGCGTTGTCGGTGGCGATACGCACGCTGGTGCTCGGCCCGCTCACGGACCGCGGCCTTCGCGCGGGCGAGATGGGCGTGGGGTCGGGGATTGTCCATGACAGCGTGGCGGCGCAGGAATTTGCCGAGTGCGGCTGGAAGGCGCGTTTCCTGACGGAGCACGATCCGGGCGTCTCGCTGATCGAAACGCTGCGGGTGGAGAGCGGGCAGTGCCTTCGGCTGGAGGCGCATCTGGCCCGGCTCGCCGCATCCGCGGCGGCGCTGGGCTTCCCTGTCGATATCGACGCTGCCCGCGCTCGATTGCAGCAGGCCGCCCGTGCCTGTCGCGAGGGCGGCGCGCGCCTGCGGCTGACGCTGGACAAGTCGGGCACGCTGGGCATCACCGGCGCAGCCCTTGCCGCCCTGCCCACTGGTCCGGTCGGCGTCACGCTGGCCACCGAGACATTGCCGCCGGCCGACCCGCTGCGCCGCCACAAGACCACCCATCGCGCCGCCTATGATCGCGGCTGGCAGGCGGCCGAACGGGCTGGCGCGTTCGACAGCCTGTTCTTCAACACCAGAGGGGAATTGCTCGAAGGCGGCCGCAGTTCGGTCTTCGCCCGCGTGGACGGCCATTGGCTGACCCCGCCGCTGGACGCCGACATCCTGCCCGGCGTGATGCGGGGCGAGGTGCTGCGGGACCCGTTGCACTGGCTGGGCGGGCCGGTGCGGGAAGCGACCATCACCGTGCCGATGCTTCGCCGCGCAGACCGACTGGTGCTGGCCAACTCGCTGCGCGGTGTGCTGCACGCCCGCTTGCTCGCGGACTGACGCGCCCCGGCTTCAGCGGTGGTGGGTGTCGAGGCGCCCGTCGCCCAGCTTCCAGCGCACCACGCCAGGCAGGTTGATCAGGTCGCGGTCGTGGCAGATCATCACCACGGTGCGGCCTTCCGCGGCCAGTTCGCTGACCAGCGCGATCACCTGCTCGCGCGCGCGTCCGTCCAGGTTCGAAGTCGGCTCGTCCAGCAGCAGCAGGTCCGGCTCCAGCACCTTGGCGCGTGCCAGTGCGACGCGCTGGATCTCCCCGCCCGACAGCTTCTGCGGCTCGGTGTCCTGCACATGCTCGATGCCGGCCCATGCCAGCGCCGCGTCCACCCGACGTTCGATCTGCCCGGCGTGCATGCCGCGCGCGCGCAACCCATAGGCGATGTTCTCCCGCACCGACGTGCGGAACAGGTAGGGGTGCTGGTGCATGTAGGCGATGCGACGGCGCAGCGCCGGCGGCAGCGGGTCCAGCGGCGCGCGTTGCGGCCGGCCGTCGTCCCCGGTCCATTCCACCGTCGCGCCCCGGGCCGGCTCCAGGCCTGCGACCATCCGCAGCAGCGTGGTCTTGCCCGCGCCGTTCACGCCGGTCAGCACCACCGCGGTGGCCCGCGGAAAGGGGAGGGTGTCGATATCGAACAGGGCGCGCGCGCCGATGCGCCGCTGCAATCCGCGCACCGTCAGCAGCGCATCGGTGGCCGGGGCGGGGGATGCCGGTGTCATCGACGAAAGCCTCCCGCGCCCTGCAGCCATGCCAGCAGGATGTTGACCAGCAGCGCCAGCACCACCAGCACGATGCCCAGCGCGATGCCCTGCGCGAACTCGCCCTTGCTGGTTTCCAGCGCGATGGCGGTGGTGATGGTGCGGGTCGAGCCCTCGATGTTGCCGCCGATCATCAGCGCCGAGCCGACCTCGGCGATGACACGGCCAAAGCCGGCGACCACCGCCGCCATCAGGCCGAAGCGCAGCTCGCGCAGCACCGTGAGGAACGTGCGCCACGGGCCCGCGCCCAGCACGCGCGCCGTTTCCACCAGCCGTGGGTCGGCACTCTGCATGGTGGCGAGCGCGAAGGCGAGCACCACGGGCAAGCCGATCACGGCCTGGCCGATCACCATGCCGGTCGGCGTGAACAGCAGCTGCAGCTCGCCCAGCGGCCCCTGCCGCGTCATCAGCAGATAGAGGATCAGGCCGACCAGTACGGTCGGAAAGGACAGGAAGGCCTGCGCCACCACCACCAGCACCCGGCGGCCCGGGAAGCGGTGCGTGGCGATCAGATAGGCGGCGGCGATGGCGGGCGGGGTGGCCAGCGCCAGTCCTGCGAGCGCCACGGTCAGCGAGGTCTGCACGATCTGCCACAGCGCCGGGTCGCCGCTGGCCAGCAGCACGAAGGCGGCCATGGTAGCCGCGCCGATATCCATGCCGGAATCAGGCGGAGAAGGTGTGCTCGATCGCCGGGAAGCTGCCGTCCTTGACCGCCGCCACATAGGCCCGGATCGCCCCTTCGATGGAGGTCTGGCCCTCCATGAAATTGCGCACGAACTTCGCCTTGCGGCCCGGGTAGACATTCAGCATGTCCTGCAGCACCAGCACCTGGCCGGAACAGTCGGCCCCCGCGCCGATACCGATGGTCGGCACCGCCAGCTGCTGGGTCACTGTCGAGGCCAGCGCGGCGGGCACCGCTTCCATCAGCACCACCTGGGCGCCGGCTTCCTGCAGCGCCATCGCATCGCGCCGCAGCTGCGCGGCGCCTTCGTCGGTCTTGCCCTGCACCTTGAAGCCGCCAAAGGCGTGCACCGACTGCGGCGTCAGGCCGATGTGGGCGCACACCGGGATGCTGCGCTCGACCAGGAAGCGCACCGTCGGTGCCAGCCACTCGCCGCCTTCGAGCTTGACCATCTGCGCGCCGGCGCGCATCAGCGTCACCGCGCTCTGGAACGCCATCTCCGGCGTGCCATAGGTGCCGAACGGCAGGTCGGCCAGCAGCAGCGCGGTCTGGTTGCCGCGCGCCACGCACTCGGTGTGGTAAGCCAGCTGCTCCAGCGTCACCGGCAGGGTCGTGGTCTGGCCCTGGATGACATTGCCCAGCGAATCGCCGACGAGGATCGCATCCACGCCGCAGTAGTCCAGCAGCGCGGCAAAGCTGGCGTCATAGGCGGTCAGCATGGCGATCTTCTCGCCGGCCGCGCGCATCGCCTGCAGGCGCGGAACGGTGACTGTCTTGCGGGAAGGATCGAGCAGATAGCTCATGGCGTGCCTCTGGCTTGTGGTGATGGGGGGGAAGATGCGAGCGCCTGCCGTCTTGCGGGAGCCTGCGGCGAGCTTGCGGCGATGCGATCGCCGGGCGACCGCATTGTGCCCCATGCGGCGCTAGCTGCGGAAGATGAAGTAGACCGCGCCGACCATGCACAGCGCCGCCCAGACATAGTCGAGCTTGAACGGCTGGCCCATGTACAGCAGCGAGAACGGCACGAATACCGTCAGCGTGATCGCTTCCTGCAGGATCTTGAGCTGCGCCAGCGAGATGCCGCTCTGGAAGCCGATGCGGTTGGCCGGCACCTGCAGCAGGTACTCGAACAGCGCGATGCCCCAGCTGACGATGGCGGCGATATACCAGGGCCGGCTCGCCAGGTCCTTCAGGTGGCCGTACCACGCGAAGGTCATGAAGACATTGGACAGGGCCAGCAGGCCGGCGGTCAGGAAGAAAGGCGAGATTCCGCTTGGCGCGTACATTGGCAGTAGGAGACCTTGTCGATCCGCTGGGCCGCCACCCGGGCCAGGTGATCGGCGGCGCGTCCCAGCCCGGGAATCGTCAGTTCCGGGTCCAGTTCGAGCAGGGGCACCAGCGTGAAGGCCCGCTCCGCCACGCGCGGATGCGGCACCATCAGGTCGGCGTTGTCATGCACTTCGCTGCCGAACAGCAGCAGATCGAGATCGAGTGTACGGGGCGCATTGCGAAACGGGCGTTCGCGGCCGAACTGATCCTCGATATGGTGGCAGACGCACAGCAGCTGGCTGGCGCTCAGGCTCGTGTCGAGCTTGACCACCGCGTTGTAGTAATCGTCGCCGCCGGCATCGACGGGCGCGCTGCGATACAGCGACGATCGCGCAAGGATGGTGATGCCGACCTGCTGGGCCAGGCACACGATGGCGTCCTTGACGGCCTGCCTGGCGTCCCCCAGGTTCGCGCCGATGCCAATGAAGGCAAGTGTCATTCGGTTTCCTCCGGCTGCCCGCGAGGCCCGCCGGATTCCCCGGAGGCCGCGTCGTTCTCGTCCCGGGGGGAGACTTTATCCGATTTCCGCGACGGCCGCCGACGGCGCTTCTTGCGCCCGGCACCGTCGCCACTGGCCGGGCCGCCGGCCGCGCGCTCGGCCTCCCGGGCGGCTTCGATCAGCTGCTCGCGCCCTTCCGAGTCGGCATTCTGGAAGTCCTGCCACCAGCTGGCCATCTCGCCCGGCAGCTCGCCGGCCTCGCAGCGCAGCACCAGGAAGTCGTAGCCGGCGCGGAACCGCGGCGACTCCAGCAGCCGGTAGGGCATGCGGCCGACGCGCTTCTCGAAGCGCGGCTGCATGCCCCAGATATCCCGCATGTCGGTGACGAAGCGCCGCTGGATCGCCAGCTGGCCGGTCTGGCGCTCCAGCACGGTGTCCATCGCCGAGTTCAGCGCCGCGATCGGATGGTCGCCGATGTCGCGCAGCGTCTTCCACTGCTCCAGCACGTGGTGCCACAGCAGTGCGGCGAACAGGAAGCCCGGCGAGACCGGCTTGCCGGCCTTGACCCGGCGGTCGGTATTGTCCAGCGCCAGTTGCACGAAGCGCTGTCCCATCGGCTGCTCCAGCGCCACGTCCAGCAGCGGCAGCAGGCCCTTGTGCAGCCCTGCCTTGCGCAGCTCCTGCAGCGAGGCCCAGGCGTGCCCGGACATCAGCAGCTTGAGCATCTCGTCGAACAGCCGCGCGCTCGGTACGTTGTGGATCAGCGAGGCGAGGTCGGCGATCGGCTGGCGCGTGGCCTCGTCGATATCGAAACCGGTCTTGGCGGCAAAGCGCACCACGCGCAGCATCCGCACCGGGTCTTCGCGGTAGCGCACCACCGGGTCGCCGATCATGCGCAGCGTGCGCGCGCGCATGTCGTCCATGCCATGGTGGTAGTCATGGACGGTCTGCTCGGCCGGATCGTAGTACATCGCGTTGATGGTGAAGTCGCGGCGCTCCGCGTCTTCGGCCTGCGATCCCCACACGTTGTCGCGCAGCACGCGGCCCGAGGCGTCGATCGCATGCGTCTTGGTGTCCAGCTCGGCGCGCTTGTAGCGCCGGCCTTCCGGCAGCGTTTCGCTGGCGATCGCGTCGACCAGCGCGCGGAAGGTCGAAACCTCGATGATCTCCTGCTCGCGCCCGCCGTAGAAGGTCACATGCACGATCTGGAAGCGCCGGCCGATGATCCGCGAGCGGCGGAACAGCGCCTGCACCTGCTCCGGCGTGGCGTTGGTCGCCACGTCGAAGTCCTTCGGCTTGATCCCCAGCAGCAGGTCGCGCACCGCGCCACCGACCACGAAGGCCTGGAAACCCGCCTGCTGCAGCGTGCTGGTGACCTTGACCGCGTTGCGCGACAGCAGGGTCGGGTCGATCTGGTGTTGGTCGGCCGTGTAGATGCGGGGAGTGTGTGCGCGGCCGGCGCGGCGCAGCCTGGGCCCGGGTTTGCCCAGCAGGCGGTTGATGAGTTTCTTGATCACGTCAGAACAGGTCCATGATGCGCCAGCCTGCCGCGGCGGCATGGTGGCGGAGACGATCGTCAGGGTTGGTGGCGATCGGGTCGCTGACCTTCTCCAGCAGCGGCAGGTCGTTGATGGAGTCGCTGTAGAACGTGGTGGTGGCGAAGTCGTCCAGGCGGGTGCCGAGCCCCTTCAGCCAGCTGTGCACCCGGTCTATCTTGCCTTCGCGAAAGCTCGGCAGCCCGGCCACCTCGCCGGTGAACTGACCGCCCGGCGTGCCGTCGGCGGTGGCCGGCTCCGTGGCGATCAGATGCTTGATGCCGAAGGCGGCGCAGATCGGCGCGGTGATGAAGCTGTTGGTTGCCGTCACCAGCGCGCACAGGTCGCCGGCGTCCAGGTGCTTCCTGACCAAGGCGCGCGCCTGCGGCGTCATGGCCGGCTCGATGGCCTCGCGCATGTAGGCGTCGCGCCACTGCTCCAGCTGCGCGCGCGGATGCGCGGCGAGCGGCGCCAGCGCAAAGCGCAGAAACGCATGGATGTCGAGGACGCCGGCCTTGTATTGGCCGAAGAACTCCTCGTTCCTGCGCAGGAAGCTTTCCTCGTCGACGACACCATGCCGGACCAGGAAGCGGCCCCATTGGTGGCCGCTGTCGGTCGGCAGCAGGGTGTGGTCGAGATCGAACAATGCCAGATTCATGGGCGGCGATTTTACCTTAAGGGATTGCAGCGAGCCGGTGCCCGCCTCGCGCAGCGCCAGCGCGCTGCCTGCGTTGCCTGCAGGCAGCGGGCTGCATGCCGGGGCGCGGCGCGGTTATTCGCGCAGTTCGGCAAACATCTGGCGCAGCAGCGGCAGCGTCACCGGCCGCTTCTTTTCGAGGGAATAGGTGTCCAGCGCGTCCAGCAGCGCCATCAGGCTGGGCATGTCCCGGTAATGCCGGGTCACCAGCCAGTGGGTGATTTCCGGCGAGAATTGCAGCCCTCGCTCACGGGCCGCCTGCAGCACCGCCGCCATCTTGTCGTCGTCCGACAGCGGGGCCAGCTGGTAGACCAGGCCCCAGCCCAGCCGCGTGCGCACGTCCTCGCGCACCGGCATCGACAGCGGCGCGAACGCCCCGGCGCTGACGATGGCGGTGCGCCCATGCGCGCGCACTTCGTTGATCAGCGAGAACACGCCGATCTGGCGCGCCTCGTCCAGCAGTTCGACATCGTCCACGGTGTAAAGCTGGCAGGCCGGGTCGAACACGTAGTCGGCCAGCGCGTGGTGCGGGCTCAGGTAGCGGCATTGCAGCCCGGCCTGCATGCCGGCGTCGCACAGCGCATGCAGCAGATGCGTGCGCCCGGAGCCGGTCTCGCCCCACAGATAGAGCAGCCGGTCCGACGCCTGCTCCCCCAGCATCGCCTGTGGCAGTTCGCGCAGGCGCTGCACGGCCTCGCGATTGGCCGCGATGACGAAGTTCTCGAACGTCGACGGGGGCGGGCTGCCCAGCTCCAGCGACAGTTGCTTCGGGCGGTATGACATGGATTCGCCTGCTATGCGCGATGTCTCTCGGAGGGTTGCCCTACTTGCGGTAGAGGTCGCTGGTCAGGTACAGCCGGCGCAGCTGCCGTGCGCCGACCAGCAGCACCGCGCAGGTGGGCAGCGCCAGCAGTACGCCGAAGAAGCCGAACATCTGCCCGAACGCCAGCAGCGCGAAGATCACCACCAGTGGGTGCAGGCCAATGCGCTCGCCCACCAGCCGCGGCGTCAGGTAGAAGCTCTCGACGAACTGCCCGATGCCATAGACGATCGCCACCGCGATCAGTCCATACCAGTCGCCGAACTGCAGCAGCGCCGCCACGATGGCCAGCGCAAGGCCCATGCCGAAGCCGATATACGGGATGAAGACCGCCAGTCCGGTGAAGATGCCCACCGGAATCGCCAGGTCGAACCCGGCGATCCACAGCCCGACGGAATACAGCGTGGCCAGGATCATCATCACCAGGATCTGGCCGCGCAGGTATTGGGAAAGCAGCGCATCGGTCTCCCCGCTCAGTTCCCGCACCTTCGGCACCCAGCGCCGCGGCACCACGCTCTCGATCCGGCGCATCAGCATGTGCCAGTCCATCAGCAGGTAGAACATCACGATGGGGATCAGGAACACGAACCCGCCGACGGTCAGCAGCGCCGAGCTCGACACCCGCACATAGGTCAGCAGGACCGCCCACATGTCTTCCGGGCTGGCGGCGAAGCGCTCGGACATCATCCGGCGCAGCCCCGGGAAGTCGAAGCGCACGCGGATGCCGAAGTCCGCCAGGCGCGGCGACACCACGGCATTGAGCTTCTGCAGCAGCACCGGCAGCCGTTCGCGCAGCTGCGGGATCTCGTGCTGCAGCACGGCGATCAGCAGCAGCGCCAGCAGGATGAACACCACGATCAGCAGCAGGATCATCAGCGTCACGCCGAGTACTCGCGGCACCTTGTGGCGTTGCAGCCAGTCCACCCCCGGGTTCAGGATGTAGGCGAAGATGAACGCGAACAGGAAGGGCGTCAGCACCGGTGCCAGCGCCAGCAGCGCGGCGAACAGCGCGATGCCCAGCGTGGTCCAGAGCAGGATTCGCTTGGCCTCGCGCGACAGCAAAGGGGCGTTCATCGGGGAGGGAGGAGACGGCATCGAAAGGGGCAGCGGGCACGCCGCCGGGAGAATCTGGAAGCCGGGAGCCTGTATCCGTTAAAATCGCGATTCTACTGGACTCGGGCGGGCTGCTACCCGCTGCTCGAGAGCCGCAATCCTCACTCGCCCGACCGGCCGGCCGCCGGCCCGGCGCAAGTGCCGACATTTACCTTGATCTGCAGATTCCCATGAGCGCATCCTCCACCACCGGCCAGGCAGGCCTTTCCTACCGCGACGCCGGTGTCGATATCGACGCGGGCGACGCGCTGGTCGACCGCATCAAGCCGTTCGCCAAGCGCACGATGCGCGAGGGAGTGATGGCCGGTATCGGGGGCTTCGGCGCGCTGTTCGAGCTGTCCCGCAAGTTCAAGGAGCCGGTGCTGGTGTCCGGCACCGACGGCGTCGGCACCAAGCTGAAGCTGGCGTTCCAGCTGAACCGCCATGACACCGTCGGCCAGGATCTGGTGGCGATGAGCGTCAACGACATCCTGGTGCAGGGCGCGGAACCGCTGTTTTTCCTCGACTACTTCGCCTGCGGCAAGCTGGACGTCGATACCGCGGCGACCGTGATCCAGGGCATCGCCCATGGCTGCGAACTGGCCGGCTGCGCGCTGATCGGCGGCGAAACCGCCGAGATGCCGAGCATGTACCCGGACGGCGAGTACGACCTGGCCGGCTTTGCGGTCGGCGCGGTCGAGAAGAGCAACATCATCGACGGCACCACCATCGTGCCGGGCGACGTGGTGCTGGGCCTGGCATCGTCGGGCGCGCATTCGAACGGCTACTCGCTGGTGCGCAAGATCCTGGACGTGGCAAAGCCGGACCTGAACGCAGACTTCCACGGGCAGCGGCTGCAGGATGCCATCATGGCGCCGACCCGGATCTACGTGAAGCCGCTGCTGTCGCTGATCGAATCCTTGCCGGTCAAGGGCATGGCGCATATCACCGGCGGGGGCCTGACCGAGAACGTGCCGCGCGTGCTGCCCGAGAACGTTGCCGCCGTGCTGCAACGGGACGCCTGGACGCTGCCGCCGCTGTTCCAGTGGCTGCAGGCGCAAGGCCGCGTCGCCGACGACGAAATGCATCGCGTCTTCAACTGCGGCATCGGCATGGCGGTCATCGTCTCGCGCGAGGATGCCGAGCGCGCCGTGCGTCATCTGCAGGCGGCCGGCGAGGCAGTCTGGCAGATCGGCGAGATCCGCGAACGCGAGGAAGGCCAGCCGCAGACCGTGGTGGTCTGATCGGACTTGCTTCCCTTTCCCGCGCGCGGGAAAGGGAAGCAACACCAAGGGTTTTGCAGGGCATTCACGCAAAGAGCGCTTGCCTTTGCGACGAATCTCCCCCCGCCCGCACGCCGTTTTACAACCCGCTGTAAGAATGCAGCGGCGTCATCCCGCGCCAGCCCTCTGTGTCCGGAACGCAGTGCCGCTCCCTTCCCATCCCGGTCAGGCACAGCCGATGCAATGCCGCCTACACCTGGCGGCCGCAGCCGCAGGACCGATCCACGGAACATCGACAGGAGGCGAAAATGCATATCGGAACGCGGGACCTGGTGGACTTCGCAGTGGCGGCCGCAGCGGGGGCCGCCCTCATGTACCTGTTCGACCCTGACCAGGGGGAACGGCGGCGTGCGCAACTGCGGGACAAGGCGGCGGCGCGGCGGCGCGAGGTCAGCGATTACGCGCAGACCCAGGCGAACCGCACGCTGGACAAGGCGCGCGGCCTGAAGGAAAAGATCAGCTCGCGTGCCGGCCAGCAAGGCGACGAGGCGACGAGCGGGGACGCGCTTCCCGAGGGGAGTGGGGCCGAAATGATCGACCAGCCGGCGCTCAGTTCGGATACGGCCAATCTGGGGACGGAATCGCGATAACCGTGCCGAAGGGCAGCGCCAGTCCTGGCTGCCCTGCGCTCACCTGCCACGCCGCCCCGGGCATGGCAGGCGAGGCCGGAACGGATCAATCCCGGGCAGCCGCCATGGCTTGCAGCGCGGCACCCGTCACCCGGCAGATGCGCCAGTCGGGCAGCACGTCCGCCCCCATCGCCCGATAGAACTCGATCGACGGCGTATTCCAGTCCAGCACGCACCACTCGAAGCGCCCGCAATCGCGCGCAACCGCCAGCGCGGCAAGGTGCTGCAGCAGGGCCTTGCCGATGCCGTGCCCGCGCCATCGCGGCTCGACGTACAGGTCTTCCAGATACAGGCCCGGCTTGGCCAGGAAGGTCGAGAAATTGTGGAAGAACAGCGCAAAGCCCACCGCGTGCGCGCCGCGCGACGAGCCCGCTTCGGCCGGGACCTCCGCCAGCACCGCCTCGGCATGACGCCGCTCGCCAAACAGCGCCTCGCGCAGGCGCGCCGGCGTCGCCTCGACCAGATGCGTCAACTTCTCGTAGTCGGCCAGCTCGCGGATCAGGCGCAGCAGTGTCTCGCAGTCCTGCTCGGTGGCGGCACGAAGGGTGAATGCGGTGTTTGCGGTGGAAGTGGGTTCGCTCATGATGTCGTCGTGGAAGGCCGTCGATCGGGCGATTCGCCGACCTGCGCCAGCCGCGCCACCTGGTCCACATAATCGGGTGCCAGGCAATCGACGACCAGCCGCTCCGGCGTGGAGCGCAGCCAGGTCAGCTGACGCTTGCACAGTTGACGGGTAGCGGCGATGCCGCGTTCGCGCATGGTGTCGCGGTCGCACTCGCCGTCCAGATACTCCCAGACCTGACGGTATCCCACGCAGCGGATCGAGGGCAGGCCAGCGTGCAGGTCGCCGCGGGCGCGCAGCCGCTCGACTTCCTCGATCAGCCCGCCCGCCAGCATCGCATCGAAGCGCGCGGCAATGCGTCGATGCAGGACGGCGCGGTCGGACGGCTCCAGCGCAATCGCGCGAAAACGCGCGCCCGCCTGGCCCTCGAACGCGCGCGCTTCGCCCTGCCTGGCCAGCAGGGCTGACATCGGTTGCCCGGTCAGGCGATGGATTTCCAGCGCGCGCTGGATGCGCTGGGCATCGTTCGGTGCCAGGCGCGCGGCGGTCACCGGATCCACCTGCGCCAGCAGCGCATGCAAGGCCGGCCAGCCCTCTCGCGCGGCCAGCGCATCGATCTGCGCGCGCACGGCGGGGTCCGCCTGCGGCAGGTCGTTCAGCCCCTGGGTCAGCGCCTTGTAGTACAGCATGGTGCCGCCGACGATCAGCGGCTCGCGCCCGCGTGCACGGATCTGCGCGATCAGCGCTTCCGTGTCCGCGGCAAACATCGCCGCCGAATAACTGTCGCGCGGATCGCGGATATCGATCAGGTGGTGCGGCACCGCGGCCAGCTCGTCCGCGCTGGGCTTGGCCGTGCCGATGTCCATCTGGCGATAGACCAGCGCGGAATCCATGCTGATGATCTCGATCGGGGCGCGCGCGGCCAGCGCGAGCGCCGCGGCGGTCTTGCCCGATGCCGTCGGCCCGAGCAGGCAGACCACCGGCGCGGTGTGGTGCGGGGAAGCGGCCATGGTCACTGGCCGCGCAGGAACAGGCGGTCCAGTTCGGTCACGCTCAGTTGCACCCAGGTGGGCCGGCCGTGGTTGCACTGGTCGGCGCGCTCGGTCTGTTCCATCTGCCGCAGCAGCGCGTTCATTTCCTCGATGGTCAGCCGGCGGTTGGCGCGCACGGCGCTATGGCAGGCCAGCGTCGCCAGCAGTTCGTTCTGCCGTTCGGCCAATACGCGCGAGCCGCCATAGGCTTGCAGGTCGCGCAGCACGTCACGCGCCAGCGCCTCGGCGTCGGCCTGTTTGAGCAGCGCCGGAATCGCCCGCACCGCCAGCGTGGTGGGCGACACCGGCGCGATGTCGAAGCCCAGCAGCGTCAGGGTTTGCCGATGCTCCTCGGCGGCGCCGATCTCCACCGGCGTGGCGGGCAGCGTCACCGGGATCAGCAGCGGCTGCACGGTCATCTGCCGCGTGTCCAGCGCCTGCTTGATCTGCTCGTAGAGGATGCGCTCGTGCGCGGCGTGCATGTCCACCAGCACCAGGCCGCGCGCGTTTTGCGCCAGCACGTAGATGCCATGCAGCTGCGCCAGCGCATAACCCAGCGGGTGGGAGCCGTCATCCGCAGCGGGCTGCGTCGGTGCGGCGCCAGTGCCCGCATCGAGCAGCGATGGCGGTTCGGCGCCGCGTGCCGCCTGCGCATCGGCCAGCCACGCCGGCGGCCGGCTGGCGGGCACGAAACCGCTCGATGGCTGCACGCCGGTGCGCGGGCTCAGCGCGTCGCGAACCATGCCCAGATATGCCTGGCGCGGTTGCGCGATGCCAAGGTCGGTCTGCCGCGCGGCGGCGGTGTAGTCGATCCACTGCCGGCCGGGCTGCGCGGGACTGGTCGCCGCGATCCGCACGCCCGCCCCGGGCACCGGCATGCCCGCGGCATCCGCGCGGGCGCCTTCGGTATGCAGGCTGTCGCCGTTCTCGCCCGCCTGCCGCGCCAGGCAACGCTGCACGGCGTGATAGACGAACTGGTGCACCGCCCGCGATTCGCGAAAGCGCACCTCGATCTTGGACGGATGCACGTTGACGTCGACCAGTTCGGGCGGCAGGTCCAGGCACAGCACGTAGGAGGGGAAGCGGTCGCCGTGCAGCACATCCTGGTAGGCGCTGCGCACCGCATGCGTCAGCAGTTTGTCGCGCACGAAGCGGCCGTTGACGAAGAAGAACTGCTGGTCCGGCCGCCCCCGCGACGCCGTCGGCAGGCCGGCGAAGCCATACAGGTGCAGCGCGTCGGCTTGTTCGTCCAGCGCGAGCCGGGCCCGCGCGAACTCGCCGCCGAGCACCTGCGCCGTGCGCGTGGCCACGTCGCCCGCATTCCAGTGCTCCAGCGGCTTGCCGTTATGGTGGACGGAGACGGTGACGTCGGGCCGCGCCAGCGCGGCGCGTCGCACCATCTCCAGGCAATGCCCCAGTTCGGTCTGCTCGCTCTTGAGGAACTTGCGGCGCGCCGGCGTGTTGAAGTAAAGGTGCTGCACGTCGACGGTCGTGCCGACGCCGCCCGATGCCGGCTGCAGCGCGCCGGACTCCGCGCTGATCTGGCTGGCGTGCGGGCAACTCGCCGTGCGGCTGGTCAGCGTCAGCTGCGACACCGAGGCGATCGACGCCAGCGCCTCGCCGCGAAAACCGAGCGTCAGCACCGACTCGAGCTCTTCGAGGGAAGCGATCTTGCTGGTGGCATGCCGCATCAGCGCCACCGGCAATTCGTCGGCGGGGATGCCGCGGCCGTTGTCGCTGATGACGATACGGCGCACCCCGCCTTCCTCCAGCCGCACGCCGATCTGCGTCGCGCCCGCATCCAGCGCGTTTTCCAGCAGCTCCTTGACCACCGAGGCCGGCCGCTCCACCACCTCGCCCGCGGCGATCTGGCTGATCAGCTGATCGGGCAGGGGGCGAATAGGTCGCGCCGTCGCGGCGCGGGCGGCAGGGGAGGCGGAGAGTGCGGTAGGAGCTTGCGCGGACATGCGCCGATTATACGTGGGCCAGCCCGCACGGATTTGCCGCGCAATACGCTGCCAAACCGCCGTTTGGCCACCAGCCTCTTGTATGATGTCGGGCTGAACACCGATGGGGAATGCCTTGGAAATCGCCATGCAATTCATCGACATGCTGCTGCATGTCGACAAGTATCTCGGCACCGTGATCCAGCAGTACGGCGTCTGGGTCTACGCCATTCTGTTTGCCATCGTGTTCGCGGAAACCGGCCTCGTCGTGATGCCCTTCCTGCCCGGCGATTCGCTGTTGTTCATCGCCGGTGCCTTTTGCGCAACCGGCGCGATGAACGAATGGGTGCTGATCGGCCTGCTGCTGGTGGCGGCAATTGGCGGCAATACGGTCAACTACATGATTGGCAGCTGGATCGGACCCAAGGTGTTCGAACACCGCCGCTTCCGCTTCCTGGACCAGGATGCGCTGCGCAGGACGCACGACTTCTACGAGCGCCATGGCGGCAAGACGCTGGTGATCGCCCGCTTCGTGCCGATCGTGCGCACCTTCGCGCCGTTCGTCGCCGGCGTGTCGCAGATGACCTTCGCGCGCTTCCAGCTCTA
Source organism: Cupriavidus sp. AU9028 (assembly GCF_019795295.1). Lineage (GTDB taxonomy): Bacteria > Pseudomonadota > Gammaproteobacteria > Burkholderiales > Burkholderiaceae > Cupriavidus. Next base: position 93,589 of record NZ_JAIMCG010000007.1, on the reverse strand, counting down.
CAACGTGCTTGGCGCAGTGATCTGGGTGTTTGGCCTGGTCTTCGCCGGCTACTTCTTCGGCAACCTGCCGTTCGTCAAGCAGTACCTGAATCTGATCGTGCTGGTCGGCATCAGCGCCGCCATCGTGCCGCTGGTGCTCGGCGGGCTGTGGAAGCTGGTGCGGGGCAAGCCGCGCAATCGCAAGCTTTCCTGAGGGCAGCCGCCCTTGCCACGGCGCTGGCAAGGGCGCGCACTCCAGCGCGGTTCAGCCCGGGCTGCGGCTCATCATCCGCAATGCCGGCATGCGGTCGCGGATCTGCGTCGAATCGGCCGCGTCCGGCCGCGCGCTGACGTACGCCTCGAGATCTTCCAGGGCAGGGCGGAAGCACTCCAGGTTGGCATACGCCAGGCCGCGGTCGCGCACTTCCTCGATCGAATCCGGCAGCAGGATCACCAGCCGGTTCTGCACCGCCAGCAACCGCTGCCAGCGCGACTCCTGCAGATAGATCGCCTTCAGGTTGCGCAGCATCCGCGCGACGATCTCCCGATGGCTTGCGGTACGCAGGAACAGGCCCAGCGGCACGTCGTTGGTGTCCTCCACACCCTCGCGTTCCAGATACGGGTCGAGCATCTCCTGCAGCTGCTCTTTCGATAGCGTTTCGCCGGTCAGCGGGTCGATCACCACCTCGCCGGCGGGAATCGACATGCGCAGCAGGAAGTGATTGGGAAACGAGACGCCCTTCAGCGGCAGGCCAATCTGCTGGCCCAGCTCCATATAGAGCACCGCCAGCGAGATGGGGATGCCGCGCCGCTGCCGCAGCACCACGTTCAGGTAGGAATTGTCCGGATCGTAGTAATCGTTGGCGTTTGGCCCGAAGCCCAGATCGCGGTAGAAGAAATGGTTGAGCAGCCGCAGGCGCTGGATGGCGGGGGTGCCTTCGGCAATCCGGCGCCGCAGCCGCAGGGCGAGCACATCGATGGCCGCCAGTTCCGCCTGCAGATCGAGATCCGGATAGGCGTCCTGCGCGATCGACAATGCGGTTTCGGTCAGGGGAATCGCGTCGTCGTCCGCCACCAGGGCGGCGAAGTAGTCCAGGATTTTGGTGGAAGGCATAGCGGTTCCTGGTTGCGGCCGGCATGGGGCCGCCGACACGAGCGGAGGGCGCGGTGTCGAGGGGCACCCTGGGGTGCCAGCCTGGGTAAAGCTGCGAAGCGGCCTCACGGCGCTGCGTCGGTCACGTTGCCGCGCCAAGGCTTCATGGCGCTGCAAGCAAACCTTGCGCCATCGCCCCCAGCCGATCCGGATCCGCCGGTGCGGCCCCGGCCCGCGCCATGTCGGCTGCCTTAGCCGGCGCGGCGTTTGAAGGCAGCATAGCGCAAGCCCGCCAGCCACAGTGTACCGAAGTACACCACCGCCGCAAGCACGAGGCAGGACGCCATCAGCGCAATGCGCAGCCCCGGCGTCGTGCCCATCGCGACCCAGTCGAAGCTGCGGGCGAACCACAGCAGCACGCCGGCCAGCAGCGTCACCGCCGCAGCCACCTGCGCCAGAAACAGCCCCCAGCCCGGCGCCGGCCGGTAGAACCCGCCGCGCCACAGGCCGTGGAACAGCAGCGCCGCATTCAGCGTCGCGCCCACGCTGATCGACAGCGCCAGGCCCGCGTGGCCGATCCACGGAACGAAGACGAGGTTGGCCAGCTGCGTCATGATCAGGATGGCGATGGCGATCCTGACCGGCGTGCGGATGTCCTGACGCGCATAGAAGCCCGGCGCCAGGATCTTGATCAGGATCTGTCCGAGCAGGCCGACGCCGTACGCCATCACCGCCAGCCGCGTCATGTCGACATCGTGCGCGTCGAACCTGCCGTAGTGGAACAGCACCGCGGTCAGCGGCGTGCCGAACACGAACAGGCCGATCGCGCTGGGCAGCGCCAGCAGGAAGGTCAGCCGCAGGCCCCAGTCCAGCAGCGCCGAGAATTCGGCCGTGTCCTCGCGCGCCATCGACTTGGACAGGCTGGGCAGCAGGATGGTCCCCAGCGCCACGCCCAGCAGCGCGGTCGGGAACTCCATCAGCCGATCGGCGTAGGTAATGAAGGAGACCGCGCCGGTGCCCAGCCGCGACGCGATATTGGTATTGATGATCAGGCTGATCTGCGCGACCGATACGCCGAGCAGGGCCGGCGCCATCTGCTTGAGCACGCGCCGCACGCCCGGTTCGCGCCATGCCGCGCGCAGGTTGACGCCGATGCGCGGCACCATGCCGATGCGCATCAGCGCGGGAATCTGCAGCAGCAACTGCAGCACGCCGCCGACCAGCACGCCCCAGGCCAGGCCGTAGATCGGTTGCTCCATCCGCGGCGCGACGAACATCGCCGCGCCGATGAACGACAGGTTCAGCAGCACCGGCGTAAAGGCCGGCACGGCAAAGCGCCGCCACGTGTTGAGCACCCCCGAGGTGAGGGCCACCATCGAGATCAGCCCGATATAGGGGAACATCACGCGCGTCATGAAGACCGCCGCGTCGTAGGTGTCGCCCTCGCTGCGAAAGCCCGTCGCCACCACCGTCATGATCACCGGCGCGCCCAGTACGCCGAGCAGCGACACGGCCGCCAGCGTCCACGCCATGACGGTCGCCACCGCATCCACCAGTCGGCGCGTCTGCTCGTCGCCGCGCTTGCCGTGGTACTCGCCGAGGATCGGCACGAAGGCTTGCGCGAACGCGCCTTCGCCAAAGATCCGTCGCAGCATGTTGGGGATGCGGAAGGCGACGTTGAACGCATCGGTCATCTCCGAGGCGCCGAAGGTGCGGGCGATCAGGATCTCGCGGATCAGTCCGGTGATGCGCGACAGCAGGGTCAGGCCGCTGATGGTGAAGAGCGCTTTGAGCAGGTTCAAGGTCGGGGAGGGTTCGGGACCGCGGTGCCGGGTGGCGGTCAGACGCCACATGCCTTGCAAAGTTGCAGCCGGCATGGCGAACCTGGCACTCGGTCGGATATGATTGCGCCCACTGGTCAGCCGGGGCGGCCGGGACCGCGCAGCGTTGTCAGCGGTCGCGGGTGGCCGAACGGCGCAGGGGAATCAGCCGGGATTATACGGATGTGGCTTCGCCGCGCCTCCCGCCAGCAGGATGAACCGGCGTTGCCGGCCCCCTACATCCCTGTCTTGCACCGGCGATCTTTCTGTGTGTATAATCGCCGGTTCCAAAGGATAGTTGCGTTCCGGATTCGTGTGCCAGTGCATGCCGGGTCGCTCGATGTGCAACTGCACGCACCGCATCTGAATTCAGGATTTCAAAATGGCAAATTCCGCACAAGCTCGCAAGCGCGCGCGCCAAGCCGTCGCCCAGAACGCTCATAACTCCAGCCTGCGCTCGCGTCTGCGCACCGCCGTCAAGGCAGTCCGCAAGGCCATCGACGCTGGCGACAAGGCTGCCGCAGCCGAGATCTTCAAGCAGTCGCAATGCGTGATCGACAGCATTGCCGACAAGAAGATCGTTCACAAGAACAAGGCCGCTCGCCACAAGTCGCGCCTGTCGGCCGCGATCAAGGCAATGGCCGCCTGAGTTTCGGCTCGTTCGCCGCTGGCCTTGGCCGGCGGTGAACAGACAAAAAGCCCGTCCTCGCGACGGGCTTTTTGCTTTGGTCCGGGCGCTTGTTCCGCCCTGATCCAGCGACCGATCGTTCGCGAAGTCTTACTCCAGCGAGCAGGCCTCGACCAGCTGCAGGTTGTTGTCGCGGGCGAAGTTCAGCACGAAGTCCAGCGCCTTGGGCTCGATGTCGCGCAGCCGTGCATCGACCACCACGCATTTGACGCCGCCGGACATCACCGGGCGGACATAGGGGGAGTACGTCAGGCGAGGGTCGCCGGTGTCTCCCTTCGGACGAAATTGCGCCATCACGCCGCACAGCCGTTCAGCCCAGTCGCTCGGACGGAAGGTCCGGCCTTCCTTGGTGATGCCCTGGATGAAGTACTGGCGAACGTTGGAATTCATGGAGACTGCGCTTGTGACTCGACGGGAAACCCGCGACGGGGCGCCCGTTGGACGCGCCCGGCGGCGAAGGGTTCGCACATCGGATCGCTGGTGGGGCGACGGGGAGCGGGGGCACTTTTGATGCCGGATGCGGGCGCAGGCAAGGTCTGCCGGGCCCCGCGTGAATCAGCGAGTATTATATCTTATATAAGACTGCCGCATAAGCTCGCCCGGGCGGCGTGGCGCCGGGATGACAGGGGCGCAGGCTCGCCAAAGCCGGAATAATCCCTTATGATTCCTGTCACTCACATTGCGCAAGCGACGCGAAAGGCGGCTCCGCGGCACCGGATTTCATGACGATTTCATGGACGGTGTCCCCATCGAGCCGCCTTCTTTGTTTTATGAGCCCAACTCCGATCAAGCATTACCTGCAGTTCAGCGATCTCGGTGCCGAAGAGTACGAGTACCTGCTGGACCGCGCGCGGATCCTGAAGGCCAAGTTCAAGAACTACGAAACCTGGCACCCTCTGCACGACCGCACGCTGGCGATGATCTTCGAGAAGAACTCGACCCGCACGCGCCTGTCGTTCGAGGCCGGCATCCACCAGCTGGGCGGCCACGCGGTCTTCCTCAGCACGCGCGATTCGCAACTCGGCCGCGGCGAACCGATCGAGGACGCCGCGCAGGTGATCTCCCGCATGGTGGACATCATCATGATCCGCACCTTCGGCCAGGAGATCATCGAACGCTTTGCCGCGCACTCGCGGGTGCCCGTCATCAACGGGCTGACCAACGAATATCACCCCTGCCAGGTACTCGCCGACGTCTTCACCTATATCGAGCACCGCGGCAGCATCCGCGGCAAGACCGTGGCCTGGATCGGTGACGCCAACAACATGGCGTACACCTGGATCCAGGCGGCCGAGCGCCTCGGTTTCACCTTCCACTTCTCCGCGCCGCCGGGCTACCAGCTGGATCCGGCCATGGTGCCCGCTACCGCAGCCGGCCTCGTCAAGGTCTTCGACGATCCGCTGCAAGCCTGCGCCGGTGCCGATCTGGTCACCACCGACGTGTGGACCAGCATGGGATTCGAAGCCGAGAACGAGGAGCGCAAGCGCGCCTTCCAGAAGTGGATGGTCACCACGGCGATGATGGACCGGGCCCGCGACGACGCGGTGTTCATGCATTGCCTGCCGGCGCACCGCGGCGAGGAGGTCGAGGCGGAGGTGATCGACGGGCCGAAGAGCGTGGTCTGGGACGAAGCCGAGAACCGCCTGCATGTGCAGAAGGCGCTGATGGAATACCTGCTCTGCGGCCGCTACTGACACGCTTGCCGGCAAGTGGCGCCCAAGCCCGGGCCGGCATGTCAGAATAGCGGCTTTCGCATTTCCTAATCTGGTATGCGGGCCGTCGCACCGGCTGGTCCGCCCTTTTTTCGCATCGAGTCGAACATGAGCGATATCAAGAAAGTCGTGCTCGCCTATTCCGGCGGGCTGGACACTTCGGTGATCCTGAAGTGGCTGCAGGACACCTATCAGTGCGAGGTGGTGACCTTCACCGCCGACATCGGCCAGGGCGAGGAGCTCGAGCCGGCCCGCCAGAAGGCGCTCAAGTTCGGCATCAAGCCCGAAAACATCTTCATCGACGACCTGCGCGAAGAATTCGTGCGCGATTTCGTCTTCCCGATGTTCCGCACCAACGCGGTCTACGAAGGCGAATACCTGCTGGGCACCTCGATCGCCCGTCCGCTGATCGCCAAGCGCCAGATCGAAATCCTGCGCAGCACCGGCGCCGACGCCGTGTCGCACGGCGCCACCGGCAAGGGCAACGACCAGGTCCGCTTCGAACTGGGCTATTACGGCCTGGAGCCGGGCGTCAAGGTCATCGCCCCGTGGCGCGAGTGGGACCTGCTGTCGCGCGAGAAACTGCTGGCCTACGCCGAGAAGGCCGGCATCGACATCGACATGAAGCACAAGAAGGGCGGCGCGCCGTATTCGATGGACGCCAACCTGCTGCACATCTCGTTCGAAGGCCGCCACCTGGAAGACCCCAAGGCCGAGGCCGAGGAAGACATGTGGCGCTGGACCGTGTCGCCGGAGCAGGCGCCGGACCAACCCGAGTTCCTCGACATCGAGTTCGAGCAGGGCGACATCGTCGGCCTGAACGGCAAGCGCATGACGCCGGCCGAAGTGCTGACCGAATTGAACCGCCTGGGCGGCAAGCACGGCATCGGCCGTCTGGACCTGGTCGAGAACCGCTACGTCGGCATGAAGAGCCGCGGCTGCTATGAAACGCCGGGCGGCACGATCCTGCTGCGCGCGCACCGCGCCATCGAATCGATCACGCTGGACCGCGAAGTCGCCCACCTGAAGGACGACCTGATGCCGCGCTACGCCAGCCTGGTCTACAACGGCTACTGGTGGAGCCCCGAGCGCAAGGCCCTGCAGGTGCTGATCGACCATACCCAGCAGAACGTCAACGGCTGGGTGCGGGTCAAGCTGTACAAGGGCAACGTGATCGTGCTCGCCCGCGATTCGAAGGACACGCTGTTCGACAAGACCATCGCCACCTTCGACGACGACTTCGGCGCCTACAACCAGGCGGATGCCGGCGGCTTCATCAAGCTGAACGCGCTGCGCATGCGCATCGCCGAAAACGCGCGCCGTCAGCGCGGCAAGTAATTCGCGAGGGCGAACCGCCACGCATTGCGCGCATCACGAAGAGGGGCCTCCAGGCCCCTCTTTTCACATGGGCGCGGGCTCGGATCCGCACTCGGCCGCCTCCAGTCTCTTGTCTTTCCTCTCTCCCGCTACTCTGCACAACGACATCATGAGCCAGTTCGACAACGTCTCGGTCCTTAAGCAAGCCAACCTGTATTTCGACGGCAAGTGCGTCAGCCATACGGTGCTGTTTCCGGACGGTACGCGCAAGACGCTGGGCGTGATCTTCCCGGCCACGCTGACCTTCAATACCGGCGCCCCGGAGATCATGGAGATCAACGCCGGCTCGTGCCGCGTGAAGCTGTCCGGCTCCGACGAGTGGAAGCAATACGGTGCCGGGCAGCAGTTCAGCATCCCGGGCGACAGCAGCTTCGAGATCGACGTGCAACAGACGCTGGACTACGTCTGTCATTTCGGTTGAGCATCGGCCGCTGATCCTTTCCAAGCCAGTCCGGCGGCGAACCTGCCGGACTCCCTGACGCACCTGGCATTTCCCGATCGAGGCGCGGACCATGGCGAACCATTCGAAGTCGATCAACCTTGCCCTGCAGGGCGGCGGCGCGCATGGCGCCTTCGGCTGGGGCGTGCTCGACGCGCTGCTGGAAGACGGCCGGCTGCATTTCGACGGCATCAGCGGCACCAGCGCCGGCACCATGAATGCGGTCGTCATGCTGGACGGACTGGCCGAGGGCGGTGCCGAGCGCGCCCGGGAGAAGCTGCACGACTTCTGGTTCGGCGTGTCGCGCATCGGCTCGCCGTTCTCCACGCTGGGCCAGCAGGCGGCCAACTGGCTGACCGGCAACGGCGGCGGCAATTGGCCGATGCAGGACTGGATGCGGATGTGGGCCGGCTGGTGGGCCGCCTCCTCGCAGGGCCGGCAATACAATCCGCTGCGCGGTTTGCTGGAGAACCAGGTCGACTTCGATCGCCTGCGCCGCCACGGCGGGGCCAAGCTGTTCGTCGCGGCGACCGACGTCAACAGCGGCAATGTGCGCGTCTTCCGGACGCGCGAGCTGACCGTCGACGTCGTGCTTGCCTCCGCCTGCCTGCCCTATCTGTATCCGGCGGTCGAAATCGACGGCAAGCACTACTGGGACGGCGGCTATATGGGCAACCCGGTGCTGTTTCCGTTCTTCTATCTGACCGGCACCCGCGACATCCTGGTGGTCCATATCAACCCGATTGCGCGGACCGACGTCCCGACCCAGCCGCAGGAGGTGATGGAGCGGCTCAACGAGATCACCTTCAATGCATCGCTGCTGCGGGAGATGCGCGCGATCGCCTTCGTGCAGAAGCTGCTGGACGAGGAATGGCTCAAGCCCGAATACCGCGACCGGCTCAAATACATCCTGCTGCATTCCATTCGCGCCGACGAGGCGCTGGCGGATCTGTCGTCGTCCACCAAACTGGTGACCGACTGGAACTTCCTGCTGATGCTGCGCGAGCGCGGGCGTGAAACGGCCCGGGCCTGGATCGAGCAGCATTTCGACGCGGTCGGCGAGCGCGCAACGGTGGATATCCGCAAGGAATTCCTGCTGGACCAGCCGTTGTAGCGGCCGCTGTTGGCCGAGGTCTGCTGCTCTCTCCCCCGACCCCTCTCCCGCAAGCGGGCGAGGGTAGCGAACCATCGGTGTTCTCCCTCTCCCGCTTGCGGGAGGGTAGCGAACCATCGGTGTTCTCCCTCTCCCGCTTGCGGGAGAGGGCCGGGGAGAGGGAGCGAACCGCGGCCCCCCTCCAGCCTCAAATCACCACCGGCTCCGGCTCGATCCTTACCCCGAACCGCTGCGCCACCGTATCCGCAATGCGCGCCGCCAGCGCCATCAGGTCGTTGCCGCTGCCGCCGCCATGGTGCACCAGAACCAGCGCCTGGCGGTCGTGCACGCCCACACAGCCTTCGCGCCAACCCTTGAAGCCGCACTGATCGATCAGCCATCCCGCCGCCAGCTTGTAGCTGCCATCGGCCTGCTGGTGGCTCACCAGCGAGGGGTGTTCGCGCAGCAGCGCATCGCGCAACGGCGCGCTGACCACCGGATTCTTGAAGAAGCTGCCGGCATTGCCAAGGTGGGCGGGATCCGGCAGCTTTGCGCTGCGGATCGCGATCACCGCATCGCGGATATCCTCGGGACGGGGGGCGGGCAGATGCGCCACCCCACGCGCCAGTTCCGCATAGCCGAGCGCCGGTTGCCAGCGGCGCGGCAGCCGCAGCGTGACGGCGGTAATCACGAAGCGGTCTCGCCCGGCCTGCTTGAACAGGCTGTCGCGATAGCCGAACGCGCATTGCTCGGCGTCGAGCGTGACGAATCGGCGCGTTTGCCGATCCCAGGCCCGCAGCGCATGGAAGCGCTCGCGCAGCTCCACGCCATAGGCGCCGATGTTCTGGATCGGCGCGGCGCCCACCGTGCCCGGGATCAGCGCCAGATTCTCCAGCCCCGGCAGGCCATCGGCGATCGTGCGCAGTACGGTCGCATGCCAGTTCTCGCCGGCGCCCACCGTCACCAGCGACGCCTCGCCGTCGCTGACCGTGTCGACCCGGTAGCCCGGGATCTGCATCAGCAGTACCGCCGCATCGAGGTCGCCGGTCAGCACGACGTTGCTGCCGCCTCCCAGCACGAGCACCGGGCGTGACGCCACGCGCGCATCGTCCAGCGCCTGCACGAGGTCGTCCTCGCTGCGCACCGGCACGGCGTAGCGCGCGGTCACATCGAATCCCAATGTGTTGTGCGGGCGCAGCGGATAAAATTCGAGGAAGTCTGCCATGCGAAACAGGTTATGCCCTGAGGCCCCGGCTTCCCACGCGCCGCCTCGCAAGGCAAGGCGCGCTCTCGCGAGTCATTGCGAGTGCCGGGGCGAAGCTGCTGGATTATACGGAACCGGACAAGGGAGCCTGCGCAGTGCAGGGCCTCCCGAACATCTACAAGGAGAATGCGATGCCGTCGTTTGACGTGGTATGCGAAGCGAATATGGTCGAGGTCAAGAACGCGGTCGAGCAGGCCAACAAGGAAATCTCCACCCGTTTCGATTTCAAGGGTTCGGATGCACGGGTCGAGCAGAAGGAAGGCGAACTGACGGCCTTCGCCGATGACGACTTCAAGCTCGGTCAGGTAAAGGATGTCCTGCTCAACAAGATGGCCAAGCGCAATGTCGACGTGCGCTTCCTGGACTATGGCAAGACCGAGAAGATCAGTGGCGACAAGGTCAAGCAGGTCATCACGATCAAGAAGGGCGTCACCGGCGACCTCGCCAAGAAGATCGTGCGCATGATCAAGGACAGCAAGATCAAGGTGCAGGCGAGCATCCAGGGCGACGCCGTGCGGGTCTCGGGCACCAAGCGCGACGACCTGCAGGGCGTCATCGCCATGCTGCGCAAGGACGTTTCCGAAGCGCCGCTGGACTTCAACAACTTCCGCGACTGAGCGGGACGGCGGACCCGGGCAACCACGCGGCGGCGCGGCTTACCGCGCCGCCGGCAGCCCGCCGATCCGTGCGCCCGCGCCGATCCCCTTCTGCGCGAACCAGCCCCGGTTCATCTCCAGCGCGTAGCGCACTGCCGCCTTCGGGCAGACGTTGTCCTCGCTTTGCGGCTTCATGTCCTCGATGTTGACGATGGTGCCGTCATCCGCGAGGAACGCGATCGACAGCGGCAGCTCGGTGTTCTTCATCCAGAAGCAGTGCCCGGCCTTCTGCTCGAAGACGAACAGCATGCCGCTGTTCGCGGCCATCGACTTGCGGTACATCAGTCCCTGCTGGCGGGAAGCGGGATCGGCGGCGACCTCCGCGCGGATGGCATAGAGGCCCGCACTGAGCGTGACGACCGGCAGCGTGGACTGGGCGTGCGCCGTCGGCACGGCGAGCACGGCGGCCACGGCACAGCAGGCCGATGTCATGGCAAGGCGGGTCAGTGAGAAGAAGCGCCCGGCAGGCGCGGCGACGGTCGGCGCGTTCAAATCGGTCGGCATGACGTGAGCGTTGGCAAGCGAAGCGCCAAGGATAGCGCAGCCGGCTATCTGGCGGTGCGCCGCAGCCCCGGGCCACGATAGGGCCGGTTGCGCACCGCCGGCAGCCCAAGCGCGGCAGGGTCGATCTCGCACCATTGTCCGGGCGCCAGCTGCAGCGTGCGCAGGTCCAGCGCGCCGATGGCAATCCGCACCAGGCGCAGCGTCGGGTATCCCACTGCCGCCGTCATCCGGCGCACCTGCCGGTTCTTGCCCTCGCGAATGACAAGCGCCATCCATTGGGTGGGAATGGCGGCGCGGTACCGGATCGGCGGATGTCGCGGCCAGAGGAAGTCCGGTTCGGCAATGCAGGCGGCACTCGCGGGCAGCGTGCGGAAGTCGCCCAGATCGACGCCGGAACGCAGCCTGGCAAGCGCCGCCTCATCCGGAATGCCTTCGACCTGTGCCAGATAGGTCTTGGCCAGTTTCCCGGCCGGATCGGCAATGCGCGCCTGCAACGCGCCGTCGTCCGTCAACAGCAGCAGCCCTTCCGAGTCCGCGTCGAGCCGGCCGGCGGGATAGACGTCCGGCACCGCTACCCATTCAGCCAGCGTGGGGCGGCTCGGGTGCGGCGAGAACTGGCTCATGGTGCCGAAGGGTTTGTTCAGTGCGATCAGCATGCGAAGGAAGCGGGAATGCCAGCGCCGCAGGGAAAATCCTGCGGAATCAGGCGCGCAGTATGCACCAGACGCACGGGAAAGACCGCCCCGTCGGAATGGCGGATCGTGAAAAATTGCTGCATAATACGAAACCGGTCTTGTGTCTTATATAAGACCCAAACCAGATTGATCTTGCAGTGCAGCAGAAACGCTGCGCCAAGGCCGCTACAATGCCTCCCGCCAGGTTTGCATTTCGCTGCCGGCAATGGTCCCGGCAGCCGTTCTAAACCCCCCGTTCCGTACTGGAGACGTCATGTACCAACACATCAAGGTTCCGGCCGGTGAGAAGATCACGGTCAACCAGGATTTCTCGCTGAATGTTCCGGACAATCCGATCATTCCTTATATTGAAGGCGACGGTACGGGTTTCGACATCACCCCGGTGATGATCAAGGTGGTGGACGCCGCCGTGGAAAAAGCCTATGCCGGCAAGCGCAAGATCTCCTGGATGGAAATCTACGCCGGCGAGAAGTCGACCAAGGTGTACGGCCCGGACGTCTGGCTGCCTGACGAAACCCTGGACGTGCTCAAGGAATACGTCGTCTCGATCAAGGGTCCCCTGACCACCCCGGTTGGCGGCGGCATCCGTTCGCTGAACGTGGCCCTGCGCCAGCAGCTGGACCTGTACGTCTGCCTGCGCCCGGTGCGTTATTTCAAGGGCGTGCCTTCGCCGGTCCGTGAGCCGGAGAAGACTGACATGGTGATCTTCCGCGAGAACTCGGAAGACATCTACGCCGGTATCGAGTGGGAAGCCGAGAGCGAGCAGGCCAGGAAGGTCATTGCGTTCCTGCAGAACGAAATGGGCGTCAAGAAGATCCGCTTCCCGGAAACCTCGGGTATCGGCATCAAGCCGGTGTCGAAGGAAGGCACCCAGCGCCTGGTCCGCAAGGCCATCCAGTACGCCATCGACAACGACAAGCCGTCGGTGACCCTGGTCCACAAGGGCAACATCATGAAGTTCACCGAAGGTGGCTTCCGTGACTGGGGCTACGAACTGGCCCAGAAGGAATTCGGCGCCGAGCTGATCGACGGCGGCCCGTGGTGCAAGTTCAAGAACCCGAAGACCGGCAAGGAAATCATCGTCAAGGACGCCATCGCCGATGCGTTCCTGCAGCAGATCCTGCTGCGTCCGGCCGAGTACTCGGTGATCGCCACGCTGAACCTGAACGGCGACTACGTTTCGGACGCACTGGCCGCTCAAGTTGGTGGTATCGGTATCGCTCCGGGCGCCAACCTGTCGGATTCGGTGGCGATGTTCGAAGCGACCCACGGCACCGCGCCGAAGTACGCTGGCAAGGACTACGTCAACCCGGGTTCGGAAATCCTGTCGGCCGAAATGATGCTGCGTCATATGGGCTGGACCGAAGCCGCGGACCTGATCATCTCGTCGATGGAAAAGGCGATCCTGTCGAAGAAGGTCACCTATGACTTCGCCCGCCTGCTCGAAGGCGCGACCCAGGTGTCGTGCTCGGGCTTCGGTCAGGTCATGATCGACAATATGTAATTCGATACCCGTTCCGTACGGGTCGAATCCAAACCCCGGTGGAGCGTCGCTCCCCGGGGTTTTTCTTTTGCGGGGGGCATCCGAAGCGTGGCATCGGCTGCCGGTGGCGGGCAGAAACCGAAAGCACGCTCGCCAGGATTCCGCAATGATCGGGGCTGCCGTTCTTCGGCTCGCATTGCCGACGTCGCACATTCCCCGGGACCCTCATGCCGCTCAAGTCCGCACAGCCACTGCTCGACCGCTATTGGGATCACCGGTTGCCGGTCGACCCCGTCGCCATTGCCCGCGCGGCCGGCGTGCAGGTTCAGGCCGCCCACCTCGGGAGTGACGCCGGAAAACTTGAAATCCTCAGCGGCACACCGCCGCTGCCGGTCATCTGGATCAGCGACACCGACGCCCATCTCCGACAGCGCTTTACCGTCGCGCACGAACTCGGCCATTTCGCCCTGGGGCACGGCGCCTCATTCGTCGACGGTAAGGACAGCTTCTCGCTGGCGAATTCCGACCCCCTGGAAGTGGCCGCCAACCGCTTCGCGGCGGAACTCCTGATGCCGGAGTTCGCCATTACGGTGCTGATCATGCGCCGCAACGAGACCGATCTGCGCAAGCTGGCGAAGGCCTTCGGTGTCGCGCCCCTGGCAATGCGCGTTCGGCTCGATCAACTGGGTTGGATCTGAAGCATGACAAACGGCAATGAAGCGGACCTGGGAACGGTGCAGCGGCGGCTGCCCCTGCAGGACAGTGCCGTCACGTTACCGGCTGAGCTCCACGTATCGGAGGCGGATGTCCGCGACGACGTGGTATCGCTGGTAGCTGAGCAGATCAGGGATCGCCAGCAGTTCCGCATGTTCCGCCGCGTTGCTTTCTACGGCGTCTGGGCTCTGATCGGCCTCTGCTTTGCTGCTCTGCTCTGATGGATGGCGACCGTGGGGGAGCGGGTGGCAAGTCCGACCACGGCGAGCACTTATCAGGCGACCTGGTTCGTCACGCCGCTGATCGTGCTGGCGTCAATCGGCGCCTTGCTGGTATTGGCGCTTCTGCGCTTCGCTTTTCAACCCATGGACGGTCGGCGCCGGGAGGCACCCCCCGATGCGTTGGGAATTGCCCATGGCCTTGGTCGGGAAGCGCTTGGCATGCTGAGGCATTATCTCGCCAGCAGAGGCGCGTGCCGGGACTCGTGTCGGAACGACTAACGACGCGGACAATAAGAAAGGCCTGGCATTGCTGCCAGGCCTTTCCCGGAATTGGCTACGCGCTCCACTGCGCTCAGGGTACCAAACCTACTGCACCGCAAGCGGTGCTGCTGCATTATCCCTGCTCGCCCCCGCTGGGAGTGCGCCGCCTATCCGCTTGCCACCGCCGCTGGCTCTAGTCGGCCGGTGCAGTGGCAGTGCGCTCAGGCGGCGTTCTGGATGTTGGTGGCTTGCTTGCCCTTCGGACCTTGCACGATCTCGAACGAGACGCGCTGGCCCTCTTTCAGGGTCTTGAAACCATTCATCTGGATGGCCGAAAAGTGCGCAAACAGTTCTTCCTCGCCGCTGTCCGGCGTGATGAACCCGAACCCCTTGGCGTCATTGAACCATTTGACAGTACCGCTTGCCATAAACTCCCCCAACGAAAAAGCAGATTTCAATGCAGGGGGGCGCCGCGGGCCTGCCGTGTTGCCGCACCCGGCATGCCGGGCGCAGCTTCCAAGCAAGGAAGCGCCCTCGCGGGCGCTGCCGTCGGATCCGTGGGCCTCCCTGCTCACGGAGCACTCGAACCCGGCCTGATGCTTGGCTCGCGGGGCCTGATCCGAATGTTCGAACGATTCTTCTGGCAAACCCGGGCGCTGTCAAGACGGCGTTTTCCCACCCTCGCGCGGTGTGGGGTCGGGCAGAGGCGGCACTGTTCGTGCTAGTGTCACGACAGTTGCCTGTCACGGGAGGGGCGGTGTCCGGCACATCGCTGTCCGTGCCATGGCCCACAAACACATGCCTGGCCCTTGAAACGGCCGGCTTTCCCCCAAATTGCAGACTTGAGCGAAGGGGTTAGAATAAGGCCATGGTTACACGGCTGGCGAACGTCCCACAACGCGATGCAGATACTGTCATCGAGCGGCAAGAGCAGGCGCTCAAGCCGCCGTCGATGTACAAGGTGGTACTGCTGAACGACGACTACACGCCGATGGAGTTCGTCGTGATGATCCTGCAGCAGTATTTCGGCAGGGACCGAGAAACGGCGACGCAGATCATGCTGACCGTCCATCGGGAGGGCAAGGGAGTCTGCGGTATCTACACCAGGGATATCGCGGCGACGAAAGTCGAGCTGGTGTCAACGCACGCACGGCAGGCCGGGCATCCGCTGCAGTGCGTGATGGAGGAAGCATGATTGCGCAAGAACTGGAAGTCAGCCTGCACATGGCCTTTGTCGAGGCCCGGCAGGCACGCCACGAATTCATTACCGTGGAGCACCTGCTGTTGGCGTTGCTGGACAACCCGACAGCGGCCGAGGTTCTTCGCGCCTGCGCAGCGAATATCGAGGATCTGCGCACCAGTCTGAAGAATTTCATCGTCGACAACACGCCGGTCGTGCCCGGCACGGACGAGGTGGACACGCAACCGACGCTGGGTTTCCAGCGCGTGATTCAGCGCGCCATCATGCATGTCCAGTCGACCTCGAACGGCAAGAAGGAAGTCACCGGCGCCAATGTGCTGGTGGCCATCTTCGGCGAGAAGGATTCCCATGCTGTGTACTATTTGCAGCAGCAGGGTGTCACGCGCCTGGACGTGGTCAATTTCATCAGCCACGGCATCCGCAAGGACCAGTCGGAACCGGCCAAGCACGGCGACGCAGCCGCGGAAGGCGAGGGCGCGGACGGCAAGGAAAGCCCGCTCGAGCAATACACGCAGAACCTGAACGCACTGGCCAAGGCCGGCAAGATCGATCCGCTGATCGGCCGCGAGAGCGAGGTCGAGCGGGTGGTGCAGGTGCTGTGCCGCCGCCGCAAGAACAATCCGCTGCTGGTCGGCGAGGCCGGCGTGGGCAAGACCGCGATCGCCGAAGGCCTGGCTTGGCGCATTACCAAGAACGAAGTGCCCGACATCCTGGAAAAGGCAGTCGTGTACTCGCTCGACATGGGCGCGCTGCTGGCCGGCACCAAGTACCGTGGCGACTTCGAGCAGCGGCTGAAGGGCGTGCTCAAGTCGCTGAAGGACAATCCGAACGCGATCCTGTTCATCGACGAGATCCACACGCTGATTGGCGCCGGTGCGGCGTCGGGCGGCACGCTGGACGCGAGCAATCTGCTCAAGCCGGCGCTGTCGTCGGGGCAGCTCAAGTGCATCGGCGCGACCACGTTCACCGAATACCGCGGCATCTTTGAAAAGGATGCGGCGCTGTCGCGTCGTTTCCAGAAGATCGATGTGGTGGAGCCCTCGGTCGACCAGACCGTGCAGATCCTGCGCGGCCTGAAGTCGCGCTTCGAGGAGCACCACGGCGTCAAGTACGCGGCGGCGGCATTGACGGCCGCGGCGGAACTGTCGGCACGCTTCATCACCGACCGTCATCTGCCGGACAAGGCGATCGACGTGATCGACGAGGCCGGTGCGGCGCAACGCATCCTGCCGAAGTCGAAGCAGAAGAAGACGATCGGCAAGGGCGAGATCGAGGAAATCGTGTCGCGTATCGCCCGCATCCCGCCGCAGAGCGTCAACCAGGACGACCGCAGCAAGCTGCAGACGCTGGACCGCGATCTGAAGTCGGTGGTGTTCGGCCAGGACCCGGCGATCGAGGCGCTGGCCGCGGCGATCAAGATGTCGCGTGCCGGCCTGGGCAAGACCGACAAGCCGATTGGCTCCTTCCTGTTCTCGGGCCCCACGGGCGTCGGCAAGACCGAGGTCGCCAAGCAACTGGCGTTCATCCTCGGCATCGAGCTGATTCGCTTCGACATGTCGGAGTACATGGAACGCCACGCGGTCAGCCGGCTGATCGGCGCGCCGCCGGGATACGTGGGCTTCGACCAGGGCGGTCTGCTGACCGAAGCCGTCACCAAGAAGCCGCACTGCGTGCTGCTGCTCGACGAGATCGAGAAGGCGCACCCGGATATCTTCAATATCCTGCTGCAGGTGATGGATCACGGCGCGCTGACCGACAACAACGGCCGGCGGGCGGACTTCCGCAATGTCGTCATCATCATGACGACCAACGCGGGCGCCGAGGCGATGAACCGGGGCACCATCGGCTTTACGTCGTCGCGCCAGCGCGGCGACGAGATGGCCGACATCAAGCGCATGTTCACGCCGGAGTTCCGCAACCGCCTGGACGCGATCATCAGCTTCCGTGCACTGGATGAGGAAATCATCCTGCGGGTGGTGGACAAGTTCCTGATGCAGCTGGAAGAGCAACTGCACGAGAAGAAGGTCGAGGCCAATTTCAGCGACGGCCTGCGCAAGTTCCTGGCGCGCAAGGGGTTCGATCCGCTGATGGGGGCGCGGCCGATGCAGCGACTGATCCAGGACATGATCCGCAAGGCGCTGGCCGACGAGTTGCTGTTCGGCAAGCTGGTGTCCGGCGGCAAGGTGATCGTGGACCTGGACGAGCAGGAGCAGATCAAGCTGGACTTTGTCGAGGTCGACGCCGAGCCGCCAGAGGCGCCAGAGAGCGAGCAACGCGCCGAAGCGTGATTCAGGCGCCGCTTCTTTGCGGCGCTGCGTCAAATCCGGGTGGTGATTCGACCCATTCTTCGTCACAATAGGCGGGGGCGGCAAACATGCCGCCCCCTTTTTTCTGGGCCGGCGCCAGGCGATGGCGCTCTATCGCTGTCTTGTACGGAGAGTGACCGAATGACCGTGCCTCGTCCGATCGACCATGCCGTCGTGGTTTGCCCCGATCTCGCTGCCGGGGCCGAACAATGGCGCCGCCTGGGCTTCACGCTGACGCCCATGGGGTTCCATACCCTCGGCTCGCGCAATCACTGCGTGATGCTGGACGGCAACTACATCGAGCTGCTGCAGGTGGAGGGCGCCAGCCCGGCGCGCCAGTACTACTGGAACGTGCAGCAGCGTGGCGGCGGTTGCGCCGCCTTGTCCAGCCGCACGCAGGACGCCGCGGGCGATGCGGCGATGCTGCGCGCGGGCGGCTGGCACACCGCCGATCCGATCGCATTCTCGCGCCCGGTTCGGCTGGACGATGGCAGCGAGCACCCTGCTTCCTTTGTCGTCACCGCCATGGATGACGCTCCGGGTGCGCGCTTTTTCCTGTGCGAGCATCGCACGCCGGAACTGCTATGGCGGCCCGAATGGATGGCCCATCCGAACGGCGCGCTGTCGATCAGCACCATGTTCCTGGTGGTGGCGCCGTCGCTCGTGGACGCTACGGGGCGTGCCTATGCGGAGCTGTTGCAGGCCGAGTTGACCGAGCTGAGCCAGCACGTCTGCAGCCTGGCGGTGGGGGATGCGACGCTCGTGATTTCCACACCGCAGGCGCTGTCCGCCGCGACCGGTACCGAACTGATTCGCAGGGAGGGGCCGGGTTATGCGGCGATGCGGCTGCGCACCGACTCGCTCGACGCGGCCCGCGAGGGCTGGCGCCGCGCCGGGGTCGAGTACCGCGATCTGAGTGCAACCGAGAGCCTGATTCCGGCGGACTCGGCTGCCGGCGTCGCCCTGCTGTTCGAGCAGCGGCGCGGCTGAGGCGTAGCTGAGACGTAGCAGAGGCGCCGGCCGCGGGCGGGCTCGACTGCTGCGGGATCAGCCGGCCTGGCCGCCGTGGTGCACGCCGGTCGAACCGAAGCCGCCGGCGCCACGCGCCGAGTCGGCGGAAAACGCCTCCACGGTCTGGAAAACCGGCCGCAGTACCGGTACGAACATCATCTGCGCAATGCGCTCGCCCGGTTCGATCACGATCGGCGGCGTGCCTGGCGCGTTGCGATTCCAGACGCTGACCAGGATCGGACCCTGGTAGTCGGCGTCGATCACGCCGATCGAATTGCCCAGTACCAGTCCCTTCTTGTGGCCAAGGCCCGAGCGTGGCGCGATGGTGGCGGCCATGTAGGGATTGCCCATATGCACGGCAATGCCGGCCGGTACCAGCTGCGCCGGGCTGCCAGCCTCCAGCCGCAACGGCTCGTCGATGCAGGCGTGCAGATCAATGGCGGCAGCCATGTCGCTCTGGTAGCGCGGCAGCCCCCACTGGTGCAGGCGCTGGTCCAGCACCTTGATTTCGACCACGGGGTTGGCGGCGGAATTGGTCATCGTCAGTCGGTTGGTTGTGTCAGGTTGGCGGTCGGCGTGCAGCATCAAAAGAGGCTCGCCGGCAGCCGCTGCGCGATCGCGGCAACGAGCTGGCGGGCCAGCTCCAGCTTGTCTGCCCGGGGCAGGGCGGTCATGCCGGTCTCGTCGAACAGCACGATCTCGTTGTCGTCGCGGCCGAAGGTATGGTGGCCGATATTGCCGACCAGCAGCGGCACGCCCTTGCGGCGGCGCTTGTCCTCGCCATGGCGGGCGAGCTCTTCGCTCTCGGCGGCAAAGCCGACGCAGTACGGGGGATTGGGCCGCGCGGCGACGGCGGCGAGGATATCGGGGTTCTGCACGAAGCGCAGTTCGGGCGTATCGCTGTCGCCGGTCTTCTTCAGCTTCTGCGCCGACACTTCCGCCGGGCGCCAGTCCGCCACTGCCGCGACGGCGACGAAGACATCGGCCCGGTCCACCTGCGCCAGCACGGTGTCGTGCATCTGCCGGGCGCTGACCACGTCGATCCGGGCGACGCCGCGCGGAGTGGGCAGCGCCGTGGGGCCGGCCACCAGCACCACGTCAGCGCCGGCTTCGCGCGCCGCGCGGGCGATGGCAAATCCCATCTTGCCGGAGGACAGGTTGGTGATGCCGCGTACCGGGTCGATTGCCTCGAAGGTGGGGCCGGCGGTGATCAGCAGGCGGCGGCCCGCCAGGTGCCGGGGCTGGAAGTGGGCGACGATGTCCTCCAGCAGCTCCTCCGGCTCCAGCATGCGGCCGTCGCCGACTTCGCCGCAGGCCTGGTCGCCACTGCCCGGACCGAGGATCGTCACGCCATCGCCGCGCAGCGTGGCGATATTGCGCTGGGTGGCCGGTGCCATCCACATCTGCCGGTTCATTGCCGGCGCCACCAGCAGCGGACAGTCGCGGGCGATGCACAGCGTGGACAGCAGATCGTCGCACAACCCGTTGGCCAGCCGCGCCAGGAAGTCGGTGGAGGCCGGGGCGATGACGATGGCGTCGGCCTCGCGCGACAGGTCGATATGCGCCATGTTGTTGGGAATCCGGCCGTCCCACTGCGAGGTGTAGACCGGGCGCCCCGACAGGGCCTGCATCGTGACGGGCGTGATGAACTGGGTCGCGGCCTCGGTCATTACCACCTGCACGGTCGCGCCGGCCTTGGTGAGCAGACGGACCAGTTCGGCGGACTTGTAGCAGGCGATGCCGCCGGTCAGGCCGAGGACGAGGTGTTTGCCGGACAGATCCATGAAGCGGTCCTCTGGAAAGCGGTCCTTGGAAGAAGGGGGCCGGGAAGCAATGGTAGCGCCGGCGGCGCGGCTCTGCCGCCGCCGGCCGCGGGTCGCGGTGGAAGAATCAGTGGCGCCGGACCCGGCGCAGCTCGTCCACGATCAGCAGCACGGCGCCGACCGTGATGGCGCAGTCGGCCAGGTTGAAGGCCGGGAAGTGGTAGCCAGCAGCATGGAAGTCGAGGAAGTCGACCACGTGGCCATAGACGATCCGGTCGATCACGTTGCCGATGGCGCCGCCCATCACCAGCGAGACCGCCAGGCAGAACAGCTTCTGCCCGGTATGCCGGAACAGCAGCCAGACGATGAAGCCGCCCACAGCCAGCCCGAGGATGGTGAAGAACCAGCGCTGCCAGCCGCCGGCATCCGCCAGGAAGCTGAAGGCAGCGCCCTTGTTGTAGACCAGCACCAGGTTGAAGAAGCTGGTGACCGGGCGCGACTCGCCGTAGCTGAAGCTGCGCTCGACCAGGATCTTCAGGAACTGGTCCAGCAGCACGATCAGCAGCGAGAACGACAGCCACAGCCAGGGCGTGACGTTGCGGGTGGCGGCAGCGGTGCGGCGCCGTGCGGCGGGGCGGGAGTTGGCGGCCATCAGGCGTGACTCCTCGGTTCACCGTTGCCGAACAGGTTGCTGGTGCAGCGGCCGCACAGCGTCGGATGCGAGGCGTCGTGCCCCACATCGGCGCGGTAGTGCCAGCACCGTTCGCACTTGTCGTGGGTCGACGGATGGACGGTGACCAGCAGGTCGCCGCCGTCCGGTGCCGGCGACACGGTGGCCGCCGAAGTCAGCAGCACGAAGCGCAGGTCGTTGTCCAGGCTTTGCAGCGCCTGCAACGCGGGTCCGCCGGCCTGGATCGACACCTCGGCCTGCAGCGACGAGCCGATGCCGCCCTCGACCCGCACCGCTTC
Organism: Cupriavidus sp. AU9028; assembly: GCF_019795295.1. Taxonomy (GTDB): domain Bacteria; phylum Pseudomonadota; class Gammaproteobacteria; order Burkholderiales; family Burkholderiaceae; genus Cupriavidus. The sequence goes on along the minus strand of NZ_JAIMCG010000007.1, from coordinate 72,340 downwards.
CAGTTGCTTCGTCACTTCCGCACGCACATCACGCAAGGTGTGCCATTTCTGCAGCAGGTCATCGGCGCGGTCGATCGCCGGCACCTCGTAGTAGGTGCTGGTGAAGATGGTGTCGGTATGCTCGGTGCCGTGGGCGAACACCTGCCACGCTTCCTCGGCGGTGAAGGACAGGAACGGCGCCATCCAGCGCAGCATCGCCTGGGTGATGTGGAACAGCGCGTTCTGTGCGGCGCGGCGCGGCCGCGAGTCGGCGGCGGTGGTGTAGAGCCGGTCCTTCAGCACGTCCAGGTAGAAGCCGCCGAGGTCTTCCGAGCAGAAGGTCTGCAGCTTCGACACCACCGGGTGGAACTCGTACACGTCGTAGTGCGACAGCAGTTCCTTCTGCATCTGCGCCGTCAGCGCGACCGCATAGCGGTCGATCTCCAGCCATTGCTCCGGCGGCAGCGCGTGCTTCTCGTGGTCGTAGTCGGTCAGGTTGGCCAGCAGGAAGCGCAGCGTATTGCGGATGCGGCGATAGCCTTCCACCACGCGCTTGAGGATCTCGTCCGAGATGGCCAGTTCGCCCGAGTAGTCGGTCGAGGCGACCCACAGGCGGATGATTTCGGCGCCCATCTTGTCGGCGATTTCCTGCGGCGACACGGTGTTGCCGAGCGACTTCGACATCTTGCGGCCTTCGCCATCGACGGTGAAGCCGTGTGTCAGCAGCGCCTTGTACGGCGGCTTGCCGTACAGCATCGAGGCGGTCAGCAGCGAGGAGTGGAACCAGCCGCGATGCTGGTCCGAACCTTCCAGGTACAGGTCGGCGAGCCGGCCATCGGGCGTATCGGCTTCCGGCTCGTAAAGACTGTCGCGGTGCGAGCCGCGGATGACGGTCCAGTGGGTGGTGCCGGAATCGAACCACACATCCAGCGTGTCGCGGTTCTTTTCATACATGGCGGCGTCGGCCTCGCCCATCTCGGTCAGGAAGGCGGTCGCGTCCAGCGTCTGCCAGGCCTCGATGCCTTGCTGCTCGACGCGCTGGGCCACCGCTTCCAGCAGTTCGGGCGTGCGCGGATGCAGCTGGCCGGTTTCCTTGTGGACGAAGAAGGCCATCGGCACGCCCCACTGGCGCTGGCGCGACAGGGTCCAGTCCGGCCGGTTGGCGATCATGTTGTGCAGGCGCTGCTTGCCCCACGACGGATAGAAGGCGGTGGCCTCGATGCCGGCCAGCGCGGTCTGGCGCAGGGTCGGGCCGTCGTCGTTGGGCTGCACGTCCATGCCGGCGAACCACTGCGAGGTGGCGCGGTAGATGATCGGCGTCTTGTGGCGCCAGCAGTGCATATAGCTGTGCGTATAGCGCTGCGAGTGGAACAGGTTGCCCGACGCCTTCAGCGTCTCGACGATGCGCGGGTTGGCGTCCCAGATCGACAGGCCGCCGAACAGCGGCAGCGTGCTGGCATAGACGCCATCGCCCATCACCGGGCTGATCACGTCCTCGTCCGGCATGCCGTGGGCCTTGCAGGACTGGAAATCTTCCACGCCGTAGGCGGGCGCCGAGTGGACGATGCCGGTGCCGGTATCGGTGGTCACGTAGTCGCCCAGGTACACCGGGGACAGGCGATCGTAGCCCGTGTCCATCTTCGCCAGCGGATGGTGGAAGCGCACTTCGGTCAGCGCCTCGCCCTTGCAGGTCGCGATCACGGTGCCTTCGAGCTCGTACACCTTCAGCTGTTCCTCGACGCGCTCGCTGGCCAGGATCAGCAGGCCGCGGGGCGTCTCGACCAGTGCATACTCGATTTCCGGGTGCAGGTTCAGCGCCTGGTTGGACGGGATGGTCCAGGGCGTGGTAGTCCAGATCACGATCCAGCCGGTCTGGCCCTGCAGGCGCGACAGCGGCACGCGGAATGCCTGCGCCAGCTTCTCGGGCTCGGCGAAGGGGAAACCGACATCGATCGACAAATCGGTCTTGTCCTTGTACTCGACCTCGGCCTCGGCCAGTGCCGAGCCGCAGTCGAAGCACCAGTTGACCGGCTTCAGGCCGCGGAAGACGTACCCCTTCTGCAGGATCTTGCTCAGCGCCCGCAGCTCGTCCGCCTCGTTGCTGAAGTTCATCGTCAGATAGGGATCGGCCCAGTCGCCCAGCACGCCCAGGCGCTCGAAGTCACGGCGCTGGCGAGCGATCTGCTCGGTCGCGTAGGCGCGCGCCTTCGACTGGACCTCCTGCACCGGCAGGCCCTTGCCGAACTGCTTCTCGATCTGGATCTCGATCGGCATGCCGTGGCAGTCCCAGCCCGGTACGTAGACCGCGTCCAGGCCGCTCAGGCCACGGGCCTTGACGATCATGTCCTTCAGGATCTTGTTGACGGCGTGGCCGATGTGGATGTCGCCGTTGGCGTACGGGGGGCCGTCGTGCAGCACGAACTTCTTCGCGCCGCGACGGGCGGCGCGGATGGCCTGGTAGATCCGCTTTTCCTGCCACTGCTGGATCCACAGCGGCTCGCGCCTGGGCAGGTCGCCGCGCATCGGGAAGGCGGTGTCGAGCAGGTTGACCGGGTATTTGCTCTTTTCAGTGCTCTTGCCAGGCTTGTTGCCGGGCTTGCTGGACTTGGGATCGGACATGACGATTCTTCAGGACGATTCGGTAGGCGTCCGGCGCGGCAACGATGCCTCGCCGGGGCGCAAAAAGGGGGCTCGGATACGGCGGCGACCCGGCGATCCCCGTGGGGATGGCCGGCCGCTAGCTAATTCGGTCGGTTGCCGAGGTGGTCCGCACCGCCGGGCCGCCGGCGGGCAGTTCATGGCCGTCCGGCACGGTCAGTCCGAAGAAGGCGCGGGCCTGCGCGCTGTCACGGGCGATCGCGGCGGTCAGCTCGTCCAGCGAATCGAAACGCGCCTCGTCGCGCAGCTTGCGGATGAATTCGACCTGCACCAGCTCGCCGTAGACCTGCCGGTTGAAATCGAACAGATGCACTTCCAGCAGGACGCGGCCCGCGTCCTCGATGGTCGGCCGCACCCCGATGCTGGCCACCCCGGGCAGGGGCTGCTCGTCCAGTCCATGGACCTGGACGATGAAGATGCCGCCGATGGCCGGCCGCTTGTGGGGAATGCGCAGGTTCAGCGTGGGAAAGCCCAGATCGCGGCCCAGCTTGCGCCCGTGCACCACGTGGCCGCTGATGGCATAGCCATGGCCGAGCAGGCGCCGGGCGTGTTCCAGGTCGCCCTGGGCCAGCGCCTCGCGCACCGCCGAACTGGAAATGCGCACGCCGCCTTCGGACACCGAGCCCATCTGCTCCACGTCGAAGCCATAACGCTGCCCGGCCTCGCGCAGATAGCCGAAGTCGCCGGCACGGCGCGCGCCGAAGCGGAAGTCGTCGCCTACCAGTACCCAGCGGGCATGCAGGCCGTGCCACAGCACGTCGCGCACGAAATCCTCGGGAGACTGGGCGGCGAAGTGGGCGTTGAAGTGCTCGACCACGACCCGGTCCACCCCGTGGCGGCGCAGGCTTTCGAGCTTGTCGCGCAGCAGCGCGATACGGGTGGGCGCCCGGTCCGGCGTGAAGAACTCGCGCGGATGCGGCTCGAAGGTCATCACGCAAAGCGGCAGGCCGCGAGCATCCGCGGCTGCGCGGGCGCGCGCCAGCAGCGACTGGTGGCCGCGATGGACCCCGTCGAAATTGCCGATGGTCAGGGCGCATGGCGTCCGGCTCTCGGCATTGGGCAGGCCGCGGAAGACTTTCACGAGGACGGCGACGGACTGATGGGTAAAGGCAAGATTATAAGGGGAACGGGGTCCGCTGCCTGCCCGCTGCTGCAATGCAACGCCCCAATGCGTGGCGCTACCCTGCAAAGATCGGCATGATATGGGCCGTTCACATTACCGCGGCGCCCGCCGCTAACGCCTTGCACGCGCTGCTCAAACGCATCCTGCCGCCGGCGGCGCCGCCGCTCGATGTGGAAACGCAGGCCAAACTGCTGGCTGCGATCCACCGCGTGACCCCCAGCGCCATCGTTGCCGCTCTCGCGTTGCCGGCCCTGACCGCCATGGCGTTCTGGCGCGAGGCGAGCAGCCTGGCGCTGGTGGCATGGACGGGCGTGATGGCGGTGCAGGCGCTGGCCTGGGCCTGGTTCTACGTGGGCTACCGGGGGGATGCGGCCACGATGAACCGCTCGACCCACACTGACAAGTGGTGGGCCAACATGCGCGGCGTGGTGGTGCTCAGCGGGGTGACCTGGGGCAGCTCTGCGCTGCTGCACCTGTTCACCGACTCCACCATGTTCTCGGGGGTGCTGTTCCTGCTGACCATCTGCACGCTGGCCGGGGGCGCCAGCTCGCAGGCGCCGGCGCCGTCGAATCTGGCCTATGCCGGCCTGCCGATCCTCGTGCCCAACCTGCTGCTGGCCGACTTTGCCTTTCCCGGGCATGGCATGTATGTCCGGCTGCTGCTGCTGGCCTATGCGCTGATGCTGACCCGGCACGCGCTCAACCTGCACGGCACGCTGGTGCGGGCGATCCAGCTGGAAGCGGAAAGCCGTCGCCTGGCACGCCAGTTCCAGGACGAAAAGGAGCGCGCGTTGCATGCAAGCGACGAAAAGTCGCGCTTCCTGGCGGCGGCCAGCCACGATCTGCGGCAGCCCGTCCATGCGCTGGTCATGCTGGTGGAGGCGTTGCGTGCGCGCAACCAGTCGGCGGCGCTGCATCCCCTGGTGGAGCAGGTCGCCGCCAGCACCCAGACCATCGACCTGCTGTTTCGCTCGCTGCTCGACCTGTCCAAGCTGGAGGGCCGCAAGGTACTGCCGACGCTGGAGCCGTGCGACGTCGCCCGGCTGGTGTCCGAGGTGGTGGGGCAGTTCGCCGAGGACGCGCAGGCGGCCGGGCTGGCGCTGGACGCCCGCTCGCCGCGGCGCTTGCTGGCGATGGGCGACGCCGTGCTGCTGCGCCGGGCGCTGTTCAATCTGGTGCAGAACGCGCTGCGTTATACGGAACGCGGCCGGGTGCTGGTGGCGGCCCGGGCCCGTATCGAACACGTCCGCATCGAGGTCTGGGATACCGGTGCCGGCATTCCTCCCGAGCAGTTGCCGGACATCTTCTCGCCCTACTTCCAAGTTCACAACCAGCAGCGCGACCTGTCCCAGGGGCTGGGGCTCGGTCTGGCGATCTTCAAGGAGTGCGTCCGGCTGATGCGGGGCACCTATGGCGTGCGCTCGGTCCCGGGCAGGGGCTCGGTGTTCTGGTTCACGCTCGGCCATGCGCCGGCGCAGGCGATCGCCTCGGGTGCCGTACTGCCAGTGGCCGGGCCGGAACAGACGCCGGTGGAGGCGCTGCTTGGCACCGTTCTCGTGGTCGACGACGATCGGCAGGTCCGGGAGGCCTGGACCGCGCTGATGCAGGCCTGGGGCGTGCACGTCTCGTGCGCGGCCGACGGCGCGCAGGCCGAGCGTCTGCTGCAGGACGGCTTGCGCCCGCACATCATCTTCTGCGACCTGCGGCTGCCGGGCGAGGAGAACGGTCTGGATCTGCTGGAACGCTGGCAGGAGACCCAGCCGCAGGCGCGCATGGCGTTGCTCACCGGCGACATGAAGTCCGAAGCGCTGCTGGCGGCCGAGGACGCAGGCTATTTCGTGCTGGAAAAGCCCGCCGACCCGGCCGCGCTGCGGCTGTTGCTGCGGCGCTGGCTGGAGACCGATCTCGCTGTGGCAGGGGGGTGACGACCGCTCGCCGGCCGGTCGGACCGGCCTACTGGCGCAAGCGGAAGCGCTCCAGGCGGGACATCGCCTGCATTCGCGTACGCACGCCCAGCCGCTGCAGGATCGCCGAGACATGCTCCTTGACGGTGTTCTCCGTCAGTCCCAGCTCGCGCGCGATCACCTTGTTCGGCAATCCTTCCAGCACCAGCGCCAGCACCGAACCCTGACGCGGTGTCAGCCCCAGTTCCGCCGGCGTGACCGGGATGCCGTGCGTCGGGCCGAAGGAGCGTGCCTGCCCGTGCAGTGACTCTTCCGACGGAAAGGCGGTTTCCCCCGACAGCACGCGGCGCACCGCGGCGGTGAAGGCGCCGGCGTCGAGATGCTTGCCGACGAAACCGTGGGCGGACAGCGCGCGGGCCTTCTCGACGATTTCCGGCGTCGCTTCCGCCGACATGAAGATGAAACGCGCGCCCGGCGCCACGGACTTCAGGGCCTGCATGGCATCGAAGCCGGTGCCGTCGTTGAGCCAGATATCCAGCAGCACGATATCCGGCCGCAGCCCGTGCTCCAGCGTGTTGAGCGCTTCGGCGGCGCTACCCGCCGCGTGGACGGCGATATCGGGCATCACTTCTGCCAAGAATACGGTCGTACCCGATAGCGCCATAGGGTGGTCATCGACCACCAGCAAGGTCGGTGCAGCTGTCGACATGCGATTTCCCGTCAAATTTTTTTAGTTCGCCCTTGTTTTGCTCCGGCTTTTCTCCATCCGGAAGGTGGACGATAGGGCGACTCTAGCAGAGCGCGCTCCTCGTCACAATGCGCAAAGCCACTGGCGGCGCGGGTTTCCGGGTGGTGTGTTGGTTACAAATTATCCGTGCGAACAGGCAGAAGGCGACCCATGCAGCATGGGAAGTGACGTGCAAGGCATGGGCGCGGGCGCATAATTCTGGGGGTGGCAAGGTGGCCCTTGGTAGAATTGCGCGATGAAAAACATCGTCATCCTTATCTCGGGACGTGGCTCCAATATGGAGGCCATCGTGCGCGCCTGCGCCAGTCAGTCCTGGCCCGCCCGCATCGCCGCCGTGCTGTCGAACCGGCCCGATGCGCCGGGGCTGCGTTTCGCCGCGTCGCAGGGCATTCCCGTCGGCGTGGTCGACCACACCCAGTACAGCGATCGCGCCAGCTTCGATGCTGCGCTGGCCAAGGCCATCGACGCGCACGTGCCGGATCTGGTCGTGCTGGCCGGATTCATGCGCATCCTGACGCCCGAGTTCGTCGAACGGTATGCCGGCCGGATGATGAATATCCATCCCTCCCTGCTGCCCAGCTTCCCGGGCCTGCATACTCATCGCCAGGCGCTGGACGCCGGCGTCAAGGTGCACGGTGCGAGCGTGCATTTCGTTACCGCGGCCCTGGACCACGGTCCGATCGTCGTGCAGGCCGCCATCGAGGTGACGCCGGAAGATACGCCGCAGTCGCTGGCCGAGCGCCTGCTTCCCTGCGAGCACCAGATCTATCCGCGTGCGGTGCGCTGGTTCGTCGAGGACCGGCTGCGCGTCCACGACGGCGCCGTGCATGTCGATCCTCCGGAGCCGCAGCTGCTGATTGGGCTGTCCGCTTCCACTACCGAGGGAGACGCAGCATGAGCCGCGCCAACGGATCGGGTGCGCGCCCCGGCATGCGCGAACGCGGTAACGGCCCCGCACGCAGCGGCAACAAGCGAGGCGGCAGCCCGCTGCGCCGCGCCCAGGGACCGCGCGAGGATGGACAGTCACGGTTGGGGCAGGGTGGCCTGCATGCCGCCCACATCCAGCATATCGACCGGCTGCTGGGCAAGGTGCTGCGCTTTGCGCGCCCGGCAGACGCCGTGGTCAGCTACTACTTTCGGGAGAATCCCAAGCTCGGGCACCGGGAGCGCGGCATCATCGCCGAGGCGGTCTTCGCCGTGTTGCGCCGGCGGGTGGAGTTTGCCCAGTTCGCCGAGAGCGGCTCGGGCGCCGCATCGCGCCGTCTGGCGCTGCTGGGGCTAGCCGCAACGCTCGGACGCGATGCGCTGCTGCCGTTCCTGGCCCCGGATGAAGCGGCCTGGCTGGAACGGTTGACCACCATCGAGCGCGCCAGCCTGGCGCCGCGGGTACGGGCGAATCTGCCCGAATGGCTGTACGCGCAACTGGTGGCGCGCCATGGCGAGGAATTCGTCACCGCATTGGGCGACAGCTGGCTGCGTCCGGCCCCGCTGGACCTGCGCGCCAACCTCGTGAAGATCTCGCGGGAAGCCGCGCTGCAGGCGCTGGCCGACGCCGGGCTGGACGCGGAGCCGACGCCGCTGGCGCCGGCCGGCATCCGGCTCGCCGGCAAGCCCGCGCTGAACCAGCTGCCGCTCTTTACCGACGGGCTGGTCGAAGTGCAGGACGAAGGCAGCCAGCTGCTGTGCCATCTGGTCGCGCCGCGTCGTGGCGAGATGGTCGTCGATTTCTGCGCCGGCGCGGGCGGCAAGACGCTCGCACTGGGCGCCCTGATGCGCTCGACCGGCCGGCTCTATGCCTTCGACGTGTCGGAGAAGCGGCTCTCGAACCTGAAGCCGCGCCTGGCCCGCAGCGGCCTGTCGAACGTGCATCCGGTGCTGATCGATTCCGAGCAGGACGCCAAGATCAAGCGTCTGGCCGGCAAGATCGACCGGGTACTGGTCGATGCGCCATGTAGCGGCCTGGGCACGTTGCGTCGCAATCCCGACCTGAAGTGGCGCCAGACGCCGGAGAGCGTGCTGGAGCTGACCGCCAAGCAAAGTGCGATCCTCGAATCGGCGGCGCGGCTGGTCAAGCCGGGCGGTCGCGTGGTTTACGCGACCTGCAGCGTACTGGAGGCGGAGAACGAGGCGATCGTGCGGGACTTCCTCTCGCGCAATCCGTCGTTCCAGCTGGTGCCGGCCTCCGCGGTGCTGGCCGAGCAGAAGGTCAGCATCGACAATCTGCCCGGAGACGGGCAGATGCTCGCGCTGTATCCGCACCTGCACCAGACCGACGGCTTTTTCGCAGCGGTGCTCGAGCGGGTTGCCCAGCCCGCGCCGGCTCCCGCGTCCGAGTCCGACGAAGCAGTCTGATCCTCGATGCCCCGGGTGCCTTGCATCCGGGGCTCATCCGCTCCACCGCCCGTTCTGTTCAACTGCTGCAGCCGAGCGATGACTCCACGCGCGTCCCTGCGGGAGGGCGCTCGCGCAACAGCTGACGATTGCACGCCATGCAAGGTGAACCCATCACCGATCTGAATCCCACCCGTGCCATGTTCGGCCGCATGGTCGCCGACCTGCTACGCGATGCTGGCGGCCCCGGCTTCTTCTGGCAGCTGGCGGTCCTGGCGCTGTGCGTCGCGCTCGCCTGGCCGCTGGCGCGCCATGTCGCCCGCCGGCTGGAGGCGCGCTATGCCGGCTCCAGCTTTGCCCTGCGCTTCGCCGCGAGCAGCCTGGAACGGGCCATGTTCCCGCTGTTCGGCTGGCTGCTGGTGCTGCTGGCGCGCTTCGCACTCGAAGCCTGGATGTCGGTCAGCGTGCTGCGGCTGGCGCTGGTGCCGCTGTTCGGCATCGCCTTCCTCTACATGGCGTTCTATGTGCTGCGGCGCGTGCTGTCGGGCAATGGCCAGCTGCACGGGATGCTGGTGCTGGTCGAGAAGGTGCTGACCACGGCCGTGTGGGTCTGCATGGGGCTGTACGTGCTGGGCCTGCTCGGGGACGTGGTCGGCTGGCTCGACTCCATCCGCTTCTCGCTGGGCAAGCAGAGCGTCAGCGTGGCCAACCTGATGATGGCGTGCCTGTGGATCCTGCTGACGGTGCTCGCGGCGCTCTGGTTCGGCTCGTGGCTGGAGGAGCGGCTGATGCGCTCGGCGTCCATCGACAGCAACCTGCGCGTGGTGCTGACGCGGCTGTCCAAGGCGCTGCTGTTGCTGATCTCGCTGCTGTTCAGCCTGTCCCTGGTCGGGATCGACCTGACGGTACTGTCCGTGTTCGGCGGGGCGCTCGGCGTCGGCCTGGGCCTTGGCCTGCAGAAGATCGCCAGCAACTACGTGTCCGGCTTCATCATCCTGCTGGACCATTCGGTCAAGCTGGGCGACCAGATTACCGTCGACAAATACAGCGGCATCGTCTCGCAGATCCGGACGCGCTATACGGTGGTGCGAAACAGCGACGGCGAGACGCTGGTGCCCAACGAGCAACTGGTGGCCCAGGCGGTGCAGAACCAGTCGTTCTCGAAAACCAATGTGCGCGTGGCGACACGTGTAATTGCCGACTACGGCACCGATCCGGAAACGGTGCTGCGCGTGCTGGCCGAAGCTGTGGCAGGATTGCCACGCCTGCTTTCGGACCCGGAGCCTTCGGCATTCCTGGTGGCGTTCGTGGAGAAGGGCATCGAATACGAAGTCGCCGGCCACATCGCGGATCCGCAGAACGGCAAGCTTGGCGTGCAGTCCGCCATGAACCGCGCCATCTGGAAGGCGTTGAAGGCACACGGAATCGCCACGCCTTACCCGACAAGCGACCTGCAGAGCACGAAACCGGTCCAGCCGAGCGTCGCCGCAGGCCAACTCGCCACACCAGTGCAAGCGGACGCAAACCCCTGATCCAATAGGGGAAATTGGGCGGTGTGATGGAACGAAGTCACGCCGGAACCGTCCAACACTCGAACTCGCGAAAAACAGCGGGTGGGTTTGAAAAGAATTGCCTTAAGGGAAAAGCAGCAGGGGAAAGCAGAGCGGGTAAAAGCGGATGCCGACGGGGAACCGATCCGGTAGAATCGCGGGCTGTTGCGGAATCGGGATCACCGGCCGCCCAGCCAGCCGCACACCGTGACGGTCGTGCTCCCTTTCGCAAGAGGCGCAAGGCGCGCCTTGGCTGACGCTTCCAGACGCAATCCTCCATTTGCAGTCTTTTTTCTGCGTTTAGTGCTGCCGCCCGATGCGTGCAGCCTCAGCCACATCTTTGCTTAGCACGGAGAACAGTTTGTTCGACACCATTCTTGGATGGGCCGCCAACGGCCTCCTCAACTGGTCCTGGTGGGAGATCGTCATCTTCACGCTGGTGATGACCCACATCACCATTGCGGGCGTCACCATCTTCCTGCATCGCTGCATGGCGCACCGGTCGCTTGACCTGCATCCCATCGCCTCGCACTTCTTCCGCTTCTGGCTTTGGCTGACCACCGGCATGGTGACCAAGGAATGGACCGCGATCCACCGCAAGCACCATGCGAAGTGTGAAACCGAAGACGATCCCCACAGCCCGCAGACGCGCGGCATCCGCAAGGTGCTGCTCGAGGGGGCGGAGTTGTACCGCGCCGAGGCCAAGAACAAGGAGACCATCACCAAGTTCGGCCACGGCACGCCCAACGACTGGATCGAGCGCAACCTGTATTCGCGTTTCACCTGGCAGGGCGTCGGCCTGATGCTGATCATCGATGTGGCGCTGTTCGGCGTGGTCGGCCTGAGCGTCTGGGGCGTGCAGATGCTGTGGATTCCGATCCATGCCGCCGGCATCATCAACGGCCTGGGCCACTGGTGGGGCTATCGCAACTACGAGTGCGAGGATGCGTCGACCAACGTGTCGCCGTGGGGCATCATCATCGGCGGTGAAGAGCTGCACAACAACCACCATACCTACCCGACCTCCGCCAAGTTCTCGATCAAGTGGTACGAGTTCGATATCGGCTGGGGCTACATCCGGGCGATGCAGGCCGTGGGCCTGGCAAAGGTCAAGAAGACCCCGCCCAAGGCGCGGCTGGTGGAAGCGCGTCCGGTGGACCACAACACGCTGGAGGCGATCATCGCCAACCGCTACGACGTGATGGCCCGCTACGGCAAGGCACTGCGCAATGCGTACAAGCAGGAGCTGGCGACGCTGAAGGAAACCCGCATCGCCGACTACCGCACGGTCAAGCTGGCGCGCAAGTGGCTGCATCGCGACGAGGCCAAGCTGGCCGAGCCGCAGCGTCAGCAGCTGGCCACCATCGTCAGCAGCAGCGCCGCGCTGAACACGTTCGTGGAAATGCGCCGTGAACTGGCCGCGATCTGGGGCCGTTCCAACCTGACCCGCGAGCAGCTGCTGCAGCAGCTGCAGGCATGGTGCCAGCGTGCCGAAGCCAGCGGCATCCAGGCCCTGCAGGAGTTCTCGCTGCGCCTGCGCCGCTACGCCTGATAGCCGGAAGGCTGACACGAAGCCCCGCCAAGTACCTTGGCGGGGCTTTTCTTTTGGTTACACTGCTGGATGACCGTGCATGGCCATGCCCGGCAGCGCCGCTGCCCAGCCTGACCCCTCGATAGCGCGGCACGGAGTACCAAGAGATGACCCCACAAACGATCAAGACCGTCGAGTTCGAGAAGCCGGGCGCGACCGCACAGGCCGGCGCAAGCTGCGTCGCGCATGCCTGGGCCAAGGTGCCGCCTGCGCTGACGCCAGACGAGCGGGCCGCGCTGAAGGAGCGCATCCGCGCGCTGCTCAAGGCGCGCAACGCCGTGCTGGTGGCCCACTATTACGTCGATGCCGACCTGCAGGACCTGGCCGAGGAAACCGGCGGCTGCGTGTCGGATTCGCTCGAAATGGCCCGTTTCGGCCGCGACCATCCGGCGCAGACGCTGGTGGTGGCGGGCGTGCGCTTCATGGGCGAAACCGCCAAGATCCTGAGCCCCGAGAAGACCATCCTGATGCCGGACCTGGATGCCACCTGCTCGCTCGATCTGGGTTGCCCGGCGGACGAATTCAACGCGTTCTGCGATGCGCATCCCGACCGTACCGTGGTGGTCTATGCCAATACCAGCGCCGCGGTGAAGGCGCGCGCGGACTGGATGGTGACTTCCAGCATCGGCCTGAAGATCGTCGAGCACCTGCATGCGCGGGGCGAGAAGATCCTGTGGGCGCCGGACAAGCATTTGGGCAGCTATATCCAGCGCCAGACCGGGGCCGACATGCTGCTGTGGCAGGGCTCGTGCCTGGTGCATGACGAGTTCAAGGGTGTCGAGCTCGATCTGCTGCGCGAGGAGCATCCGCGCGCGAAGATCCTCGTGCATCCGGAATCGCCGGCCAACGTGGTGGCGCTGGCCGATGTGGTCGGCTCGACCTCGCAGCTGATCGCCGCCGCGCAGCAGCTGGATGCCGACGAGTTCATCGTCGCCACCGACAACGGCATCCTGCACAAGATGCGGATGGCCGCCCCGGGCAAGCGCTTCATCGAGGCGCCGACGGCCGGCAACAGCGCCACCTGCAAGAGCTGCGCGCATTGCCCCTGGATGGCGATGAACGCACTGACCAATCTCGCCGAGGTGCTGGAGACGGGCCGCAACGAGATCCATGTCGATGCGCGGATCGGGCAGCGCGCCTATACCTGCATCGACCGGATGCTCGACTTCGCCGCACGCGAGAAGGCGAGGGTGCGTCCGGTGGCCGATCTGGCGGCAGAGCAGGCACTGTTCCAGGGAATCGGACCGGCATGAGCGTCAATCCCATCTTCGACAGCTATGGCCCGGCGCTGGTGAACGCGCTGCAGCAGAACGTCAGTGCCGCGATTGCCGAGGACGTTGGCAGCGGCGACCTGACCGGCCTGCTGGTGCCGGCCGACAAGACCGCGCATGCCCGCGTGATCGTGCGCGAGGAAGCGGTGCTGTGCGGCCAGCCGTGGTTCGAGGCCTGCATGCATGCCGTCGATCCTTCGCTGCAGGTGCATTGGCGGCAGCAAGAGGGCGCGCGCATGGCGCCGGATTCGGTGGTGTGCGAGATCGACGGACCGGCCCGGTCGCTGCTGACGGCGGAGCGGCCGTCGCTGAATTTCCTGCAGCTGCTGTCGGGCGTCGCCACGGCGACGCGCCGCTATGCCGATCTGGTCGAGGGCACCCGCGCGCGCGTGCTCGATACCCGCAAGACGCTGCCGGGCTTGCGGCTGGCGCAGAAGTACGCGGTGCGCGTGGGCGGTGGCGAGAACCAGCGGCTCGCGCTCTACGACGGCATCCTGATCAAGGAAAATCATATCGCCGCTGCAGGGGGCATCACGGCGGCGCTGCGCGCGGCCCAGGCGCTGGGCAACGGCGCGCCGGTGCAGGTCGAAGTCGAGTCGCTGACGGAACTGCAGGAAGCGCTCGACGCCGGTGCGGTGTCGGTACTGCTGGACAATTTCACCGAGCCGATGATGCTCGAGGCGGTGCGCGTCAACGCGGGCAGGGCGGTGCTGGAAGTGTCGGGCGGCGTCAATGCCAACACCATTCGCCGCTTCGCCGAAACTGGCGTCGATCGCATCTCGGTCGGCGCGCTGACCAAGGACGTGCGCGCCACCGACTATTCGCTGCGGATCGTCGGCTGACGCCGTCAGCCGCGGCCCGGCTGACGGCGGTGGTCGGCCGGCTGCAGCACCGTCGGCAGGGCCTTGGGCAGCGTCTGCGGGTAGTCTCGGCTGAAATGCAGGCCGCGGCTTTCGTGACGGGCGTAGGCGCTGTCGACGATCATCGCCGCTACCTCGACCAGATTGCGCAGCTCGAGCAGATCGCGGCTCACGCGGAAGTGCGCGTAGTACTCTGCGATCTCCTCGCGCAGCAGCCGGATCCGATGCTGGGCCCGTTCCAGCCGCTTGCTGGTGCGCACGATGCCGACGTAGTTCCACATCATCCGGCGCAGTTCGTCCCAGTTGTGGGACACCACCACCTCTTCGTCGGCATCGCTGACGCGGCTTTCGTCCCAGGGCGGCAGGGGCAGGTCGGGGCAGTCGGCCCGGTCCTTCGACGCGATGTCGGCCGCCGCCGCCTGGCCGATGACGATGCACTCCAGCAGCGAATTCGAAGCGAGGCGATTGGCGCCGTGCAGCCCGGTGCAACCGGTCTCGCCGACGGCGTACAGGTTGACCACGTCGGTGCGACCGCTGGTGTCGGTCACCACGCCGCCGCAGGTGTAATGCGCGGCAGGCACCACCGGAATGGGCTCGCCGGTGATATCGATGCCCAGCTCCAGGCAGCGCGCGTGGATGGTGGGAAAGTGCTCGCGCAGGAAGGATTCGGGCTGGTGCGAGATGTCCAGGTACACGCAGTCCAGGCCGCGCTTCTTCATCTCGAAGTCGATCGCGCGCGCCACCACGTCGCGCGGCGCCAGTTCCGCCCGTGGATCATGCTCCGGCATGAAGCGGGTGCCGTCCGGCAGGACCAGCCGTCCGCCTTCGCCGCGCACGGCTTCCGAGATCAGGAAGGACTTGGCATAGGGGTGGTACAGACAGGTCGGATGGAACTGGATGAATTCCATGTTGGCGACACGGCAGCCGGCGCGCCAGGCCATCGCGATGCCGTCGCCGGTCGCGGTGTCCGGGTTGGTGGTGTAGAGGTAGACCTTGCCGGCACCGCCTGCTGCGAGCACCGTATGGGTCGCCGTGATGGTCACCACCTTGCCATCCCGATCATCCAGCACGTAGAGACCCAGGCAGCAGTTGCCGTCCACGCCGAGCTTGCGCGAGGTGATCAGGTCGATGGCGAAATGGTCTTCCAGCAGCGTGATGTTGGGATGGCGGCGCACCTGGTCTGCCAGCGTGCTGACCACCGCGTGGCCGGTCGCATCGGCCGCGTGGATGATGCGGCGGTGGCTGTGTCCACCCTCGCGCGTCAGGTGGAAGCCGAGTTCGGCCTGCTCGTCCCGGGTGAAGGGCACGCCCTTGTCGATCAGCCACTGGATCGCCGCGCGGCCGTTCTCGACGATATGGCGCGTTGCCCCTTCATCGCACAGGCCTGCGCCCGCTACCAGCGTGTCCCGGATATGCGCATCATGGCTGTCGGCCGAATCGAGCACGGCGGCAATGCCGCCTTGCGCCCAGTCGCTCGCGCCCTGCGTCATGGCGCGCTTGCTGACGATGACGACACGATGGGTGTCGGCCAGCTGCAGGGCGACCGTCAGGCCGGCCAGCCCGCTGCCGACGATGGCAACGTCGAAATTCATGAGGCGTTCCGGCGGGGGCAGTGCGCCGGCTGGTGCGGATGAAGAATGCAAGTGTACATGGGCGTGGCCCGCGGACGTGTCCCCCGGCTCAACGTGGCGCGAAGAGTCGCGCTTCTCGTGCCCTCGTCAGACGTCATTCCGCACAGGCAACAAAAAACCCCGCCGAGGCGGGGTTTGATGCGTGGCCGAAGCGACTCGGCCGAAACCGGATCGTTACTTGATCTTGGTTTCCTTGTATTCCACATGCTTGCGAGCGACGGGATCGAACTTCATGATCGCCATCTTTTCGGGCATGGTGCGCTTGTTCTTGGTCGTGGTGTAGAAGTGACCGGTACCCGCGGTGGATTCCAGTTTGATCTTGTCGCGTCCGCCTTTGCTGGCCATGGTGTACTCCTAACTCAGACTTCGCCGCGTGCGCGCAGGTCGGCGAGCACGGAGTCGATGCCTTTCTTATCGATCAGGCGCAGACCGGCGTTCGAGACGCGCAGGCTCACCCAGCGGTTTTCCGATTCAACGAAGAAACGACGATTCTGCAGGTTGGGCAGAAAGCGGCGCTTGGTCTTGTTGTTTGCGTGGGAAACGTTGTTGCCGACCATCGGCGCTTTCCCGGTCACTTGACAGACGCGTGCCATGAAGCACTCCTAACTCTTCTATTCGTGGACAATGTTCGCAACAGATCAACAAAAGGCGCGCTGGCCCGGACTGCAGCGGTTGAGACTTCAGCAAAACGGGCATTATAGACCGGAAAGCGCCATCGAATCAATGCTTTCGGTGCGATGCCGCCACAGGCCGTGTCCGTCGGACGCGTTTGTGGCGCCAGCCTCACAACTGGCGGTGCTCGGCCATCGAGTAGGCGCAGTCCCTGCCCACCACGAAGTGATCCAGCACCTGGACATCGATCAGTGCCAGCGCTCTGGATAGCGCCACCGTCAGTTCCACGTCCGCCTGGCTGGGCTCGGGGTTGCCGGATGGATGGTTGTGGGCAAGGATCACCGCGGCGGCGTTGCGGTGCAGCGCCTGCCGGGCCACTTCCCGAGGGAACACCGTGGCTCGGGTCAGCGAGCCGCGAAACAGCTGGTCGGCCGCCAGCAGGCCGTTGCGGGCATCGAGGAACAGGCAGACGAACACTTCGTAGGGCAGATGCGCGACGGTGAGCCGCAGGTAGTCGCGCACCATGCCGGGCGAGCCGAGATTGTGCGGCACCGCCAGCTTTTCCGCCAGCGAGCGGCGCGTCAGCTCGACGATGGCCATCAGCTGGGCCGATTTTGCGTTGCCGACGCCACGTACCGCGGCAAGCTCCTGGGGCGTTGCGGCGAGCAGCCGGCTCAGGGAGCCGAAGCTGGCGAGCAGTTCGCGCGCCAGCTCGACCGCGCTCTTGCCCGGCAGGCCCGTCCTCAGGAACACGGCGAGCAGCTCCGAATCGGACAGCGCGGCCGCGCCCGTGTTCAGCAGCTTTTCGCGCGGACGGTCGTTGATCGGCCATTCGGCGATGGGCCAGTATGCACGGGCGGTGTCTCGGCGGGCTTCCTGTTGCGTGGCGGCCGAGGAATGCGGCAGCGAGGGTGAAAGCGGCCTGGCGAGGGCATCGAAGGGAGAAACGACGGCGGAAACGCAGGCGCTGGCTGGCATGGGTCGGGTCCTCGTCGGTGGCCGGGCCGCGGTCCGGCGGGCCGGGTCCCAGTCGTTTAGAATATCGCCTGTTCACTGGCTGGAAATTCATGACTTCGCAAACTTTTGCGTCGGACAGCGGCAGCGCGGCGCGCAAGACCGTTCAGACCGACTCCTTCCTGACGCTGCACTACCGTCTCTCGCTGGAAAACGGCACCGAGATCGTCAGCACGTTCGACGACAAGCCGGCGACGCTGCTGCTGGGCCAGGGACAGTTCGCGCCCACGCTGGAGCAGGCCCTGCTCGGCATGGGCGAGGGCGAGAGCGCCAGCTATCGTCTCGCGCCCGAGCAGGCCTTCGGTCCGCGCAACCCGGATCTGCTGCAGCGCGTCTCGCTGACCATGCTGCGCGAGAACAGCTCGTTCGAGGAAGACTACAGCCCGGGCGACCTGGTCGAGTTCAACGCCCCCGGCGGTGGCAAGTACGCCGGCGTGCTGAAGGAACTGGGCGAGACCTCGGCCCTGTTCGACTTCAATCATCCGCTGGCCGGGCAGACCATCCTGTTCGACGTGCAGCTGATCGGCATTCTCTGATTGCCCATGTCCGATATCACCACCGCCCCCGAGGCCGAGATCCTGCTGGCGCAGCCGCGCGGCTTCTGCGCGGGCGTCGATCGCGCAATCGAGATCGTCGAGCGCGCGCTCACGCGCTTCGGCGCGCCGATCTACGTGCGCCACGAGATCGTGCACAACGCCTATGTCGTCGCGGACCTGAAGAGCAAGGGCGCGGTCTTCGTGCAGGAACTGGACGAGGTGCCGCCTGGCGCGACCGTCATCTTCAGTGCGCACGGCGTGTCCCGCGAAGTCCGGGCGCGTGCCGAGGCGCTGGGGCTGAACGTGTTCGATGCGACCTGTCCGCTGGTGACCAAGGTGCATGTGGAGGTCGGCAAGATGCGTGCGGAAGGGTGCGAGGTGGTGATGATCGGCCATCGCGGGCATCCCGAAGTCGAGGGCACGATGGGCCAGGCCGATGGCGGCATGCTGCTGGTCGAGTCGGTGGACGACGTCGCCGGCCTGCAGGTGGCCGACCCGGAGCGCCTCGCCTATGTCACGCAGACGACGCTGTCGGTGGACGAGACCCGCGCCATCGTGGCGGCGCTGAAGGCCCGCTTTCCCGCCATCCGCGAGCCGAAGAAGCAGGACATCTGCTACGCGACGCAGAATCGCCAGGACGCCGTCAAGTTCATGGCGCCGCAGGTGGAAGTGGTGATCGTGGTCGGCAGTCCCAACAGCTCGAACTCCAACCGGCTGCGCGAGCTGGCGGAGCGCCTGGGCGTGCCGGCCTATATGGTCGACGCCCCGGAGCAGATCCGGCCGGAGTGGATTGCCGGCAAGCGGCGCATCGGCTTGACCGCCGGGGCGTCGGCGCCCGAGGCGCTGGCGCAGTCGATCGTCGAGCAATTGCGGGCGTTGGGTGCCCGTCAGGTCCGGCCGCTTGGCGGGGTGGAGGAGAACATGTCCTTCCCCCTGCCCAAGGGGCTGCAGGCCAGCGCGAACTGAGCGCGCCTGCCGCCGGCAATGCCGGTGTCGTCCAGAAGAAACGCCCCGCCCGCAGCGGGGCGTTATCTTTTGGCTGTCGCGATGGATGACCAGGTTGGGCAGCCGGGTTTTCGTGATTATTAAGTAACACCTTCAAAACCCGGGTGGATTGCGGTGGAAGTCCAACGGCAAGCTGCCTGTGGCTAATCCCTATGGCAAGGCCCTATGGCGAATTGCGGCGCGCCGGATTAATAGCGAGGCCGAAACTGAATAATCCGGGTTTTCCCTGAATTGGTGCGGCACGTTTCTGTGCTGTTACTAAATTGGTGCAAACGGGAGGTTATGAAGCGCCTGATTAATTAGAGGAAACATACCAATTCCTGCGCTTCCTCGATCGTCATGCGCCAACGCCGGTCCGGACGCCGCCATCCCGCCTGCCTGCGTGGCTGGCGGCGTATTGCGGGGCACCTTGCGCCGCTTCCGCATGATGCCGGGCACACTTCTTGTTATATCCCGCGGTGCGCTGCTCCTGCAGTCGGGAATTGCCTCAATCCCGGCATTGGGGAAATTACCTAGCGCATTTGACGGGTAAAAGGCTCGGGTTGTTGCGTCGCGTATTGCATCGCCAAAAAAAGGGGATACAATTCGCGCGTTTCAAATTGAAACTACAGAAAGCGGTCCAGGGTAACGAACGGGAGGCGTTGCGATACCCTGCCATGTGAATCCTAGGAGATCACTCATGCAAATCACGTTTGCCAGGATCCTGCCGATTGCTGCGGCGGTGGCGCTGGTTACTGCCTGCGGCAAGAAGGAAGAGGCGCCCGCTGACGCCGCTTCCGCGCCGGCCGCAGCCGCGCCGGCCGCCGGTGGCGACGCGCTGGTCGTCAAGATCGGCCACGTCGCTCCGCTGACTGGCGGCATCGCGCACCTCGGCAAGGACAACGAGAACGGCGCCAGGCTGGCCGTCGAGGAGGTCAACAAGGCCGGCCTCGAACTGGGCGGCAAGAAGATCCGTCTGGAACTGGTAGGCGAAGATGACGCCGCCGACCCGAAGACTGGCACCGCGGTCGCGCAGAAGCTGGTCGACAACCGGGTCGTCGCGGTGGTCGGCCACCTGAACTCGGGGGTGTCGATCCCCGCCTCGAAGATCTACAGCGATGCCGGCATCGTCCAGGTGTCGCCCTCGTCGACCAACCCCGACTACACCAAGCAGGGCTTCAAGACCACCTACCGTGTGGTGGCGACCGACGCCCAGCAGGGCCCGGCGCTGGCGAACTATGCCAGCAAGAGCCTGAACGCCAAGAGCGTGGCCATCGTCGACGATGCGACCGCCTACGGCAAGGGCCTGGCCGACGAGTTCGAAAAGACCGCGAAGGCGGCGGGCGTGACCGTGGTGGCGCGCGAGTTCACCAACGACAAGGCGACCGACTTCAAGGCGATCCTGACCAAGATCAAGGGCAAGAAGCCGGACGTGATCATGTACGGCGGCATGGATGCCACCGGCGGTCCGTTCGCCAAGCAGGCCAAGGAACTGGGCATTGCCGCCAAGATCGTCGGCGGCGATGGGGTCTGTACCGACAAGGTGGCCGAGCTGGCCGGCGACGCGGTCGACAACATCATCTGCTCCGAAGCCGGTCTGGCGCTGTCGAAGATGGAGAAGGGCGCGGAGTTCCAGAAGCGCTATCAGGACCGCTTCAATGCGCCGGTGCAGATCTATGCTCCGTTCACCTATGACGCCGTGATGGTCATCGTCGACGCCATGAAGCGCGCCGGCTCCGCAGAGCCTGCCGCGATCCTGGCCGAAATGCCGAAGACCAACTATCAGGGCGTGATCGGCACGATCGCCTTCGACGAGAAGGGCGACATGAAGGAAGGCACCATCACGCTGTACGACTACAAGGACAAGAAGAAGTCCGTGCTCGACGTCGTGAAGATGTAATCCGGACCTATCCGGTCCCCAGAACGGCACCGTCAGATGTTGGAACGGTGCCGTTCTTTTTCAGCCTCGCCATCAAGACGACGCCCTGACCATGGGCGGGCAAGGCAGGCCGCTTACCAGCACATATCTCTTACCAAACCACTCACACACCGTCGTTTGCCTGCGTCTCATCCGGGCGCGGTACGCGGCGGCAGCCAGGAGTATTCATGGATATCCTTATCCAGCAGATCGTGAATGGTCTGGTGCTCGGCAGCATCTATGCGCTGATTGCACTCGGCTACACCATGGTCTACGGCATTCTCGGCATCATCAACTTCGCCCACGGCGATGTGCTGATGATCGGCGCGTTGACCGCGCTCTCGGCCATCCTCGGCCTGCAGGCGCTCGCGCCCGATCTTCCCGAATGGCTGACGCTGGTGATCGCGACGCTGGTCGCGATGCCCGTTTGCGCCATGCTTTCCTATTCGATCGAGAAGGTTGCCTACCGGCCGCTGCGCAATGCGCCCCGCCTGGCACCGCTGATCACCGCGATCGGCGTGTCGATCGTGCTGCAGACCGTGGCGATGATGATCTGGTCGCGCAACCCGCTGACCTTCCCGCAGCTGCTGCCGTCGACCCCGATCGATATCGGTACCACCGGCGCCACCATCACCGGCAAGGAGATGGTGATCATCGGCATGGCCGTGATGGTGATGGCCGGCCTGCTGGCGCTGGTCAATCGGACCAAGCTGGGCCGCGCGATGCGCGCGACCGCCGAGAACCCGCGCGTGGCCGGGCTGATGGGCGTGAACCCGAACTTCGTCATCTCGGCGACCTTCATGATCGGCGCGACGCTGGCCGCGCTGGCCGGCGTGATGATGGCGACCAACTACGGCAACGCGCACTTCTACATGGGCTTCATCCCGGGCCTGAAGGCGTTCACCGCTGCGGTGCTGGGCGGCATCGGCAACCTGGCCGGCGCGATGCTGGGCGGCATGCTGCTCGGGCTGATCGAGGCGCTGGGCGCCGGCTATATCGGCGACCTGACCAACGGCGTGTTCGGCTCGAACTACCAGGACGTGTTTGCCTTCATCGTGCTGATCACCGTGCTGGTGTTCCGTCCGTCCGGCATCATGGGCGAACGCGTCGCGGACCGTGCCTGAGGGAGACAGAACCATGACGACTCCAATTTCCACTCCGGCGCAGGCCGCGCCGCTGACCAAGACGCCGGCCAAGACCATGGTGGCGCTGGTCGCCTTCCTGGTCGTGGGCCTGTGCGCACCGTTCATCGTGCACGCCTTCGGCGGCAACTACTGGGTTCGCGTGCTGGACTTCGCCATGCTGTACATCATGCTGGCGCTGGGCCTGAACATCGTGGTCGGCTTCGCCGGCCTGCTGGACCTGGGATATATCGCCTTCTATGCGGTAGGCGCCTACCTGATGGCGCTGCTGGGCTCGCCGCACCTGGCGAACCAGTTCGAGATCATCGCGCAGCTGTTCCCCAATGGCTTTCATGTCAGCGTCTGGTGGGTCCTGCCGCTCGCCGCGCTGGTGGCGGGTATCTTCGGCATGCTGCTGGGCGCGCCGACGCTGAAGCTGCGTGGCGACTACCTGGCCATCGTGACGCTGGGCTTCGGCGAGATCATCCGCATCTTCATGAACAACCTGGACCGGCCGGTGAACATCACCAACGGCCCGAAGGGCATCACCGCGGTGGATCCGATCCGGCTGTTCGGCTTCGACTTCTCCAAGTCGCACGAGATCATCGGGCTGAAGTTCACGCCGGTGTTCATGTACTACTACCTGCTGGTGGTGCTGGTCGTCATCATCGTGTTCATCTGCCTGAGGCTGCAGAATTCGCGCATCGGCCGTGCCTGGGTGGCGATCCGCGAGGACGAGATCGCGGCCAAGGCGATGGGCATCAACACCCGCAACATCAAGCTGCTGGCCTTCGCCATGGGCGCTTCCTTCGGCGGCGTCTCCGGCGCGGTGTTCGGCGCCTTCCAGGGCTTCGTCTCGCCCGAGTCGTTCACGCTGTGGGAGTCGATCTACGTGCTCGCCATCGTGGTGCTCGGCGGCATGGGGCATATCCCGGGCGTGATCCTGGGCGGCGTGCTGCTGATCGGCTTCCAGGAACTGCTGCGCGTGGTGGCGGAGCCGGCCCAGCAGATGATGTTCGGCCATACCATCGTCGACGCGGAGGTGCTGCGCCAGCTGCTGTTCGGCCTGGCGCTGGTTGGCGTGATGCTGTACCGCCCGGCGGGCCTGTGGCCGTCGCCGCGCAAGGAAGACCGTCCGGTGGTGCGCCGGCCGGGTACCGCGGGCGCGCGTCTGTGAGCGGAGGAATCGACGATATGAGCAACCACGAAATCCTGCTGTCCGTGCAGGGCGTCAACAAGCGCTTCGGCGGCCTGCAGGCGCTGTCCGAAGTGGGGCTTGAAATCCGCAAGGGCGAAATCTACGGTCTGATCGGGCCAAACGGCGCGGGCAAGACCACCTTCTTCAACGTGATCACCGGGCTGTACACGCCGGATTCCGGCGAGTTCCGTCTGGCCGGCACGGCATACCAGCCGACCGCGGTGCACGAAGTGGCCCGCGCCGGCATCGCGCGAACCTTCCAGAACATCCGCCTGTTCGGCGACATGACCGCGCTGGAGAACGTGATGGTGGGCCGCCATGTGCGGACCAAGGCGGGCGTGATCGGCGCGATCCTCCGGCCGGCTTCGGTGCGGCGCGAGGAAGAAGAGGTCGAGGACATGGCGCACGACCTGCTGGAGTACGTCGGCATCGGCAAGTACGCCAACTTCACCGCGCGCAACCTGTCCTACGGCCACCAGCGGCGGCTGGAGATCGCCCGCGCGCTGGCGACCGAGCCCAAGCTGCTGGCGCTGGACGAGCCGGCGGCCGGCATGAACGCCACCGAGAAGGTGGAGCTGCGCGGCCTGCTCGACAAGATCCGCAGCGATGGCAGGACCATCCTGCTGATCGAGCACGACGTGAAGCTGGTGATGGGCCTGTGCAACCGCCTGACCGTGCTGGACTACGGCAAGGTGATCGCGCAGGGCCTGCCGCAGGAAGTTCAGAACAACCCCGCGGTGATCGAGGCCTACCTCGGTACCTCGGCGCACTGAGGGGGAGCCGCACATGACACAGACGCTACTGAAAATCTCGGGCCTGAAGGTCGCCTATGGCGGCATCCAGGCGGTCAAGGGCATCGACCTGGAAATCCAGGACGGCGAACTGGTGACGCTGATCGGCGCCAACGGCGCCGGCAAGACCACCACGATGAAGGCGATCACCGGCCTGCAGGCGTGGGCCGGCGGCGACGTCGAGTATCTGGGCCGCTCGATCAAGGGCGTGCCCAGCTACGAGCTGCTCAAGCAGGGCCTGGCGATGGTGCCGGAAGGCCGCGGCGTGTTCGCGCGCATGACGATCACCGAGAACCTGCTGATGGGCGCCTTCACGCGCAAGGACGAGGCCGGCATCAAGGACGACATCGAGCGCATGTTCGGCATCTTCCCGCGGCTCAAGGAGCGGGCCAATCAGCTGGCCGGCACCATGTCGGGCGGCGAGCAGCAGATGCTGGCAATGGCGCGCGCGCTGATGAGCCAGCCCCGCCTGCTGCTGCTGGACGAGCCGTCGATGGGCCTGTCCCCGATCATGGTGGAGAAGATCTTCGAGGTCGTGCGCGACATCTCGGCGCAGGGCGTGACGGTGCTGCTGGTCGAGCAGAACGCGCGGCTGGCGCTGCAGGCCGCGCACCGCGGCTACGTGATGGAATCGGGTTTGATCACCATGAACGGCAATGCCGCCGACATGCTGGACGATCCGAAGGTGCGGGCAGCCTACCTCGGCGAGTAAGTTCGGGCCGACAGTGCCGGAACAACCAACGCGTCGTTACGGCGAAAGCGGGAATCCGGGGTCTTGCAAAGTCGCTGGGTCCCCGCGTTCGCGGGGACGACGAAGTACTGCCGGAACAACCAACGCGTCGTTCCCGCGAAAGCGGGAATCCAGTGTCTTGGAAAGTCGCTGGGTCCCCGCGTGCGCGGGGACGACGAAGTACTGCCGGAACAACCAATGCGTCGTTCCCGCGAAAGCGGGAATCCAGCGTCTTCGAAAGCCACTGGGTCCCCGCGTGCGCGGGGACGACGAAGTACTGCCGGAACAACCAACGCGTCGTCCCCGCGAAAGCGGGAATCCAGTGTCTTGGAAAGTCGCTGGGTCCCCGCGTTCGGGGGGACGACGAAGTACTGCCGGAACAACCAACGCGTCGTTCCCGCGAAAGCGGGAATCCAGAGTCTTTCGAAAGCCACTGGGTCCCCGCGTTCGCGGGGACGACGACAGCCCGCGGTGCGCAAACACCGCGGGTTTTTTCTTGCCAGTGTGATCAGGCCAGCTTCTTGAGCAGCGTGCGCAGCATGCCGATCATCTGGTCGATCTCCTCCCGCGTGACGTTCAGCGCCGGCATGAAGCGCAGCAGGCTGGGGCGCGGGGCGTTCAGCAGCAGGCCCTGCGGCTGCATGTCGCGCGCTTGCTCGACCAGTTGTGGGCCGATGTCCTTGCCCAGCAGCAGCGCACGCAGCATGCCCTCGCCGCGCTCGCCCGCAAGACCGAACTCGGACGACAGCGCCAGCAGCTGCTCGCGCAGGTAGGCCGACTGCTGGCGCACCTGTTCGAGGAAGCCGGGGGCCACCAGCTGCTCGATCACGGCCGATCCGACCGCGCACATCAGCGGGTTGCCGTTGTAGGTGCCGCCCTGGTCGCCGGCTTCGAAGCTCGCCACCTCGGCCTTGCACAGCAGCGCCGACAGGGGCACGCCGCCGCCGATGCCCTTGCCCAGCGTCATGATGTCCGGCTCCACGCCCGACAGCTCATACGCGAACAGCGTGCCGCAGCGCCCGCACCCCGATTGCACTTCGTCGACGATGAACAGCAGCTTGTGCTTGTCGGCCAGCGCACGCAGGCCCTGCATGAATTCGCGCGTGGCGGGAATCACGCCGCCTTCGCCCTGCACCGGCTCGAGCATGATGCCGACGGTCTTGTCGGTGATCAGCGCCTCGACGGAGGCGAGGTCGTTCAGCGTGGCCTTGGGGAAGCCCGGCACCTGCGGCGCGAAGATGGTGTCCCAGCCGGCCTTGCCCGACGCGCTCATGGTCGCCAGCGTGCGGCCATGGAAGCTGTGGTCCATCGTGATGATCTCGTAGGCGCCGTTCTTGTGCTTGCGCCCCCATTTGCGCGCCAGCTTGATCGCGCCTTCGTTGGCCTCGGCGCCGCTGTTGGCGAAGAAGACCTTGTCGAAGCAGCTATGCTGGGTCAGCAGGCTGGCCAGATGGATCATCGGCTCGTTGTAGAACGCCGGGCTCGGGTTGATCAGCTTGGCTGCCTGCGCGGTGAGGGCGTCGATCATGCCCTGGTTCGAGTGGCCGAGGCAGTTGACCGCCCAGCCCTGCACGAAATCGAGATAGCGCTTGCCCTCATGGTCCGTCAGCCACGAGCCCTTGCCTTCGGTGAAGACCAGCTCGGGCCGGTTGGTGATGTACATCAGCGATTGGACGGGATACTCAGCAAATGCCATGGCGGACTCCAGAGGTCGGCGAGGATGGATGGGCGATCGGGCAAAACAAAAAGCCACGGGGGTTGCCCGTGGCTTGATGACCTGAACAGACGCTGTCGACGGTCAGCCGCGTGGCACCCTGGCGGGATGCGACGTACGGAAGCTGCGTCGGTCGATGGCTTGGTTCATGCGGGCAACTATAAGGCGCATGCCGGCGACTGTCAAAACGAAAGGGCAGCCGATGGCCGGCCGGCGCCGCGGGTGTTGTACCCGCGGAACGCCGCCCGCGGCGACCTGCGCTGGCAGACGGGCTGGCAGACGGGCTGGCAGACAGGCCGTCAGGCCTTGTGCAGATCCGCTTCCGAGGTGAAGGCATCGGCGTAGAAGTGGTCCTCGTGCAGGCCGCACTGCGCGACGAAGTCCTCGCGGGCGGACTGCACCATGATCGGCGCGCCGCAGGCATAGACCTCGTGGCCGGACATGTCGGGGTAGTCCTCCATCACGGCGCGATGGACGAAGCCGGTGCGGCCATCCCACTCGTCCTCGGCCTGCGCGTCGGAGATCACCGGCACATAGCGGAAGTTGGGCAGCTCGCGCGCCCATTGCTCGCACAGCGCATGCATGTACAGGTCGCGGGGACGGCGGCCGCCCCAGTACAGCGTGATCGGGCGGGTGATGCCGGTGAAGGCGGCGTGGCCGACGATGGCCTTGATCGGTGCGAAGCCGGTGCCCGAGGCCAGCAGGATCACCGGGCGCTCGGAGTCCTCGCGCAGGAAGAAGCTGCCCAGGGGACCTTCGAAGCGCAGGATGTCGCGCTCCTTCATCGCCGGCTGGCCCTCGCGCACGCCGAACACGTAGTCGGTGAACGCGCCGCCCGGCATATGGCGGAAATGCAGCTCGATCGGGCCTTCCTCGTGCGGCGGCGTGGCGATCGAATAGCTGCGCCGCTTGCCGTCGCGCAGCAGGAATTCGACATACTGGCCGGCCAGGTACTGCAGGCGCTCGGTGGCGGGCAGCTGGAAGCGCGCGACGATGACATCATCGGCCACGCGTTCCATCGACTGGACCCGGCAGGGCACCTTCTTGATCGGAATATCGCCCGCGCCTTGGACCTCGCGGCATTCGATCGTCACGTCCGACGCCGCCGTGGCGCAGCAGAACAGCGCGCGGCCTTCGGTCTTTTCCTGCGGCGTCAGGGCCGAAGCGGCATGGTCGCCCTGCACGAATTCGCCGGCCGTGACACGCCCCTTGCACGAGCCGCACGCGCCGTTCTTGCAGCCATAGGGCAGGCCCACGCCATGGCGCAGCGCGGCGGCGAGGATGGTTTCGTCGGCGTCCGCTTCGAACTGGCGTCCGCTCGGCATCAGGGTTACTTGATAAGCCATAATCTCTCGATGAGCAAAGATCTGTCGTCACCTCGCCTGGGCCGGCCCCGCCTGCTGATCGTCGGCTGCGGCGATGTCGGTACCCGCTGCCTGCGCCTGCTCGCGGGGCGCTGGCGCGTGTTCGCGCTGACCTCGCAGCCGTCGCGGGTGGCGCAGTTGCGTGCCGCCGGCGCGGTGCCGCTGGTTGGCAATCTGGACATGCCGGTGGCGCAGCGCACGCACAAGGGCGCGACGCTGGCGCGGCTGCACGGCCTCGCCGCTCGCGTGGTGCATCTCGCGCCGCCGCCCGGGCAGGGCGACGGCGATCCCCGCACGGCTGCATTGCTGCAGGCGCTGCGCGGGCGTGGCGCCGGCCGGCTCGCCGCGCTGCCCCCGGGCAGCACGGTACCGCGCGTGGCCGGCGCACGCAAACCTCGCATTCTACCCGAGCGGCTTGGCAGCCGGCCGGCCAGCCAGCCGTGGGCGGCCCGCGTCGGCAGGCAACGGCATGCACAGGCGGCCGAGCCTGGCACCCGTCCGGTGCTGGTCTATGGCAGCACCAGCGGCGTCTATGGCGACCGGCGTGGGGCGCGCGTGGCGGAAAGCGATCCGGCTCGTCCCACCACGGCACGGGCGCGGCGCCGCGTCGCGGCGGAAACGGCGATCCGCGCCTTCGCGCTGCGCAGCGGCTGGCGTGCCGGCATCGTGCGCATCCCCGGCATCTATGCCGAGGACCGGCTGCCGCTGGCGCGCCTGCGCAAGGGCACGCCGGCACTGGCGCCGCAGGACGATGTCTTTACCAACCATATCCATGCCGACGATCTGGCCCGGATCCTGATCGCCAAGCTGATGCGCGGCCTGCCGCAGCGGATTGTTCACGCCAGCGACGATTCCGAACTGCGCATGGGCGACTACTTCGATCTGGTCGCGGACCGGCATGGCTTGCCGCGTCCGCCGCGGATGACGCGCGCGGGTATCGCCGAGGTGGTGGAGCCGCCGCTGCTCAGCTTCATGGGCGAATCGCGGCGGCTGGAGAACCGGCGGCTAAAGCGCGAGCTGCGCCTGCGCCTGCGCTATCCGACCGTGGCGGACTTCCTCGGCCGGTAGCGCACGAGCGGCCCTTCGGTTGACCTGTATATACAGGTAGCGCTATTCTTGTCGACAAGTGCGGTGGAGAAGCCGCCGTGGTTTGCGGACCCACTCCTCTCCCCGGCCCTCTCTCCTTGAAGGGAGAGGGGGAAAACCGGCAGGCACTCGGACATTGCCGGTTTGCTCCCCTCGCCCGCTCGCGGGAGAGGGGCCGGAGGAGAGGGCATGCGGCGGTGGCGATGCCATCGCGTTTTCTTTCTGGATATGCCGACCGATACCGACCAACCCCGCCAGGCCGACCGTAGCGCCGCTGCGGTGCCATCCGCGCTCTACCGCCAGCTCAAGGAGCATATCGCCCGGCAGATCCAGAGCGGCGCCTGGCAACCGGGCGACCGCGTGCCCTCGGAGCAGGAGCTGGTCAGCCAGTTCTCGGTGTCGCGGATGACCGCGAACCGGGCGCTGCGCGAACTGGCCGAGCAGGGCCGGGTGGTGCGGGTGGCGGGCGTCGGTACCTTTGTTGCCGAGCAGAAGCCGCAGTCGACCTTGCTGTCGGTGGTCAGCCTGCCCGAGGAAATCCGCCTGCGCGGCCACGACTATGCCTGCAGCCTGGTGCTGGTCGAGCGCGCCTCGGCCTCGATGGAGGTGGCCGCGGCGCTGGACCTGCGCACCGGTGAATCGGTCTTTCACACCGTGTGCGTGCATCGCGAGGACGGCGTGCCGGTGCAGCTGGAGGACCGCTACGTCAATCCGCGCGTCGCCCCGGATTTCCTGGACCAGGACTTCGACGCGGTGATGCCCGGGGAATATCTGCTGCGCCACGTGCCCTATGATGAGGTCGAGCATGTGGTCGATGCGGTGGCGGCCAGCAACGAGCAGGCCCGACTGCTGGAGATGCCGGCAAGCCAGCCTTGCCTGTTGCTGACGCGGCGCACCTGGACGCATGGCACGCCGGTGACGTTCGTGCGCTGCCTGCATCCGGGCAACCGCTATCGGCTGGGCAGCCGCTTCCGTGCGGACGGCAATCCGGCCTTTGGCTAGACGTGGCATGACAACCGAACCCTGAGCGCGGCGGCGCGCTCTGCCGTCCTTCGCTCGCCAACAGTTGTATAGACAGGAACATACAATGACGACCGACACTTCCCGCAGCGCCGCGGGCTTTCCCTCGCGCCCCGTTCTGACGCTCGATCCGGGCCGGGTTTCGCTGGCCGATCTGCGCCGCATCCATCGCGGCGAGGTACGGCTGCAGATGGCGGAATCGGCCTGGGAAGGCGTGCGCGCCGCCCAGGCGACGGTCCAGCAGATCGTCGATACCGACGCCGTGGTCTATGGCATCAACACGGGCTTCGGCAAGCTCGCCCAGACCCGCATTCCGCACGACAAGCTGGCCGAACTGCAACGC
Source organism: Cupriavidus sp. AU9028 (assembly GCF_019795295.1). Classification (GTDB taxonomy): domain Bacteria; phylum Pseudomonadota; class Gammaproteobacteria; order Burkholderiales; family Burkholderiaceae; genus Cupriavidus. Next base: position 42,263 of record NZ_JAIMCG010000007.1, on the reverse strand, counting down.
AACCTGGTGCTGTCGCACAGCGTCGGCACGGGACCGGACCTCGACCCCGACACGGTGCGGCTGATCCTGGCCACCAAGGCGGTGAGCCTTGCCCGTGGCCATTCCGGCGTGCGCCCCGAACTGATCGAGGCGCTGCTGGCGCTGGCCAACCATGGCGTGACGCCGTGCATTCCGGCCAAGGGCTCGGTAGGCGCCTCGGGCGACCTGGCGCCGCTGGCCCATCTGTCCTGCACGCTGATTGGCGTTGGCGAGGTGATGGTCGATGGCCGGCGCCTGCCGGCGGCCGAGGGGCTTGCCCATGCCGGACTCGACGTGTTCACGCTGCAACCCAAGGAGGGCCTGGCGCTGCTGAACGGCACGCAGGTCTCCACCGCGCTTGCTCTGGCGGGGCTGTTTGCCGCCGAGGACGTGTTCGCGGCCGGGCTGGTGGCCGGCGCGCTATCGCTGGAGGCGATCAAGGGGTCGGTCCGGCCGTTCGATGCCCGCATTCACGAGGCGCGCGGGCAGGCGGGACAGATCGACGTGGCCCAGGCAGTGCGCGACCTGCTGGAGGGCAGCGAGATCCTGGACTCGCACCGCGACTGCGGGCGCGTACAGGACCCGTACTCGATCCGCTGCCAGCCTCAGGTGATGGGCGCGTGCCTGGACAACCTGCGCCACGCCGCGCGCGTGCTGCGGATCGAGGCGAACGCGGCGTCGGACAATCCGCTCGTGTTTCCCGAGCAGGGCGACGTCATCTCCGGCGGCAACTTCCATGCCGAGCCGGTTGCCTTTGCCGCCGACATCATCGCGCTGGCGCTGGCCGAGATCGGCGCCATCTCCGAGCGGCGCCTCGCGCTGCTGCTCGACACCGGCCTGTCGGGCCTGCCGCCGTTCCTGGTGCGCGATGGCGGGCTGCACTCGGGCTTCATGATCGCGCAGGTGACCGCGGCGGCGCTGGCGTCGGAGAACAAGTCGCTGGCGCATCCGTCCAGCGTTGACAGCCTGCCCACCTCGGCCAATCAGGAAGACCATGTCTCCATGGCGACCTACGGTGCGCGCCGGCTGGGCACGATGGCGGAGAACAGCGCGGTGGTGGTTGGCATCGAGGCGATGGCCGCCGCGCAGGGCATCGAATTCCACCGGCCGCTGCGCTCGTCGCCGCTGCTGGAGGCGGAGATCGCCCGCATTCGCACGCGGGTCGACTTCGTCGAACGGGACCGCTATCTGGCGCCGGATATCGAGGCGATGAAGCAATGGGTGCTGCAGGGCGATGCGGGGGACGGTTGGCCGGCCGCGGTGCGCGGGGTGCTGCCGAGTCGCAGGTAGTCGCGTCGCTGCCCTCTCCCCCGCCCCTCTCCCGCAGGCGGGAGAGGGGAGAACACCGACGGACTTTCCATCCTGATGGTTTGCTCCCCTCGCCCGCTCGCGGGAGAGGGGCCGGGGGAGAGGGCAACAGTGCTCGCACAAGCACCGACTCAACCAGAAACAGACACGAACAGGAGACCAACATGAACGCCAACGACCAGCAATTCCTCCAGCGCGGGCCGCGCGTCGTGCGCGCCCCGCGCGGCACCCAGCTGCATTGCCGCAACTGGCTGATCGAAGCGGCCTACCGCATGATCCAGAACAACCTCGACCCGGAAGTGGCCGAGCGCCCGCAGGATCTGGTGGTCTACGGCGGCATCGGCAAGGCGGCGCGCAACTGGGAGTGCTTCGACGCCATCCTGGAAAGCCTGCGCCGGCTGGGTGAGGACGAATCGCTGCTGGTGCAGTCCGGCAAGCCGGTCGGCGTGTTTCGCACGCATGCGGACGCACCGCGCGTGCTGATCGCCAATTCGAATCTGGTGCCCCACTGGGCCAACTGGGACAAGTTCAACGAACTGGATCGCGCGGGGCTGATGATGTACGGCCAGATGACGGCCGGCTCCTGGATCTATATCGGGACCCAGGGCATCGTGCAGGGCACCTACGAGACCTTCGTCGAAGCGGGGCGCCAGCATTATGGGGGCGACCTGTCGGGGAGGTGGATCCTGACTGCCGGACTTGGCGGCATGGGCGGGGCGCAGCCGCTTGCCGGCGTGCTGGCGGGAGCCTGCGTGCTGGCGATCGAATGCCAGGAGTCGCGCATCGACTTCCGGCTGCGCACGCGTTACCTGGACAGGAAGGCGACGAGCGTCGACGAGGCGCTGGCGATGATCGCCGAGGCCACTGCGGCAAGGCAGGCGATCTCGGTCGGCCTGCTGGGCAATGCAGCGGATATCCTGCCGCAGTTGGTGGAGCGCGCCCGCGCGGGCGGCATGCGCCCGGACATCGTCACCGACCAGACCTCCGCCCACGACCTCGTCAATGGCTACCTGCCGGCTGGCTGGAGCGTCGCTGAATGGGAAGCGCGGCGCGCCGGCGAACCGAAGGCGGTGGAAGCGGCGGCGCGCGCCTCCATCGTGAAGCATGTACAGGCAATGCTCGCCTTCCAGCAGATGGGCGTGCCCACGCTGGACTATGGCAACAACATCCGCCAGGTGGCATTCGACGAAGGGGTCGCGAACGCCTTCGACTTTCCCGGCTTCGTGCCGGCCTATATCCGCCCGCTGTTCTGCCGAGGCAAGGGGCCGTTCCGCTGGGTCGCGCTCTCCGGCGATCCGGAGGACATCTACCGCACCGATGCGAAGATGAAGGAGCTGTTCCCCGACGACAAGCCGCTGCATCGCTGGCTCGACATGGCGCGGGACCGCATCGCCTTCCAGGGGTTGCCGGCGCGGATCTGCTGGGTCGGGCTGGACGAGCGCCATCGCGCCGGTCTTGCCTTCAACGAGATGGTGCGCAGCGGCGAGCTGAAGGCACCGGTGGTGATCGGGCGCGACCACCTCGACTGCGGCTCGGTGGCATCGCCCAACCGGGAAACCGAGGCGATGCGCGACGGTTCGGATGCGGTGTCGGACTGGCCGCTGCTCAACGCGCTGCTGAACACCGCGGGGGGCGCGACCTGGGTCAGCCTGCATCATGGTGGCGGCGTCGGCATGGGCTTCTCGCAGCATGCCGGCGTGGTGATCGTCTGCGACGGCAGCGACGCGGCGGCGCGCCGTATCGAGCGGGTGCTGTGGAACGATCCGGCCACCGGCGTGATGCGCCATGCCGACGCCGGATATGAGATCGCCATCGACTGCGCCCGCGAGAAGGGGCTGGACCTGCCGATGCTGAAGGGAGCGTGACCATGGCGGCCGGAGTGCAGGGAATCGCGCCGGCGCTGACCGGCGCCAGCGCGGACGGTGTCTGGCATCGCTGCCATCTGCTGCCGGATGGCGACCCGCAGACACCGATCCGCGACGGTGCGCTGGTGGTACTGGACGGCAGCATTGCCTGGGTGGGGCCGCAGGCGGCATTGCCGCGGCAGTATGCCGAGCTGGCCCGGCACGACGGTCACGGATGCTGGGTCACGCCCGGTCTGATCGACTGCCATACGCATCTGGTCTACGGCGGCCAGCGCGCCGACGAGTTTGCCATGCGGCTGGCCGGGGCCAGCTACGAGCAGATCGCCCGGGCCGGCGGCGGCATCGTTTCCACCGTGCGCGCCACGCGGGCGGCGGACGAGGCCACGCTGCTGCAGCAGGCGTCCAGCCGCCTCGTCCCGTTGTTGGCCGAGGGCGTCACCGCGATCGAGATCAAGTCGGGCTACGGCCTGGACCTGGCGTCCGAGCGCAAGCAACTGCGTGTGGCACGGCGCCTGGGCCAGATCCATGGCATTGCGATTCACACCACCTTCCTGGGCGCCCATGCCCTGCCGCCCGAATATGCGGGACGGCCGGACCAGTACATCGACCTGGTCTGCGACACCATGCTGCCCGCGCTCGCCGACGAAGGCCTGGTCGATGCGGTCGATGCCTTCTGCGAGGGGATCGGCTTCACGCCGGCACAGACCGAGCGGGTGTTCGACGCCGCCATCCGGCTCGGCCTGCCCGTCAAGCTGCACGCCGAGCAGCTGAGCAATCTCGGCGGCGCGGCGCTGGCCGCGCGCCATCGCGCGCTGTCGGCGGACCATCTGGAGCATCTGGACGAGGCCGGGGTGCGCGCGATGGCCGAGGCCGGCACCGTCGCCGTGCTGCTGCCGGGCGCCTACTATTTCCTGCGCGATACCCATCTGCCGCCGATCGCGCTGCTGCGCCAGTACGGCGTGCCGATCGCCATCGCGACCGATCACAACCCGGGCACGTCGCCGGCCACGTCCCTGCTGCTGATGCTCAACATGGCCTGCACACTGTTCCGGATGACCGTTTCCGAAGTCCTCGCCGGCGTGACGGTCAACGCCGCGCGCGCACTCGGCGCGCAGCACCGGCATGGGCGGATCGCCGAGGGCCGGGTAGCGGACTTCGCCCTGTGGCAGGTGGAGTCGCCCGCGGAGCTGGCCTACTGGGTCGGCCGCAACCCGCTGGCAGCGGCGGTTCGGCAGGGGCGTGTCCATGCCACGCCGGGGTTTGTCATGTCAGGGGAGGGCCGGCAATGAGCGCCGATGCAATGCGCGCCGATGCAATGCGCGCCGATGCCATGCGCAACCCTGCGGCCGGCAGCCTGTTCGCGGGCGATGCGTTGCTGCCCGACGGTTGGGCGCGCAACGTACTGCTGCGCTGGGATGCGAAAGGCATGCTGACCGCCGTCACGCCGGACACCATGCCGACGTCCGAGGTGCCGCGTGCGGCGGGTCCGGTGCTGCCCGGCATGGTCAACCTGCACTCCCACGCCTTCCAGCGCGGCTTCGCCGGCCTGACGGAGTTTCGCAGCGCCGAGGACGACTCCTTCTGGAGCTGGCGCGCGCTGATGTACCGTTTTGCGCAGCGGCTGTCGCCCGACACGCTGGAGGCGATTGCGACCTATCTCTATATCGAGATGCTGCGCGCCGGTTATACCAGCGTCTGCGAGTTTCACTACGTCCACCATCAGCCCGACGGCAAGTCCTATGCGGACCCGGGCGAGATGTCGCTGCGCCTGCTGCGCGCGGCCGAGAAGACCGGCATCGGCATCACGCTGCTGCCGGTGCTGTACCAGACCTCGGGGTTCGGCCAGAAGGGCGTACTGGACGAGCAACGCCGCTTCGTTTACCGGACCGACGCGGTGCTGGCCTTGCTGCAGCGGCTGGGCAAGCAATGCCATGGCAACGCGCGGCTGGGTCTTGCGCCGCATTCGCTGCGGGCCGTGCCGCTGGATAGCTTGCGCGAGGCGCTGGACGGCCTCGCCGCCCTCGATGCGCAGGCGCCCGTGCACATCCATATCGCCGAGCAGCAGCAGGAGGTGAACCAGTGCCTGGCATGGACCGGGACGCGGCCGGTGGCGTGGCTGCTCGACCATGTCGATGTGGATGCGCGCTGGTGCCTGGTCCACGCCACGCATATGGATTGGGACGAGCGCCGGCGGCTGGCGGCCAGCGGCGCCGTGGCGGGCATCTGCCCGACCACCGAGGCCAATCTGGGCGACGGGGTGTTCGAGGCATCGCCGTATCTGGAGCAGGGCGGCTGGTGGGGCATCGGCTCGGACAGTCACGCCAGCGTCAGCGTCACCGAGGAACTGCGGCTGTTCGAATACGGCCAGCGGCTTGGGCTGCAGCGACGCAACGTGCTGGCATCCGATGCCCACGGGCAGGTGGCGGACCGGCTTTACCTCGGAGCCAGCGCCGGGGGCGCGCGTGCCTCGGGCCGGCCGGTGGCGGGCCTGCGCGCCGGGCAGCAGGCCGATTTCGTCGTGCTGGACGGCCGCCACCCGTCGCTTGCCGGGCTGCAGGCGCCGCAGGCGCTGGCCACGCATGTGTTCGCCAACCAAGGTCATGAGACACTAGCGGAAGTCCGGTGTGCCGGACTGCCGCTGGTCCGCGCGGGCCGGCATGCGTTGCAGGACAGCGCCGGGGCGGCCTTTGTGCAGGCGCGTGCCGCGCTGCTGCGCGAATAACCGGTCGCTTCGGCGAGCCGCGGCAGTCTCCTCCATCGGATCTTCCGTGCAACAACCGCATGCGCGGCGCGCATGCCCGCAGCAATCATGACAGCCTTCTCCACCGACAAGCCCGCCTTCGTCCTGCATCGTGGCACCCGCCCGCTGCTGGTTTCCATGCCGCATCTGGGCACCCATCTGCCCGCCTGTGTCGCGCAGCGCCTCACTGACGAGGCGCGCACCGTGCCCGACACCGACTGGCACATGGACCTGCTGTACGACTTCGCGCGCGAGCTGGGCGCATCGATCCTGATGGCCACGCATTCGCGCTATGTGGTGGACCTGAACCGCCCGCCCGACAACGCGAACCTGTACCCGGGGCAGGATACGACCGGCCTTTGCCCGGTCGATACCTTCGACAAGACGCCGCTCTATGCCGACGGGCCGGGGCCGGACGAGACGGAGATCTTCGCGCGCCGCGACGCGGTCTGGCGTCCCTATCATGACGCGCTGGCCAGCGAGCTGGCGCGGCTGCGCGACGCGCACGGTACCGTCGGCCTGTGGGATGCGCATTCGATCCGCTCGCAACTGCCGCGCTTCTTCGAGGGCAAGCTGCCCGACTTCAATCTCGGCACGGCCAACGGCGCAAGCTGTGACGAGGCGCTGGCCCAGCGCGTGCTGGCCATCGCCGAGGAAGCGCAGGGCTATACCGCGGTGCTGAACGGCCGCTTCAAGGGTGGCTATATCACCCGGCAGTACGGCGCGCCGCAGCAGGGCATCCATGCGATCCAGCTGGAGCTGGCCCAATGCACCTATATGAGCGAGCAGTTCCCGTTCGACTACGATACGGTGCTCGCCGCGCGGTTGCAGCCCACGCTGCGGGCGATGCTGGAAGCGGTGCTGGCCTACGTGGAGCGGCGCTGAAGCGTCCAGTGGCACCGCAAGCGCAAGAAAAAACGGCGGCTCCGCATGGCGGGCCGCCGTTTTTTTCATGCGGGAGGGAAGCGCGCTTACTTCGCGTTCTTCAGCCGCGCCTCGATGTTCTGGGCGCGGTCCAGGGAGCCGGGGTGCGAGCTCAGCATGCTGGTCTGGCCGCCATCGAGCTGCGCCATCTTGCGGAACGCGGTCACCATGGCCTGCCGGTTCGCGTTGTTCTTCGTCAGCAGATCGAAGGCGTAATTGTCCGCGGCGGTTTCCTGCCGCTGCGAGAACTGCGCGTTGATCAGCGTCTCGCCCAGTTCGCCCAGCTGCGACGCGGATAGCGCCGTCAGGGCCGCGCTGCCGGTGGAGGCCAGCAGGCCCCGCGCGGCATTGGTGGCATAGGCGACCTGCATCGCCGCCTTGGAGTGGCCCAGCGCGACGTGACCGATTTCGTGGCCCACGACGCCCCGCACTTCGTCGTCGGTCATCATGTCCATCAGGCCGCTGTAGATGCGCACGCAGCCGTTGGCCATGGCCCAGGCGTTGACTTCCTTGGTCTCATAGACCTTGGCGTCGATGTTCAGGCCGGTGTTCTGCAGGCCCGACATGATGGTGTTGAGGCGGCGGCCATAGGTGCTGTCCGCGGCAGCGATCTTGTTCTTCTTGTCCATTTCGGCGCACGACTGTTCGGACAGGGTCTGCACCTGGGTGTCCGACAGCGTGGCAGCGGTGAACAGGCTGCCGCCGGCCTGGGTCAGGCCCTGCATATTGGCGCCCGCGCAGCCGGCGAGCAGCGCCGTGCCGAGAACCAGGGAACCGAGTTGAATCTTGCGCAGCATGTCTTCTCCTTCTGTGCCGGTCAAATTTGAAGACCGCATAGGATAACGGAAGACACGGCGGGTGCCGGCAAGGGCGCCTAGCCCGGCCCCTTGCCAGGTGGGGTCAGACGTAGCTGAAGACGGTATCGGCCGGCAGGCGCGACTTGGGCAGCCGCGCATTGAAGTCGGCCTCCGCGTGATAGCCCAGGCTCACCAGCACCAGGCTGGTGTAGCCGCTCTCGCGCAGGCCCAGCTCGTCGTCCAGCGTGCGGAAGTCGAAGCCTTCCATTGGCGTGGCCTCGACGCCGAGCGTGGCCGCTCCCAGCAGCAGCGTGCCCAGCGCGAGGTAGACCTGCTTCTCCATCCAGTGCTGCAGATCCTTCTGCTGGTAGCGGTGCAGGTCGACGAAGGAGGTGCGGCCCTTGTGCTGGTTGGCGCGCGCGTCCGGCATCTGGAAGCGGCCGTCGCGCTCTTCCTGGTCGAGCAGCGCCTGCAGCTGCGACTCCGGCATCTCGCTACGGGCGCACAGCACGATCACGTGCGAGGCATTGAGGATCTTCGGCTGGTTGTAGGCAAACGGGCCCTGGGCCGCGCTGGCCAGCCGCGCCTTGCCGGCATCGGTGGCGGCGACGACGAAGTGCCAGGGTTGCGAGTTGACTGACGACGGGCTGTAGCGCAGCAGCGCCAGCAGTTCGTCGATATCGGCCTGCGGCACCGTGCGGGTGGGGTCGAAGGCCTTGACGGTATGGCGGGAGAGAGCGAGGTCGGAGAGTTTCATGGTTGGTGGTGTGGGTAGATGATTGATGCAGCTGGAACACCGTCGGCCTGCTGCCCTCGCCCGCTTGCGGTGGAGGGGGAACGCCGTCAGGGATGGATGGACCGTCGGTCTGCTTCCTTCGCCCGCTTGCGGGAGAGCGGAAACACCGTCAGGCAGAGGGAGCACCGAGCGATGCAGTTCTGTCAGAACCCTTCCAGCACGATCTTGCCGCGGGCCCGGTTGCTTTCGATCAGCGCATGCGCGCGGCGCAGGTTGGCTGCGTTGATCGTGCCGAAATGCTCGCCGAGCGTGGTGCGCAGCGTGTCGGCATCGATCATCGCGGCGACCTGCGTCAACAGTTCGTGCTGGCGGATCATGTCGCGGGTCTCGAACATCGGCCGGGCGAACATGAACTCCCAATGGAAGGACAGCGCCTTGCGCTTCATCGGCATCACGTCCAGCGTGGCGGGGTCGTCGATCACCGCCAGATGTCCCTGCGGCGCGATCACGTCCAGCAGCTGCGCATAGTGCTGCTCGGTATGGCTCAGGCTCGCGATGTGCTCGACAGCATCGATGCCGATGGCAGCCAGCTCGTCCTTCAACGGCCGGCTGTGGTCGATCACATGATGCGCGCCCAGCGATTGCACCCAGTCGCGCGTCTCGGGACGCGAGGCGGTGCCGATCACCGTCAGGCCGGTCAGCTGCCGTGCCAGCTGGATCAGGATCGATCCCACCCCGCCAGCCGCGGCGGTCACCAGCAGATGCTGGCCGGCGCCGCCGTTGCGGTCCTCGGTCTGCGCAATCCGCAGGCGATCGAACAGCAGTTCCCACGCGGTAATGGTGGTCAAGGGCAGGGCCGCCGCTTCGGCGTCGGACAGCGTCGCCGGCTTGCGCGCCGCGATGCGCTCGTCCACAAGCGCATATTCGGCATAGCTGCCGGGGCGGGTGATCGAGCCGGCGTAGTAGACCACGTCGCCAGGCTGGAACAGCGTGACCTCGCTGCCGATCTTGGTCACCGTGCCGACCGCGTCCCAGCCCAGGATGCGGGGCGCCTGCACCGGGGAGGAGGCGCGCACCTTGGTATCGACCGGGTTGACGGCGATGGCACGCACCGCGACCAGCAGGTCGCGCGGGCCCGGTTCGGGCGTGGGCAGCTCGACGTCGACCAGCGCGGCGGGATCGTCGATGGGCAGGCCGTGTTGCGTGTAGGCGATGGCTTTCATGGCTTGAGGGCTTCCTTGCTGAAGTCGAATGGTTGAAGTCGAATGGTTGAAGTCGGATGGCGGTGCGGCGCCGGTTGTCGGGACGTATCGCACCGTCGTCGGCCGCATCTTCGCCGCTCGCGATCTGCCGGGAAACCAGTAGAATTCGCCAACACTTTCACTTCAGGAATGAAAATGATCCGGCTGGAAGACCTGACCCTGTTCGTGCGCAGCGCGGCGCTGGGCAGCTTTTCCGGCGCGGCGCGCGAGGCGGACCTGCTGCCGGGGCAGGTCAGCGCGGCGATCCAGCGGCTCGAACGCGAACTGGATACGCGCTTGTTCGCGCGCTCCACGCGCAGCCTGCGATTGACCGCCGAAGGAGAGCGATATCTTCCCTACGCGCAGGAGATGCTGGCGACCATGGCGGCCGGGCAGGAGCGCCTGCGCGGCGACGGCGCGGCGTTGTCCGGGCTGCTGCAGGTGGCGGCGCCATCCGATCTCGGACGCAACGTGCTGCTGCCCTGGCTGACCGACTTTCGCCGCAGCCACCCGGCGCTGACCTTGCGGCTGTACCTGTCGGACCAGATTACCGACGTCTTCCGCGACCCGGTCGACGTGGCGATCCGCTATGGCCATATCGAGGATGCCAGCTTCGTCGCGCTGCCAGTGGCGCCGGACAACCGCCGGGTGCTGATCGCCTCGCCGGACTATCTGGCGCGCAACGGACGCCCGGCATCGCTGTCGGACCTGGCGCATCACCGCTGCCTGCTGTACCAGGTGAACGGCCGCGCCTATGACAAATGGTCATTCCCGACCGAGGCCGGGCGGCAGGTGGTCGAGGTGCAGGGGCAGCTCTACACCGACGATGCCGATATCGTGCGGCGCTGGGCAGTGCAGGGCGAGGGCATCGCCTACAAATCCTGGCTGGACGTCGGCGGCGACGTACTCGCGGGCCGGCTTGAAGTGCTGCTGCCGCATCAGCCCGGCGAGAGCACGCCGCTGCAGATCGTCTGCCCGCACCGCAAGCAGTTTTCTCCCGCCGTGCGGCAACTGCAGGCGCTGCTGAAGGACAAGTGCGCCGGGTTGACGGCGGGGTTGGCCCATCTGCGGTAAGCGCTCCGGTCAGCCTGCCCCGAAGGCGGCCTGCAGCGCCGCGACATCGATCTTCTTCATCGGCAGCAAGGCCTGGATGACGCGGTCGACGCGCTCCTGATCGCCGCTGCGCAGCGCCGTATCGAGCCAGGCCGGCACGATCTGCCATGACAAGCCGAAGCGGTCCTTGCACCAGCCGCAGGCTTCGGCCTCCGGCACGGCCGACAGCGTCCGCCAGTGCCGGTCGATTTCTGCCTGATCGCGGCACAGCACCATGAAGGAGAACGCTTCGTTGAAGCTGAAGCCGTGGGGGTAGGCGTTGTCCATGGCCGCGATCCAGGTATCGCCCAGCCGGAAGCTGGATACCAGTACCGTGCCGGCCCGGTTCGGCGGCATGTCTTCGCCATAGCGCAGCAGGAGGCCCGCTTCGGAATCGCCGATGACCTTGCGGTAGAAGAGGCCGGCTTCCTCGGCATTGCCATAGACTTCCCCGCAGAACATCAGCGTCGGCATGATGGCCGGCGGCGGCGCGGGCGATTCCGCCGACAGCGTCAGCTGCCAGGACAGGCCGAAGCGGTCCTGCACCCAGCCGTAGCGGGGACTGAAGGGGTAGGCATCGAGCGGCATCAGCACGGAGCCGCCGCTGGAGAGTTGTTCCCACGCGGCATCCAGCCGGTCGCGCGCGGTGGCATCGCGCATGGCATCGAAGTGCAGGGACAGCGAGATCGACGGATTGAAGCGGAACATCGGGCCGGCCGCGATGGCGCGGAACGGCTGCCCGAACAAGCGGAATGCGACGATATCGCAATCGCCCGACGGGGTGTTGCGGATCTTGCCCACGAAGTCCACCGCCGAGTCCGGAAACAGCGAGGTGTAGAAGCGGGCCGCTTCGGCAGCCTCCCGGTCAAACCACAGATGCGGTATGACGGGCGTCACGGTGGTCATGCGCTCTCCTCCTTGTCGCGGGGCACCCGCCGTTGGGGCGTCGCTTGTCTCGATTGATCCAGACACTATAGGACGAGCGCAAGCGCCCCGCACGAAGCGGAAGGGCTCGAGCCGCTTCCTTCCGTACGGGGCCGAACGTGGGGATGAATGCCGGCTCAGACCGGGATGGGATTCGCCGCCAGCGCCGCATTGAAGTCGTTGACCAGCGCATGTTCGTTCGCGCCGGGGTTGTCGCGCATCGGCCGCACCGCATCGACGATCACTTCCTCATCGTCCCCTTCCAGCTTCGCCATCGTTTCGGCGATGAACGCATCCAGCGGCATGGCGCGCGGATCGCCGCTCTTCCTGACCAGATCGGTATCGACCCACGGCGGGGCGATTTCCTGCACGCGCACATTGGTCTCGCGCAGCAGGAAGCGCTGGGACAGGGCGTAAGAGTGCAGGGCCGCCTTCGATGCCGAATAGACCGCGGTGGCGGCGAGCGGAACATACGCCAGCACCGACGTGTTGTGGATGATGGTGGCTTCCGGCTGCGCCTTCAGGTGCTCGATCAACGCCGAGGTCAGCCGGATCGGGCCGAGCAGGTTGGTGTCGAGAATGCGGCGCGACACCGCGTCATCGATGGCACCGGCCGCATCGTCGAAGGGCATGATGCCGGCGTTGTTGACGAGCACGTTCAGCGCGGGATATTGCTCGATCAACGTGGCGGCGGCGCGCTCGATGCTGGCCGGGTCGGCAACGTCGAACTCGATGGCGCCGATGCCCGGATTGGCTGCGGCGACCTCGTCGAGCAGCGCCTTGCGCCGTCCGCCGACGATCACGGTGTTGCCACGCTGGTGGAAGGCCTCGGCCAATGCACGGCCGATGCCCGAGGTGCCGCCGGTGATGAAGATGGTATTGCCGCTGAGTTTCATGGTGTTCTCCAGGTTTGGTTCGGTAGCTCGATGCGTCAGGGGGTTTGGTGGACCGGGCGGCGACGGTCGCCACTCGTGGGCGGGGTCCGTGCACGGCGCGGCAGGTTCGATGGAGCAATGTTAAGAACCGTCGTCGATTTCCGAAATGACGTATATAGTCATGATTTCGGACATGGCAGTCTTCAGGACATTGAACCGGGGGGAAGGGAACATGCATCGGATCGGCTATCTGCTCAGGGACGGGTTCCAGGTGATGGCACTGGCAACGCAGACGGTCTTCGAGTTCGCCAACGCGGACGCGAGTGAGCCGTTCTATGCCGTCGAGAACTACTCGCTGGAAGGTGGGCAGGTGCGCTCGTCGCTGGGGCTGACCGTTGCCACGCGCAAGCTGACGCCGTCGTCCCGCGCGGATACCTGGATCGTCGGCGGCGTGCTGAACCCGCTGGAGGCGCCGGCATCGGCCAGGGAAGTGGCCTTTGTGCGCAAGGCGAGCCAGCAGGCGCGCCGGGTCGCGGCCATCTGCACCGGCGCCTTCACGCTGGCGGAAGCCGGTCTGCTGGCGGGGCGCCGCGCCACCACGCATTGGGCTTTCGCGCAGGAGATGCAGACGCGCTTTCCGGCCATCCAGGTGGAAGAGGACCGTATCTACATCGCGGACGGTCCTGTGTGGACATCGGCAGGCATGACCGCCGGTCTGGACCTTGCGGTGGCGCTGGTCGAGCGGGACCTCGGCACGGACATCGCGCGAGGGGTGGCGCGCAAGATGGTGATGCATCAACACCGCTCGGGCGGCCAGTCGCAGCATTCCGAGATGCTGGCGCTCGCGCCCAGGTCGGACCGCATCCAGGACGCGCTGAACTATGCGCGGCAGAACCTCGCCCGGACGCTGACTGTCGAAGAACTGGCGGAAAAGGTGAATCTGAGCCCGAGGCAGTTCAGCCGCGTGTTCACGGCCGAGACGGGGCAGTCGCCCGCCAAGGCCATCGAGGGGCTGCGGCTGGAGGCGGCGCGGCTGATGATCGAGCAGAGCCGGCATCCGCTCGAAGTCGTCGCGCGCGAGACCGGCTTCCGCGACCGGCGGCATATGCGCGAGGTGTTCGTGCGAGGGTTTGGCGTGCCGCCGCAATCGATGCGGCGCGACAGCCGCGGCGGGCAGGGCGACGTGCGCGACGCCTGAAGGGCGGGCAAGGCGAGGGCTGCGTGCGCCGCGCCCGCGCGGAGGTGGACATGGCAACCGTCTTTATCGGCGGCTCGATCGACATCCGGGAACTGGACCCGGAAGTGAAGGCGCGCATCGATCGCGCCATCGCGCAGGGCGACACCCTGGTCATCGGCGAGTCCGCCGGCATCGACAGCTGTGTGCAGGCGTATCTGCAGGAGCGGGGCGCCGGCTGCGCCGTCGTCTATAGCAGCGGCAGCGAACCACCGCGCAGCAACGTGGGCGACTGGCCGGTAGAGCACGTCGAGGTGACGCATGCCGAGCCGGGCACGCGTGCCTTTTTCGCCGGCAAGGACACGGCGCTGGCGCAGGCTGCGGATTGGGGGCTGATGGTCTGGAACGGGCGCAGCAGCGGGACCCTGCGCGATGTGGTGGAGTTGCTGCGTCGCGGCAAGACGTCCGTCGTCTTTCTGCACGAGAATAAGGTCTTCGTCGAGGTCCGCAGTCTCGGCGATTTCGACAGGCTGATCGCCCGCATGTCCGAGGCGGCGCGGCGCGACGCGGACAAGGAGATCGGCTTGCAGGGAACGCTGACCGAATTGCGTTCGGTATCGCCCTGACGACGAGCCCTCGCGCATCGTTCCAGTCCGTATCGTGATCCAGGAAAAGGAGCAGGAGTGCACCCTCATATTTCCGTGCTGACGCTGGCCGTGCAGGACCTCGAGCGCGCTGTCGCGTTCTATCGCGATGGTCTCGGCCTGCCCACCGACGGCATCGTCGGCAAGGAGTTCGAACACGGCGCGGTCGCTTTCTTCGATCTGCAGCCCCAGCTCAAGCTTGCCCTGTGGGCGCAGCGAGACATCGCCCACGACACCGGCTTGCCGCAGACGCCGCCATGTCCGACGGGCTTCACCATCGGGCACAACGTACGCGGCAAGGAAGAGGTAGACCAGGTGATGGCGCAAGCTCGCGACGCGGGGGCGACCTTGCTCAAGCCCGCGCAGGACACCTTCTGGGGCGGCTATGCCGGGTATTTCCGCGACCCGGACGGGCATGTGTGGGAGGTCGTCTGGAACCCGGCGCTGATGCCCCCGAGCTGAGCCAGGGCTGCGTCGGGGATCGAGCCGAGACCGGGCGCGAGCGGACTTGCCCCGTGCGCACCTTCTCCCTGATGGTGGTTATCGGCAAATCCGCACCCCTCTTGATGGGTGTTGTGCCGATCGTCCGCCGCAAGCTATAAGGTCGCGCGCGCTACCCAGTCCGCGGCGGATGCCGGTGCCCATCGCGCAGGCATCATGCCATCGTCGATCCAGGTCCGCGGCAGCCCTTGCAGCCGGACCTCATGCCTGCCCTCTCCCCCTCCCTGGCGGCGCAATCGCGCCGCATTCCATTTCGCCCCAATCCGCTGACGGTCGCCGTCGCCATGGCCATTGCCCTGCCGCACCACGCATTCGGCTGGTCCGCGGGCGGTGCGGGGTCGGGGAACGGCGCATTCGGCGGTGAGGGGTCCAGCTTCGTCACGGGCCAGGGAAGCGGCGGAGGGCCGATCGTGCCGGGAGGGGGCACCAGCGGCGGGATGGGCGGCGGTGCCGGCATGCTGATCCAGCCGCCGTTCGGACCGGTCGGCACGCCGGTTGGCTACGATGGCCAGGCCGGTACGGACGGCTCCGCCGCGACGACGGCTACAGGCGGTGGTGGCGGTGGCGCAGGCGTGGTCGTATGGAATTCCGCTGCCCCGGCGGACATGCTCGACGTCGTCGTCACCAGCAACGCACAGGGCGGGGCGGGCGGGGCGGGCGGCAACAGCGACCCGTCGCCGGCCAGCGTCGGCTATGGCGCCGGCGGCGGCGGCGGTGGTGGCGCCGGACTCTTCGGGCGCGGCGCATTGCGGCTGAGCACCTCCGGCACGCTGGTCGGCGGAACCGGCGGCAGGGGCGGACTGGCGGTGGCATATCCGGACGGCAGCGGCGGCTCCGGCGGCCATGGCGTCTACAGTCGCGACCTGATGGAGCTGACGAACTCGGGCAACATCTCCGGGGGCGAGGGCGGCGGGGTGCGGGGCGGCATCGGACAAACCGTGGCGGGCAACGGCGGCTCCGGGGTGCGGCTGGAGTCTGGCATTGTCAGCAATCGGGGCACCATCGCGGGCGGCGACGCTGGCCGGGACGCCAGTACCGGTTACGCTGGGGCCGGCGGCTTCGGCGTCGATCTGTCCGCCGGCACGCTGGACAATGCCGGCCTCATCCGCGGAGGGGCTGGCAATGTCGGCGGAGTAGGCGTGCGGCTGTCCGGGGGAGTCATGCCGGCACTACTGGTCAACAGCGGCACCATCACGGGCGGCCTCGGTGGTGCGGTGCGCGCAGACGCTGTCCAGCTGGGGGGCACGCTCGCCACCCTCGAACTGCAGCCGGGTTCCGTGATCGTCGGCAATGTGGTCAATCAGGCCATGGTAGGCAACCTCAGGCTGGGCGGGACCGGCAGCGGCTCGTTCGATGTGTCGGCGCTTGGCGCCCAGTACCACGGCTTTGACAGCTTCACCAAGACCGGCAACAGTACATGGGTCCTCGCCGGCACCACCACCCTGGCCACGCCATGGCGCATCGAGCAGGGCACGCTCGAGATCGGCGCTGAAGGCAGCCTCGGCAGTGCGGCGTATGGCGCGACGCTTGCAGGCGGCACGCTGCGAGTCAACGTTGCCGCACCGGTCAACCTGTCGCGCTCCCTCACCCTCGCGGCCAGCTCGTCGATCGAGGTGGCGGATGCATCGGTGGTGCTGTCGGGCAGCATCGACGGCGGCGGCGACCTGATCAAGGCCGGCCCGGGACGGCTGCGGTTGTCGGGAGCCAACAGCTACGGCAACACGCGCGTTGCCGCCGGACAGCTGGACGGCACGCTCCAGTCCATTCGCGGCGACATTTTCAGCGACGCGGTCGTGGTTCTTCTCGACAGCGCCGACCAGACCCATGATGGCAACATCGCCGCGCTGACGGCTGGCAGCAACACCGGCAGGATGCGCAGCACCGGTGCCGGTACCCTGACACTGACCGGCAACAACAGCCTCGACTGGCAGATTGACGCAGGCGCGGTGGTCAGCAGCGCTCGTCGCTTCAGCGGTGCGGTCTCCCTCGGCGCGCCGACGGCAACCTTCGTGCTGGACGAGACTGCCGACACCGCCTTTGCCGGCCGCCTGTCGGGCGCCGGTGTCCTGCGCAAGCGCGGCGCAGGCATGCTGACGCTGCAGGGCGACAGCGGCGCCTTCGGCGGCCGCAGCGTGGTCGAGGGGGGAACGCTGGCGGTGACTGGCCAGCTCGGTGGTGCGGTAGAGGTCGGCAGCGGCGCGACGCTGACGGGCACCGGCACGGTCGGCGCGACGGTCGTCGATGCGGGGGGCACGCTGGCGGCGGAAAGCAACGCGGGCACCCTGCATATCGATGGCGGACTGGATCTGCGTGCCGGATCGACATTGCGCACGACGCTTGGCACGCCCAGCGCGACGCCGCTGTTCGATGTCACGGGTAGCCTGAACCTGAACGGCACGCTGTCGATTGCCGATGGCGGCGGCTTCGGCGCGGGGGTCTATCGCCTGATCGACTACACCGGCAGTCTGAGCGGTGCCGGCCTTGCCATCGCTGCGGTTCCCGGCGTGGACGCGGCGGACCTGCGCGTGCAGACGGCGGTGGCGAACCAGGTCAACCTGATCAACACCAGCGGCGTCACCCTGCAATTCTGGGATGGGGGCGACAGCAGCCGCCACGGCAACGGCGTCATCGACGGCGGCGCTGGCACGTGGACTGCCGACGCCAACACATGGACCGACGATAGCGGCCAACTCAACGGCCGGATCAAGCCGGCGCCAGGCTTCGCAGTGTTCCAGGGCGCTGCCGGCATCGTGTCGGTCGATCGTCGTGCCGGCCATGTCGCAGTCACGGGAATGCAGTTCGCTCGCGACGGCTATCGCGTCCGGGGCGATTCCCTTGCGCTGGCAGGCCCGGACGGCCACAGCATCGTCAACGTCGGCGATGGCACTGCGGCAGGTGCCGCCATGACGGCGACCATCAGCTCGGCACTCACCGGCGACAGCGCGCTGGTCAAGCAAGGGCAGGGCACCCTGGTCCTCGGCGGCGCCAACACCTACACCGGAGGCACGCAGATCCGCGGCGGCACGCTGCGCATCAGTGGCGACAACAACCTGGGTGACGGCGCGGGCGGCCTGACGCTGGCAGGCGGCACGCTGGCCGTCAGCGCCGATGTTGCCACCGCTCGGCAGGTCACGCTGATCGGTAGCGGCGGTTTCGACGTCGCCGACGGCGCCACGCTGGCGCTGCACGGCAGTATCGGCGGCCAGAACTCCGGTCAGGGCACGCTGCGCAAGAGCGGCCAGGGCACGCTTCGCCTGGTGGGCGCCGGCGATTACGCCGCCACCGAAGTCGCGGCCGGCACGCTGATCGGCGACACATCGTCCGTGCGCGGCGATATCGCCAGCGCCGGCACGGTCGTATTCGACCAGCAGAGCGATGGAATCCATGCCGGCGCCATCTCGGGGTTCGCTGGCGGCAACGGCAGCATGGTCAAGCGCGGCCGCGGGACCCTGACCTTGGCCGGCGCCAGCGCGCTGGACTGGTCCATCGAAGCAGGGCAGCTCGTCGCCAGCGCGCAGCGCTACCGCGGCAACGCCGCCGTTGGCGCCGCTGGAACACTGGTCCTCGACGATGCCGCGGATACGCGCTTCGCCGGCGTGCTGTCCGGCACCGGCGCTGTCGCCAAGACCGGCAGCGGCACGCTTGCGTTGAGCGGGGACAGCAGCGCGTTCGCGGGCACCACCACGGTGTCGGCCGGCACGCTTTCGGTCGGGGACGGCGGACCTGGCGCGCTCGGCGGCCTGCTGCACGTACGGAACGGCGCGACACTGACCGGCTCCGGCACGGTCGGCACCACGGTGCTCGCCGGCGGCGCGACCCTTGCGCCGGGCGCCGGCGTGGGTACGCTCAGGGTGCAGGGCGACCTGACCTTCTCGCCCGGCGCCTCATACCGGGTCGAGGCCGCGCCGGACGGCAGCAGCGACCGGGTGGAGGTAGCCGGCACAGCGCGCATCGAAGGCGGCTCCGTCATCCACGTCGGACCGGATGGCCACTTCGCGCCCGCCATGCGCTATACGATCCTGCGTGCCGGGGCCGTGCAGGGGCGCTTCGATACGGTCGCCTCGGACTACGCATATCTGAGCGCCGGGCTTGACTACAGCGATCCGGCGACGATCCAGCTGACGCTGGAGCGCCGCGACAACGCCGGCGCGCAGATCCGCTTCGCCGATCTTGCCCGCAGCGCCAACCAGAGGGCCGTCGCCAATGCGCTGGAGACGCTGCCGTCGACCCATGCGCTGTACCAGGCCGTGCTGACGCTGCCCGAGGGCGCCCCCCCAGCGGCCTTCAATGCCTTGTCCGGCGAAGCGCATGCCAGCACGGCGACCGCGCTGCAAAACGCCGCCATGGCTGCACGCGCGGTGCCGATGCAGCGGCTGCGCGCCAACCTGAACGCCGGCCTGCTGCCAGGCGCGGCCACTGCCCAGACCCTGCTGCCTCCGCAGCGCACCGTGATGACCGATGCACCGACGACCAGCGCGGCGGTGCTGCCACGCTCCGCGGCCATGCCGGCGTGGGCCGAGGTGGTCGGCAACTGGGACCGCCTGCGCGGCGGCGAGGCAGCGGCAATCCGCCAGAACACGGCCGGCATTTTCGTCGGCGCGGACCATCCGGTGGGCGAGAGCCGTTGGCGAATGGGCGCGTCCTTCGGCTATACCGATGGCCGGCTGCGCGCCGACGATGTCGGTTCCAGCGCCGATATCCGCAGCTACAACGCCGCGCTCTTTACAGGCGCCAGCTACGAGGCGGGGGCGGGCAAGCTGAACATCATGCTCGGCGGCGCCTATGCCTGGCACGACATCGAGACGCAGCGCCGCGTGGGTGTTGCCTCGCTTGCCCAGACGCTGACGGCCGGCTACAGCGCCAACACCTCCCAGCTGTTCACGGAGATCGGCTATGCCCAGCCGCTCGGTGCGCGCGCCACGGTCGAGCCGTTCATCGGCGCGGCCTGGAGCGACCAGCGCACGCGCGGCTTCACCGAGGCGGGAGGCAATGCCGCACTGTCGGGGCAGGCCACGCGAAGCAGCTTGCCAACCACCTCACTGGGCGTACGTGGACAGGCCACTGTCGCGGTCGGCCGCCTCGATCTTGACGTCACCGGCGCCCTGGGCTGGCGTCATGCCTTCGGCGATGTCACGCCAGAGACCCGGCTTGCCTTCCAGGGCAGCCAGGTCTTCACCGTGGCCGGCACGCCCATCGCGCGCGACGCGGCGCTGGTCGAACTGGGCGCCAGCGCCCGCGTCAGCGAGCGCATGGCCATCGGGCTGGGATATTCGGGGCAGTTCGGCGAAGGCAACCGGGCCCATGCCGGGAATGTGCAGGTGCGGTGGAAGTATTAAGCAGCCGCGAAGGCGCGGGGCGTTGTCGTCGCGATCTGCTGAAGGAGACACGCCCCGACCCCCTTCGCTGGACCGGGGAGCAGGCGTAACGCCGCTTGGGTGTATCCGCGTGGACGGTGTATCGTTTCCGGCAGTGGCCTCGCGCCATCGAATCCGAAAACCACAATAACGGAGACACACCCATGAGGCTGGCTGACAAGGTCGCCGTGGTAACCGGCGGCGGTTCCGGTTTCGGCGAAGGCATTGCACTGGCGTTCGCGCGCGAAGGGGCCCGCGTGCTGGTGGCCGATATCGACGAGGCCTCCGCCACGCGCGTGGTGCAGCGCATCGCCGAGACTGGCGGACAGGCGCGGGCCATCCGGGCCGACGTATCGAAGGGCGAAGATGTTGCCGCAATGCGGGACGCGGCGCTGGCCGCGTTCGGCGATGTCGGCATCGTCGTCAACAACGCCGGCACTACCCATCGCAACAAGCCGATCCTCGAGATCACCGAGGACGAGTTCGATCGCGTCCATGCGGTCAACGTCAAGAGCATCTACTGGAGCGCGCGCCATTTCATCCCGCATTTTCGCGCGCGCGGCGGCGGTGTCTTCATCAATATCGCCTCGACGGCAGCCATCCGGCCGCGGCCCGGGCTGGTCTGGTACAACGCGAGCAAGGGCGCAGTGGTCACGGCGAGCAAGGGCATGGCCGCCGAGCTTGGCCCCGACAATATCCGGGTCAACTGCGTCAATCCGGTGATCGGCGTCACGGGCCTGCTGGAGCAGTTCATGGGCAAGCCCGACACGCCCGAGAACCGCGCCGCCTTCCTCGCCACGATCCCGATGGGCCGGATGTCCACCCCTGCCGATATTGCCGGCGCGTGCGTGTTCCTGGCGTCCGACGAAGCGGCGTTCGTCACCGGCGCCTGCCTGGAAGTGGACGGCGGACGCTGCGTCTGATTGCGTGTCCGATTGCTCGGCCTCATCCCACAGGAGACAGCATGAACAGCACCTCAACCACGGCGCGTGCCACGGATGTCGGTTTTGAAGATGCCATCTACCGCAAGGTCAGCTGGCGTCTGGTTCCTTTCCTGTTGCTGTGCTACGTGGTCGCCTATCTGGACCGCGTCAACGTCGGCTTCGCCAAGCTGCAGATGCTGAACGACCTGCAGTTCAGCGAGACCGTCTACGGGCTCGGCGCGGGGGTCTTCTTCATCGGCTACTTCCTCTTCGAAGTACCCAGCAACGTGATCCTGCACAAGGTGGGTGCGCGCGTGTGGATCGCGCGGATCATGATCACGTGGGGCATCATCTCGGCGGCGATGATGTTCGTCACCACGCCGACGATGTTCTACGTGCTGCGCTTCCTGCTGGGCGTGGCCGAGGCCGGCTTCTTTCCCGGCATCATCCTGTACCTGACCTACTGGTATCCGGCCGAGCGCCGCGGGCGTACGACGACCTGGTTCATGACCGCGGTCGCCCTGTCCGGCGTGATCGGCGGGCCGCTGTCGGGCTGGATCATGCAAACCTTCGATGGCAACAACGGCTGGGCCGGCTGGCAGTGGATGTTCCTGCTGGAGGGCATTCCCTCGGTGTTGATCGGCCTGTGGGTGCTGGCCTTTCTCGACGACCGCATCAGCCATGCAAAGTGGCTCAGCGCCGAGGAGAAAGCGGTGCTCGAGCGCAACGTCGCGGCGGAGGCGGTGCACAAGGAAGATCTGCCCGTGCGCCGGGTGTTTGCCACACCGCGCGTGTGGATGATGAGCGCGATCTACTTCAGCTTCGTGATGGGGCTGTACGGCATCAGTTTCTGGCTGCCGACCATCATCCGGCAGACCGGCGTCAAGGGCGCGCTCGACATCGGTCTGCTGACGGCGATCCCCTACGGCTTCGCGGTGCTCGGCATGGTGCTGGTCGCGCGCAGTGCCGACCGCACCGGCGAGCGGCGCTGGCATATCGCCATCCCGGCGCTGGTTGGCGCCGTCGGGCTGGTGCTGTCCGTGCTATGGCACGACCGGACCGTGCTGGCGATGGTTGGCCTGACGCTGGCCACCATCGGCATCATGACCACGCTGCCGCTGTTCTGGAGCCTGCCCACTGCATTCCTCGCCGGCACCGGCGCCGCGGCCGGCATCGCGATGATCAATTCGCTGGGCAACCTGGCCGGCTTCATCAGCCCGTATGCGGTCGGCTGGCTGAAGGACCTGACGCAGAGCACGAACTCCGGGATGTATCTGCTGGCGGGCTGTCTGGTCGCCGGTGCGGTGCTGACGCTGCTGGTGCCGGCGCGTCTGGTGTCGCGGCGGCGGGTGGAAACCTATGGCGGCGCGCTCGGCACCACTCGGTAGACGCTGATGGCAGCCGTCCGCCGTATCGGACGGACGGCGGGCGCTGGTCTCAGGCCAGTTGCTGGATACGGATCATGTTGCCGGCGGGATCGCGCACACCCATGTCGCGCACGCCGTAGGGCTGGTCAGTGGGCTCCTGCGCAATGTCGGCATCGCCGTCCTGCAGGCGCTGGAACGCGGCGTCCAGGTCGGTCGTGCCAAGCAGCAGCATGGCGTAAGTGCCCTTGGCCATCATCTCGGCAATCATCCGCTTTTCCTCATCGGTGACGCCGGGCGTGGCATTGGGCGGGTACAGCACGATGGAAGTGTCCGGCTTGCCCTTCGGGCCAACGGTGATCCAGCGGTTGCCGCCAAATGCGACGTCCTTGCGCACCTCGAAGTCCAGAGTATCCCGGTAGAAGGACAGCGAAGCCTCAGGATCGCTATGGGGAAGGAAGGTCGAGTGAATGGTGATGTCCAAGATCAGGCTCCTCGGTTGACAGCGAATAGTGGTCACGAGACAACAACGTGAGGGGTTGCCCGCACCCCTGACGACGGCAGCCAGTCTAGCCCGGCGCGTTTCGCGGCGCTTCTCGATTCCAGACCGGTCGCGTTACCTGTCTGGCGACGCAGGAAGGCATCCCTTCGGTGCTTTCGGGATCCCGCCTGTACGCGCTGGGCGGCACGCCGACCAGTTCCGTGAAGCGCGTACTGAACGTCCCTAGCGACCCGCATCCCACCGCGAAGCACACTTCCGTGACACTCAGGTCGCCACGGCGCAGTAGCGCCATTGCCCGTTCAATGCGCCTGGTCATCAGGTAGGCATAGACCGATTCGCCATAGGCGAGCCGGAACTGGCGGCTCAGATGGCCGGCCGACATATTGACGGCGCTGGCAAGGGCTTCCACGTCAAGCGGCTGGGCGTAGTCGCGGTCAATACGGTCGCGCACGCGGCGCAGGCGGGCGAGGTCACGGAGGAGGCGATCGGGCGGGACGGACATGTGCCCGATGCTGCCATGCCGAGGCAACAGATTCAATCGCCGTGCCGACCCGACGCTTTGCGGGAACGCATGGCGCTCAAGGCCGGACACTGCGCAGCCTGATGGCCGGGGTTGGACGGCTTTCCGATGTATCGTGGTGCCCGGGGTCGGACTCGAACCGACACGCCTTGCGGCGGGGGATTTTGAGTTGGGGATTTACCGTGTTCGTACAGGGAAGTGAGGCGAAGTCAAGCGTAGGTTGAGATAGATAAAAATTAGTTTAGTCAGTAGCTTACCGTACCTTGGACGAATTGGTGAAAACTGGTTGCTGTACCAGTGCTGTACTGAAATTTCGGTACAGTGTCAGGTGAGTAAATGCCGGCGCGTATTAACTATGATCCCCCCACTCCGCGCCAGGCTCCTTTCAGCAACAATCGATTAAGCGGCGACATAGCTGCGGTTGCATATAAGGTCGTGGCGGAAATCTGAGCCGGTGGTTGCGCTCACCTATTCGGCCGCATGCTAGGCGGGCCCTGTGTCTAGTGCCGGTACGCCAGCGTTGGTGATGCCGCGCAACGTATCAGCGGATTGCAGCCAGGCGTCTAGTGTGTCGATCTGCACAAAGTGCGTTGGCACCTCATACGGTGGGAAACGCAGCCAAAAATGCATGTCCTTGGACACGTAAAGCTCTACTAACGAGAATGGCTTGTTCGCGGGTGGCGGCCATCCCAGTAAGGCTCGCAACTGGTCTGTGTTCAGGATGAGGAAGTCGCGCCGACGTTCGATCTTACGAAATTGGCCGGGCTCACTACCGCCACCGAAAATTCGATCGCGTAGTCGGCGCGTGTCCTTTAGGCAAAAAGCCGGCTGGTTGTACTTGCACTCGACCGCGAGCCATAGATTTTCTTCCGGCCGATATGCCAGTACGTCATAGTCGCCGACGTCCGGAAACTGTAGTTTGGGAAACCGGTCCTTGAAATCGATCCCCTTAATTGCGTAAGGCATCGCGCGGGAACAAACTTCGTATGCGCGGTCTTCGAGGCGATCTTCCAGTTCCTTTTTCAGTTGACCGACTGCAGCGCGAATCGCCGGCCACTGAAAGTCGGCGGGCAGGTAGCCCGCCGAGATTGAGCCGGTCCAGATGCGCTTGGCCCGTCCTACTGCCGCAGCGCCCCATAGTATGCGGCCGTTCGGCAACTCGATCAGCGGTCGGATGGTGTGGCGGCTGCCGCGTTTAGAATGCTCCCAGACCGGAACATCTTGCTCAGCAACGTTCTTGCCAATTAAGCGCCAAACTTGATCAGGTTTCAGCAGGAGGAACTCGATCACCGCCAACGCCGCGTCCACCGGCAGGTCGGGGTGAGCCGCCACAGCTCTATCCGCGATGGTCTGACGGTCACTGACGTAGCTGCAGGCCAGTTCGGGCGCACCGCCGACCGACACCCACAGGATTAGTGTCGACAGTACTTGAAGCATCTGGGAGTAAGTAAATTGGACGTCCTTAGCGAAAGCTGTGTCGAGCATCGCAAGGTACGCTTCCATCGACAATGCCGTAGTGAGCCTGTCCTCTTCTGCAACGTTGACACCAAGCCGCAGGGCCGCCATTTCGCGTGCGAAGATTTCTTCTTGCGCGTCGCGTACCTCAGAGTAGAAAACCTCCGGGACGTACTGATCGTCGACCCGCAGGCCACCTACGTCGATGCCGTTGTGCAGCACGTCGCTGGCGCCGTACAGAACGAAGAGCCAGTCCACCATGGCTTGGATAGAAAGGGCTGTCTCGGTACGTATAGGAGTAGGCTTAGGGGAAGTCAGGACGAGTGCGCTTTCCAGCAGATACCGGTAATTCCTGCTCTCGCGGACAAACTTCTCGTGGGCTTTCGCGAGGTATTGTTCCCGGTCATAGTCCACCTCGTGACGCAGACTTTGCTTGATCCGACGCTCCTCGCGATCATAGGAAGCGATCAGCGCGTCGTATTGGTCAACGCAAAATCGCAGCAAGGATTCGCGATCCAACTCACGAATACGCTGATGTACTGCATCCCGGTAATCCGCGCGAGCCGGATTGATTAATGCCTTAGCAGCCTCCAGTGTATAAGTCCCCGGCGCGACGCCCTGCGTTTTGAGCAGGATGGCCAAGTCACGTCGGGCCACCTTGTAGTCCTCCGGCCTAGGCACTTGCGCCAGGGTAAAGTCGGGGACGTCCACCGTGCGCTGCGTCCGGCTAAGAGTGAAGCGTGGTGGGCGGCCGGCCGATTCTTCCAACGCCTGTCTCAGGTCGTCAGGCATCGGGGTGCCCATTACGGCGAAGAGCCGCTCGAGGATGGCCAATGCGCAGGTGACTTCGAAGCGCGCGTCCTCCGCATCCTCAAGGTCTCGCACCAGTGTCGCGAGGTTGACAGTTAGCCGTGCTTCGTAGCTGTCTGAGTCGCCGGCCGGTGTCTCGTCCCAGGCTGTGATGATCGGCATTGTCATCGCATGCTGGGTCTGCTCGTCCCCTGCGGATGCCAGCAGATGGGGCGCGCTGAAGCAATGCAAATTCACCCGCCGAAGCGGAAGTTGCAGGAAAGGGGCAATGATCCCAGCTCGTTCGGCGATGCTGTCTGCGGCGCAATGCACGAAAAGTTCGAGTAACGAACCATCTTCGGGCTCAAGGCCGACCGCGTTGACGTCGAGGATGAAGTGCAGCGTGCATCTTCCAAGCACTGATGACCAAGCGAGTCGGGGAGCATTCTTGGCAGTGATATATGTTAGCGAGCTCACGCCCTCGCGCTCATGAGTCGTCCAAGCACTGGCCTCGTCGGGGAACACAAGCGGCGCCCTCTTCCAGAAAGCCCTGAGCTGGGCGTACCGCCAAGAGGCGCCCCAATGCGGATCCAGTCCGAGCATGTGCGGGACTAACGCTCCCTCAATAATCTGGGCATGCGAGTCCCGGAAGGATCCGAAGAGATCGCCCAGGTCGCTGAACCAACTGCCGTCAAACTTGCGCAGGCCGTCGACGTAGTC
Source organism: Cupriavidus sp. AU9028 (assembly GCF_019795295.1). Taxonomy (GTDB): domain Bacteria; phylum Pseudomonadota; class Gammaproteobacteria; order Burkholderiales; family Burkholderiaceae; genus Cupriavidus. The sequence goes on along the minus strand of NZ_JAIMCG010000007.1, from coordinate 15,797 downwards.
CCAAAACCGTGCCAGTTCATCCACTGATTCGATCGAATCAAAGATCGTACAAGCATCTACTAGGCTCATCAGGCGGGCGCCGGCACTTGGCGGTGTGATCATCGAAGGGCCGGTAGAGACCTGCGTATGCACCAAGATGATTTCCACTGCCGCAGGTTTTGGTACTACGCCCTGCGCATCGCGGAGCTGGAAGCCGTTGGAGGTGCCAATGACTTGTAAGCCCCAATCTGCATCCTGCACGATGCGGCGCATCGCGGCCACGATCTTGTTGGCTTGGTTCAGCTGGCCGGGAGACATGGGTACCACCAGGAAATAATGCGCACCTTCAACAAGGGCCGCCGCGATCGTCACGGGTACGATTCCGCCGCGCGACCGCAGCACGAACGGCCCGGTCAGGCATGAGCGGTTTGGGATTCGCCTCGCCAGGTAAGTGCCTAGTCGAACTGCGAGCTCGTCTGGAGCCTCCGGTGCAACCTTAGCCCACGCGTCGATCACGACCGTTGCAGAATCGAGCAGGGATATGGCGCGCGGCGCCCCCTCCTCGATGCGCACTGCCAGCCACGGCAACACCGCGCCGGTCATCACGGCGTCGCCAAAGCCGTTCGCATCCTTCCAAGAGGTAGGTTGTCCCAAATCCGCGATGTAGCCCGCCTCGATGCGCTGCGTCACTGAGAGCTGCATTAAGGCGGCCGCGCCAATTTCCCAAAAGGACACTGGCGGCACCTCGATGTGTCCGGGATACGGGCCGTCCTCTGGATCACTGCCGTTGTTTGGTATCAGTCGCAGCAACTCAGCTTGCAAGCGGATCGCGCACTCTAGGTCCTTCATGGCCTGGGAGTTGTGCCGATGACAAATGCGGAATGCATCAATGAAGTCGACGATCCGCTGCACGGGGCCACCGTGCAGGATGGCTACCGGCTCGTGGCCGAATAGGACCTTCACTTCACCCCAGTCTGCCTCCGGAACGTAGTCCTCCAATGAGGGGAAATCGGGCAGGACCTCAATGAGGGCGCTGCAAAACTCGGCGAATTGCTCGTAGGTCTGTATGCGGGTGGGGGCGAAGCTGTCAGCCGGCGTGGAAACAAGCATGCTGAAGGCTAGCTGGTGCTTGACGTGGCTGGCGCGATTTGGCACCCACAGGTTAGAGATGTTGAGCGCCATGAGCGCGTCATTGGGATGGATACGTGTGAGGACCGTACGCACTCGGCCGCAGGATGCCTGGAACTCTTGTTCAAGCGCTTTCTGACGTTGTTCTATAGTCCGCTGAATTTCAACCGGCAACTGCTGGCCCATAGTCGGCGAGCAAAATGGCTTCTTACCCCTTTGCTTGTTCTTCTTCTTCTTCATTTTCCTCACTCCCTATTTTTCCCGATGACCGGACTATAAAGGCTATCCAATCCTGAGCTCAGGCAGATTCCTTGATTTCGCCCGAGGCTATGGGCAAATTTTTAGCGATTCGTGGCCGCTATCCACCTCCGCCTGGTATCGACCATTCGATACCGGGTCGCTCGCAGCATATCGGCCATGTTTAAGCCGCCGAAGGCGCATGTAGTGCAAAACCCGGCGACAGCCTATCCTGCACTAGTCCCCAAATCCTAGCTTTCTTCGTCATGACGAAGACTTTGGGAGTGCTAACGCGTCAGCGCGCGGCTGTACAAACTCTTGCAGGCTTATCTCACCCGTCATGAACCGCTGGGCGTGAGCCTCATCTGCTTCACTGAGCGAGAAACCCTCTAAACCGACGGACGCTCGCGCGTAGTTAACGGCCGCCTCGCGTCGGCTGCGTTCGATATCCGATATGGTCTTGTGGGGCGGTAACCCGCGTTTACCATCGCCAGCCATGGTGTCTCCTTGCTGTAGGTAACTTGATTTTACAAGAGGTAGGGGTATTTGGATTTAGGTACGCGTAGCCCAAAAGGCGTGCGCTGAATTTGTCTTGTTTTATCCGCGATGGGCTGCAATATTGGCCGCCTGCCTAGTAGTCAGTTTCCAAAGAGGCTTTGCCTCTCTGGACTCTCCACCCTCGCCGGCGGGAGCCTCGGGGGCAGGGGTTGCGGGCCTCTGGCCCGGACTCCTGCCCCCGGGGCGCATAGCGTGGGGCGCTCCTGCCGCGTCAAGGGGCCGTGTCCTCGCCCTGCGGGCTGCGGGCCGCACCAACCCCTTGACCCGTCATCCGCTTGACAGCGTTGCTACCGACGTCGTTTGGCTGGAAGAGGCGTCAAGGGCGGGACCGGAAGCCGCAGCCCGAAGCGAAGCGCAGGGAACGGGTGAGGATCCCGGGCGAAGCCTTCACCCTTGATGCTTCTGGAAGCCACATAGCCTGTCGGCCAAGGGGGAAGGAACGAGGCGGAGCCGCCGGGGCCTGCCCCCGCAGCCAGTCCGGCAAGTACGGACGCGGGATGAAACCGAAGGGGTTGCCCAAGCGAAGCGCGGAGGTATTTGCCGGCCGATATGAAAAATGTCCGCTGTCAAGCTTTTCCGACCATGGATTTGGCTTGAGAAGCTTCGGTATGACAGGAAGTTACGCTTAGCGCCCCGCACTCGGAGTCTCCGGGTTGGAGGTGAGCAAGGGTCAGATGGGAGCCGCTGCATTCCAAGTCATGGCGTGCCACAGCGCATGACGGCCCGGGCCTAGCCCGAACGTTCATCGGGCCGCAGCGCCAGCCAGCGCCGTCCTGCATCCGTCAGCCGGTATCGCTGGCTGCGGCTATTGGGCTTGTCGGCTTGGTCATTTCGATCACACCCAATTCCAGCGCCGGGGCCAGATAGGTCTTCCGGAAGTGCGGCGGATGCTACACTCCCAAGGCATCCTGCAGGGCCTGCCGGGTCATTTCGCCTTTGAGCCGGACCAGCAGCGCCTCAACTTGCGGGGTAACTTGATCGGTAACTTAATCGGTAACTTGGTCGGTCGTCAGCGCCAGCGGATGCCTCGGCAGCCGGATCACGAACGAACGCCGGTCATCATCCGTCTCGAACAGCGGCGCGGGCGAGCCGTTGGCCGCCATTTCCTTCAGGATTTTCGGAATGCCGGTGGAGCGCCCCTCGGTCATGTCCAGCTCCTTCAGGAACTCGCCGATGCGACGGTTGCGGTAGCGACGGCTGACCGCACGGCCCACCTTCAGGTCTTCCATCCGGATAGAGCGATCCGGGCCGGGGAAGCTGACAGTCAGTTCATCGTTGCTGATGCGTACCCCGATGGGCTCGCGCTCCTCGTAGGAACGGTGATAGACCGCGTTGACTACGGCCTCTTCGATGGCGGCGAACGGGAAATTCTAGATCCGCGTGGCCTCGGCGCGGTCGGGGTGCTTGATGACCGTCTCGCGCAGAAAGTTGCGCTGGATGTAGCCCAGCGCCTCGCGCGTCATCCGCGCCAACGGCCCCTTGAAAATCTTCTCGTCGAAACGGTCGCCGACCGCACCTTCTGGGAACCAGACCACGTCGATCTGCACGCCGGGAAAGAACCGTTCCGGCGTTTCGTTGAAGAACAGCAGACCCCCGTTCTTGGGCCAGGGCGACTCGATAGGGCCGCCCGCCACGTTCATCTGACGCGCCAGCGCCTCGGCGGAAAGCCCCGGCGCATTCGCCGCCAGCGCGCTGCCAGCTTCCTCCGGGAAACCCTGCATCAAGGGCTTGGAAAGATCATCGACGCGCGCGAACTGGTTGAAGCGGTCGTCGAACGGCACCTTGGCGGCCAGACTCAGCAGTTCCTGTTCGGTCTCGCCCTTGGCCTCGACCGTGCTGCTGTAGCGGCGGATGTAGTAGCGCCAGGTTTTCTTGTTGGCAGTGACGACTTCCGTGCCTTGTAGGGGCGCGTCTGCCCGCCCGGCGCTTGCAGCACGATCTGGTTGCGGCCCTCGACGACTTCAAGGCTTAACACCGGGAAATACGGCGGCTGGATCAACTGGCAGTGCGCCAGCAGTTCGCGCTGAATTTTGTCAGGCTGGTTGTCGGGCAGGCCGACCGGCGGAAAGACGGGCTGGCCGTTGGCATCGCAGTCCTGCCCGATCACCACGTAGCCGCCACCCGGGTTCTCGAAGTCGTTGGCGAAGGCGCACAGGGTGTGGATCTCGCGTCCGGGTTCCAACCGGCCTTGTACTAGATGCGTTCGCCCTCGACCGTGCGTTGGCGCAGCAGGTCGTTGAGGTTGAGAGGGAGTTTGGTGTACGTGATGCTCATTGCCTATCCATTTGCAATTCCCAACTTCACCGTCTGCAACCGCTTTCCATTCGCTACCAGCCACTGGCGCGCCCGTTCCGCATCGGGGCACAGGCTCTGCACCGCCAGCCAGAATTTGCGTGAATGGTCGGGTACGGCCAGATGCACCATCTCGTGCGTAACGATGTAGCGCAGCACGGAATCGGGAGCCATGACCAGTCGCCAGTTGAACGACAGATTGCCCAGCGCGGAACAGTTGCCCCACTTGGTACGCTGGCCCATCACGTAAATACGGTTCGGTGTGCGCTTCAGGCGTTTTCCGATGTCGGTGATGTGCTGCTTGATGCGTTCTCGCGCCTGCTTGCGCAGCCAGTTTTCCAGCGAACGGTCCGCAGGCGTTTTGCTGCCAGGCGCGCAGATGATCGTGATCGCGCCGTTGTCCAGCATCACCTTGTTCGGCGCGCGCCATTCATCGGGGCGCACAACGCGCACCGCCACGATTTCGCCGCGAAACGCGATGCAACCGTCCTCGCGCTTTTCGGAGCGCCGCGCCGCCTGCAATTTGCGTGTACGTTCCAGTTGTTCGGCCACCCAAGCGCGGTTGTCGGCGACGAAAGCCGCCGCTTCGCGGCTGTCGCGCCCTTCCGGCAATACGACCTTGACGCCATCCGGCCCGACCTTGATCCGCAGCTTTTTGGCCGCCGCCGAGCGCACGAGCCGCCATTCCACCTCCTGCCCGTCGATCAGAAGGCGTTGCGGCGCATCCGTGCGATTCGCTTCAGCCAAGGCCATCGCTGTTCACCAGTTCATCCACTGCGTGTGCGAGGAAGGGCGGATTGGCGTCGTCCGCATCGAAGCCCAAGCCCGCATAGGCCGGGTTCCACGATTCGGCCAGCAGCGATTGTTCGACGCGCATCCTTCCACCCCTGGAATTGCTCCAACCCACCGCCAACAACCGATTGCCGCGCAAATGCGCCACCATGCGCCGCGCGCAATCGGCCAGATAGCTTTCGTCCTCGTTGGCCGAATACTCGCGCAGCACGGTGAAGACACCATATTCACCGGGCTGCGTCAGGCCCAGCCGCGCGGGCTCTTCGTCGGCTTTGGCCTTTTCGTCGGCGATGTCCTGCAATTCCTTCAGGCGTTTTTCGGCGGCCTTGTCGGCGGCGTCCTTCTGCGCCTTCAGGCGCGCGAGGCGTTCACCCAAATGACGATAGGTGAATCCGCTGCCGTCGTCCTCGGCCAGTTCGGCGGTCAAGATGGCTTCCAGCGCCGCCGCCTTGTCCGCAGGCGTAGGCAGCTCTTCCAGTTTGCTGACGTAGTCCTTGTCGATCTTGAACACCGGCAGGGAATCGGCGATCTCCATGAACGTGGTGTTCTGCTCGATCAGTTCCCGAGTCTTGACCGACAACTCGCCAAAGGTGGTGCGCTGCGCCGCGCCACACTGGCGGCGGCGATGAGCGATATACACACTGCACAACCAGTTGTAGGTGTAGCGGTGCTCGTAGAGCACGGGATCGGGCGATACCGCCTCCCAAAGCCGTTCCAGGCTCTTGAAGTTGTGTTCGAAGATTTTGGCCGCGTCCGGATCCTTGATCGCGCGCAGCGCGGCCAGCAGGCATTCGCGCGTGTCGGCAATCGTGATGCCCTTGAAGCTCTCCATGCAGCGCGCCACCTCGCCCGGCACCGTGGCGCGCAGTTTGTCCCAGTCGATGAGCGCCTCCTCGCGGATGTTCTCGTCGAAGTTCAGCGCCTTGGCCAGATTGCTGAACACGCCGAAGTAATCCACCACCACACCGGTGCGTTTGTTCATCGCCGGCAGCGGGCGGTTGGTTCGTGCGATGGCCTGCAACAGATTGTGGTCGCGCAGCGGCTTGTCCAGATACATCACCTGTTCGATGGGTGCATCGAAGCCGGTCAGCAGGCGGTCGCAGACGATCAGGATCTTCAGCGGGGGGCGCCACTTGCCGGTGTCTTCGCCGAAAGCCTCGCGGTTGTAATCCTCCCACTGCTTCGGCGTCAGCTTGAAGTAGTCGATCAACTCGTCCTGCTTCTGCTTGCCGTAGTGAAAGCGCGCCAGATCAGGATCGTCGTTTTGGCCTTCGGAGATGATGACATCACACCAGTCCGGCGGCAGTCCCTTCTCCTTTAGCTTGGCGTCCAGCGCATCCTTGAAGCGCGCGCAGGCGGTGCGATCTACGCCAACCAATTGCGCCTTGAAACCGTTGGGATCGGGATAGGTGAGAAAGTGCTCCAGCACCTTGCCGACCACAATCTCCACGCGATCCGGATGCCGTGCCAGTTCCTTCCATTGCGAACGCTGCCGCTGGATCAGGTCTTTGGCTTCCTCGTCCTCGACCTCCATCTCCTTGCACATGTCCTCGAAGCCGACATTGAGCGTCTTTTCGTCCACGATGAAGGGCACGCGGTCGCGCTGGTAATGCACCTCCAGCGTCGCGCCGTCCTTGATGGCGCGCTTGATGCCGTAATAGCTGAGGTAACGCTCCTGCTGGCCGTCCACCACCGGGCCGAAATCGCGGTGGGTGTTGGTCATGGTGCGGTCAATCGGCGTGCCGGTCAGTCCGAAGCGGAAGGCGTTGGGCAGCTTCACCCGCATCGTCATCGCGTAGCTCTCGGCGGTAGCCCCTTTTTGCGAGCGGTGCGCCTCGTCCACCAGGGTGATGATGTTGTCGTCATCCAGCGGCGCAAGGTCGCCCATCTGCTGGAACGATTGCACCGTCGTCACGAAGGTGCCCCGCTCGCGCTGCTTGAGAATGGCCTTCAAGTCCTGCACGCCCATTGCCTTGCGCACATTCGGGAAGTCGCAGGCGTCGAAGTCGTCGGAAATCTGCGTTTTCAGGTCGCGCCGATCCACCACGATCAACACCGTCGGGTTGGTCAGCACCGCCTGCCGCCGCAGCTTGTAGGCCGCGAACACCATCGTCAGTGATTTGCCCGAACCCTGTGTGTGCCAGATCAGGCCGGTGCGATCCTGCGCGCTCACCGACTTGCCAATCAGCCCAAGGCAGCGGTCCACAATGTCGTTCACCGCCTCGAACTGCTGGTAGCGCGCCACCTTCTTGACGGTCTTGCCCTTCTTGGTCTCGAACACGGTGAAGTGCTGCAAGAAGTCCAGCACCTGTGCCGGCTTCAAGCGCAGCAGGGCCTTGACCGGCCTTTCCAGCGGATCGTCCGGGTTGTCGGCCTCGGGCTCGTTCCACCATCCTTTCACGTCCGGGTAACGCGAAAGCCACGGCCCCCAGGTGTCGAGGTGACGCTCGATGTCGTCCTTCGTCGCGTCGTGGAACAGCACCGTGCCGTAACGGAAGGTGTCCTCATCCGCCGCCACGCAGAACACATTGGGCACCAGCATCTGCGGCGCCTGCCGCTGGTAGCGGTGCAACTGGCGGACCGCTTCCGGCCATTCGGCGCCACTTGCGGTGATGCTCTTGTATTCGGCCACCACCAGCGGGATGCCGTTGACCAACAACACCGTGTCAGCTTTGCATTGCTTGACGCCCTGCACACGGTACTGGTTGGTGGCGGTGTAGTCGTTGAGGTGCTGGCGTTCCGGCTCGAAGGCGATGAAGTGGACGGTGCGCGCGCCCTCGCCGGGCACGAGTTCCACGCTCGCGCCGTCGCGCAGGCGGTCGAGGGTTTCGCGGTTGGCGGTGAGCCGGTCCGGCGCGTCCATCGTGGTGCGCAGCGCCTTCACCGCCAGCTTCGCCTGCTCCGGCGTGGTGACGTGATCGTTGATGCGCAGGATGGCCGCGATCAGCAGTTCCTCCACCAGAGGGTCGGCCAGCGGGCGGTTGAAGTCAGCCATTGCGGGCTCGTCGCGGTAAGTCCAGCCCAGCCCTTTGTCGCCGGGCGTGGCGCTACCGTGTCCGGAGAGCCATTGCAGAATGGGCAATTCGACGTAACCGGCTTCGCTCATACGTTGGCCTCCTGCGGGAACAGCGCGGGATCGAAGCGGACACTGCCGGTAAGCAGGTCGTGCATCAGAGATTTTTTAAGTTGGCTCAACGCCGCAATGACTGGCGCGTAAGAACGGCTGCGCTCATCGGCGGCTTCCAGCACTGCTGCGATTTCACGCTGTTCATCCAACGCGGTGCTACCAACCGGCACGGGAATCAGCACCTTGCCGAGATTCTTCGCGTTGATGTTGACCTGCTGCACGCCTGGCGTTGCAAACCGCTTTATGCGGCATTGTGCGTTGTAGGAATTGAGTAACTGGCCGAGATAGTAGTTGTCTACCTGTGCAACATCCGGATGCAGGCGAATCAGGTAGGACGCGAAAACGGCGGGAGCATCCGTGCGATAGATGCCGACTTTGCCGACCCACTCCTGCGAGTTCGTGCGATTGAACAACACATCGCCGCGTTTCAATAGATAGCGGTCAACCAAGGCATCCGGGAGGGTGACATATTTCAAGTCATCCATCACGACATCGCCTTGCTGGATGTTGCCCATGCGTAGGATGGGTGTCGCGCCCTTGAGGTGCATTGGCAGCGACAGGCCATACTCGAAATTCGTGACGACCGCGTTCACGGGTTTCACTTCCCACGACGCTGGGATGAAGCCGACCGGCGTTTTCTTCTGCGGTTCACCGCGCGTTCCCTTGCTGAAAAGTTCCTGCGCGAGCGCGCGCTTGACTTCGGCGGCTTGCGCCGCAGCCTCCCGCGCCCGATCAATCGCCGCACCCACGGCATCCAGGACACGGGCGATGGCGGCTTGCTCGTTCGGCGGCGGGAACGCACCGAGCAGCGCGTAGGCGTCGCGCCGCGACAGTCCCGGCACGCCCGTAGCGGCGTTCAGACTTTTCAATGGCAGTTGCTCGAGCAGATAGAACAGGTATCGAAGCTTGTCATCGCCTGTCGGCTTGACGTAGTAAGTCGTATCAATCGGCCAGAACGGTTTGTCGGTGTAGTGAACAGCGCCGACCGTTCCCTTGCGACCGACCAGTACGCCCGGCGCGTCAAGCCAATGCTCGTTGTGGCTGCCAACCTTGCCATTCGATCCGAACACATCCACGTCGCCGGGTTTGCGGATTTCTTCTTTCAGCGCACGCCCGTAGAGCAGTTCAAGCCTATCCTTCAACGGCACGCAGTCCCAATCCGTCGGTAGTTCCGACGGATGGAACACTTGGCAGCCGGAGAGGTTTCTACTGAGCGACATATCCGATTCGCTCCAGCAGTTGTTTCAGTTCCTTTTCTGCGGTGGCGGTGGCGCTCTCTGCATCAGCCAGCGCCTTCAGCGCATCTTTCACCTCTACCCTCGGCTCCGGCTCGAAGGTGTCCACATAACGCGGGATGTTGAGGTTGAACTCGTTTTCCTCGATCTCGGCAATGTCCACGACGCGGGCGTGCTTGAGCAGTTCGTCGGCATCGCCGTAGAGCGCACCCAGTTCCTGGCCCACGGCTTCCACATCGCGGCGATCGTCTTCGGCGCGGCGGCGCGCTTCGGCGATCTTCTCGTCGCGCTCGGCGATCTTTGCCGCTGCCTTGTCACGCTGGGCTTTCAATTTCTGGATGGCCGCCTCGGCCTTGTCCTTCGCGGTCTTGGCGCTGATCTTGGGCAGTTCGGCCTGCTTCTCAGCCAGTTTGGTTTCCAGCCAGACCAGCCGCGCCGCCGCGTCGGCGTATTCGGCTTCCAGCCGCTCCACCTCGTCGTGCTCGCGTGCATTGATCTGCTCGCGGATGCGCCCGCTGTGCTGCGCCACTAGCTTGGGCACCTTCGCCGCGTCGCCATACGCCTGAACATGCACCAGGATGCGCATCACATCCTGCGGGCGCAGTTCATTCTGATTGGACAGCTCACGGAAATGCCGCGCGGCATAGACCAGCAGCACCTTGTCGTGGCGCGTTGGCGGGCGCTGCTTGCGCAGGATCAAGAGGCAGGCGGGCACGCCCGCGCCGTAGAACACATTGAGCGGCAGTGAAATCACCGCGTCGATCAGGCGCGATTCCAGCAGCGCGCGGCGGATCAGGTGCTCGTCGTCGGCCTTGCGGCGTTTGAATTTCGGGCTTCCGTCGTCGTCGAACTCGCCGGTTTCCTCCTCCACCTCCGGCTGACCGCGAAACAGCACGCCCTGCGGGCAGACGATGCCGGCGCGGCCGTGCTCGTTGAGCGAGGCGAGGATGTGCAGGATGAACGCGTAATCGCCGTAGCCGGCGGGCGGGGCCTTGAACGGCGTGCCGCGCCCAAAGCGGCCATAGGCATCCTTGAAACCTTCCTTGCCGAAGATTTCTTTCTTGAGCTTGTCCCTTTTCTTCTTGTCGTCCGTCTGCTGTTCGGGCTTGAGCCACCAAAACTCGTCGGAGAAGGGGAAATTGGCCAGCGCCAGCGAGAACTTGCGCACCTGGCCCGCGCTGTCCTTGAACGCCGGGTCGGTGATGGTGCTCGCGCCCGCCTTGATGTCGGCCTCAAGCCCGTGCAGCACGGAGTTGATCTTGCCAATGGCGGCGTTGCCCCAATTCATCTCCTGTCCGAAGTATTGGGCAGCGGTGGCGTGGTGGCCGTTCTCGCGTAGGAAATCCGCCGAATGCACCAGCATGCCGCCGCTGCCGCAGGTGGGGTCGTAAACGGAGTCGCCGGGCTGCGGCTCGAGGATGCGGACCAGCGTGTCCACCACTTCCGGCGGGGTAAAGAACTCGCCGGCTTTCGCGCCCGCGTCGTCGGCGAACTGCTTGATGAGGTATTCGTAGGCGTGGCCCAGCACGTCCGGCGGCACGCTGGCGTTGGAAAGATCGTGCGTATTAAAGTGCTGGATCAGCGCGTGGACGACTTCATTGGGGATGAGCGGTTTGCCGCTGCCGTCGGGCGCGGGCTGCGCCCAGTCCACGGTGAACACGCCGCGCAGTTCGTCGTTGGCGTTGGACACTGCTTTCATGGCCTGGGTGAGCTTTTCGCCGAGATTGGTGGAAGCGGCCAGCACATCGCCCCAGCGGCTACCTTCGGGGATGGAATAGCGGTGCTCGCCGCGTTTGCGAAAGACGGCTTTTTCCTTTTCCGTGAAGCTGCGGCCCTGCTGGCGCTCCTGCTCGGCGATAGCAACGTCGGCCTCGTTCTCCCACTGGTCGCACAGCCGCTTGTAGAACATCAGCGACAGGATGTAGTTCTTGTAGTCCTGCCCAGCGGTCTTGCCACGCAGGATGTTGGCCGCGCCCCAGAGGTGGGTTTCGAGTTGTTGTTGGGTGAGCTTCATTCTTTGTTGTTCTGGGTTCGATTTACGCCTTGGCGGCCTTGGGGTCGTTCAGCACGATCAGAAATTCCGTCGCCAGCGCCACCGGCTCCACGCCGTGTCCGTCGCGCTTGAGCTTGACTAGGCCGTAGCCTTCCATCATCCGCAGCGAGCGCGACAGATTGGGCACTTGCCGCCCGGTCAGTTCGGCCAGCGCCGTCAGCGACTTGGGCCGCCGGTCGCGGATCAGGCGCAACAGGGCTTGGTTGTCCTCCGACAGCACCGCCGCCATCGTCGCCATCGATGGAAACCAGATCGAGGGCTGGTTCCGCCCGGTGGCCGGACGGCTCCGATCCTCCGGGCGACGGATACCAACGACGCAGCGTTTCATCTCGGATGGGAAAGCGGGATAAAGACGGCCGGGAGTTTATCACTGTGGCACACATGCAGAGGCAGTTGATTGTGCTGGCCGGAGTATCGGAATTTGCCGAGCTTCCGCCCCGAACAGCTTGCTGTCCGAGTCGCAGGCCGTCGCTGGGCGTGCTGCCTTGGCGAAGACAAAGTGCCTGCCAACGTTGCTTCAGATCATCATCCAGGCGGATGCTGAGTGTGGTCTTGCGCGTCATTTCTACATCCTCCCACTCAGCGCCAGTTTGGCTTTGATTTCTTGAAGTCGCACGTGGCATTCGGCCCGGCTGAGTGGTGTTGACGCTGGTGCCCCTTCCTCGCTAGCCGCTTGACGATTCCTTCTGGTAGCGATCTGGATGCCCGCTGCGGGCACGAAACCGCCCGACCGGTGCCAGTCAACAAGTCCTTTGAAATACGCGACTTTCGATGTTCTGATCGTTCCGGGCTTTTTGATCGCTCCCTCCAACTCATCCAGCAGAGCCTGGGCGTCATGCGCGGGAATGCCTGTAATGAGATTCTGGATCGACAGCTTTTCCGCCGGCACCAGCGCGCTAGGGTATTGCAGACTGTGGTGCGGTGCGGCTGTAGTAGTAGGGTTATAGATAGAGTTACTGTTAGGAGTAGTGTTACCCAGCCGCCTGTCCATATCCTCCGGATAGGGTATGGATGGCGTATCAAATTGAGCAACGCTTTGATTTATCAGGGGTTCGCCTGAACTGCTACGGGCGGACGAGTGGCTATCGCCTGGTTCCGCATAGGCTGCCGATACCCTGGAGTCTTGACGATCGTAGCCATGTGCAGTCAAAAGTGAGGCTCGCGCCGCGTCACTGTACCGAAACTGTACCTGACCACAATTTCAAGAAAATCCCCCGGTGCGGGGTATGGACTACGACATCTTCCAACTGTTTGAATTTTCGGAAGATCTTCTGATGGTGCCCGGGGTCGGACTCGAACCGACACGCCTTGCGGCGGGGGATTTTGAGTCCCCTGCGTCTACCTGTTTCACCACCCGGGCCGGGGGCCCTCGCGCCGTCGCGACTGCCGGAGAGGCAGTCAGCACGAGACAGAGCCGAGGATTATGCCGCAAATCCTCGGGGCCAACAATACTGGATCCCCGCCCCCACGCCGCCCGACCGCCCGGATCTACCGTCCCCGCTTCTCTCGCGTGGTCCGGCTGCGATCGAAATACTCGGGTGGCTTGCGGGCAATCCAGCGGATGAAGTCGGCGATGGCCGGGTGGCCGCGCAGCCGCTCCATGTCGTAGTACTGCTGCTCCAGCTCCGCTTCGGTGAAGACCGAGTGGATTTTCTGGTGGCAGATCCGGTGCATGGGCACCACCTCCCTGCCTCCGCGGCTGCGCGGCACGGGGTGGTGGAGATCGACGCTGGGGCCGGCAACCAGGGGGCGACCGCAAAGCGGGCAGGTCGTCTGGCCGGCACCGGTTTCGGCCGGGGAGGGCGGCCCGTGCTGGCCGAGCTGCCCGGCGCGAAGGCGGCGTTTGACGACCATCTCGCTCCCTTCGACGGCTGTACTACGGGAGCCGTCAGCCCTCCAGCACGCGCAGCAGCGACGAGGTATCGTCCCGCCCCCAGCCATTCTCCATCAGCTTGTGCAGCTGGGCGGCGGTTACCTGCATCGCGGGCAGCTCCAGCCCGGCCTCGCGCGCGACCTGCGCGGCGAGACCGAAGTCCTTGTCGTGCAGCCGGGCCTGGATGCCCGCGGCGAAATCGCGGTTAACCATCTTCGGGCCCATCAGGTCCAGCATCCGGCTGCCGGCGAAACCGGTGGACATCGCCTCCAGCACCCGGCCGGCATCAACCTGCTGGGTGTTGGCAAAGCGCATGGCCTCGGCGATGCCCTGGATATTGACGACCTGGGCGATCTGGTTGCAAAGCTTGGCGACCTGTCCGGCGCCGTTCTCGCCGATATGGGTGATGGACTTGCCATAGCACGACAGCAGCGGCCGCACCCGTTCCAGCACCTCGGCTTTGCCCCCCGCCATGATGGTGAGAGCGCCCGCTTCCGCGGCAGCGGTGCCGCCCGACACTGGGCAGTCCAGTGCTTCGATGCCGCGCGCGGCCAATGCCTTGGCGATTTCGCGCGTGACCACCGGCGAGATGGTGCTGTGATCCACGCAGATGGTGCCGGCAGCAGCGCCCTCGACCGCGCCGCCCGGGCCGAGCAGCACCGCGCGCACGTCTTCCGAGGAGGTGACGTTGGTGAAGACGATCTCCGCGCCCTGCGCCGCTTCCGCTGGCGAGAAGAACGGCTCGGCGCCGAGCGCACGGGCCTCGTCGGCGGCCTCGGGACGGCGTACGGAGGCGCGCACGGTGTGTCCGGCGGCCAGCAGATGGCGCACCATGGGTTTGCCCATGGCGCCAAGTCCGATAAAGGCGATCGTCGTCATCTGGTTTGCTCCTTGGTGTTGTCGAGGGCCTGCCAAGGCCACCGGCAGTGGCAGCGTTGGCTCGCCCTTGCCGCTATTGTCCCGCGTAACTGAATTTCCCGTTGCGGATCACCCCCATAACGCGGGAGCGCTGGTCGAAGCCCTGGTGATCGCGCGGGTTCAGGTTCAGCACGCCGTTGGGCACCGTCAAATTGCTGGTGGTTTCGAGCGCGTCGCGCATGGCGTGGCGGAATTCGCGCGTGCCGGGCTGCGCGCCGGTCTTGAGCGCCCGTCGCGCCGCATCGTCGAGCAGTTGCCACGCCCCCCAGGCGTCCCCAGCGAACTGCGTGATGCTGTTGGCGCCGTACTTCGCCTCATAGCGCTTGACGAAGTCGACGGCGACCGGCTTGACCGGATGATTGTCGGGCAGTTGCCTTGCGACTACCACCGGCCCGGTCGGAAACAGCGTGCCTTCGACATCGCGCCCGCCCATGCGCAGGAATTCCCCGGTGGCGATGCCATGGGTCTGGTAGATCTTGCCCTTGTAGCCGCGCTCGCCCAGCGTCTTCTGCGGCAGCACCGACGGCGTGCCGGCGCCGGCAATGAGGATCGCATCGGGATTAGCGGCCATCAGCTTGAGCACCTGTCCGGTGACGGAGGTGTCGTTGCGCGAAAAGCGCTCGCTGGCCACGATGCGGATCTTGCGCACCTCCGCCAGCTTCGAGAACTCGCGCCACCAGCTTTCGCCATAGGCGTCGGCAAAGCCGATAAAGCCAACCGTGCGCACGCCATGGTTGCTCATGTACTCGGTCAGCACGGTGGCCATGTGCGAGTCGTTCTGCGGCATCTTGAAGGCCCAGCGGCGCTTGGGGTCGCTCTGGGGCTCGACGATGGAGGCCGACGCGGCCAGGGCGATCATCGGCGTCTCGCCCTCGTTCACGGCGTCGAGCGCGGCCAGCGCGGTGGGCGTGATGTTCGGCCCGACGATGGCATCGACCTTGTTCTCGGCGATCAGCTTGCGCACGTTGCGCACCGCCGCGGCGGGGTCGGAGGCGTCGTCGAGCACGATGTACTCGGCCTTCTGCCCGCCCAGCGTTTCCGGCCACATCAGGATGGTGTTCTTGGATGGGATGCCGATCGAGGCGGCGGGACCGGTGGTGGAGACGTCGACGCCGATGCGGATCTGGGCGTGGGCGGCCTTCGGGATGCCGGCCATGCCGGCTGCCGCGATGCCGGCCAGCAGAACTGTTCTGAGCAACAGGCGGCGCGCGAGGGGAAGATGCGGATGGGACGGCGGGGGGACTGGCATGGTTGCTCCTCCTTGGTTTCTTGTTCGATGTGAGACCGTTGCAGCAGATGCGGTGGATGCGTTCCGGGTCCATTGCCCTCTCCCCCGGCCCCTCTCCCGCAGGGCGGGAGAGGGGAGCGAACCGGCAGCGCCTGGAATGCCCGGAGTTTGTCTACCTTCTCCCATGGTCGGAAAGGAGCGAACCGGCGGCGCCTGCAATGCCCCGGTTTTGCTCCCCTCTCCCACGCGTGGGAGAGGGGCCGGGGGAGAGCAACCGTCTTGCCGGTCAAGCGGAAAGAGCAGGATTCCAGGGGCAACGGTGCTTGGCCATGGCGTTGAGCATGCCAAGGACTTTTCGCATGGCTGCCACCAACGCC
>NZ_JAIMCG010000006.1 GCF_019795295.1 Cupriavidus sp. AU9028 | reverse complement strand
CCGTCAGGTTGCTGACAGGGCCTGAACCACCAATGGGTCGTTCCCGCGCAGGCGGGAATCCAGCGTCTTCGAAAGCCACTGGGTCCCCGCTTGCGCGGGGATGACGGCGCGTTGTCAGCAGTTCAGCCGCCCGCCGCATTGCACTTCGGGCCGTCAGGTTGCTGACAGGGCCTGAACCACCAATGGGTCGTTCCCGCGCAGGCGGGAATCCAGCGTCTTCGAAAGCCACTGGGTCCCCGCTTGCGCGGGGATGACGGCGCGTTGTCAGCAGTTCAGCGGCCCGCCGCATTGCACTTCGGGCCGTCAGGTTGCTGACAGGGCCTGAACCACCAACGGGTCGTTCCCGCGCAGGCGGGAATCCAGCGTCTTTGAAAGCCACTGGGTCCCCGCTTGCCCGGGGATGACGGCGCGTTCTCAGCAGTTCAGCGGCCCGCCGCATTGCACTGCGGGCCGTCGGGTTGCTGACAGCGCTTGAACAACCAACGCGTCGTTCCCGCGCAGGCGGGAATCCAGCGTCTTCGTCAGCCGCTGGATCCCCGCTTGCGCGGGGATGACGGCGGTGCCGGGTTCCCGCTCTAGCCGAGATGACGGCGGTGTCGTCCCGTTATTCCGCGCTGATCTTCGCGCGCTTGACCACCTCGCCATAGCGCTGCAGGCGGTCCGTCATCATTTTCTCGAACTCCGCCGGGCTCATCTCCTCCGGCGGCAGCACGCCGCGATCGCGCAGCGAGGCCTGCATCGCCGGGTCGCTGGCGGCCTTGCGGATCGCCGCGTGGATCTTCTGCACGATCGGCTGCGGCGTGCCGCCCGGGGCGGCGATGCCGGTCCACGAGCTCATGTTCAGCTCGGGATGACCCAGCTCCGCCAGCGTCGGCACGTCAGGCAGTTGCGGCAGGCGCTGCTCCGAGGCGAGGGCCAGCGCGCGCACCTTTCCTTGCTGGATGAACGGCAGCATGATCACCAGGTTGTCGAAGATGTACTGCACTTCGTTGGCGATCACCGCGGTGTTCAGCTGCGAGCCGCCGCGATAGGGAATGTGGGTGCCCTGCGCGCCGGTGCTGGCCTTGAGCATCTCCACATTGAGCTGGCCCATGCTGCCAACGCCCGCGCTGCCGTAGTCGAGCTTGCCGGCATTCTTCTTCGAGTAGGCGACGAACTCGGCGAAGGTCTTCACCGGCAGCGAGGAGTGCACCACCAGCGCAAGCGGCTGGCGGCCGATGATGGCAATGTTCTCGAAGTCCTTGACCGGATCGTAGGCGATGCGCGGCTGGGTAAGCGGATTGGCCAGGTGGCTGCTCTGCGACGACACCACCAGCGTGTAGCCGTCCGGCTTGGCGCGCGCGACGGTCTGCGTGGCGACCGAGCCGCCGGCGCCGGGCTTGTTGTCGACCACGACCGGCACACCGAGGATGCGCGACAGCGGCTCCGAGTACTGGCGCGCCATGATGTCGACCGAGCCGCCCGGCGGGAACGGCACCACCAGCGTGATCGGCCGGGTCGGCCAGGCGCCTTGCGCCTCGGCATGGGCGGCAAGCGGTGCGGCGGTGGCCACGGCGGCGGCGGTCAGGCCGAAGGCGACGAAGCGGCGGCGGGAGAAGAGAGCGTTCTGCATGACGGGAAAGACAGGAAGGTAAGGAATCTGACGATGGTGCGACAGCGACGGCTTGCGGCGCGGCCTCAGCCCAGTTCGAGGACGGATAGCGCCAGGGCCTGCGCCCGCGGCACGAAGGTGGAAAGCTCGCAGTACTCGCGCTCGGTATGCGGGTGGCCGCCCACCGGTCCGGTGCCGCACAACGTCGGCGTGCCGACCGAGGAGGTCAGTCCGCTGTCGGCCGCGCCGCCGGTGAATTCGCCCTCCACGGTAAAGCCCACGCGCGCCGCGTTGCGCTGGTACAGCGACAGCAGCGCCGCGGGCGTGCGTGCCATCGGCATGGTCTTGCGCACGTCCGTCACGCGTCCGCGGGTGCGCGGCACGGTCTCGGCCTCGATGATCGCGCGAATGCGGTCCCATAGCGCGTCCACGTCGACGCTCGCGGTGAAGCGCACGTCCAGCTGCGCCTTGACGTGAGGCGCGACCATGTTGGGAACGATGCCGCCCTGCACCACGCCGACATTGGTGGTGACGCCCGTATCAGGGTCGGTCAGCGCATGCAGCTGCAGGATCTTGCGGGCGAGCGCGTCGATGGCGCTGGCACCGGCGGCGTGGTTGATGCCAGCATGCGCGGCCACGCCATCGACTTCGAAGTCCACCGCCATCGAGCCCTTGCGCTCGACCACCAGGTTGCCGCTGACGCGTCCCGGCTCGGCGTTGAAGACGGCGCGGACCTGGCGGCCGACGTCCATGATGATCTCGCGGGTCGCCGGCGAACCGATCTCCTCGTCGCACGAGAAGAACAGCCGCAGCGGCGGCGCCTGGTCGCCCAGGCGGGACAGCGCGCGTGCGACGAAGACGTTCATCACCAGCCCGGACTTCATGTCGGCGACACCGGGCCCATGGGCGCGGCCATCCTCGACGCGGAAGGGGCGGCGGGCGACGGTACCTTCGGGATAGACCGTATCCATATGGCCCATGAGCAGTACCGGCTTGCCCTGGCCGGAGCCGGGGAGGCTGGCATCGAGGCAGACGCCGTAGCCGGGCACCGGAACGTACTGTACCTGGATGCCATCCGCTTCCAGGCTGGCACGCAGCACATCGGCCACGGCGCGCACGCCGGCTTCCATCCGGCTGCCGCTGTCGATATCGACGACTTGCTGCAGCAGCGACTGCATCGCCGCCGACTGGCTTTCCAGCCAGCTCAGCACGGCGTGCCGGCTGGCTTGCTGGGGGTTGTCGCGCTGGGGGTCTTGCTGCTGCTCTGTCTGGTGCTGCATGCGGTCCTGCCGTGGGAGAATGTGCGGTTCGCGACCGCTGAAGCACGGCAAATACCGTGAATCTAACGTTGCAAAATTGATATCATCATGCAATACGCATTGCAAGGTGTCAACTCGATGAATCACGGCAAGACCGCCATCAAGGCCGCTTCTGACTCCGCTGCAACACTGCTGGATCGCCTTGCGCGCGACGCTGCCGCGTTGACCGCCAGCGAGCGGGAACTGGCCGACACCTTGACGCGCGGCTATCCGCATATCCTGCTGGAATCGGCGACGGCGCTTGCACAACAACACGGCACCAGTGCCTCGACGGTGGTGCGGCTGTTCGCCAAGCTCGGCTACGCCAGCTATGCCGAAGCCCAGCGAGAAGCGCGGGCCAGCGTCACCGCGGCGTTGCCGACCGCGGCGCAGCGGGCGCCGGCGACCATCGGCGCACGGCGCAGCCTGGCCGACTGCCTGAACGATGCGCTGACGCATGACCTGCACAATCTGACGGCGACCCACGAAGCGGTCGACGTGCAGGCGTTCGAAGCGGTCGCGCGGCTGCTGGCGGGGGAGGGCACGAAGGGCGGACGCGCCGCCGGCAAGGGCCGGCTCTACGTGCTGGCGCAAAAGAACAGCGCGCCGGTGGCGTCCTGGCTGGCACTGCATCTGAACCTGTGCCGGCCGCACGTGATCGAGATGGGGGCGGGCGCGGTGATGGCGACCGATGCGATGCTGTGGATCGAGCCGCAGGACGTGCTGCTGACCTTCAGCATCCGGCGCTATTCCAGCGCGCCGGTGACGATTGCCCGCGCGTTTCGGCAGCGGGGCGCGCGGGTGGTGGCGATCTGCGACAGTCCCGCCGCGCCGCTGATTCCGCTGGCGGACCATCACCTGCTGGTGCGCACCGCCAACGCGTCGCCGTTCGACTCCTACACCGCCGCGTTTTTCCTGTGCAATGCACTGGTGTCGGCGGTGGCGCAGTTGCGCCAGCCGGCGCTGATCGAGGCGCTGCAGCGCCGCGATGCGCTGTGGACCGGCATCGAGGCCGATCCGGTCGAGGGTTTCCGCAAGAGCTGACGGTTGCGCAGGCCAGCGCGCAGGCCGGACTTCGGTTGGGAAATGCTCGACCCGGCGCCGTGGCGCTGGTGCGCGGTCAGAAGTGGTGGCGCATCCCGACCATCACGCCGACGCGCGTCATGCTGTCGACCCCCGCAGCGGGGGCGCCGGCCCAGTATTCGGTCTCGCGGCCGACCACGCCGTCGCGGGCCCACACTGCGTCAGCCTCGACGTACAACACCGTGCGCTTGGACAGCGAGTAGTCCAGCACTGCCGCCACCGCATCCGCGTTGCCGCTGCCCAGCAGCGCCGGAGTGTCCTGGAACTGGGTGGTCACGTTGCCACGCTGCCAGTAGCGGTAGTAGGCGCCGGACAGGTGCAGCGCCGGCGTCAGCTGGTAACCCATGCCGACGAAGGCGATGCCATGGCGCGCATTGCTGGCCGACTCGTGCTGCCCCATGTGGCCGATATAGGCGGTGGCGTTGCCGAACGCATAGGAGCCGCCCACCGAGTAGTTGCGCCGCGTATTGCCGCCGTCGTCCTGCTTGCGCTGGTCGTAGGCGACGCCAAGCGCGAGCGGGCCCTGCTGGTACAGCACGCCGCCGCCCAGCGTGGTGCCGCGTGCCAGCGTGCCGGGCTGCTCGCCGATGCCGTAGTCCAGTTGTACCGTCAGCGGACCGCTGGTGTGCTTGTAGACCACGCTGTTGTTGACGCGATAGTCCTGATAGAAGATATCGCCGCCGAGGTAGACCGGGTCCGACCAGAAATTGCCCCAGCCCTTGCTCAACGGGTTGAAGGTCCAGCCGACGTTGTTCAGCGCGTTGTACTGGCGACCCAGCGTCAGGCTGCCCCAGTCGCCGGACAGGCCGACGAACGCCTGGCGGCCAAAGAACGAGTTGTAGGCGAGGCGCCCGTCGTCGCTGCCGATGCCCGCTTCGAGCTGGAAGATGGCGTGGTTGCCGCCGCCGAGGTCTTCGTCGCCTTTCAGGCCGAAGCGGCTGCCGACCATGCCGCCGGACACCAGCGCCGCCTGGTCGTTGTGCAGGCCGTCGATATTGGAGGTGTAGCGCACGGCGGAGCTGACGATGCCGTACAGGGTCACGCCGGACTGGGCGTGGGCGGCGACGGGCAACAGCCCGGCGGTCAGCAGCCAGAGGCTGGCTGTCTTCTTCATGGATTTTCCTCCCGCAGGGATCCTCTCGTTTGTCGCGCGGGTTGCGCGGGCAAGGGATCCGTCAGGCCGATGGCCTGATGGTAGTCCGCGCGGGCGCGCGGGTCGTCATCGGGCAACGCGAAACAAGCGCTGCCCGGGCGAGGCGAAGTGGGGCGACAGTGCCTTGGGTGGCGAATGCTGGCGTGATGCCAGGCAAGCCGGTGCCGCACGATCTCATGGGTAATGAAAGGCGCGACGCAGAAGGGCCAATGGCCCTGGGGATGTGCCCGCCGGCGCCCACTTCGCGCGTCGGCACGGCACACGGCCGTGATGACTGCAAGGCATGCCCGGGTGGTCCGGGTGCGGCGAACGGGCGCTATTCTAACCGCAACGGGCGCGAAAGCCCAGCAATCGGCGGCAAA
The DNA here is from genome assembly GCF_019795295.1 of Cupriavidus sp. AU9028. GTDB lineage: Bacteria > Pseudomonadota > Gammaproteobacteria > Burkholderiales > Burkholderiaceae > Cupriavidus. The sequence continues at coordinate 255,374 of NZ_JAIMCG010000006.1, read as the reverse complement.
CCGTCTGGAAAGGCGGGGTGCGGGCACGCCGCGTCTTCCCCGCGAGGGCACCCAGCGTCTTTCGCTCTCGCGAGAGCGTTGCTGCCAAGTCACTGGGTCCCCGCCTGCGCGGGGACGACGGGAAGTGTGCGAAGGGCGGGGTTGCTGGAGAAGTCGATCGCGGCCTATTTACCCTCGGCCCCGCCAATCCTTCGCCCCTGCTGATCCACCACCAGCTCCCCATCCTCCTTGCGGAACGCGCCGAGCTGCGGCGCCGGCAGGATCTCCAGCACCACCTCTGATGGGCGACACAGCCGCACGCCGCGCCCGGTGACGACGAAGGGGCGGTTGATCAGGATGGGGTGGGTCGACATCGCGTCGAGCAGGGCGTCGTCGGACAGCCGCAAGTTGTCCAGCCCCAGCTCGAGATATGGCGTGCCCTTTTCGCGGATCGCCTGCCGCACGGTCAGCCCGGCGCGGGAGATCATGTCGCGCAGCACGTCCCTGGACGGGGGCGAGCTCAGGTACTCGATCACCGTGGGCTCGATGCCGGCGTTGCGGATCATCGCCAGCGTGTTGCGCGACGTGCCGCAGGACGGGTTGTGATAGATGGTGACGGACATGGCGGTCTCCCGTGGCGCTGTTCAGTGTTGCGCGGCTTCGTACCAGCGCCGCGAGCGATTGACCACGCCAACCACGGCCAGCATCAGCGGGACCTCGATCAGCACGCCCACCACCGTCGCCAGCGCCGCGCCCGACTGGAAGCCGAACAGGCTGATGGCGGTGGCCACCGCCAGTTCGAAGAAGTTGCTGGCACCGATCAGCGCCGAGGGACCGGCCACGCAATGCGCCACGCCAAGCTTGCGGTTCAGCAGGTAGGCCAGTCCGGAGTTGAGTACTACCTGGATCAGGATCGGCACGGCGAGCAGCAGGATGATCAGCGGCTGCTCGACGATGGCGTTGCCCTGGAAGGCAAACAGCAGCACCAGCGTGGCGAGCAGTGCCCCGATCGACCAGGGTCCCAGCGCAGCGACGGCACGGCGATACGCCGCTTCGCCACGGCGCAGCAGCAGCCGGCGCAGCACCTGCGCGATCAGCACCGGGATCACGATATAGAGCAGTACCGACAGGATCAGCGTGTCCCACGGCACCGCGATCGACGACAGCCCGAGCAGCAGGCCGACCACGGGAGCGAAGGCCACCACCATGATCGCGTCGTTCAGCGCCACCTGCGACAGCGTGAAGTACGGATCGCCCTTGCACAGCTGCGACCAGACGAACACCATCGCGGTGCACGGCGCCGCTGCCAGCAGGATCAGGCCGGCCACATAGCTGTCCAGCTGCTCGGCGGGCAGCCACGGTGCGAACAGATGCCGGATGAACACCCATCCGAGCAGCGCCATCGAGAACGGCTTGATCAGCCAGTTGACCAGCAGCGTCACGCCGATGCCCCGCCAATGGCCGGCAACCTGCGCCATTGCGCCGAAGTCGATCTTGATCAGCATCGGCACGATCATCACCCAGATCAGCAGGCCCACCGGCAGGTTGACCTGCGCCACTTCCATCGCACCGATGGCGTGGAACAGGCCCGGTTGCCATTGGCCGAGCAGGATGCCCGTGACGATGCACAACGCGACCCACAGGCTCAGGTAGCGCTCGAAAAGCCCGATGGCGGGCGCTGGCGCCGAAGCTGTCCCCTGCATGCTGGTCATGCGCGCGCTCCTGCCTTGGTCGCGGGCTTCGCCGCTTGCCTTGTAGCCCTTGCTGGCGTCTTGCGGATGGCCACTGGCGTGCACGGGTTGCCGCCGCAGCAGTCGTCGGTCAGATAGACCAGCAACGCGTTCATCGTCTCGTAGCGCGCCATATAGAGGATCGAGCGGCCTTGCTGCTGGCTGTCCAGCAGGCCCGCGTGCTGCAGCTCCTTCAGGTGGAAGGACAGCGACGAGGGCGGCAGCGACATGGCTTGCGCGATGCGGCCGGCCGGCAGACCCTGGGGACCGGCCTGCATCAGCAGGCGGAACACCGCCAGGCGGGCGGGATGGGCGAGGGCGGCAAGCGCCTCGACGGCATGTTTCGTTTCCATAATTCGAATATAGTCGAAATAAGGGCGACGGGCAACGGTGATGGCGTACCGCGTCCCCGCCGCGCTATGCTCACGCCTTCGACGCGAATGCGGGACGCTTCGTCGTCCGGCTCGTGACAACGACAAGCGCAAAGGAGACAGCCATGGCAGCGGACCTCTGGTTCCAGGACATTCATCGCAGCGCAGACGAGCTGATCGCGCGCGGCAGCCGGCTCGCGGGCGGCTTGCGCGCGCTTGGCCTGGTGGAAGGCGACGTGGTGGCGGTGCTGTTGCGCAACGACGCGCCGTATGTCGATGTCATCCATGCGTGCCGTCTGGCCGGCTGCTATTACTGCCCGATCAACTGGCACTTCACCGCCGACGAGGTCGGTTATCTGCTGCGCGACAGCGGGGCGCGCGTGCTGATCGTCCACGCGGACCTGCTGGATGCGGTCCGGGCCGCGGTGCCCGAGGGCATGCCGGTGCTGGCGGCCGGCGGCGATGGTGCCATCGACGGGGCGCAGCCCTACGAATCGTGGCTGGACGCGCAGCCGCCCTACGACGGCCCGCGTGTCGCGCCCCGCGGCCACATGGCCTATACCTCCGGCACCACCGGGCGCCCCAAGGGCGTACTGCGCGATCCGGTGCCGCTGGAGCAGCTCGACACCCAGCAGGCGGCGATGCGCGACGTGGTGGCGCAGGTCTACGGCATCGTGCCGGGCTGCCGCGCGCTGATGCCGGCGCCGCTGTACCACAGCGCCCCCAGCGTCTTCGCGCAGCAGGCGCTGGTGCAGGGCGAACGGCTGGTGCTGATGCCGCGCTTCGATGCCGAGCAGGTGCTTGCGCTGATCGAGCAGCATCGGATCGAGGTGGTGTACCTGGTGCCGATCATGTACGTGCGGCTGCTGAAGCTGCCGCGCGAGGTGCGCGAGCGCTACGACGTGTCGTCGCTGCGCTTCGTCGCTTCGACCGGCTCGCCATGCGCGCCCGATGTCAAGCGCGCCATGCTGGACTGGTTCGGTCCCGTCATCCATGAGACCTACGCCTCCAGCGAGGCGGGACTGATCACCGTCGCGACGCCGGCGGACGCGTTGTCCCGGCCCGGCACCGCCGGGCGCGCGGTCAACGCCGGGCAGGTGCGCATCCTGCAGGAAGACGGCACGCCCTGCGGCCAGGGCGAGATCGGGCTGGTCTACGTGCGCCAGCCCGCCTACCCCGACTTCACCTACCGCAACAACGATGCGGCGCGCCGCGCCATCGAGCGCGACGGCCTGGTGACGCTGGGCGACATGGGCTATCTCGACGAGGACGGCTACCTCTTCATCTGCGACCGCGCCTCCGACATGGTGATCTCCGGCGGGGTCAACATCTATCCCGCCGAGATCGAGCACGAGCTGGTGCGCTATCCCGGCGTCGCCGATTGCGTGGTCTTCGGCGTGCCCGACGACGAGTATGGCGAGCGCCTGCTGGCGGTGGTCGAGCCGGTGCCGGGGCAGCGCATCGATGAGGGCGAAGTGATTGCGTGGCTGCGCGAGAGGCTGTCGGGCTTCAAGGTGCCGCGCACCGTGGTGATCGCCGAGCGTCTGCCGCGCGACGAGACCGGCAAGCTGGCCAAGCGGCGGCTGCGCGAGCCGTACTGGCAAGGGCGCTCGCGCCGGGTTTGACGGCGGCGCGGCCGGTATCCCTGCGCGGAGCGCCCGCGAGCGCCTTCAGCGTGGGGGCACGTGGTTCAGCCACAGGCTCATCAGCCCGGCGCGGCTGCGCACGCCGAACTTGCGATAGATACCCGTGACATAGGAGTGCGTGGTCGAGACCGCAAGCCCCAGGCGCTGGGCGATCTGTTTTTCCGACGCGTCGGTCAGCAGTTGCTGCAGCACCTTTTGCTCGTGCGGCGCGAGCGGCGCCGAGGCCAGGGCCATCCCACGCGCGAGAAGGCTGGCCGGGCGGCGCAGCGCGCTGATGTCCCGTGCGACGCCGACGCGCAAGCGTTCTACCTCGAGCCAGCCGGCGGACCACAGGATATGGACGGCCTCGCCGCTCTTGTGCAGGTAGCGGTTCTCGAAACCGAAGCGCCGCTGCCCGGCCATCACGTGACCCGCTTCCGCGCGGGTCCTGTCCCGGTCCTCGGGCAGCACCAGTTCCATGATGGCCAGCCCCGTCATGTCCCTCTGCGAGAAGCCAAGGATCCCTTCGGTTGCGGGGCTGACATACTGGATGGTGCCCCGGGTGTCGACGAGGAAAACGGCATCCAGCATGTGGTCGGCGAAGTCGGTGAGGGTCGTTCCGATTTCGATGGTCATACGCAGCCGGGCACGAGAAAGAGAAGAGAACTGGCGTGAAGCCTAAACCACCTTTGTCAATGCTGCAAACGGTGGAGATTCCGGCTTGCCGCGCCGAAGCGGTGGTCAACCCTTCTGATCAGCAGGATGCCGTGCTGGCGCTGCTCGGCTACGATGCGGCGATCTGCTGCCCGCGGCAAGGCGCCGGTATTGCTGGCGCCCCGGAGGCGGGTTCGACCAGGGGTACACAGCATGTACAACAAGCGGCCTCGGCAACGAAAAGGCCCGATGAAGAGGGGCGGGCTGCGGGCCGCTCTGCTGGCCCCCGCGCTACTGTTGGCGCTGGCCCTGCAAGGCTGTGGCGACGATTACGGGGCGCCGACCGCAGCCTGCATGCCCGTGGACGCGGGGGCCCACGCGGGCGCGAGCGTTGCGGCGCTGCGCCCGCTGCTCGCGCAGGCGCGGGCCGAGCATGGGTTGAACGCCGTGCTGCTCGGCGTCACCGCGGGCGGGGAGCCGATCCTGACCACCGCGCTGGGAGAAGCGCGGCCCGGCGTTGCCGCCACCACCGCGATGCACTTCCGCGTAGGCATGCCAGCCGAGCAATTGGCCGTGATGCTGATGCTGCAGCTGGCCGACCAGGGCCGGCTCGACCTGGACGCGCCGGTGTCGCGCTGGTTCCCGGGCTACCCGCATGCGGAACGGGCGACGGTGCGGATGCTGGCGGCATCCAGCGCCGGCTTCGGCGACTATGTCTACGGACCCGCCAACCCCGCGCTGGGAGTCCCGTCCTTCGATACGGTGCTGTACGGCGATCCGCACCGCCAGTTCACCACGGCAGAGTTGATCGACCGCAGCCGGGCGCCCTATCAGGTCCCGCAATTCGACAATCCGGGCGGCGACTGGCGCTACTCGCACACCAGTTTCGCCATGCTGGGCGCGATCCTGGAGTCGGTGACCGGCCGCGACTACGGCGCGCTGCTACGGGAGCGCATCCTGTCGCCGCTGGGTTTGCACAACACCGAATACGCGCAGGGCCCGTCCATCCAGGCGCCGGTACTGCACGCGTATACCTCCGAGAGAGGGCGCTACGAAGACTCCACCGGCTGGAGCCCGTCGTGGACCTCGTACTCCGGGCGGATCAACTCCGACCTCTGCGATCTGACCGCGTGGGCACGCGCATTCGGCCGCGGCGAACTGCTCAGTCCCGAGAGCGCCGCGCGCATTGCCGAGCCAGCCAATGTCGGCCTTGGACCGAACATCGCATCGCGCTACTTCGGCCTCGGCGTGATCGTCCACAACGGATGGCTGATCGGGGATGCCAACTTCTTCGGCTGGCATACCGCCACGGCCTATCATCCGGGGAAGGACATCGCAATCGCGTTGACCCTCACCGAGGGACCTGCCACGCAGGACGCGAATGGCATTGCACGGGCGCTGCTGGGCCGCCTGTCCGCCGTCCTGACGCCGGCGAACCCGATCGCGCTCCCCTAGACCCGACCAAGGAGGAAGACCGACCCATGACCGATACCGCCAGCCAGTTCCTCTTTTCTCTTTCCCGCAGGCGGGCCTTGCGCGCGGCCGGCGCGGCCATCGTCGCCCCGGCATTCGGCGCCTGCGGCGGCTCGTCGATGGCGCAAGGCGCACCGGTCGAGCTGGAGAACGCCATTCGTGACTTTGCCGCGCTGGAGCCCGAGACCACCAGCGTGCTGATACAGGCCGACGTGCCCGACGATGCCTGGACGGCAAGCTATGCGCCGCAGCGCCAGCTGTTCATCGGCAGCGCGGTCAAGACCTTCATCCTTGCCCAGTTCCTGCGCGACAGCGAAGTGGCCCGCAACGGCGTCACCGAGCAGACGCCGGTCGAGATCAGCGACCGGCATCGCTCTGCTGGCGGCGGCGTCTTCGAGCAGCTCAGCGGCATCTCCAGCTACCGCAACGTGCTCGAAGCGATGATCACGCACAGCGACAACACCGCCACCGACATTGCGATCGCGCACGCGGAGCCCGATCGCGTGCGCGCGCTGATAGCGCAGGCCGGTCTCGGACAGACGCAGATTCCCGACTCGACGCGGATGCTGTTCTCCTATCTGGCCGGCGCGCCGCTGGGCGTGGATATCGGCTGGGACGGCATCCAGAACCTGGACAGCCTGCCATACACCCGACGCACCGACGTGATCAATCCCAACGTGTCGATGCTCAGCTCGGCCAATGATTTGGTGAGCTGGTACAGGCAGGTGCTGAGCGGCAAGTTCTTTTCCAACGCCGGCACCCTGCGCGAATTCAAGCGGATCTCGGCGATGGCCAATGCCATGGCGCTGGTGCCGCCCGAGGATACGGTGGCCTATGGCAAGGGCGGCAGCATCGACTGGGAGGGGTTCCATTGCATCTGCGTGCCCGGCCAGATGCGCGTGCGCGATGTTGCGGTGACGTTCTGCTTCACCATCAACTGGAAGAGCAACGAGACGGACACGGGCAGCCGATCGGCGGAAATCGCCGCGCCGATGGCGCGCGCGCTGGCCGCGGCGGCCGATTCGATCAAGCAGCTCTATCCGCGCAAGGCGTAGAGCGCGAGCAACGCAGTGCGAGCAGCGGCACGGCAGCCGCCGTGCACGCGTCGCGGGCTATTTCCACAGTTCGGCGAGCACCCGCGCCGCCGCGCGCGGCGTCAGGATGTCCGGATGGTGCACGCCGTCGCTGCCCACGACCTGCGCCGGCTGCCCGGCCCGCAGGGGATTCAGCGCGACGGCGTGGATGCCATACCATTCCTCGTCGGCATAGCCGCCCGGGAAAGTGGGATTGGCCGCGCTGCCATTGGTCTGCGCCAGCGGTTCCCCGTGCTTCCACCACTCGTCCGACCAGGCGAATGCATAGCCGCCCGAGGCAATTGCCCGGTTCTCCTCGCGGGCGATATCGAGCCATTGCGTGCGAAGGTAGTCGGCCTGCCCGGCGGCGCGGTCGGGCAGCTCGACCGCCTGCACAGGATTGGCGCCGCGTCGCGTCGAGGCAGGGCAACCGAACTCGGTGATCAACAGTGGGCGCGCACTGGCGCGCGCATAGTCGCTGAAAAGGCTACCCATGCCGGTGGTGACGGTACCGCGATAGACGTTCAGGCCAAACACATCAAGGTGCGGCGTGAGGCTTTCGGCTTCGCCGACGCTGATCATGCCGTCGTCCATCAAACACGTCATCGTCAGCTTGTCAGGCGCGCCAGCCTTGGCGATCGCCGCCAGATCGTCGATCCAGCGCCAGAAGCCCGGGTCCGAGCGGGTGCTCAGGATATTGGCTTCGTTGGCGATATTGAATCCGATCACCCCCGGGTGGCCGCCCATCTGCTCGGCCAGCAAGCCGACTGCCACCCGGATGCGCTCCCTTTGCGCCCGGTCCTGCGCCGGATAGACGCCGCCATCGATTGGAAAGCCGGCCCACACCGAGATGCCCGCCTCGTGACAGGCATCGAGAAAAAGCCGGTGGCTCAGGCGTGCACTGTCGGCGTCGTAGATCAGGCGGAACGGCAGGGTCGAATATAGCCGCAGCGAATTCACGCCCATGGCTTTCAGCAGCGGCAGGTCCCGCCTGAAGATGGGCTGCCAGAAGTCGCTGAAGAAGTCGCCCCATGGCTCGCCATCGAACGATGTGCCAATGGGCTGCGGCGAGTAGCACATGCCCTTGGCGAAGAACCGCTGCCCGTTGCGCAGGATCTCGCGCCCACGGGTCTCGTAGCGAACGGTCTGGGGTTGCGGCTGCGGCTGCGGCGGGGTAGCACCGACGCCGCCATGCGGTGGCGAGGCGCCGATGTTTCCACCGCTACCGCCTTCCTCGCTGCCGCCGTCGCCATCCCCGCCGCAGGCTGCCAGCATGCCGCCGCCGGCCAGTCCGGCCAGCCCGGCCAGCAGCAGGCGGCGGCGCCGCGCATCGACGCCGTGCGCTGCGGGTGGCAGGGGCGATCCGGGTGCGTGAGGAGAAGGTTGAGTCATCGTTCCGTCCATTCGAGAGGGCAGGGTGAAGGGCGCTGCCGATGGTAGCGGCGACGCGCCCTTGCTCCTACCCTGCTGAATGGACGGATGCGTCCAGCGGCGGCGTGGTGCAGGAAAGGCTGGTCAGGCCCCGCTCACCGCGAAGCGGTCGGTGGCGGCGATCAGCTGGTCGAGGATGCCGGGCTCGGTCCAGGCGTGGCCGGCGCCTTCGATCAGATGAAAATCGGCGCGGGGCCAGGCGCGGTGCAGCGCCATCGCATGGCGTACCGGGCAGGGCATGTCATAGCGGCCGTGCACGATCACACCGGGAATGTCCGCCAGCCGGTGCGCATCGCGCAGCAGCTGTCCTTCCTCCAGCCAGCAGCGATGCGTGAAATAGTGGTTCTCCAGCCGGGCGAACGCGAGCGCGAAGTGGTCGCCGCCGTGTTTGTCGTTCAGCGCCGGATCGGGCAGCAGCGTGATGGTGCCGCCTTCCCACTGGCTCCAGGCGCGCGCGGCCTCGATCTGCTTGCCGCTGTCCTCGCCAGTGAGCAGTCGGCGATAGGCCGCCATCATGTTGGAGCGCTCGGCCGGCGGAACCGGCGCCTGGAAGCGCTCCCACTTGTCGGGGAAGATCTCGGAGACGCCGTACTGGTAATACCAGTCCAGCTCGGCCTGCGACACGGTATAGATCCCGCGCAGCACCAGTTCGGTCACGCGGGACGGATGTTTCTGCGCATAGGCGAGCGCCAGCGTCGAGCCCCACGAACCGCCGAATACGAGCCACCGCTCGACGCCGGCCAGCTCGCGCAGGCGCTCGATGTCGTCCACCAGATGCCAGGTGGTATTGGCCTGCAGTCCGGCATGCGGAGTCGAGCGGCCGCAACCGCGCTGATCGAACAGCAGCACATCGTAGCGGGCGGGGTCGAACAGCCGGCGATGGTCGGGGGAGATGCCGCCGCCCGGCCCGCCGTGCAGGAATACCGCCGGCTTGGCGCCTGGGGTGCCGGCACGCTCGTAGTACAGAACATGGCCATCGCCGACATCGAGCGTTCCGCTCTGATAAGGCTCGATCTCGGGGTAAAGGGTGCGCAGCTGGGGCACGGTCGTCTCCTTGAACCGGAAGGGATCAGTGTACGCGGGATGCAACAGCCTTCTGTATAGCAGGCTGTGCCGGCGTACCTCCGCCGCTAGCATCGGCGGCTTCGATCCGGAGATTGCAATGAGATTTCGAAGCCTGCTGCTGTTGACCATGCTGGCGCTGCTGGGCGGCTGTGGCGAGGACGGGGACAATGTCCGGTCCCCGGCAGAACTGACCGTGCCGGCGACCGTGATCAATGGCAAGGCGCACCTTGCCGCGCCGCTGGCCGGCGCCATGGTGCAGGTAAGCGACGCGCAGGGCAGAGCGGTCGAGGCGGTCGGCATGGCGGTCACCGGACCCGCCGGCACGTTCTCCTTCCGTCTCGGACCGCGATCCTCCAGCCGGATGCGGCTGAAGATCAGCGGCGGCACGTACGAGGGCAAGCCGTTCAACGGCACGTTGCTGCTCGACGTCGACGGCTATGACGCCAGCCGGGACCTGCTGTACGCCAATGCGGCGACCACTCTGGTCGCCCAATATGTCGATCGCCATCCCGACGTGGCGCTTGACGAGGCCAATGCGCGGGTACTGGGTTTCCTGGCGATTCCCGCGGCCTCGCGCAGCGCACCGGTGCTGGACAACCCGCACCAGAACCACTTTCGGCATGAACTGGTGCTCGCGGCGATGCGAGCGGCCGGCGCCGACAATCTGAACCGCTATCTGGGCACGCTGCTCGACGAGATGAAGGCCGGCACGCCAACGCGGCGCTTCGCCAATCTTGGCAGCGGTGGTCCCGCCGACACGATCGCAGGCATCGCCAGGAAGCTGGCCGGCCACCTCGGCAGCGAAGTGTTCACCTGGGCGTTCGAGTCGATCCTGACGCTTGCCGGCACCGGCGCCACCGCCGAGCTGCTGGAGCAGCTGCATGAGATCAACGCCAAGCTCGATGCACTGACCTCGATGGTCGCCGAGCTGCAGAAGGAGGCGGAGCAGACCCAGGTCGAGATCGTCAACACGCCGGTGCTCGCCGCGATCGCCAACATCAGGGGACAGTACCAGTACCTGACCTGGGCCGCGCAGCACGGCGCCTGTGCCAGTAGCGATCCGGCGCATGCCGCGTGCGCCGATGGTGTGCAAGCGTTCCAGCAATCGGTGCGCGACCGTATCCGCGCCATCCTGGACTCGAATACGGGCGTGATTCAGGAATTCGAGCTGCTTGGCACCACACTGATCGCCTCGCCCACGGAAGCCGGGGTGCTGCAGCGCTGGGCCGACTATCTGAAAACGACGCGCCGCTTCTACACGGCGGTGACCGACCCCCGGCTCATCGAGATCAACGAGTACTACATGACGGTGCAGACCATGGCGGCGCATCTGATCGTCGAAGCCTACGTCGCGCGGCAGACGCCAGACGGCAAGCCGAATCCCGACCGTGCCAGCGGCATGTACTACCTGTCGCAGTTGCAGGCGGCAATCCAGGATCAGCAGACCCGTGTCGCCGGGATGCACTCAGGCAACGAGGAGGTGGTCGAGGACACCCACACGAAGCTCGTGTGGCTGCGCTCGCCGGTATCGAACTTCGTCACGCCGGTGTTCGACGGGGTCTGGGCCGACAACCACTATGCGCAGCAGGCCGAGGCGGTGTGCGCCGGGTTCGCGCAGACGCGCTATGCGGGCTACCAGGGCTGGCGCGTGCCGACCGCGACCGAGCTGCACCAGGTAACCGAGGACGGCCCGGGCACCGGCGATGCGCAGAGCGAGGACGGTGTGTTCGACTGGCTGGTCGAGCAGGGCTTCCGCTTCGGTCAGGGCATGGGCGTGCCTTACGAACGCGGTTTCCTGCACGGTACGGCATACTTCTCCAGCACCTGGTGGTGGGGCTATGGCAGGGAGGCGCTATGGAACGGAGGCGTCGACGACGCCTGCCTGTGGACGCACGCCTGCACCGGCAACAGTCCCCGCTGGGCGGGAGTGTGGTGCGTGAGCGAGGGCGCTGCAGCCGGCCACGAGTAGCAGCCGCCTGCGGCGTCCGCTACAGGCCAGCCTGATCGAACCGTACGGCGTACGCTTGCAACGCCGCCAGATCGGGCGTCACGCCGAACCCCGGCGCATCGGGCAGTTGCACGCAGCCGTCCTGCACGCGCATCGCCGGCGCGGCCGTCGTATCGCGCAGCGGATTGGGATTGGCATCGACTTCGACATAGCCGTCGCCGCCGGCCGCGGTCTTCAGATGCAGCGACGCCACCAGTCCGATGCCGGCGCCGAGCCAGTGCGGGCAATACCATTTGCCGGCCGCATTGGCGCGGCGCGCCACGTCGATGCAGCCGGACAGGCCGCCCCATTTGCCGGCGTCCGGCTGGATCACCGACATGCCGGGTTGTGCGATGAAGTCGTCGTACCGGGCCATGCTGCTCAGGTTCTCGCCGCCGGCAAGACGCAGCGGCTGCTGCCGTGCAAGATGCGCCCAGGTCTGCGGGGGCGCATCGGCGCGTACCGGTTCCTCCAGCCATAGCAGGTCGAAGGGTGCCATGCGCCGGCCGGCGGCGATGGCCTGTTCCGCGTCCCACGCCTGGTTCGCGTCGACCATCATTACCGCGTCGTCGCCCAGCGCCTCGCGCATCGCGCGCAGGTTGGCCATGTCGCGCGCTTCGCCGAAACCGACCTTGAGCTTGAAGGCGCGGTAGCCTTCCTCGCGCTTGGCGACCGCCAGCTTCTGCGGATCGGTGGGATTGATGCCCGACGCGTAGACGGGAACGGGCCATGCCGACGCACCGCCCAGCGCGCGCCACACCGGCAGGCCGGCACGGCGCGCGGCCAGATCCCACATGGCCATGTCGATCCCCGCGGCGATCTGGTGCAGCGGTCCAGGCTCGCCGGTTTGCAGCATCAGCACGGCAAAACGCTCCAGCATGGTGAGCCATGCCTGGCGCGGATTGGACCACGGTTGGCTGGTGATGACGGGCCGCCCATAGGCGAGCGCCATGCGCGCGCGGTGTTCGGCGCCGACCGTGGGGAAGTTGCACCAGACCTCGCCCCAGCCCTCGGCGCCGTCCTTGTCGCGCAGGCGCAGCAGCACCGCGGGGCGGTCGTGCATGATGCCGAACGAGGTCTGCACCGGCGGCTCGGCCGGGGCGCGGAAGACGAAGGCGTCCAGGCTTTCGATCTGCAGCGGCTGTGTCTGCAGTGGCTTCGCGGTGTCCTGCATCATGCGATCCCCGCCATGCACACGTACTTGATCTCGAGATAGTCCTCGATGCCGTACTTCGAGCCTTCGCGCCCCATGCCGGACTGCTTGACGCCGCCGAAGGGCGCCATTTCGTTGGCGATCAGGCCGCTGTTGACGCCGACGATGCCGGCCTCGATCGCTTCGGAGACGCGCCAGACGCGGCCCAGGTCGCGTGCATAGAAGTAGGCGGCAAGCCCGAACTCGCTGGCATTGGCCATGCCGATCACCTCCTCCTCCGTCTCGAAACGGAACAGCGGCGCGAGCGGGCCGAAGGTCTCCTCCGTGGCCACCTTCATCGACTGGCGGGCGTTGCCCAGCACGGTCGGTTCGAAAAACTGGCCGCCCAGCGCATGGCGCTTGCCGCCGGCCAGCACCTGCGCACCCTGGTCCAGCGCGTCGCGGATATGCTCCTCGACCTTTTCCACGGCCGCCATGTCGATCAGCGGCCCCTGTGTCACGCCCTGTTCGGTACCGCGGCCCACGCGCAGGCCCTGCACGCGCTCGGTCAGCTTGCGGGCGAACTCGTCGTAGACGCCCGCCTGCACATAGATACGGTTGGCGCAAACGCAGGTCTGGCCGGCATTGCGGAACTTGGAGATCATCGCGCCCTCGACCGCCGCATCCACATCGGCATCGTCGAACACGATGAAAGGGGCATTGCCGCCCAGTTCCATCGACATCTTCTTGACGCCGTCGGCGGCCTCGCGCAGCAGCCAGCGGCCCACCTCGGTCGAACCGGTGAAGGTGATCTTGGCCACCAGCGGATTGCGGCTGAATTCCTCGCCGATGGGACGGGCGTCGCCGGTCACCACCGAGAACACACCGGCAGGCACGCCGGCGCGCTGCGCCAGTTCGGCCAGCGCCAGTGCCGACAGCGGTGTCTTCGACGCGGGCTTGAGCACCATCGTGCAGCCGGCGGCCAGCGCCGGGCCGGCCTTGCGCGTGATCATGCCGTTGGGGAAGTTCCACGGCGTGATCGCCGCGCAGACCCCCACCGGCTGCTTCATCACGAGCACGCGGCTACCCGTGTTGGCTGGCGGCATCAGGTCGCCATAGACCCGCTTGGCTTCCTCGGCGAACCACTCCAGATAGGCGGCATTGGACAGGATCTCGCCCTTGGCCTCGGCCAGCGGCTTGCCCTGCTCGGCAGTGAGGATCTGCGCGAGGTCGTCGGCATGCTCGACCACCAGTTCATACCAGCGGCGCAGGATGGCCGCCCGCTCCTTGGCGGTGCGGGCGCGCCAGGCCGGCAGCGCCCGATGCGCGGCGTCGATGGCGTGCCGCACTTCGTCCACCGCAAGGCGTGGCACGTCGGCAAGGTGCTTGCCATCGGCGGGATCGTGCACGGCGATGCGGCGGCCGTCGCGGGCCGGCACCCATTCGCCGGCGACGAAACACTGCGTGCGCAGCAGCGTCGGATCGTTCAACTGCATGGTGGTCTCCTTGGTTTGGCGATCGATGTTGCGATTCGATGGGTCGAGGCGATCTGGTCGATGCGATTGGTCGAGCCGTGGGCGAAAGCAGGGCGGCAGCGCGCTCAGCCAAGCCAGAGCCGGCTGCTATCGCGCACGATCAGTTCGCACGGCAGCCGCTCGCGGCATAGCATCGGTTCCGTGTCGGCCTGACCGTCGGCCGTCGCGGCCAGCATTCGCAGCACGGTGCGGGCGGCCATCTGCCCGATCTCGTAGCGCGCGGGGCGCAGCGTGGTCAGCGCCGGCTTGAGCCGCACCGAGATCGGCGCGTCGCCGAAGCCGGCCAGTGCGCAGTCGCGCGGCAGCTGCAGGCCGCAGTCCGGCGCATGAAGGATGGCGCCGGCCGCCATGTTGTCGTTGGCGAAGATGATCGCCTGCGGCCGGTCTTCGCGCGCGCAGCCGGCCAGCGCGGCGATGGTGCGCGCACCCGCTTCGAAATCGTCATCGACGTCGGCGCGCTGCACGTCCGCCGCCAGGCCCGCGGCGCGCATCGCATCCGCATACCCCTGCGCGCGCTGGCTGGCGCGAAAATCCTCGCTGATCTGCGGCAGCACGAAGCGCACGCGCGTGGCGCCTTGCTCGAGGAAATGCCGCGCCAGTTCCGCGCCAGTCTGCGCATGCGGAAACCCGACCTGATGGAAGGGCCGCTCCTCGACGTAGCCCCACGCCTCCACCACCGGGATGTCCAGCGCCGCAAGCATCGCCTCGGCGGCAGGGGAGTGGTCGTCGCGGGTCAGGATCAGCGCGCGCGGGTGCCAGCCGACGAAGGTGCGAATGGCGTTCTCTTCCAGCGCCTGCGAGTACTGCGCATTGGCCAGCAGCAGTTGCAGTCCCGAGGCCTGCAACTCGTCGGTCATGCCCTTGACCAGATCGGCGAAGGTCGCGCTGGCGATGTTCTGCATCACTGCGCAGACCACGCGGCCCCGCCCGGAGGCAAGACCGCCCGCGACCTGGCTGGGCACATAGCCGATGCGCTCGACGATCTCGCGCAGGCGCTCGCGCACCGCCGCCGACACCTTCTCGGGGCTGTTGAAGTAGCGCGACACGGTGATCGAGGAGACGCCGGCAAGCGCCGCCACGTCGTGGATCGTATGGGTGGCGGCCTTGCGCCGGGCGGCACGCGGCGGCGTGGTGTCATTCATGGTTTCTACGGATGGCGTGGTGTCTGCCAGCAACTCTACACTGCGCCAATGCTACCGGTAACAGTCACCGGTAACATCCGTGGTTTCACCTAGGACGCAGATACCCGCAACATGTCATGAACCGGCCAATCCTCCTTGTCGTCACGCCATTCGCTGCCGATGCACTAGCGCCTCTGGTCGAGCATTTCGAGGTTGTTGCCTTGCGC
Source organism: Cupriavidus sp. AU9028 (assembly GCF_019795295.1). Classification (GTDB taxonomy): domain Bacteria; phylum Pseudomonadota; class Gammaproteobacteria; order Burkholderiales; family Burkholderiaceae; genus Cupriavidus. The sequence continues at coordinate 239,971 of NZ_JAIMCG010000006.1, read as the reverse complement.
GCGCTGACCGACGCGGCGGTGTTCCTGCGCGAGCAGGGCAGCCGGGTGGTGGCCATGATTACCAACGGCATGGCCGGCGTGCCAGCGGCCTGCCGCGATGCGCTGCCGAATCTGGCGGTGATCGCCTGCAACGGCGTTGGCTATGACGCCATCGATGTGCCGTGGGCAACGGCGCGCGGCATCCGTGTCACCAATACGCCGGACATCCTGTCGGGCGACGTTGCCGACCTGGCGCTGATGCTGGCCCTGGCCGCCTTTCGCCGGCTGCCGCAGGCCGACCGCTTCGTGCGGGACGGCCAATGGTCCGGCGGACCGTTTCCGCTGGCCCGGCGCTTCTGGGGCAGTCGTGTCGGCATCCTCGGGCTGGGCCGGATCGGCCGGCTCATCGCGCAGCGCGCCGCGGCATTCGATACGCAGGTCGGCTATTGCGGTCGCAGCCGGCAGGAGGTGCCGCACGCCTACTTCGACAACCCGCTGGCGCTGGCCGAGTGGGCCGATGTGCTGATTGTTGCCACGCCTGGCGGGCAGGGCACGCGGCATCTGGTGGGGCGCGACGTGCTGCGCGCGCTCGGGCCCGATGGCGTGCTCGTCAACGTCGCCCGCGGCTCGGTGGTGGATCAGTCGGCGTTGATCGACGCGCTCTCTCAAGGGACGCTCGGTGCGGCCGGTCTGGATGTCTTCGAGGACGAGCCCAACGTCCCCGCCGCGCTGCTGGCGTCGGACCGCATCGTGCTGACCCCCCATATCGCCAGCGCCACGGTGCAGACCCGGGCCGCCATGGCGCAACTGGTGGCCGAGAACCTGCTGCGGCATGCGAGAGGGGAGCCGCTCGCCACGCCGGTCAATTGATCCCGTGCGGCCCATCAAAAAAACCAGCGCAAAGCGAACGGCCGCATGCCAATCCACGAGGAGACACTGCAATGAACCGAAGGAATCTGCTGCGCCACGCCATCGCCGTCGCGGCGTCATGCACCGTGCTGGCGGCGCCCCTGGCTGCGCTGGCCGACAACGGCGCGGCCGGCTTCCCGAGCAAACCGATCACCTTCGTCGTGCCGTATCCGGCCGGCGGGGTGGCCGACCAGTTCGCCCGTGCCTTCGCGCAGGCGCTGGGCGAACGGCTGGGGCAATCGGTGGTAATCGACAACCGCGCCGGCGCCAACGGCAATATCGGCTCGACCTTCGTGGCCCGGCAGCAGCCGGCGGACGGCTACACCTTGCTGCTGGGCTCGACCAGCACGCTGGCCATCAACCCGCATCTGTATTCCAGCATGGGATACGACCCGCTCAAGGACCTGCAGCCGATCACGCTGACGCACCAGATGCCCAACGTGCTGGTGGTCGGCGCGCAGACGCCGTACAAGACCGTGGCGGACGTGGTCGCGGCGGCGAAGGCCAAACCGGGCACGATCGACTATGGGTCGGCAGGCAATGGCAACACCATGCATCTGGCGGGCGTGCTGTTCGAGAAGCACAGCGGCACCCGGCTCGTGCATGTGCCCTACAAGGGCGGCCCGCCTGCGCTGATGGACGTGCTGTCCGGGCAGATTCCGATGATGTTCAACAACCTGCCGGCGGTGGTCACCTACAAGCAGGCCAACAAGCTGCGCGTGCTGGCCGTCGCAGACAGCAAACGCTCGCCGGTGCTGCCCGATGTGCCAACGTTTGCGGAAGCGGGTGTGCCCGATGTCGTCTCCAATGTCTGGAACGGCATCCTGGTACGGCGCGGCACGCCCGAGGCCATCGTGCAGAAGCTCAACAAGGAAATGGTGGCGGTGCTGCAGTCGCCGAAGTTCCGCCAGCCGCTGGAGCAGCAGGGCTACGAGGTGCTGTCGTCCTCCCCGGCGCAGTTCGAGGCGCTGCTGAAGAAGGACTTTGGCGCGATGGGCAAGCTGGCCAGGGAAGCCGGCATCAAGCTGGATTGAAGACATGAACGACGAGAAGAGCGGCGCCGTCCGCACCATCGACCAGTTGCGCAGCCAGCGCTGGTTCGCCAGCAATGACATCCGGGGCTTCGCGCACCGGCAACGGATGCAGCAGCAAGGGCTGGCGCGCGAGGAGTTCATGGGGCGGCCGGTGATCGGCATCCTCAATACCTGGAGCGACCTCTCGCCATGCCACGCGCACCTGCGCGAGCGCGCGCAGGCGATCAAGCGCGGCGTGCTGCAGGCCGGCGGCTATCCGCTGGAGCTGCCCGCGATGAGCCTGGGCGAGGTGATGGTCAAGCCCACCACCATGCTGTATCGCAATTTCCTGGCGATGGAAGCCGAGGAGCTGATGCGCAGCCTGCCGCTGGACGGCGTGGTGCTGCTGGGCGGCTGCGACAAGACCACGCCCGGGCTGGTAATGGGTGCGCTGTCGATGGACCTGCCGGCGCTCTATTGCCCGGCCGGTCCCATGCTCAACGACCGCTACCAGGGCCAGAGCGTGGGCGCCGGCACCCACACCAAGAAATACTGGGAGAAGTACACCGTCGGCGAGATCGACGACGCGGAGTGGATCTCCCTGGAAGCACGCATGACGCGCGCGCCCGGCACCTGCAACACGATGGGTACCGCCAGCACCATGACCGCCATCGTCGAAGCAATGGGACTGGCCTTGCCAGGCTCGACCAGCATTCCGGCGATGGACGCGGCTCACACCCGCATGGCGTGGGCCTGTGGCAAGCGCATCGTCGAGATGGTGTGGGAGGACCTGCGCCCCTCGCGCATCGTCACACGCCAGTCGTTCCTCAATGGGCTGGCGGCGTGGATGGCGCTGGGCGGCTCGACCAATGCGGCGGTGCATCTGCCCGCAATGGCCGGCCGCGCCGGCGTCGCCTTCAGCCTCGAAGACTTCGACGCGATGGCGCGCCGCGTGCCGGTGATCGCCAACCTGTTCCCGTCGGGCAACCGGCTGATGGAGGACTTCTATTACGCCGGCGGACTGCCGGCGCTACTGTCCCGCATCGCGCAGCATCTGGAGCTCGATGCCATGACCTGCACCGGCGCGACGCTGGGCCAGAACATCGCCGGGCACGACGTGCTGGACGACGACGTGATCCGGCCGCTGGACCGGCCGGTGGTGCAGGCGCCCGCCGATTGCCCGGAAGCCGGCATGGCGCTGGCCGTGCTGCGCGGCAACCTCTGTCCCGATGGCGCGGTGATCAAGCCGTCGGCCGCCACGCCGGCGCTGCTGCGCCATACCGGCCGCGCGCTGGTGTTCGACTCCAATGCGCAAATGCTGGCGGCCGTGAACGATCCCGATCTGGACGTCGACGAGAACACCGTGCTGGTGCTGCGCAACGGCGGCCCCGTCGGCGGCCCCGGCATGCCGGAGTGGGGCAACCTGCCGATCCCGAAGAAGCTGCTGCAGCGGGGCGTGCGCGATCTGGTGCGCCTGTCGGACTCGCGCATGAGCGGCACCCACTACGGTACCTGCGTGCTGCATATCTCGCCGGAAGCGGCGGTCGGCGGTCCGCTCGCGCTGGTGCGCACCGGCGACCTGATCCGGCTGGACATTGCCGAGCGGCGCCTGGACGTGCTGGTCGAGCAGGACGAGCTCGACGCGCGACGCGCGCAATGGACGGCGCCGCCACCGGTCTATCAGCGCGGCTACGCGCGCATCTATCAAAGCGAAGTCACCCAGGCCCATCTGGGCTGCGACTTCCAGGTCCTGGCCGGCAATGCGCCGACGCCGGAGCCTTCCATCTACTGACGCCATCTTCCGCAGCGACATTCACACCGACACACCATGCCCGCACCGAACGATATCCTCGCCAATCCCTTCCGCGACCGCCTCGGCAAAGCCGGCGTGCCCCTTGGCACCTGGCTGATGTCCGGCACTTCCTCCACCGCCGAGGCGATGGGCCGTGCCGGCTTCGAATGGCTGGTGGTCGATCTCGAACACGTGCCGCTGGACGAGCGCGAGATCCTGCACGTGCTGCAGGCCGTGGCCGGCACCGATGCCGCGCCGGTGACGCGGCTGGCGGCCAACGACGCCGTGCTGTTCAAGCGCGCGCTCGACCTTGGCGCGCAGACGGTGATGGTGCCGTTCGTCGACAGCGCCGACGCGGCCCGCCGCGCGGTGTCCTACGCCAAGTACCCGCCCGAGGGCATCCGCGGCTTTGCCGCCGTGCACCGCGCCAGCGGCTACGGCACCGCCGCGGATTACGGCAAGCGGGCCAACGATTCGATCTACACCATCATCCAGCTGGAAACGCCGCAGGCGGTGACGGCGCTGGAAGAGATCGCCGCAGTGCCGGGCGTGGATGCGCTGTTCCTTGGCCCGGGCGATCTGTCGGCCAACATGGGCCATATCGGCAATATCGCCCATCCCGAGGTGCAGGCGGTGATCGCCGACGTGGCGCGGCGCTGCCAGGCGATCGGCAAGCCCTGTGGCATCGTCGGTCCGACCCCGGAGATGGTGTCGCAATTCGTCGAGCTGGGCTATGCCTTCGTCGCGGTGGCCTCCGACATGGGGATGATGATGCGGCAGGCCAATGCCTTCATCCAGGCGTGCCGTCCCGCCATCGCCAGGGGTTACGACGGCGGCGTCTACTGACGCGCTGGCGGAACTCGTCAATCCGTTCGATACGGGCCGACAGAGCCCGTCAATCCAGCCAGGGAAGGAGACAAAGAATGCAACGCAAACACGTTATCCGCCAGCCATTGCGGCTGCTCGCAGCGGTCGCCGGCATTGCCGCCACCACGCTTTGCGCCCCAGCGGCGATGGCGCAGGACGACTATCCGGCCAAGCCACTGACCATGGTGGTGCCGTTCGGTCCCGGTGGCACATCGGATATCATGGCGCGCATTCTGGAGCGGCGGCTGACCGAAACGCTGGGCGCTTCGATCGTGGTGGACAACAAGGCAGGGGCGGGCGGCGCCATCGGCATGTCGCAGTTGATGCGGGCAAGGCCCGATGGCTATACCGTGGGCCTGTCGGTAATCGGGCCCGAAGTGCTGCAGCCCGCCATCCGCAAGACCGGCTACAGCTGGAAGGACTTCGACCACATCTGCGGGACCTACGCGGTGCCGCTGATGCTGATGGTGCCGAAGGACTCGGCGTTCAAGAGCATGGCCGATGTCATCGACTATGCGCGCCGCAACCCCGAGAAACTGACCTACGGCTCGTCCGGCCCCGGCACGCTGCTGCATCTGTCGATGGAGATGCTGCTCGGCAAGGCCGGCGCCAGGGGCTTGCACGTGCCCTACAAGAGCTCGGGCGAGATGGTGACCGGGCTGCTCGGCAAGCAGATCATGCTGTTCGCCGAAACCCCGACGGTGTCGAAGCAGTATGGCCTGCGGCCGCTGGCGGTCTTCGCCGAGCGCCGGCTGCCTGGCTATCCCGACGTGCCCACGGCCGCGGAAGCGGGCTGGCCGGTGCAGGCCACCATCTGGGGCGGCCTGATCGCGCCGAAGGGATTGCCCGCGCCGGTGCTGGGCAAGCTCGAGGGTGCCTGCCGGCAGGCCCTGGAGAGCCCGGCTTACCGTGCCGACGCCGAACGGCTGGAGACGCCCCCCGAGTACAAGAGCAGCAAGGACTTCGCCGCCTTCGCGCAGCGCCAGTCCGAGATCTACGGCAAGCTGATCGCCGAGCTGAACCTGGTGGACAAGTAACACCGGGTCGGCGGCAACGGCTTGCGCGCGATGCAGCAAATAGAAGCAGAAGTCATAGAAGATCCTGGTGGACCCTTTCTCTTTCAGTCCGATTGCCGAGGTCGTCAGTAGCCCTGCGACCTCCCTGTCTTTCCTGTTGTGCGTGGCGGTGGCCACTTATGTGCAGACGCTGACCGGGTTCGCCTTCGGCCTGGTGCTGCTCAGCCTGGTGGCCACCTTCGAACTGGCGACAGTTGCCGATGCGGCCAATACCGCCACGGTGCTGACGCTGATCAACGCGGTGGCCTTCTTTCGGGCCGAACGCCAGGCGCCGCCGTGGAAGCTGATGCGCCCGGCGCTGATCGCCAGCCTGCTGACCGTGCTGGTCGGCGTGCTGCTGTTGCGCTGGATCAGCAACAACGCGTCGGCCTGGCTGGAAACCGCCCTCGGCGTGGCCATCGTGGTCTGCGCCATCACCCTGGTGGCCCGCAAGCGGCAGGCGCCGCGGATCGGACCGCCCAGCGGGTTTGCGATGGCGGGGGCGCTGTCGGGACTGATGGGCGGGCTGTTCGGCACCTCGGGTCCCCCGATCGTCTATCACCTCTATCGGCAGCCGCTCGCCACCGATGTGGTGCGGCGCGCCTTGCTGGTGATGTTCGCCAGCAATGCCGGCATGCGGCTGGTACTGGTGGTGCTGTCCATCGGCATGTCGCCGCGCGCGCTGCTGCTGAGCGCGCTGGCGGTGCCGGTCGTGCATGTCACCACGCGGCTGACGTTGAAGGCCCCGCCGCCGGTGCCGGCGAGGGTGATGCGTCCGCTGGTGGCGGGGTTGCTGGCGTTGACGGGTTTGGCGATGGTGGCGCGCTAGGCCCTCCCGGCCCCTCTCCCGGCCCCTCCCGCCCGGCGGGGGAGGGAAGCAAACCGGGGGCAGATTGAATGGCTGCTACCGATCAATAAATCGGCGGCTCCACCGTCGGCGCATTGCCTGCCAGACTGGCGAAGTCGCACCCCAGATTGGCCTGGGTGACCTCATGCTGGAAGATGCGCCCATAGCCGCGCTGGTACGGCTGCGGCGGCGGCTGCCAGGCGGCGCGGCGTGCCGCCAGCTCGTCCTCCGATACCAGCATGTCGAGCCGGCGCTCGCCGAGGTCCAGCCGCACCATGTCGCCGGTACGCAGCAGCGCCAGCGGCCCGCCCACGGCAGACTCCGGCGCGACGTGCAGCACGCAGGTGCCGTAGTGCGTGCCGCTCATGCGCGCGTCGGAGATCCGCAGCATGTCGCGTACGCCCTCGCGCAGCAACTTCTTCGGGATCGGCAGGTTGCCCCATTCCGGCATGCCGGGCCCGCCAATCGGTCCGGCATTGCGCAGCACCAGCACCGTGGAGGCATCCACATCGAGGTCGGGGTCGTCCATCGCCGCGAACATCTCGGCGTTGGAGTCGAACACCAGCGCCCGGCCTTGATGGCGCAGCAGATGGGGACTGGCGGCCGACGGCTTGATCACCGCGCCATCGGGGCACAGATTGCCGTGCACGACCGCCAGCGCCAGGCCGGCTTCCGGGCATTCGGGCGTGCCGGTCTTCAGCGGCCGGTCGATGTCGAGCACGGTGCCGTCCTCCTCGACGGGCCAGTCGGCGATGTTCTCGCGCAGCGTGCGCCCGGTCACGGTCAGGGCATCGAGGTCGATCAGCGGCGCGATCTTGCGCAGTACGGCAGGCAGGCCGCCCGCGTAGTGGAAGTCCTCCATCAGCCGATCGCCGGACGGATAGAGATTGGCGATCACCGGCACGGCGCGCGCCACCGCGTCGATCTCGTCCAGGTCCAGCGACACGCCGGCGCGTCCGGCCATCGCGGGCAGGTGCACGGCGGCGTTGGTGGAGCCGCCCAGCGCGGCGTAGACCGCCACCGCGTTGAGGAATGCCGACTTGGTGGCGATCTTCGACGGGCGCAGGTCTTCCCACACCATGTCGACGATGCGTTGGCCGCAGTGCCACGCCATGCGCGGGTGCGCCGCATCGACGGCCGGGATGCTCATCGCGCCGGGCAGGCAAAAGCCGAGCGCTTCGACGATGGCCGTCATCGTGCTGGCCGTGCCCATGGTGTTGCAGGTGCCGACCGAGCGCGTCATGCGCGCTTCCATTGCCACCCACTCGTCCTTGGCGATATTGCCGATGCTGTACTCGGCGAAGAACTTCTTGGTGTGCGTGCCGGCGCCGACCGCCGCACCGCGGTAGCGGTCATTGAGCATCGGTCCCGCCGGCACGAAGATCACCGGCAGGTCCATCGAGAACGCGCCCATCATCAGGCCCGGCGGCGTCTTGTCGCAGCCGCCCAGCAGGACCGCGCCGTCCAGCGGCAGGCTGCGCAGCAGCTCCTCCGTCTCGATCGACAGCAGGTTCCGGTACAGCATGGTGGTCGGCTTGACCATCACCTCGCCCAGGCTCAGCGCTGGCAGTTCCAGCGGGTAGCCGCCCGCCTGCAGCACGCCTTTCTTGACCGCTTCGGCCCGCTCGCGCAGATGCGCATGGCAGGGCGAGAGCTCGCTCCAGGTATTGATGATGCCAATCACCGGCCGGCCCATGAACGCTTCGCGCGCCAATCCCTGCTGCTGCATGCGCTGGCGGTGGGCGAAGCCGCGGATGTCGTCGCTGGCGAACCAGCGATGGCTGCGCAGCTCCTCGGGACGGCGGCGCGGTTGGTCGGCTTGCGACATGATGCAGAAACTCCTTCGGTAGGCTGGGCCGTGGCTCAGCCGGTCAGTAAGAGGCCGTGGCGACGCCAGGGCCGCGGCCGAAGCGTTGCGCCAGATCGTCGGTGCTCTTGCGCAACAGCACCTGGTCGGTACCGACCGCGACGAACAGCGCCCCCAGGTCCAGCAGTTCCTGCGCGCGCTTTTCGTCGAGCATCAGGATGCCCGGTGCCTTGCCGCAGGCGAGGATCCGCCGCACCGCGTCGTCGATGGCGCGGCGCACGCGCGGATGGTGGACGTCGCCCGGCACGCCCATGCTCGCCGACAGGTCGGCCGGGCCGATGAAGATGCCGTCGACGCCGTCCACCGCCGCGATTTCTTCCAGACGGTCAAGCGCTTCCCCGGTTTCCAGCTGCACCAGCACGCAAAGCTCGTTCTGCGCATCGCGCACGTAGTCGGTATCGCGGCCGAAGCGCGAGGCACGCATGGTCCCGCCCATGCCCCGCACGCCGTGCGGCGGGTAGCGCGTCGCGGCGACGGCGGCCGCCGCTTCCTCGGGCGTCTGCACGAAGGGAAACAGCAGCGATTGCGCGCCGATGTCCAGGTAGCGCTTGATCAGCACGGTGTCGTTCCAGTCGGGGCGTACCACCGCCGAGGTGGTGCCGTTGGTGCCGGCGCGGGCGGCATCCACTGCCTGCAGCTGCTGCTGCATCACGATCGGATCGCTCGCGGTGTGCTCGGTGTCCAGCAGCAGCCAGTCGAACCCGGAACCGGCGATCAGCTCGGAAATATAGGGGAAGGGCAGGGTAGACCAGAGGCCTACCTGGGCGCGCTTGTCGCGCAGGGCCTGCTTGAAATGATTGCGAGAGGGCACGGTATCTCCGGAAAACGGGGGGTGGCGGCAGCCGGTTCAGTCGATCCTGACGTCGGCCGCCTTGACCAGCGCGCCCATCGCCGCGTAATCGGCCTTCAGGCGCTCGGCGAATTCCGCCGGGGTCGACGACAGCACTTCGGTGCCCTGCGCCTCGTGCGGCGCGCGGAAGGCGCGGTCCTTGAGGATGTCGAGCATTTCCTTGCCGAGGCGGTCGATTACGGGCTGCGGCGTACCGGCGCGCACCAGCATGCCGCTCCACGGCACCTGCACCACGCCCGGCGCGCCCGCTTCCTTCATCGTCGGCACGTCGGGCAGCACCGCGGCGCGCTTGTTGTCGGCCACCGCCACGATGCGGACCTTGCCGCTCTTCTCGTGGGCCAGCACGGCGTTCAGGTTGTGGAACATCATCGGGATCTGGCCGCCCATCACATCGGTCAGCGCGGCCGGACCGCCCTTGTAGGGGACATGCGTCAGGCGCGCACCGGTCTTCTGTTCGAACAGCACGCCGGTCAGGTGCATGGTATTGCCATTGCCGGCCGAGCCATAGTTGATCGTGCCCGGCGCGGCCTTGGCAGCCTTCACCACATCGGCCACCGTGCGGTAGGGCGAGGCGCCGTTGACCACCAGCACGTTCGGCGTCTGGTTGGTCAGCGTGATCGGCGCGAAGTCCTTCAGCGGATCGAAGCCGGTCGACTTGTACAGGTGCGGATTGACCGCGAGGGTGCTGACCGAGCCGAAGAAGATGGTGTACCCGTCGGCAGGCTGCTTGGCGACATAGGCGGCGGCAATATTGCCGTTGGCGCCGGCGCGGTTTTCGATCACCACCGGTTGCCCGAGCCGCTGCGAGAGCGCCTGCGCGAACGGACGGGCGAAGGCGTCGGCGGCCCCGCCCGGCGGTTGCGGCACGACCATCACGATGGGGCGGTCCGGCCAGGCGGCGTGGGCAAGGGAGGTCAGGGCCAGGCAGGACAAGGCTGCGGCGGCGGTGCGGATGGAAGCCATGGTGTCTCCTCGAAGTGCGATGTCGGGCTCGCTTGATGGGATGGAACCGGTTTCATTTTTGCGCGACACGCCTCGAATGAAACCGGTTACATTGGTCCGGAGTGTATAATCGGCCTCGCCGAAACGTCAACCGCCCATGCCAGATCCCCAGGAAGCGCCTTCCTCGCCACCGCATCGCCCAGTCCGCCGCCGTGCCGCACGACCGCGCTCGGGCAGCTACACCGTGCGCGATGTGGCGGCCATGGCCGGCGTGTCCTCCGTCACGGTGTCACGCTACTTCAACGAGCCGCACAAGTTGTCCGACGCCGCCCGCGCAAAGATCGCGCGCGTCATCGAGGAAACGTCGTGGGTACCCAACCAGGCCGCGCGCATCCTCGCCACCAGCCAGGGCGGGGTGGTCGGCGCGGTGATGCAGAACGTCACCAGCCCGACCTTCGCGGATATGGTGCGCGGCATGATGGACGTGGCCGAACGCGAGGGCCTGCAACTGGTGCTGGCCAACAGCAATTTCTCGCGGGATTCAGAAGCGCGGGCCCTGCGCACCTTCGCCGGCTGGCATCCGCGCGCGCTAATCCTGACCCGCGGCGACCATTCGGCGGAAGCGGACGCGCTGCTGGCCAGGCTGAAGGTGCCGATCGTCGAGGCCTGGGAAGTCCACGACGGGCGGCCGTTTCACCAGGTCGGGTTCTCGCAGGGGCTGGTCGGCAGGGCGCTGGCCGAGCATTTCCTCGCCCAGGACGCGGCATCGATCCGCTTCGTGCTGAATGGCGCGACGGAGGACGGGCGGGCTACCCGGCGCAGCGAGGGGTATGCGCAGGCGATGCGGGAAGCTGGGCGCCAGCCGGATATCTGGCGCGCCGGTGCCACCGACGACGTCGGCGCGGCCCGCGAGGCAATGATCGAGATCGCGCGGCTGCCGGCGGCCGCCCGGCCTCGCGCAGTGATCTTCTCCAACGACAGCATGGCCATTGCCGCCATCCTGTCCGCACCGGCCCTCGGCCTTTCGATTCCCGCGGATTTGGCCGTGGCCGGCTTTGGCGATACGCCGCTCGCCTCTGTCACGACGCCCGCGCTGACCACCGTTCGGCCCGATCCCTATGCGATCGGCAGCCGGGCGCTGGAGATCGTGGTGGCGTCGCTGCAGGGCCAGGCCGGGGCGGAGGTCCCGCAGCGGCACGAGATCGGCTGCACGCTGGTGGTGCGGGAGAGCAGCCGGATTGCAGGGTAAGCTGCGCGCAACGGTCCCAGTGCGGAACAAGGCGGCAAGGCTCGGCGGGTTCGCCGCGTTCGCCCTGCTGCCTTGCCTTGCGCCCCGAACTACTTCCGAACTACTTTCGAACTACTCCTTCACGCAGCTGTAGCTCGCCGCCGCGTTGATATCCCCGCCGTTGTACTTCGGCCAGCTGGGATACTCGCACAGCGGACGGGTGCGACCCGGCACGCCGACGGTGTCGGCCACCACCTGTGCCGACGGCTCGGTGCCGTTCTCCACCCACTGCTCCAGCGTCGTCAGCGAATCCCAGGCCGCATTGAAGACCGTGCTGGCGGCGTGGCCGTAGCCGGGGATCTCGTAGTAGCGCATTAACTTGCCGACCAGGTCCTTGCCCATCGTGTCACGGACGCGCTCGTAGTACAGCACGCTTGCGCGGCTGCTGACCAGCACGTCGCCGGTGCCATGGGCCATCAGCACCTTGCCGCCCTTTGCCGCGAAGGCGCTGAGGTCGGTCTTGTTGACGTCCTGCAGCGCGGTCAGCTCACTGATGCGGGCCTGCCACGCGCCGGGGTTCTCCGGATCGAGCGTCAGCGAGTTGAAGTTCGGATCGCGCGTGACGAAGAAGCGCACCCACTGATCCCAGAACACGCTCAGGTACGGGGCGGTGGCGGGCATCGGGTAGGTCGGCTGGTCCAGGTTCAACGCGAGCGAAATCACCGTGGCCTGTACCGGCGACGGGTTTGCCATGCCCAGGTCCGAGCCCCAGAGGTTGAAGCCGGGGTAGTGCGTCTCGCCACTGCCGAGCGGGTAGTTGAAGTGGATCGGCGTGCTGTAGACCTTCAACGCCAGGATCTGCGCGTCGGACAGGCAGTTGTCTCCGGTGTCCAGGCCGTCGGCGCAGCGCAGCGGCGCGCCGTTCAGCGTCGCGGTTGCCGGATCGAAGGTCGCATTGCACCGGGCCATGTTGCTGACGAGCCCGTCCTGCGCGCCATCGAGCGTATCGCAGGCCTGCAGCGAGGCATCGAACAGCGCGCGGCGTTCGGCGGCATTGGGATAGGCGCCAGGCAGCGCCAGCGCGCGCGTGATACGGCCGATCTGCAGGTCCAGGCTTGCCGCGTTCCAGGCCGGATACAGCACGATGGCGCCGTCCCAGTCCAGCGGCCAGCGTTGCACCACCGCCAGCGCCTCGCGACCGCCGGTCGAGCCGCCGGCGAAGTACGCCTTGCGCGGGCCGTCGACCGCATAGCGCGCCTTGATCAGATGCAGCGCGGTGTCGCGCGTTTTCTTCAGCGCGTCGCCGGCGAAATTGCGCAGGGCTTCGTCATTGACGCCGAACGAGCCGTCGCGGCTGCCGAGCGCGCCGGCCTGATGTCCCGAGTCGCTGGCAAAGGTCGCGTAGCCGCGTCCGAGCGGGGTGGGCTGATTGGCCGGGCCGGCCGGCACGTTCTGCGCGGGCGAGGGGATGGTGCCGTTGTAGCCGCCACCGCCGAACATCATGATCTTGTTGTTCCAGTTCACCGGCAGATTCAGCTGGAAGCGGATCTCTGGCGCATTGGGATCGACTGGCCGGATCGCGCCCAGTACGCGGCAATACTCGCCGACCGCCTGCGCGCCCGTGCCGCTTGCCGCCACTACCGTGGCCTCGGTCACCGCGGCGCCCGACGTCGGCAGGCCGATGGCACTGGCGGGGACGGTCAGGCCCGCCATCTCCTGGCAGGTCTTGGGCGTTTGCGCAGCGGGAGGGGGCGGCTGATGATGGTCGTCGTCATCGTCGCTGCCGCACGCGCCGATGGTCAGGACCACGCCGGCGAGCAGGGTCCCGGTCATCAGGCGCCATGTCGTCGATGCACCGGCGGTCTGTTTTCCGGGCAAGTACCTGTTGTGGTTATTGCGCACGCGTTGTCTCCCTTGTCGTTGTTCGAGCCTGGCGGCTGCGGGGCGAGTCATGCAAATCGGTACGGCCGCGAAAGGCCGGTCAATCGACCATAGGAGGCAGACGCGGATGCGTCAATGAGGACAGAGCCGGGTTACGGCATCATGGTGGCTTGCGATGGAGAGGGAACGGCGTATCGCTGGTCCCGGCGGACATTGGCGTGCGAGAGGGCGGCAGGATGGCCGCGTCCATTCCCTCCATCGATCGGCCTTTTCATCCATTGCGTTCAGGAGCCCATATGCGAGCCGAAGATGTTCTGCCGAACGACCAGGATCATGTCGAACTGGATGGAATCACCATCCGCAAGGGTAGTGTGGGCGCGTTCCTGGCGAATGCGCGGATCTGGTGCAACGAGTCGGCGGGCGCTGCCGAACGGCAGGCGGCCGAGCGCGACATCCTGGCTGCGCTGCCGGCCTTGCGTGCGTTGGGTTTGTTCGACGTGCTGGCGGTTCGGGACGAGCGTCTGCGCGCGCTGGTAGAAAAATGCAATTAACCGCCTGACGCGTTCCCGACCAGAAAACGGGCGGCGACCAGGAGGTGGGGCGGCTGCCATTGGAGCTGCCAACGGCGGCCCCTGCCGTCACCGGCCAGCGCCCCGCTCCAATATCTTGTACAGGTGCGAGCGCGAGATCCGCAGTTGCTCGGCGGCGCGCTTCTTGTTGCCGCCATGACGCGCGATGGCATCGACCACGGCGGCATAAGCCAGTTCGCTCATGCCGGCGCCTGCCTCGCTGCCCGGTAGCCCCGACAGCGAAGGGGTGGCCGCGGCAGGCGCCAGTGCCCGAACCAGCGAAAGCGGGGGATCGCCATCGCCTTCCAGCGGCGGCGCGCAGACCGGTTCGCGCGCCGCCTCGCCGCGCGCGAAGTCTTCCACCCGCAGCGTCCTTCCATCGCAGAACACCAGCGCTTCCTCGATACGCTGGCGCAGCTGACGCACGTTGCCGGGCCACGGCTGGCCCGCCAGATGCCGCGCCACGTCCTGGTCGATGGCGGGCAGCGGCACGGCATTGCGCGCGCAGAATGCGGCGACGAAATGCTGCAGCAGCGCGGGAATGTCCTCGCGCCGCTGCCGCAGCGCCGGGATGCGCAGCACCACGCCGCTGAGCCGGTAATAGAGGTCCAGGCGGAAGCGGCCGGCATCGATCAGCGCGGGGATGTCTCGATTGGTGGCGGAGATCAGCCGGAATTCGACGCGCTGTGCATTGCGGCTGCCGAGCCGCTCGACCATATGGTCTTCCAGCACGCGCAGCAGCTTGACCTGCATCTCCATCGGGATGTCGGCCACTTCGTCGAGAAAGACGGTGCCGCCGGAGGCCTGCTCCAGTTTGCCGGCCTGGCCCTGCCGCCGGCTGCCGGTGAAGGCGCCACCGGCATGGCCGAACAGCTCCGCCTCGATCAGCGAGGCGGGCAGGGCCGCCAGGTTCATGCTGACCAGCGGTCGTTCGCCGGCGCCTTCGCGGCCCGCGGCATGAATGGCCCGTGCGACCAGCTCCTTGCCGGTGCCGCTTTCGCCGAGGATCAGCACCGGCACGTCGAGCCGGGCCACGGTTTCGATTTCGCGGCGCAGCCGCTGCATCGGCGCGCTGTCGCCGATCAGGCCATGCGGCGCCTGCGCTTCGCGCAGGCCGTCCAGCTCGCGCTGATACCGCGCGACCTGCGAGCGCAGCTCGGACAGTTCCTGATGCATGCGCGTGATCGAGTCCGGTCCCTTGAACATGACCTGGCCGATGGCGCCCACCACTTCGCCGTTCTGCCGGATCGGAATCCGGTTGACCACGCGGGTGACGCCGTTCATCTGCTGCAGCTGGCCGATCTCGGCCTTGCCGCTGGTCGCCACCTGCGACAGGCGGGAATTGGGGATGACGCTGGACGCGGGGCGCCCGATGCCTTCGCCGGCGGCCAGCCCGAGAAACCTCTCGTGAACCGGGCTGATGAAGCGCACGCTGCCGTCCACGTCCGCCACCGTGATGGCCTGGTACGGATCGGTCAGGAAATGGTCGAGGATCGCGCCGGCGAAGGGCACCGTGCCGAGGAAGTCGAACAGCACGGTATGGGCCTGCGCGGGATGCACGAGGATCAGCCGATGCTGTGCATCGTCCAGGCTCAGGCCGATGTAGCGCTGGCTCCCGGCCTCCACCGGAAACAGCCGTCTGCCGTCGTGCTGCCCGCGTGCGCGCTCGCACGCCAGCTCCGCCGCCTGCGCCAGCACGGCGTCGGCGCACAGGCCCACGGCGGCCAGGCGGCTGCCGTCCCTGGCGCGCAGCAAGGCGCCGAGCTGGACCTGCTCATGCGGCTGCCGCGGTGTTGTCGTCGAGGACACCCGCTGTCTCCTTCGGTGTCCTTGTCGTGGACACACTGTGTTGTCATCGCGGACATGATAGAGCGTCGCCGAAAAATGCTCAATGAAATCAAGGCCGCCCGCGCCCCCGGCAGCACCGGCACGGTTCGTGCGCTCTGTCCGCCGATACTGTCCAAGCGGCGAGGAAGACAGACCCGTGTCCTGGCAACCCGAGATCGACGAACTGGCCCTGCGCTGGCGGCTGGCGGCCCGCATGGGCGGCGAGGAAAAGGTGGCGCGCCATCAGGCGGCCGGCAAGCTCACCGTGCGCGAGCGAATCGCGCGGATGGCCGACCGTGGCTCGTTCCGCGAGGTGGGCGGCCTCAGCGGCAGCGGCCGTTATGACGGCGACGGCCGTCTGGTCGACCTGCTGCCATCCAATCTGGTGATGGGCCGCGCGCGCGTTGGCGGCCGCGCGGTGGTGCTGGTCGGCGACGACTTCACCGTGCGCGGCGGCGCCAACGATGGCGCGGTGGGCGACAAGCTGGTGCACGCCGAGAAGATGGCGCACGCGATGCGGCTGCCGATGATCCGGCTCGTGGACGGCACCGGCGGGGGCGGTTCGGTCCGCAATATCGAAATCAAGGGGCACACGCTGATCCCCACCATGAAGGTGTGGCAGCACGTGGTGGAGAACCTGTCGGTCGTGCCGGTGGTGTCGATGGCGCTGGGCTCGGTGGCCGGCATGGGCGCCGCGCGGGTGGCGGCGAGCCACTACTCGCTGATGGTCAAGGAGACCTCGCAGCTGTTCAACGAAGGGCCGCCGGTGGTCGCCAGGAACGGGCAGCCGTTGTCGAAGAACGAGCTGGGCGGCAGCCACATTCATACCCGCAACGGCGTGGTGGACGATGAGGTCGGCAGTGAAGACGAAGCCTTTGCCCGCGCCTGCCGCTTCCTGTCCTATCTTCCGTCCTCGGTGCACGAGCTGCCGCCCCGTGCGGACGTCGCCGACGACCCGGCGCGTCGCGAGGAGTGGCTGCTGTCGGCGATTCCGCGCGATGCCCGCGCCGGCTATGCCATCCGCCCGATCGTGCAGGCACTGATGGACAAGGACTCCTTCTTCGAGATCGGCTGTCACTGGGGCGGGGCGACCGTTACCGGGCTGGCCCGCCTGCATGGCTGGCCGGTCGCGGTGATCGCCAGCGATCCCTGCGTGCACGGCGGCAGCTGGGATCGCGCCGCCGCGGAGAAATTCACGCGCTTCGTCGATCTCGCGCAGACCTTCCATCTGCCGGTGGTGAACCTGGTCGATATCGCCGGTTTCCAGAGCGGCAGGGAGGCGGAAGCGGCGGGAACCATGCGCTATGGCGTGCGAGCGCTGGCCGCGGTCTACCAGGCCTCCGTGCCGTGGTGTTCGGTGATCCTGCGCCGCGCCTATGGCGTCGCGGCGGCCGGTCACCAGCACATGGGCCGTTTCAATTTCCGCTATGCGTGGCCCTCGGCGCAATGGGGCTCGCTGCCGATCGAGGGCGGACTGGAGGTTGCCTACAAGGCGGAGATCGAAGGGGCCGACGATCCGGTGCAGAAGCGCGCGGAGATCGAGCAGCGCGTGCGCAGCCTGACCTCGCCGTTTCGCAGCGCCGAGGCCTTCGTCATCGAGGACATCATCGACCCACGTGACACGCGCGCGCGCCTGTGCGAGTTCGCCGATCTGGCGGCGCCCCTGCGCGAGCCCGGCGTGAGCCGCTTCGGCATCCGCCCCTGAAGCGCCCGGGCTACGGACGGCTAGACAGACATCGCAACGACACAAGAACGGCCACACCGGCCAACCACGACAACATCAGGAGACCGACTTGAAGAAGCTGTTGATTGCCAATCGGGGGGAGATTGCGTTGCGCGTGCTGCGCGCCGCGCAAGACCTCGGTATCGCCACCGTGGCGGTCTATTCCGAGGACGATGCCAGCTGCCGCCACCGGATGCTGGCCGATGAGGCGGTGCCGCTGCAGGCGATCGGCCCCACCGCGTATATCGATATCGACAGCATCATCGGGGCCGCGCGGGCGACGGGTTGCGACGCCATCCATCCGGGCTACGGCTTCCTGAGCGAACGCGCCGATTTCGCCCAGGCCTGCGCCGCGGCCGGCATCGCCTTCATCGGCCCGAGCGTCGAGCACCTCGGCCTGTTCGGCGACAAGGGCCGCGCCTTGCGCCTGGCCATGGAATGCGATGTGCCCGTGATGCCCGCCACGCCGGGCGGCGCGTCCATCGAGCAGATCGAGCGCTTCTTCGACGAGCAGGGGGACGCGGGCGTGGTGATCAAGGCCGTGGGCGGCGGCGGCGGGCGCGGCATGCGAATCGTGCGGCGGCGCGAGGATCTGGCCGAGGCCTATGCGCGTTGCCGCTCCGAAGCGGGCGCGGCGTTCGGTATTGACGCGGTCTATGCCGAGCGGCTGGTCGCACGCGCCCGGCATATCGAGGTGCAGATCGCCGGCGACGGGCAGCAGGCGATCGCGCTGGGCGAGCGCGATTGCACCTTGCAGCGCCGCTTCCAGAAGCTGGTCGAGATCGCGCCGAGTCCGGTGCTGCGACCCGAGCTGCGCGAGCGGATCAGCGAGGCGGCGCTGCGCCTGGCGCGCCGTGTCGGCTACCTGAGCCTGGGCACGTTCGAATTCCTGGTGGAAGAGAACGAGCAGGGCACGCAGAAGGACTTCGTCTTCATCGAAGCCAATCCTCGCCTGCAGGTGGAGCACACCATCACCGAACAGGTGACCGGCGTCGATCTGGTCGCGCTGCAGATCGGCCTCGCAGCCGGCCAGACGCTGGCCGACCTGGGTCTGAACCCTGCCAATCCGCCGCGTCCGCGCGGCTACGCCATCCAGGTGCGGATCAACGCCGAAATGACCGATGCACAGGGACTCGCGCGCCCCGCGCATGGGCGGCTGGAGCGCTTCGATCCCCCCGCCGGTCCGGAGGTCCGCGTCGATACGCATGGCTATGCCGGCTATGCGCCGTCACCCAATTTCGACACGCTGCTGGCCAAGCTGATCGTCAGCAGCCATGCACCTGGCTTCGACCTCGCGGTGCGCCGCTTGCAGCGCAGCCTGGCGGAATTTCGCATCGAGGGAGTGCCGACCAATCTGGAGCTGCTGCGCGCACTGGTCCAGCGCGACGACTTCCTTGCGCAGGACGTGCACACGCGCCACTTCGAGACCATCCTGCCGGCGCTCACCGCCGCTGCGGAAGATATCGTGCGCGCGGAGCGGGCACGGCAGGGACAGGCCGGCGCGGACACGGGCGCCACGCTGCATGCCGCGCGCGCGCCGGAGCCGCAGGAGCAGGTCGACGAGGGCCTGGTCGCCATCCACGCGCCGCTGACCGGCCGCGTGGTGGAAATCGCCGCCCGGATCGATGAGGTGGTGCGGCCCGGCCAGACGGTCGCGGTGCTCGAAGCGATGAAGATGGAGCACACCATCGCCGCCGAATCCGGCGGCCGCGTGGTGGACCTGCGGCTGGAGCCGGGAAGCCTCGCCAACGAAGGCCAGATCCTGCTGGTGCTGGAGCCGGTCGAGGCCGGCGGCGAAAGCGTCGGCGCCACGCAAAAGACCGATCGCGACGCCATCCGCGCGGACCTGCAGCGCGTGCTGGACCGCCATGCCTTCCTGTATGACGAAGCGCGTCCGGAGGCGGTGGCAAGGCGCCGGGCACGAGGACAACGGACTGCGCGCGAGAACGTCGCGGACCTGTGCGATGCGGATACGTTCGTCGAGTACGGCGCGCTCGCACTGGCGGCACAGGCCTCCCGCCGCAGCCAGCAGGACCTGATCGCCAATACCCCGGCGGACGGCCTGATCACCGGCATCGGCGACATCAACGGCGCGCTGGTGGGCAAGGAGCGGGCCCGCAGCGCGGTGATGGCCTATGACGCCACCGTGCTGGCGGGCACGCAGGGCAAGCGCAACCATGTCAAGACGGACCGCATCGTCGAGGTCGCGCTGCGCGACGAACTGCCGCTGGTGCTGTTCGCCGAAGGCGGTGGCGGACGGCCTGGCGACGTCGATATCCCGTCGGTGTCGGGCCTCTATCAGCCCTCGTTCGCCGCCTTTGCCGAGCTGAGCGGCCAGGTGCCCGTGGTCGGCATCGTCTCGGGCCGCTGCTTCGCCGGCAACGCGGCCTTCCTCGGCTGCTGCGATGTCATCATCGCCGATCGGTCGGCCAATATCGGCATGGCGGGTCCGGCCATGATCGAGGGCGGCGGCCTGGGCGTCTTCCGTCCCGAGGACGTGGGTCCGGCCTCGGTGCAGTACGCCAACGGCGTGGTCGACGTATTGGTGGAGAACGAGGCCGAGGCGGTGCAGGTGGCGAGGCACTATCTGTCGATGTTCCAGGGGCCGCTCGAGCAATGGCAGGCGCCCGATCCGCTGGCATTGCGCCACGTCGTGCCCGAGAACCGGCTGCGCGTCTACGACAGCCGCAAGGCGATCGAAGGCATCGCCGATGCCGGCAGCGTGCTGATGCTGCGCAGCGGCTTCGGCGCCGGCATCCACACGGCGCTGGCCCGCGTGGAGGGCAGGCCGGTCGGCATCATGGCGAACAACCCCTATCACCTGGGCGGCGCCATCGACGCGGACGCGGCGGACAAGGCCACCCGCTTCATGCAGCTGTGCGACGCGCACGGGCTGCCGATCGTCTCGCTGATCGACACCCCGGGCTTCATGGTCGGTCCCGAGGTCGAGGCGCGCGCCCAGGTGCGGCATGTCTCGCGGATGTTCCTCGCGGGGGCGAAGCTGCGCGTGGCGCTGCTGGCCGTCACGCTGCGCAAGGGCTACGGCCTTGGCGCGATGGCGATGGCGGGCGGCGGTTTCCGTTCGGCCAGCTTCACCATCTCCTGGCCAACCGGCGAGTTCGGTCCGATGGGGCTGGAAGGCGCGGTCCGGCTCGGCTTCAAGAAGGAGCTGGAGGCGGTGCCCGACGAGGCGGGCCGCAAGGCCCTGTTCGACAAGCTGGTCGCGCAGTCCTACGAGCGCGGCCACGCGCTGAGCACGGCGGCGGCAGTGGAGATCGATGCCGTCATCGATCCGGCGCAGACGCGCAAGTGGATCGCCCAGGGAATCGCGTCGGCCGAGCTGCGCAGCCGCCGCGAGCGCCGTTCCTTCGTCGATGCGTGGTGATCGCCATGACCCAGCAAACGGACACGATGACGATGAAGGCCGCCGATCCAGCCCGGCTGGCGTTGCAGGGGCTGCGGGTGCTGGAAGCCGGCAGCGGACCCGCACTGGCCTATGCCGGCAAGCTGTTCGCCGATTTCGGCGCGGAAGTGATCAAGGTCGAGAGCCCGGAAGGGGACGCCTGGCGGCGAATGCCGCCGCTGGCCGCCGCCGGTGGCTTGGCCGAGGGCGAAAGCGCGCTGTTCGCCTGGCTCAACACCAACAAGCGCAGCGTGACGGCCGACCCTGAGGCTGCGGAAGACGGCCAATGGCTGGCCCGGCTGGCGCGTACCTGCGATGTCGTGCTCGATGCGCGTGCGCTGGAGGAAGGACCGTCGGCGCTGCGACGCCCGCTCTGGTCATCGTCCTCGGCGCCGCAGCCTGCTGCCTCGCACGAGCCCATCGAGGTCGCGCTGACATGGTTCGGGGAGAGCGGGCCCTACAGCGAGTACGCCGGCGCGGAATCGGTATGCCGCTCGCTGGCCGGCGCGGTGCATGGCAGCGGCCCGGTCGCCGGGCCACCCCACATGCCGCATGACTTGCAGACCGGCGTGGCGGTGGGACTTGCCACGTTTTCCGCCGCGATCGCTGCGCTGACGGGACGGGAGCAGGGCAGCCGCCGCTATGTGCTCAGCGTCCACGAGACGATCCTGACCATGGTGGAGATGGAAGCGGGGATGGTGCAGGATGGCCGGCATCCCTTGCGGCGTCTGGGCGTCAACCGCTTCTGCGGCACCCATCCCGCCGGCATCTACGAGACGGCGCACGGCTGGATCGGCATCTTCACCCATACGCTGCCGCAATGGACCGCGCTGTGCCAGGCGATCGGGCGCCCCGAACTCGCCGACGATCCGCGCTACGTCAATGGCCAGGAGCGGATGGCGCGCGCCGACGAGATCGACGCACTGCTGATCCCGGCCTTCCGCACCAGGACGGCGCAGCAGTGGTTCGAGCGTCTTGGCGAGGCCAGGCACCCTACCGTGCTGGTACCGGACATGGAGGAACTGCTCGCACAGGCGGTGCATCGGCAACGCGGCGCATTCGTGCCGGTGCGGATGGGCGAGGTGTCCTTCGAGGGGCCGGTCGTTCCCCTGCGGCTCGACGAGGCCGGACCCCTGGCGGGGGGGCGCGCGCCGGCCAAGGGCGAGCATGACGCCTTCTATCGCGCCGCCGGGCTCGACCATCGGCCCGCGGCACCGCTGCGACGCACGCCCGAGCCGCAACTGCCGCTTGCCGGCATCCGCGTCATCGACCTGTCGATGGGCTGGGCCGGCCCGCTCGCCTCGCGCACACTGGCAGACTTCGGCGCGGAAGTGATCAAGGTGGAAAGCACCAGCTATCCGGACTGGTGGCGCGGCGCGCATTTCACCGAGGCGTTCTATCGCGACCGGCTCTACGAGAAGAACGGCAACTTCAACCTGATGAATCGCAACAAGCGCGGCATCACGCTGGATTTGACGCGCGAAGAAGGCAGGCAGCTGCTGTTGCAACTGGTGGCGAAGGCCGATGCCGTGATCGAGAACTATTCGGCGGAGGTGCTGCCAAGGCTCGGCCTGGATTATGCCGCGCTACGCGAGGTCAACCCTCGGCTCGTGATGGTGTCGATGCCCGCTTTCGGCCTAGGCAACGCGTGGAGCAACACCCGCGCCTATGGCGGCACGCTGGAGCAGGCGAGCGGCCTGCCGCTCTACACCGGCCATCCCGACGGGCCGCCAGCCATGACCTCCTATGCCTACGGGGATCCCGTCGGCGGCATGAACGCCGGCGCGGCGATGCTGCTGGCCCTGTTCGACCAGAAGCGCACCGGCCAGGGGCGGCACGTCAATCTGTCGCAGGTCGAAGCGATGCTGACCATGGCCGCGCCCTTCATCGTCGAGCAGTCGCTGACCGGGCGCGTGTCGCCACGGCAGGGCAATGCGCATCCGATGAAGGCGCCGCACGGGTGCTATCGCTGCGCGGGGGACGACGCCTGGGTGACGATCTCCGCGGCAGAGGTGCAATGGCCGGCGTTGTGCCGGGCGATCGGCAGGGACGATCTCGCGGCGGACCGCCAGCTGCTGCAAGTCGGGCAGCGCCGCGCCGCAGCGCCGTCCATCGATGCCGCGATCTCGGCCTGGTGCGGCGGCCGCAGCGCCGACGACGCCATGCATGCACTGCAGCGCGCCGGTATCGCTGCCGGCGTGGTCCGGCCGATGTGGCAGGTCCTGCAGGACCCGCATCTGCTGGCGCGCGGCTATTGGCAACGGGTCGACCGTCCCTGGAGCGGCCCCTATCTGGCGAGCTCCGCGTGGTTTCGCATCGATGACCGGCCGATGCCGATCCAGTGCGTGGCGCCGACGCTCGGCCAGCATACCGACGAGGTTCTTGCCGGCGTGCTGGGACTCGGTCCGCAACGCATCGCCGAGCTGGAGCGCATCGGCATCACCGGCAAGGCGGCCCAGCCAAAGCGGCCGAACCCCAATGCTGCAGGCAGCGCCGCGGCTTGAAACACGACGATCTGACAGAAGAGGAGACAAGCATGAAGACAGTGAAGCCGGCATCGCGCCGACAGGTGCTTTCGTGCGGATGGAAGACGGCGATGGCGGCCGCGGCAGTGCTGCTCGGCATGAGCGCCACGACGGCATCCGCCGAGAGCGGCGCCTGGCCCAGCAAGCCGATCCGGATGATCGTGCCGTTCCCCGCGGGCTCGTTCACCGACACCGTGGCGCGGGTGGTGTCCGACCACCTCAGCAAATCGCTGGGACAGCCGGTCATCGTGGAAAACAAGGCCGGCGCGAACGGGCTGATCGGCAGCAGCGAGGCGGCAAGAGCGGCGCCGGACGGCTACACCCTGGTGCTGACCAACTCCAGCAGCATCACGATCAACCCGCAGATCTACAAGAAGAGCAACTACAAGGCTCAGGACTTCGCCCCGGTCACGCTGATTCTCGAAGCACCGTTCATTCTCGCTACCAACCCTGAATGGTCGCAAAAGAACTCGGTGCGCTCGGTCAAGGATCTGGTGCGCTACGCGTCCGAGAATCCTGGCAAGGTCAGCTACGGGTCGGCCGGTCCCGGCAATATCGCCCACCTGAGCTTCGCCATGCTGAACAACCGCACGAAGATCGACACGGTCCACGTACCGTACAAATCCGCGGCCGCGGCGCAGATGGCCGTGATCAGCGGCGAGCTGCAGACGGCCTTCGATACCTGGAGCGCCCTGCCGCAGATCAGAGCAGGCAAGCTCAAGCCGATCGCCGTCAGCTCGTCGAAGCGGATGACACAGCTGCCGGACGTCCCCACGGTGGAAGAGGCGGGCATCTCGCCGTTCGACGTCACTTTCTGGATCGGCATGCTGGCGCCGGCCGGCACGCCGCCGCAGGCCGTGCAGAAGCTGCATGCCGTGATGAAGGGCCTGCTGGAAGACGAGAAGGCGAGGACGGCCCTCAGTCAACAGGGCGAACTCGTGATGGCCGACCCTCGCAGCTTCGCCAGCCGGATCGAGAAGGAGCAGGCGAGCTGGAAGTCGGTGATCCAGCGGGAGGGGATTACGCTGGATTGAGCCGGGCACCCGGGCCGGTTGCGGCGGCCCGGGAGACGCCCCGGGGATGGCTCATTGCATGTGCTGCCCGCCGTTGATGGCGATGTTGGCGCCGGTAATGAAGGCCGCGTCGTCGGAGCACAGGAAGGCGATCAGCGCCGCCACCTCCTCGGGCCGTCCGAGCCGCCCCACGGGGATCTGCGGCAGCACCTTCTCGCGCAGGATCTCGGGGGAAACCGCCCGCACCATGGCCGTGTCCAGGTAGCCGGGCGACACGGTATTGACCGTGACGCCCTTGCTTGCGCATTCCAGCGCGAGCGCCTTGGTGAAGCCGTGAATGCCGGCCTTGGCCGCGGCGTAGTTGGTCTGGCCGAAGGCGCCCTTGGAGCCATTGACGGACGAGATGTTGACGATGCGGCCCCAACCGCGCTCGACCATGCCGTCATAGAACGGTCGGGTCATATGGAAGAGCGAATCCAGATTGGTGCGCAGCACGGCGTTCCACGAATCGGCCGTCATCCGCGAGAAGCGGCCGTCGCGTGTAATGCCGGCGTTGTTGACAAGGATGTCGAGGTGTCCCATGTCCTCGATCAGGCGCGTGGCGCACGCCTGGCAGGCTTCGTAGTCGGCAACGTCCGCTTCATAGGCGGCGAATCGCCGGCCCGCT
Organism: Cupriavidus sp. AU9028; assembly: GCF_019795295.1. Lineage (GTDB taxonomy): Bacteria > Pseudomonadota > Gammaproteobacteria > Burkholderiales > Burkholderiaceae > Cupriavidus. Next base: position 215,014 of record NZ_JAIMCG010000006.1, on the reverse strand, counting down.
TCGGACTGCGATGCCATCCACGCTTCGACATGCGGGTTGGCGGGGGAATGGGTCACGGCCACGCGGTAGCCCTCGTCATGCAAGCGGACGGCGATGGCCTGGCCGAGGCCGCCCATCCCGCCGGTCACAAGCGCATTGCGTTCAGCTGGCATGATCGGTCCTCCGTCCGCCGCGAGAGGCACCCTGCATGGCCGCCTGTGCGTGCATCGATGCGCTGCGCGCGCCAGCCGCCATGGCCTGGCCGGCGTCGCTTGCCTGCGCAAACATCGCCTGCGCGGGGAATTGCGCGCCAGCCGCCGCGCTGCTGGCGAGCGCATCCGCCTGGCAACGTTGCAGCGACTCGGACGCATCCCTGGCTTGCGAGAGACAGGCCGCCTGCGCATCTGCGATAAGCTTCAGGCAGCCCTGGATCAGGTCGGTGTTCTGCTCCATCGTTTGCCGCAACACCATGCTGGGTAGCAGGCCCAGTTCGGTCCAGCCGCTGGCCTTGCCGACCTCGTTCATGGCGTCCTGTGAATTGCCGAGCGCTCGGCTGATGGCATTGAGCTGCAACTGCAGGGCGTTCTGCTGGATTTCCTCCATGAGTGAAACGCCGCGCAGGGCGTTCTGCAAGGCGGTTCGCGCCACTTCGAAGGGGATGTCTGCTGGGTTCGGCATGGCCAGTCTCCGTGTGCAGGCGCAACGGAGGAACGGCTACGGCTTCCGCTGCGCAGGAAATGGACCGCGGTCCACGCATCGACGCGTTGCCGCGGCGCTCATCTGCACTCTAGACGCTGATGCGGGTCGGCACTAAGCCCGCCGTGGCCGCGCGGATTGCGGTACGGAGGGGGCGGGGCCGCGCTGCCGCGACCAAACCCCCACACTCCACGGCGGTCGGAGTATCATAGAGTTTCACGGAAATTGAAACGTATCACCCACAATGAAACGGAGTGAAACCCCGGTGGATCCCTGGCACTTCGCCCGCCCGGAACTGGCCGCTGCCTATCTGACCGCCCTCGACCTGAAGCTGTCCTCCGCGCGCGGCCTGTTCGCCCGGCGGCGGATGGGCAAGACGGAATTCCTTCGCCGCGACCTGACCCCGGCGGCCAGGGAGCGGGGCTACCTGGTGGCCTATACCAACCTGTGGGACGACCAGGACGCGCCCGACGCGGCGCTGATCGCCGCGCTGAACGACGCGCTTGCGCCTGCCGGGCTGGCCGGCGTCATCTCGAAGATGCGCAAGCCCGTCAGCAAGGTCAAGGCGTCCGCCAAGCTGGGTGGTGTGGCGGAGGGCTCGGTCGAGGCCGACCTTGCCACCAGCACCGACAAGGCGCTCGCCTTGCGCGAAACCCTGAAGATACTCGACAGCCAGAAGAAGACGCTGCTGCTGATCGTCGACGAGGCGCAGGTGCTGGCCCGCGACAGTCACACCAACTTCGCCCACGCGCTGCGGGCAGCGCTGGACATCCGCAAGGAATCGATCAAGGTGATCTTCGCCGGCAGCTCGGAACACACGCTGCGCGAGATGTTCGCCAAATCGTCGGAGCCCTTCTACAACTGGGCGCCGCTGGAGCCGTTCCCGCTGCTGCAGCAGGACTTCGTCGCCTTTACGGTCGACAAGCTCAACTCGATGGCGCGATACCCTCTGACGCTGGAGGCGGGCATGCATGCCTTCGACGAACTGCACCGCACGCCGGAGTTTTTCAAGCGCTTCATCGAGCGCTACATGCTGTACCAGACGCTGGGCGCCGAAGCGGCGCTGGAGCACACCCGCGCCAGCGTGTTCTCGGACGAGCATTTCGCCCGGCAGTGGGAAGCGATGCTGCCGGCTGACCGCGCCATCCTGACCCTGCTGGCCAGGGGCGAGGGCGACATGCACAGCGCGGCCGGGTTGAAGCGTCTATCGGAGATGATCGGCAAGCCGGCGACGAAGAACACCAGCAGCCAGGCGCTGCGCCGGCTGCAGGCCTCCAATGCGGTGGCACGGCTGTCGTTCGGCGAATATCGAATCGAAGACGAGGCCTTCGCCGAGTGGATACGGCGCAAGGCTTGAAGGGTCAGTGCGCGAAGACGCAAGCGCGGGTCGGCAGGGGAGGTCGATCCGCCGGCTTGCTCGCCTCTCCCGCTCCCGGGGAGAAGGGCCGGGGGAGAGGGCGGAGCGCCCCTGGCGCCCCCACGGGTACCCCAACCTACCTGCCCTGCACCACCTCCGCCCGCAATTCCTCGAACGACACCAGCCGCCCCGCGATCGCACTCGCCGCTACGGTAGGCGGGCTGGCAAGCCATACCTCCCCCGGCCCCGAGCGCCCGGGGAAATTCCGGTTGATCGAGCTGACGGTCACCTGGTCCGCCTGCACCGAGGAACCCGGCCCGCAATTGGCGCAGGCGCCGCAAGAGGGCTGCAGGATGCGTGCGCCCACCGCCTCGAAGGCGGCCATATACCCCTTGCGGATGCAGTAGTCGCGGACCGCCGTGGTGCCGAACTGAAGATAGAGCGTGACGCCGTCGCTGACGCTCAGCCCCCTGTCCGCGGCCCAGCGCAGCACTTCGTGATAGTGGTCGAAGTCCTCGCGCTTGCCGGCCGTGCAGGATCCGCCGTAGGCGATGTCGATGCGCGTGCGTTCCGCCAGTTCCGCCATCGCCACGCCGTTGCCCGGATCGCCCGGCCGCGCGACGCGTGGCGTCAGCGCGCCGCAGGCGACCTCGATCTCGCCGGCATACTGCGCGCCGTCATCGCTGCGCATCCATGGCTCCAGCTCGAAGTCCACGCCGCGCCGCTCCTTCAGGAAGCGAACGGTTTCCGCATCGGGCGCCACGATCCCGGTAAAGCCGCCCAGCTCCGCGCACATATTGGTCAGCGTGGCGCGCTCGTCGATCGACAGCGAGGCGATCACCGGTCCGGTGAATTCGAACACCTTTCCCACGCCGGCGCCGGCGCGGATCTGGGGCAGGGCCAGCAGATGGAGCACGATGTCCTTGGCAGTGACGCCAGCTTGCAGCGCCCCATGCAGCCGCACCCGAAGCGATTCGGGCATGGTCATCCGCACTGCCCCGGTGACGAAGGCGTTGGCCATGTCGGTGGTGCCCACGCCGAACGCGACGCAGCCCAGGGCGCCGCTGTGCGGGGTATGCGAGTCGGTGCCCACCACGATCTGTCCTGGCAGGGCGTAGTGCTCCGCCATCATGGCGTGCGAGATGCCGGCCACGTTGGTGCCGTCGTCCGCGCGCGCTTCGTCTTCGGTCAGGGTGCGATGCAGGCGCAGGCCGTAATCCTCGACGAAGCGCCGCTGCGCCTGCACCATCGCCATCACGTTGGGTACCAGTCCCCCGCGCAGATGCGCCGGACTTTCGCCCACATACGAGGTGTGGTCCTCGAAGACGACGATGCGGTTCGGGTCGCGCAACGCCAGCGGCTTGCCGAAGGCGGCATGCAGCATATGCGCGCACATGCCGGTGTAGTACTCGTGAATGAAGCGCCAGTCGGCCCGCACGAAGATGCCGTCGCCTGCCGTCGGTTGGGACGGCGTCACGGCTGTGGCGAGCACATGCCGCGCGACGATCTTCTCGAACAGCGTCATGGGCCGACCGGCCCCGGGCGCTGCCGGCCCACCTGGCGCCGGCGCGCCGACGTCTCGCAGATGCGCCTGCCCGAACCGCAGCAGGCCGCCCGCGCGCAGGATCGCGGCGGCAAGCGCGTCGCGTCCGGCGACCAGTTCGTCGACCGAAAGCGGCTCCCCGCCCTGCAGGCGCGCGAGCAGACCGAAATCGGTGGAGGTGAACAGGCCGATGTTGTCCGCATTCTGCCGGTAGATCCGCTCGAAGCTCTTCGCCACGACCAGCCGGATGCCGGCCAGCTTCTCGGCGGCAGGGCTGTGCTCGCGAGAGGAGCCCTTGCCATAGCGGTTGCCCGCCACGGTCGCGACGAAACCGCCCTGGCGGACGGCATCGGCCCCGATCGGCAGGGTGTTCTCCACCTTCAGCCCGGTATAGGGATACCGGCCCAGTTTGTCGTCGTAGTGCGTGAGGATCGGGACCGGCGTGATCTCGTCGGTGGACACGTCGTCGCGCAGCGGCCCCGCATCCTCCAGCGTCAGCGCTTCGCCGCGCATCTGCCGCTCGAGTTGCTGTGCGGACTGCGTCAGAAAAAGAACCCGCCCTGAGGGCGTGATGGCATCCATGACTGTCGACCCCTTCTGTTTGCGCCATCGACTTTACGCAAACCAGGCGCGGCTGCCCAAGCGCCGATCCGGCATGGCGGTTATCTGGCGCCGACATATCGGGGTTTACCCGGCGCTGCGGCGGTCGGGGATTGTCGGGGCGAGCGGGGCAGGGGAGACTGCCTCCCCTTGACTCACTCCGACCCCCCGCGGTTGCCATGCCACGCATCGATCCCGTCAGCATCCAATTGTTCCTGGCCGCCGCCCGCGAAGGGTCGATCAAGCGCGCGGCCGAAGCGGAACACATCGCGCAATCGGCGTTGAGCCGCCGGATCGCGGAACTGGAACGCACACTCGGCGTGGCCCTGCTGGTCCGCTCGCCGTCCGGGGTGGTGCTGACCGAGGCCGGCATCCGCGCGCAGGAGTTCGGCAAGAAGCTGAACGCCGATATCGCCGCGTTTGCCCGCGAGGTACGGGATCTGGGCGATCAGGTGTCAGGAACGGTGCGCCTGTCGGCTAGTCCGTCGGCCATCGTGGGCTTCCTGCCGGAGCGGCTGCACGCCTTTCACAGGCGCTATCCGCGTGTCGAGGTGGCGTTGCTGGAGCGCTCGACGGCCGACACCATCCGCGCCTGCCTGGACGATCGCGCCGATCTCGGCGTGGGCGTCGCCCGCCCGGCATCGCCGGGATTGCAGACCTGGCCGTTCGCCTCGGACCCGCTCAATGTGGTGGTCCCTACCGGCCATCCGCTGGCGCGGCGCAGGAAGCTGCGCTATGCCGAAGTCCTCGCCTATCCGCTGGTGGTGGTGCAACCCGGCGGCGCGCTCGACCAGGACCTGCGCGAACAGGCGGCCAACCTGCGGCTGCCCATCCATCATGGGGTGACGGTATCCAGCTTCGAGGCCGGATGCCGGATGGTCGAAGCCGGCCTCGGCATCGCCGTGCTGCCAACCAGTGCCAGCGCGGCCTACGCCGGGACCCGGCGGTTCGTTCGCATTCCGTTGGACGAGCCCTGGCGCGACCGGCAGTTGCTGGTCTACGCCCCGTACAAGCTGCCGCGCCTGCGCGCCGTCAGCGCCATCATCGGGGCGCTGGCCGCATCCGGCGACGCTATGCCGGAATGAGATAGCCGGTGTCAAACATCAGCATTCACGTCACCAGGGCAGCCGCGACTAGACTTTGCCTCGGGATGCTCCAAGCAAGCGCCCCGCCTCATACAAGACTGGAGACAACGCGATGTTCTTCTCGTGGCCGGCGCGCACCGCACGGATGCGCCTTATTCTCTGTTCCACCGTCCTGTCCACGGCGCTGGGCGTGGCGCCTGCGGCGGCACAGCCCGGCGACGGCAAGGCGGTCCGCATGATCGTGCCGACCCAGCCCGGATCGCAGGCCGACGCGGTGGCCCGGGTCCTCAGTCAGTCGCTCGGCAAGAACCTCGGGCAGTCGGTGGTCGTCGAGAATATCGCCGGCGCCGGTGGCATCCCGGGCACGCAGCAGATCGTCCGTGGCGCCAGGGATGGATCGACCCTCGGCCTGATCTCCTCGAACCACGTCATCAACCCTTTCGTCTACAAATCGATTCCGTTCGACTCGATCAAGGACATCACCCCGATCACGATTGTCGGGACCTTGCCGCTCGTCCTCGTGGTGAACCCGGCGGTGCCCGCGTCGAATACCGCCGAACTGGTCGCGCTGCTCAAGGCCAGCCCCGGCGAGTTCAACTACGGCTCGTCCGGGAACGGCACGGTGCTGCATCTGGCCGCCCAGCTGTTTGCCAGCGAAGCGCGGGTCAAGCCCCGCCACGTGCCCTACAAGGGCGCCGGCAACTATACGACCGACCTGCTCAGCGGTCAGGTACAGATGGGGTTCCTGACCGTGCCGGCCGTCCTGCCGCTGCTCAAGGCCGGCAAGCTGAAGGCGATCGCGGTCTCCACCCAGCAGCGGGTGCCGACGCTGCCCGATATCCCCACGCTGGCCGAGTCCGGCCTGCCCAGGTACAGCTTCGACGCCTGGCTGGCCGTCGTCGGGCCGGCCGGCATGGAGCCGGCGCTGGTGTCGGATCTGTACTCGCGCATCAGGACGACGCTGCAGGAGCGGGACATCCAGGAGAAGCTGGGCGCGCAAGGCCTGGTGATCATGGCAAGTACGCCGGAAGAGGCAGGGCCCTTCCTCCGGCGCGAGCTCGACAAGCACGGCCGCATCGTCCAGCAGGCGGGCGCGACATTGAACTGACCGCAGCCGTCACCGTGTCCGGGCGGCCCAGTGGCTGCCCCCGCTAGCGCGTGCCGCAGGCGTAGACGAGGAAGTCGCACAGCGCCTGCGCCGCGCGGCCCGGTTCGGCATCGCGCCGCCACAGCAGTCCGACCTCCATATCCGGTATTGCGGCGGCCAGCGGCCGCGCCTCGATCGCCTTTCCCTCCAGCGACCACGGACGGAACACCATGTCCGACAGCACGGTAATGCCGAAGCCGTGTGCCACCAGCCCGCGCAGCGCCTCCACCGACGCGGTGCGAAAGGCGACGTCGGGCCGCAGGCGTGCCGAGCGCCAGTAGCGCAACGTCGATTCCTCGCCTTCGTCCACCGTCAACAGGATGTACGGCCAGGCGGCAATGTCCCGCAGGGAAGGAGCTTCGCTGCCGACCAGCAGCGGATGCCCCGGCGGCGCCCACAGCTGGCGCCGCGACCGGATCAGGGAGCGACGGGCAAAGCGCTGCGGCCGTTCGACATTGGACAGCAGCACGATGCCGAAATCGAGTTCGCCATCGAGCACCGCCGTTTCAATGTCCTTGCGGTGCATGTCGAGCAGGTCCAGCTCGACCTCCGGGTATTGATGGCGAAAGCGCGCCAGCAGGCCCGGCAGGAGATAGCCGAGCACCGTGTACGACGCGGCAAAGCGCACGCTGCCCTCGATGCGGTCCAGCCGCTGGCGCGGCTCCCGCACCGCATCCTCGACCGATTCCAGGATCCGCGTCACATGCTGGTACAGCTGGTTGCCTTCCGCGGTCAGCGCGACGCCGTGTGGCAGCCGGTCGAACAGCCGCACGCCGAGCAGCGCCTCCAGCGACAGCACCGCATTGGTGATGGCCGACTGCGACACATGCTCCTCCGTCGCCGCCATCGAGAACTGCCCGGTCGCCGCCGCCGCGCGGAAATAGCGCATCTGGCGAAGGGTGATTTCCTTGGCCAGCGACTGCCGTGGTGCGCCCACTTGTTCCTTGCCCATCACCTCTCCTCGCGCTATTCGAACAACGAATACCAGATGTCGGAATTGGTGATTTTACGATACGAGCCGCCCTTCCTAGACTGGCCCGCAACGATGGAAAAGACCGACCCACAGGAGACACGCAAGTGAACAGCCCACTGTCCGCCGAGCAAAAGCGGGAACTGGAAACGACGCTGGCCACGGTTGGCCTGGACGACAAGTACACCCTGCCGCGCGGGCGGGTCTACCTGAGCGGCACCCAGGCGCTGGTCAGGCTGCCGCTACTGCAGAAGGCGCGCGATGCGGCTGCTGGCCTGAACACCGCCGGCTACATCTCCGGCTATCGCGGCTCGCCGCTGGGCGGACTGGATCTCGCGCTGTGGAAAGCGAAGGCGCATCTGGCGGACAGCGACGTGGTGTTCCAGCCCGGCATCAACGAGGACCTGGCCGCGACGGCGGTGTGGGGCACCCAGCAGGTCAACCTGTTCCCCGGCGCGACGCGGGACGGCGTCTTCTCCATGTGGTACGGCAAGGGCCCCGGCGTGGACCGCTCGATGGACGTGCTCAAGCACGCCAATTCGGCAGGGTCGTCCCGCCACGGCGGCGTGCTGGTGCTGGCTGGCGACGACCATGCCGCCAAGTCGTCTTCGGTGGCGCACCAGTCCGAGCACGTGCTGCTGTCGGCCGGCATTCCGGTGCTGTACCCGGCGAACGTGCAGGAATATCTGGACTACGGCCTGCACGGCTGGGCGATGAGCCGGTATTCGGGCCTGTGGGTGGCGATGAAGTGCGTGACGGACGTGGTGGAATCGACGGCGTCCGTGGAGATCGATCCGGACCGGGTGCAACCGATCTTGCCGGACGACTTCGACATGCCGGCGGACGGGCTGAACATCCGCTGGCCCGATCCGCCGCTGGCGCAGGAAGCCCGGCTGCTCGACCACAAGTGGTACGCCGCGCTGGCTTACGTGCGGGCCAACAAGCTCAATCGGGTGGTGATCGACTCCCCCAATGCGCGCTTTGGCATCATGACCGCCGGCAAGGCCTATCTCGACGTGCGCCAGGCGCTGACCGACCTCGGCCTGGACGAGCAGGCGTGCCGCGACATCGGCATCCGTGTCCTCAAGGTCGGCTGCGTCTGGCCGCTCGACGCGCAGGACGCGCGCGACTTCGCCACCGGCCTGGAGGAGATCCTGGTGGTCGAGGAGAAGCGCCAGATCCTCGAATATGCGCTGAAGGAGGAGCTGTACAACTGGCGCGACGATGTGCGCCCGCGCGTGTACGGCAAGTTCGACGAGCGCGGCAACCAGGGCGGCGAGTGGTCGGTGCCCCGCGGCGAGTGGCTGCTGCCCGCGCACTACGAACTGTCGCCGGCGCTGATCGCCAAGGCGATCGCCCGCCGGCTCGACAAGGCGCCATTGCCCCAGGAGGTGCGGCAGCGCATCGCCGCGCGCGTGGCGCTGATCGAGGAGAAGGAGCGTGAAGCGGCCCGACCGCGGCTGTCGGTCGAGCGCAAGCCCTGGTTCTGCTCCGGCTGCCCGCACAACACCTCGACCCGGGTACCGGAGGGCTCGCGCGCGCTGGCGGGCATCGGCTGCCACTACATGGCGATGTGGATGGACCGCAGGACCGACACCTTCAGCCAGATGGGCGGGGAAGGGGTGGCCTGGACCGGCCAGATGCACTTCACCGCCGAGAAACACGTGTTCGTCAACCTGGGCGACGGCACCTATTTCCATTCCGGCCTGCTCGCCATCCGCGCCGCTGTCGCGGCGCGTGCCAACGTCACCTACAAGGTCCTGTTCAACGACGCCGTGGCGATGACGGGGGGGCAGCCGGTCGACGGGGTGCTCACCGTCCCGCAGATCGCTCACCAGACACGGGCCGAGGGCGTGCGGGAGATCGTCATCGTCACCGACGAGCCGGAGAAATACCAGGACCGCCAGGCGCTTCCCGCCGGCGTGACGGTACACCATCGGGACGCGCTCGATGCCGTGCAGCTGCGCCTGCGCGATGTGGAAGGCGTGACGATCCTGATCTACGACCAGACCTGTGCCACCGAGAAGCGCCGCCGCCGCAAGCGCGGCACCTATCCGGACCCGGCACGGCGTGCCTTCATCAACGAGGCCGTCTGCGAGGGCTGCGGCGACTGCTCCGTCAAGTCGAACTGTCTGTCCGTCGAGCCGCTGGAGACGCCGCTCGGCACCAAGCGCGCGATCAACCAGTCCTCCTGCAACAAGGATTTCTCCTGCGTCAACGGCTTCTGCCCGAGCTTCGTCACCGCCGAAGGCGCCCAGCCGCGCAAACCCCGCGTGACGGGCTCGGGTCCGGACATGGCTGCGATCCCGCCGCCGCGGTTGCCCGCACTCGAGCGTCCCTATGGCGTGCTGGTGACGGGCGTCGGCGGCACGGGTGTCGTCACCATCGGCGGGTTGCTCGGCATGGCGGCGCATCTGGAAGGCAAGGGCGTGACCGTGCTGGACATGACCGGGCTCGCCCAGAAGGGCGGGGCGGTGCTCAGCCATGTGCAGATCGCCGCCACGCCGGCACAGCTGCACGCCACCCGCATCGCCACCGGCGAGGCACGCCTGCTGATCGGCTGCGATGCGATCGTCTCCGCCTCGGCGGACGCGCTGACCCGCGTCAGGCATGGCATCACGGCAGCGGCGGTCAACAGCGCCAATACGCCGACGGCGGATTTCATCGCCAACCGCAAGTGGACCTTCCCGGGCGCTTCGGCCGAGCACGACGTGCGCAACGCGATTGGCGATGCCTGCAGCTTCCTCGACGCCAACCAATGGGCGGTGCGCACGCTGGGCGACACGCTCTATGCCAACCCATTGCTGCTGGGCTTCGCCTGGCAGAAGGGATGGCTGCCGCTGTCGCTGCCCAGCCTGCAACGGGCGATCGAACTGAATGGCGTGGCGGTGGAAAAGAACCTGGCCGCCTTCGCCTGGGGCCGTGCGCTCGCGCATCTCGGCGAGGACGCGCTGCGGGCCAGCCTGGACCGGACGCAGCGCTCCCCGGCTGCCGCACCCGTGACCGCATTGCCGGAAACCCTCGACGCGCTGGTGCGCCACCGCGAGGCGATGCTGACCGCTTACCAGAACGCGGCCTACGCTGCCCGCTACCGCGAGGCAGTGGAGCGCATCCGGACCATCGAGCAACGCTTGCGGCCCGCTGCTTCGTTGCTGCTGACCGAAGCCGTCGCCCGCAACCTGGCCAAGCTGATGGCCTACAAGGACGAGTACGAGGTGGCGCGGCTGCACGCCGATCCCGCGTTCCTGGCGCGTCTGCGCGAGCAGTTCGACGGAGAGCCGGGACGCGACTACCAGCTGCACTTCTGGCTTGCGCCGCCGTTGCTCGCCCGGCGCAACGAGAAGGGAGAGCTCGTGAAGCGGGCATACGGCCCGCGCACCATGGTGGCCTTCCGCTGGCTGGCCAGGCTCAAGGGGCTGCGTGGAACCCGTCTCGACCCGTTCGGCTGGACGACCGAGCGAAGGCAGGAGCGCCAGCTGATCGAGGAGTATCTGTCGCTGCTGGACGAGTTCGTTCGGACTCTGACGGCCGACAAGCTCGATGTCGCGCTCCAGCTCGCCACGCTGCCCGACGACATCCGCGGCTTCGGCCACGTCAAGGAGGCGGCGATGCAGCGCGCGGCGTTGCGGCGGGCGGAACTGCTGGCCGCCTATCGGCTCGATGCCCTCGCTGCCGCCGCGTGAACGACGCGGGTGCCCCGACGCGTCGGGGCGCCCGTGCAGTGCGGTCTAGCGTCCCGCCGACAGCTCGGGCTCGCCGCGCGCGGCGGTCTCCACCAGTACGCGACGCGGCTCGCTCCGCTCGTTGGCGGTGTTGCCCGCCTCGTCCTCGTCCGTCCCGTCCCGCACCAGCTGCACCGTGCGCACCGGCACGCCGAACTCGACGCCCATTTCCTGCAGCCCAGTCAACAGGCTCAGGTTGATGAATTGCTGCACATCCATGTACTGGTTGTAATCCGCTGACGTCACGTAATACACGACCTCGAATTCCAGCGCGCTCTCTCCGAATCCCTTGAAATGGGCCCGGTCGAAGCGAGTATTGCCGGCTTCCTCGACCGCCGCGCGCACGATATCCGGAATCCGGCGCAGCATCTGCGGCGGCGTCTGGTAGGTGACGCGGAAATTGAACTGGATGCGGCGTTCCGCCATTCGCTTGTAATTGTGAATGGTGGTCTTCAGCAACTCCGTATTGCTGCAAACGATCTGCTCGCCGCTGAGCGCGCGCAACCGGGTGGTCTTCAGGCCGATACGCTCGACCGAGCCGGCGATATCGCCGAAGACGATGAAGTCGCCGTTCTCGAACGGCTTGTCCAGCCCGATCGCCAGCGAGGCGAACAGATCGCTGAGGATGTTCTGCACCGCCAGCGCCACCGCCACACCCCCGACGCCCAGACTCGCGACGAAGGCGGTGATGTTCACCCCCATGTTGGCCAGCACCGCCAGCAACAGCACCGACCAGAGCATGACCCGCATCGCCCAGGCCATCACCGTGGTAAAGACGGGGTTATGCGCGGTGATGCCATCGCCCGTCAGCCGGTCCTGCGTCCATAGCGTGACGGCATGGTTGATCCAGATGGCGATCTGGAAGCCGATCAGCAGGAACCAGACGTGCTCGATCCGGTTCGCCCATTTGGGCGGCAAGCCGAGGAAGTCCACCGCAATCAGCACGGCCGCGATCAGCAGCACGGTTTGCGAGGTATTGCGCAGCATCGCCGCCAGCCGATCGATGATCACCGGTTTCGTGTTCGCCGCCAGCCGGTCCAACCGGGCGCTGGCGAAGCGCAGCAGCGTGACCAATACCAGATAGCTGACCACGCCTGCAATGACCGCATACAGCCAGTCGAGGGCGGAAATACCGAGAAAGAGATTGAAATTATGCCACTCCTTCATGCTGTTCCTCCGGGTTTTCCACGACAAAGGCCGGTGGCTTGCAGGATTGGTGCCAGCAGAGGAAGCAGTACAGCCGCCGGTTTTCTCCCCTAGCCCGCTTGCGGGAGAGGGGCCGGGGGAGAGGGCCCGGCGATTGCGTGTTCGTATCGCCTGCAGCCCGACGATTGACAGCGCTAAGCCGAAGCCCGCATCCGCTCGCCAGCTGCCTTCATATCCCGAGCCGGCGGCAGTCCGAACGTCCGCGCATATTCCCGCGTGAATTGCGGAACACTCTCATAGCCGACCGAGAAGGCGGCATTGGCAATGCTGGCTCCCTCGTCAAGCATCCGGCGTCTTGCCTCGATCAGCCGCATCCGCTTTTGAAACTGCAGCGGCGTCAGCGAGGTCACCGCGCGAAAGTGCTCGTGGAATGCCGACTGGCTCATGCCGGCCGCTGCGGCCAGGCGCTGGACGGGCAGCGGCTCGGCGTAATGCGCGCGGATCATCGCGACGGCGCGCGCGATGCGCTGGCCGCGGCTGCTGGCAACACCCAGTTCACGGATCGCGCCGCCATGCGTCCCGGTCATCAGCCAGTAGTGCATCTCGCGCACCAGTTGCTGCTGCAGCACGGGCAACGCCCCTGGCCGTTCCAGCAGACGCATCAGGCGCAGCGCGGCCTCGGCGACATCCGCCGCCGTCGATTGCACCGAAACCGGTCCGCGGCCGCCGCTTTCCAGCGCGCCCATTTCCACCGACAACTGCGCGATGAGCTGGCGGTCCAGGTCCAGCACCAGCGAGAAGTAGGGCGCGGTCACCGTTGCCTGCGTGATCTGGCTGGCGGTGGGCACATCCGCCGCAATCAGCAACGACTCGCCGGCGCCGAAGTCGAAGGTGCGGCTGCCCATCGTCACGCGCTTGGCCCCTTGCAGCACCAGCGCGACGAGGGGGCTGGAAATGGCGTACTGCAAGTGGCTGGGGGCCGTGGCGGACAGCACCGTCAGACCGGCAATCGGCGTGCGCGCGACGCCGTGACGATCGGCGTGGGCCACGGCGTAGCGGCGGACGGCATCGAGCAGGGCGGAGGTCATGGCCGCAGAGTAAATGGCCGGCAAGGCGGGGTCAAATCGATCTGGAGGAATAGGCAAGACTGCCGGAGAGGCAGGCAACCGCAGGCGAGCTTCGGGAACGATAGTGACAGCACATCAACGCTGAACGAAAGGAGCCCTCTGATGACCACGATCTCCCTCATTACCGGTGGCAGCCGCGGCCTGGGCCGCAATACCGCACAGAGCATTGCCCGCAAGGGCGGCGACATCATTCTGACCTGGCGCAGCGGCGAAGCGCAGGCCAACGCCGTGGTCGAGGAAATCCGCCAGCTGGGCCGCCGCGCCGTGGCGCTGCCACTGGACGTGGCCGACACCGCGGCCTTTCCCGCCTTCGCGGCGCACCTGCAGGAGGCGCTGCGCATCCATTGGAACCGGGAGGACTTCGACCACCTGGTCAACAACGCCGGCCACGGCGACATGGCGGCGCTGGGCGACACCACCGAAGCGCAGTTCGACCAATTGTTCGACGTCCATGTCAAAGGCGTGTTCTTCCTCACCCAGGCGCTGCTGCCGCTGCTGCGCGATGGCGGGCGCATCGTCAACTTCTCCAGCGGGCTGACCCGCGTTTCCTGTCCGGGATTTGCCGCCTATGCCGCCGCCAAGGGCGCCGTCGAGGTGTTGAGCGTCTACATGGCGCGGGAACTGGCCGGCCGGGGCATCGCGGTCAATACGGTCGCGCCCGGCGCCATCGAGACCGACTTCCTCGGCGGCGCGGTGCGCGACACCCCGGACTACAACCGTGCCTTTGCGCAGATGACAGCGATGGGGCGCGTCGGCGTGCCGGACGATATCGGACCCATGGTCGCCAGTCTGCTGGCGCCCGAGAACCGCTGGGTCACCGCGCAGCGAATCGAAGTGTCCGGCGGGCAGTCGATCTAGCGGGGGCATCCGGGCGAGGGCGGGCGTGACCGGCCCGCCCACGCACTCGTCATTGAACGGCCACGCTCATGCCTGCGCGGAGGCAAACCGCAGCGTCGCCGACAACCCGCCCCAGCTCGACCGCCCCAGCACCAGTTCGCCGCCGGCCATCTCGCAGATGTCGCGCACGATGGCCAGGCCAAGGCCGCTGCCCGCCGCCGATTCGTCGAGCCGTGCGAACGGGGCGACGGCGGCCGCCATCGCCTCTTCGTTCATGCCCGGCCCGTCGTCATCGATGCGGATGAGCAACCCGCCTTCGGGCTGCAACAGATGGATCGCAATGCGGCCGCGGGTCCAGTACCACGCGTTGTCCAGCAGATTGCCGAGGATCTCGATCAGATCCTGCCGGTCGCCGTTGAAGTCCGCTTCGCCCTGGACCGTCACTTCCACTGGCCTGTCGGCGTGCAACCGGGCAAGCGCGCGCACCAGCGCCTCGACCGCCGGCCGCACCGGCACTGCGGCGGTGCCGCTTGCGATGGCGCCGGCAGCACGAGCGCGGGCCAGGTGGCGGTCCACCTGGCGGCGCATCGCTTCGACCTGCGCCGCGATTTCCTGTGAAGCGGGACCGTGCAGCCTGGCGGCGCTGTTCGCAAGAATGGCCAGCGGCGTCTTGACCGCGTGGGCCAGGTCGGCCGCCTGCCGGCGCGAGCGGTCCAGCGTCTCTCGGTTGCGCCGCATCAGCGAGTTGATTTCGTCCGCCAGCGGTAGCACCTCGCGAGGCCATTGCCCGGACAGCTGGGGGTTCTCGCTGGTATGCAACCGTGCCACGGCGCGCCGCAGCGCGACCAGCGGTGCCAGGCCGAAGCGCACCTGCGCCCAGACCGCGCCGAGCAGCCCGGCACCGAGTACGCCGAGCGAGATCCACAGCAGATGGCGGAACGACCGTTTGGCCAGGCGCAGTTCGCGGCGATCCGAAGCGACGTAGATATCCACGGCACCGTCCTTGCCGGCGAGCTGGAAGCGGCGGGTGCGGACAAGCAGCGACTGCCCCTGCGGACCGCTACGCACGTCCGCTTCACCGTCGGCGATCTCGCGTTCGATCGCCATTGGAAAGTCCTGATCCCACAGCGAGCGGGAGCGCAGGGTCTGGCCCGCGGTGGAGGCCTGCCAGTAGGCGCCCGAATAGGGCCGCTCGAAGCGAGGATCGGAAGGCATCCGCATGAGCACCAGCTCGCCGCGTGGGTTCCACTCCAGTGCCGCCGCCAGGCTCGTCAGCGCGCGGTCCAGTTCGGCCACATGGGTGCGGTCGACATGCCGGCCGAACAGCGTGTCGAGCATCGACCCGGTGGCCCAGATGGCGCCGCCAATCCAGAGCGCCGAGATGGTCATCAAGCGCCATGCAATGGATCGCCGCATCATGCCTCGCGCGAGCGCATCCGATAGCCCAGCCCCCGCACGGTGTCGATCGCATCGGCACCCAGCTTGCGCCGTAATCGGCCGACGAATACTTCGATGGTATTGCTGTCCCGGTCGAAGTCCTGCGCGTACAGGTGTTCCGTCAAGGTGGACTTGCTGACGATGGTGTCCTGGTGGTGCATCAGGTAGCTGAGCAGGCGGAATTCGTGGCCGGTCAGCGTCACCGGGGTGCCGCCGACGGTCACCTGTCCGGTGGCCGGCACCAACTGCACCGGTCCGCAGCGCAGCGTGGCAACGGCGTGGCCGCTGGCGCGCCGGATCAGCGCGCGCACGCGCGCGAGCAGCTCCTCCATGCGAAAGGGCTTGGTGAGGTAGTCGTCCGCGCCGGCGTCGATGCCGTCCACCTTCTCCATCCAGCTGTCGCGGGCGGTCAGGATCAGCACCGGCATGTTGCGGCCCGCCTGACGCCATCGCCGCAGCACCGACAGGCCATCGAGCCGGGGCAGGCCCAGGTCCAGCACCACGGCGTCATAGGGATTCACCGCGCCAAGATGTTCTCCCTCGACGCCGTCGGGCGCGCGATCGACCGCATAGCCGGCCTGGCCCAGGGAGCTGGCCAGCTGGTCCGCCAGCACAGGTTCATCTTCAACCACGAGCACGCGCATGGGATTCAGCGTTTCCGGGCCGACTCCAGCCCACGCCCCTTCGACTTGAGCAGGGTGGCATTGCGGGCGTCGTATTCCAGCTTCGCCACGCTTTCGGTGGGCAGCAGCAGCTTGATCTCGTACTTCCAGATGCCGTCGTCGCGTTCCAGTTCGACATCGATGACATCGCCCTCGTACTGGCTGGCGACCGTCTGCAGGATGCGCGTGAGCGGCAGGATCTCGCCCGAGCGCAGCGCGGCCCGGGCCATGTCCGCATCGGCATCGGCGCGGGCGGGAGCGATCGGGTAGCAGGTCATCATCGCGAAGAACAGGGCAAGCAGGCGAGTCATCGGCAGGTGCACGGCGGCAGAAGGGGGTATGCCGGCATGCTGCGGCAAGAAAGCTGAACGGAGCCTGAATGACACGCTCAGCCGCCGTTCAGGAAAGCGGCGGCACCATGGCGGAACTTGTCGAGGCCCATCCCATGCCATTGCACTCCTTGTCTTCCGCGCGCGCCTTGCGCGATATTGCCGCCGACAGCGCCGCCCTCGTGCTGCTGGCCTTGAGCCTGCTGTGGCCGGCGCTGCCGTTCCTCTACTGCGCCGCCTCCGCCGCCGGTTGAACCGGCTGGCAGCGACGACGCCGGCGCGGCTGCGTGCCGATTCTTCTCCAGCAAACTTTCAATCGACTTTCGGCGCCCTCCGGCCGCGGCGTGCCCCGATGGCGCAGTCTGCGCTACGCTATCGCCTTTTCCAGTCAGCTCCAGGCAGCTCGAACATATGGCGACTTCACCGATTTCCCTCGAACAGGGCATCCAGACGGCGGGAGTAGGGAAATTCCAGTATCGGCTGTTCGCCATCTTCGGACTGGTGTGGATGGCCGATGCAATGCAGGTGCTGTCGATCGGCTTCAGCGCCCCGTCCATCGCCTCGACCTTCGGCGTGACGGTGCCCCAGGCGCTGCAGACCGGCACGGTCTTCTTCATCGGCATGCTGATCGGCGCGGCGCTGCTTGGCCGCATGGCGGACCGAATCGGCCGCCGTCCCGTGCTGCTGCTGGCCGTGCTGGTCGATGCCGCCTGCGGGGTCGCGTCGGCGTTTGCGCCGGACCTGACCTGGCTGCTGGTGCTGCGCTTCCTGACCGGCATCGGCGTGGGCGGCACGCTGCCGGTGGACTACACCATGATGGCCGAATTCCTGCCGAGCGACCGGCGCGGCCGCTGGCTGGTGATGCTCGAATCGTTCTGGGCGCTGGGCACCATCTGTCTGGCGCTGCTGGCCCTTGCGGCCGCCTCCTGGGGTGACGATGCCTGGCGCGTGATCTTCTTCGTCACCGGTATCCCGGCGCTGATCGGCGTGGTATTGCGGCTCCATATCCCCGAGTCGCCGATGTTCCTCAGCCGCAGCGGCCGGGCGGAAGACGCCCGCAGGGTACTGGAGCGGGTCGCGCGCGCGAACGGAAATCGGGCCGAAATCCCCTCGCTGCAGGCCGAGGCCGCGGAGAAGAAGTCCGTCTTCGCGCTGTTCTCCAGCACGTTCCGCCGCCGCAGCATGGCGCTGCTCGCCGCATGGGCGTTGATCTCCATCGCCTATTACGGCGTGTTCGTCTACCTGCCGATCCGGCTGAGCAGCGAGGGCTTCGCCTTCATGCGGGGGCAGGTGTTCCTGGTGATCCTCGCGCTGGTGCAGCTGCCCGGCTTCGCGCTGGCCGCCTACGGCGTGGAGCGCTGGGGCCGCAAGCCGACGCTGATCGGCTTCCTGCTGCTGAGCGCGGTCGGTTGCATGCTCTACAGCCTGGGCACGTCGTCGACCGTGGTGGTGGGCTCCACCCTGCTGATGAGCTTTGCGCTGCTGGGTACCTGGGGCGCGCTGTATGCCTTCACGCCCGAGGTCTATCCCACCGACCTGCGCGCGACCGGCATGGGCACCGCCGGCGCGGTGGCCCGATTCGGCGGCCTTTTCGCCCCCGCCATCATCGCCCCGGTGATGAGCACGCATTTCACCGTTGCGCTGGCGATGATCTCCACCATGCTGGTGGTCGGCGCCATCGCCATCGGCGCGGTCAACGTGGAGTCGCGCAACCGCGCCCTGGACTAAGGCGTTCCCCGGGTCTTGAGCGGACCTTGTGATGCCTTGTCGCGCAGGAAGGCGATCAGCGTGGTGACGGCGCGGGTCTGGTAGCGCGCCGGCATGTACAGCAGATACATGGTGGTGCGCAGGAACGCGAGATCCTGCGCCGGCAGCGGCAAGCGCAGCAGCGTGCCTGCTGCGAGATCGCCGGCGACCATATAGCCGGGCACCAGGCCGACGCCCAGCCCCTGCAGGATGGCATCGCGCAGGAAGAAGAAATTGGCCGACATCAGGCGCGGCCGGATCGGCGTGCGGCCGCCAGCCCTTCCAGAGCGGCCGGCCACGTGCAGCTTCTGGCCCGTCAATTCCGAGGTAATCAGCGGCAGTTCCCGCAGCGCCTCCAGCGTGCCCGGCATGCCGTGCTCCCGGACCAGTCGCGGCGTCGCGCAGGCGACATACTCGACATCGCCGAGCGTGCAGGCGACCGCGTTGGTCGGCATCTCGCCCATCACCCGGATCGAAAAGTCCACCGCGCCCTTGACCAGGTCCTCGATATCGTTGTCGAAGATCACGTTCAGCGTGATGGCCGGGTACATCGTCATGAATTCGATGAACCACGCCGACATCGTGTGCTGGCCGAACCCGCTTGGCACGCTCAGGCGCACCGTGCCGCTCAGCCGCTTGCCAAGGCTTTGCACCGATTCCTGCGCCGCCATCAATTCCTGCCGGATCGCGCGCCCATGCTCGACCAGCTGCCAGCCAAGCTCCGTCGGCTCCAGCTGGCGGGTGCTGCGGCGGAGCAATTCGGCGCCGAGCTGGCGCTCCAGCTGGTTCAGGCGCTTGCTGACATTGGCGCGGCTCATGCCCAGCTGCTGCGCCGCCCGGCTCAGATTGCCCGCCTCGACGATGTCCACCAGCAACGACAAGCCGTTCAGATCCATGGTCCCTCTGCAGTGATTGTCAACTCCCGGTCAACATATATGTCGGATATCGGTTGCAATTGTCAAACATAAAGAACATATAGACAATCTCGGCTATCGGAAGCAAACCGGACCAGGAGCCGGCACCGGTCTGCAAGCACGGAGACATTCACCATGAACCAAGAGAACACCGCCGCGGCGCTGCCCCTGGCCGGCGTGCGCGTGCTGGATCTGTCGCGCGTGCTGGCCGGTCCGATGTGCGCCATGGCGCTGGCCGATCTGGGCGCCGACGTCATCAAGGTCGAGCATCCGGCCCGCGGAGACGATACCCGCGACTGGGGCATCCGCATCGGCACCCGCAACACCTCCTACTTCAACAGCGCCAACCGCAACAAGCGCGCGATCACGCTGGACCTGCAAAGCGAAGAGGGCGCCAGGATCGCCCGCGAACTCGCCGCGAAGAGCGACGTGGTGATCCAGAACTTCAAGGTTGGCGGCGCGGAGAAGCTTGGCCTGGGGTACGAGCAACTGAGCGCGCTCAACCCGAAGCTGGTCTACTGCTCGATCTCCGGCTACTCGCGCGCCACCGCCGAGGCCAAGCGTCCCGGCTACGACCTGGTGGTGCAGGGAGAATCCGGCGTGATGGCAACCAACGGCGACGCCGGCCAGGGGCCTCTCAAGTTCGGGGTGGCGGCAGTCGACATGTTCACCGGCATGTACTCGGCACAGGCCATCCTGGCCGCGCTGTTCGCCCGCCAGTCGACCGGCCGCGGCCGCCATGTACAGATGGCCCTCTACGATTGCGGCCTGATGATTACTTCGTACTACGGCATGGAAGCGCTGCTGCAAGGCGACGATCCGCCCAAGTACGGCAACGCCCATCCGTCCATCGTGCCCTACGGCGTGTTCGACGCCGCCGACGGCCCGCTGGTGGTCACGGTGGGCAACAACGGCCAGTTCCAGCGCTTCTGCCGCGAGGTGATCGGCCGGCCGGAGTGGGCCGACGACGAGCGCTTTGCCACCAACACCGCGCGCTCGGCCAACCGCGAGATCCTGCTGCCCCAGTTGCGCGAGGCGCTGCGCGGCTTCACCCGCGCGCAATTGCTCGAACGGTTGACCGCCGCGCAGATTCCCTGCGGCGAAGTGCTCGGCCTGTTCGAAGCGCTGACGTCCGAGCGGACGGCCGCGGCCGGCCTGCTGCACCGCTTCGAGGACAGCGAGGCCGGCACGCAGGCGGTGCTGGCGCCGCCGTACGCGATGGACGGCCAGCGCATGCCGGTACGGATGCCGCCGCCGCATCTGGGCGAGCACACGCAGACGGTGCTCAAGGAACTGCTTGGCCTTGACGACAAGGCTGTATCGGATCTGCGCGCGAACGGCGTAATCTGACCCAACGAATTTTCGATTTACCCAGGAGACAAGAGACATGACCGAGGTGCAACGCAGCCGCCGCCAGCTGATCAAGGCGGGCGCCGCCGCTTCCCTGATGGCGATGCTGCCGTCGATGGCAATCGCGCAGGGCGCATGGCCCGACCGCATCATCAAGATGGTGGTGGCCTTCCCGGCCGGCGGCCCCACCGACACGGCGGCGCGCATCGTCGCCCAGAAGCTGTCCGAGCGCCTTGGCCAGCAGGTCATCATCGAGAACAAGCCCGGCGCCTCGGGCTCGATCGGCACGGCCAGCTTCATCAAGAGCCCGGCGGACGGCTACAACCTGTCGATGTTCGGCATGCCGGCGCTGCTGGCGCCTCTGATGTACAGCAACAACGCGTACGACGTGAAGAAGGATTTCCTGTCGGTGGCGACGGTGTACAACCTGCCGATGGCCATCGTCATCAACCCGGCGGTCGTGCCGGGCGTCGACAACCTGCAGGACCTGATCCGCTTCGCCAAGGCGAGCAAGACGCCGCTGAACTACACCAGCTCGGGTACCGGCAGCTTCGGCCATCTGGCGATGGAGCAGCTGAAGGATCTGGGCGGCTTCGACATGATGCACGTGCCGTATCGCGGCAGCGCGCCGGCGGTGGCCGACCTGCTGGGCGGCCAGGTAGGCATCATGTTCGCCGACGTCGTGGCCGCGCTGCCCCATATCCGCGCCGGCAAGCTGAAGGCGATCGCGCTGAGCTCCCCCAACGCCACGGTGATGCTGCCGGGCGTGAAGACCGTGTCGGAACAGGGCTTCAAGAACTTCGACTTCGACTCGTGGGGCGGCCTGATCGCGCCGCTGAAGACGCCGCAGGAAATCGTGGACCGCATCGCCCGGGAAACGCGCCACATCATCACCAACGACAAGGACCTGCAGCAGAAGCTGGTCGGTGCGGGCGCGATTGCCGCATTCCAGGATGGCAAGCAGATGCAGGCGCGGCTGAACAAGGACTACGACCGCTGGAGCGCGATCGTCAAGGCGAAGGGCATCAGCGCCAATTGATGCGGGCGGCGAGCGTTCGGGCTCGCGCGCATCCTGCCGCCGTTGCCCTCTCTCCCGGCCCCTCTCCCGCTCGCGGCAGAGGGGAGCCAAACCGTTAGCGCTTCAATTGCCTTGGGTTTTCTCCCCTCTCTCACTTGTGGGAGAGGGCCGGGGAGAGGGAGCAAACCGCTAACGCGCTCCGCGCTCCGAACCGACCCTGTCCAGCTGCGCCAGCAGCGCGCCGATATCGGCCGGCTTGGTCAGATGCATGGCAAAGCCCGCCTCTGCGCTGCGGCGGCGGTCGGCGTCGGTGCCATAGCCGCTAACGGCGATCAGCGTGACGTGCGCCGCCCAGGGCTGGGCGCGAATATGCCGGCAGACCTGGTAGCCGTCCCGTCCCGGCATGCCGATATCGAGCAGCACCACATCGGGCCGCAAGCTATCGGCCTTGGCCACCGCGTCATCCCCGCTGTGGGCCAGTTGCGCGTCGTACCCGCTGAGCCGCAGGATTTCACCGAGCGATTCCGCGGCGTCGACGTTGTCGTCCGCCACCAGGATGCGCAGTGGCGGCAAGGGCCTGCAATCCCCATCGTCCGCCGCCTCGATGGCTGCCGCCGGCCGTGATGGCTGGGAATCGGACTCGGTCGCAACGCCGGGTCCCCGCGTCCGCGCACCCGCGGTCAGGCGCACGCGAAATTCCGCGCCCGTCCCCATGCCGTCGCTATGTGCGGTCACCGTGCCGCGATGCAGGGTGACCAGCCGTCGGGCAAGGGCCAGCCCGACGCCAAGCCCCGCGGTGGCGGGGTACACCGGGGCCGCACCCTGAAAGAAGAGACCGAAGATCTCCTCCAGTTGTTCGGGCGGAATCCCCAGGCCCACGTCGCGCACCCGAACCTCGACGATGTCCTCGCCGCCTTCGTCCATGCCGGTATCCGCTTCCAGCCAGATCGGCGCGCCGATCGGGGAGTACTTGCTGGCGTTGATCAGCAGATTGGCGAACACTTGCGACAGTCGCACCGGGTCGGCATCGAGCTGGACCGGGCCTCGCGGCAGCGACAACTGCAGGCGCTGCTGGCGCGATTTCAAGGTAGGCGCGGTAATTTCGATCGCCAGACGGGTCACTGTCTCCAGCGTGGTTCGCTCGACCCGCAGTTCGATCTGGTCGCGCGTGATCCGGCTCACATCGAGCAAATCGTCGACCAGCCGGGAAAGGTAACCGGCCTGCCGGGTCACGACCTCGCCGGCATAGTGCGCCAGCTCGCTGTCGCCCGGTTTGCGCAGCATCAGCTCGCCCACCGTGCGCATCGGCGCCAGCGGATTGCGCAGCTCGTGCGCCAGCTGCGCGAGGAAGACGTCCTTCTGGCGTGCCTGCTTTTGCAGTTCGCGCTGGTTGATGTTCTGCTGCAACAGGTCCGCCGCCTGCCTCACGAGGATGTCGAACAGCCGCAGATCGCGCTCCGTCACGCGATGCGGTCTGCGCCAGTGGGTCGAGATCATGCCGAGCAGCTGGCCGCTGCGCGAGAGCAGGGGCGTGGTCTGCACCGAGCGGATGCCGAGGTGCCGATACGTCTGCAGATCCTCGCCGTTCACCTGTCCATCGCAGTCGTCCACATCGACGACATGCACCCGGGCCGCGGTGCGCAGCGCGATCGCGCAGGTGCTGCTCGAATCGACAGCGACCCATTCCCAGAAGCGCGCCGCGTGTTCGTCGAAGCCATGGTTGCCCAGCAATCTGAGCTCGCCGGACTCGCCCCGATCCGCGTCCAGCATCTGGATGCTGGCGAAGTCCGAGTCCATGATCTCCACCGCCGCGGCGACGATTTCATCGAACAGGCCGGGCATGCCGCTTTCGCCGACGCGCAAGCTCATGCCCTGCAGCAGCCGCGTATCCGACAGCTCCGCCTCCAGGCGCGTCCCCAGCCGCCCCACAGCCTGCTTCAGGCCGTTCTGCCGGATCGCCAGGCTGGCGATGCTGGCCGCACAGCAGGCGAGTTCGCCTGGCTGCTGCAGACCCCGGCCGGTGCCGTCGTCGCCGGCGAGCAACAGGAAGCCGCAGTTGCGGTCATTTTCCTGCCACAACGGTGCCAGGGCATACCGTTCGATGCCCGCCGCCAGACAGGCGGTGCGCCAACTTTCGCCCAGGCCGGAGGTGCCGCGCACATCGACGACGGGACGGGCGCCGCCGTGGTCGTCGATGCCGGGCTGTGCGGCGCCGCCGAAGGCCTCGGCGGCGGCGGCGATGGCACTGGCGTGTTCGGGGGAGAGGCCTTGGGCTTGCCACTCACGGCCTTCGCCGCCGACTTCCGTGACCAGCAGGGCGACAGTGCCGGCGCCCCCTGCGTCCGCGACCCAGGCGAGAACCTGCGCGAGACATTCATTCAGCGTGGCGTTGCGCTCGATCGCGGCAAATACCGCGGCTTGACCTCTGAGCAGTGCTTGCAGCGCCAGGGACGCCGATGGGATGTTCCTGGCAAGGTCGTCTCGGGCGGACAGGCCGGCATCGCGAGGATCCGGCACCGCGCCCGTCAAATGGGCCGTCATCAGATATCGGGGATTGTTCTTGACCGCTGCGGCGCCGGCATCGAGTCCCCCGGTCCGACCTGGACCGGTGAGGGGATGGCACGGATGACGGACAGGCGGCGCCGCTTCGGGATGAAGGATACCGGATTTCGACCAGCGGCAGGGCGCTCAGGCTCTCGCCGCGCTGGCGCCCGCCACAGCTGCCGTGCGGGGGCCGGCGCCCAGCGACAACAGGGCCGCGATGAAGCAGGCGGCCCCTGCCACGTACAGCGCCGGCGAATAGGTCAGCAGCAGCGTGCGGGACAGGCCGGCCCCGTAGGCCGCCACGGCAGCGCCCAGCTGGTGCGCGGCGAAGATCCAGCCGAATACCATCGGCGCAAGCCGGCTGCCGAAGGTGGCGCCCGCGAGCTTCACGGTCGGCGGGACCGTGGCGATCCAGTCCAGCCCGTAGAACGCGGCGAACAGCGACAGGCCGTACAGCGAGAAGGTCGAATGCGGCAGCCACAGCAGCGACAGGCCGCGCAGCCCGTAGTACCAGAACAACAGCTTGCGGCTGTCGTACCGGTCCGACAGCCAGCCCGACAGGACCGTCCCCACCAGGTCGAATGCGCCCATCATCGCCAGGACGGAGGCCGCCGGTACCGGGCCGAGACCGAAATCGCCGCAGAGCGGAATGAAGTGGGTCTGGATCAGGCCGTTGGTACTGAGCCCGCAAATGAAGAACGAGCCGGCCAGCAGCCAGAACACCCGATTGCCCGCCGCGTCGCGCAAGGCGAGGAAAGGGGCGCTCAGTGCCATGCGCGGCGGCATCGTGCCGGCCTGGGCACCGGTTGCCGTCGGCTGGGGGTCGCCATACGGGGCGAGACCGAGGTCGGCCGGGCGATCGCGCAGGAAAATCCACGCCAGCACCGACAGCCCGGCACAGGCCGCCATCACCGGCAGCACCGCGCTGCGCCATCCCACGTTCTCGATCAGCCAGGCCGCCAGCGGCAGGAAGGCAAGCTGGCCCGTCGCCGCGCTGGCGGTCAGGATGCCGATCACCAGGCCGCGCCGCGCGCAGAACCAGCGGTTGGCGACGACCGCGGCGAGCACCAGTGCCGTCATGCCGGAGCCGAGCCCCAGCAGCAGGCCCCACGCGACGAAGAGCTGCCACAGCGCCGTCGCCTGGGTCGCCAGGCCCATGCCCGCGGCGATCAGCAGCAAGGCAGCCGTGACCACGCCGCGCATGCCGATCCGCTCGATCAGCATTGCCGAGAACGGCGCCATCAGCCCGAACAGGGCGAAGCGGACGGCCAGCACCGAGGCGACCTCGTCAGTGTTCCAGCCGTGCTCGCGCTGCAGCGGCACCAGGAACGCGCCGGGCAGGCCCAATGCCGCCGAGGTGGTCAGCATGACCAGGAAGGCGAGGGCGGCGATCAGCCACGCATAGTGCAGGCCGCGCCGGTGCAAGGCGGCGGAAAGCGAGTTGACGAGCATGCGGGTTCCACGAAAGGAAGGGGAGTCAGGAATGCCGCCCGCGGCCAGTCGCGCCAGAAGCCCGCGCAGGCCGAGCGCCTCCCTTCCGCCGGTTCGGCTCGGCTGGAAAGCGTTTCTTTGACAGGCGGTAACGTGATGCGAATGCGGCGGACACCATCAGGCCGTGCCGCTGCGATGGCAAGCCGATCAGTCTTCCGGCGGGGGAATGTCAGGCGAGGGCAGGCCCAGCGCCGCACGGGCGGCGGCGAGCAGGTCCTCGGAAAGGGCATCGCCAGCGGTGGCGCGGGCGAGCATCACCGCGCCCACCATGGTCGACAGCTCCGCCAGCGCACGCTGGTGCCTGGCCTGCGGGTCCGGGTCGTCCACGGTTTGCGCCCAGCGTTCGACCAGGCCCTGTAGACCTTCGGCGTAGGCGCGGCGCACCGGTTTTTCCGCGGATTCCCGCCCGACATCGACGGCGAGGGCCACGGCCGGACAGCCCCGTCCCGGACGGTCGCGATGCGCGATGGACAGGTACGGGTCGGCGACCGCCGCGCGCTTGTCCGTGCCCGCGTCGGCAGCGTCTCGCATCCGCGCTTCCCAGCGGTCGAAGGACTCGACGAAGGCCAGTTCGCACGCCCTTGCCGCCAGCGCGTCCTTGGAATCGAAGTGGCTGTAGAAGCCGCCGTGGGTCAGGCC
Source organism: Cupriavidus sp. AU9028 (assembly GCF_019795295.1). GTDB lineage: Bacteria > Pseudomonadota > Gammaproteobacteria > Burkholderiales > Burkholderiaceae > Cupriavidus. The sequence continues at coordinate 188,675 of NZ_JAIMCG010000006.1, read as the reverse complement.
CGCTGCCGCCATCAGATCGGCGACGCCGACGCCATTCAGGCCGCGTTCGCGGAATAGCCGGGACGAGGCCGCCTCGATGGCGTCACGGTTCTTCTGGGTCTGCGCACGGGATGAGCGGGGCACGGGCGCTCCTGGTGGATGGCTCTTGGGCGCAGTTTAGATGATGCTCATCATCCAATCAATAATAAAATGATGAGCATCATTTATTTGACGGCGCAGACCCTGTGCCGAACCGGGATCAGGCCGCTTTCGAGCGGGCCGCCACCCGGTAAGCGCCCAGCGCCGTACTGGTAATCACGATCTGCACCACGGCGCAGGCGATCGTCGCATTGGTGCCGTAGCCCACCAGCTTGGTCCCGAGCGCCCCGACCGCCATCTGGCCGCAACCGTACAGTCCGGCGGCTGCGCCGGTCAGCCCCGGCACCGCGGAGATCGAGCGAGACAATGCGGCCGGGCTCGCCAGCCCCGCACCCATCGTCAGCATGAAGGTGATGCCGATCAGAAACGGCGGCGTCAGCCAGCCACCGAGCTGCACCAGCAACAGCAGCACCGCCATCGACAGGCTCAGTCCCGCTCCGGTGTTCAGGAAGATCTCGGGGCGAAGCGAGCCCGCCAGCCGCCGGGTAATCAGGGTGCCGAGACTGGCGCCCGCAATCGTGACCGAGGCGAACCAGCCAACTTGCCAGACGGGTAGTCCCAGCTGGCCATGGACGATGTACGCCAGCGTGGCGAGATAGGGATACAGCGCGGTGGTGGAGCAGGACCCGCCCAGCATGTAGCCGAGGTAGCGCGAATTGCCGAGCAGCCGCACATAGTCCCTGCCGATCTTCAGTACCTCCAGCGACCGCCGGTGCGGATTGGTTTCCGGCAGCATGCGCCAGGCGCAATACACCATCAGGCCGGCAATGCCGACCAGGAACACATAGATTGCGCGCCAGCCGAACTGATCGGCCAGAAACGAGCCAACCACCGGCGACAGGCCGGGGCCGACCAGCGTCAGCAGGTTCAGCAGCGCGAGGTCGCTGGTGACACGGCCCGGGGCAGCGGTATCCCGCACGATGGACCGGCCCAGCGTAATGCCGGCCGCACCGCCGAGCGCCTGCACCGAGCGTGCGATCAGCAGCCATTCGAGCGAGGTGGCGAACAGCGCCATGACACTGGCGCACAGATACAGGCACAGGCCGACCAGCAACGTCGGCCGGCGCCCGATCGTGTCGGAGACCGGCCCGTAGATCAGTTGGCCAAAGGCCAGGCCCAACACGTAGTAGGTGATGGTCTGCTGCATGCCGGCGGGCGTTGCATGCAGATCGGTGCCCGCCAGCGGTAGCGCCGGCACGAAGATATGCATTGCCATGGTGCCGCTCAGCGTCACCAGCACCAGCAGCCACATCGGCGCGCGCACGGCCGGCGAGAATGGCTGTTCGCGGGGTTCCGGGCAGTGTCGTGGGGATTGCTGCGGTGATTGGTGCGACGATTGCTGCGAGGATTGCGGCGCTTCCTGCGGTCGTCGCGGCGAAGGTGGTTGCGAGGGTTGCATCGATCGGGGCCGCATCAGATTTCGTCGAGGCGGCGGGAAATTTTCTCCAGGGCCTGCCGTGTGGTCTGCAATTCGGCGGGCGAAAGTGTTTGCAGGATCTGCGCTTCGATTTCCAGGCTCTTGGCCACCATCCGTTCGGCCATCGCGCGGCCTTCGTGGGTCAATCGAATGCTCTTGGCGCGTCGGTCCGTCTCCTCGGTCTCCCACTCGACCAGGCCCAGTTCCCGCAACTGCGACAGCACCCGGACCAGCGACGACTTGTCCAGCGCCAGGATTTCGGCAAGGTCTTTCTGCCGCATGCCGGGCGCGTCCGATTCGTACAGTGCGACCAGCGGCGCGCGGCTGGCGTCAGTCAGGCCCAGTTCCCGGAAGCTCTGATCGACCGCCCGACGCCACCGCCGATAGACCGCGCCCACCAGCCGCCCAAGCCGGGCGCGCGCCTGCTCGATGCGGGCGGTGTCGGCAGAAACAGCGGCGGAGGAGGAAGGGGAGACAGGTGACATGCAAACTATTATTCGCCCCGATGGTTTGCATGTCAACCAAAGGTTCGGCGAGACAGCTGCAATGCGCGCGGGTGGCGCGGGCTTTGCTTGGTTCACTCCGGCACCCGGGCGCCAGTTGGACTGGCGGCGCCGGAACCCTGCGCTATGGCACCTTACAGGAGGCGAATCATGTCGGATGGAAAACTGGGCATCGCGGGAACTACCTTTATTGCCTTTACCGTCGCGGGCGTCGCCCTTGCGGCCTCGCTCTATCTGGCGTATCTGTCCATGCCGCCGCGTGGGCGCTCGATGGTGCGCAAGGTCCTGGATCACGATTCGCCGGACGGTACCGCGGCGGAACCGGCGGCTGCCACGCAGGAGCCGGTGCGCTCATATTGAGCGGCGAGGCGGCGAGGGAAGGGCACACGCAAGCGGCGCGGCACCATGGCGCATAATGCCGGGACTGTCCAACCCTCCTCCCTGCCCATGCAATCCGTCTTTCATCTCGCCTTCAACGTTACCGATCTGGACCAGGCACGCCATTTCTACGGCGGCGTGCTGGGGTGCAAGGAGGGACGCAGCACCGATACCTGGGTCGATTTCGATTTCTTCGGTCACCAGATCTCGCTGCATCTGGGCGAGCCGTTCCGCACCGCGCGCACCGGCCACGTCGGCAAGGTGCTGGTGCCCATGCCGCATTTCGGCATCATCCTGCTGCTGCCCGACTGGCGCGCGCTGGCCGACCGGCTGACGGCCGCCGGCACCGAATTCGTGCTCGCGCCTCAGGTCCGTTTCGAGGGCGAGCCGGGCGAGCAGTGGACCATGTTCTTCACCGACCCGTTCGGCAATCCGATCGAGGTGAAGGGATTCAAGACGTGGGAGGCGGTGTACGAGCACTGAACCGAGGCGGGTTCAGTGCCGATGCCGGGAGCCGCGCGCGGCGCCGATCTCGGCCAGCACCGCATCCACCAGCCCGGCTTCCGCAGCAGTGCCGCTGGCGGCGAGCGCATCGCGATAGACCGTCAGGACGACCGGCGGCACCCTGCGCAACACCGCGCGATGGGAGATGTGCCCGGCCTCGGATGCCTCGGCTCCCGAAAAGAGGACGACCGCTTCCCGCGCCGCCTGCACTGCCACCGCAACCATGTCGGGGCGGTTGAAGTCGAGGCCCTTCTGCAGAAAAAAGCGCGCCACGCTGGCGTGCTCGTCAGGGCAAGGTGGCTTGGGGGCAGTGGCGCCGTCGTGGCAGGTCTCGCTCATCGGGGATCGGTTCGGGCCGCCCGTTGCGCGGGGGCGTACCGGCCAACTGTCCCACAAGTCGCTTTCCGATTCCTTTCACGGCCGAGCAACGCGCGCCTCGGTGCAGCAGTTGATGCGGGCGTACCACAGCCACGACCGCACGCTTCAGTTCGCGCCCCCTCGAATCAGGCAATCTTCGAGCAGAGGCTTGCCTTCGGCGAGCTGGCCGCCGCTGCATTCCACCGCCACCTTCTGCCCGCGCCGGACCATCGTGGCGCGTGCTTCGACCTCGCACACTCTTCCAGCAGGCCCGCAGATTTGCCGTGGCTGCAGATTCGCGCGCAGAGGCAGCGCCGGTTCATTGGTGCGAATCTCCAGATAGACCTGGTCCTCGCCCTCGCGCCGGATCCCGCTGGCTACGCCCTCCACGATGAAATAGTCGTCACGGTACTTGAGCGCCGCCAGATCGGCATCCTTCTGGTAGTCGCGCAGGATTTCGTCGGCCGGGTACTCGGCCAGCCGGTCGGCCGGGCGGGCAGGATCGATGCTGACGGGCGGCAAGGTACCGTCCTTGGGCAGGTTGCGATGGGAAAACACCGCCTGGGGCTGCGACGCGTCGGTGGCTGGCGCGTCGCCATCGCCGGCCAGGGGGCTGGTTTCATTGCCCACCAGCCAGAGCATGGCCAGTACCGCCAATGCCACCAGGGCGACGGCGATTTGTCGGTTGCGGTCGATCATGGGAATCCAGGGTGTTGTCGAGGACGAAGCGGCGCGCGCCTCGCTTTGCCGCACGGCGCCGTGCAAGGGCGGAAGTCTAGCCGGTTTTCCCGCAAGCGATGCCAGCGCTGGCCCTGCATCGCCGTCAGGCCCGGCTTTGCGCCACCATCCAGACCCCCAGCGCGGATGTCGCCGCCCCTAGCGCCATCGTCCAGCTCAATGGCTCGCCGAACATGGCCCAGGCCCACAACATCGTCACCGCCGGGCTCAGATACAGGACCGTGGCCACGCGGGTCGCGCTTGACCGCCGCAGGCAAAGCCAATAGATGCCGTAGCCGCCAAGCGTGGAGAACGCCGCGGTCCACAACACACTGAGTGCAAAGCCGGCATTGGCGACCGGCATCAGGCTGCCTTCCATGCCGGCAAGACCGGCGAAGGCGAGCGCCGACACCAGGCACTGCATCCACAGGTTGGGCAGCAGTCCCAGTGCGTCCGGTCCCTTCGTGGTCTTCTGCCACAGCGTGGCGACCGCAAGCGACAGCATGCCCAGCAGTGGCAAGCCGTAGGCCCACAACGGCGCCTTGCCCACCGACACCACGTCGTGCGTGACCAGCACCACGCCGGCCACCCCTGTTGCCAAACCCAGCCAGGCCCGCGCGGGGAGCCGCTGCCGCAGCACCACCGTGGCCAGCAACGCCACGCCAAGCGGAAGCAGGTCGGCCAGCAGGGCCGCCAGCCCGGCCGGCACGCCCAGCTCGATGCCCTTGACCACGCCGGCCAGATAGCCGCCCATCGAGAAAAGGCCGACGGCCGCGCTGCGCAACAGCGCAGCGCGGGAGGCCGTGCGCAGCTGCGCGATGACGAACGGCAGCAGCACCAGGCTCACGAGCACGCAGCGCCAGAACACCACCAGCATGGCCGGCGCATGGTCCAGCGAGAATCGCGCGCCGACGAAGCCGGAGCTCCATGTCACGATCAGGACGGTTTCGAGCAGGGGCAGCGGCAGGGTAGCTGCCCAGCCGCGCGGTGTGCAAGCGGCGGGGCAGGGCGGTGCGGAAGAATGGGACATGGTGCCCAGACTACAAAACCGGTGTAGTCTCGTAAACCAAAACTTCCTGCAGCAGTCGTTCACAAATCCGAAACCATGAGCGCCGTCCTCGATATCGAACTGGTCCGCACTTTTCATACCGTGGCGCGCAGCGGCCGCTTCAAGGCGGCCGCCGAACTGCTGCACAAGAGTCCTGCCGCCATCAGCACGCAAGTCCAGAAACTGGAAGCCGTCGCCGGCGGCCGGCTGTTCGAGCGCGACAACCAGTCCGTCGCGCTTACGGCGTTGGGAAGGCGGCTGCTGGCCACCACCGCGGACCTGCTGTCCACCCACGACCGCGTCCTCGCCGAGCTGCACGGCACGCGCCTGGCCGGCAGGATCCGGCTCGGTGTGCCGGACGAATACGCGGCGCACGTCATCCGGGACATCCTGCCTGTCTTCACCGCTGCCTGGCCCAATGTCGTCCTGGAGGTGCGTACCTCTCCCAGCTACACGCTGCGCGATCAGGTCCAGCGCGGCAAGCTGCAGGCCGCCCTGGTGGCGCAGCCGCAGCGGCGGCCGCGCCAGGGTCCGGAGGGGGTGGCCACCACCATCCCGGTCTGGGTCGGGGCCGCCACGGCAAGGATCGGCAGTGCCGATCCGCTGCCGCTGGCGTTGTACGCAGCGGACTGCCCCTATCGGGACGCGATGCTGGAGTCCCTCAGCCGCAGCGGCCGCCGATGGCGCGTCGTACTGGACAGCCCGTCCAGCCAGGCCGTGCAGGCCTGCGTCGAGGCGGGGCTCGCGGTCAGCCTGATCGACCGGGTCCGCGTCACGGCCGACATGCAGATCCTCGACGGTCTGCCCGCCATTCCGCCGCACGAGGTGGTCTTTCTCCGGTCCGCGTCGTCACGGACCGATGAGGCAGTCGATCTGCTCGCCGAGGCAATGCATCGGCATTTCCGACTTTGAATTTTCCCGCCTGTGACCTATGCGCCGGCCGGGCCTGCATCTTGCGTCAAGCATCCAGAACGCGCCCCGGGCCTTGCGTGTTGACGGCTACGACCTCTTTGTCGCGCTGCGTCTGCGGGCATGACTCATCACATCCCTACAAAGAGGTTCCGCCATGAACGAGCAGAAGCCTATCTTGACGACCCGCCAGGGACATCCGGTCAGCGACAATCAGTCGCTGCGCTCCGTCGGCGAGCGCGGCCCGGCCACGCTGGAGAATTACCAGTTCATCGAAAAGATTACGCACTTCGACCGGGAGCGCATCCCCGAGCGCGTCGTGCACGCCCGCGGCACCGGCGCCCATGGCTGGTTCGAGGCCTACGGCCGCATCGGCGACGAGCCGGCGTCGAAGTACACCCGGGCCAAAGTGCTGAACGAGACTGGCGTGCGGACGCCGGTATTCGTCCGGTTCTCCACCGTCATTGGCGGACGCGAGTCGCCCGAGACGGCCCGCGACCCGCGCGGCTTCGCCATCAAGTTCAAGACCGTCGAGGGCAACTGGGACCTGGTCGGCAACAACCTGAAGGTCTTCTTCATCCGGGACGCCATCAAGTTCCCGGACATGATCCACGCCTTCAAGCCCGATCCGGTCACGAACCGGCAGGAGCCGTGGCGCTTCTATGACTTCGTCTCGCAGTCGCCGGAAGCGCTGCACATGGTGACGTGGGTCAAGAGCCCATGGGGCATCCCGGCCACCTACCGCGAGATGGAAGGCTCGGGCGTGAATACCTACAAGCTGGTCAACGACCAGGGTGTCGCGCATCTGGTCAAGTTCCACTTCCAGCCCAAGCAGGGCGTGCGCAACCTGACCGCCGCGCAGGCGGCGGAAATCCAGGGACAGGACGTCGGCCACGCCACGCGCGACCTGTACGAGGCGATCGAGCGGGGCGACTATCCCGAATGGGAGTTCTGCGTGCAGATCATGAGCGACGACGAGCATCCGGAGCTCGACTTCGATCCGCTCGACGATACCAAGCGCTGGCCCGAGGACAAATTCCCGCTGCTGCCCGTCGGACGTCTGGTGCTGGACCGCAATCCGGACAACGTCTTTGCCGAGACCGAGCAGTCGGCCTTCGGTACCGGCGTGTTGGTCGATGGCATCGATTTCTCCGACGACAAGATGCTGCAGGGCCGTACGCTGTCGTATTCGGATACCCAACGCTACCGCGTCGGCCCCAACTACCTGCAACTGCCGATCAACGCGCCGCAGGAAAAGGCGCGCGCCCACACCAATCAGCGCGATGCGGCGATGGCCTACTACGTCGACCCGGCCGGCGGCAACAAGCACATCAATTACGAGCCGAGCATCATGGGTGGACTGCAGGAGGCACCGAAGCCGGCCAAGGAATATCACCAGTGGGTGGAAGGGCATCTGGGCCGCTACCAGACCTCGCGCACGACCGACGACTACCGCCAGGCCGGCGAGCGCTATCGCACCTTCGAGGACTGGGAGCGGGACGACCTGGTCAACAACATCGGCGGCGACCTGAAGCAATGTCCGGAGCCGATCCAGCTGCGCATGGTCTGGCACCTGTGGCACTGCGATGAAGACTACGGCCGGCGCGTGGCCGAGATCGCGGGCATCGACCTGGAGAAGGCCAAGGCGCTGCCCCCGCTGCCCGGCAAGCCCGCCCCGCATCAGCGGCGCGAGCAGCCGACCTACACCAGCGGGCGGCAGGAAGCGCCGGCGCGGATCGACGAAACGGCGGGCGCGAAGTAAATGCAGCCGGATCGCGATAGCCAGGGCAGGCCCGTGCTGGACGACGACACGCTGGCGCAGGTGCAGCGGGTCTTCGCTCTGGTGCGGGCCGGCGAAAGCGAACCACTGCGACCGCTGCTGGAGCATGGCCTGCCGCCCAACCTGCGCAACCAGAACGGCGACAGCCTGCTGATGCTGGCCTGCTACCACGGGCACGCCGCCACCGCGGCGCTGCTGCTATCTCATGGCGCCGACCCCGCGCTGCGCAACGACCGGGGCCAGTCGCCGCTGGACGGGGTCGCATTCAAGGGAGATACCGCCATCGTGCGTCTGCTGCTGGACCATGGGGCCAGCGTGGCGGACGCCGGTCCGGACGGACGCACGGCGCTGATGTTCGCGGCGATGTTCAACCGGGTGGAGATCCTGGAGATGCTGCTGGCCGCGGGCGCCGACCCGAATGTCAGGGACTCGGCCGGCATGACCGCGCGGGCGCTGGCGATAAGCATGGGGGCCATGGATACGGCGGCGCGGCTGCCCGTGTAGCGCGCCGGTCCCCGGGTGCCGCCATGTCGCCCTGGCCGATGGCCAGCGACTACGGCGCGCGGCCGTGTTGCTCGCGATAGGCATGCTCCACGGCGAGCAACATCGGCATCAGCAGCCCTGCCAGGTGGACGTCATACAGGTACAGGTAGATTGCAGCCGGGGCAAACAGGTAGAAGATCGCCGTTCGCGCCAGCACGGCAAGCGCGATCGTCGCCGCTATCGGGCACCGTCGGTAGAAGGGAAGGGCAATGATCAGGACGATGAGCTGAGGAAGATGGCTCATGGTCTTTTTCGCCAGCGTTTCGGCGAATGCCGTTACCGCCGGGAACGGATGCCCACGACCTGAAAATCCGTAGAGTTCTCTTACCCGGATCTGTTCGGGGCTGGACGATGCGAGCCAGTCATCCATGTAGTCCAGCGGCGGATAGGCGTCCAGGCGGTACCAGGGATGACCGATCAACCCGCCGAACGTCGCGGTCCTGAGCCGCAGGAACAGGAGCGGCTCTTTCACCATCAGTTCGAGATACAGGGACCGCAGTGCGGCAAGTTCCGCGTTGCCCGGCTTTTGCCGGGAGCCGGAGGTGTCGTGCCAATAGAAAATATGGTACGGGGACCAGTGGCTGATCGCGTACCGCGCATCCATGACCCGATCCAGCGACGAGAACAGCCGCTCTTGCAGCGCCTCCGGCAGCGCCGCGCCGTGGGACAGGATGCCGGTCAGCGGATTGACCATGGCCGCCGCCTTGTAGTTGTCCTTCTCCGCTGCGACGACCGTTTGTCCGGGTAGCAGCACTCTCTCCACCACGCTTCCGGACCCCGCCAGGATTGCGCCGGCCAGCCCGATTCCGAGCACGGTGGCGAGCATGGTGCGCCGCGACACCCCTGCCGCCAGTGGGACCAGTATCACGATGACCAGGCCGAGGCTTGGAATATTGTCGGCGCGAAACAATGACAGCAGCGCACCGAGCGTCACGATGCCGGCGGCCCACAGCGCCCGACCCGACGCCGAATGCTGCCGCCATGTCAGCGCCAGGCGAAAAGCGGCGACGTAGTAGACGGCGAGAAGAAGGCCGTTCATGGTGTCGCGAAGGTGCATCATGGTGCCGATCATGATGCTGCTGAACGGCAACCATGCAACCAGCACGATCACCGGTATCCAGGCTGCCAGCGTCTTGCCCGACCGGAGCGACCACGATGCGACTGTCAACAATAGCGTGCCGGTAAGCAGGAGCGAATACAGGCTGATAATCCACGGCGGGCCGAGCATCAGGAACGCCCCGACAACCAGAGGGTATCCAAGGCCGTACCAGAGATCGAGTGTTCCCGTTTGTGCGTAGATATAGGGATGAAAGCCGTCCCAGTTGATGATCGCCGGCCAGCCGGCGACTGCCGCCACGGAGAGAACGAAGACGACCGACCCGCAGCAGAGCAGAACCGGAGCGCGCCGGCCCTGCGAATACGCATCGCGCAACGAAAGGACCGTCCGGCAAAGGCAGGCGATCAGAATGACCGCGCCCGCGCACAGTGCGGCTGCGAGGATCGCCATCGCCTTGATGACGGTGGTTTGCGTCCGCTGCAGGGGAGGTACCTGCAGCGAGCCGTCGCCCTGCATGGGAGGGCCGACGACGTACGATCCCGAATCCGGATCCACCCTGACAACTTTCGCTATCGGCTTTCCGTTCTCGTCCTCCAGGCGGACACGGGAAACCCAGCCAGAGTGCCTGTCCCACGGGGACAGACTGATGGTTGCCCGGCTCGTGTAGATCGATACGCCGTCGCCAACGCGCTCGGCCAGCAGGAAGAGCCGTTCTGCGCCAGGCGAAGCCTCGGGGAGGGGCACTTCCTGAACCCCTCCCGCATGGAGCATCGCTATCGAGGCGCTGGGCGCGGCAAGCGTCAGCTCATACAGGCAGAATTTGCTGGCCACGAAGGAGCAGTGGGCCGTGGTGCCACCAATGATGGGCGACGACCGCGCCGCTCGGCCATGCAACGGAGACAGCGTCCCTCCAATGGCCTGCAGCTGCCAATCATCGGCGTGCTCCAGCGTGAAGTGGCGCAGCGCGACGCTTCCTGTCGTCAAGTTCGAAGTCAGAGCCTGGGTGAAGCCGCCCCCTGCATCGAGTTCCAGTATTGCCGGCTTTCCGGAAGCGCCGAAGCCGACCAGTTCGAGTGCGCCCGCATGGCTCCGGTCACCGACATGCCAGTATGCAAGGGATGCAACGAGGATCGACAGCGAGAACACTGTAGCGGTCGCACCCGGGAGCGAAGCGGCGTACTGCAATGCAGTCAGGATGGCCAGGGCGACGGCCAAGCCGGCGAGCAGTCGCTGAAGTCCGCTTTTCCATCCCGGAGAGCCTTCCGGAAGTAGAGCCTCTGCAAAGCGGCCGTCGCCGACAACGCCGCGATGGCTCTCGTCGCCAATCCGAATGGTGATATTCGAGTCGCCGTCGATCGCCGCGACTCGAATCCTGGAGAGCGGTGCCCACGTGCCACGGTATGTCAATGGGCCGGGATTCGGGGCCGTCGCAACATACTCGTCGCCCTGCTTGTGCCAATCGTTGCCCTGGAACTGCCGCATGCCTGCGTACGGTGTGGACAGCAGCTGGAGGACAAGCCGCGCAGGTTGGGACGCCCGGCTGTCCGGCTCGATGCTGATTTCGATCCCGGGGAAGGCCGCCGGCGGAACGGAAATGGATAGTGCGATGAACAGCGCGCTTGGAGCGGCGCACAGGATGGCGAAGCGGCCCGGGCGGCGATTGCGCTTCCAGAGGCCAACCGAGATTCCCGCCAGGAACGCCACCGCTGCGGCTGTCAGAAGCGCCTTCCGGTGAACCGCAGGCGAGGCGGCAATCTGGCATGCGAATACCATGGCGAACGTGGCCATGGCCAGCCCGATCCTCGACAAGGATGGGCGGCGGCGTCTTTGGTCTGTCATAGGGTCAGCGGTCATCCGAGGCGGACGAATATGCACGCTGCGCCGGGCAGTTGGCTTCCAGATACTTGCCGGGAAAACAATAACAATGGCTATTCGCGGCGGACGTATGGCAATTTCGGCACGCGCGCAAGTCCTAGAGTAGGACACTCCTCTCGAATTGCGAGCACCGGGTTGCGGAGTCCATGGAGTCCTCGACCGCATCCCCTGGAAGCAAGCCGCTGGGTCCCCGCCTTCGCGGGGACGACGGCAGGGGGGGCGCGCAAAAGCAGACGGGGCCCAAATCCGTCGTCCCCGCGCAGGCGGGGACCCAGCGTCTTTTGCAGGGGGCGGGCACAAGCAGAAGGGGCCCAAAGTCCGTCGTCCCCGCGCAGGCGGGGACCCAGCGTCTTTTGTCCTGGCGATATCGGCGATGCAAGCCGCGGGATCCCCGCGTCCGCGGGGACGACCGCAGGGGTTGCCACCGATGGCGGTGCCTGCGTGCGTCGCGCCGCTGGAGCGGTCCGATCCGTCAGCGTTCCGCTGACGGCCAAGCACGGTTGTCTTGTCTCACGGGTATGGGTATCTTTGTGCCCATGCCCAACGTCGACGAGCCTTCGCATCCCGAGCCTCCGGTACCCCTGTCCGGGGATGCGCCGTTCTTCATCGTCTTCAACGGCGGCTCCGGCAGCGGCGATGCCGAGCAGACGCGCAGGATTATCGAGGAGCGGCTAAGCGAGGCCGGACGGGCCTACACCCTCTTCGTGGTGGACCAACCCAGCCGCCTGCCGCAGGTCGCGTCGATGGCGGTGGAGCGCGCAGCGGCGGTGAACGGCGTGGTCGTCGCCGCCGGCGGCGACGGTACCTTGAACGCGGTGGCGGCAGCCGTCCTGCCCACCGGGCTGCCGTTCGGCATCCTGCCCCGCGGCACCTTCAACTACTTCGGCCGCACCTACGGCATCTCGCGGGAGACCGAGGAGGCCGTGGCCAGTCTGCTCGATGCGCGCATCGAACCGGTACAAGTCGGCCTGCTGGACGGCCGTCCGTTCCTTGTCAACGCGAGCCTGGGGCTGTATCCCCAGCTGCTGGAAGACCGCGAGGTCTACAAGCAGATGCTGGGCAGGCGCCGCTGGGTGGCGCTGATCTCGGCACTGATTACCCTGATGCGCACGCCTGCCCAGCTGACGCTCGAGCTGCTGTCGCAGGGACAGATGCGGATCATGCGCACGCCCACCCTCGTGGTTGGCAACAACAGCCTGCAGCTCGAACAGATCGGCATCGACGAGGCCGTTCATTTGCAGGAAGACCGGCTGGTGGCGATGGCAGCGAAGCCCGTCGGCACGCTGGCGCTTTACGGACTGCTGTTGATGGGCGCCATGGGACGGCTGGGCGATGCCTCCCGGGTCGTCAGCTTCGCCTTCGAGAGCTTGACCGTGCGTGTTCGTGGCCGGCGGCGCATCAAGGTGGCGATGGACGGCGAAATCTCCTGGGCTCGCACGCCGCTGCAATTCTCGGTCTCCCCGAAGCGCCTGCAGTTGCTGATCCCGCGAGACACGAGCCGTCTGGATCGCTCATGAGTCGCGTCCTCCATATCTCCGACACGCATTTCGGCACGGAACAACCTGCGGTGGTGCGCGCCCTGTCCGAATTGTCCCGGAGCCTGGCGCCGGATCTGGTGGTGCTGTCGGGCGACGTGACCCAGCGAGCGAGAAGGGGGCAGTTCTCGGCGGCAAGGGCATTTCTGGCCGGTCTTGCCGTGCCGACTCTCGTCATCCCGGGCAATCACGACATTCCGCTTTTCAATGTGGCGGCCCGCATCTTCACACCCTACGGCGGCTTCAAGCGCGCGCTGGGCGCCGCGCTCGAACCGGTCTTCAGCAATGAGCGGGTGCTTGCCATCGGGGTGAACACCACCAGGCCGTCGCGGCACAAGAACGGCGTGGTGTCGCCCGCCCAGATCGAACGGGTCTGCGCGCGCCTGCGGCAAGCGGGCGACGAGCAATTGCGCGTGGTGGTCGTGCATCAGCCGGTGCGGGCGATCGTGGAATCCGATACCAGCAACCTTCTCATCGGCCGGGACGCGGCCGTGGCGGCATGGGTGGACGCCGGCATGGATGTTGTCCTTGGCGGACACATTCACCTTCCCTATGTCGTGCCCTTGTCCGGACCCTCTTCGCGTCGTGCATGGGCGATACAGGCCGGTACCGCCGTCTCCCACCGGGTGCGATCGTCGATCCCGAACTCGGTCAACGTCGTCGAACACCGCATCCGGGACGGTCTGGCGCAGTGCCGGGTCCAGCGGTGGGATTTCGACGCCGCCAGCGCCGCCTTTGCACCCGTGGTCAGCACCGCGCTTGACCTGAGCCGCTAGGCCGGGCGTCCCTCGGCCACCCGCAGTTCGCTCGCATCCCGTCAACCCTCCTTTGTGGGGATTAGGGCACTTTTTAAACCTCCCACATACTCGCGCACGCCGATAGCCGGGAGCCACCGGATATGGGGCGAGCAGTACGGGGTCGATGTACCGGGATCAACAACCGGAAAAACAATCAAAACAGCGCCGCTGGAGGCGTCGCGCCTGCGCGTCCTTCCGCGGCACAACACGGGATATTGAAGAATGCAATTCAGGCTTCTTTTGACGGGCGTGGCAGCTGCCATGCTGGCCGCATGCGGCGGCGGCGGGGACGGAGATGGCGCGGCCCCCCAGACGCCGGTGACGACCACCATCCGCGGTACGGCGGCGGTCGGCGCTGCGCTGGCCAATGCAGACGTACAGGCCAAGTGCGTGGCGGGAACCGCCTCGGCTACCACGGCGGCAGACGGCACCTTTACCCTGAGCATCGCCGACGCACAGCGTCCTTGCGTGCTCAGCGTAGCGACCCCCGACGGTGCAACGCTGCATTCGGTGGTGACGCCGGGCACGGGCACGGCGGTGGTGGCCAACATCACGACGCTGACCGAACTGATTACCGCATCGCTGGCGCAAGGCAGCGCAGCCGCGTTCTTCGAAGCCTTTGACGCCGCAGCGCAGGCTCGGCTGACCGACGCGAACGTCGATACCGCCACCGGCTCGGTGCGCCGGATGCTCGATGGCGTGGTCGATCTGGCCGGTGTGGATCCGATCCGTGACACCCTGGTGGCCGCGCATGGCAACACCGCCGGCAATGCGCTGGACCAGAAGCTGGATACGCTGGGTGCGACGCTGGCTCGTTCGGGCACCACTCTCGCGGAACTGTCCGAGGCCGTCGCCAACAATGCAGGCGCCGAAGCCATCCGCACGGCGCTGCAACCGGCATCGGCCAGCTGCGCGGGCCTGCGTACGGGCGCGTACCGGATGATCAATCTGGCGATCGGCGGCATCTCCCAGACCGTCGCACTCGATGCGCAAACCATGACCATCAGCGTCCCCGGCGAGACGGAAAGCGGCACGCTTCCCATCACGCCTGAGGCCAACGAGGCTTGCCGTTTCAATGTGGATGGCCTGTCCGCGCTGGTGTCCCGCTCGGGCATCACGGTGATCAACGCCGCCTCCATGGGCGCGCCGCCGTTCCTGATGCTGCCGCAGCAGACCATCAGCATCGCCGAACTCGCCGGCGACTGGAATGGCCTGGGCTTCGAAGCCGAAACGGGCGAGCTGGCCCCGACCCGCATCACGCTGAAGATCGACGCCAACGGCGTGATCAGCGGCGCAGAATGCGGTCGTGAGGGCTGCACGCCATGGAATGACGCTCAGTCCCCGGTCATCACCGCGAACCCGGATGGCAGCTTCGACATCACCGACGAAGACGGCGCCCAGCGCGCCCATGCGTTCAAGGGTACCGACGGCGTGGTGTCGATGTTCATCGGCACCGAGTCCGGCTTCATCGTCGCCAGCCAGCAGAAGGCGCTGACGCTGCCGGCGCTGGGCGCGAAGAACGCGTATTGGGACATGTCCGTCCTCTCGTCCGGCATGGTCGAGGACATCAGCACCTTTTCGACCACCATTGCCGAAGTCGATGCCACCGCGGGCACCTACAGCCGGCTGCGTGACGACGGTCGCCTCGATAGCTGGACCATCAACCAGCCCGCCATTGGCCTGCGTCATCGTCCGCTGACGGCGACCACGGCCGAGACTGTCTCGATGAGCCTGGGCAACACGGGCGTCATCGTGGCAACCGGCTCCCGGCAGGCATCGAGCTACTTCGGGGTCTCGGTGACCCGGCCCTGAGTCCGCGGCAGTTCGGGCTCTCGAAGACCGGACTGCCTAGCGAACGCCGCAAGGCCATGACGCCCGCCGCATCCGTTGCGCAGTATCGGCAATGGACACGGCGGGCGTTTCCGTGTTGGCGTCCGGGCGGCGTGGGGGAGCGCCAGGCACCTGCCGCTGGGCTCGGAACGCGTGCAAGGCGGCGTCCGACCTGCTAGGCTTGGGCATCCCATCCGCTGATCGTCCCGTTCCCCAACGCCATGCAGCGCATTCTCATCGTCCTGGGTCTGCTGTGCCTGCTCGCCGCACTGGCGTGGCCCTGGCTGTCGCGATTGCCGCTGGGCAGGCTGCCCGGCGACATCCATATCGTTCGCGCAGGCTTCAGCTTCCATCTGCCGATCACCACCTGCCTGCTGATCTCGGCGGTGGTCTCGCTCGTGCTCTGGCTGTTCCGCCGCTGAGCGGAAACGCCGTCGTTCGTGCCACCATGCCCATCGCATACCTTCGCAGCCTTGCCGGCACGCGGCGCACCCCGGAAGCCAACTGGCGCCTCGGGCGCTATCTGGCCTTCGTCGCCGGCGCGATCAATGCCGGAGGCTTCCTGGCGGTGCATCAGTACACCTCGCATATGTCGGGCATCGTCTCCGCAATGGCCGATCACCTTGCGGTGGGCAGCATCACGCTGGTGCTCGGTGGCCTCGCCGCGCTGATGTCATTCATCGCCGGCGCCGCATGTACTGCCGTGATGGTGAACTTCGCGCGCCGCGCCCGGCTGCGCGCGGAATATGCCTTGCCGCTGATGCTGGAGGCCGCGCTGCTGCTGGCATTCGGGCTGCTGGGCCACAACCTGGAGCGGCATGCGGCGTTCTTCGTGCCGGCGACCGTGCTGGTGCTCTGCTTCATCATGGGGCTGCAAAACGCGCTGATCACCAAGGTGTCCCGGGCCGAGATCCGCACCACCCATATCACCGGCATGGTCACGGACATCGGCATCGAGCTCGGCAAGCTGGTCTACTGGAACCGCACGGCACCCGCCGAGCGGATATCCTTGTCCCGGAACCGCCTGACACCGGTCATCGCCAACAGGTTCAAGCTGCGCGTGCTGACCACGCTGGTGGTGCTGTTCTTTGTCGGTGGACTGGTCGGTGCGATCGCGTTCAAGGAACTGGGCTTCAGCGCGACGCTGTGGTTCGCGGCGCTGCTCGCGGGGCTGGCGCTGGTGCCGATCGTCGACGATGTGCGTCTGCGAGCAAGGGTGATGCGGCGCGGGTAGGGGGCTTCTTGCTGCGCCGGCGGCATTTGCTGGCGAACGCCGGGGATAGCGCCACGATGGATGCTGCCGTGACGAGACAATGATCGAGGTCCCGGTATTGTTGTGTCGGGAACCGGGAAAACCCCGCAGCGGCAGCCCATCCCGAGTTTCGCCCTGGCCGAGGCGGGTGAGACACTACGGGCCCGCCGCCGGCATGGTACACCGAGGCGCGCCGCTTGTCCTGGGCTCGGATCGAAACGCCGTTTCCCGCTTCCCGCCGCGGCGATACTCAATCGATCAGCTTCCCCTGCGCATCGAAGAACGGGTAGGCCGGACCGTGTTCGCCGATCGCGGCGGCGTGCGTCACCAGCCCATGTTCCGGATGCCACCAGTGCAGCAGGTAGCCGGGCGGCTCCATGCGAAACCGCGAGGCCGCACGCGGGTCCAGATCCAGCGCGACCTGATGCGCGGGTCCCGGGGCGGTCATCGCGATGGTGCCGCCGAAGCGCCGGACGATATGCCGATGCAGATGGCCGCACAGCACGCGTTCCACTTGCGGATGGCGCCGGACTACCGCCTCCAGCAGCGCGGCGTTTTCCAGCCCCTGCTCGTCCATATGACCGATTCCCGTGTGAAAAGGCGGGTGATGGAGCATCAGCAAGGTAGGGCGATCCGCCGCAGCCGCCAGCGCGGCCTCGAGCCATGGCAGCGCATCGGGGTCCACGCGCCCGCCGCTCTGACGAGGGACGGTGCAGTCGAACGCAATCAGCGTCAGCGGCCCGGCGTCGATGCGGTAGTGAATGGGCGCCTCGCCGTCACCCGCCTCGAACAGGTAGCGGTGGTCCGGAAAGACGCGGCGCAGCGCCTCGCGGCTGTCGTGATTGCCCGGCATCAGCCGCACCGGGATCAGCAGGCTATCGAGCATCGCGCGGAGAAAGCGATATTCCTCCTCGGTGCCGAAGTCGACCAGGTCGCCGGTCACCACGGCAATGTCCGGTCGCTGCGGCAACGCGTGCAGGGCGTCGATGCACTGGCGCAGTGCGTCGGCCGTATCGACGCGCCGATATGACAGCTTGCCGCCTGCCTTGATATGCAGGTCGGTGATGTGGGCGAGGAGATAGGGCTTGGCCGTGGGCTGCATCATGCGGCGCTCCCCGCGGGAACGGTCAGCAGGTGGCTGGTATCGATGCGCAGGCCGACGCGGTCGCCAGCCATCCAGCGGTCCCGCCGCGCGGTATCGAGCACGATGGGGGCGGGGGCGCCGACATCGACCAGCAGGCGCGTGGCGTGGCCCAGGAACAGCGCGGTGACGATGCTGCCGTTCAGATGCACGTCGTGGGCGTTGGGCGCCTCGGTCAGCGATACGTCCTCGGGTCGGAACATCAGTTCGGCCCGTATCGCCTCGGCGGGGTGCGGCTCACGCGGCAGCGCGCCGCCGGGTACCCGCCAGACCGCGTGCTCGGCGGTCGCGGGCAGCCGGTTCATCGTGCCGATGAAGTCGGCGACGAAGGCGTTGGCCGGCTGCCGATAGATTTCCTGCGGCGAGCCGCTCTGCGCGATGCGTCCCTTGTCCATCACGATGATGCGATCGCCCAGCGCCATCGCTTCAGCCTGGTCGTGCGTGACATAGACGGTGGTGATGCGCAGGCTGCGCAGCAGCCGGTTGATGTCGGCGCGCAGGGCATCGCGCAGCTTGGCGTCCAGCGCGGTCAGCGGCTCGTCCAGCAGCAGCACGCGCGGCTGTACCGCGATCGCGCGCGCCAATGCGACCCGCTGGCGCTGGCCGCCGGAGAGCTGATCGACCCGCCGGTTGGCGAAGGCGCCCAGTTGCATCATGGCCAGCATGTCGTCGACGCGGCGCTGCCGCGTCTGTGCATCGACCCGGCGCACCCGCAGCCCGTAGCCGATGTTCTCGGCCACCGTCATATTGGGGAACAGCGCGTAGTTCTGGAACACCATGCCGACGCCGCGCTGCTCGATCGGCAGATGCGTTACCGTGGCGCCGCCGAACAGCACGTCGCCGCCATCGTCCGGGAATTCCAGTCCGGCGATCATGCGCAACGTGGTGGTCTTGCCGCAGCCCGACGGCCCCAGCAGCACGACGGTTTCGCCGGCGCCGATATCCAGATCCAGCGGCTCGAGGGCGCGTGTGCCGTCGGCAAAGGTCTTGCCGCAGCGGCGCAGCGCGATTGGAGTGGGTTCATGCATGGCGAGGGGCCTCGATTCGGGTCTGGTTCTGGTTCTGTGCCTGCTCGGTAGAAGTGCCCGCACCAGCGGCCAGGCTCAGCGAGGAAGCAAGGGAGCCTGCGAGGGGCTCCGGCGTCTCCTGCACCGGGTGCCGCTTCGCGCGAGCGCCCATGGCGGAGATCATCTGCATCACCACCAGCAGGGGAATGATCATCAGGAAGAACACGATGGTGTACGCCGACCCGATTTCCAGCCGCATCGACGCGTAGCTGTCGGCCAGTCCCACCGGCAGCGTCTGCGTGGTCGGCGTATGCAGCATCCATGTCAGGTTGAATTCGCCGACCGACAGTGTCACGACCATCAGCGCGCCGGCGAGGATCCCTTGCCGGCAGTTTGGCAGCACCACCGTGAAGAAGCGCTGCATGCGCGAGGCACCGAGGCTGGCCGCGGCGTCCTCCAGCGTGCGGATATCGATGGCCGACATGATCGCCAGCACCGAGCGGACCATGAAGGGCAGGGTGAACAGCACATGGCCGATCAGGATGAAGACCCAGCTGGTGCGCAGCCACGGCAGCCCGCCATACAGCAGGATCAGCCCCAGCGCGGTCGCCAGCCCCGGGATCGCCACCGGCAGCATCAGCAGCTCCTCGATGACCCGCGTCACGCGGCTGCGCCGCAACGCCATGTAGTAGGCGGTCGGTACGCCAAGGACCAGGGTACAGGCGAGGCAGGCCAGCGCGATCCACAGCGACAGGAAGATGGTGTTGCGGTACAGCGCCCACACTTCCTCGACCCAGCGCGTGGTCAGGCCGCTTTGCAGGCCGACGAAGATGTTGTTGGTCAGGCCCGCCAGTACCGACAGCACGACCGGCACGGTCATGAAGGCGCAGACCGCGATGGTCAGTACCAGTTGCGCCCACCAGGCGCCGCCGCGACGATTGGTTTTCATGCTCGGGGCTCCTAGGCAGTGGCGGCAACCGCGTTGCCGGACAGATGGCGGGCCACCGCGAGCAGCACCCACGTCACGGCACCGAGCAGGATCGAGAGCGCGGCGGCCATGCCGAAGTTGGCGTAGTTGGTGAACTCGTTGTAGATCGTCAGCGGCAGCACATCGAGCTGCGTGGCGAGCGTGAAGGCGGTGCCAAACGCGCCCATGCTGGTGGCGAAGCAGATGGCGCCGCTGGAGATCATCGCCGGCATCAGCGCAGGCAGCATCACGTCGCGCACCACGCGCCAGCGGCCGGCCCCGAGCGAACGGGCCGCTTCCTCCAGCGAC
Organism: Cupriavidus sp. AU9028; assembly: GCF_019795295.1. Taxonomy (GTDB): domain Bacteria; phylum Pseudomonadota; class Gammaproteobacteria; order Burkholderiales; family Burkholderiaceae; genus Cupriavidus. The sequence goes on along the minus strand of NZ_JAIMCG010000006.1, from coordinate 168,611 downwards.
ACGTCCAGCTTCTCGACCGCCGCCATCACGGTCAGGATCACGCGCGGAATGGAGAAGTACAGGTAGCCGACGAATAGCCCGGTCATGCCGTAGGCGAAGGTCCAGCGCTCCCCGCCGAGCAGGTCGCCGATCGAGGCCAGCAGGCCGTTGCGTCCGCCCAGCATGATCACCATGAAGCCGATCACCACGCCGGGGAACGCCAGCGGAAAGGTCAGCATGGCGACCAGCACGGATTTGCCCGGCACCGGATGCCGCTGCAGGAAGGTGCCGGCCACCCCGGCGATCAGCAGCGTGGCCAGCGTCACCAGGCCGGACAGCAGCACCGTCGACAGCAGGCTATGCAGGTAGCGGGGGCTGGACAGCACCGTCCAGTAGACCCCCGCACCGTCGTCGCCCGCCACGCTAACCACAAGCAGCTTGGCCATCGGCAGGCAGAAGAAGGCGAGGAAGACGATCAGCGCGGGCAGCGCGAAGACGATCAGCGTGCGGGCGCCAGGAGCGCGGGAGGGGCGGGTCATGATGCGAGACTCTCCATCGGGCAGGGGCCGTTGGCCGGGACGGGACCGCGCGGGTGCCGGCGCAGCGTCGAGGCGATCCCCGTCAACGCACTTCCTTCAGGTACTGGTCGCTGAACGCCTTTTGCACCTCGGCCATCTTCCCGTAGTCGACCGTCTTCGCACGGGCGTAGTCGGAAGCCGGCAGGAAGCGGGCCTGCACCTCGGCGGACACCGCCTTGGCGCGCACCGGGCGCAGATAGGCGTTGGCCCACAGCGCCTGGCCGGCATCGGACAGGACGAAGTCCAGCACCTTGCGCGCTTCCGCCTGGTGCGGGGCCTTGTTGACCATGCTCATCACGTAAGGCACCACCACCGATCCTTCCTTCGGAATCACGAAGGCGACGTTGGCGCGGTCCTTGTAGCGGGCGCGGTAGGCGTTGAAGTCGTAGTCGAGCAGGATGGGGATCTCGCCGGACAGCACGCGCGCGTACGCGGTCTGCTTCGGCACGATCGGCTGGTTCTTCTGCAGGTCCTTGAAGAACTTGATGGCCGGGCCGAAGTTGTCCAGCGAGCCGCCCATCGCCTGGTTGATCGCCACCGCGCCCACATAGCCGACGAAGGCGCTGGCCGGGTCCAGATAGCCGATCATGCCCTTGTACTCCGGCTTCTGCAGGTCGGCCCACGATTGCGGCACCGGCTTGCCGCGCAGCGCATCGACATTGACCATCAGGCCCAGCGTGCCCGAATGGATGGCGAACCAGTTGCCCTGCGGGTCCTTCAATCCCTCGGGAATGTCGTTCCAGTTGGCCGGCTTGTACGGGGCCGTCACGCCTTCCTTCTGCGCCTGGATGCCGAAGGTCACGCCGTAGTACACCACGTCCGCCACCGGGTTGGCCTTCTCCGCGACGATCTGCGCCAGCGACTGGCCCGAGTTCTTGTTGTCGTGCGGCACCGTGACGCCAGTCTTCTCCTTGATCGCGCGAATCTGCGCGGCCCAGTCGGCCCATTCCGGCGGGCAGTTGTAGCAGATCGCGGTCTGCGCGGCCGCAGCCTGGCTGAATACGACCGCGCCAACCGTGGGCAGCAGCCAGCGCAGGCGGCGCAGCCAGGACGAAGTCGATTGCATGGTGAACTCCTTGATCAAGTAACGTCGTTGGGGGAAGCAGGGTGCGAGGCGAAGGGCAGGGCGGGTCCGCTCGCGCGGCGTCAGGGGGGCGGCGCCACGGTGGCGCCGGCGCGCATCGTGTGTGGCAGCAGCGTCGTGCGCGGCAAGCCGCGGTCCGAGTTGTCGGCGGCCGGATTCAGCCGAGCCACCAGCGTGGCCAGTGCGCGGGCCCCGATCTCGGTATTGGGCTGCACGACCGTGCTCAAGGGCGGCTCCATCAGGTTGCCCAGCGCGATGCCGTCATAGCCCATCACGGAGATATCGCCCGGCACCGCCATGCCAAGCCGCTTGAGGATGGCAATCACGCCGATGGCCAGCATGTCGTTGGTGCAGAACAGCGCGGTGGGCGCCCGTGCGGCCGACACCAGCCGGCGGATGCACTCGAGCTCGGCCGGCCCTTGCGTTGGCGTATGCCCGGGCAGCGACAGCGGCGGCAAGGCTTGCAGCCCGTGCGCCCGCATGGCGTCCTCATAGCCGGCGTGCCGCTGTCGTGCGCGATCCGAGGCGACGAACGAGCCCGATACCACGGCGATGCGCCGATGCCCGGCTGCAATCAGCGCCTCGACGCCAGCCCTCGCGCTGTCACGGTTATCCACGGAAACGGAATGGCGCTTGCCGCGGCTGGGCGCCTGGTTGTACGCCAGCACGTAGGGCACCCCTTCGGCGTCCAGCTGGTCGAGTACCGCGCTGCGGGCTGCGTCCGCCACCGTCAGCACCATGCCGTCGACCCGGTGCCGCAGCAGATATTCGATGCGCTCCCGTTCTCGCTGCGGGTCATAGTCGCTCGTCACCAGCATCAGCGAGTAGCCCTGTGTCAGCGCCGCTTCTTCGATGCCACGCCAGCATTCGGCGAACACGGCGTTCTCCAGCGTCGGCAACATGACGCCGACAATGCGCGTGCGTTGCGCGCGCAGCTTGGCGCCGAGCAGGTTGGGCCGAAAGCCCAGTTCCTCCGCCGCGCGCAGCACGCGCTCGGCGGTGTCCTGGCGGACCAGTTCCGGGTTGCCGAACACGCGCGAGGCCGTCGCCAGCGACACCTTTGCTGCCTCGGCGACGTGCATCAGCGTCGTGCCGTTGGCCGGCGCGGAAGCGGAAGTCAGAGGGCGGGCTCTACGGGGCATCGGTCGGTGCGGGGTCGGTCTGGTGAAAATGAAAACGTTTTCATTCAAGCCGCAAAAAAACGGGTGTCAAGGACAGCCCGTGGTGCGGTGCGCCGCAATTCGGCGCCGCGTCGTGGCGAGTGCGGCTCGCTCGTTGGAGCGGAGGCGATTGTGCAAGGCAGAAATGACATCGGCATGACAGCCGGGGCGGGCGGTCCGTTCGATCCATCTGTGTTCCGGCGGTCGTGGCAACAGGGGTTCTTCCCAATATGCCGGGCCGGGCTTTCAGAGTGCAATGCCATACCGGCAAAAGTCGAAACTTTGTTCCGCGATACGGAACATTGTGCCGACTGCGGCCGGATACAGCAGCCCCCGCGCACCGCTGGTGCGTGGCAGGGCCATAGCAACAAGATGGAGGCATTCTTGAAATCCGCATTCTCCGCCGGCACCCTGTCGTGCCTGGCTGTCCTGGGTCTTGTCCAGGCTGGCGCCGCCCAGGCGCAGAGCTATCCCACCAAACCGATTCGCCTGATCGTGCCGTTCGCGGCCGGCGGCACCACCGACATCGTTGCCCGCGCCGTGTCCGATGCGCTGGGCAAGCAACTGGGCCAACCCGTGGTGGTGGAAAACCGCGGCGGCGGCGGCGGCGCGATCGGCGCCGATGCGCTGGCCAAGTCCGCACCGGACGGGTACACCATCGGCATCGCCACCGTCAGCACGATGGCTACCAATCCGGCGACCAACCCGAAGAACCCCTACGATCCGCTGAAGGACTTCGCGCCCATCACCAACCTGGTCAACGTGCCGAACGTGCTGACCGTCAATCCGAAGGTGCCGGCGAAGAACCTGAAGGAGTTCATTGCGCTGCTGCGTGCCGAGCCGGGCAAGTACAGCTATGCATCGGCGGGCAAGGGCAGCATCTCGCATCTGGACGGCGAGCTGTTCAAGATGACGACCAAGACCGATATGGTCCACGTGCCGTACCGCGGCTCGGGCCCGGCGCTGAACGACACGCTGGCCGGGCAGGTCAGCGGCCAGTTCGACAATCTGCCGTCGTCGATGCCGCATATCCAGGCCGGCAAGTTGCGGGCGCTGGCCGTGGCCGCGCCCAAGCGCGTGGAGGGCTTGCCCGACGTGCCGACTTTTGCCGAAGAAGGGATGAAGGACAACAACAATATGGCGTGGTACGGCCTGGTCGCCCCGGCCAATACGCCGCCCGCCATCATCGCGCGCGTGCACGAAGCCGCGGTGAAGGCGCTGCAGGATCCGGCCGCGCGTCGCCGCCTGGTCGAGAGCGGCGCCTACCCCGACGGCAACACGCCGCAGCAGTTCGCGGCGCAGATCAGGAAGGAGCTGGAACTGCGCAAGAAAATCGCGCAGGAGCAGAAGATCACGCTGGAATAAGCGTGGGCCCCGGTACGCTGGCGGTGGTGCCGGGGCAAAACCGCCGTGCGGCGGCGAGCCTGTTCGCTGTCCGCCCGGTGGCCGCTCGGGACGGATGCCCGGCGCTGGTCAGGCAGAGCCTGGCACAGCGACCTCCGCTTCGGATACGTCCCGCAGCAGCGCCAGCCGCAGGATATCCGTCATGCTGTTCGTCCCGGTCTTGGCGTACAGGCTCTTCATCTGGGAACGGATCGTTTCGCGGCTGACATACGCTTCCTCGGCCATCTGGTCGATCGACAGCCCGGCCACGATGCCGTGCAGCGCGCGGCTCTCGGCCCTGGTCAGCCCGTACCGGGTGGCCAGTTCCTGCCCGTCGAAACGCGACGCTTGCCCGCCGGCGGCTGCGCGAAGCAGTACGGCAACAGACGGGCCTTCGAGCCCCGCGAGAACGCGGTCCTTGCTCAGCCGCACCAGCGTAAGCTGCCTGTCGCGCCAGCAGAAGCTCTCCATGTGCGGCACTGCCGTGCTGTCTGACCAGTCTTCGAGCATGGCTTCCAGCATCGACTGCGCCTCGTCGATGGACAGGCGGATGGAGCCAAGGGGCGATGCCTCGACCGGCGACTCCCTGGCCAGCATCTCGCTCATCGTCGGCGACATCTCGCGCACCCGCCCGCCCGCGCCCACCACCATCATCCCCACGTCCAGCGAGTCGAAGACGTCGACGGACATGCCAGCTTGCAGGCTGGCGGCCGACTTGCGCCAATACGAAAAGCCGCGTCGCAGGTGCGGTCCGAGACGGTCCAGCAAAGCGACGATGTCTTCGTCGTCGGCGCTGCCAACCGGTGCCGCCAGACCGAGCAATACTGCGCGCTCGTCCTCCAGTTCCACCTTGATACCGGCGGACGCGCCCATTCCATTGGGATGCAGGAAATCGTTGAATACTTCCGAGCGGTGGAATTCGCCAGGCTCGATCAGCTGGCGGTCGACATAAGCGCGATCGTCCCTGGCGAGCAGCAACCGCGGGAGCGGGTTCACGGCGCCATAGTAGTCGTTATAGCTGCTGACGGCGCCCGTCTTCCAGCTGCTGGAGGCAGCGACGACCACGCTGTCACCAGCTCGCCGGTCGCAGACGAGCAGCGAGGCCTTGGCATGCGGTACGGCGTCTGCAAGCGCATCCAGAAAATCGCCCCAGGCTCCCCCGGCAAAAACGCTGTCATAAATGGACCCGATCAGTTGGTCCGCTATTGTCATTTGACTGACCATTTCACCTCTCACCGCACGACCATGCCCGGCCTGAAATTTCACCGCCCATAAGAGGGCGCAATCGATAAGTCGAAAATACCATTAACCAGCGCTTGCGTCGGCACAACGTCCTTCGCTATCGACCCGCCCTGATACGAGCACAGGCGTTGGTCCGGATAAATCGGGACGCTGTAATCTAGCCGGGCGCAACTGAATTTTTCTTTCTGCCGGTTTAAGCATCTCTTTATTCGCTGCCAGCACTCAGGGGGGGGGGCTTGGACAAGCATTTTCTGTCGAGCCCGCCATGGAGGTCAGCGGCTTCGTCTCCGTAGAAAAGCAAACAATTGCAACGTAGCGGAGAGCGGGGCGCCCGTCGCCCCATCGCCGTTGCGCGGTCCCGCTCCCGGCCGACCAGAGAGAGCCCCCCTGCGAAGAGATCAAGACCGCCGCGGCGGCTTGTGATGCTTCGACGCCGGGCAGCCCAGCCCTGCCATTTCACCCTTGGGGGTGAAGCCAGCCAGGCCGTCCATAAATACCATTAAGTCCGCATTTCTGTGCGGTACCCGACATACCCGACCTACGGCATGGGTCGGCCCAGGGAAACCAGAATCGGGATTTCATTTCCCTGGGGAAAACCCGGCACGCGTTTCGTGCCGGAGCAACGGTGCTTCCATCCAAAGGCAGAACGCTGCCGGGGATTGGCAAGTGCTGGCGGTCGGGTCAGACGACGGGGCCCCCGCTCTCCCGGTGGGAGTACGGGGTGCACTCATATTCCGACGAGCTGGAGCGCGGCATTGCCGTCCGGCCGTCGAAGCCATGAGCCAGGCTGGATCATCGAGAGAGAAATCACATGCGGAATAATGCCGACACCGACGCCGAAATCAAATCTGAAATGTCACGCTCAACCGCGCCGTGGCGGGACGCATTATGCGGCTCCCGTCTGCTGCGGGGAGGGCGCCTGACGAAGTGGAAAGGCAAGGTTGTCAGCTGCGCGCCGCATGTCGCATCGCTGCTGCTTCCGCTAGGCATGGCGGCGACCCCTGCGGTTGCTGCGGACATGTACTGGGATGTCAATGGGGGCAGCCCAAATCAAGGTGGGACAGGGATATGGGACACAAGCGCCGTCCGCTGGAATGCGAGCGCCGATGGCGTGGCAGGCCCGTTCCGAGCCTGGGATAACGCTGCCTACGATACGGCGGTCTTTGGCGGCACGGCGGGCACCGTCACTGCAAACGGCACATTGGCCGCGGGGGGGCTCAACTTCCTGGCCAGTGGCTACACGCTCACCGGCGGCACCATCACGCTCGGCGGCGCGACGCCGACGATTTCGACGGGAAACGCCGGGACCACCATCATCTATTCGACTCTCGCCGGCACCGGTGGCTTCACCAAGAGCGGAGCTGGCGCGCTGTCGCTGGGCGGTACCAACACGTTCTCGGGCGACATTCGTGTCGCAGAGGGGACGCTGTCGGTCACGACGGACGCGGGGTTGGGCGCGTCGGGCAACGTGGTATCGATGGCTGGCAATACAACGCTGTACAGCTCGCAGGCCTTGGCGGCGAATCGCACCATCGTTCTCGAGGGAGGCTCTGTCCGGGTCCAGGGTGCCTCCGGATCCGCTCGCTTCACCGGCGCGGGTGAGTTGAGAGCGCAGACCGGGGTCAATCTGAACAACGATGCAAGCGACTTCACCGGCGGCGTGTTGTTCGATGTCAACGGCGACGCCTATTTCACCTCGGTCGGCAATACCGGAGAGGCGAGCTCGCTCGGCTCGGCCGGACTGATTACCTTCCGGGCAGTCAATCAGTATTCCGACCGGCTGCACTATCTGGGCGATGGCGATACGTCGAACCGCGACTGGGCTTTCCGCTACAGCGGCGGCACCTCCGGAGCGATGTTCATTCACAGTGGCACCGGCACTTTGACGCTGACGGGCAATATCGACAATGGCGTTGACCTGAGCCGGAGCATGGTGATCTCCGCGCAGACGGGTGACCTGGAGCTTCTGGGTCAAATCGGGGGAAGCGGCGCCAGTACCATGACCTTCAGCGGACGAGGCGCGCAACGCTATATCGCACTGGGCGGAGCGAATACCTATTCGGGCGCGACGCTCGTCGGCCACGCCAATGCCGGGACAAGTACGCCGGTCGGAACGGTGACGATGCGCATTCAGAGCCTGGCCGACACCGGTGTCGCCAGTTCGTTCGGGCTGGGCACCGGCGGCGGCGTCACCGTGGTGAACAACAGCGTGATCGACTATCTGGGCGCGGCGGCGAGCAGCAACCGCACCTGGACGATCGGGGCAGCCGGTCAATCTGGTGGCGCCAGCATTCTGAACAACGGAACCGGGGCGCTCTCCCTGAGTGGCGACGTCACGCTGATGGACGGGATCGCCAACAATGGCCTGACGCTGGGCGGCGGCTATGCCGGAGCCAATACCCTGTCGGGGGTGGTGTCGGGCACCGGTACGCTGGGCATGGACGGTGCGGCCGGCAGTGAATGGACGCTGACCGGTGCCAATACCCGCACCGGTGCCATCGATGTCAACGGGGGCACGCTGCGTGCAGGCAGCGCGTCGGCGTTTGGCACGACCACCGATGTCACCGTCGACGGCGGCACGCTGGACATGAACGGTTTTGACCTGGCGGCCGGAGCGCTGTCCGGCACGGGTGGCACGGTCGCGCTGGGCAGTGGCAACCTGTCGGTCAATCAGGGCTCCGGCATCGATACGACTTACGCGGGCAGCATCACCGGCACGGGCGGCCTGACCAAGCTGGGCGCTGGCACGCTCACGCTGACGGGTGCGAACGCCTACAGCGGGGACACCAACGTCAATGGCGGCACGCTAAACCTCGACTTCTCCGCGGCCGGGGCACCGGCCAGCGATATCATCTCCAGCGCTTCCACGCTCAACATGAGCGGAGGGGCTCTGACCGTCAATGGCGCCGCCGGTGCGACCAATAGCCAGACCTTCGACGGTCTGAACATTGCAGGCGGCAACAACACGGTGGGGGCGACCGCAGGCGCAGGCGGTACCGTCGACCTCAACCTTGGCGCGATCACTCACAACGGCGGCCTGGTCGACTTCGTGCAGTCCGGCACCACCAACATCACCACCAGCAATACGGCGCTCGGCGGATGGGCCACGGTCAACGGTACCGACTACGCGAAGGTGGAAGGCGGCGCGATCGTCGCGTTCACCGAGGACGACTATACCGACCAGGACAATGCCGCGACCTGGCAGAACGGCCAGTACATCACCGACGTTGACGGCTTCCACGGCGAGGTCGGTGGTACGGTGCAACTTGCTGGCCTGCGCTACACCGAACCGACTGCCACGACCGTGACGGTTGCCGCCGGCCAGACGCTAGGGGTGGACGGCACCATCATCGTTGCACCGACCGTCGACGCGAACGACCAGGTCATCACCGGCGGCTCCATCACCGGCACCACCGGCGGCGGCGAGCTTGGCGTCCAGCAGAACAGTACCGGCAACTTCACCATTGGTTCCCAGATCGTTGACAACGGCGGCAGCATCGGCTTTACCAAGGCCGGTAGCGGCCTCGTCACGCTCGCCAACGCTGGCAACGACTACACAGGTAGCACCACTGTCGGCGAGGGAACGCTGTCCGTCGCCAATATTGGCGACGGCGGCGTCGCCAGCAGCATCGGCGCATCGACGTCCGATGCGTCGAACCTTGTCATCCAGGGCGCCACGCTCCAGTACACCGGCGCCACCGCCACCTCCGATCGCGGCTTTACGCTGGGACGCTCGGGCGCGGTCCAGCACGGCACGATCGATGTCACGCAGGCTGCCAGTACGTTGACCCTCGAGGGCGAAGTGGTCAGTCCCGACGGGGCAGGCCTGACGAAAACTGGCGCCGGCACGCTGGCACTGACCAACGCGAACAGCAGCTATACCGGCGTCACGACCGTCAATGGCGGCACGCTTGCCGCACAGACGCTGGCCGATGGCGGCGCCAACAGCTCGATCGGTGCCTCCAGCAGCGACTCGGCCAATCTGGTGCTGAACAATGGCGGGACACTGGCCTACACCGGCACCACCGACAGCACCGACCGGGGCTTCACGCTTGGAACTGGGGGTGGCGGCATCGGCGTCAGCGACGGCGCGGCCACACTGACCATGAGCGGAACGGTGGTCGGGGACGGCCGCCTGGCCAAGTCCGGCCCCGGCACCCTGGTGCTCTCGGGAGCCAATACCTACACCGGTGGCACCCAGGTACAGCAAGGCACGCTCCAGGCCGGCTCGACAACGGCATTCGGCAGCACGACCGGAACCATGATCGTCGAGACGGGCGCGACGCTGGACCTGGCGGACTTCAACAATACCGTTGGCTCGTTGAACGGCGGTGGCACGGTCGATCTCGGTTCGGCGACCCTCACGTCCAATGGCGTCTCAGGCATCTTCACCGGCGCGATCACCGGGACCGGCGGCGTGACACGCACGGGCCAATGGACCCAGACCATCCTCGGTGCGGGCAACACGTATACCGGCCGCACGATCATCGACAATGGCACGATGGCGGTGGACAGTCTGGCCAATGGCGGCCAGGCTAGCGGCATCGGCGCATCGACCAGCGACCCGGCCAACCTGGCGCTCCGTCGTGGCACACTGAGCTACAGCGGCGGGAGTATCACCATCGATCGCGGCTTCGCTCTGGAAACCGGCTTCGGTCGTATCCAGGTCGACAACGTCGGCACGACGCTGGGATTCTCCGGGAACGTCGTCGGTACCGGGACACTGTACAAGTCCGGCCCCGGCACGATGGTACTGAACGCCCAGAACACCTACACCGGGGGCACCGTGGTCGAGGGCGGTACCCTGCGCGCTGGCACCGCCAATGCCTTTGGTCCGGCCGGTACGGCGGGCGCCCTGTCGATGGCGAACGTGGCAGGCGCCACGCTGGATCTGAACGGCTTCGACACGGCGCTCGCCTACCTGGGAGGTGGTGGAGCGGCGGGTGGCGACATCACGATGGGCGATGCGACCCTGACCTTGCGCACCGGCGGCAACTCTTACTACTACGGTGCCATCAGCGGCACCGGCGACCTGATCAAGAATGGCGGCCTCGCCCAGCGCCTGCACGGTTGCAACAGCAGCTATTCCGGCAGTACCGCCATCAACGGTGGGTCGATCGAAGCGATGTGCCTGGGCGATGGCGGCGAGAACAGCTCGATCGGCGCCTCCACCGCGGATGCGAGCAACCTGGTGCTGAATGGCGGCTCCCTGCGCTATGTCGGCACGGGTGACACGACCGACCGGCAGTTCACCGTAGGTTTGGCTGGCGGTACGCTCGACGCCTCCGGCACCGGTGCGCTGAACTTCACCAATGCCGCGCCCATCACCTTCGCCGGCAGCGGTGCCCATAAGCTGACGCTGACGGGGTCGAACACGGCCAACAACACGCTGGCGGCACAGATCACCGACGGCACCGGCGGTTCGACATCCCTGGACAAGACCGCCGCAGGCACATGGGTGCTTACCAACCAGGCCAACAGCTATACCGGCGCAACCACGATTCTGGGCGGTGTGCTGAGCGTCGACAAGCTGGCCGACGGCGGGCAGGCGAGCAGCATCGGCGCCTCCTCGGGCGACGCGGCCAACCTGGTGATCGGGCAGAACGGCACGCTGCGCTACACCGGCGCCGGCGATACCACCGACCGTCTCTTCACGCTGCAAACCGGCGTGACGTTCATCGAGTCGTCCGGAACCGGTGCGCTGGTGTTCGAGAATACCGCGCCGGTGACGCTGGCGGGTACGGGTGCGCGTACCGTCGGCCTGGGCGGCACGAACACCGATCTCAATACCCTGGGTGGTGCCATCGCCGACGGCCCTGGCGGCGCGACGACGCTGGCAAAGAACGGCGCGGGCACCTGGATGCTCACCGGCGACAATACCTACACCGGCCCCACCGTCATCAACGACGGCATGCTGGTGGTCGGCAACGGTGGCACGAGCGGCAACGTCGGCACTGGCAACATCGTGGTCGACAAGGCCGCCTCGACGCTGGCCGTGAATCGCAGCGACACGGTCTCGATCGACGGCATGCTGACCGGCGCGGGCGCCCTCGCCCAGATCGGCACCGGCACGACCGTGCTCACTTCCACCGGCAGCAGCATTGGCGCCACGCGGATCGCGGCGGGCGAGCTGCAGGTCGATGGCGAACTGGCGAGCGCGACCATCGACATGACCGGAAACTCCGCGCTGACGGTGAACGGCACTGTCGGCGCATACGGCGGCGTGCCCGCGGCGCTCACTGGCGATGCTGGCAACAGCACCATTGCCGTCGCGGCGACCGGCCTCTTGCGCGCCAACGGCGACCTCGGCGCGGGCAACGATATCGTGGATGTCGCCGGTACGCTGGATACCGCTGCGGCTGCGCTGACCCTCGGCGCTGGCGACGATACGCTGCGCCTGCGCGACGGCGCCGTGCTTGCCGGCACCGGTGTGCGCGGCGGTAGCGGCAACGATCTGCTGGCGGTGGACAATGCCGCTGCGCTGACGCTTGATGGCGGCAGCGTCAGCGAGTTCGAACGGCTGGGCAAGACCAGCGCCGGCCAGCTCACGCTGACGGGCGATCATGTCTATGCCGCCGGAACCACCATCTCCGCCGGCACGGTGCAGGTTGGTGCGGGCGGCACCAGCGGCACCCTGGCGGGGGACGTGACCAACAACGGCACGCTGGCGTTCAACCGGGCCGACGCTTACACGTTCGGCGACACGATTTCGGGCACCGGCGCGGTGAACCAGGTCGGCGCCGGCACCACGGTGCTGACCGGGACCAACAGCTATGGCGGCGCGACCAACGTCCTGGCGGGCGGGCTGCTCGTCAATGGCGACCAGAGCGCCGCCACGGGTGCGACCTCGGTGGCAAGCGGCGCGATGCTCGGCGGCGCCGGCACCATCGGCGGCAACGTGACCGTGGCCGGTGGCGCGACCCTGAGTCCCGGCGCCAGTGCCGCGGCCCCAGGCACGTTGACCATCAACGGCGACCTGCAACTGGCGGCCAACTCGAACCTGGACGTGAGTTTCGGCCAGGCGAATGTCGTCGGCGGCCCGCTCAACGACCTGGTCCAGGTGGGCGGCGACCTGACGCTGGACGGCACCATCAACGTCACCGAGACCGCCGGCGGCACCTTCGGTCCCGGTGTGTATCGCGTCATCAGCTATGACGGCACGCTCAACGACCAGGGCGCGACCGTCAACTCGCCGCTGACCAGCGTGTCGCTGCAGACTTCGGTGGACAAGCAGGTCAACCTGGTCAATAGCGCTGGCCAGACGCTGAACTTCTGGGATGGCGACGGCGGCCCGAAGAACAACGCCACGGTGAACGGCGGCAACGGTACCTGGCAGGCGGCCGGCGACGACCGCTGGACCGGCGAGGACGGCGTCATCAACGGCGCCTACAGCAACGCCAGCTTTGCCGTCTTCGCCGGCGCGCCGGGCACGGTCACCGTGGACGACGGCAACGGCGCAGTCGAGGCCGCCGGCATGCAGTTCGCCACCGACGGCTACCGCATCCAGGGCGACCCGGTCGGCCTGTCGGGCGCGCAAGCCATCGTTCGCGTCGGCGACGGCACCACGGACGGTGCGGGCTACACCGCGACCATTGCATCGGACCTCTCGGGCACCAGCGAGCTGGCCAAGACCGATCTGGGCACCCTGGTGCTCGAAGGCACCAACACGTACACCGGCGGCACGCGCATCGACGGCGGTACGGTCAGCATCGCCGCCGACGCCAATCTGGGCGACGCGGCGGGGGGCCTGACGCTGAACGGCGGCACGCTGCAAACCACGGCGGACCTGTCCAGCGGCCGTGCGGTGACGCTGGCCGGTAACGGCACCATCGCGACCGCCGGCGGCACCACGGCCGAACTGGCGGGCGCTGTCGCCGGCGCCGGGGCGCTGACCAAGGACGGCGCCGGCACGCTGGCGCTCGGCGGCGATGCCGCCCATACCGGCGGCACCACCATCGCGGCCGGTACGCTGCAAGTCGGCACAGGGGGCACCACCGGCAGCCTCGCGGGCGACGTGGCCAACAGAGGCACGCTGGCATTCGCGCGCAGCGATGCATATGTCTTCGATGGCATCGTCTCGGGCACGGGTGCAGTCAGCCAGACCGGCCCCGGCACCACGATCCTCACCGCGAACCACACCTATACCGGCGGCACCGCCATCGATGCCGGCACGCTGCAGCTTGGCAACGGCGCTGCGTCGGGGATGATCGGCGGCGACGTGACCAACGACGGCACGCTGGCATTCAACCGCAACGATACCGTCAGTTTCGACGGCAGCATCTCCGGCACGGGCGCGGTTCGCCAGGATGGCACCGGCACCACGATCCTGACGGCAGGCAACAGCTACGGCGGCGCCACCACGGTCAACAACGGCACGCTGCTGATCCAGGGCGACCAGTCGCTGGCCACCGGCGCCACCAGTGTCAACGCCGGCACGCTCGGCGGCACCGGCGTCATCGGCGGGGACGTGGCCGTGGCGGCCGGCGCCACCGTAGCGCCCGGCGGCCAGACCAACGTCCCGGGAACGCTGACGATCAACGGCGACCTCGCTCTCGATCCGGGCGCCGCGCTGGCATACAACTTCGGCCAGGCCGGCGTCGTCGGCGGCGCCTATAACGACCTGATCGAAGTCGGCGGGGACCTTGCCCTTGCCGGCACGATCGACGTCACGCAAACGCCGGGTGGCAACTTCGGTCCGGGGGTGTATCGCGTCATCAGCTATGACGGCGCGTTGAGCACCGGAGCCGTGACGGTCAATTCGCCCGACTACTATGTGCAGACGTCGATCGCCCAGCAGGTGAACCTCGTCAACACCAACGGCCTGACCCTGCGGTATTGGGACGGCGCTGCCGGGGCAAGGAACGATGGCCAGATCGACGGCGGCGACGGCGTCTGGCAAGGCAGCACCGGCAACGACAACTGGACCGAGGAGACCGGCAGCGCCAACGCCCCCTTCCAGCAGGACAGCTTCGCCGTCTTCGCCGGCGCGCCGGGTACTGTCACGGTGGACAACGACAACGGCGTGGTCCGCGCCGCCGGCATGCAGTTCGCCACGGACGGCTATCGCATCGAAGGCGATCCGGTCACCCTGTCGGGCACCGAAGCCACCATCCGCGTCGGCGACGGCACCCTGGACGGCGCCGGCTATACCGCGACGATCGCCTCGGAGCTGTCCGGCAGCAGCCAGCTGGTCAAGACCGATCTGGGCACGCTGGTGCTCGAAGGCAACAACACCTACACGGGCGGCACGCGCATCGACGGCGGCACGGTTCGCATCTCGTCCGACGCGAACCTGGGCGACCTGGCAGGCGGGTTGACCATGAACGGCGGCACGCTGCAGACCACCGCGGACCTGTCGACCGGCCGTGCGATCACGCTGGTTTCCGATGGCACGGTGATCACCGACGCGGGCACCACGGCTACGCTCGGCGGCGCGGTGTCCGGCACGGGATCGCTGACCAAGGATGGTGCCGGCACGCTTGCGCTCACTGGCGATGCTGCGCATAGCGGCGGCACCACGATCGCGGCGGGCACCCTGCAGATTGGCGACGGCGGCACCACCGGCAGCCTGGCCGGCGACGTGGTCAACAGCGGCACGCTGGCGTTCAACCGCAGCGACGCCGCGACCTTCGATGGCACCATCTCCGGCACCGGCGCCGTGCGCCAGTCCGGCAGCGGCACCATCATCCTGACCCGGGACAGCAGCTACAGCGGCGGCACCACGATCGACGCCGGCACCCTGCAGCTGGGCGACGGCGGCACCACGGGGATGATCTCCGGCGACGTGACCAACAACGGCACGCTGGCGTTCCGCCGGGCCGATGCGGTCAGTTTCGCCGGCGTGATCGGCGGTAGCGGCGGCGTCCGCCAGGACGGCCCCGGTACCACCGAGCTGACCGCGGCGAACCGCTACACCGGCGCCACCACGGTGACCGGCGGCACGCTGCTGATCCAGGGCGACCAGTCGCTGGCAACCGGCGCGACCACCGTGACGGGCGGTACGCTGGGCGGCACCGGCGTCATCGGCGGCGACGTCACGGTGACGGCGGGAGCAAACCTTACCCCGGGCGCCGCGCCGGGCGACGCTGGCACGCTGACCATCAACGGCGATCTCGCCCTCGACCCCGGTGCGAACCTGAACGTCGACTTCGGGCAGTCCAATACCGTAGGCGGCCTGCGCAACGACCTGATCGAGGTCGCCGGCGACCTGAGCCTGGGCGGCACCCTCAACGTCGCGCAGACGCCGGGTGGCAGCTTCGGCCCCGGCGTCTACCGAGTCATCAGCTACGGCGGCGACCTGGTCGGCGGCACGCTGGCCCTGGGCAGCATGCCTTCGGGCGCGAGGGCGGCATTGCAGACCGCCATCGCGCAGCAGATCAACCTCGTCAATGCATCGGACAACGCCCTCAGCTTCTGGGATGGCGACAACGGCGGCCGCGACGACGGCACCATCAGCGGCGGTGACGGCACGTGGCGCGCCGGCGGGGACACCAACTGGACGGAGGCGGACGGGGCCACCAACGCGGCCTTCCTGCCGGAGAGCTTCGCGGTATTCGGCGCGGCACCCGGCACGGTCACGGTGGACTCCAGCCAGGGCGACGTGCGCGCGGCCGGCATGCAGTTCGCCAGCAGCGGCTACACGCTGCAAGGCGACCGCATCGTCCTGACCGGCGATGCGCCGACGATCCGCGTCGGCGATGGCACCGCCGAGGGCGCGAACTACGTGGCCACCATCAATGCCGCCCTCGGCGGCAGCGGCGGCATGACGAAGAGCGATGCCGGCACGCTGGTGCTCGGCGGCGTCAGCGACTACACCGGCGCCACTACCGTGGAAGCTGGCACGCTGGCGGTCAACGGCTCCATCGCCGGATCCCCGGTCTCGGTGCGAAGCGGCGCTACCCTGGCCGGCAACGGCACGGTGGGGTCGACGACCGTCGCCGCCGGCGGCAACATCGCCCCGGCTGGCAACGCAAGCGGCACGCTGAACGTCAGCGGCGACTATGCGCAGCAGGCAGGCAGCACCTACCAGGTCCACGTCGACCCGACCTCGGCGGCATCCGATCGCATCGCCGTGACGGGCCGCGCGACGCTGGACGAGGGCGCGCGGCTGAACGTGACCAAGACCAGCAATGCGCCTTACGTTGCCGACACCCGCTACACCGTACTGACCGCGGCAGGCGGGCTGGATGGCACCTTCACGCTGGCCGGCGATACCGCTGTCACCGCCTTCCTTGGACTGCGCGGCGACTACGATGCCAACAATGCCTATCTGGTCGTGCAGCAGTCCCGTGCGATCGAAGACGCCGGGCAGACGCCGAACCAGCAGGCGACCGGACGCGGTGTGGAGAGCCTGCCGGCCGGCAGCGGCCTGAAGGACGCGGTGTTGAACCTGGCGGACGACGCAACCGCACGCAGCGCGCTCGACCAGCTCTCCGGCGAAATCCATGCCTCCCTGCGCACCGCCTCGATCGAGGACAGCCGCTATGTGCGGGAAGCGGCGACCGACCGGCTGCGCGAGACCTTCTGCGCGGCAGGTTCCGCCCAGGACAAGCGCGAGGGTGGCGCATCGCCACGCACGGCTTCTGACTGCGGTCCGGACTCGACGCGCCCCGCGGGCTGGGCACGGGTGTTCGGCGCCTGGGGCAGCACCAACGGCAATGGCAATGCCGGCGCCATGGACACGTCCACGGGCGGCATCCTGCTGGGTGCCGACGCGCCGGTGGCCGAGAACTGGCGTGTTGGCGCGCTGGCGGGCTACAGCCGCACTAGCGTCGACGTCGACTCGCGCCGCTCGTCGGGCTCCACCGACAACTACCACGCCGGCATCTACGGCGGCGGTCAGTGGGGAGCGCTGGGCCTGCGCGCCGGTGCCGCCTATACCTGGCAGGACATCAGCACCTCGCGCTCGGTGGCTTTCGCCAACTTCCGCGATCATGCCAGCGGCGATTACCACGCCGGCATGGCGCAGGTGTTCGGCGACCTGGGCTACCGCATTGACGCCGGCCGGGTTTCCTACGAGCCCTTCGTCAGCGTCGCTCACGTGAATCTCGATACCAAGGGGTTCAACGAGCGGGGCGGCGCGAGTGCGCTGAACGGGCAGGGCGATACCAGCAACGTCACCTTCAGCACGCTGGGCCTGCGGTCGACCGCCGACATCCAGCTGGGCAGCCTGGCGGGAACGCTGCGCGGATCGCTGGGCTGGCGCCATGCCTTCGGCGACCGCACCCCGGTCTCCACTGTCGGCTTGCGCGGCGGCGACAGCTTCGGTGTAGCCGGCGTGCCGATCGCGCAGGATGCGGCGGTGATCGAGGCCGGGCTGGACGTGAAGGTTGGCAAGGCCACCACGCTGGGCGTCAGCTACAGCGGGCAGTTCGCCGGCGACTCGCGTTCGCAGACAGTGAAGGGCATGCTGAAGGTCCTGTTCTGACGAGGCGTCAGGTCCGCGGTCGGGTCCGGTCCACGCCGGACCCTGACCGCGGGCCGGACTCCGTCTGCTGCAAGGCGCCGTACCGGGCGCCGCCTTTCGAACACGGCAGGGCTGGCGTGGTACCCTGATTGCCGGCACATGTTTGATGGAAACCTGCCGGGCACGGCCTGCCCGGTGGGTTTCGAAAGGCGCACGATGGACCAGTCCAGCCTGTTCGGCACGGGCATGATCGAAGCTTCGATCGCAGGGTTGATCTACCAGCCCGAATTCCTGACTCCCGATGAAGAAGCCGCCCTGGTCGGCATCATCCGGTCGCTGCCGTTGCATGCCGCGCGGTACAAGGCGTATCTGGCACGGCGCCGAGTGATGAGCTTCGGCGGCAACTACGACTTCGACAGCAACGCGTTGTTGCCGGCGCCGGCGCTGGATGCGCGGCTGTTGCCGCTACGCGATCGCGTCGGGCAATGGGCGGGCATCTCGCCCGAGCGGTTGTCCCACGCGCTGGTCGCGGAATATGCACCCGGTACCCCGCTGGGCTGGCACCGCGATGTACCCGACTTCGAACGGATCGTCGGCGTGTCGCTTGGCGGCGCTGCCCGATTGCGCTTCCGCCCTTATCCCTACGATCCTTCGATGCGGCGGCACATGGTGGCGCTGGACGTGCAGCCCCGGTCCATCTACCGCATCGAACGCGAGGCGCGCTGGGAGTGGCAGCACAGTGTCGAGCCGACGCGGGAGTTGCGCTACTCGATCACGTTCCGCGAGCGGCGGGAGGAGCCGGTCGCGCGGCCGCGGTGAGCCAGCGAGCTGGTGTTCGGGCTGGGTGCCACAACGCATCGAGCGAGCGAGTGAGGCGATCGCGCGGCAGTGCGGGTGGCACTGCCGCGCGTGCCTGGGTTACGGCGCGAGCGGATGCCCGATCACCATCCCGTTGTCCGGGGTGATCCGGATCCAGGTACCCGCCAGCGGCTGCTCCTGCTCGCCGGGCTTGCTGTAGTCACAGACGCCGCCAGGGAAGGCCGTGCGCAAGGCCGCCAGATCCGCCTCCTGCTGGGCCCCGGTCCACGACGGATTGCGTTGCGCGTAACCGGCGTAGTCGCTGGCCGTCACCGGCTTGAGCTGGCACTGCATGGTCCGCGCGTGGATCGGCTCGCCTGCCTCGAAGCGGGGATACGACGAGGCCGGGAACATCGAATTGCAGCGCGACGGGGTGTCGGCCACCTCGACGATCCCCGCCGGCGAATTGCTGCCGTTGCCCTGGCGGAAGACGGTGCTGAATCCGCCAAAGCGTTGCGGCTCCGCGATGAAGTCGTCAGGCGCTCCCGCCGTGGTGGCACCGAAACACCCATCGACGATGTCCGCCGGCTTGTTCCGCACCACCTTGTCCGCGCGCGATCCGGTATTGCCGTCGCTGACGACAGCCGTCAACCACCGGTCCATGCCGAAGAACGCCTTCTGCATCGCCGGCAAGGAGCGGCCGGTATGCGCCGGACGCGGCGCCTGCACGGGGAGCGTGTGGTGCGCGTTCGGATCCTGCACGAAGCCGAGGACGTTCGCCGTACCGGTCCACATCACGTGATTGTCGAACTGTCCGGTGGCGGCCGCGAGGCGGGCGCGAACGATGAAGTGGAAGAACTTCAGATGCATGTCGCCGGCGCCCGTCAGCTCGTTGTTCAGTCCATCGAGGTTCAGGATCGCGGTATTGCGCAGGCCAGCGCCGCCGTACATGATCATGCCGGTCTGATAGGCGCGCTTGAGCGCATCGGGGTCCGCGCGCATCCGTTCCGTGCGCAGATTGCCATCGATGTCCTGGCCGCCGATCTTGCGGTTGATGTCGATGAACTGCGCCATGGTGATCAAGCCGGTGTTCAGCGCGTTCAGGCCGTATTGAACGCCGACATTGCCGGTGAACGATCGCGCGAATCCGGTCGCCGGATCGACGCCAAGGATATTCTTGTTGTGATCGTTCACGTTCGGCCGCAGTCCGGTCGGATTGGGCGGCAGCAGGCTGACCGGCGGGGCGGGCAGCACCCCCATCGGCGCGCTGGCAACGGCGTTGGCGGGGCTGTACTTCTCCTGGTTGCCGATGACGGCGTTGAACACCGAGCTGTTGCCGGTGCCGCCCATCACGTTGTCACGATCGCCCTGGTTCGCCGGTCGCAGCACCGAATCGGTTCGCGCGGCCCAGAAGCTGGCTTGCTGGCGGACGCTGTGATAGGTGCCATAGCCGGAGGCGGCGGCGATCTCGGAGTTGGTCCAGTTCAGCAGCGTCGGATTGGCCGCCCTGGCCGCGGCGGTGGCATTGTCGTAGGTGGGATCGTACGGCGCGTTGGGCACCGGGGCGTAGGTGCCGTTCTGCGTGGTGCCGCCCTTCGTGTGATTGAGCTGGAAGTTGTAGAACAGCCGGCCCTCCATGCTTTGCGGCCCGCCATTGTCCGGGAAGCCGGCCAGCATCACGATGCCGTCGAGCAAACCGGGATAGGTGTCGGCGATCATGCTCTGTTGCATCGCCGATCCCGAGGAGCCCCAGCCCATCGTGTAGAGCACCGGCCCGTTCGCCTCGATGAACCGCTCCTTGACCATCATCATCGTCTCCGCCGAGATGATGTGATTGCAGTTCTGGCCGAAGTAGTTCAGCGTGGAGTTCGCCACCGCGAAGCCCTTGCTCAGCGGCAGGTCGTTCAGCGCATTGAAGTCGCCCGCGGTGCCATTGGCTGAATTGGCGGAGCCGCCCACCGGTCCCATCGAGCGGCCCTGCACATACCAGCCGCCGCCGCAGCTCTGGCCGAACGGGTAGACCAGCCGCCCGTTGAAGTCGCCCGGCGGGTTCACCGCGCTCGGGTTCGGATTCTTCACCGGATCGCCGAGTACCGCGATCTGATAGATGCCGCGGTTGATGACGCCCGTTTCCAGGCGAACGATATAGGGCACCGTCCTGCCGTCGAGCAGGGTCGTGGTTTCGACATTGGCCGGTGGATTGGCCGGGTCGTACGGCTGCCACACCGCCGTGCCCGATTTCGTCGCGTCGTGATAGACCCAGTCCACCCGGGTCGGCGCGGCACAATCGGGATCGGTATTGGGCCCGTCGGTCAGCGTCGGCCCACCTGGATACACCGTGAAGGTGTCGGTCTGGCAGTGGAAGCTGCCTTCCTGCGGCGCGTAGAGGATCGGGCCCTGGATAGGATAAGCGGTCAGGGTGAGGCTGCCGCGCACCCGGGAGTCGGCCGCAGCATCGACGACCTCGATGGTGTTCTCGCCCTGCTTGAGGCCGGACACCAGGCCGAGCATCGATTTTCTCGCGGCGTCCTGCTTGAAGCTGCCGGTCACGTCGACGCCGTTCAGCTTGACCCGCGCGTCCGAGACAGGGTTGCCGTCAGCCTGGACCAGTTCGATCAGCGTATCGTCGCCGCTAACCAGGCCTTCCGGGGATGACAGGCTCTTCACCGCGACCGCCGGTTTCGCCGGGACTTCGGGCTCGGGCTTGTCATCGTCGCTTCCGCATCCGGCGACGGAAAGCACCAGCGCCGTCAAGGGCACGACGGCGAACGGCACGGCGGCAAGGGGTCCGCGTCGGCGGGCCCGTCCTGTGGATGCACTGCCCTCGTCCTGCGGGGCGCTTTGCCAAGGCATGGTTGTCTCCTCTCTCTTCCTGGGGGAGGCCGCCGGCATTGGCGGCCTTTTGTCGTCCGTTGCGCGAAACATCGACCGGAACTTCGTTTGCCGCTTGTGCAGTCTAGGAATACCGCCGGACGATTCTCAACGAGGATTCCCCCATCCGGCGCCGGTATTGAGAAACGATATAGCCTCCATGCAACGAAGTAATGGCGCGCCGGGCAGACCGAGGCCACGGCGCGATGCCATTGCAGGGAATGGAGAAAGCGAGGGGAGCGCGGCGCGGCGCCGCTCCGCGATTGCTAGGCAGTAGCCTCGATGACATGGGCCGAGATCCTGCCTTCGATCTGCCCCTCGCCGAACTGGCGGCGCAGCGCGGCTTCGCAATGGTGGGTCGCGCGCTGCAGTGCATCGCCACCGCGGCCTTCGAGTTCGGCCCGCATTGGCGTCGCCTGGCAGAAGCCGATCGCCGGCACTTGCGCGGATTCGGCCCGGCTGCGCTTGGCCACCGTGTCGAAACGGGGCCGTTCAGCGAACCCGCCGGCGGCAAGATCGCGCTCGATGACCTCCCGCTGGTGATAGCCGTGCGGGGTACGCGCCATGAAGTCGGGGGGCGATTCAGGGAAACACTCGGCCAGCGCGCGCGACACCGCATTGGCGAATTCGTTTTCGTCGATGCGATCCCAGACATTGAACAGCAGCGTGCCACCCGGGCGCAGCACACGGCGTGCCTCGGCGAAGGCCTTGGCCTTGTCGGGGAAAAACATCACGCCGAACTGGCACACCACCAGGTCGAAGCTGCCATCGTCGAAGGGCAATTGCATCGCATCCGCCTGTCGCCATTGCACCTTGCGGCCGCCCACGCCGGTTGCTTCCGCGCGTGCGAGCATCGGCGCATTCAGGTCGGTGGCGGTCAATTCCACGTCGTCCGGCAGCCGCTTTGCCATCGCGCGCGTGACGGCGCCCGTGCCAGCCGCTATCTCCAATATCCGGGAAGGTTTCCTTTCCGCCACTCTTGCGGCCATATCGTCTGCGTATGGCTGGAAGATCATCGGTACCAGGTGTCGCTCGTAGAGCTCGGGAATCGGGCCCGTGAACAGCTTGTCGGTGTTCGTTGTGCTCATGGTGTCTCTCCTGGCAGGCCGTGCGGGGCGATACGCACGCCGCTTCGTCTGGCCTGCGCAACCATAGTAGGCCGCGGCGAATCCGCATGTCGCTCACTGCACCGCGGCTTCGCGACAAGCGGCGCTTGCACCCCAGCGCATGGCCGGACTTGTTTGCCGGCTCGATTTCCCCATTCGCAGTTTCTATCCTTGATCCACCGCGGGCGGCCTCGAAGCCGCCTATGACAAAGGCGACGACCCACAGCCGCCTCGGGATGGGGTCTGCAAGGCGCAATCGAGAGGAGATGTCATGAAAGCACGCTTGGCATTGATCAGCGCAGCCGTCATCGCGGCCGCCATACCGGCGCGCGCTGCGGCGCAAAGTGGCAACGAAGCGGCGGGTCTACGTGGCGACCCGGCTGCCGTTGCAACGATGGTGAAAGCACGGCAGCATTTCTTTGGGCCCGAGAACGTCGATGAGCGAACTGGCCGAATCCGCGAGGACAAGGTCATCTTCTCTTGGATCGGCGTGGCGTCGTTCGCCGTGGCCGCCAAAGGGCGCGTCTTCCTGCTCGATTCGTATATCTATCGATTGGCTGACCGGCGCGCGTACGTGCCGGCCACCGTGCAGGATCTGGTCGACGTCAGGCCCGAGGCAATCTTTATCGGACATGGGCACGGCGACCACGCCGACAACGCCGCCTATATCGCCCGCATGACCGGTGCCACGATCTACGGTGCGGCCGAGCATTGCACGGCGATGCAAGGCGATGCGGCACGGATCTTCGGGACGGGCACCACGGTACGTTGCCGTGCGCTGACCAGCCCGGGCTCCGCGCCCGGGGCAGAGGTGCGCACCGTCAATGCGCTGGCGCCGGACCTGTGCGTGACGTCGTGGAAGCATGTGCATTCCGCCACGGTGCCGGTGGACCCGACGCTGCCGCGAAATCCGATCAACGCGGTGCGCGATCCGCGCGTCGATACCCTGTTCCCCCCGAACCCACCGCCAAGCCTGGACACCCGTACGATGGCCGGTGCCGGCGGACCGATCTCCATCATGTACCAGTTCACCGTGGGTGGGTCCGATTTCACCTTTACCTGGCACGACACAGCCGGCCCGCTGAAGGAGCAGGCGCCTGCGTTGCTGCAGTTCTTCACCACGCTGCCAAAGACCGATGTCCAGCTCGGCGCCGGCGTCAGCATTGGCGAAGCGAACAACGGCGTGCGGGATATCACCATGTACATCCAGGCGCTGCAGCCCAAGGTCTTCTTCATGACGCATACCGACAACTTCAATATCGGAGCGTCGATGTTCTATGTGCAGGCGATCCAGCGGCAGTTCGACATCTTCGCCATCCCGGAGGCAGACCGCCCACAGATCCGCGGCCTGCATGATCCGTACGATTATGTCCGCCCGTATCTGATGACCTTCGACTACAAGAGTGACTACTGGCGCGATTCGAGGCGGGGGAATCGGCACAGCAAGTATTGCGCGGGGTAGGGGGCGCGATGAAAAGCGTATAACGATAGGCGGAATGGGACTTGGACAACGGTCCTTCCGGTGCCTAGCATGGGTGACTTTCGTGACCGGCAACGCCAACGAGAGTCCCCATGTCCATTCCTTCCTCTTTCATCGCGCCTTCCCTCCAGGTCGTACCGTCCTCCGACGGCATTGGTGCCGATATCATCGGCCTTGATCTGAACGCTGGCGTCGACGGTGCGCAAGCGGCCCGGATTCATGCGGCCTGGCTGGAGCATCTGGTGCTGCGGTTTCGCGGCAACGGCGGCTTGAGCCTGGACAGGCTTGCCGAGTTCTCCCGCCTGTTCGGCGAGCTGGACTCCGCCCCGATTGCCAGCGTATCCATGGGGCGGAATCACCAGCGGCCGCGGCCCGACATCACCGTCATATCGAATATCGTCGAGAACGGCCGTTCGCTCGGCGGGTTGGGTTCGTATGAGGCGGCATGGCACGCGGACATGACGTACAACGTCCGCCCGCCGAAGGGCAGTGCGCTGTATGCGGTCGAAGTGCCGCCGTCGGGCGGCAATACGCACTTCGCCAATATGTACGCGGCGTACGAGAGCCTGCCCGCGGAGCTGAAGTCGCTGGCCCTCACGCTCGAATGCATCCACGATGCCAGCCGCAACAGCGCCGGAGAATTGCGCGTCGGCTTCGAGGACAACATCGACCCGCGCCGTACCGTGGGAGCGCGCCATCCGGTGGTGCGCAAACACCCCGAGACCGGTCGCCGCTCGCTGTTCCTCGGGCGGCGTCGCAATGCCTATCTGCCGGGTCTGCCGGTTGACGAAAGCGAGGAGATCCTGGACCGCCTGTGGGCCCATGCCACACAGCACGCGCCCGTGTGGACGCAGGTCTGGCAGGTTGGCGATGTGGTGCTGTGGGACAACCGTTGCACGATGCACCGCCGCGACGCCTTCGATCCCGCCACGCGCCGTCTGATGTATCGCACACAGATTTCCGGGGAAGCGGTGCAATGAGCGAGCGTGCGATGAAGGCCAGCCCCGTCGCGCGAGAAGCGGGGCGCGACGACAGCCGGCATGGCCGGCGCCGCATGCTGGCGTGGCTGGGCGCCGGCGGCGGGATTGCCCTGGCGCCGTTGCTGCTGCGGCAAGGCAGCGTACAGGCAAGCCAGTATCCGAGCCGGCCGGTGCGTATCGTCGTCGCCGGGCCCGCGGGCGGCGGTACCGATTTCGTGGCCCGTCTGGTGGCGGAAAAGCTGTCGCTGCAGTGGAAGCAGCCTGTGGTCGTGGAAAACCGGCCCGGCGCATCCGGGGTGATCGGCACACGCGTCGTACAACAGGCCGCGCCGGACGGCTATACGCTGATCCTCGGCCAATCCGCCACGCATGCGATCGTGCCAGCGATGCAGCAACCCGCCCCCTACGATCCTGTGCACGACTTCGTGCCGGTGGTGCAGGTATCGAGCGTTCCCGATCTGCTCGTGGTCGCGGCGGACTCGCCCATCCAGTCCTGGCGGCAACTGATCGAAGCCGCCCGAGCCAGGCCCGGCTCGGTCACCTACGGTTCCGCCGGTGTGGGATTGCCCCAGCATCTGATCGGCTTTCGCATGGCCGAGCTCGCCGGCGTGGAGATGCGCCATATCCCGTACAAGGGCAGTCCTCCGGGGCTGACCGATCTGATGAGCGGCCAGATCACGTCGATGGTCGTCAATGCGGCCGCGGCGATGTCGCTGGTCAAGAGCGGTCGAGTGCGGCCCATCGCGACCAATGCCAGCAGCCGGCTGTCCAGCCTGCCGTCGGTGCCCACCTTCGCCGAACTCGGGCTTCCCGCATTGCGCGAGAGTGGATGGAACGGACTATTCGCCCCGGCCGCCACGCCGCCCGAGCTGGTCGGGACGATCAACGCGGCGGTGCGACGTGTGCTGGCCGACCCCGACGTGCGGGCCCGGCTCGCGCAGTCCTGGGTAAGGCCGGTCGGCGACACCCCGGAACAGTTCGCCCGGTTCCATGTGGCGGAAGTTCGCCGCTGGGCGGCGATCGTCGAGGAGTCGGGGATCAAGGTGGAGTGAGGGACCGCGAGCCGCCGACCGGGGTGTTGGCGAGGCGGGTTGGCGCTACCGCGGCACCAGCACGCTGCCCTCCATCAGGCGGCGCGCGCTACGGCTCATGCTGACCTTGCTGACGGTCCATGTTTCTCCGGTCTGGCTCGCCTCGGCGCCGACCGACAGCGTGCCGGAAGGGTGGCCGAAGCGAACGGCCGAGCGCGACGCCCCGCCTTGAAGACGGGCGACCAGCGTTCCGGGGATCGCCGCAGCGGCGGCGATTGCCACCGCGCCGGTACCGGTCATCGCATGGTGCAGCTGCCCCATGGAGAAGATCCTGGCCACCAGATCGATGTCCGCAGCCGCGACTGTCCTGCCATCGGATGCGCAATAGTCTTGCGGTGGCGAGACAAAGGCCAGCTTGGGCGTATGCGGGCGGGAAGCGGTTGCCTCTGCGGCGGAAGCCGCCAGTCCCATCTGCACGGCGGCGTGGGCGCGGATGGCTTCGGCCTTTGCCAGCAGCGCGGCGTCGCCATTGACGTCGCGCTGCATCTCGATGCCGGTCAGGCCCAGCGCTTCGGCGGCGACGAAGATGGTCGGGTTGCCGGCATTGATCAGCGTCGCTTCGACGATGCCGGCGCCCGGCACGTCGACATGGTCGACCAGCCGCCCGGTCGGAAAGAGCGCGCCGGCGGCGCTGCCTCCGGGCTCCAGGAAATCCAGCACGATCTCCGCACCGGTGAAGGCCACCCCGTCGAGCTGGAAGTCACCGGTCTCGACCACGGCGCCATCGCGCATCTGCACATGCGCCACGATGCGCTGCCCGAGATTCTCCTGCCAGATCCGCACGCTTGCCTTGCCCGTGGCCGGCACGTTCGCCACCAGGCCTTCGCTGATGGCAAACGGACCTACCGCTGCGGTGAGGTTGCCGCAATTGCCCGACCAGTCGATGGTCGGCTTGTCGACCGACACCGCGCCGAACACCGTCGGCCGTCAACGGCAACTGGAATACCGCCGCCGCGGCCTCAGGTCCGGATGAGCTGGCCTATGTCCACGCCGCGTGGAGCGACATCCGCGCGCGGTTCAATATCTCCGATACCAACGCCATCTATCCGACCGGCTTCGGCAAAGGCGCGTCGATGGCGAACCAGCTCGCCATGATGGGGCCGGTGATCGGCTACCTGGCGCCGATCAGTGCCGTGGCGGCGATCGACGGTGTCGCCGAGCCGGCGATCTTTGCGCTGCCCAAGACCGAGTATCGGTTCCCGGCCACGCCCGGCGCAGTGCAACGGTCCGAGGCCACGCCATACGGCCGCTCGCTGCCGCCGACCGCGATGTCCGTCTGGCAAATCACAACCAGGCCCGGCACCACGCTGAATCAGCAGGTCGACTACTGGAAGCAGATGAACAAGGTCGACGCCGCGGCGGTGCCGGCCGGCGACGGGTTCTTCTATACCACGGTCCACCGCAACGCCGACAACCCCTTCCAGGAAGTCCGGGTATCGACGGCGAAGGAACCCGCCTTGTCCGGCAAGGCGTTGAGCGAATATCTGTGGTCCAACATGTTCAGCAAGGTCATCCGCTTCAAGAATGACGACCGCGTGAATGGGACCCTGGTCGCCTTCAAGACCGAGGAGGAGCTGGGCCTGAAGGAAGTCACCCGCGCCTTCTCCGACGCAGCGGGCGGCGAGCGCCGCTATCTGACCTACCTGCCCAGCAACTACGAGGCCCTGGCGGCGGCCGGCAACGGACTTCCGCTGGTGTTCAACTTCCACGGTATCCGCGGGTCGGCATGGTGGCAGGCCATCAACACCGACTTCATTGCGGCGGCCGAGAAGAACGGCTTCATCGCGGTCTTTCCGCAAGGGCTCAATGCGGTCTTCTCGTCCGAACTGACAGAGAACACGGCCAAGGTGAACTATGACGTGCAGTACATCCTGGAATTGATCGACCAGCTGAAGCGCGAATACAAGGTCGACACCACGAGGATCTTCGCTTCCGGCGTCTCCGCGGGAGCCATGTTCACCAACCGGTTGATCGTCGAGTATCCGCAGATCTTCGCTGGCGCGGCGCCTTGCTATTCCGGCTCCTTCTCGGCGGCGGTGTACAACAACTACCGGAACTACCCCCAGATCAGGACGGACGTCCCGATCCCCGTATGGCAGTGCCGCGGCGGCACCGAGGCGGACAACACCTTCCCCAATGGAGCCGCGGGCCAGGAAGCAGCCCGCCGCTTCTGGCGAGTCGTGGTCAACGGACATGCCGATGCGGCCTCGGAAGAAGAAGCGGTGCCCACCCGGACCGCCACCTACGGACCGGAGGACCGCCGGCATGTGAAGTACTTCACGGGCGCAAAGGCCGACTACGCCTGGCAGGTCACCGACTTTGTGCCGCACTTCTGGCATCCCGGCGGCCAGGCCGAGCTGATGTGGACCGAGATGTTCGCGAAATACCGCCGCAACGCGGATGGGACGCTGTCCACGCTGCCGTAACCGCGCGGACATGAGCTGAGTTCGAACGGGAGGACTCGGTGGCTCTGCGGCCGGATCGCCATGGCGGCCGGCCGCAGGTGCGGATCGATTCGCCGCTGGCGCTGTTGCCCGACGCCCTGGAAGACGAGGATGTGCTGGAGATGGTCAATGCGGGCTTGCTCCGGGTGGTGGTGATGGACGGGTGGAAGGCGGCAACGTGAGCCCGAATTCTCCCCAACACGAAGCTCCGCAGTGGCTACGGGGTGGCGGCCGCCAGCAGCGTGTCGTCGTCCGGCGACTGTCGCAGGGTCTTAGACAGGGCGGCCGCTTCCGCGAAGGCCTTCTCCTGCGGGCTCGGACCTTCCGCGGCAGGCTTGCCCCCGAGGAAGCAGTCTTCCAGCGAGACATCGTCCGGAACCAATACCGGTCAACCGTGCTACATTCTTCGACCCGAGGCCGCCATCTGTCGCACTTACGGCGGAGCAACAACATGACTGATACGCCGGAACTGACCAGGCACCAGACGCTGGTGCTGGATGCCCTGTCGCGAGCGGAGGCGCCTGCCAGCGCCTACAGCCTGCTGGACCAACTGCGCGAGCAGGGGCTGCGTGCGCCGCTGCAGGTCTATCGGGCGCTGGAAAAGCTGATGGAGTACGGGCTTGTCCACCGCGTGGAGAGCCTGAATTCCTTCGTCGCCTGCGCCCATCCCCACGAGCACAAGCTCGAGACCGTGGTCTTCGCCATCTGCGACAACTGCGGGCGCGTCGACGAGTTTTCCGATGCGGCCATCGAGCGGCGCCTGAAAGGATGGGGCAAGGACCACGCCTTCAGGATGCACTCGGCCGCCATCGAGATGCACGGTACCTGCGGCAATTGCAGTGCCGCATAGGGTCTGGCGCGCGGCAGTTCTCCTCAGAAGTCCATTCGCATGCTGACCGCCACGGTCCGCCCCGGCGCGGTGTAGGCGGACAGCCGCGCGTCGTTGCCCGACAACTGGCTCACGCTCGCCCAGTCGTAATACTCGCGATCCAGCACGTTGTAGACGGCAAGATTGAGCGTGGCCTGCTTGCCGATGCGCCAGTACGCCGTCAAGTCCATGGTGGCGTAACTCGAGGTCGTCAGCGGTACCGGCGCGGTGGGCCCGGTCTGCGCCAGCAGCTGATTGACGCGGGTCTTCGCGGCGACGAAGTTGCCGATCAACTGGCCGCCAAACTGTCCGCCCTGCTTGTCCCACCGCAGCCCCGTCGCCAGTCGCGCCGGCTGGATGGTATTCAGCGGCTGGTCATTGCTCTTGTCGTTGCCCATGGACCATTGCAGCGCGCCGAACAGGCGCCAGCGATCGGTCGCGTCGATCCAGTTGTTCAGCAGCAGCTGGCCTTGCGCTTCGATGCCGTAGATCTCCACCTCGCCGATATTGCGGGACTGGAACCGCCGGATCCCGCGCGGCCCGCCGCTCGCGCCCGGCGGAATGAAGGCGATCATCTCCGTGCTGATGAAGTCGGTGTAGCGGTTGTAGAACGCCGATAGTGCATAGGAGCCGGCGCTGGTCGCACCGCGCATGCCGACCTCGATGCCGCGGCTCTTCTCCGGCTTCAGGTTCGGCGCGGGGATGAAGTCGTGGATGAAGGTCGCCACTGGCACTTGACCGATCCGGTTCAGCTGATCGTAGGTGGGCATCCGGAAGCCGGTGACGTAGTTGGCGAACAGCACCTGACGCGGACGCCATTCCCAGGTGACGCCAAGCCGCGGGGTCCAGGCGCCCTCGGACAGCGCCACTGGCGTGCTGCCGGCCACATTGGCGTTGGCGAACAGCGGGTCGGGATTGGGAGACAGCTTGAAGTAGTCGTAGCGCAGTCCCGGCGTAATGCGCAGGCGGCCATCACCGAAGGCGATCTCGTCCTGCACGAACACGCCGATATTGCGCACATCGGTATCCGGCGCGATCCTGCGCGGATAGACCTCGCCGTCAATGACATTGCTGGCGCCGCCGCTGGCCGTGCGCTGCAGCCCGTCGTTGTAGACGCTGACGGACTTCGACACGACATCGAGGCCGGTGATCCAGCGGTGCGTCAGGCTGCCAGTCCGGAGGCTGCCGTCCAGCTGTGCGCTGCCGGACCATTGCGGCTCGCGGTACGACAGCAGACTGTCGCGCAGCAGGACGGGGGACGCGCCTGGCGGCTTGCGATTCTCCCAGGTTCGCTCCTTGCTCGTGCTGCGCTGATAATCGGCCTGGACCGAGAACCGGTCGAACCATGCACCCGAGGGCGCGTAGCGGTAAGCCAGTCCGAGCCGGTCCCGTACGCTGTCGTCATCGGCGCGGCTGCCGTTGATGCGGGACCCGCCGGCGATGGGGCCAAGCAGCGAGCGCTGGTCCGTGCTGATCGACTGCTCGTAGTGCTCGCCCGTCAGCGTCACCGTGTGCGCCGCGCCGATATCCAGCACCGACTTGACCAGCAGATTGCGCTGTTGCGTGTCCTGCGGGTTCGGATGCAGCGCGCTGTCGTCATGGTTCTCCAGCTCATGGCCATTGCGCGCCGTCACCCCGATCAGGTTGCGGGTTGCGCCCGCGCGGAATGCGACATTCGCGTTGGCCCAGCGACCGTTGTCGGCCCCGTCATAGCCGAGCGAAGCCGAGCCGCCCAGGGACGTATCCGCGTCGAGAAAGTCGTCCGGTGACAGCGTGCGAAACAGCACGACGCCGGCCAGGGCGTCGCTACCGTAGAGGCTGGATGCGGGCCCGCGCAACACCTCGACGCGGCTCAAGGCAAGCGGGTCCAGCTTCAGCTGCCCGAGATTGGCGCCGGCAGCGGCGTGACCGCCTGGCAGGCGCACGCCATCGACAAACATTGCCAGCCGCTGCCCGCCGATGCCGCGCACCTCGATGCCGGCTTCTCCGCCGCGACCCCGCGGCTCGCGCTTGACCGCGATACCCGGCTCGTAGCGGAACAGCTCCCGAAAGTCCGACGCCACGGTCTCCTGCATCTGGCTGCGCTCGATGACGGACACCGTAGCGGGCGTTGTCAGGGCCGACGCCGGGCGGCGTGCCGCGCTGACCACGACTGCAGGCAGCTCGCTACTCGTGCTGGCGCCCGCCGGGTCCGCCCCGTGCGCAGACTGCGCCAGGCACGGGCCGCCCACCGTGGCGGCAAATGCCCCGATGGCTGTGGCACGCAGCCGTATCGATCGCGCCATGATTTCTCCCGATGTTATGTTGTTACATTCCGAAAAGAGTCGGGATGATATAACATTACATTCGAAAAAGGACGGGGAGCAGTCGATTGGCGATGGGGAAGGTGGGAATGCCGGGGATACCGGGCAAGCGGACGGTTATCGTCCTGGTGGCCGCTGGTGTGGCGGCGCTGTCGTGGCTGGTGTGGACTGCGTGGCTGGCGCCGACCCGCATCGCGCTGGTCAACTATCCCGAATTCCAGGTTGCCAGGATCGTCAAGGCGGCCGGCGGTGCCTTCGTGCGGGTCGAGCCGCTGGCGCAGGAGCGCCTTGGCCGGGCGCCCCGATACGATCTGGTGCTCGTCTTCGGCCGCGGGCTGAAACTGGATGAGGAGGCGCAAGCGCAATTGCGCGACGCCGGCCGCGCCGGCACGCCGGTCTACGTCGATGGCGCGACCAACCCCGGTCACGACGGACTGACCACGCTCCAGGGCGCCGACCGGGAAGCGGTGGCCGCGTACCTGCGCGGCGGCGGTTCGGTCAACTATGCACGGCTCATTGGGCATGCGCGGCGCGCGCTCGACGGCAAGGTTCTGTTCGCTGGCGCCAGCGGCCCGCCACAGCCGGTTCCGCAGGATGTCTTCTTCCACCTGGATGACGAAGCCCTGTTCACCGACTTTGCGGCCTTCGAAGCGTGGCTCCGTCAGCGGCCTGGCTGGAAGCCGGGCCGCCCGCGCCTGGCCTTGTTGACCAGCGTGCCGGGGCCCTTCAATGCCAACCGCGATCACGTCGATGCGGTCATCCGAGCCTTCGAGGCGCGCGGCTTCGACGTCGTGCCCATCGCCGCCATGCGCAAGCGGCTGGCCTTGCTGCAGGCAGCCGATCCGGCTGCGGTCGTCTACATGCCCCATGGGCGCCTCGCGGCGGGGCAGGGCGACGATGCCCGGCAATGGCTCGCGTCGCGTAACATCCCGCTGTTCGCGCCGCTCACCGTGTTCGAAGAGGCCGACGCCTGGCGGGCCGACCAGCGCAGTTTCGACGGCGGCCTGCTGACCATGTCGGTGTCCTTGCCGGAAGTCGATGGCGCTGTCGCCCCGATGGCGATTGCCGCGCAGTTCCGCAACGAAGACGGTCTGCGTGTGTTTCGCGCCTTGCCACGACAGCTGGACCGGTTCGCCGATCTGGTCCAACGCACCGTCGCGCTGAAGGCCAAAGCCAATGCCGACAAGAAACTGGCGATCTACTACTACAAGGGCCCGGGTCAAAGCGCCCTGACGGCCGGCGACCTGGAGGTCGTGCCCTCGCTGTATGCGCTGCTGCAACGCCTGCAGGCCGCCGGCTATCGCGTGCAGAGCCTGCCGCCGACGCTTGACGAGTTTGCCGCGCTGCTGCAGCGGCGCGGCCCAAACATCGGTCCTTACGCCAAGGGGGACTTCGCCGCATTCCTGCGCGATGCCGATCCGGCCCGGGTCCCCGCTGCGACGTTGCAAGGCTGGTGCGGCAAGGTCATCGCCCAGGCGCTGTGCGATCAGGTGTCGCAGCGGTATGGCGCCGCGCCGGGCAGCTATCTGAGCGCCAACGGCGAGGTCGCGGTCGCGCGCGTGCCGCTGGGCAACATCGTGCTGCTGCCGCAACCGTTGCCTGCCGTGGGCGAAGACACCTTCAAACTGGTGCACGGCACCGACGAGGCGCCCCCCTGGCCTTACCTTGCCTCCTACCTGTGGACGCGGGAAGAGTTCGGCGCCGACGCCGTGATGCACTTCGGCACGCACGGCAGCCTGGAGTTCACGCCGCACAAGCAGGTCGCGCTGACCGAGCTCGACTGGTCCGATGCGCTGATCGGCGGCCTGCCGCACGTATACCTCTACACGGTGGGCAACGTCGGCGAGGCGATGATCGCCAAGCGGCGCGGCTACGCCACCATCGTTTCGCACCTGACGCCGCCGCTGCGCGAGGGCGGGGTACAACCGGCCTATGCGGTGCTCAACGATCGGGTACAGGTCTGGAGCGCGGCGCAGAGCCCTCCGCTAAAGGCCGAGTATGCCCGTGACATCCAGCGGCAGGCCATCGCGCTGAACTTGCATCGCGATCTGCGCCTGCCCGCCGATGCGCGGTGGAGCGACGCGCAGCTGGAGCAGCTGGCCGACCATATGGAGGCGGTTCGCGACGCACGCGTTACCGAAGGCCTGTACACCCTGGGCAAGTCCTACACGCCACGAGGCCTTGGCAGCACGGCCGGGCTGATGGGACTGGACGCGCTGGTGCAGGCGCTCGCGCAGCTGGATGCCGTGCGTGGCACCGTGCCGCGCGAGCGGCTGGAACAGGCGGAATGGGTCAACGCCACCTACCGGCCGCGCGCGCAGGCGCTGATTGCGCAGCTGGAGCGCGGCATGCCCGCCGCGCAGGTACTGGCGGGCGTCGTCTCGTCCGACCAGCTGCTGCGCGCGCGGGAATGGCGAGCGGCACAACAGCGTGAGGCATCCGGGCGCAGCGGCGGGCGTCCGAGGCCAGTGTCTGCCGAAGACGGTGCGGGAGACACCCCCGCACGGGAAGGCAAGGAGGCTGACACGCACCGCGTCGTGCTCACACTGCACGAGACGCTGCACGCCATTCCGGGCCACCGCACCCGGCTGGCCGAGAGTCCCGCACGCGAACTGGCCGCGCTTGAAAATGCGCTGGCCGGTGGCTTCACCCTGCCGTCGACCGGCGGCGACCCCGTGATCAACGCTGCGGCTGTGCCGACCGGCAACAATCTGTTCTCCATCGATGCGGAGAAGACACCTTCCGAGCAGGCCTGGACGGTGGGCGTGCGCCTGGTTGACCAGTTGCTCGCCCAGCATCGCGCCGCGCATGGCGGACAGTGGCCCGACAAGGTGGCGGTGACGCTGTGGGCCGGCGATTTCATCCACACCGAGGGGGCCGGCATCGCGCAGGTCCTGTATCTGCTCGGCGTCTCGCCGACGCGCGATCCGTTCGGACGCGTCACGGGCCTGCGCCTGATTCCCCGCGAGCAGCTGGGGCGACCGCGCATCGACGTGGTGGTGCAGACCTCCGGACAGCTGCGCGATCTGGCTGCCTCCCGCCTCTCCCTGATCAACCAGGCCGTGTCGATGGCGGCCCAGGCCCGCGAGAGCGACAACGCCGTGGCCGCCAGCGTGCAGGCGGTGGAGCGCCAGCTCAAGGAGCGTGGCGCGGCGCCCGCGCAGGCGCGGCGTTACGCCGCCGTGCGGGTGTTCGGCGGCGTCAACGGCAACTACGGCAGTGGCATCATGGGAATGGTCGAAGCGGGCGACCGCTGGCAAGACCGCGCCGAGGTCGCCCGCACCTACCTGCACAACATGGGCGCGGCCTTCGGCGAGGGCGACCTGTGGGGTGCCTTCGAGCCCGGCGCTTTCGAGGCCGCGCTGGCCGGCACCGACATGGTGGTGCAGCCACTCGAATCGAACACCTGGGGTCCTGCCTCGCTCGATCATGTCTACGAGTTCATGGGCGGACTGAACCTAGCCGTGCGGGAAGTCACGGGGCAGGACCCTGCCGCGTATTTCAGCGACTACCGCAACGCCTCGCGGCCGACGGTGCGCGAAGCCGGGCAGGCCATCGCCGTGGAGACACGCGCCACCCTGCTCAATGACGAGTACATCCGCGCGATGACCCCGGGTGGCGCCTCGTCGGCCGAGCGCTTCGCGGAGACCTTCCGCAACCTGTTCGGCTGGAACGTGATGAAGCCTGACGCGATTGCGCCGCAGCTGTGGGACGCGCTGGACGACACCTATGTCCGCGACACGCACAATCTTGGCGTGCGTGCATTCTTCGAGCGGACCAATCCCTTCGCACTGCAGGAGATGACGGCGGTCATGCTGGAGACCGCCCGCAAGGGGTACTGGCAGCCAGGCGCCGACCGGTTGCGCGACATTGCGCGGCTCCATGCCGAGCTGGTTGCGCGGCACGGTGCAAGCGGCACCGAGTTCGTCAACGACAACCGGGCGCTGCGCCGCTATATCGCGGAACGGCTGGAAGGCCCCCTGCGCGACGGCTATGGCGACGCCCTGCAGCGTGCGAACGACGGCGCGCCGATCGCGTCGGAGAAGGGCCTGGTGCTGCGCAATGCCGACAGTGCGCCCGCCGCGCCCCCATCGCGGGAAACACCGGCCAGCAGCCCGCGGTCGTCTCCGCAGAAGGGCGACGGCGCTTCATCCCCGCGCCCCGGCGCTGCCGCTGCCGCCACGTTCGTCGGTTTCGCGCTCGCCCTGGCGGCGCTGGTGCTGTGGCTGCGCCGCCGCCATCTGCGCGGCGGCACGGATCGATGAGCGCAAGTGCAACGGTGCTGATGCTGCTGGCCGCCTGTTGCCTGGCGCTCGCGCTGGTGCAGGCCGCCGAGTGGCGGCGGCCATTGCTGCTCGCGCTGAGCGTTGCGATCGGAGGCGCGCTCGCGGCCAGCGGCGAGCTGGCAAGCCAGACCAGCATGGCGAGTCTGCTGCACTGGGCGTCCGAACCGGCGCGCCGCCTGGATCTGGCGGCGTTGCTGCTGGCCGAGGCGCTGCTGTTCGGCGCGCACGCCGTCAGGACCGCGCAAGGGGAAGCCGGGCTTGCGTGGCGATTGCTGGGCCTGCTGCCGCCACCTTCGCTGCTGCTGTCCTTGTTCCTCGCCCTGGTCGGGCTGATGCTGACGGTCGACGGTATCGACTTCGCAGTCCTGTCGTGGCTGTTCGCCCTCGCCAGCGCCGCGGGCTTTGCCGTAGGCGCCTGGTGGCTGCGCTGGGCCTTGCCCGACGCGGCGCTGCGAGGCGCCTTGCGCGTCGGCTTGCATGGCGTGCAGGCTGCCGCCGGGCTGTGGCTTGCTCGTCCCCCGTTCCCGCCCGCAGTCGACCCGGTGCCATGGTTCGGCGACCGGCTCGCCGTCACGGGCGCCGCCATCGCCTTGCTTGCCGTGGTCGGCTGGGTCCGGCAGCGACGGCAGGGGACCCTCGGCCGCTAACCGCGCGGGGACCGCTCGTCCTCTGCCGCTCCACACATCCACTCATCCACGCATCCCACCGCGGAATCCGGAATCCCCCATGGAAGCCCTGATACAAACCCTCTCCTGGATCTCGACCGCACTGCAGGTACCCGTCGTCGTCGCGATCCTCTATCTGCTCGTGCGCGGCCTGCTCGCGCTCGGCGAGTTCTTTGGCCGCTGGACGGGTCGGCTGCGGCGCTCCCGCGAGCAGCAGCGCCCGCTTGCCACGCTTGCCATCGGCGAACTAGCCGCAGCGCTTGGCGCGCACGGTGCGCGGCGCCCGGATGCACTGCAGTCCGCCATTGAATCGCTGCGGCAGGCGCCCGCGGATGCCGCCTGGCACGACAGGGTGCTGACCGAGTTCGAACTGGAAGCGGACCGCAAGCTGGGCCTGCTGCGCACCATGACCCGCATCGGCCCGCTGCTCGGACTGATGGGCACGCTGATTCCGCTTGGCCCGGCGCTGGTCGCGCTGGCAAGCGGCGATATCGCCGTGCTCGCACGCAAGATGGAGGTCGCCTTCGCCACCACGGTGGTGGGCCTGGTCATCGGCGCGATCGGCTTTCTGCTGCATCAGGCGGCGCAACGCTGGGCGATGGACGATCTGTCGCTGCTCGAGTATGTCAGCTCGCGCCTGCGGGGGGCGCCATGAGCCGGCGCCGTTCTCTACTGCGCGGCGGGGGACTTGGCCGGGACAGCGACGACATGGACCCGCTGGGCTTTCTGATCAACCTGTTCGACGTGGCGCTCGTCTTCGCGCTGGCGCTGATGATCGCGCTGGTATCGAACCTGCGCATCGCCGATCTGATCACGTCGCAGGACTTCACCGTGGTCAAGAACCCGGGAAGCGCCAACATGGAGATCATCACGCGCGAGGGCGGCAAGGTGTCGCGCTATGTCGCCGGCGACGACAAGGCGGGGAGTCGACAGGGCCAGCGGGTCGGCACGGCCTACCGGCTCGACAGCGGGGAGATCATTTATGTGCCGGAGGACACGGCAGCCACGACAGCACCGGATAGGCGGTAGCCAGAATGCCGGGCAAGGGATTCGGGCGGTCGGCAGGCCGAAAGGTCGAGGTATCGGTTCAAGTTGCGGGCAACATTGGACCAATCGGCCAGGTATTTGCTAGAGTTGGATGATTCACTATAAAAATCAACGACTCGGGCCCTCCTCGGACCGAGTCTCACAATTCATCCATGAGACGCCACCCTCGGTACTTCGGCTGGAACATCGTTGCGGCCGCCACCTTGCTCACGACACTGACCGTCGGCATGCGTCTGGGTATAGGTCCGTTCTTCCTGCCGATGGTGGAAGATCTCGGCTTTAGCCGCAGCCTGCTGGCGGCGATCATCGCCATCGGAATGTTGTGCTATGGACTGGCGATGCCGCTGGCCGGCTATCTGGTCGGGCGGTTCGGCACACGTTTCGTGCTGTTGCTTGGCACGGCAATCGTGGTCGCCTCGGTGATCTGGACGGTAATGGCCCGCACGCCGTTCTCCTTCCTGCTTGCGTTCGGCGTGCTGCTGTCGATAGGCCTGGGCTTCACCAGCCCGGTGGCGCTGACACCGATCATCAGCCGGTGGTTTACCCGCCAGCGGGGCATGGCGCTGTTCTTCCTGTCCACCGGCTCGATGGCGGGGATGGCGATCCTGACGCCGGTCCTGACCTCGTCCATCAGCGGAATCGGTTGGCAATCGACCCTGGTGGCCTTCGCCGTGCTGTTCACCGCGATCACGGTGCCCGCAGCGCTTTTCGTCATGCGCGAGCAGGCGCCGCCCAATACCGACCTGCTGCCTGAACAGATCGCCGCGGAAGCTGCGGCGCCAAGGGCAGCACCATCGAGCCTCTCATTCAGCGCTGCCGTCCAGACCTCGCCATTCTGGAAAATCGTGATCGGCCTCTTCGCTTGCGGTTTCAGCATGAATCTGCTCGGCACGCACGGCGTGCCCATGCTGATGGACCATGGTTTCGATGCCATGACAAGCTCGTACGGCGTCGGCCTCATCGGCCTTGTCGCCATTCTCGGCACGCTGGTCCTTGGCCGACTGTCCGACGGCGTGCCGCGAAGGAATATCCTCGCCGTCATCTACTTCGTTCGTGGCCTCGGCTTCTTTGCACTGCTGGTGGTCGGTACGCACTGGGAGCTGTACATTGCCGCCGCAATCGGCGGCATGGTCTGGGCGGGAAGCATCGCCACGTCTTCTGCGATGCTGGCCGACATCTATGGCGTGCGGCTGGTCGGCGTCATGTACGGCACCGCCTACCTCGGTCACCAGATCGGCGCCATGCTCAGTTCGTGGCTCGGAGGCTGGGGCTTCGAGCAGTTCGGTACCCACTGGGTCGCGTTCGGAAGTTCGGGTGTTCTTCTTCTGATTGCTGCCGGCGTTTCCCTGCAATTGCCGCTGAAGGGCTTCACGTTGATGGCACCGGCGGCGCCGGCGAGGGGCTGATAGCGACCCGACGCTGGGACTTCGATGGCGCTCGACAACACTGACCGCCGGGGGCGCGCTACTCCCTTGAACGCTGCCGGCGCATTCTGTGTGAATTCGGGACTTCAGGTCGAGGCGCTGTTCGAGCGCTGAGGCCTGGTCCAGTGCGCCGGCCGCGCTGTCGCCGAGCGCGCGGTCGGGCGGCGCCGGAATGTCAGCGGGTCAGGGGATGGGCGAGAAAGAACCGCAGCATTTCTGCGCTGGCGTTCGGACCTTTGGGATCGGTGTAAGTACCGTCAGTATGTCCCCCCGCCCAGGCGTGGCCGGCGCCGTGGATCAGCCAGTATTCTGCCTCGACGCCGCCGACCGATGCGCTTGTCTCGCGGGTGTAGGCGCGGCCGGCGCCAGCGTGATTCCGCTCCGTCTGTCTGCGCTGCTGTTCTTGTCGATATGGCTCGATCAGCCGCGCACCGTTGGATTGACACACCGTCTGGTCCGCATCCCCATGGAAAACGATCATGGGGCGTGCCGGCTTCGCCGGCCGGGCCACGCCCCGCCTCGAAGGTCCAACTCCATTGCCCCCCTTCATTGCGGCGAGCGCGGAGGGCAGGTCGTGCGCGCAACCTGCGGGAAGACCGGAGTGGACACCCGCCGCTGCGAAGAGATCCGGATAACTCTGGATCATCACGGCTGCCATTGCTCCACCGGCAGACAATCCGGCGACATAGACACGCTCTCGATCCACGCGATGGCTGCCCATGACCTCGCGCGTGATGCCAGCAATGATCGACGGCTCGCCGTGGCCGGTTTTTTGATCGCCTGGACGAAACCAGTTCCAGCATTTCGACGGGTTGGCGGCCGAAGATTGAATCGGGTACGTCACGATGAAGCCAAGCTCGTCCGCAAGGGCGTTCATGCGAGTGCCCCTGGCGAAGTCGTCGGCATCCTGGGTACATCCATGGAGCATGACGACCAGCGGCAATGGCTCGGCGGAGACATTGCCGGCGGGCATGTAGACCTTGTACGAGCGCTGCCCAGCGTGGTTGGCGAAGGTATGCTGGGAGAAATGCCCCATCGCCCTGGCCGGTCGTGGGGCGCTTGATTCGTCAACCGTGATGGGACGTTCCGCGTCGTCCGAATGCGGCATCTGGTTGGTCAACAGCGATTCGACGACTTGGGCTGGCATCGGCGCACGGAACTCGCCCATGCCGCCAGCGGGCGAGTGATGGCCGAGCGTGCGCTGGATGGCTGCGGTCGCCTCCATCGGGCCTGCCGTTTGCAGCAGGTGCATGGCCTCACGCATCGAGGCCAGGAAGGCGTCGTTCATTTTCATTGAGCTTCTCTCCAATCTGGCGAACCAGAGTGCGGCGAAATTGCCGCGTACTACCGTATGCGTCCCGCCAGCGCCGCCTTTACGGCGGCAGAAGCCTGAAAGACGCCCAACACTTCGACAGAAGCGACCGTCGCCGACGCCAACTCAGGACTCACGTCCGGTGCAATGCTGGCCAGACCGAGCACCTGGATGGCGAGCTTCTCGTTCGCTTTCAGGGTCGCCTCCAGATCCTGTTTCGAGAAATGATGCAGGCCGAGCACCAGCTTGCGCCGCGTCACGGTCTCCTGTATCGCCTGACCATGGATGGCCAGCTGATTGCGGATCGCGGTGCGGATAAGGTCGGTTCTATTCGAGTAGAAGCCTTCCGCGACCAGCAGATCGATCTGCCCGAGGTCCACCGGCCCAAGGTTGATGGTGATCTTCTCCGTGTCGCCGCCTTTCGGCCTGACCAATTCGATATGTGGTTTATTAGGCATTTGTATTTCAATCTAGCAGTTCCCCGACCCAACCCTGCGCAGGGTAGTGACCGTCAGACCCGACCATCCGGCTACCATCCTGTCACCATCCGTATGGATGTTATACGTGACCAACGGCCGGCAGTCAACGTGCGATCTGCATTGGCCTTCCCAATCCACATGTCGTAGCCGAATCGACTATCCTTCACTGGCCAATAGGCTCGCGCCTGCCACTGGCGGGCGCGGTTCCCCTACAACAACGATAGTCAGGAGACCCGATGCGCATCGCTTGCAGGCGGCCTGCGGCCGCCCTCGTCCGCACTCGCAGCTCAGGCAGTATCTCCAGCAGTCTCTCCCGCCGTCTTTCCCTCGACATCCCCCGCGCCCTATCGCCCGGGCTCGCCCTCGCCGTCATGCTCGCCACCGGCAGTTCCGCCGGGTTGGCCGCGCCGCCCACCTCCGACCGCTTCGCCGCACCGGGCCTGGAGAAGCCCGCGAGCGTTCTGATCGACCGCTGGGGCGTGCCGCATATCTACGCCGGCACGCTGTACGACGCCTTCTACGCGCAGGGCTTCATGGCGGCGCGGGATCGGCTGTGGCAGATCGACCTGTGGCGCAAGCGCGGGCTCGGGGAGATGGCCAAGGATTTCGGTCCCGCCTATGTCGACGGCGATCGCATGGCGCGCGCGGTGCTGTATCGCGGCGACATGTACCGGGAATGGCTCGCGTATGGTTCGGATGCCAAGCGCGTAGCGGAGGCCTTCGTCGCGGGCGTCAACGCCTACGTCGCACTGACCGAGACGCAGCCCGATCTGCTGCCGCCCGAATTCAGGCAGCTCGGCTACAAGCCGTCCCGGTGGCGGGCCGAGGACATCGTCCGCATCCGGCATCACGGACTGACACTGAACTTCACGGGCGAGGTCGATCGCGCGCAGCTGTATTGCCAGGCCCGTGAGTTCGGGCCGCGCGCGGACTGGCTGCGACGCGAGCTGGATCCACCGATCACCCCCAGGCTGCCCGACGGGCTGGACCCATGCCAGATTCCCGCCGCCGCGCTCAAGCGCGCCTACTCGCTGGCGACTGCCGCCGCGAACTTCCCCAAGGAGGCGTGGAGCAAGGCCGGTGCAAACGACATACCGGTGGAACAGCTGTATGCGGTGGTGGATGCGAACAGCGATACCGCGCGCAGCTACGGCTCGAACAACTGGGTCATCGCCGGCAGTCGCACCGATACGCGCCGGCCCATCCTGGCGAACGATCCGCACCGCTCGCATGGCGCGCCAAGCCTGCGCTATATCACGCATCTGAACGCGCCGGGGTTGTCGGTCATCGGAGCAGGGGAGCCGTTCCTGCCCGGTATCTCGATCGGGCACAACGGCACCATCGCCTTCGGCCTCACCCGGTTCTACATGGATCAGGAAGACCTCTACGTCTACGAGACCGATCCCGCCCAGCCCAAGTCGTATCGCTACCGCGGGCGCTGGGAGCCGATGGAGACGGTGACCGAGCAGATCGAGGTCAAGGGCGAGGCGCAGCCGCGCACGGTGTCCATCGACTTCACGCGCCATGGCCCGGTGCTGCATCAGGACGACGCGACCCAGCGCGCCTGGGCGCTGCGCGCGGCCTGGCTCGATATCGGCATGGCGCCGTACTTCGGCTCGATGGACTATATGCGCGCCACCAACTGGGACCAGTTCCGCGCGGCGATGAATCGCTGGGGCGCCCCGGGCGAGAACCAGGTCTATGCGGACCGGCAAGGCAATATCGGCTGGATTCCGGGCGGCCTGACCGTGATCCGTCCGAACTGGGACGGCCTGTTCCCGGTACCGGGCGACGGGCGCTATGAGTGGGGCGGCTATCGCAATATGGACGAACTGCCCTGGTCGCTCAATCCGGCTGCCGGCTATATCGTCACCGCCAACGAGAACAATATTCCGCCCGATCACCCGGCCGCGCAGCTCGGCGTCGGCTATGAGTGGAGCGACAGCTCGCGTGCGCGCCGGCTCAAGAGCCTGGTAGGGGCCGCATCGACCAGCTCGCTGCGCGATTCAGTGGCCTGGCAGAACGACACGGTGTCGCTGCCGGCTCAGCGCACGCTGGCCGTGCTGCGGGGCATCGACGACAGGGCGGCAACGGCACCCCTGGGCGCCGACGCACAGGTACGAAAGGCGCTAGGGCTGCTGCGCGGCTGGGACGGCAATCTACGCGCGGACAGCGTGCCGACGGCCTTGTTCGAGATCTGGTTCAGCAATCATCTGCGCTCGGCAGTGGTGCGCGCCGCGTTGCCCGAGGACGCAGCAAAGCTGGTGGGCGCCGGCGATGCCTCAAGGGTGCTCGCCGTACTTGAGCAGCCGGATCCGTGGATGCCAACCGCCCGCCGCGACGAGGTCCTGCTGACGTCGCTGAAGGCGGCGATGGCGGAACTGGAGCGCCGCTCGGCCTCGCCGGAGCAGCTTGCCACCTGGGGCACCCTGCACCGGGCGGTGTTCCGTCATCCGCTGACGCCGATTCTCGACGCGGAAACACTGGCGCGCTACAACGTGGATGCCGGAGGTATCGGCGGATCGTCCTTTACGCCGATGAATACCGGCTACCGCAACAGCGACTATCAGCTGACTTCCGGCGCGTCCTTCCGCATGGTGCTCGATGTCGGCGAATGGGACCGCGCGCGCGTCGTCAACACGCCGGGACAGTCGGGCGATCCGGCCAATCCCCACTACCGCGATCTCGCGCCGCTCTGGGCGCGGGGAGAGACCTTTCCGCTGCTGTACTCGCGCAAGGCCGTCGAGCGGGCGGCGGAACGGCGCATCGAGCTGGTGCCGCGCTGAACAGTGCAGGCCGGGGCAGGGCGCAATGTGCGCGCTGTCCCGGCACTGCGCGGCCTGCGGAAAGAAAACGCCCGATGCAACGGCATCGGGCGTCGTCCTTCAGCAATGGCTTGCGTGCGGTGACTGCGGCTCGACCACGGTCACCTTCGTGGCGATTACGAGCCGACCTTCAGCCGGCCGCCGCGGCCAAGACCGCCTTTCACTTCCTGCGCCTTGTAGTTGCGCAGCGAGACGACCATGTTGTTGTAGGCGTCCATGAATGCCGCTACGGTGGCCTTGCCTTCCGGCGTACGGGAGAAGCCGCCCAGGCCGCCGGCCGTGCTACCGCCGAACGCGCCGAGCGCGGCGCCGAAGTTGGTTGCCGTCGAGTTGCCTTCCGAGATGGATACCTGCACGCCCGAGCGAATGTCGAACATGGTCAAGGTCACGACCGATGCCTTGCTCTGCATGGCGCCGCCAACGAGCGCGCCGACATTGCCGAACAGGCTGCCAACGCCTGCTGCCAGCTGGCCGGTCGAGTCGTTGTCGATGATGATCGCCGGCTCCATGTAGTAGTCGGCGGCGACGCGCTGGCCTTTCTGCTGGCGCGAGCCGGCACGGAATTCACCGGAATTGCGCTGCTTGTCGGTAATCGCGGACAGCTTGCTTTCCGTACGGTTGTTGCCGATCGAAGTAATGACGAAGCAGTTCGACTGCTGCACGGCCAGGCGGATCAGCGGCTCGATGGTCGTGATCTTGGTCGCTGCGCCAAAGCTCGCGTACCA
The DNA here is from genome assembly GCF_019795295.1 of Cupriavidus sp. AU9028. Lineage (GTDB taxonomy): Bacteria > Pseudomonadota > Gammaproteobacteria > Burkholderiales > Burkholderiaceae > Cupriavidus. The sequence goes on along the minus strand of NZ_JAIMCG010000006.1, from coordinate 124,075 downwards.
CTCCTTGCCCCGGCCGTCATCCACCGCCAGCGTGCCAAGAGGGGCATCGCAGCGCTCCAGCGAGGCATTGGCATTCACGCTGGTGGCGCCGCCCGCGGCGCCGGTCGCTGCCGTGGGCGCCGTGCCAGTGTTGATGACGCCGCCGCCGGGCGTGACACAGCCGGCCAGAGCCAGGGACGCGGCCACCACGGCCATGCCCAGAGAAGTCGTCTTCGACATGAAAAAAATCCCGTTCCTGTTGATGTAATGATTGGAAGTGCAGGCGATGCCTTAGGGGAGATACCAGCCGGACGGACCCCATACCCAGTAATACGGCGCGCTGCCGTACCAGGTGATCCAGGACGTCCGATACGCTTCGCGTACCTCATACGCTAGCTGCTCGTCCTTCTTCGCTTCCCGTGCCTTCGGCAGCAGCTTCGTGGCCTCCGCGCTTCCCTTGGCTGCGGCACGCATCAACCAGCTCTCCGCTTCAGCGGGATCCGGGCCCATTTCCTCCAGGCCCATCAGGTAGATCCGCCCGAGGGCCAGCTGCGCCTGTGAATGGCCGTTGTCGCCGGCCTTGCGCAGCCATTCCAGCGCCGCATGGCTGTTGCGCTCCACGCCGTCGCCGCGCAACAGCCGCAAGCCGACGTCATAGGCGCCATTGGCGTCCCGTTCGGCAATCCTTGTCAGCGCCTGCAGCCGTTCATCGTCCTGGCTTGCCTCGATAGGCATGGACGCGACGCGCCGGTCCTGGTCGGCACAGGCGTTGCCGTTGCAGACCCGCACCGTGGAAGGCCGGGCCAGCTGTGCCTCCGGGGCCTGTGCGGCGCAGCCAGCGAGGCCGAGCCATGTCGTGAGCAGCAGTGAGCCGGAAAGACGCATAGGAGGATGGGCAGGGGGAGCTGACGCGCCGGCGCGACAACGTTGAGTGGGGAAAAGGTACAATCAATCACAATTCTACATGTAATGTATCGTGCACACACAGCTTTCCCCAGTGGCTGTTGCAGGAATGCCAATGGCGATGTTCCTCTTGTGATCTGGGGGAGCAGCCGCGGTTTCGACCAAGGCTGGCAGTGTTGGCGCGCCCCTCTACCAACGGAGTTTTCGAAGCGATGCAGACCGAGGACGATGCCCGCACGGCGGCAGAAAAGCTGCGTCAGCTGATACTGAAAATGGGGCTGGCTGACGAGAGCATCGATCCCCTGGTGGCAGGACAGGACGTGGAGCAAAAGCAAAGAGACGCCATCGACGGAGCCATTGCTTTTGCTCGCGAGAAGGTCATTCCCAAATATGCAGCCGCCAATACCATCCTGTCGCATGACGGCGGGAGGGCGCGCCGCGGTTTCGACTTTGAGTGCAATCGCTTGTGGCAGCGGGGCGAACGGTTCTACCTGGAAAGCCTGGGGCGGCCCATGTCACCGTTCGCCGACTTTCTTGCCGACCCTGCCAACGCCAACGTTCGCCACGATCTCCATGCAGCGCTTTCGAGGCAGTTGCATGAGGTTGGCGCCCCTCGCCTGATGCAGCACGAGGCGCCGGGCGACGACCTCTATCTGATCGTCTATGACGCCATGCTCTCCGCGACGTCCGCGCAGGCCATAGAGCGAATGGCGGACACCGGCCGGGCACCGGTGGACGGCTGGCACGGGCACTTTGCGGTATTCGGCCTGATCCTCCAGGCTCGCGACGCGGCCCGGCAAGGAAACATGGAGCTGGCCTACTCGTTCCTGCTCGATGCCAACCATCTGCTTGGCATGCAGGAGGGAACGCGATACGTGCTGGACAACGTCACGGAGATCGCGGTCAAACGCCGGGCCAAGGTCAACGCCGCCAGGAGCCGCCAGTTCGCGGAGGCCGATAAACTGCGCGCGCTCGAACTGTTCTATGAATTGCGGCCCCGCGACGAGCACGGCAAGCCGCGGCGCTGGAAAAGCGCCGAAGCGGCCGCCGAAAAGGTATGGACCCGCCTTGTACAAGAAGCGGGGGAGCGGGGTCGGAACGAACCCGACATCAAGGACAGCACGGTCCTCAAGGTCTGCCAGCAACTGCATCGGCGTGACAAGAAGGGATCGAGCCTCGATATACACGTCGAAGCCTTCAGTACTGACCTGGACCCGGACCGCGCCCCCGAGAAGGCAGGGGATTAGTCGCCGTCATCATCGGTCCGGGGATCGGAGATCACAAGGTCCCATTCCCCCGAGGTGACCGACCCGACGAGACGATCCGGATCGTATTGCGCCGGACCGAGATGGGCTTGAAAGCCATGGCGGCTCAGGGTATTCAGGGCCCGGCGATCCGGCTCGCCACTCGCGTCCCGGGCATACGCGCGGCATAGCTGCTCGGCACGCTCGACCCTGGCCTGATGCTCGCGAGACAGGGCAGCAAATACCGGCTCCGAATTGATCGGGTCGCCTTCATTGTCGCCGGCGGGGCGCGGAATATCCGCGATCTGTCGCAGCGCCGCGATCACTTCACGGCTGGTTGGACGCTCATACATGGGTTGGCTCCTGTCGGGAATCGAGTGGATGACAGGAGCGAGATTGCCGCCTGGAGTCGCCCGGCGCCAGCAGTTTGCTCAGCAAACGATTCTTCGCCCATGGGTCGGTGAACCCCAGGATTGGCGACCGGCCGCGCTGTGGCGGCCCGTCTTCACAAATGCATGAGGATGTTGACCAGCCGGCCAAACGGGTCGCGGACATAGAATCGGCGCACGCCCCACGGCTCGGTGACTGGACCATACTCGATGGCGATACCGGCCGCCTCCACCTTTGCCAGGACCTCCTGCAGATTATCGACTTCGATGGACAAGTCGGGCAGTGCGGTTCCCGAGCCGCCTTCGATGCCAATACCGACCTGGGTCAGCGCCTGGGCGTCGCTCGCGTAGGTCACGAGCCAGCCATGATCCATCACCACCCGCATGCCAAGGATGTCGCCATAGAAAGCGGCTGCATCGGCCGGTGTGGTGGCAAGAATGTTCGCGACAATGCGTTTCACAGTCATGGCGGGCCTCGTTCTGCAGGCAAACATTGTAGGAGAGGCTGGTCTTCTGCAAGATGGAGCCCCGCTCGAAAGCGGGGCTGCGCCGTCAGCGGCTGAACGCCGCCTGCAGATCGGCCTGGCTGGATATTCCGCTCTGCAGCAGCAGCATCAGCAGAATCCGGGCCTTGGCCGGCTTCAGGTCGTCCGCCATCACCGCCCCGGCGTCGGAGGTGGTCTTGCCCCCACCGGCGAAGCCGTAGTTCGGCAGCACGCGTCCGTTATGCACCCGCGTCGAAATCACGACCGGGACCTTCTTCGACAGCGCGTACTTGACCGCCTCGAACATCGGCTCGTTCATGTTGCCCATGCCCAGCGCCTGCACCACGATACCCTTGACGCCGCGGTCCACCGCGTCGCGCAGCGCCCTGCCGTCCGCGCCGCCGTACATCGCCACGATTTCCACCTCGGGCATCTTGTCGGTCTGGATCGGAACATGCAGGCGGCGTGCGGGCGTGGTCGCGTAGATCACGCGATCCGGATAGACCTCGCCTATAAAGCCGAAGTCGCCCGAATTGAACGTCTCGACGTTCGCCGTGTGGGTCTTGGTGACGTAGCGCGCGGCGTTGATCTGGTTGTTCATCGCCAGCATCACGCCCTTGCCCCTGGACTGCTCGTCGACGGCAATGCGGGCGGCATTGAGCAGGTTGCGCGGTCCGTCGAAGTCCGGCGACGACGCATTGCGCTGCGCGCCGATCAGCACGACCGGCTTGTCCGAGCGGACGGTCAGGTCCAGCCAGTACGCAGTCTCTTCAAGCGTATCGGTGCCATGCGAGACGATAACCCCGGCGACGTCGGGGCGGTCGAGCGACGCCTGCACGGCCTTCGTCAGCGCGATCCAGCGGGGCGGATCCATGTAGTCCGACGGGACATTGGACAGGTTGTTGACCTGGATGCTGGCGTACTTGCCGATGTCGGGAACCGTGGCAAGCAGATCGTCGCCGGAAATGGCAGGCACCGGCGCTTTCTTGACCGGATCGATCTTCATCGCGATGGTGCCGCCGGTGGCGATGAACTGCACCACCGGCTTGTTCTGTGCGAAGGCGGTAGCCGATGCGAACATCAGCATGCTGAGCAGGGCGCGGCTTGGCTTCATTCGAAGTCTCCTCTGAGGTGGATGCGCGCATCGCAGCCAGAAGGCAGTGCGATACGGGCCCACTCATTCAGGCACATCTGGCCACGCCGCGCCATCCGGAGTTTCGAGGCTAGCCGTGCGCGAATCGGGCAGCGGTCATTGTCCGTTCAGATAGCCCAATGCTGCCAGCGTGAGACTCTTTACGCCGATTCCCAGTGCCGCCTCGTCGAAATCGAAGCGCGGCGAGTGGTTCGGACCGACTTCGCGATCCTTCGGCTTGCCGCCCAGCATGAAGAAGAAGCCGGGGGCGATCTTCTGGAATTCCGAGAAATCCTCGGAGCCGGTGACCAGCGGTATTTCCACGGTCTGGGCAGCACTACGCAGCAGCGGCACCGTGCGCGCGGTCAGCTTGGCGTCATTGACCGTGACGCTGTATTCCGACGGTCCGAAGCTGACTTCCGCCTTGGCGCCGTTGGCGGCAGCGGTCGACTGCGCGATCAACTGGATGCGCTTCTTGGCGTCGGCGCGCATGGTTTCGTCGTAGGTGCGCAGGGTGCCCAGCATTTCGACCGACTCGGGCACGATGTTCTCCCGGTTGCCGCCGTTGATCGCGCCGATCGAAAGCACCGCTGGCTGGGTCGAGATGTTCAGTTGCCGGCTGACCACGGTTTGCAGCGCAGTGATCATCTGCGCCGATGTCACGATGGGATCGACGCCTGCCCAGGGCATCGCACCATGGGTCTGGCGGCCGTTGACCTGGATGCGCAGGCTGTCCGAGCCGGCCATCGTGGGGCCGCTGCGCCAGCCGATCACCCCGGTCGGAATCATCGACGAGATGTGCAGGCCGAAGATCGCGTCCACCTTTGGCTTGTCCATCACCCCTTCGGCGATCATGGCGCGGGCGCCCCACAGCTGGCCCGGCTTTACCGGCGCCTCGGAGAACCCTTCCTCCGCAGGCTGGAAAATGAACTTCACGGTCCCTTGTATCTGGTCCTTCATCCCGGCCAGCACCTCGGCCACCCCCATCAGGATCGCCGTATGGGCATCGTGTCCGCAGCCGTGCATCACGGGTGTGTCCTTTCCCATATGCCTGGCCACGGCCCTGGAGGCGAACGGCAGGCCGGTCGCTTCGGCAATCGGCAGGGCGTCCATATCGGCTCGCAACGCCACCACCTTGCCCGGCTGACCGCCTTTGAGCAGCGCGACCACGCCGTGACCGCCCACGCCGGTCGTGACCTCCATGCCGAGCGACTTCAGATGCGCTGCGACCATGGCTGCGGTGCGGGCTTCCTGGCCCGACAACTCGGGATGCTGATGGATGTCCCGCCGCCAGTCGACCACCCGCTGTTTGACGGCGGCGACGCGCCCGTCCAGCCCGCTGGCGCCGGGAGCGCCCTCAGCAACGGCAAGAGCGGAGGATGAGGCCGCCAACAGTGCCGCAATGATGGTCATGTTCAAGCCTGCTGCAATTGCTGGTCGTTTCATGGTGCCTACCGGGACGAGGATGGATGAAGCCCATCTGCCTGCCATTTGCCGCGGCGACGGGACAAGTGGTCAAAACAGTACAATGGAAATTCGCTGCAGGCATTCAACTACCTGAAGAGATGACCAAGACCGCCACGATCCGGATCGATATCAAGGCCCTCCAGCAGCAGATGGTTCAGCGGTATCGCATCCATCCGGAGAGCTTTTCGCGGGCAATGGCGGCACTCGCTGCATTGGGAGAACCCGTGGCCTTTTCCAAGGGCGGCCTGCTGCAGCGCCAGGGAGAGTTGGCGCGCCATTTCTTCTGGCTCACGCAAGGGGTAGCCCGCACCGCCTTTACCAATTCGGCCGGGCGGGAGGTCACGTTGCGCTTTGCGGCAGAAAGCGAGATCGCCGGCGCGCATGAAGACCTGCTGCGCGGGGAACAGGGCTTGCCCGCGCTGTCCTTCGTGGTGGCGGAACGGCCGCTGATGGCCTTCCGTTTCCATTGGCAGCAGGTGCGCCAGCTCGAACAGGAAGGCAGGCTGCCGGCCGACTTCCTGCTGCGCATCGCCGAATACAACCTGCACAAGCAGGCCATGCGCGCCCAACTGGGCGGACTGCCCGACGCACGCGAGAAGCTGGCGGCGTTCCGGCGCGACTATCCTGAACTCGAGGGGCGCATCACCCGCAAGAGCATCGCGTCCTATCTTGACGTCACGCCGCAATATCTGTCGCAGCTCTGAGCGGTGGCAATGGCAAGAAGGGAAGGGGGCTGATGGCATCGCCGCCGATGCCGGCACAGCGCCGCCTGTACGCCACAATCTCGCGGGAGGTCAGGCTTTCGTATAATGGCAGGTTGGCCGCCACCAGACGGCGCCGACGCGCGGTCCGTTCCGATCGCGCCATGGACCTCCAAGCTCTTGCATCATGAAATCTCTGAAAGCCCTCCTGATCGTCTCCGCCGTGGCCCTGTGCGCCGCCTGCGGCAAATCCGAACAAGCTCCTGCAGCGGCCGATGCGGCCAGCGCGCCGGCCGCCGCCGCCAAGACCGTAGTAGTGGGCCTGGACGACAATTTCCCGCCGATGGGCTTTCGCGACGCGAACAATGACATCGTCGGCTTCGATATCGACATGGCCAAGGAAGCCGCTCGCCGGCTCGGCATGACGGTCGAGTTCAAGGCAATCGACTGGAGCGCCAAGGAAGCCGAACTGAACGGCAAGCGCGTCGATGTGCTGTGGAACGGCCTGACCATCACCGAGGAGCGCAAGAAGAACATCAGCTTCACCGCGCCCTACATGAGCAACCACCAGATCATCGTGGTGGGTAGCGCCTCGCCGATCAAGGCGAAGGCCGACCTGGCCGGCCGCATCGTCGGTGCGCAGGACGGCAGCAGCGCGGTCGACGCCATCCGCAAGGAATCGCAGGTCGCCGCCAGCATCAAGGAACTGAAGACCTTCGGCGATAACGTCACCGCGCTGATGGATCTGTCCGCCGGCCGTCTGGACGCCATCGTGGTCGACGAGGTCGTGGGCCGTTATCTCGTCAGCAAGCGCGCCGGCGAGTACCGCGTGCTCGACGAGAACTTCGGCACGGAAGACTACGGCGTCGGCCTGCGCAAGGACGACACCGAACTGCTGGCGCAACTGGACAAGACGCTGGCCGAGATGAAGCAGGACGGCACCGCCGCCCGCATCGCGCAGCAGTGGTTCGGCGCGAATCTGATCAAGTAAGCCGCGCTGCGCCCCGCAAGGGGCGCAGCTTGTTTCCGGATCCCGCGCGTAGGGTTTCGATCCATGGACTACCTTCTCTCCCTGCTGGGACCGATGGCGCAGGGCGCGCGGATCACGCTCTCGCTGTTTTTCATCACGCTCGCGCTGTCGGTGCCACTTGGCCTGGCGCTGGCGCTGGCGCGCCTGTCGGCATGGCGGCCGCTGAGCGTGGCCGTCAACGGCTATATCTGGCTGATGCGCGGCACGCCGCTGATGCTGCAGCTCCTCTTCGTCTATTTCGCGCTGCCCCTCCTGCCGGTGGTCGGCGTGCGCCTGCCGGACTTCCCGGCAGCCGTGGTCGCCTTCGCCTTGAATTACGCGGCGTACTTTGCCGAGATCTTCCGCGCCGGCATCCAGTCCGTGGATCGAGGCCAATATGAAGCGAGCAAGGCGCTGGGCATGACTTACCTGCAGACCATGCGCCGGGTAGTGCTGCCGCAGATGGTGCGCCGCGTGCTGCCGCCGGTCAGCAACGAGACCATCACGCTGGTCAAGGACACCTCGCTGATCTACGTGCTTGCGCTCAACGACATCCTGCGCACCGCCCGCGGCATCGTGCAGCGCGACTTCACCACCACGCCGTTCCTGGTCGCGGCGGCCTTCTACCTGCTGATGACGCTGCTGTTGACGTGGATGTTCCAAAGCCTGGAAAAACGCTATGCCGCACACGATGAATGAGCAAGGGCAGGACCGCCCGGTCATGATCCGCGCCAGCGACATCGTCAAGTCGTTCGGCGCCAATCGTGTGTTGCACGGCGTATCCCTGACGCTGCGCAAGGGCGAGGTGGTCGCCGTCATCGGCCCCTCCGGCTCGGGCAAAAGCACGCTGCTGCGTTGCCTGAACCATCTGGAGACGATCGATGCCGGCAGCATCGAGATCGAGGGCGAGACGCTGGCCGAGCCGGGTCCCGACCAGCGCAGCCGGTATGTGCCCGATGCCGAAGTGCGGCGCATCTGCCGCAAGATGGGCATGGTGTTCCAGTCCTTCAATCTGTTCCCGCATATGACGGTGCTGCAGAACATCATCGAGGCGCCGATGACGGTGAAGGGCATGGCGCGGGCGGCCATCGTGCCGACCGCCGAGGCGCTGCTGCGCAAGGTCGGCCTGCTGGAGAAGCGCGACAACTACCCGTCGCGACTCTCGGGCGGCCAGAAGCAGCGCGTGGCGATTGCGCGGGCGCTGGCGATGGAGCCGGACATCATGCTGTTCGACGAGCCGACCTCGGCGCTCGATCCCGAACTGACGGGCGAAGTGTTGCGCACCATGCGCCAGCTCGCCGACGACCAGATGACCATGCTCGTGGTGACGCACGAAATGGGCTTCGCACGCGAGGTCGCGCACCGCGTGGTGTTCATGGACCAGGGCCGCATCGTCGAGAGCGCCCCCTCGGACGAGTTTTTCCGCGCACCGCGGCATCCCCGCACACGGGAGTTCCTCGCGCATATGCTGTAGCGCGGCGGGCGACATCGACGGCGAATATCGACATACGAATTGCTTCGTTCTGCTGGCGGATTGGGACCCATACCATTGCCTGGTCCCATTCACTGCCACGGAGAAGCGATGAGCGCCGTCATCCAGGATCGCCCTGCAACCACGTCCACCGAACTGGACATCGTTCCGGTTTCCCCCCGCATCGGCGCCGAAGTGCGCGGACTGCGCCTGTCCGGCTCGCTGGACCCCAGCACCGTTGCTGCGCTGAAGGCCGCCTTGCTGCGATACCGCGTGCTGTTCCTGCGCGGGCAGCAGCATCTGGACGATGCCGAGCACCAGGCGTTCGGGCGGCTGTGGGGCGAGCTCGAATCGCACCCGACGGTTCCCGCACCTGACGGCACCACCTTCCTCGAACTCGATTCCCGCCACGGCGGCCGCGCCGATTCCTGGCATACCGACGTCACGTTCAAGGTCGCGCCGCCCAAGGTCTGCATCCTGCGGGCGGTGGTGCTACCACCGGTCGGTGGCGATACCGTGTGGGCCAATACCGTTGCCGCCTACGACGCGCTGCCGCAAGAGCTGAAGGCCATCGCGGACCGGCTGTGGGCCGTCCACGGCAACGATTACGATTATGCCGAAAGCCGTGCCAGCGACGGCGCGAGCGAGCAGGAGGCAGAAGGGCGCCGCAAGTACCGCGCCGTCTTCACGCGCAACGTCATCGAGGCCGAACATCCCGTGGTGCGGGTCCACCCCGAAACCGGCGAACGCGCGCTGCTGCTGGGGCACTTCATCAAGCGGCTGTCGCGGCTTTCCACCAGCGAATCGCGCCATCTGCTGGACGTGCTGCAGAACCGCGTCATCCGGCTGGAAAACACCGTGCGCTGGCGCTGGACGGCCGGCGACGTAGCGATCTGGGACAACCGCGCCACCCAGCACTATGCCCTGAACGACTACGGCGATGCGCACCGGGTGGTGCGTCGGGTAACGGTCAGCGGCGATGTGCCGGTCGGTATCGACGGACGTCACAGCGTCGACCGGACCGCCGTCGCCCCGCAGTGATTCATGCCACATCGTCAGGACAGGATATGACCACTGCGTTCAAGACAGACGGAATCCCGGCCGCCACGTCCCCTCGCCATGATCACGTCGCGCTCGTCCCCGATCCCGCCCGCCGCCTCGTACTGCGGGCGGGGGCGGCGCTGGGAGCGGGTGCCGTGCTTGGAGCGCCAGCCTTCGCACAAGGGGCGAAGAAGTACGCCGGCGTCGTGCTCAACGTCTCCGCGTTCAGCGCGCCATACCAGAAACTGCTGCGGCAATGGTTGCCGGAGTTCGAGGCGCAGACCGGCATCAAGGTCAACTTCGACACCCCATCCTTTCCGGTCTACAACCAGCGCGTCGATCTGGAGCTGTCGACCAAGGGTTCCGGCTTCGACGTGGTGAACGTCACCTTCATCTATTCGAGCCGCTGGATCCGGTCCGGTTGGCTGACGCCGCTTGACGATTTCATCCGAGACCCGGGCCGCACGCCGGCGGAGTTCGACATCGACGATTTCCTGCCCGGCGCCCGGGCGCCCGAGACCGGCCGCGATGGCAAGCTCTACGGCGTGCCCTGGACCGCCGAGGTAACCATCAGTGCTTCCTCGCGCTTCGATCTCGTCAAGGCGGCCGGACTGGCTTATCCGGATACCACCGACGATCTGGTCAAGACGCTGAAGGCCGTCAATCGCAAGGATCGCGTAGCCGGCTTCGTCACGGACAACCACTACGGGTGGACCTTCCCACCGTATCTGCACGCCTTCGGTGGCGACGTATTCCGCAAGGCGCCGGACGACCTTTATCCCACGCTGGATTCGCCGGAGGCGATCGCCGCGGCGGACTACTTCGCCCGATTGCTGCGCGAGTTCGGCCCCGACGGCGCCGTGTCCTATACCCCCGACCAGGCCGTGCAGGCGCTCAAGGCGGGCCGCAGCAACTTCAGCACGCTCGGTCAGATCTATTTGTCGCAGGTCGGCGACCCCGCCTCCAGCAAGGCCGCGCAGACCGCGGCATGGGGCCTGGTGCCGAAAGGGCCGGCGGGCCGTTTTCCGGGGACCGCGGTGCATGGGTACGGTATTCCGGTTGGCAGCAAGAACAAGGACGCCGCCTGGCAGTTCATCGTCTGGGCCACCTCGAAGACGATCACACGCCGCGCGGTCGCTGCCGGCTATGGTTCGCCGTCGCGCCGCTCGGACATCGATGCCGACGTGTTCCGCAAGCGGCAGGTCGTCAATGGGTATGACATCGCCAAGCTATGCACCGACTCCATCGAGCTGTCCGGCAAACAGGGGCATATGAAATACCGCACCGTCTCGGTCTACCCACAGGTCGACCAGCAGCTGAACAAGGCGATCGAGCTGATCGTCTCGGGTCAGCAGAGCGCGGCCGGCGCGATGAAGCAGGCGCAGGCCGCCACCATCGCGGAACTCAAGCGTGCGGGTGTGGCGCTCTGATGGCGGACTCTGTTTTCATCGCGCGAGCGGGTGCGCCGGCTGGCTGGGAGGCAGAGCGCCGCCGCGCCTTCCAGTTCGGCCTCGCGCCGTCGCTGCTGATTCTGGGCGCCATCACGCTCGTGCCGGCCGTGACGCTGCTGCTGATCAGCCTGACGCCGCTGAACCTGCTTGATCCCGTAGGCACGTTTCGCTTCGACGATCCGCTGGCCAACTACCGGCAACTGCTCGACGACCCCCGCTTCGTCGGCTCGCTCTGGGTGCAGGTGCGCCTGTCGCTGTCCAGCGTGACCTTGCAACTGGCGCTTGGCCTGGCGATCGCGCTGTTGCTGAATGCCAACTCGCGCGTGCTGGCCGCAATCCGGTCGGCCTTCCTGATCCCGATGGTGCTGCCCCCGATCGTGGTCGCGCTGATCTGGAAGATCCTGTACACGCCCGATGTCAGCCCGCTGCACCGGGCGCTGGAACAGATCGGCCTGCCGATACGCTCGCTGATCGCCAATCCCGATACCGCGCTGTGGGCCATCAGCGTTGCCGAGACCTGGCAGTGGTTTCCGTTCACGATGCTGATGGTGCTGGCCGCACTGCAGATGATCCCGGACGAGCCGCTGGAAGCAGCGCGGATCGATGGCGCCAATCGGTGGCAGCTGTTCCGCTACATCGTGCTGCCGCATCTGCGGCCGGTGCTCGTGGTGTGCGCGTTGTTCCGGCTGATCGACAGCTTCAAGGCCTTCCCGCTGATCTACGTGCTGACCAATGGCGGGCCGGGCACGGTCACCGAAGTCACCAACTTCTACGGCTTCATCCAGGCGTTCAACTTCTCGTACTGGGGCTATGCCAGTGCAATCGCGGTGGTGATGCTGGCCGCCGTCTTCATCATCAGCTGGTCCATCAGCCGGCTCAAGGGGAGCGATGCGCATGACCGCCACGACTGACACGCTGGAGTTGCCACGGGACCGCCATCCGATCCAGGACCGCACGCCAGCGCTCCCGCAGTCGCTCGCGCGGCTCCCGGCCTGGATGCGCCGCCACGCTCGCGTGGCCTTCGCGATGGCGATGCTGCTCGTTCTGATGTTCCCCTTCCTGTGGCTGGTACAGATGGCCTTCCGGCCAGCCGACGCGGCGTTCGACGACAGCCTGCTGTTTGCTCCGACCCTCGAAGCCTTTCAGGCGCTGCTGCAAGGCAACTTCGCCGGCTCGTTCGTCAACAGCCTGCTGGTCAGCTCGCTGTCTACCTTGCTGTCGCTGGCGTTCGGCGTGCCGGCGGCCTATGCGCTGACACGCTGGCGTTTCCGCTCTCGGCATCGGGTAGCCCTGTGGATCCTGATCACGCGGATGGCCCCGCCGATTGCGTTCACCATCCCGTTCTTCCTCGCGTATCGCTGGATCGGGCTGCTCGATACCGTCTGGGGGCTGGCGCTGGTCTACCTGACGTTCAACCTGGCCGTCGTGATCTGGCTGATGCAGGGCTTCTTCGAAGCGGTGCCGGCGGCGCTGGAAGAAGCGGCCTGGATCGACGGCTGCGGCGTGTGGGGGGCATTCTGGCGAGTCACCCTGCCGCTTGCCGCGCCCGGCGTGGCGGCGACCGCCGTGCTGTGCTTCATCTTCTCCTGGAACGACTTCTTCTACGCGTTGATCCTGACCCGAACCAATGCCGTCACTGCCCCGGTCGCGATCGTCAATTTCCTGCAGTACGAAGGCTGGGAATGGACGAAGATCGCGGCCGGCGGCACGCTGGTGATGCTGCCGGTGGTGGCATTCACGCTGCTGGTGCGCAAATACCTGGTGCGCGGACTCACCGCCGGCGGCGTCAAGGACTGACAGCCCGCTGGCATCTCGACCTGGACCGACTCATGGCTTCCATCTCTCTGCGACATCTGCGCAAGGCCTACGGCAGCACCGATGTCATTCACGACCTGTCGATCGATATCGGCGATGGCGAGTTTGTCGCGCTGGTGGGACCGTCCGGCTGCGGCAAATCCACGCTGCTGCGCATGGTGGCCGGACTCGAACCGATCAGCGGCGGCGAGATCCGTCTTGGCGATCGCGTGATCAACGACGTCGCGCCGCGCGAGCGCAATATCGCCATGGTGTTCCAGAACTATGCGTTGTATCCCCACATGACGGTGGCGCAGAATCTAGGCTTCGCGCTGAAGCTGCAAGGGCTGGCGCGGGCTGAGATCGAGCAGCGCGTACAGGAGGTCGCGCGGACGCTGGGCCTCGACGCCTTGCTCGATCGTACGCCGCGCCGCCTGTCTGGCGGGCAGCGCCAGCGCGTCGCCATGGGACGCGCCATCGTGCGTCAGCCGCACGCGTTCCTGTTCGACGAGCCGCTATCCAATCTCGACGCCAAGCTGCGCGTGCAGATGCGCACCGAGATCAAGGCGTTGCACCAGCGGCTGGGGACCACCACGCTCTATGTCACCCACGACCAGGTCGAGGCGATGACCATGGCCGACCGCATCGTCGTGCTCAAGGACGGAGTCGTGGAGCAATCCGGCGCGCCGCTGGAGCTCTACGACCGGCCACGCAACGCCTTTGTCGCCGGCTTCATCGGCTCGCCGGCGATGAACTTCATCCGCGGGCGCGTGCAACGCGATGGTACGCCGGCTATCCTGACCGACGACGGGCTGCGGCTGCCGCTCGGCAGCGTCCCCGAGACGGCGCACGGGCATGAGGTCCTGTACGGCCTGCGGCCGGAGCATTTCACGGTCGGGGAGGGCGGGGAGGGCGGCGCCCTCGAGGCGGGCGTCGTGGTGGTGGAGCCGACCGGCTCCGAGACCCTGATTGCCGCGACGCTGGGCGCCCACCCCGTGGTCGCGGCCTTCCGCGATCGCGTGGATGCGCGTCCCGGCACTGCACTGCGGCTGCGGCCACGGGTCGAGCATGTCCATCTGTTCGATGCGGCGTCGGGGCGGCGGTTGAACTGACGATTTGCTCTTGCGGCCCTGAGTCGCCTCCATGCCGCGCTGGGGCACGTTATTGGTCCGCCGTCATATCGAAACGGTTGCCTCGACAGCAAAGCCGCGATATGACCTAAGGGGTCGCCCCAGCAGCGCCGTCAGGCGCTCGACATCCCCGGCCTCGGGGATCATTCCGTCCGACAGGAAACGCTCGCTCATCAGGCGCATATCGTATGCCATCCAGTGCGGCATGAATTGCCGCAGGTTCTGCTCGAAGCCGGCGGGATCATCGCCCGGATAGGCAACCGGCCGGCCTAGCACCTCCGTCCAGATGGCCGCGACATCCGCGCCCGTTAGCGTGTCCGGCCCGACCAGGTTGATCCGGTCGATTCCAGGCGCGTCAGAGGCGCGCCCCCGGCCCATCAGCTCGATAGCGGCGACCTCCGCGATGTCCCGGGTATCCACCATTGCCAGCCCCTTGTCGCCGATCGGCATCGGATATACGCCATGGTCAGACACCACGTCCTTGATGGTGAGATCGTTGCCCATGAAGTAGGCGGGACGCAAGATGGTGGCAGGCACCCCCATCGTCTCTATCATGCGCTCGACCCCGAACTTGCCCGCGAAGTGCGGCACGTTCACGTAGCGGTCGCTATGGATTACCGACAGGTAGACGACGCGCTTGATGCCCGCTTCGCGCGCGACATTGAGCGCGATCAGGGCTTGTGTGAATTCGTCCGGCACTACGGCATTGAGCAGGAAGAGCGTCGATATTCCAGAGAAGGCGCGCCGCACCGAGTCGACATCGAGCAGGTCGCCCTGGACGACAGCGACGCCCGCCCGGAACTCGGCCTTGGCTGGGTCGCGCACCAATGCGCGAACATCGGCGCCGCGGAGCACGAGTTGTTCGACGACTTGACGGCCAACGGTGCCGGTAGCGCCGGTCACGAGAATTGTCATGATGGGGACTCCTTGATTCAGGTTTGAGTGGTGTACAGCCACACAATAGGGCATTCCATAATCGAAACACAGCCCTTAGAATCAAGACACGCCGTATCAATAATGAGACGCCATGGACTTGAACGCTCTCGAGGATTTCCAGCTGGTAGCCACCCACGGGGGCTTTGGCAGAGCCAGCCGCGCCAGCGGCCGGTCCAAAGCAACGCTGTCGCGGCGGGTCGCCGATCTGGAAGACGCACTGTCTATCCGGCTCATCGAACGCGGCACGCATCGCCTCGAGTTGACCGAGGCCGGCCAGTTGTTGCTGAGCCGAACGACGGGCCCGATGCATGAGGTCCTCGAAGCGGTGAGGGCGGCGAGGGATGGGGTCGCCGCCCCTCGGGGCCGGCTGCGTATCGCCGCACCGCTGCTGTTCTCGCAACTGGCGCTGGGGAGGATTGCGGCTAGATTCCTGGCCAGCTATCCGGAAGTGCAGATCGAAGCCGTGGCGGAGGACCGGCTGGTCGATCTGGTCGAGGAGCATTTCGATATCGCGATTCGCGTCAATCCCCGCAAGGACAGCGCACTGGTGGGCAGGTGCTTTGCCAAGGACAGGCTGGTCCTTGCTGCGGCGCCATCCGTTCGGATGCCAAAAGGGCGCAGCAACAAGCCATACCCGGTCCCTGCGGTCGTCATGACGAACCACAGGGATGGCGAATCCTGGTCCGTTCGCGATGGACGATTCACCATCGAGCCGCAGCCCGTGTTACGGCTGTCCTCTCTGTTGATGGTCCGCGATGCCGTCGCCGCTGGCGCCGGAGTAGCAATGTTGCCGCAGTCTATTGTTGGAAGCCTGCTGGAAAAGGGTGAGCTGGTGACGTGGGGAGTCGCGGGTGACGACGTCGAGCTATGGGCGTTGCATACCTCCAGGCGTTTGCAGAGCCCGAAGGTCCGCGCGTTTGTGGAGTTCCTGTGCAACGAGTACGCGGCTGGTTCGTTCACCCTGTCGCCTTGACTTGAGGCCTGCGACGCGGTGCGCGGGACGGGCGGGGAAGGGGATCGGCGCAATGCGAGCAGGCGCCTGCGTTACCGCCCGATTCCAATAGTCGGCGGTGCTTTTCAGAAGATGCATTTCCTTGCGGTTTGTACTATCGGCGCTCAATCCGGTCGAGCAGGGAATTCAAGATGGTGATGGAGTTCAGGAGCGTGGGGCATCTGCATGAGGCCCTGCATGGAAAGAACAGGAACGGCAAGTTCGATTCGCTGATCCGCGAACACGATGGCCTGTTCAAGTTCAAGGATCGCGGGCGGCTGGAGGGCAACGTCACCTTCAAACTCGAATTTGCGTCCGCTGCAAGCAGCCAGTACGCGGTGCCAACGGTCACGCAGATTCAGGATTCCCCCGTATCCTGGGCGTGGAAGCCGATCCGGATGGCCTACAACCTGTGGGGCCCGCGCGGGCTGAAGGCAGTCCAGCAGGAGGTCATCGGCGCCGAAGGCGCGGCGCGCTCGATCGAGGCAAGCCTTGAGAAAAAGGTGCCTGGCGTCGTCGCGCAAATCTGGCCGAACGTGCCGCTTGAAAAGGCAATCGATCAGCTCCGCCTCACGCCTTCTGTTCCCAAGGAAATTCTTGCAGGTTGGCTGTCCGATCCTGGCCAAGCAGACGTATTCAGCCTCGCAAATCTGGACCGCGCCCGCTCCCGCATCACAAAGAAGCAGGTGTCGCTGACCTTCATGAAGGATGGCATTCCGCTGCGCCTGGAATTCAGGTGGAAGGAGAAGACGCGCAAGGCATACCGGCAAGCCATGGAAGAAGTGTTGTGCGGCAAGGACGGCGGTCCGACACAGCGCTTCGGCGGTTACCGGAACCTGCGCGAGTTGATGACGCAATGCCTGCGCCAGCATGTCGAACTGGAAGCGCCAGACCTGCTGCTTCAGGAGGTCAGCGCCCGGGCGCCCCGCAGGAACGCGGTACCGACGAAGGTCACGCTGGAGGAGCGGCCCGCGATGGCGGGCGAGTTCGACCTCTTTCTTCCCGTTCCCATGAAGGACGGATCATACAAAGGTGACCCTCTGGACCGACCAGTTCAGATGGCGGTGCAGCGGCTGAACGCGCGGTGCGCGGAGGAAGCCCGCCTTCGTGGCGAATGGGCACTGGATGGGGCGGCGCAGAGGGCGCCGGCATCGGTCGACCGACAACACCTTGACGGCTGCACCCTTGCCGCAATGCGGGACATTCGGCAAGCACAATGGCTTGGCTTCCAGGCGCATCGCCCCGAAGCCTTTGCCGGCGTTCTCCAGCGAGAGCTTGCGCCCAACGCGTCCGCGCTGCGGCTGCTGCGACGCAAGGGGAAGCGCTGGGCCAACGAAACGGTGAAGCCGGATCAGCGAAAAGGGGTAGCGCATTCCGTTTACGTGAAGTCCGACAATATCGAGCCGCTTCCCCCCGGCACATGCCTCGTCGCGTGCCAGAATCGAACCAGCGTATTGCGCGATATCTGGCTGCGGCTGCGCAAGGGAGTCGGCAGCGTTCTGCACCTGCCGCTCAAGGGCAAGGACGGAAGGTCGTACCTGCGCTCCCGTCTTACTGGACGGCTGATCGAGCAACAGACCGTTTTAATGAATCAGTTCGTGCCTTCCCTTCGTCCTCCTGTGCCAGCGAACAAGGGGCTGATGGGAACGGCGAGGATCCCCGACCTGGCGGCCACCCAGGTCTATCAGGAGCTTCCAGCGTTCCTGAACTGGTTCGCCGGCAGCGTGGCCGACGACAAGGCGCATCGGCTGGTACTTCCGGAAGTCCGCAAGTCAGTGGACAACGCCGTCCAGAACCTCCGAGAGTCGCTGCACAAGCAGGAGAGGGCGGCGTTCGCCAGGAACATGACGCCGGCATTGCAGACATTGCTTCCTGCTGGAACCCCGGGGGAAGAGGTGGCCGCCACCTGTGATGTTGTATACGACTGGCTGTGCAAGCGTGCCGAATCCAGCCGGGCAGCCGACGAACTGGTCATCGCCGATAAGGAGAATGGGGCATGGCAATCCGCGTCGCGCAACCCGAGCAAAGGGATGCTGGCGGAGATTGGCCCCTACCACGTGGACAGGATGGCCAGCGACGCGGCGATCGCCGAGGCGAAGGCGCGCGCGAGGGCGGGCGATGCCGAGCAGGCGTTGCGGCTTGCCGGTATGCGGCTCGAACAGAGGCTGGACAGTTTATTGGGGCAAGATGGATTCACCGATGCCGCCAGACGGGCCGTCGCGGGCGGTCTTGTGCGCAAGGACCCGCCCGGGAAGGACTCCGACCCCATCGTCCGCTTTCTGCTCCAGGCCTCGACCGGCTTCGTCTGGCATGACGCCGCCGTGAACGAACAGGAGTCCATGCTGCGAAGCCGGCTGGATCTGGTCGCCGTCGGCCGTGCGACGCTCGGCGACTTCGAGCGGTGGGAGCGCAACGAGAGGCGATATGCGTTGCTCGAGCAATCATCAGGCTCCTCTGAGCAGGGCAACGGCAGCAGCGAGGAGCCGGTCGCGCGCTTGCCGGTCTATCGCGCCACCAACCCGGCTCAAGCCATGGCCATGCACCTGTTGCGCACGCATTCGGGCCACCTTGACGAGGATGCCATCGCCAATGCCGATGGGGATGAACGGCAGGTCAATGGGCCCATGCTGGTTTACCGGGAGGACGGCGAGTTCGAAGCGATCGCGCACCCGGGACCTATGCGCGACGATGCCGAGCCGCCGGCCCCGCTAAAATCGATATGACGCAATGGAAGAGAGAAGCCAGGCACGGCGCGCACGCCATCATGCGGCATCGGGCGCGCCAGCCAGCTCTTCCTTCCTTGAGAAACGATGAGGCCATGGTGGCGGTCCGGCTTCGCCAGCTGCGCGACTCGGTACGGCACGCGTTGCCGCGGCTGGAATCCTCCTGACGACCGCAACGAGACACCACCATGCGCACGGATCCCGCGGCATATCCAGACATTGCCTCCTTCATCGATTTCGTGCGCTCCGACCAGGGCGCGGCGGCTGTCGGCACTGGCGGACAGTTCCTGGTTGCGCAGCGCCAGTATCAACTCTGCTGGGTCGCATCCGGTCCTCGGGTGCGGTGCACGGACGCGGCGCCCGAGCGGCTTTCCTCGCTCCTGCGGCGGCGTTTGGGGGAGGGAACGCTCGCCTCGTATTCCAGCCGAATGACTCGTGCCCTGGCGGAAGACCCCGCGGCGAGGCGTCGTTGCTTCGAGATCGCCCTGTCGATATGGCGGAACACCGGCGCCGGCTCGCGCATTGAAGCAGTCGAGCGGATCCGGGACTGCCTTGCCGCCGGAGCAGCGGAGCTGGACCTGCGCGGATTGGGGCTCGGCACCTTGCCCATGGCACTGTCCGAGCTAACGCATCTGCGCGTGCTGCGCCTGGGAGGCAACCGCCTCGATGCCGTTCCTCCTGTGATCGAGGCACTGCGGGGTCTCGAAGTGCTGGAACTTCAGCAGAATCTCCTATGCGAGCTTCCGCCCTGGTTGCGCAAGCTCGCGGGTCTACGGGTGTTGTCGCTCAGCGGCAATCGGCTGACGACATTCCCGGACGCGGTGTTCTCGTTGCATCGCTGCGCGGCGCTATGGATCGATGGCAACCGGATCACCGAACTGCCGTTCTCCAGCGCCTATCACTTCGAGTGCGTCGCCTGGGGCAACCCCTTGTCCGCTGACACGGTCGGCATGCTGCCGCATTTCTGGACGCATGCGACAGAGGCTCCGGTCTACCACGACAGCATGACTTGCTCCACTCGGTCTCTATGGAACCGGTCGCTGCTGCCTGCGCCCGGACCGGGATTGCATGGCTGCCTTGTTCCGCTTCTTCACGCCAGCGGCAGCTGGACGGGCAGTACCGTGCTTGCCGTCACGGACCGCTCGGCAGCCGCCGAGGAGAAAGCCGGCTCCCTCATGCGTGCCATCCGCAAGAGCCTGTGCGATGTGCCGGCCGGGCAGGCAAGGGCCACGAATATCCTGCAGTACCGCCTGGAACTGCTGCACCGCTGGATGGCCACCGATATCGACCTCGCCCACCGATGCGTACACGCAGGCCGCGCGATGCTATCCCAGGGCGACGAGGGCGTGCTAGAGGCGCTCGACGAGATGGAAATCATGGTGGTCGAACATCTGCTCGAACACTTCGATTTCGGCATCGAGCGCCTCGCGGCCACAGGCAGGAGCCTGTATCGGCGGCAGTTGCTGGAGACCGCAATCGAGGAGGGCGTGGGCGGCGAGCCGGCAATCCAGGCCGGACCACTGGTCTGTCGCATGCTGCTCGCCGATGCCTTGGACCTTCCGGGGCAAACACGGCCAGTCATTGAGTCGGCAGCGGTATTGTCCGAGGAAAACCTGACTCGTCTGCGAGACGCGGTGCTGGCAAGGGAGGCGCTCCAGGAGCTCGATGGGCTGGATCTTCATATGGCCGACTGGCGACCTTGGCAACAGTATGTGCGCCGCATGCAGGCCTGGGTGGCCGCTGGATCCGCCGCGCCGGGGAGCGTTCTTCCCCCGCATGTCGCCACGGCAATTGCGCGACTGCCCGGGGTAATCGCCGCGGAGAACCCGCGCATGCCGACGCCACTGGATCCGGACCAGTCCTTCCACATGCTTTGCAGGCTGGTACATCGCATCTGGAGGGATGGCAAGCAGCCGGCGCCGCGGCCATTGGCGGGACTGCAGCCGGGGGCGCAAGACGCTTGACGGCTCCCGCAGGCAGGTCGCCGACCCTCCGGGACGTCGTCGCTCCGCAACGCTGAGAATGGCGGAAAACCCCAACATGTCGGGGTCTGGAACAGCCACTAAGATGAACCGGTAGCAGCGGAGCCAAAACGACAGCCGGAGACATCAGCATGGATCGACGACAGTTCCTCGGCGCGGCGGCCTGCGCCACCGCAACGCTGGCGGCAAGCGGTCTGGCGCCACAAGCATGGGCGGCCGATTGGCCAAGCCGGCCGATCCGCCTGGTGGTCGCCTATCCGCCCGGCGGCGGTACCGACGTGGTCGCGCGCCTGTTCGCCGACTACTTCGCCAAGGTCATCGGCCAGTCGGTCGTGGTGGAGAACAAGCCCGGCGGGGCGACAATCCCCGCCACGCAGGACATCATCCGCGCGAAGAACGATGGCCATACGCTTCTGGCGACGCTTGGCTCGTCGGCCACCTCTGGCGCGCATATCAACCGCGTGCCTTACGACCCGCTGACCGATCTGACCGCGTTGGCGGAACTCGGCAAAGCCCCGGTCGTGATGGTGGCGAACAAGGACGCGCCATTCTCGTCGCTGAAGGAATTGATCGCCTGGTCCAAGGCCAATCCGGACAAGCCGCTGCATTCGGCCTCCTACGGCCCCGGCACCTCGTCGCACTTCGGGCCGCTGCTGTTCAACCGGCTCTCCGGCACCCATATCGAGCCGGTGCTGTACAAGGGCTCTGCCCCGGCCACCCAGGATCTGGTTGGCGGCGTGGTGCCGCTGATGATCGATGGGCTGACCACCGGCGTGCCGCTATATCAGGCCGGCAAGACGAAGGTGCTGGCCACCACGATTCCGGAGCGCTCCGATCTCGCGCCCGGGGCACCGACGTTCAGAGAGCTAGGCTTTCCCGAAATGGAGCAGCTGAGCGGCTATTTCGCGCTGTTTGGTCCCAAGGCGATGCCCAGGGAGACAGTGGAGGCGGTATCCGCCGCGGTACGCAAAGTCCTGGCGGACCCGGCTTATCACAAGCGCCTGGCTGGCGTGGGGGTGCTGCCGCCACAGGCCGTCACGCCGGAAACCTTCGCCACGCAGATCAGGAACGATCATGCCCGCTGGGGCAAGTTCATCGAGGAGATCGGCTTCAAGGTCGGCGGAACCTAGGTCTGCTTCCAGCTATCGCTATTTGCCCATCCCGGACGCGGTGCCGGTGCTACCGCTTCGAGCGATCCTTCTTTGTTTAGGCGGTTCTTAAAGGTCTGGCCGCTGGCTAAATTCAAATGTCAGTCCGAACGTGCTTTTTGTGATGTGGGGCAGTCAAGCTGGCCGGCGCTCGATGCCGTCTCAACAGGGTGGGGCGGTCGCACTTTGGATCGCCCGTTCCAGATCTAGCCGATTGATCTGCCGCTTGCGCTTGGTATGGGGTGCCGCCTTGGTTGACGTCGGGGCCTGGCCACTGAGCGTGCGCGACGGCCCCGCGGTCTGCCGGTCATCTCTGAGCGCCTGCACCTTCGCCGCGACGTCCAGCACGTGCCCCAGCCGCTTGTGCGCAACGATGTCCCCTTGCCGAATGGTTTCTCGCGAATCGAACACGCTGTAGGGCAGGGCAGCGCCATCGGCCCATAGCTCGATCCGGCCATCCGGGTACTCGGCTACCTCGATGGTGCGGCCAATCAGCCCGCGGTACTGTGGACTGTTCTGCAGCAGGTACACCACCTTGTCGTACTGCAACGTCAGGCTCTGCGACACCTTGCGCCATTCGCGCCAGGTAAAGATCCGGTCCAGGTCTTCATCGCCGCGCACCGGTCGGTGCGCATCGAAGTCGCTGCGCGGCACCTTGGCAAAGCGCGCATTGAACTCGGCCATGAAGATCGCCGCAAACGCATTGGCCGCCTCCAGGGTGTGGATGCCGCGCAGCCGCAGCTCCTTGACCAGCCGGTCCTGCAGCACGCCATTCATCCGCTCCACGCGGCCCTTCGCCTGGCTCGAGTTCGCGCACAGGATGTCGATGCTCAGCTCGAACAGTGCCCGCCCAAACTGCGTATAACCCCGTCCATCAGGCCCATCCTTGGCATTGACCCGGAAGATGCCCGCCTTGTCGCTGTAGAACGCGACCGGCTTGCCGTGCCGCTCGATATAGCTGCGGGTCGCCTCGAAGTAAGCGAAAGTCGATTCGGTCGGCACGAAGTGCAGCTGCATCAGCTGACCGGTGGCGTCATCGACATAGACCAGGAGCGTGCAGGCCGGCGCCCGCTCCTCGAACCAGCGGTGGTCGCTGCCATCGATCTGGATCAACTCGCCCAGGCAGGCGCGGCGGTGCCGCGGCTGGTGGACCTTGGGCGGGCGCAGCTTCCTCGGGACCCAGAAGCCGGCATCGATCATGATCCGGCGTACGGTTTCCTTTGCGAGATCAATGCCGTGGCGCTCGCGCAGCTTCTCGCACGCCAGAGTGGGACCGAAGTCGGCGTAGGTGTCGCGGATCAAGCCGCGCACTTTGGCTTCCAAGCCTCGTGGCAGCGCCCGATTTCCCGGCATACAGCCACGCTTGCGTGACACCAGGCCTGCCGCACCTTCGGCCCGGAATCGAGCCGCCAAGCGCCCGATCTGCCGAGTACTCAAGCGCAGCTTCTCTGCGGCTCGCCATGGCTTCAGTTCCCCTCGAACCACCGCCTCGATCAGCTTGCATCGGTCCAGCTCGCGCGTGCTCATGGTCACCAACCCGCGGTTAGTCATCGAAGCCTCTCGTGCCGTGGCAAGAGAGGTACCTTGACAGCGCTACTCGGACATTTCTATCTAGCTGGTTCAGGACATTAGCATCTGGCCTCAACAGCCTCGCTGCCGATAATCTTTCTTATGTTAAGTGGTATTACGAAGGTTATGGCTACATCCGCGAACGCCAGTGCTCGTACGTAGAGCCGTGCACGTTCAACCGTAGAAAGCACCAATGCGTGAGCGAGCCGGCATTTTGCCATCTTGTGAAGATGGTTCTGTCATGAGCATGGACTCGGCATTTTGAGCATGGCTTTTTGGTCTGTGGCTAACCAGCGTCCGGTAGCCAACACGCCCCCAATCGATCGGATGTGCAACTCATTCTGCGCTTACCCCTCAGAATGAGCGTCCGCCAATTGGTACAGTCCACACACGCGATCTCGCAGTCCGCACTGTTCGCAGAAAAGAAGGATGTCGCGTTTCTTTGCCCGCGATAAGGCAACGAAGAACGAGTCGACCCAGGGAACGCGCACACAAGTACCCGGCGCCTGACCCACAGGACGAGCCAGGTTCGCGCCTAGTAAAGCTGTTGCAGTTGTGTGCGCAATTTGTTACCAGTGTGCTTGCAGATAGCCTTGACACAGCGGTTCTCATAAGCTGAAAGAAGGCCTTCTCACTTGAGTCCCACGATTAGGGGTGACGGCCGTCATAAAGTTACCGGTCATCGATTCTCACCACCGGGCAACGCTCTCGAGTTCGCGCGCCGTGCAGTTACGGTGTGCCGGCCCGGCGTGGCCGATGCGACGGCTGCGGCTTTGTGGACAGGCCCGACGCTCAGCGCCCGCGCCTTTTCTGCTAATGGTATTTCACACGCCTGTTGTTGAACGCAGGCTTCGTGCCCTCGAGCACGTTGACGACCTGCCGGTTGATTGCTGGATTCTCGATGGCGCCCGCCGTGTACGAGATTTTCGAGCCATCCTTGCGGTCGAAAGTTGCCCACACAATTTGCTCCGCGTCACACACCACGGCCAGATTCGGATTGTGCGTCACCATGATGATCTGCCTACGCTGCTTTGCCTGAGTCAGTACCGGCACGAGCAGACTGACCACGGTCTCGTTATCTAGGTTCTCCTCGGGCTGGTCGAGGATGATGGGATTCCTGCCCTTATCCACAAGCAGATAGAAGATCAGAAGCAGCGCACCCCGCTGCCCCGGCGACAACTGCTCAATCAAGGCATCTTGGAATTGCAACGAGTAACGCGGCTCAAGAAACGTCAATCCGAACAACAGGTCGTATACGTCGCTGGGCGCCTTGTCCTTGCGCAAGACCGCTGCGATACCGGCCGAAAGCTTGCTGGCGTTCGCCGCCTCGACGACCTTGTCATGTAGCGCAGTGACGAACGCCAGCGCATCGGCGCGGTGGTTGAAGTTGAACTGCTCCGCCAACCTGCGAACAGTTCCGAAGCTTTCGTCGTCACCGCCACGAAATTCTCCCGCGTTCTGTTTAATGAGAGCGAAGAGACTGGCCGACAACGGATCAACCGAGCCGCCGAGCGTGGCTTGAAATTGCAGCTTGTAGTCGTCGCGGATCAGCCGGTCACTCTGAATCAGGTCCTGTACGGGCTTGAACAGTGCTTCTCGCGCTCGCCGCTGCGCATCGAGGATATCGTAGATCTCGCCAGCCAGTGCGACACGCTTGGCTCGATGGGTATCGAGGACCTTTGGCAACGCCTCCAACTGCGCTATCCGGGCCCTTAGGCCCTCGAGCGAGTCGGGTGCCTCCGGCGAGCCGGTCAACTCGGCAAGCCTTGCGTTCCACTCGGAAAGACTCTGCAAAAACTGCTGGTATTGAAGCTGTGGCGCATTCAGCCGTGCCTGCAGCATGCCCTGCTCTTTCGATAGCGATTCGCGATCCTTGCGGCTTGCATCCACGATCTCCCGAAGCTTCGCCTGGTCCTCTGCCGTCTGGGCAAGCATGGCGTCCAGAGGCTGCGTGGAGATGGCGAAACTGACCACGTCGGTCGGTTCCATGCCGAGCAGCGCCAGGTCCTTGGCGGAATCCTCCAGGAACTGCTTGTGCGCCCGCTCCAGCAAGCGCGCATGCTCGCGTGCGTTCTGAACGGCCTTAACCTTCGCGGCGAGTGCCGACAGATCTCCTGTCGCCTTGACACTGGCTTCATCCAGTGCGTACAACCGCGCGGACAGCGCTTCCAACTCGCCTTCTGCGGCTCGCTGGTCCGACGACAGTTCGTCTGTCGGCTTGGCGATCTCCAATGGGCGAAGCCTGTCGTGCTCGTCGCGCTGACGCTCCTTGAATGCAAGCTGTTCCTGAAGTCCCTTCTTCACATCTGGCTGGAGTTGCGCCTCGCAGCCAGCGATCGTCTGATTTAACGCGCGCAATTCCTTGCGCAGCTCATTGAGCTGAGCGCGATAGGTCGTCTCTTGCTGGTCAATCAGCTGGTTGAAATCCAACGCACCGAGGCGAATATCATCCCCGGCGTGAGAGAAGATCACGGCGCGCAACTCGTTCTCGAACGCGTCTGACTTCCCACTGACGTGCGCATTACAAAGCTCCTCGAAGTGCCCTTGGGGGATGTAGCGCACCAGCTCGACCTTGTCGTCCGCCGGATCATCATTGAGCCCGCGCGATTCCGTGCTGCCATCGAGCCACGTCAGGCGGCCTTCGAAATGCCGTGCCGGATCGCCCGACTTGCCGCGGAAGCGGTCCTTCTTCAAGAAGGAGAAGTGTGCCTTCTGCCGCGAGTTGCCAAGCAATGCGATGACGTCCGCCAAGGCGCTCTTGCCGCTTCCCTTGTTGCCGATGATCGCGACCAGATCGGCGTTCATCGGTAGTGTCACGCCGTCGAGCCACGTGCCCGCCGCTGGACTACTGGTCAGCCGCTTAATCTCTATGGTGTCGATAAAGTACGGTTTGTTGGCGTTGACCTCGATGTGCTTCGGCGGCCGCTCTCCAATGAAGGAGCGCTTCGCTGGTTCCATGATCGCCTGCTTGAGGCCTTGGAAGGTCGGATCCGCCTTAATCCAAGTAATCTTGCCCGAAGGAAAGTCGCCGTAGCCGCGCCTATCGTTATCACCCGCTCGCCCGACGAAACGATGTGCGTCGCTACCTGATACGACAAGTCGCGGAATATGCTGCAGCCCTGCCTGGAAATTGTCGAAGAACTTGGCGTTAGCCGGCGACTTCTCGCCGACAAATGCGTCGCGCAAGACCGTATTGCGCGACTCAAAAATCGGTGACGTCCGGAACAGGCCCAGAAAGTAGGCATAGTGGTTCTGCCACTTCACCTCGGTGAGCCCGTCACTTGTATCATATGGCATGAAGCCGATCGCGAGCCCATCGGGGACCTTCGAGATGGCGCTCTTATAGCTGTCGCAGTTGATCTCCGCTAGCATCGAACCAGCGCGCAGTGCCTTGGCGTCATCGGCGTCCACCTCGGCCTTGTTCAGACCGCGTGCGACCAACAAGTCTGCGCCGACGTGGCGCCCGAGGGCCATCAGTGCGGCATCCGACAACGGACGGTCCAGAAGTTCCAGTTTCAGGGCGGATCTGAAGTCGTTGAGGACCTGATCCTCGATGTCATTCGAGAACAGTACGTGCGCATTCAGGCGGATCTCTGTCGGCGCGGACAGGCGAAGTTCTATCCCAGGAAAGACAGTCTTAGTGAGCTTGGGAGCATCGGCGTCCTTCAACCGCTGCCGCAAGGCGAACCATCCATTGAACGTCCAGTAGTCCATCAGCGCGAAGACCGCGGGCTCGGCCGCGTTCATCGCTGCGATCATTTGGTCAACGAGCACTTTGGTTGTGGGGGAGGACAGATCGTCGTCGAATCGCTGGCCATCCCAGTGAAACGACGCCGGCGTGTGAACATGGAGATCCCACTGCCGCCACTCAGATCCGCGGCTATAGCTGTTGTCACTCATAGTTGGTCGTCTGATCACAGGCGATCTGCCTGCCGAGCGTTAGAAACATGCTTTGTCGACCCATGAGTCGCCAAGCCTCCACAGCGAATCGATCAATGTAGCGGAATTACTCGTAGACGCTGACCCTACGATCGTAGGGATTGATGACCTCGGCGGCAATTCTGCACCAGCTTCGGAAGACATTGACCGGCCATAGGCTGCAATGCGAGATCCCATCATGAACTCGGCGGGAGCGCCTTGCTCGCGGCGAGTTGCCATTTGCCGAACAGGCTGCTCGCCTTCGTCCCTTCGTAGGCGAGTCGCGAACTACCGTTTGGCGGGCCACGTCGAAGCAATCAACCTGCAAGGGACAGGGCTACGTTGCACCAAACGCCTCGCTTATCTGACGAGCCCGCTTCACCTCATCGCTATGCAGATAAACCGACGTCGTTGACACCGACGCATGACGCAAATTGTCCCGAACGATGGTCAATTCCACGCCGCGCGCCAACGCATGTGTGGCATGCGTATGCCGCATCCAGTGCGGACTAGCGCGGCGTAATTTCTCCGCTAACGAAGGATGGTCCGCTGCAATGACATCCGCGGCCAGCGTGAAGAACCGCTTGACGACATGCCATAGCCGGGTACTGGTGATCCCCGTATCGGACTTGACGGTCAGGTCGCCGATCAGCGGCAAGTCCGGACGCCATAGGCTCCTACTGACCGACAGGCCCCGCTCCATCAGGTAACGCTCCAAAGCGCGCCGCGCCAGCGGCGGCATGGCGACTTTTCCCGCGCGCCCACCCTTCCCCGTCAGTTGGAGCCATTCGTCGCCCTGCCCGTCCGTTCGAATATCTTTCAATCTCGCGGCGACCAGCTCGCTGGCCCGCAGTCCGGTCGCGTAGCCGAAATCCAGCACGAACCGCAGGCGCTGTGCGGCCGCGGCGTCCCAGCCGTAGGACCACTCGAGCCCGTCGGCGATGGTTCGCACGAGCTGCCATTCGCCGTCGGTGAAGGCATGCGAGTTGTCCAACGCGGCGGTGCGGCCACCGCCGCGGACTTTGATGCCGGCGAAGGGGTTGGCCAGGACGTAGCGCTGCTGCACCAGCCAGCGGAACATCGCCCCGAGGATAGACAATGAATGGGCTACGGAGCGTGCCGACAGTGCCCCGGTAAAGGGCCGCCAATCTGGCGACGTGCGGGGGCGTGCCGGCCCAACCCACCGGTCGCGAGGTGAAGGCAGGCGCAGAAAGGCGCGGTAGGCCACGGCGTCTTCGGTGGTCAGGGACGATAGCGGCCGCTGCTGCTCCACGATCGCCCACAGAATCAGCCGCTCGGCCTCCTTGCGATAGGTGCGATGGGTAGCCGGCGACTCGTGCAACTCGAGCCAGGCCTGCACCGCCTCGTAGTCGTTGTCTGCCGTCAGCGTGCAGGTCGCGCGCGGGGCGCGGAAGCGCCCTTCGGAGCCGTCGACCTGATGCGGTAGCCGCAACTGTTCCCATGGCACGACGACGCTGAGGCGCTCTTGAGCGACCAACGCACGTGCGCGTTCAGTAAGCTCGGGATGCGCGGCAAAAAACGCCTCGACCTGCTTGGCACCCGTCGCACCGAGGCCAGGGATGGCTGCCCACCAGCGTCGACGCCTCGGCACGCGTACGGTGAGCGCCGCCAGCGTGTCGACGCCGTGGGCGCGGAGGGCTGCCGCCGTCCGTGCCGGCAGCCACCGCCCGATATCGTCGGTGATCGCTGGCCGCGGAACCGGGAGCCGGCGCAACACTTCCACGGCGTGATCCGCCGCCCTGCCCTGCTCTACGCGTATCGATGCCGGGATTTCAAACAACGCGGCAAGATCCTCGCGCCCCCGCAACCGGGCGATTGCCGCGAGCTGTCGCCGGACGCGGCCGAGGATGGCGCGGGAGGATTGGCCATGCGCCCTCTGCTCTCCGAGGTATTGCGCGACAGCCCGCCGCGTGCCGAGGCCAGCATGCCAGGCGCGCAATGCGGCCAGCGAGGCGGCATCCGGGAAGTCTGCCGATCCCGCGTCGGGGATCAGCGCAATGCGGGGGCTGGTGCCGGAGGCGGGTGTCGATGGACTCAAGCGCGATTTCATGGGCGCCAGTTTAGCGCACCGAAATGGCTATTACGATAAGGTTAGTTATCGCAATAGCGCGCCACGCTGACGCGAGGCGGCAACGATCAGGCGTGAGGACGGTAGTTTGGAAATATCCGTACTGTAAGTGCCCTACCATTGCGTCCACGTGCCGGCCTTCACGATATCGACGTGGGACTTTCAGCATGCTCGTACCGAGACGCCCGAGCTTTCCGTTTGCCGGCGCATGCTGATGAGCTGTGCCGCTTAACGATGAAGCGGTCGCAATGGAGCTTCAGGTTGCGCGACACGCTTCCAGCGCCTACCTGCTCGCCTTCAGCGCGTTGGATCGACCAGAATGAAGGCGACCTTGACGGGCTTCCCCGAGCGGTTCGCCCAGGCGTGGTTGGTACCCCGCTGGATCAGCACATCGCCTGCCCGCATGACGGTTTCACCTTCGTCCATGATGGCGACCACTTCGCCCTCGAGCACGATGGCGTAGTCGACCGTATCGGTCTGGTGCATGCCAGGGTGCTCGCCGGCTTGCACGTCGCGGTGAGCGTCCGGATACATCAACTGGAACGTTGCGTCCATCAGCCGGCGAAGTTCCGCCGGATCCTGGGGCTCCGCGGGCCACTCGACGATCCGGACCACGGTGCCACCGGGGGGCGGAAGCACTCCCCGGTGTTCCGCGATGGAGTCCGGCGCGTCGATCGCATCGCCGGGTGAGGTCCGCCAGAGGTTGGTAACCCTGTAGCCGGGGCGTTCGGGAACGATCTTTTGCGCGGGCGACGGACCGTCGATCTCGATCATGGAGCGGCCATTCGTATTGCGGCCAGTCAGTATTCGACGAATGGGGGGCAGAGTATCGGCCATAGCTGGATGAGCGTGGGGTGGCGGGGAAGGATCAGTTTTTCTCGAGTTTCAGGTCGGGCACCAAGGCGGCATTGAAATTGTAGGTCGCTGCAATGCGCTCCTTGAATGCAGCTGAGCCAAGGAACTTGGGAACCTGGTGAAGCACCTTGGCGCTTTCCGCGAAAGCGCTGGAGTTGGTGACCTTTTCGCAGATGCGCTCCATCTGGGAGACGATCGTTGCAGGTGTGCCTGCAGGAACGAACAGTCCATTCAGCCCGGGCGTGACGGGCGGGACGCCAAGCTCCGCAATAGATGGAACATTTGGGAAGGCGGGATGTCGCCGGTCAGAAAGGACGGCCAGGATACGGAGGTTCTTCCCGGCCAATGACGATATTGCAGGCACGCTGAAATCCAGCGTGCCACCCATGGCGTCCGTCAGCAGCGGTCCATCGCCACGGTAACCGATCGCGTTGAATCTGACTTTCATGGCGCGCTCGACCGCCGCCATCGACAGATGGGCTACGCTGCCGGGACCCGCATGGCCATACGACACGCCACCGGGCGCCTGACGCGCCATCGTCATCAACCCCGCGAACGTCTGGATAGGGGATTCCTGCCGGACAGCAATCGCGAAAACATTCTCGAAGACCTGACAGACCGGCTCGATCTGGTCGTTGGTGAACGGCATGCGGGCGTTGACGAACGGCGCATTCGTCATGGGCGACGCGGGTGAAAACACCACGGTGTACCCGTCCGGCTTCGCGCGGGCGAGGAACGAGAAGCCCACCACTCCGCCCGCCCCTTCGCGCGCACTCACCACCCACTGCTGTCCGGTGTCCTTGGCGGCTTCCGCCGCGAACGCCCGTGCCATGGCGGCAACGCCGCCACCGACCGAATAGGGCACGATCGTCTCCACAGGCTTGCCAGGGTAGGCGCCGGCTTGCGCAATGGCGGACGTGGTGCCGAACATAGCGAGGATAAAGCCCGTTGCGCTTGCACGCAGGCTTCTCACGGCCGCTGTTTTCATGGGTTGTCTCCTTGATGACGATGTGCGCTGCGTGCTGTCACACCTGCGATGGACACACGCTAAGCACACGCGCGAATACCGGTCGGTACAGTGCCTGCAGTCAGACACCGCCCGCAGAGCATGTCCTCATCCCCGTCTGGGCGACACCATTGCGGGCGGCACCGGCTCCGGGTTGGCCCGCGGCCCTCGCCTGTCAATTTTTTCGTGACGCCCTGATCAACGCCTCTCCCCGCGAGTTGGTCAACTGTACTAGATCGCCAATAGTGCCGGACTGGGGGAAACCCTGCACACTGTCCCGCCCGACAGTGGACGACGCGGACTAAGAAAATTCCGTCCCGGCATACAATAGGACAGATGATCAAAACAGCGTGCCGTGGAGTAGCGAAATGAGTCGAGGCGAAGCACCGACGAGGGTCTTGGACGCCGCGGAGGCGTTGTTTGCACAACGGGGCTACCACGGTGTCTCCCTGCGCCAGATCGCCCAGGAAGCGAACCTTGCCGTCTCCCTGGTCCAGTACCACTTTACGAACAAGGAGGAACTGTTCGGCGCGGTCCTGGGTCGGCGAATCGCGGTAATCAATCATGAGCGTTTGAGCCGCCTCGACGCCGTGGAGCAGCGTTCCGACGCTGGCAGGCCACGTCTGGAAGACGTGCTGCGTGCCTTCCTCGAGCCGACTCTGCTGTTCTCCCGAGATCAGGCGCAGGGGGGGCCGCACTATGCCCAACTTATCGCGCAGATCAGCAACGATCCGCAGCCCCACGCACGGCGGGTCTCAAGAGAACACATGGATCCGATCGCCCGACAAACAATCAGAGTTCTGGCCATGGCGCTGCCGCACATGGACGAAAAGACATTGACCTGGTGCTACCTTTTCGCTGTCGGGGCAATGGTGTCGGCCATATCGCCCGCCGGTCGGGTACGAACGCTCTCAGGCGGCCGGCACAATGCCGACGACATAACGGAACTCGTAGAGTTGCTTGCAACCTTCCTGACCGGGGCATTCCGCGCGGTCGACACCGCCGCCTCGTCGCAGACGCCATGATGGCGCCGAAGTTCCGCCTGGTTGCCGCCGTTGGGGTGAACGGCGGGCGTGCGGCGGCCGGAGCGTATGGGCGCCGTGTCGGCCCGCGGGATAGCGGGTCATCGCTCTCAAATGGGTCCGCTTTTCACTGACGACATGCTGCTCGAATGGAGTCCGATTATCTCCATCCAACCTCCATGAAATGTAGATTCCCCATCCACGTTGAACCGGCAAGCTTCGTACTCGTGAGGGCCGGCTGGGAGCGTTTTGCCGGGCCCTCGCGCATAGGGAATCCGGGATCGGGAGCCTGACCGCCGTCGGCTAACATTCAGCGGTACGTTCGTCTGCATTCGCATCGGTCGTGCCGTCACCAGCAAGGTGCTCCTCGGGGCTGGGTTCTCTCCGACCTAATATGGCCGTCAGCCTGCCGGGATCGATCGGCGAACGGTCAGTTCACCGCTGGGCACGCATGGATGCAAGAACCCTCACCCGATCGTCGCGCGATGCGCCAGCTTTGCGTCCGGCAGGCATGTTGTCGGCCGGGAAGGAGCCCCTCGTCCTTGCCGGTGGGCGGGCCCCTGTCATGGACCGACGCTCAAGCTCCGTCGTACTATTGATCCATGGTCTCGGAGGCACGCCGGCCGACCTGGGGCGCCTTGGGGCACGACTGGCGACGGCCGGGATGGCGACGTCCACATTGACGTTGCCCGGCCATGGTGAAATGAGCCCGGAAATCCTGAAGGACGTGAACTGCGACGAATGGTTGTCCGCGGTTCGCTCGGAGATCGTTCGCCTTCGGGAACAGTTTGCCATTGTTCACATCGTTGGGATGTGCATGGGGGCCCTGCTTGCCCTCGAGATCGCCAAAGAACTTAGCGTCGAGCATAACGGCCAGGACTGCCTGATCCTGCTTGCGCCGCCCATCTTCCTCGACGGTTGGGCTCTCCCGAAGCTCAGATGGTTAAGACACGTGGCCTATCGGCTTCCTCTCATACCACGATGGATCAGGATCAAGGAATCCGAGCCCTACGGCGTCAAGAACACTCGTCTTCGCCGCATTATCGAGCGCAAGTTTCTCAATGCGGATCCGTTTCATTACGCCTGGGTCCCACTCACTGCGATTCGGGAGTTGGACAGACTGCGGCGAAAAGTGAGAAGAGGCCTGCAGCGGTTGGAACACAAGACCCTGATCGTTCAGGCTCTGGACGACGAGCTCACCAGCATTGAGTCGGCGCGCCATATCAGGGACGTGGTGAACCACGGACGTCGCGATACCAGGGTAAGGCTGAAGGTCCTGACGGACAGTTTCCACATGATATGCATCGACAATGAGAATGAAGATGTCGCGCAACATGTGGTTTCCTTCCTGCAAGCTGCAGACAGAACAACGCGCTCCACGCGCCTCGCGGGCGCATTGGTCGCCTGAATACGTATGGGCGTCGTTGGTGCTGGGACAACTAGATGGCGAACGGCGTGGACGCGTCGCCCACGCCAGCCTGGCGACACTGGCCAAGCGAGCGCTGCTGAGCGGGGCGGGCAATCCGCTGATTCAATACCAAGATAGTTCGACAAAGCGATGAAACAGCAACCTCCGGACGACGCCAAACCGGCACTGGACCATGAGTTCGATCCAACCCCGCTCAACCTTGGCGCCCAGGGGACATCGAGGCATGCAAGGGTTGCTCCGAATGGCGACCGACAACTCCTGAACAGTACGGCAATCCTGCGCACCGCCATGGAACGCAGTCGGAACTGCCTGTTCCCGTCTCTCGAACAGGTGCTCAATGGCTCGGGTCCGTATCTGAAGCCGCTGGGGACCTGTATGCGACGGTACCTTTCCGAGGTGCTTGACAACGAGCTGGCGCGCCGGGCTTTTGGCAATGCCTTGATGGATGCCGGTCGTTCGGAAGTCGGTTCGGGCGCTCGACATGCCCTCCATCAAGAGGCACGTCGGGTCATCGATGTGGTCAGGCGAATTCTGCAACGCGCCAGCGCTGCCGGAGAGTGCGACCCGAATCTTGACCCGGGCGTTTGGGCCGAGATTATCGGGCGCACGCTGTTCGGCTCCATTTCGTCTGTGGCAGCGGATCATGGCCGCTCGATGGATACCTCTTCGCTGATGCCGGCGATCGCGTTGCTTCGCGCGACCACCGGCCAGTCAGCGCCCTGAATCCCCGCCAGTCCTGCTCCGCCAGGTATCGCCGGCCTTGCCGGCATTGCCGGCATTGCCGGCATTGCCGGGGTCAGAACTTGTGCCGCATGCCCAGCACGGCGCCCGCCTGGCTGCGCCCACCCACGACAGTGTTTCCAGATCCAACGGCCAGATCGGATCCATTGCGGTTCATCGCGTAGGCGGTCGACAGGTACAGGTCTGTGCGCTTGGACAGCGCATATTCGAGCGTCGCGATGAACAGCCACGGATCCTGGCTGGTGTCGCGGGCATTCAGGTAGTACGCAGACCCCGTCAGTTGCAATGCTTGCGTGATGTTGTAGGAGGCGCCAAGCCAGTACATATCCGAGCGGGTGGTTGCTGCGAGCGCGGTGCTGCCATTCGCATACTGAAGTCGATTCCACCGATAGCCGGCGTACATCTTGACGGGGCCGAACGCCGACACGGCACCAAGGGCAACGTTCTTGTTGGCCAACCCCTGCGAGACTGCCGACGAGCCCTGGGTCTGGTCGTATGCCACTGCGATGCTTGTCCCGCCAAAGGAGTAGCCGACTTGTCCACCGATCTGTCGACCTGCGCGGCTGGCGCCCGCGACTTCCCCACCGAGGCCGGCGTCCCAGCCGGTGCTGTAGGTCGCTTCCACCAGCAAGCCGCCGAACTTGCCGAGGTACTTGGCCGAATTATCTATGCGCTGCGAGAACACCGGGTCCATCGACGTGATGGAATACCGGGCGCTGACGCCGTTGGGATCGTAGATCTTTGCAAAGTCATAGATGGGTGCGTCCTGGCGCCCCAGCGTCAAGGTACCCCAGGCGTGCTGCAGGCCTATGTAGGCGCTGCGTCCAAACAGCCGGGACGTGGAACCGGTGCCGTTCGCCAGGGTGCCGCTGTCGAGGTTGGTGCCATTCTCCAGCAGGAAGAGCGCCTTCATTCCGCCGCCGAGGTCCTCGATGCCACGAATGCCGAAGCGCGATCCGGACTGGTTGCCAGGCTGCATGCGGAATTGGCTCGCGCTCCCTCCCTGTGCCGTCGGCCGGTTGTTGACGAACTCGATGCCGACGTCGGCCACGCCATAAAGCGTCACACTGGATTGTGCATGTGCAACGCCGCTACCGGCGAGCAACATCAGTACGGCGCAATGCGTACGATTCATTCGTAACTCCTCCTGGATGAGAGGGCGCTTTCTGATCCGCCGCCGACTGGCAGCGGTGGCGCCCGTGATGTTCGCCGGCAGCAGCGCCGACTGGTGTAACGGAAGTGAAGGCGTTCAGGGATGGCGGGCGGCGACTTCGCCTTCGGCGCCCTGCCCGCCTTCGTCGATGCGAATGAAGAACGTCATCAGGAAGGCGATTACCAGCAGCGCCGCCAGAAACAGCAGCCCGGTGGCCGGCCGTTGCGTCTGGCTCTTGATATAGCCGATCGCATAGGGACCGACGAAGCCGCCAAGATTGCCGATGGAATTGATCACGGCAATCGACACTGCAGCGGTGGAGCGCGTGAGGAACAACGTGGGGAGCGCCCAGAACGGCGACTTGAACGCATACAGTCCCGCCATGCTGAGGCTGATCAATGCGATCGCGACGTAGGGCTCGTTGAACAGTCCCGCGCCAAACAGGGCCAGGCCAGCGACGGCCAGCGGCACCGCCGAATGGACCCGCCGCTCGTTGTTACGGTCCGAACTGCGGGACCACAGGATCATCGCGACGGTGGCGAAGGCATACGGGAACATGGCGATCAGCCCGATCTGGGTATGGCTCAGGCTCGCGGAGAACCCCTGAATGATCTGCGGCATCCAGTAGCCGACGCCCAGGCTGCCGCACTGGTAGACGAAGTAGATGAAGGCGAGGTAGAGCACCTTCGGATTACGCATGACCTTCAGCGTGCTCAGATGCGCCGCTGCCGGCCTCATCAGACGGTCGCGCTCGAGCTCACTGGCGATCCACTGCTTCTCCGACGGGCTCAGCCACTTGGCGTCCGCCGGCCGGTCCGTCAGGAAGACGTAGCAAAGAATGCCGCCAATAATTGCCGGCGCTCCCTCGAGCAGCAGCATCCAGCGCCATCCGCTCCATTCGAACCAGTGAACGTTGTCCATGATCCAGGTGCTGAGCGGTGCGCCGATGATGTACGAGACAGGAATTGCCGCAGTGAACAGCGCCACCGTGGTGGCCAGTTCCTTCGCCCGGAACCATGCGGTCAGATACACGATGATGCCCGGGAAGAACCCGGCCTCGGCCACCCCCAGCAGGAAGCGCAGCACGTAGAGCTGCGTGGCGTTCTGCACGAACGCGGACATTACGGCGACCGCTCCCCATGTCAGGAGAATCCGTGCGATCCAACGCCTTGCCCCGAACTTGTTCAGCATCACGTTGCTCGGCACTTCGAACAGGAAATAGCCGATGAAGAAGATGCCGGATACAAAGCCGAAGGCCTCGCTGGTCAGCGCCAGTTCCTTGTTCATCTGCAGGGCCGCATAGCCAATATTGGCGCGATCCAGGTACGAAATGATGTACAGGACGAAGACAAACGGGATGATGCGCCAGGAAATCTTGCGGACGATGGCCCGCTCGTCATGCGTGTGGTTCGGTTGCATACAGTCGTGCCCGGCGCCGTTGGCGCTGGGTTCTCTCGTTGGTTGCGGAAAGCGGGCTCAAGCCTGGGGCGGCGAGAACACCATGCACACTGGGCTGCCCGTGCGCACACTGAAGCCAGCCGGACAGAGCCGACCGGAGCCTTGGTTGATGTGGAAAGCCACGATCGTGTCGCTATCCTCGTTCAGTGCATACAGCAGTCGGCCGGTGGGGTCTGCCGTGAAGAAGCGCGGCGTGCGGCCGAGCGACAGGTCGGCGCCGCTGAAGCGAAGCAGGCTCGTTCGCGGGTCGATGCTGAACACCGCGATGCTGTCGTGACCGCGGTTGGAGGCGTAGACGAAGCGCCCGCTGCGGTCCACCTGGATCCCGGCCGCCCGGCTGTTGCCGGTGAAGGTGTCGGGCAAGGTGGACAACACCTGCAGCGGC
This sequence comes from Cupriavidus sp. AU9028, assembly GCF_019795295.1. Lineage (GTDB taxonomy): Bacteria > Pseudomonadota > Gammaproteobacteria > Burkholderiales > Burkholderiaceae > Cupriavidus. The sequence continues at coordinate 86,474 of NZ_JAIMCG010000006.1, read as the reverse complement.
CGCATCTGTGCCGTCGTCGGGCTATAGGAATACGTGGTCACCGTCGAGTCCAGCTCGTTGACGACGTAGGCATACCGGCCGTTGGGATGAAACACGACATGGCGCGGGCCAGCCGCCTCCCGGGACTCGACGAAGCTCGGCATCGCGGGCGTCAGCCTGCCGTCTTCGAACCGGAACGCGAACGTGCGATCCAGTCCCTTGTCCGGCACGATCACGAACCTGCCCGATGGATCGAACGGATTGAAATGGGGCTTCGCCTGCTTCTGCTCGATCCGGTGCGGACCAATTGGCCCTTCCAGCTTGACCAGCTGCGTGAGTTCGCCAATCGCGCCATCGGCCTGCAGCGGCAACACGGCAAGGCTCGCCCCAATGTGGTTGGACACGATCACAAAGCGTTCGCTGGGGTCCAGTGCGAGGTGCACCGGATTCTTGCCTCCTGTGCTCTGTCGGTTGATCAACTGCAGCCGGCCACTGCTGGCATCCACCGCGAACGCGCTGATGTCGCTCATATCCCCATGCACGCTGTAAAGGCGATCGCCGCGGCGATTCAATGCCAGGAAAGATGGATTGACCAGATCGCCCACGACTTGCACGGGCTCCAGAGCACCGCTGTCCGTATCCATGCGATACACGCTGATGCCCTCTCCTCGGGCGTTGCGCTCACGGGTGGTCCTGGACCCGACATAGGCGTACATGCACTGTCCTTTCATTCGATGAACTGGTTTGTCCGTTGTGGCCCTGGGTGCCGCGCCGACCGGTCGAGGGCGACCTCCCAGGCCGATCCATGCGACGGCGGCCGCGGCACAGTGAAGCAGGTTGCGACGGCGCGAACTGGCCGTGATGGGCGGGTTCAAGGCATTTGGCAAACGCAATTCATCCGGGTTGGGGTTTTCACTTGATTGCATTTTTGCGTAAACACATGCAAAAATTCACCTATGGAAAACACTAACTCCGGCCTGACGGCCACGCTAAGCGTCGGCGGCGTCACTTATCGAATCGTTGATCTGCCGGCCATCGCAGGTCCGGACCTCGAGCGCTTGCCGGTCGTCTTGCGTTTGCTGCTCGAAAACGTCGTCCGCAATGCGGACGGCGCCGAGCGCGACGATGCTGTCGCGGGCATCCTGGCGTGGCTTGAGCACGGCACCAGCGAAGCTGAAATCGCTTACCAGCCGGGACGCGTGCTGATGCACGACACCACCAGCACGCCGGCACTGGTAGACGTGGCCGCCATGCGCGATGCCGTCGCAGAGGCCGGCCATGATCCCGCCCTGCTCAATCCCGTGCTTCCCGTGGATTCGTCGGTCGACCACTCGCTGGCAGTGGAGTACTACGCGCAGCGTGACGCCGTCCCGCGCAATCTGGAAACCGAGACGCGCCGCAATGCCGAGCGCTACGGCTTCTTGCGGTGGGCATCCAACGCCCTGCATCGGGTGCGCATCCACCCACCCGGCACCGGCATCATGCACACCATCAACCTCGAACAGTTGGCGACCGTGGTCACGCACGAGCGTCGCGAAGGGGAAGATTGGGTGGTGCCGGACATGATGATTGGCACTGACAGCCATACGCCGATGGTCAACGGCATCGGTGTGCTCGGCTGGGGCGTCGGCGGGCTGGAAGCGCAGACGGTGATGTTCGGCATGCCCGTGATGCAGCGCATTCCCGATGTGATCGGCGTACGTCTGACCGGGAAGCTGCGGGCTGGCGTGCTCGCGACGGACCTGGCGCTGACGGTTACCAAGCGCCTGCGCGATCTGGGGGTCTCGGGGGAATTCGTGGAGTTCTTCGGGCCGGGCGTGGCCACGCTGACAGCCGGCGAACGTGCGGTGGTCGCCAACATGGCGCCCGAGTACGGCGCGACCACCGGTTATTTCCCTGTGGATGCGAACACCTTGCAGTACCTGCGTGGCACCGGCCGCGACCACGCCGCGATCGAGCTGATCGAGGCCTACGCGCGTCGGGTGGGGCTTTGGTTCGACCCCGCGGCGCGGCCGCGCTACACCCGCGTGCTGGAGCTGGACCTGGGTACCGTCGGCATGCACGTGGCAGGTCCGCGTCGGCCGCAAGATCTTCTCGACTATGCCGACACTGCCCTGGCACTGGGTGCCACGGCTTTCACGCCCTCGCATGCGCATCCGGCAATGCCGAAGCATCGCGTCGCATTGGCGGCGATCACCAGTTGCACGAACACTACCGACCCGGCATTGCTCGTGGCCGCCGCACTGGTCGCGCGCAAGGCACGCACCCTGGGGTTGCGCGTGCCCCCCTGGATCAAGACTTCGATGGCGCCCGGGTCACCGGCCGCGGCCCGCTACCTGGAACGCGCCGGACTGATCGATGACCTCTCGGCCGTCGGCTTCGACATCGTCGGTTACGGCTGCACAACGTGCATCGGCAATTCGGGACCGCTTACGCAACCGATCGCGGACGCCATTGCCGACGGCAGCGCACAGCCGGTGGCGATTCTCTCTGGCAACCGCAACTTCCCGGGCCGGGTCCATCCAGACCTTGGCCTGGGCTTCATCATGTCGCCCCCCCTCGTGGTGGCATTCGCGTTGGCCGGCAATGCCGCAGCGGACCTGAGCCGCGATCCGGTACAGACGACTCCGGACGGCACTCCCGTCTACCTGAAAGATCTATGGCCCACCCGTGAAGAAATCGATGCGCTGGTGGCGCGCGGTACTGACGCTGGCGACTACCGCGACGCATTTCGCGTGGCGACGGCCAATCCGCTGTGGCACGCCCTTCCGTCTGCAGACAGCCCCCGTTACCCGTGGGACCCGGCGTCGACCGCGCTGCGTCGTCCGCCATTCGCCTCCGCCGACCAGGGCAGTCAGCTGGGCAGCTATACGGCCTTTCCGCTGATGGTCCTCGGCGATGACATCACCACCGATCATATCTCGCCGGCCAGCGCGATCCCGAAAGACAGCTTCATCGCGGATTTCCTGGTCGCATGCGGCGACGACCGCGACGATCTGAACGTGTTCGCCTCCCGGCGCGGGAACTGGGAAGTCATGGTCCGAGCCGCGTTCTACAACAAGTCTCTGGTCAATCTGCTGCATCCCGGCGCGCCGGTGGGACACACGCTGCATGTCCCCAGCGGCGATGTGCAGACGATATTCGAAGTCGCGGAGCGCTATCGCGTTGCCGGCGACGCCGTGGTGATTGTCGCCGGCGAGCGCTACGGCACCGGCTCATCGCGCGACTGGGCCGCGAAGGGGCAGCGTCTGCTCGGCGTTCGCGCGGTGATCGCACCCAGCTTCGAGCGCATTCACCGCTCCAATCTGATCGGCATGGGCATCCTGCCGGTGCGGCTGCCCCGTGGCAGCGGACCGCACTCCCTGCACATCAAGCCAGGCGACCGTATTCAGATAGAGGCGCCGGCGCATGCGATCGCACCGCGCGCCCGGATCCCCCTTCGTATCGTCCGGGCCAGCGGCGCGATGGAAGACATCGATGCGACGGCGGCGGTTGAAACACAGCTCGAAGTGGAACTGCTGCGCCACGGTGGTGTGATTCCGATGATCCTGCACAAGACCCTCGGTCAGGCGACCGCCTGACATTGCCAATCGCTACAACCTCAAGCGCCATGCCATACGACAAGTCGATCGCGACCCGCATCGTCGAACTGATCCAGGCCGAGGGCATGGCCGTCGGTACGCACTTGCCGGCCCAGATGCTGGCGGACCGTTTGCGGGTGTCCCGGACTCCTGTCAACGATGCGCTGGCACTGCTGCATGAAAAAGGCGTGCTCGCGCGTGAGCGAAACCGCGGCTTCTTCGTGGCCCGACCGATCGACACACTCGCCGGGGATATCGCACGACAGCTTGGGCTCGCCGAGGCGGACCCGGTAACGCAAGCCTACTTTCAGATCGCAGACGACCTGCTCAAGGGCGTACTGCCTCATGAAATCACCGAGCAGTCACTGCGCCAGCAATACGGACTGACCGCGACGCAGCTGAATGCCGTGCTCAAGAGAATCGCCCAGGAAGGCTGGGCCGAGCGCAAGCCCGGTTACGGCTGGGAGTTCTCCGCGATGCTGACCACGCCAGGCAGCCTGCTGCAGTCGTACCGCATGCGCCTGGCGCTGGAGCCCGCGGCGTTGCTCGAACCGGGCTATCGACTGGAGCCGAACGTGCTGCAGCGCCTGCGCGCGGCCGAGTTGCATTTGCTTGACGGCGGCATTGCGACCGACACCGCCGACCAGTTGCACGATCGTGGGGTGCGCTTCCATGAATCGCTGGTGGAGGCATCGAACAACCCATTCTTCGCCAACGCCATCCGGAGTGTCAACCGTGTGCGCCGCCTGCTGTCATACCGCTCGATGCGCGATCGCGAGCGCTATCCGGAACACGCCCGCCAGCATCTGCACATTCTCGCACTGCTGGAGCGCGAGAAGAACGAGGAGGCGGCGGACTTCATGCGAGAGCACTTGCGCCATACGCTGGACGCGCTGGCCAGCATTGCAAACATCCTGAATCCTGAAGCGAACCAACATGCGCCCTGACCCAGACATCATCGCAGCTTTCGCCCCGACCGGGCTTCTCCGTGCCTCGATCAATCTTGGCAATCCCATTCTCGCCAACCGCGGGGAAGACGGCCAGCCGGGCGGTGTGTCCGTGGACCTGGCGCGCGCGCTGGCGCAGCGGCTCGAGCTGCCGTTGCAGCTGGTGGTGGTAGACGCCGCGGGCAAGTCCGTTGAAGTGGTGTCCAACGAAGAGGCAGACGTCGGCTTCTTCGCCATCGATCCCAAGCGCGCCGCAACGATCCATTTCACGCCGCCATATGTGCTGATCGAAGGTTGGTACATGGTGCGGGACACGTCGCCGCTTCGATCGAATGCCGACGTGGACGCGCCCGGCATTCGGGTCGCCGTGGGCCACGGCAGTGCTTACGACCTGTATCTGACGCGGGAACTGAAAGCCGCGCAGATCGTGCGGGCGCCGACTTCCCCGACCGTGGTGCAGACCTTCATCGAGCAGGAGTTGGAGGTCGCCGCGGGAGTACGCCAGCAGCTGGAAGCCGATGCCACAAGGTACGACGGCCTGCGTCTGCTGAACGAGCGCTTCATGGTGATTCGGCAGGCGATGGGCCTGCCGCAGAGCCGAGGCAGCGCCGCCGCTGCGTACCTGCATGCCTTCGTGGAGGACATGAAGGCCAATGGGTTCGTTGCCCAGTCCTTGAAGCGCCACGGGATCACTGGTGCGTCGGTGGCGCCGCAGGAAACCGCGGACTGACTACCGTAACGACCGCTTGACCCAGCGCGCGTCGCAGCATCGTTTGCGCGGCGCCGCAGACATATCGACAACAGGAGACAACATGCTGACCACTCTGAACCGTATTGCTGCCACGGCTGCGCTGGCATTGCTGGGCGCCGCCGCTCCCCTGCACCATGCCCATGCACAGGCGCCAGCCCCACTCGAGCTCAAGATCACTGCACCTGCGGCGCCCGGTGGCGGCTGGGACGGCGCATCACGCTCGCTACAGCAGGCCATGGTCGCCAGCGGTGCGGCCAAGAGCGTGCAGGTCAACAACATTCCCGGAGCGGGCGGCACGGTTGGGCTGGCGCAGTTCGTCAACAACGCCAAGGGAGATGGTAGCCAATTGATGACCATGGGCATCACCATGCTCGGTGCAGTCGTCACCAACAAGGCGCCGGTCAGCCTCGACACGGTCACGCCGATCGCGCGTCTGACGGCCGACGCCCTGGTGGTGGTGGTGCCGGCCAATTCGCCGCACAAGACCATTCAGGACCTTGCAGCCGCGCTGAAGGCCGATGCCGGCAAGGTGGTATGGGCCGGTGGCTCGGCCGGCGGTGCCGACCATATGCTGGCGGCATTGGTGGTAAAGGCAGCTGGCGGCAACACGGCGCGGCTGAACTACGTGCCGTTCTCCGGCGGTGGGGAGGCGCTGGCCGAAATGCTGGGCGGGCGCGTCACCGCCGGCGTATCCGGCTACAACGAGTTCGAAAGCCAGATCAAGACCGGCAAGCTGCGCGCGTTGGCGATTTCATCCTCGCAGCGCATGCCAGGCATTGCGGTGCCGACGCTGAAGGAGCAAGGGCTCGATGTGGAACTGCTCAATTGGCGCGGCATCGTTGCGCCGCCCAACGTGTCGCCACAGCAGGCCGCGGCATTGGCCGGCGCGGTGGAAAAGGCGGTGAAATCCGCAGAATGGCAAAAGATCCTGAAGGCGCGCGGTTGGGATGACGCCTACCTGCCCGCCGAAAAGTTCGGGGCATACCTGAAGTCCGAGCAGGCGCGGGTGCGTGACATTCTCGGATCGATCGGCCTCGCGAAGTGAACGCCATGACTTCACATGTTCAACGCAAGGCGGGCGCGGCGGGACGTTTGGATATGCCCAGGATTGTCGTGGGCGCCCTTCTGCTGCTGCTGGCCCTCGTGGTGTTCGCCGATGCCGGCCAACTGCGGCCGGGGCCGGCGGCGGGTATCGGTCCGTCCGCCGGGATGCTGTTTGTTGCTGGATTGCTCGCCGTCCTCGGCGCCGTGCATCTGATCACCGCCGCGCGCCGCCCCGGCGCGACGGCGCCGTCAGAGCCGGCCGCGACGCCGCTCATGCGCTGGAAGCCCGTCAGCCTCGTGCTTGGTGGCCTGCTCGCGCTCATGTTCGTGCTGAAGCTGCAACTGGGGTTCATCGCCGGCGCGACGCTGCTGTTCATCGCAACATCGCTGGCTTTCGGCGAGAGACGGCTCCTTCTGTCGGCTGTCATCGGCGTGGCACTGAACCTGGCGGTGTATGCGTTCTTCGCCAAGGCCCTGTCGCTGGCGCTGCCGGCCGGGCCGCTGGAACGTCTCGTGTTTGGTTGAACGGAGTAGTCATGGACGTCTTCAGCTATCTGGCACAAGGCCTTGCCGTCGCGGCACAGCCTGGCAACCTGCTTTTCGCCGGCATCGGCGTGTTGCTTGGCACGCTGGTGGGAATCCTGCCGGGCATCAGCCCGTCGCTGACCGTGGCGCTATTGCTGCCGGTCACGTTCAAGCTCGACCCAACCGGCTCCCTGATCATGTTCGCCGGCATCTACTTCGGCGGCATGTACGGCAGTTCAACCACTGCAATCCTCATCAACACCCCAGGGGAAGCGGCCTCCATCGCCACCGCTATCGAAGGCCATCGCATGGCAAGGGCCGGCCGAGCAGGCCAGGCGCTTGCGACTGCGGCCATCGGCTCCTTCGTGGCGGGCACGCTCGCCACCGTGGGGCTGGCACTGCTGGCGCCCGTACTCGTGGAGGTGGCGGTGCAGTTCGGACCATGGGACTACTTCGCCCTGATGGTGCTTGCCTTCGTTACCGTGTCGGCCACTTTCGGCGACTCCACGCTGCGCGGGCTCACCAGCCTGGCCCTGGGCATCGGCCTGGGGCTGATCGGTATCGACAAGCTCACCGGCCAGGCGCGGCTGACGTTTGGCCTGCCCGAGATGCTCGACGGCATCCAGGTGACCACGCTAGCGGTCGGCCTGTTCGCAATGGGCGAGACGTTCTTCACCGCTTCCAGATTCACGGGGACACACGACAAGGTCGAACCGGTCAAAGGCGGGCTGCACATGACGCGATCGGACTGGAAGCGCTCCTGGAAGGCATGGCTGCGCGGTACCGCGCTCGGCTTTCCGATCGGTGCGCTGCCTGCCGGGGGCGCCGAGGTACCCACGCTGCTGTCGTACACCGTCGAGCGCAAGTTGACGCGTCACCAGCAAGAGTTTGGCCGCGGCGCCATCGAGGGCGTCGCAGGACCGGAGGCAGCCAACAATGCCGCCGCCACCGGGACCCTGGTGCCGTTGCTGACGCTGGGGCTGCCCACGTCGGCCACCGCCGCGATGATGCTGGCGGGCTTTCAGCAGTACGGGCTGGTACCAGGTCCGCTGCTGTTCGCCGACAAGCCGGACCTGGTATGGGGGCTGGTGGCCAGCCTCTTCATCGGCAACGTGATGCTGCTGGTGCTGAATTTGCCCTTGATCGGCATCTGGGTGCGATTGCTCAAACTGCCACAGCCCTGGCTGTACGCCGGCATCCTGGTCTTCGCGGCCATGGGGACCCTGGCAGCGAATCCCTCCATCGTGGAACTGGCGATGCTGGTCGTCTTCGGCCTGGTGGGCTTCGCCATGCGATGGCTCGACTACCCGGTGGCACCGATGATCGTCGGCCTGATTCTGGGCCCCATGGCCGAAAGCCAGTTCCGCCGCGCCATGCAGATGAGCTTCGGCGATCCATGGGTGTTCGTCAGCCATCCGGGTTCCGCGGCCCTTCTGGCGCTCGCGGCGGCGGCTTTGGTCGCGCCTTTCGTATTCAAGGGGCTACGCAGGATGGGCGGCGCGGATGAATGAGTGACACAGGATAAGGATGCGGCCTACGCATCCCGGACGCGAGAGCGTGACAGGCAGGAGGAAGACAGCATGAAAAGAATTTCGTTTGACAAAGGACTACCGTTCAAGGGCGCCGCCGCGGCGTTGGCCAGCCTGGCCGCAGGGGCCGCGCTGGCGCAGCCCAGTTACCCGGCTCGTCCGGTCACAATCGTGGTGCCCTTCTCGGCCGGAGGCGGCGTCGACGCGATGGCGCGCGTCGTCGCCGAAAAACTGCGAACGGTACTGGGCCAGCCCGTCGTTGTGGAAAACAAGGGAGGGGGCAGCGGCATGATCGGCGCGCAAGCTGTAGTCAAGGCGCCGGCCGATGGCTACACACTGTTGATGGGCTCGGCAGGAGAGACGGCGATCAACCCGTTCGTCTACAAGAGCCGGATGCAATATGCGCCCCAGACCGACCTCGTACCGGTGAGCCTGATCGTCAAGGTGCCCAATGTCCTGGTGGTCAACCCGAAGCTGCCGTACAAGACCGTCGATGAGATGATTGCCTTCGCTCGCGCCAATCCCGGTGCAGTGCGCTATGGCACCAGCGGCGTCGGCAACCCGCAGCATCTGTCCGGCGAGCTGATGGCAAAGAAGGCCGGCGTGCAGCTGACCAACGTACCTTACCGAGGCGCCTCGAACCAACTGCTTGACGTGATTGGCGGCAATATCGAAATGACCTTCGTGAGCCTCGCCGGCGCACGCCCGTTCATCAAGGATGGAAAGGTGCGGGCCATCGGCATCACGTCGCTGGGCAAGAGCCCTCTTGCGCCGGATATTCCCGCCATTTCGGACTCGACCAGTCTGAAGGGCTATGCCCTGGAGAACTGGTTCGGCCTGTTTGCGCCGAAAGGTACGCCGCCGCAGATCGTGACGCGCCTGAACGCGGCGGTTGCCGAGGCGCTGAAGGATCCGAAGCTCGACGCAAGGCTGCGGGATCTCGGTGGCTTCCCGAGCCCCGGTTCACCCGAGCAGTTCAAGACCTTTATCCAGCATGAATCGGGGCTGTTCAAGCGTATTGTCGAAGAATCGAATATCACCCCGGACAACTAGACGTACCACGTCAACGCGGGCGTTTCGGACGGCGCTCACCGAAGGCGCCACGGCAACGCTTCGCGCCGCACGACCCCGGCCGGAATCGGCCGGCGACACACATCCACACCTGAATTCGGAGAATCCAGCATGCGCATCCTTGTTCTTCCCGGCGACGGCATCGGCCCGGAGATCGTGGCTTCGTCCATTGAAGTCCTGAAAGCTGCCGACAAGGTGTTCGATCTGGGCCTGAACTTCGAATACGAAAGCGTGGGCTTCCCCAGTCTGGCCGAGTTCGGCACCACGTTACGCCAGGAAATTCTGGACAAGGCACCATCCTATGATGGCGTCATTCTCGGCACGCAGTCCCATGCCGACTACCCGCCCCCTGGCCAGGGCGGCCGCAACATCTCCGCGGCTTTTCGCTGCGATCTGGATCTGTACGCGAACGTGCGTCCCGCGCGATCTCGCCCCTTCCTTGGCCGCGGCGCAGCGAACATGGATCTGGTCATCATGCGCGAAGCCACGGAAGGGTTCTACCCCGACCGCAACATGTACGAGGGTTGGGGCGAGATGATGCCTTCGAAGGACATGGCGATCTCGATCAGAAAGATCACCGCACATTGCTCGGAACGCATCGCGCGACGGGCTTTTGAGCTGGCAAGCAAGCGCCGGAAGCACGTCACCGCCATCCACAAGGCCAACAGTTTTCATATGACTGACGGACTGTTCCTGCGCGAGGTCCGGAAGGTTGCCTCCGAGTATCCGCAGGTGCGGCTCGACGACATGCTTGTCGACGCGTCGGCAGCCCACCTGGTACGGGATCCTTCCCGCTTCGACGTGATCGTCGCCACCAATTTCTATGGCGACATTCTGTCCGACCTTGCCAGCGAATTGTCGGGAAGCCTGGGCCTGGGCGGCTCCATCATGGCCGGCGACGGTTTGTGCTGCGCGCAGGCGCAGCATGGTTCGGCCCCCGACATCCAGGGCCAGGACAAAGCCAATCCAACCTCGATGATTCTATCCGTCGCCATGTTGGTCCAGTGGCTGGGTGAACACCGCGACATGCCTCATTTCATCGCAGCCGCGCAAGCGATCGACGCCGCTGTGGACAAGGTCCTGGCGGACCCGGCGACGCGCACCGCGGACCTTGGTGGCTCGATGGGCTGCACGGCGTTCGGACAAGCCGTCGCGGCCAGCGTGAAAGCCGCGTGATTCGGCTATGTCTGCTCAGCCCTCAACGCCAGCAGAGGGCGCGAGAGCAAACCGCTCAGACTCACCGCCGCGCCTGACACGCCGATGACGACAAACAGCGTGCTGACGTCGATGATCTCGCCCAAGGGCGATACGACGGCAAGACTGACTGGCGCGGCAAGACCCATGATGGCGTTCAGCAGTGACAGCGCGCGTCCTTGAAGATGGTGCGGCACGACGGCTTGCAGAAGCGCCATCAGGGGAGCATTGCCGAAGACAAAGGTGACACCGCAGAGGAACCACCAGGTGATGGCGGCTCCGAACATGTCCCTGGGTACGAGTGCGGTCAGCGCAAGGGATAGGCAGGAAGCAGCGAATCCGAACAGGATCCACACAATGTGTCGCCGCGGCGCCATCGCGGCCACCAGCAGACCGCCGAGCAGCATACCGACTCCCGACAGCCCCTCCATCAAGGCCACCTCGGCGGCGCCACCGCCGAAATGATCCTTGACCAGCAAGGGAACGAGCGTGAATGCCGGCATGATGACCAGCACGACGCCCGCCAGCACCGCATAGAGCGGGCGCAGGCCGGGCGAAGACCACACGAGGGCCACGCCCTCCCGGAACTCTGCCCACAGGCTCACGGCCAGTGCGCCACGCGGAACAGTGCGCACTGACGGCTGCGGGATGGCCACGAACAGCAACGGTACGATGCCCGCAATCGCCGTTGCCACGTCGATAGCCAGTGCCCAGCCGATCGGCATCACGCCAAGCGCGAAGGCACCTAACGGGGCCGCTGCCACGACCGTCATGCTTTGCACGGCCTGATTCAGCCCCGCAGCGCGAGTCAGGAACGGGCGCGGGACCAGCATGGCCACACTCGCCGCCGCCGCCGGCGACTGGAAGGCCTGCATCGCACTGCGAATGGCCATCATCACGTAGACGTGGGTCAGATCGACGTCGCCGGTGAGAAACAGCGCGATCAGCACGGCCATGCACAGCGCGCTGATGACGTCGGCGACGATCATGATGATCCGACGGCTGTAGCGGTCCGCCAGCGTTCCGCCCAGCGGCGCCAGCAATGCCTGGGGCAGCAACGCGGCCATGCCGGCGGTTGCCAGCGCGGAGAGGCTGCCCGTCGTGTCGGTGATCCACCAGAGCAGCACGAACTGCGTCAGTGCGGACCCTATCAGCGACAGGGCTTGGCCGCTGAACACGGACCAGAATCGCCAGCGCCAATCAGGGCCGGGATCGTACTCCGCGGACTGCGGCAGTGGCTGCGTCAGACCATCGTCGGGCCGGACTGGAACGATGTTGTTCATGCGCTCGAATCGTCAATTGACCTCAGGATCCCGTGTCGTCGGTATGAAAAGCCCCGCCTCCCAGCGCCTTGTAGAGCCCGGTGGCATTCCCCAGCGCATCCCGGCGCAGCGCGAGCAGCTCGAGCTGGGCGGCAAACAATTCGCGCTGCGCGTCCAGCCATTCCAGCCGCCCGTCCACACCCGCGCGATAGCGCTGCCCGGCCAGTTCCGCACGTCGTTGCTCCTCGGCGACTACCCGCTCCTGTGCCCCGCTCTGCAATGCGTAAGTTTCCGATCCAGCGAGTCCATCGGCGACTTCCCGGAAGGCGACCTGGATGGCCTGCTCGTACTGCGCCACGGCCACGGACTTGCGCAACTCCGACAGCCTCAGTTCCGCGCGGAGTCGCCCGGCGTCGAACAGCGGTTGCGTGATCGATGGCGCAAAGGACCAGACGCGGTTGTCGCCGCGGAACAGCCCCCCGAAGTCGGGGCTGGCGAAGCCCAGCGTGGTCGTCAGCGATACCCGCGGAAAGAAAGCGGCCCGGGCGGCGCCGATGTCTGCGTTGGCCGCGCGCAATACTTGCTCGGCCTGTCGAATGTCGGGCCGATGGATCAGCAGATCCGACGGAAGACCGGCGGGTAGCTGCGTTCTGACCGGTTGCCGCTCCAGCGAAATGGCCTCCGGCAGATCCACGGTATCGAGGTCGGCCGCCACCAGTTGGACGAGCGCATTCCTGGCACGGAGGACGTCACGATGTCGCGCCTCGACCTCTGCTTCGGCGCGCGCCACTTGTCCTTCTGCCTGCGCGACGTCAATGCCGCTATTCTGCAACGCCTTCCTCAGCTGCAGCGCCAGGTCGCGCTGCTCTTTCCAATTGGCAAGCGTGCGTCGCGCCAGCGCCTCCTGTTCCGCGGCCAGCCGTTCGGCAAAATAGGCATCCGCGACGCTGGCCACCAGCGAGACCTTCGCGGCGCGGCGAGCCTCTTCGCTGGCAAGGTAACGCGAGAAGGCGGCTTCGGACATCGAGCGCGCACGGCCCCACAGGTCAAGCTCGAAAGCCGTTACGCCGAGTCCGGCACTGACCTGGCGCTGGACCGTCGGATCCGGAGAGAGGGAGCGGGATCGCTCCCGCGTCATGCCGGCGGTCGCCCCGATCGCAGGGAACTGCTCGGAGCGCTGGATGCGGTACTGGGCCCGGGTGGCCTCCACGTTCAGCATCGCAATGCGCAGGTCCCGGTTGTTGTGCAACGCGGTCTCGATCAACGCCTGGAGCCGGGGGTCGCCGAACATCGAGCGCCATCCGACCAGCGCCGCCGAGGGCATGTCCGCCTGGCTCGCATGGTCGGGATAGCGCGATGGGACCGGTGCATCCGGACGGACGAACTCGGGGGTCATGGAGCATGCCGACAAGGCGAGCGCTAAGGTAATGACGGTCAGTCGCATGGATCAGTTCTCCAGCGCGTCGGGGCCGGAGGCGCGGGGGCCCCGGGGCTTGCGCCACGTCCGGAGCCGGTCGCGGATCCCTAGCACGAATACGAAGAAGGCCGGCACGAAGAAGATGGCAAGCACGGTGGCGGTGACCATGCCGCCGAAGACGCCCACGCCGAGGGCAGCCTGGGTCTCGGCACTTGCACCCGAGGCGAAGATGAGCGGAACGACACCAAGGCCGAAGGCGAGCGATGTCATCAGGATCGGGCGCAGGCGCAGGGTGGACGCGGTCACTGCGGCCTCGAGCAGGCTCTTGCCCTCCTCCCGGAGCTGCTTGGCGAACTCGACGATCAGGATCGCGTTCTTCGCCGACAGCCCGATGACGGTAATCATCCCGACCTTGAAGAAGACGTCATTGGGCATGCCAAGCAGCAGCACCGCGCCCACTGCTCCAAGCAGTCCGAGCGGCACGACCAGCATGACGGACAGCGGGATGGCCCAACTCTCGTACAGCGCCGCGAGGACCAGGAAGACGACGAGCATCGACAAGGCCATCAGCATGGGAGCCTGCTGCGCCGATTGCCGCTCCTGCAGCGACTGCCCGGTCCAGGCGACGTCGAACCCGCGCGGCAGTTGGGCTGCCAGGCGTTCCATTTCGTCCATCGCTTCGCCGCTGGATGCGCCAGGGGCCGCGTTGCCCGCGATGCGGACCGCGGGCAAGCCCTGGTAGCGCATCATCTGCAGCGGGGTATCGCCCCACACGGGCGTCACCATCTCGGACAGCGGCACCATGCCGCCATTCGCATTGCGCACGCGCAGGCGGAGGACGTCGTCGAGCTGCATGCGGGCAGCCGCGTCCGCTTGGACAATGACCTGCTGCATGCGGCCGCGATTGGGGAAATCGTTGATGTAGTTGGATCCCATCGCGGTGGATATCAGTTCGCTGACGGCCGTAAACGGCACACCCATCGCTTCCGCCTTGGTCCGGTCGATTTTCAGGCTGACGCCGGAGCCCGCTGGCAAACCGTCCACGTAGACGCCGGTCACCACCTTGCTCTTCGCCGCCATTTCGATGAGCTTGGCCTGCGCGGCCTGCAGCGCCGCGTAGCCCTGGTTGGCACGGTCAACCAGCCGCATGGAGAAGCCCGAGGAGTTGCCGAGCTCGTCGATCGCGGGCGGCATCAGGCTGAAGATGCTCCCCTCCTTGACTTTCTCGGCCATCGCCATATAGGCGTAGTACACCTCTTCCCAGGCATTCGCGCCCTCGCGCTGGTCCCAGTCTTTCAGCATGGTGAACCCGACGGCGGCGTTGGGTCCGGAACCGGACAGACCGTACCCGAGAATCGAGATATTGGACTTGATGCCAGGGCGCGAGGCGACGTGCTCCTCATAGGTTTTCACCACGTCCAGGGTCCGCTCGGTGGTGGCGTCGGCGGGCAACTGAATGCTGGTAATGAAATAGCCCTGATCCTCCTCCGGCAGAAATGCCGAAGGAAGTAGACCGAAAGCGATGGCGAGCACCGCGACGATTGCCGCGAAGCCGGCCATCATCCGGCCGGAGCGCTTGACGAGCCTGCCGACGCGGGATTCGTAGCGCTCCGTCATGCTGTCGAAACGCCGGTTGAACCAGCCGAAGAAGCCGCGCCGTGGCGCATGCCCGTGATCCACCGGCTTGAGCAAGGTCGCGCACAGCGCGGGGGTCAAGCTCAGCGCTAGCAGCGCCGAGAACAGGATGGACACTGCCATCGACATCGTGAACTGCCGATAGATGACCCCTACCGAGCCACTGGCAAGCGCCATCGGAATGAAGACCGCCGTCAACACCAGTGTGATGCCGATGATCGCGCCAGTGATCTCCTTCATTGCCTTGACGGTGGCATCGCGCGGAGAGAGCCCTTCGCGCGCCATGATGCGCTCGACGTTTTCCACCACCACGATGGCGTCATCGACAATGATGCCGATCGCAAGCACCATCCCGAACATCGTCAGCACGTTGATCGAGAATCCGGCGGCCAGCATGACCGCGAAGGTGCCGAGCAGCGCAATCGGCGCGACGATGGCCGGAATCAGCGTGTAGCGGATGTTCTGCAGGAAGACGAACATGACGAGGAACACCAGCACCATCGCCTCGATCAGGGTCTGCACCACCTTCTGTATCGATATCTTGGCGAACGGGGCGGTGTCGAACGGCACGGAATAGCTCATCCCGGCTGGCATCGTCTGCTGAAGCTGCTTCATGCGCTCCAGCACGGCCGCGGACGTGCGCACGGCGTTGGCCCCCGGCGCCAGCTGCACGGCGGCCGCGGTCGCCACCTTGGCGTCCTCGCGGGTGGAGAAATCGTAGGACTGGGCACCCAGTTCCACCCGGGCAACGTCGCCGAGGACGACCTTCGATCCGTCCGGATTGGCGCGCAGGACGATGGCTGCGAACTGGTCTGGCGATTCGAGTTGCCCCTGCGCGCTCAGCGGGACGGAGACCCGTTGTCCTGGTATTGCTGGCTGGTCGCCGAGCCGTCCAGGGGCAATCTGCACGTTCTGTTGACCGACGGCACCGGTGACGTCTTCCATCGAGACGTTCATGGCCACCATCCTGGCCGGATCGACCCAGATCCGCATTGCCTGCTCGGCACCGAACAGCTGCACTCGCCCTACGCCATCGATCCGGCGCAGTTCCTCCAGCACGTTTCTGGCCATGTAGTCCGCCAGCTGTGTCTCGTCGAAGCGCCCATCGTCCGACTTCAGGCTGACCAGCATCAGGAAGCCGGACGAGGCGGCTTCCACGATCAACCCGTTCTGGCGTACCGACTGGGGCAGTCGTGCCTCGATGGTCTTGAGGCGGTTCTGCACGTCCACCTGAGCGAGCTGCGGATCCGTACCGGGCTTGAAAGACGCGGTGATCGTCGCCGTGCCCGTCGTGTCGGATGAGGACTCGAAGTACAACAGGCTCTTCAGGCTCGACAGCTCCCGCTCGATCAGGCCCAGCACCGAGTCGTTCATCGTCTGCGGCGTAGCGCCCGGATACACGGCGGTGATGGTCACCTGCGGCGGCGCAACGGAGGGATAGCGGGCAATGGGCAGTTGCGGGATGGCGATCAGGCCGAACAGAATGATGAACAGCGCCACCACCCAGGCGAAGACCGGTCGCTGGATAAAGAACTGAGGCATGAACAGTGGCTCCCTCAGTCCTGACGCGACACCGGGACCGCGGCCGCCGCCCCGGCTTCCGTGCCAGGGGCCGGCTTCCCTTCCTGCCAATCGCGCGGCGTCACCTGCGCTGCCTCGGCCATGCGGTCAAGGCCCTCGACGACCACCCGGTCGCCTGCCTTGAGGCCCGCCCGGATCAGGTAGCGGCGCTCGACCAGCTCGCCAAGCTCGACCGCCACCTGGTGGGCCTTGTGGTTGGCATCGAGTACCCATGCATGCGTCTGCGCGCCCTTCCTGGCGACCGCCTGCTGCGGGATGGACAGCGCTTGCGGGTATTCGGCCAGCGTGACGCGGGCCCGCACGAACATGCCGGGAAGCAGCCGGCGTCCCGGGTTGTCGACGAGCACGCGCACCAGGACGTCACCGGTTCCCTCGTCAACGGTGATCCCGGAGAACAGCAATTTCCCCGTCAAGTGGAAGGACTCGCCGTTGCTACGCAGGATATCGACCTTCACCCCTTTGCCGCTCTGCCTTCCGGCATCCACCGCGCGGTGCAACGCCTCCAGGGAGCCGGCAGGCTGGCGAACATCGACGTAGACCTGGTCGATCTGCTGAATGCGGGCCAGGGGATTGGTGTCGCTGGGGGTTACGAGCGCCCCCTCGGTGACCTGGGCCTGATCGATCCGACCGCTGATCGGGGCGTCGATGGTGGCGAACTTCAGATCGAGGCGGCGGCGCGCCAGCTCGGCGCGAGCCTGGGCGACCTCCGCTGCGGCCTGCTCCTGTTGCGAGCGGGCATCATCGTAGGCCTGCTGGCTGATCGCCTCCGTTTCCACCAGTGGCTTGAGACGTCCGGCTTGCGTGCTGGCCCGCGCCAGCACCGCCTCGGCACGTTGCAACGACGCCGCAGCGGTATCGACCTCCGCCTTGAACGGCGCCGGGTTGATTTGAAAGAGCGGTTGACCGGCTTTTACCTCGGTACCCTGCTCGAACAGGCGGCGCAGGACGATGCCGCCTACCTGCGGCCGGATCTCCGCGGTGCGCACCGCAGACACCCGCCCGGGAAGTTCGACGGCGTGCTGCAGCGGCGTCGGGGCGACTACCATGACCCCTACGGACGGCGGTGGCGTGGTCATGTCCGGCATGCTTTGGCCACAGCCTGCCAGCGCAGACAGGACGCACGCGGCAAGTCCAATATGGACGCTTATGTTCGGTAGTTTCATTCGGGACCTTTCGGGCGACGCGACGGTGGCCACCACGGACACGTGGGACTGTGGCCTAGATGCGTTGAGTGCACGTCGCAGGAATGTGGAGATTTGGTGGAGGCCGATATGGCGGCCCATCATGGGAGTAACATGTGTCCCGAGAGGCACGACCCATTTACGGCAATGACGCACCTGATCTTGATCGCCGAAGACGAGCCGGAGATTTTCGACATTCTCTCGGCCTATTTCCAACGAAGCGGCATGCGCGCTGTCCACGCCCGGGACGGCCGCCAGGCGCTCGACTTGCATCTGGCGTTGAAGCCGGCACTGCTTCTGCTGGACGTGCAGATGCCACTCGTCGATGGCTGGCAAGTGTTGGCATCGGTCCGCTCACGGGGCGATACGCCGGTGATCATGCTCACCGCGATGGACCAGGATATCGACAAGCTCACAGGTCTTCGGATCGGCGCCGACGACTATGTCGTCAAGCCGTTCAATCCCGCGGAGGTCGTGGCGCGGGCCGAGGCGGTGCTGCGACGTGCCGGGCCCCGCGCAGCGCGATCGGAAGTCTCCGTGCTGCGCGCCGGACCCTTCGAGGTGGACCTGGAACGCCACCACGTCGCTGTCAATACTGCCGGGCAACATGCAACCCTCGATCTGACCTTGACCGAATTCAAGCTGCTGGCCGAGATGGTGCGGGTGCCAAGGCGGGTATTCAGCCGGGCGGAGCTGCTCACTACCTGCCTGCCCGAAGGAGACGCGCTGGAGAGAACCGTGGACAGCCACGTCAGCAAGCTCAGGCGCAAGCTGGAAGACCTGGGCTTGAACGGCATCCCGGCGAGCGTCAGAGGGGTGGGCTACAAGCTGGGGATCGAGGCTTGAAACTCGTCGGTATCAGCCGCCAGTTGGCGTTCGCGATGGGGGCCATCGCGCTGGGAGTCGCAGCGCTCCTGGTGCTCACGTCTTTCGTCTTTTACTACTTCGCCTTCAGGCTGTGGCCCGGGCAGTACCCTCAAGAATTGGCGCCGACCCTGGCCGAATGGATCTGGCTGACTGCCACGACGCTCGCGGGCGTTGCCCTGGCGGTACTGGTGGCGGGGCACCTGGCCAAGCGCATCCTGCTGCCGCTGAACTCCGTGGCAAAAGCAATGCGCAGCGTGGCCGCTGGCGACCTGACCGCTCGGGCCGCTGCCACCGATCGCCCGCTCGCCGAAGCGGCGGTGCTCGTCGAGGACTTCAACCGGCTAGCCGGGGAGCTGCAACGCATGACGGAGGAGCGTGCCTTCTGGAACGCTGCCATCGCACACGAGCTTCGAACGCCGGTGACCGTGCTCAGAGGCCGACTGCAAGGCCTGGCCGATGGTGTCTTCGAACCGGACCAGACCCAGTTCCGCAAGCTGTTGGGGCAGATTGAAGGGCTTGGCCGCCTCGTCGAGGACCTGCGTGCGATCAGTCTGGCCGAAAGTGGCCATCTCGATATGCGGTGGCAACACGTCAACCTCGAGCCCGACATCGGCGATGCCGCCGATTCGTTCAGGAGCCAGTCCGAAGCCGTGGGACAGACTGTATCGCTAGAGTTGTCTTCCGTGAGGGTGTGGTGCGATCCGATCCGCATCCGGCAAGCCGTGATGGCGCTACTGGACAACGCCAGGCGGTACGCCGTGCCGGGCAACATCACCGTCACGAGCGGGGTCAACGCAGGCGTGTACTACATCAGAGTCGAGGATGAAGGCCCAGGAGTGGCGCCGGATCTCGCTCCTCACGTCTTCGAGGCGTTCCGGCGCGCAGGCGAAATCCGCGACCGCGGTGAACGATCCAGCGGCCTGGGGCTGGCGGTCGTCGCCGCCATTGCGCATGCCCACGGAGGAGGCGCGTTGTGCCGGGCCTCCGCCTCTGGGGGGACCGCTTTCGAGATCCAATGGCCCGAGGAACGCCGTGCCACTCCCGACGCGGAACGCGCGATCTGAGAGCAGCTTCCGTTGAGAGCCCGCATGGGGAGCCGCTCGGCAAGCGAGCAGACCAGCTCGGCCGGCAACGCATCCACCAGTGGATGGGCCACGATGTCGACGTTGACGACCTTCCCTCGCCCGGACCGCACCGGGAATGGCAACGCATAAACGGCAACAACAATCGTGAGAGCCCGGGCGCGCGGCGACGGGCTGCCGCGCCACGGTCGGACTTCGTTCAGTTCGCCGCGGTCAGCATCGGGCGGTGGCAGGCGAAGTACTGCCCATCGCCCTCGGTGCGCAGTTCCGGCTCCTGCCGCGAACACTGCGGGATGGCATTGGGGCAGCGCGTATGGAAGCGGCAACCCGACGGGATATCCAGCGGCGAAGGCGTTTCGCCGCTCAGGCTGCTGCGCAGCACGTTGGCGCGTGCGGGATCGGGGATGGGGATGGCTTCGAGCAGCGAGGCCGTATAGGGATGGCGGGGATTGCGGTACAACGCGTCCGCCGGTCCGATCTCGCAGACCTTGCCCAGATACATCACCATGACCCGATCGCTGATCGACTTGACCACGGCGAGGTCGTGAGAGATGAACAGGACGGTAAGCTCGAAATCGAGCTTGGCCTGCTCCAGCAGATTGATGACCTGCGCCTGCACCGATACGTCCAGCGCCGACACTGGCTCGTCGCAGACCAGCAGCGCCGGCCGCAGCACCAGCGCACGCGCGATGCTGACGCGCTGGCATTGCCCGCCCGACAATTCGTGCGGGCGGCGCTCGCCCACCATTTCGGCATCCAGCCCCACCGCCTGCAGCGTCTCGCGTACGCGCGCGGCGCGCTCTGCCGCACCACCGATGCCGTTGACGATCAGCGGCGTCTCGACGATCCGCATCACCGTATGGCGAGGATTGAGCGAAGACACGGGATCCTGGAACACCATCTGCACCCGCGGGCGCAGCGCGCGCAGGGCGTGCGCCGGCTGGCGCGTCAGGTCAACCTGCTCGAAATGGATTGCCCCCGAGCTCGGCGGCGGCAACATCATCAGCGATTTGGCGAGGGTCGACTTGCCGCAGCCCGACTCACCGACAATGCCGAGCGTCTCGCCGCGTTGCACATCGAATGACACGTCCGAAACCGCATGCACGCGGTGGCCCCTGGCATTGCGATAGGTCCGCACCAGGTGTTCCACGCGCAGCAGCGCCTGCCCGCTTTCGCGCAACTGGCTCGTCCCGCTTCCGGCCATGGTGTCTCTCCTTACAAAGGGTTCCAGCAGGCGAAGCGGTGCTCGCCCGATTGCCAGGTGACCGCTGGCGCCTCGCGCTGGCATTGCGGCAACGCGGCGCGGCAGCGCGGCGCGAAACCGCAGCCGGGCGGCGGATCAGCCAGGTTGGGCGGGCGGCCGCCGATCACATGCAGCGGCGCATGGCTCGCGGCATCGAGGCGCGGCATCGACTTCATCAGCGCCTCGGTATAGCGCATGCGCGGCGCGGCGAACACCGCGCGCACCGGCGCCTCTTCGACGATGCGCCCGGCATACATCACCGCGACGCGGTCGCACATGCCGGCGACCACGCCAAGGTTATGGCTGATCAGCACTAGCGCCATGCCGTGCTTCTGTTGCAGCGCGCGCAGCAGCTGCAGGATCTGCGCCTGTACCGTGACGTCGAGCGCCGTGGTCGGCTCGTCGGCAATCAGCACCCTGGGCCCGCAGGCCAGCGCGATGGCGATCACGGCGCGTTGTCGCATGCCGCCGGATAGCTGATGCGGATGCTCGTCCATCCGCTTGCGCGCGGCCGGGATATTGACCTGCTCCAGGAGCTCTATCGCGCGGTCCCTGGCGTCGCGGGCATCGAGTTCGCCGTGCTGCCGCAGTACCTGCACGATCTGGCGGCCGATGGTCAGCACCGGATTGAGCGAGGTCATCGGGTCCTGGAATACCATCGCGATATCGCGGCCTCGCACGCGGGATAGCGCCTTCTCGCTCATGCCCGCCAGGTCCCGCCCGTTCAACAGAACCTGCCCGCTGCGCTGGGTATAGGGCGCGCGTGGCAACAGGCCCATCAGGCTGCGCGCGAGCACCGACTTGCCCGAGCCCGACTCGCCGACGATGCCAAGTGTTTCCCCGGCCCTCAGGGCGAAGGAGACGCCATCCACGGCGCGCACCAGTCCGCGTGGCGAGGCGAAGCACGTGCGCAGCTCGCGCACGTCGAGCGCGGGCGCAGCCGCTGGCGGCGGCACCGCATCCATGGTCGTGCTCATGCCGAACTCTCCCGAACGTCGAGTTGTCGCTGCACATACTCGCCCACCCGGTTGAGGGCAAAGATGGTCAGGAAGAAGATGGCCGCGGGGAAGAACACGGCGTGGGGTGCCTCGCGCATGCTGCCCACCTCGGAGGCGATCATGCCGCCGAGCGTCGGTGTGGGCGGCGGCACGCTCAGCCCAAGAAAACTCAGCGTGCCTTCCGCCACCGCTGCCACCGCCACCATCAGCAGCGCGAATACCAGCAAGGGGGTGACCAGGTTGGGCACGATCTCCTGGGCCATGATCCGCATATCGCGCATGCCGATGGCGCGCGCCGCCGTCACGAAGTCCTGCTGCGCGAACATCATGGTGTTGACCCGCGTGATGCGGGTGAAGGCGCTGGCGAAGACCAGACCCAGGGCGAGTATTACCTTGGGCAGCGGCGCGCCGGGATAGGCCATCAGCGCCACCGTCAGGACGATGGGCGGGAAGGCCATCAGCACGTTGTTGCAGGCGAGGATCAGGCGCTCGACGTTGCCCCGGAAATATCCCGCCAGCATGCCCGCCAGTCCACCCAGCGCCACGCCGAGCGCGACCGCGCCCACCGCCACGGCGAACGTGACGCGCAGCCCGAACAGCGTGCGCGCCAGCACATCGCGACCCAGCGAATCCGCGCCGAACCACAGGCCGGCTTCGGGCGGCTGCAGCATGCGCAACAGGTCCTGCTCGGTTGGATCGGCGATCGGCAGCCATGGGGCCAGCAGCGCGGCGAGCAGCGCCAGGGCCAGCCATGCGCAAGGGAGAATCAGGCCGAAGAGCTTGCGGGCCGTCAGCGCGTCGCGCCGGCGAGGAGGACGGGGAAGCAAGGCGTCGGGAGCCGCCGCCATGTCGATGGTCTGACCGGCGCTCATGATGCCGTCCTGTCGTCGCGCAGGCGCGGGTCCAGTACCACGTACAGCAGGTCCACCAGCAGGTTGATCACCACGAAGCCGATGGCGACGAAGAGCACGATTGCCTGCATCATCTGATACTCCTTCTGGTAGACCGACTCCACCAGCAACTGGCCCAGGCCGGGCAGGCCGAACAGGACTTCGATGGTCAGCGCGCCGCCGAGCAGGCGACCGATGGTCAGACCCACCGTGGTCACCAGGTTCAGCGAGGCGGGGCGCAGGGCATTGCGTACCAGGATGGTTGCGACTGGCAGGCCCATCCCGCGCGCCAGCAGGATGAAGTTCTGCTGCAGCGTCTGGATCATCTCGCTGCGCAGCACGCGCAGATAGATGGGCACGTCATGCAGCGCGAGCGCCAGCACCGGCAGCACCATCAGTTGCAGATTGCCCGTGACGCTCTCGCTGACGGGGATATAGCCGGTGGCCGGCAGCCACTGCAGTTGCAGCGCGACGAAGTAGACCAGCAACACGCCCATCAGGAAGGACGGCGTCGACAGGAACACCAGCGACAGGCTCATCGCGGCCCGATCGACCCACCCCTCGCGCCGATATGCGGTCCATACGCCGAGCGGGATGGACAGCACCAATGCCAGCGCAATGGTGAGCAACATCAGTTCGAGGGTGACCGGCAGGCGGGCCAGGATGGCGTCGGTCACCGGCTCCCCCGAACGCATGGACCGGCCGAAGTCGCCCTGGAGGGCATTGCCGAGCCACTGCAGATAGCGCTCGTGCAGCGGCCGGTCCAGGCCCATCTCGCGCCGCGCGATGGCCAGCGTTTCCGGCGTGGCGGAGTCGCCGAGCATGACCAGCGCCAGATCGCCGGGCAGAAAGGCCACCAGCGCGAAGCTGATCATCGACACCGCCAGCAGCACGCCAGCGACCGGGGGCAAGCCCTTCAGCAGACGTCGCCACATGGCTACTGCTCTTTCCAGACCGAGGCCACGCGCACCAGCGAGTCGGGCACGGGGTCGATACCACGCACCTTGTGGGTGGCAATGATGGGCGCCGCGATATAGCTGAGGAAGACGTAAGGCACGTCGCGCGCCAGCAGCCTGGACACGTCGTTGTAGATGACGGCGCGTTTGGCCGGATCGAGTTCCTGGCGCCCGGCATCGAGCAGCCGGTCCATTTCCGCGCTGGCGTATTGCCCGTAGTTGGACGACACCTTGCGCGAGGCCGTCGACGAATGGAAAAAGCCGTAGACGTTCAGGTCCGGGTCGGGCCGGCCGGACCACCGGAACAGCGCGGCATCGAACTCGTGCGACAGCATGTTCTGCACCAGACGCGCCTGGTCGACCAGCTTGAGTTCGACCTTGATGCCCGCCTTCTGCCACATCTGCTGCAAGGCCTGGATCGTCATCAGTGCAACGGGCTGGTTGTCCGCGAGAATGCTGACGCTGACCGGCTTGCCATACTCGGCGAGCAGCGCCTTGGCCTTGGCGAGGTTGTACTCCGGGTAGTCCTTGACCTGCGACAGCCCAGGCAAGCCATAGCCGAATGGTGTGGTCGCGACCTTGGGCAAGCCGTGGTAAATCGCCTTCACCAGCAGTTCGCGCTGCGTCGCATGGGCGATGGCCATGCGCACGCGCACATCCTTCAACGCCTCGTTCTGCAGGTTGAACGCGACGAACATCGAGCCGAAGCCGGTCGGATCGATATAGGCGAAGCGCTTGTCCTTGCGTACCGCCGCGGCGAACTTCGGCGGCGGCTGCGTCAGCACGTCCAGTGCGCCTGACTGCATCGTGGCTTCCCGCGTCTCACTGTTCTGCAGCCCGCGCAGCACCACGCGGTCCAGATACGGCTGCCCCCCCTTCCAGTAATGCGGATTCTTCTCGGCGATAAAGCGCGAGCCCTTGGTCCATTCGACCAGCTTGAAGGGGCCGGTGCCGACCGGCGCATTGCCGTAGCCCTTGGGGTCGGCGCGCACAGCAGTGGGCGAGGCCATCATCGCCGGCGCGTCGGTCAGGATCGCCGGAAAGGAAGCGTAGGCCGTCTTGAGCTGGATCTCGACCTTGTAGGGGCCGGTCGCCTTGACCGATTCGATTGCGGCCACGTTGCCCAGGCAGCGGCAGGTGTTGGCGGGATCGCGCACGCGGTCGAGATTGAAGACCACGGCTTCGGCGTTGAAGGGCGTGCCGTCGTGGAACTTGACGCCTTCGCGCAGCGACAGGGTGTATTTCCTGCCATCGGGCGATACCTGATAGCCGGTGGCCAGGCTCGGGACGATGCGTCCCTGGACATCGACATCGAACAGCGTGTCGTACACGACGATGGCGAACTGCCGCTCGACATAGGAGCCGATGCGCAGCGGGTCCAGCGACGACGGGTCGGCTTCGGTGCCGATCGTGAGTGTGCCGCCCGGCTTCGGTGTCGCGGCGGGCCGCGGTTGCGCGGCCACGCCACTGCCGAACAACAGCGCGGTGGCCATGGTCAGGCCGGCGGCTACGCCGGCAAGCCCCCGCGGCGCGGGGCTGCTTCGCTTGGCAATCTGCATGTCGTCTCCTTGGCCTTGCCTGGCCTGTGCGGCGGGCGCGCTACGGTGGCAGCGCCTCTTGTCACGGTGGCGCCGGGCCATCGTGTGGCACGGCGTGCGGTCGGATCAGCGGCCCTTCCAGTCGGGCCGCCGCTTCTCGGCGAAGGCCCGCAGGCCTTCGTGCCGGTCTTCGGACTGGATCGCCTTGGCGGCAATGGGCATCTGTGCTTGCCATGCCTCGTGCTCGGTCCAGTCGGCCGCGCCCGCGACGATGGCCTTGCTGGCCGCCATCGCCAGTGGCGAGCTGACCAGCAGCGCCTCGCCCCAGGCAATGGCTTCGTCCAGCGCGGTGCCCGGCGCCACCAGCCGGTTGATCACGCCATGGCGATGGAAGAATTCGGCGTCGCGCAGTTCGCCTGTCAGGGCCAGTTCCATGGCGAGGTGATGCGGCATGCGTCGCGGCAGGCGGAACAGGCCGCCGCCGATGGCGACAACGCCATGCCGCACTTCGGGCAGGCCCAGGCGCGCGTCGCTGGCGGCCACCACCAGATCGCAACTGAGGCACAGCTCCAGGCCGCCGCCGACCGCAAAGCCCTCGACCGCGGCAATCAGCGGCTTGGTCGACGGCCGCGCGAACATGCCGAAGCCACCGCGTTCGGGCACCGAGGCGCGCTCGCCGCGGGCTACGGCCTTGAGGTCGGCGCCGGCGCAGAAGGTGCCGCCCGCGCCGGTGATGATGCCGACGAAAAGGCTTGGGTCCGCATCGAGCTGGTCCATCGCCGCCGCCATGCCCTCGGCGGTCTCGCGGTCGAAGGCATTGCGGGCCGCGGGACGGTTGATGGTGATCACCAGCAGATTTCCCTGGCGGCGGGTAAGAATGCTGCCTTGTTCGCTCATGGCTCCCTCACACCGCAAAGGCGTAGCCGCCATTGACCGGGTAGGTTTGCCCGGTGATCCACTCGCTCGCGTCCGATGCGATGAACAGCACCATATTCGCCACATCGGTCGGCTTCCCCGGCCGGCGGATCACGTACTTCGACATCATCTTCTTCAGCATTTCGGGGTTGTCCTTCAGGCGTTTCTCGATTGCCGGCGTGAAGGTCGCGGAGATCGCCACGCAGTTGGCCGTCACCTGATAGCGTCCCAGCGATCGGGCAACCGCGCGCATGAAGCCCGCAGCGCCCGCCTTCGCCGCGGAGTAGACCTCCAGGCCGGCTTCCCCCACACGCCCCGCATCGGAGATGATGGTGATGATGCGACCGCGCTGCCTCTCGATCATGTCGGGCGTGGCGGCGCTGGTGCAATTGATCACGCCGTACAGATTGACGTCGATGGCGCCAGCCCATACCTCGGGGCCATGCTCCCAGAACGGCTTGCGCGCATCGGGCGACGGCGTGGCGCCGAGATTGCCGGCGTTATTGACCAGGATATCGATGGGACCGGCCAGTTCGCGGGCTTGCGCGAACATCGCCTTGACGCTCTCCAGGCTCGTCACGTCGGCCTGTACCGCGAAGGCCTTGCCGCCCCGTGCGGTGATCGCGTCCGCCACCGACTGCGCGCGCTCCGCAAAATAGTCGTTGACAATCACGGTGGCGTCATGCGCGGCGAAATGCTCGGCCACCTGCTGTCCCACGCCCTGGCCCGCGCCGGTCACCAGCGCCACGCGGCCTGTCAAAGTGAGGATGTCGTTCATACCTTGCGTTCCTTTCCGATCCAGTAGGGGTCTCTCAATTCGCGCTTCAGCACCTTGCCCATGCCGTTGCGCGGCAGATCCGCGACGAATTCGAATCGTCGTGGCCGCTTGTACGAGGCCAGGTGCTGAGCGCAATGCGCCATCAGTTCGGCGGCGTGGGCCGAGCGGCCCGGCTTGAGTTGGCAGAAGGCCATGACCTGCTCGCCGAACTCGTCGTGGGGAATGCCGATGACGGCCACGTCTTCGATTGCCCCGTGGCGCATCAGCGCAGCCTCGATCTCGGCCGGATAGATGTTCACGCCGCCGGAGATGATCATGTCCTTGACGCGATCGGTGATGAACAGATAGTCCTCGTCGTCAAGGTAGCCCACGTCGCCCACGCGAAAGAAGCCGCGCGCGTCCATGGTCTCGGCGTCCATCGGACCAGCGTTCAGATAGCGCGCGATGGTCACCGGGGTCCTCACCCACAGTTCGCCGATCTGGCCGCGCGGCAGCAAGCCGCCCTGCGCGTCGCGCACCTCCACCTGCGCGTGGCGGAACAACTTGCCGCTCGAGCCCGGCTTGCGTTCCTGCATTTCCGGCGTCAGCGCGCACACCATGCCGACTTCCGTCGCGCCATAGTTCTCCTGCAGCGCATGGCGGCCGAAGGTGTCGAGCATCCATAGCTTCAGCGCATAGGGGACCGGCGCCGCGCCCACCGATACCCGGCGGATCGACGACAAGTCGTAGCCCTTCAGGGTCTCTGGCGGCAGCCCGGCCAGGCGCTTGAACATGGTGGGGACGCCTGCCCACATCTCCACGCGATGGTCCTGGATCGCCCGCAGCGCGGCTTCGGGTTCGAAGCGGCGCATCAGCACGACACGGCGACCCTTGCGGATCGCACCCCAGACCTGACTGGGCCCTGATGCATGGTGCATCGGCATGGTCACGAGCTGGACGCCCACTTCTCCCACGCCGGCCGCCGCCTCGATGCTTTCGCGGTATTCGCGCAGCACGGCGGGATCGGTTCCGTCCCCCTGCCCCATCGCCACGCCCTTGGGTACGCCGGTAGTGCCCGAGGTATAGATCAGCAGCCGCGGCTCGGCTTGCGACTGGCGTGGCACGGCGGGTGCCGCAATGAGGTCGGCGTAGCTGACGAAAGCCGGATGCGGCGCGTCGATCGACACGGCGAGGCTAAGTCCGGCGCGCTGCACGGCCATCGCCGCCTCGGTCAGTTCGGCGCCGTCGCAGATCAGCGCGGTGGCGCCACTGTCGTCCAGCAAGTGCTGTGCCTCCGAGGCCGTCAGGCGCCAGTTGACGCCGAGCAGCGCGCAATCCAGCTTTGCCAGCGCGCCGGCGGTCACGACCCACTCGAGCCGCACCAGGGTGCGGACCGCGACGATATCGCCCTCGCCGATGCCGCGCCGGTGCAATCCCTCGGCAAGACGGTTGGCATGCTCGTCCAGTTGCGACCACGTCAGCGCGCGTTCGCCTTCGATAAAGGCCACCTCATGGGGCTTGTGTTGCGCCCAGTATTCGATGCCGCCAATGCGTGCTTGCGTCATGGGGAAGTGCCCGCGGCCCGAGGCCGCATAACGTCGATGGAATGCAATCTACTTACTTGCTGGTTGACAAGCTAGTTGGTGGATTCCCGTATTCGCGTCGCCCACGTGCGCGCCTACGATGGGAGCACCGTGACAAGGAACCCCACATGACGACACCTCTGTTGAAGCCGTCCCTGTACGAAGCTGGCGGCCCCGGCGCGACCGGCAGCGCCAGCCTCAAGGGCGGGCGCTGCCTGGCCTGCGGCTACGTCTTCTTCCCGCTGCAGCGCTATGGCTGCGAGCAATGCGGAGCGCATGGCGACGCCCTGGCCCCCGCCACCCTGGCGGGGACGGGAACGCTGCTGGCGCGCGCGACAGTCCATATGCACGCGCGGCCGGAGCGGACCGCGCCCTTCGTGATCGGCACGGTTCGGCTCGACGATGGCCCGGTCGTGCGCACGTTGCTGGATGCCTCGCCCACGGCGCCGCCCTCCTGTGGAACGCGCATGCGGGCAATGCTGGTGGAAGTGCCGGGGACGGAGCCGGCGGTCCTGGTGCGCGACCTGCGTTTCGCCGCCATCGACGCCGGGCCGGCCGGCGCATCGGCACGAGGAGGACTGGCATGAGCATCGCACTGGGGGCGCTGAGGCCCGTCTATGTGGTCGGTGTCGGGCTGCACCGCTATCAGCCGCTGAGCGAGACCAGCTATGTGGCGCTGGGGCTCACGGCCGCACGGGCGGCGCTGGCCGACGCGGGGCTGCCGTGGGAGGCGGTCGAGTCCGCCTATGTCGCGCGGGCGCTGTTGCCGATGGCCATCGGCAGGCCGATGCTGCGCCACCTCGGCGCTACCGGCGTGCCCATCACCCATGTCGAGAATGCCTCCGCCTCGGGATCGGCCGCCTTCCGGCAGGCCTGCATCGAGGTCGCATCGGGGATCAGCGACGTCGCGCTCGCCCTGGGCGTGGACAAGCCCGCCGTCACCACACGAGCCGAAACGCTGACAGGGATTCCGAGCCTTGCCGACGACGCCATCGTGCCCTTCACGCACTTCGCCCTGCTGGCCGATGCCTATGTGGCCCGCACCGGCTGTTCGTTCCAGGACATCGCGCGGGTCGCGGTCAAGAACCTGCACAATGCCAGCCTGAATCCGCACGCGCAGCGCCAGGAGGCGAAAACGTTGGAGGCGGTGATGGGCGGCAAGAAGGTGTCCGGCCAATTCACCGCCCTGCAATGCACGCCGATCGGCGAAGGCGCGGCCGCGGTGATCGTGGCGTCCGCCGAGGGGCTGCGCCGGCTCGGTCTGGACCAGGACCGCGCGGTGCGGGTGATGTCATCGGCGGCGCGAAGCCAGCGCGTCTATGACGACCCTGCCCGCTATGACACCCGCCTGACGCAGGAGACGGTCCAGTGCGCGTTGCGCGATGCCGGCATCGCCGCAGCCGATCTCGACGTGATCGAACTGCACGACGCCTTCACGGTGGAAGAGCTCGAGTATCTTGAGGCAATCGGCGTATGCGCCGAGGGCGAGGCGGCGGGCTTGCTGCGCGATGGCGCCTTCGATATCGGCGGCCGTTGCGCGGTCAGTCCCTCCGGGGGGCTGATCGGCATGGGCCATCCAATCGGGCCGACCGGCATCGGGCAGATCGCCGAGATCGCACAGCAACTGCGCGGCGAGGCCGGCGTGCGCCAACAGCCGGGTGCGCGCACGGGGCTCGCGCATATGGTCGGGCTCGGCGCGGTCTGCTTTGGTCACGTGCTGCAGCGCGTGGAGTGAGCGCGGCGCGTAAACGTCCGCTGTCGGGACGGCGGTGCTGCCATTACAATGCTCAGCCGCAGGGGCGGCATCTCGCACCCCTGCCGCTTGCGTGCAGGGCCGACCCTGGCACCCCTGGGCAACGCACACGCGCTTCGATACCACGCACCGACCGATCCAGCCACGCCGATGTCCAACCGTACCAACGAGAACGCCGCCTCCACCCGCCGCACCCAGGAGGAAAGGCGCAAGGAAGCGGAGAGCCGCCTGCTCGATGCCGGGCTGGCACTGGTAGCGCAAAAGGGCGTCAGTGGCATGACCTTGAACGACGTCGGCACGCTGGCGGGGTACAGTCGCGGCATTGTCGCCCATCACTTCGGCAGCAAGGAACTGTTCGTCAGGGCTTTGGCCAATCATGTCCGCCAACGCTTCCTCGATGCGGAACAGGGCCAGTCAAAGCGCCCCTCCGGCGTGGAGCGGCTGATTGCGAGTGTCGAGCTCTATCTGAGCAAGCCGGGCGAGCATTCGCGCGCGATCAATGCCATGCTGACCGAGGCCGTGCTGTTCGGCGGCAGCCTGCAGGCGGACATGACCGAATTCACCCGCATGACGCTGGAGTTCTACGCAGCGCAAATCCGTATCGGCATCGCGGCCGGCGACGTGCGTGCCGATGTCGATCCCGAGCGGGTGGCTATCCTGATCCTGGGCATGCTGCGCGGGGTGGCGATGCAATACTTGCTCAATCCCAAACAGGTCCCGTTGAAGGCGGTGCGGGAAGATGTCGTGGCGGCCATCCGGCTGATGCTGCGAAAGTAGGCGCGAATCCGTCGTGTTCGGAGGCTCACTACGCCGAAAGCGCTTGTCCGTTCGTATGTCCGGAGCGATAGCCTTTAACCTCGTTCCCTAGTGCCCCCGTCTGACCGGCGGCTTTACACGTTACGCTTGGTATTGCGTTAACCGAGGCCGCTCAGCTTGAAGCGCGCACTGATACGCAGTAGCCCAACGCTGGACGCCTCCAACGTGTTCCGTCCACCCCACTCCTGTGGAATTACGCCCAAGGTAATCGACGCCAGAACAGGATTTGCGAATCATGAGCGTGATGGCACCGAACGGTTCGGATGCTCAGCCTAGAGGAAAAACCATGACTCTTCATGCCAAGCTGCGCTCGCTTCCTGTCCTCCTCAACATTGATGCGATCAGTTGCGCCGGCATGGGCGTTGGCTTGATCGTCGCGGCACGCGAACTCGGACACTGGACGAACCTGCCCTCCCCGCTTCTCACATGGGCCGGCATTCTGCTGCTACCGATCGCGTTGTTCATGGCCTTCTCCGCGCGATTGACCCCAGTGCCGGGCTGGGCCGCGGGCGTCGTGATTATCGGTAATATCGGATGGACGCTGTGCAGCCTTGTATTGCCGATGGCAGGGATAGTGTCGCCGAATCTGATTGGCTGGATCTTTCTGATCGGGCAAGCCGGCTTTGTGGCACTGATGGCGTTCGCAGAGTTCCGGGCCAGCAGGACCGCCGCTGCGTTTGCCTAGGACGTGCCGACCAACGCCAGCGACCATGTTGGCTGCATCGCGATCCCGATCGCTTGCGGCCCGGCGCGTCAAAGACAGCAGATGCCGTCCAGATACGCCTTGCGCCAGCGCGTAATGCGAACCTCGCCAAACAATCCAGCCTGATGGAACGGATCGGCCTCGATCAGCGCCTGCGCGGCCTCACGGGTTTCCACATCGACGATATACACGCCGCCACCGGCGTCGCTGCCGTCATCGTTCAGCTTCGCACCGCAGGCAAGCAAAAGCCGCTTGTTCTGTTCGAGAAAGGCGAGGTGCGCCGGCCGATTGGACTGACGCACATGCTGGTGCGCCGGCTTGTCAAAGGTCTCGATGATGAAGGGCATTGGATTTTTCTCGGTTGGCGCGGTGCTCGCGGCGGATGGCTTCGATGCCCGCCACCGCAAGTCCGTGAAGTACGGATTGGTGCGGATTCCGCAATTGTCGTTCATATCCAGCGCCGCTTGAATCGTGCGCAACAATAGACGGCTCATACAGAGAACGCAGACGACTCGATTGCTCGGTCCGATGTCAAGCAGCACGGGCGTATCATAGCGGCCTGGACTTCGCGCAGCGCCCACACTGCCCTATGTCAAATTCGACTCTCCCGCTGCTGGCGCACCCCGACGACACCCACGTCGTCCGCTTCTATGAAGACGACGCCTTGCTGATCGGCGACGTACGCGACTTCGCCGACGAAGCGCTGCGCCGCGGCGGCAGCGCCATCCTGATTGCGACCGAGGAGCACCTGGCCAGGCTGGTGCCGATGTTGCACGGGCTCGGGCCCGGCCGAGGCAACCAGCCGTGGTTCAGCGGCAAGCTGATCGCACTGCCGGCCCAGGCCGCCCTGGACCGCTTCATGGTTGACGGCTGGCCCGACGAGCGGCGCTTCATGGAGACGGTCGGTGAGCTGGTGGCAAAGCAGGCACGGCAGTCGACGCCGGTCCACGCCTTCGGCGAAATGGTAGCGCTATTGTGCGAGCAGGGGCTGCATGAGGCGGCGCTTCGGCTTGAAGCAATGTGGAACGGCCTGCTGCGCGATCATGCCTTCAAGCTGCTGTGCGCCTATCCCCAGCGCGTCTTCGGCAGTCCGGAGCATGCCCGCCACTTTCGCTGCGTCTGCGATGTACATACGGACTACTACGCGACCGCTGCGGGCTACACCACGCAGATCGACGACGTCGACCTGCAGGCCGCCGTGTGGCAGCAGAAGGCGCTGGCGCTCGAGAACGAGGTCGGGCGGCTGCGGCAAGCCGAAGCTACGCTGCGCCGGCGCGAGAAGGAACTCGGCGACTTCCTGGACAACGCCGCCGAGGGCCTGCACCGTGTGGCTGGCGACGGCACCATCCTGTGGGCAAATGCGGCGGAGCTCAAGATGCTGGGCTACACCTACGACGAGTATGTGGGCCGCCCCATCAGCGACTTTCATGTTGACCGTGCAGTCATCACCCACATTCTCGACAGCCTGAAGGCCGGCAAGACGCTATACGACCAGCCCGCTCGGCTGCGCTGCAAGGACGGCAGCATCAAGCATGTGCTGATCCATTCGAATGGATGCTTCGAGAATGGCGAGCTGCGGTATACGCGCTGCTTCACGCGCGATGCCACCGACCGCGTCGCGCGCGAGCTGGCCGAACAGCAGCGCGAACGGCTGCTGCGCGAACTGGAGCACGCGAATCGGGCGAAGGACGAATTTCTGGCGATGCTCGGGCACGAGCTGCGCAATCCGCTGTCGCCCATCGTTACGGCGCTGCATTTGATGCGGATGCGCGGAAATGCCGGCACCGAGCGCGAACAGGCGATCATCGAACGGCAGGTCGATCATCTGGTGCGGCTGATCGACGATCTGCTCGACGTTTCGCGCATTACGCGGGGCAACATCGTTCTGAAGATCGACACCGTGCGCCTCGCCGACGTGCTGAGCAAGGCCGTGGAAATGGCCAGCCACCTATTGGAGCAGCGCAGCCATCGGCTGACCGTCGCGGTCGACCAAGAGCTGGTCTGCCAAGGGGATCCGGTGCGGCTGGCGCAGGCCGTCGCCAACCTGTTGATCAATGCCGCGCGCTACACGGACGCGGGCGGCGACATCCGCCTGTCTGCATGGATCGATGAGGGCCGCGGCGCGGACGGCGGGAAGGACAGCCGGCCATACACCGGGCCGGGCAATGAGCGCGGAGGCACGATCGTGATCGAGGTGCGCGACAACGGCGTCGGCATCACCGCCGACATGCTGCCCCGTTTGTTCGACCTGTTCTATCAGGGGCCGCGCAAGATCGACCGCCAGGAAGGCGGGCTCGGCATCGGCCTGGCGCTGGTCAAGAATCTGGTGGAACTCCATGGCGGCTCGGTGACCGCGGCAAGCGACGGCCCCGACCGTGGCAGCGTCTTCACGATCCGGCTGCCAGCCGGGGCGGGTGCGGAACAGGCGTCGGCCTCCGGCAAGGCGCACCCGACAGTCGTTCCCGACGAGGTGCGCCGCGTGCTGCTGGTTGACGACAACGTGGATGCGGCGCAAGCGCTCGCCGAGTTGCTCAAGGCGTATGGCCATTCCGTGGAGGTGGCGCACGATCCCGTCTCGGCGCTGGAACTGGTCCAGCAATTTGCACCCGATGTCGCCGTCCTCGACATCGGACTGCCGGTGATGGACGGCTATGAACTCGTGCGCCGTCTGCGCCAAACGCTTGGCGAGCATTCGTGCCGGTTCGTCGCGCTGACCGGCTACGGGCAGCAGGCCGACCGAGAGCGCAGCAAGGCCGCCGGTTTTGCCGAGCATCTGGTCAAGCCGATCAATCCGGATGCGCTGCTGCGGCTGGTGCAGCAGTCCGGCCGCTGAAGCAGGTGAGGCCTGAACACCAGCCCTGCCGCCCTGCCGCCGCTCAACCGCTCAGCCACTCGACCGTCGTGGCGATCCAGGGCTTGTGCACTGCTTGAGCAGACCGTAGGGCACGAGGTTCTCGTTGCTCTCGGTGTAGCCGAACTTGCTGTCGCCGCCTCAACTTGCCGGCTTATCGGTAAATGACAGCTCAAGCCTCAACATGTCCAGGAGCAGAACGCCGTCTTCGACGATCGGCGCATCGTAGTTCCTGAGAAAGAAATCCCGCTCGATACCGCAGACCCGAAAGCCATGCTTCTGATAGAAGCGCAACTGGTATCCGAAGCTTCCTGTCCCTACCTCCAGCCGGCTGGCGCCCTGCTCCTCGCATCGCGCGATCGCTTGTTTCAGAAGCCGTGCGCCGACCCCGGAGCGTTGATGCTCCGGCGCCGTCGCGATGGCCATCAACTCATAGGCGCTCTGCTCTTTCCGCTGGATCACGCAAGCACCGACCACTGTGTTGCCCCGGCGCGCGACAAGGCAGTCCGAGTCAGCCAGGTAAGAGCGGATGCGCGATTCGGATGGGTCGGCCAATAGCAGGAGGTGCATCGGCACCTCGCCAGAATGCGCTTCGTCTATAAGCAACGTCATGGTGAGAATTACGGGGTGATTGGCTACGATTGAAATCCCGGAGCTATCCTACCGTAGCACGGTACAAGCGCAATCCGCCCCCTACTGATTGCAAGCCATCGCGCCGACGAGCGAAATACCGAGCATTGAGTTGACCAGCGGACAAGCACTCCACTTCGCAGAACCCGCGCCCAAGCAAGGCCGTCTGCAGCTGCTGCGGATCGAAGTCGCTCAACCACGGCTCGCCGGAAGCGGCGAACCACTTGGCGGCGACGTCGTCCATCCATTGTTCGACAGGCGGTAGCGAATCCCGGGGCACTCTTGCATCGAAGACGATCTCGCTGCCCGCCGGGTACCCGGCCGCCACATCCAGCAACGCCATCGCAGGGTCCGGATCCAGGTAGGGCAGGACGCCCAGGCAGCTGATAAACGTGGGAGCACCCGGACGGACGCCATGGCGGGCGAGAAGTTCGCGCAGATCCACTGCCGCGAGGTCCGCTGCTGCGAAGGCAACATTGAACGGCACAGCGATCCCGGCATCCGACAGGCGGTCCAGCTTCCAACGCTGGACGTCCGCTCGGTCCACTTCGACGCATCGAACGTCGGCCGGGACGCGCAGCGACAGGGTATCCAGGCCCGCGCCCAGCACCACTACCTGCCGCACGCCGGCGCCCATCGCTGTCTGAAGCCGGTCCTCGCAGAAGCGGCTGCGGGCGACCACGGCCGCCCGCATCGTGCGCAGCATGGGATCGTTACAGGGATAGGGATCGGCTATGGTCTGGCGGGCCAGCGCATCGCCAAGGACGCAGAAGGCGAACGGGTCGTCGAGCACGGTTGGCTCGTCGAGCAACTGGTGGGCAGCGCGAAGCCGCGCCATGGTCAGTGCGGACCGGCTTGCGGGCATGTCGCTGAATGCGGGATTGTCAGGCACGTCGGCTTCCTACTTTGTGAAAAGCCGCGATGATCGAGCCTGCCGCAACGTCAGGGTCAACCCGCAGCGCCCGCTGAGCCGCAGGTCAGCTGCGTCGGTTGCACGCGCCGGCCATGGCGGCTGCGCCGGTTCGAGCAAGGAGCGCGCACTGCCCTGCCCCGCCCGGCGGATCACCCCTTCCGTCTGGCTGGAGCACACCCAAGCAACCAGATAAGGAAAACCCAAAGCCCCACTTCGCAAAATCAAGATTCTCCCTCCGCAAACCGAAGGGCTAGTATGGCTCGCACCCGACCACGCACGGTGCTCCGGGCGCGAGACAACGACAAGCAATCCGCTCCGGCTGCCATGCCCGAGCGCTCGCGCCGCGGTGCAAGGCATCCCGTAAGGAGGAGACATGCCCGCTCTTGCCCGCCGCCTTGCCGCGGTGACAACGCTTGCCATCGCGGGGGCCACCCTCGTGATCCCCGCCGCCCGCGCGGATTCCACATCCTTCAGTCGCCCCATCACCATCGTCGTGCCAGCTGCCGCAGGCGGCACGACCGACATCGCAGCCCGCGTCGTCGCGGAAAAGATGACGCGGGACCTTGGCGTCTCCATTATCGTGGAGAACAAGGGCGGCGGCGGCGGGAGCATCGGTACCGCGCAGGTTGCCCGGGCAAAACCGGACGGCCATACGCTGTTGATGGGCAACATCGGCCCGGTCGCGATCAATTTCAGTCTCTACAAGCAGTTGCCGTACAGGGAGAGCGACCTGCGCGGCATCACCAACGTGATCTCGGTTCCCAATGTGCTGGTGGTCCATGCCGACTCGCCGGTGCGCAACGTGGACGAACTGGTGCAACTGGCCAAGACCCGCCGGCTGAACGCATCCACCTCGGGCGTTGGACAATCCCCGCATATGTCGACCGAGATGTTCCGCCAGACCACCGGCATCGATGTGACGCTGGTACCGTTCCCCGGTGCCGCGCCCGCCGTGACGGCATTGCTCGGCCGGCAGGTCGATTTCATGATCGACAACCTGCCCAGTTCGATGCCTCACATCAAGTCCGGCAAGTTCCGCGCGCTTGCCATCACGAGCAGCGCGCGCTCCGCGCAATTGCCGAACGTGCCTACCATGACCGAGGCGGGCGTGCCGATGGAGGTGACCGCCTGGTTCGGCTTGCTGGCGCCAGCGGGCACGCCGGATGCCCTGGTCACGAAGCTGCAGCAGTCGGCACGCAAGGCCATGCAGACGCAGGAAGTACAGCAGCGCTTCGCGGAGCTGGGCGGGGTCCCCGGCGGAGAGACACCCGCGGAGTATGACGCCTTCATCGCCAGGGAGCGCAAGGCATGGGCGCAGATCGTCAAGGCCGCGGGCCTGTCGCTCGAATGACCATGAGGCAGGACATCGACAACCTGCTGGCCCAGCCCTTCGGCTCGATACCGGCCCTGATCGAACGACAGGCGGCCCGCCGCCCCGATCATCCTGCGTTGATCCTGGACGACGAGCGCCTGGACTTCGCCGGGCTGCGAGCGGGTATGGAGCGCGTGGCCGCGACCCTGCAGCGCAACGGCGTTGGCCCAGGCCATGTCATCGCGATCTGTGCCGGCACTTCCTTTCAATACCTGCTCGCGTTCCTTGGCGCCCTGCGGGCCGGCGTCGCGGTCGCCCCGCTCGCCCCCTCTGCAACCGCAGACCACCTCAGTGCCATGCTGGACAATTGCGGGGCGACGCTCGTAATGCGCGACCAGGAAGTGGCGCGCCAATGGCCGGTACAGGCACGGCCGGGATTGCAGTGCGTGGCGCTGGATGACCGGCCGGAAGCCGGCCAGCCCTGGTCCCGGTGGCTGGCGACCGGCGAGTTCGCACCCGAGCCGATCGCACCGGAGCGCGATTGGCCGTTCAACGTGATCTACTCCTCCGGCACGACCGGCGTGCCGAAGGGGATCGTGCAATCGTGGGCCATGCGTTGGGCGCACGTGCACCGGGCGGTCGCCAACGGCTACGGTCCGGACGCTGTGTCGTTGTGCGCGACGCCGCTCTACTCCAACACCACGCTGGTGGCGGCGCTCCCCACGCTGGCGCTGGGCGGCACGCTGGTCCTGATGCGCAAGTTCAGCGCGACGCGGTTCCTGGCGCTCGCCCAGGCGCACCGTGCAACCCACACCATGCTGGTGCCCGTGCAGTATCAACGCCTGCTGCAGTGCCCCGAATTCGACCAGACCGACCTGAGCGCGTTGCAGCACAAGTTCTGCACCAGCGCTCCCTTCAGTGCGGCGCTGAAGGCCGAGGTCCTGCGGCGCTGGCCGGGCACACTGATCGAGTACTACGGCATGACCGAAGGCGGCGTGCGCTGCGAGCTCCACTGCCATGCGCATCCCGACAAGCTGCACACTGTGGGGCGCCCCGCGGCAGGTGCCGAGGTGCGCTTTATCGATGAGCACGGAAACGAACTGCCTCCCGGCGCGCAGGGGGAAATCGTTGGCCGCTCGGCGGGCATGATGAGCGGCTACTACCGCGAGCCGGAAAGAAGCCGCGAAGCCGAATGGCACGACCGCCGCGGGATTCGCTTCATCCGCAGCGGCGATATCGGCCGGCTGGATGACGATGGCTTCATCGTGCTGAGCGACCGGCGCAAGGACATGATCATCACGGGCGGGTTCAACGTCTATCCGAGCGATATCGAGAGCGTCCTCCTTGCCCACCCTGACGTCGGCGATTGCGCGGTGATTGCCGTGCCCTCGCAACAATGGGGCGAGACACCGGTGGCCTATGCCGTGCCACGCCAGGGAGCGCAGCCGGAGGCCGAACTCTTGCGGGACTGGCTCAATGCACGCGTTGGCAAGATCCAGCGTGTCTCGGCGCTCTTCCTGGTGAAAAGCCTGCCGCGCAGCGAGATCGGCAAGGTGCTCAAGCGCGACCTGCGCGAGCAATATCTGCAATCGCAGTCGTTGAATGCCGAGACGCCGCTGCCCGGCAGGGAACAAGGAGACTCTCATGCCTGATCGACAGACCCCTACCCGCCGCCGGGCCGTGCTGCTTGGCCTTGCGCTCGCCTGCGCCGCTTCCGCACTGCCCGCGGCGACCGCAGCACAGTGGCCCGACAAGCCAATCCAGCTGGTCATCCCCTATCCGCCCGGAGGCAGTGCCGACCTGCTCGCCCGGCCTCTGGCGCTGCAATTGCAGCAGCAACTGAAACAGCCGGTCGTACTGGAGTACAAGCCTGGGGCCGGGGGGACCGTGGCATCGCAGTATGTCGCCCGGGCAAAGCCGGACGGCTACACGCTCCTGATGGTGCTTGCCGCGCATGCCATCAATGACAGCCTCTACCCCAACCTGCCCTACGATACGCGCAAGGACTTCGCCCCCGTTTCGCTGGTCGCCAACCTGCCCATGATCGTCGCCGCCAGCAGCAAGCTGCCTGCGCGGAACGTACGCGAGCTGATCGAAGTCGCCAAGGCGGCGCCGGGCAAGCTGACCTTCGGCTCCGCCGGCAACGGCAACACGGGACATCTGGCCGCGGAGTATTTCAGCAGCGTGACGGGCATCAAGATGATGCATGTCCCCTACAAGGGGAGCGCCAACGTGGTCACGGCGATGCTGGCGGGCGAGATCGACCTGACCTTCGACAGCATCTCGACCTCGATGCCGCACATCCGCAGTGGCCGCATGCATGCGATCGCCGTGACGAGCCCCCGCCGCTCGGCGCTGGCCCCGGATGTGCCGACCATCCAGGAACAGGGAATCGCAGGATTCGACGTGACCGGGTGGTATGCCGTGCTCGGCCCCGCCGGCACCCCTGCGCCGATCCGGACCAAGCTCAGCGAAGCGATCGCCGTGGCGCTGAAGCAGCCCGCCATGCAGAAGCAGATGGAAAGCGGTGGCTACGAAGCGGTGGGCTCCACGCCCGAGGCGCTGCAGG
Organism: Cupriavidus sp. AU9028; assembly: GCF_019795295.1. Lineage (GTDB taxonomy): Bacteria > Pseudomonadota > Gammaproteobacteria > Burkholderiales > Burkholderiaceae > Cupriavidus. Next base: position 46,401 of record NZ_JAIMCG010000006.1, on the reverse strand, counting down.
CGCATATCGAGCGAGAACTGGTGCGATGGGCCAAGGTGGTGAAGGACACCGGCGCTCGCGTGGATTGACCCGCAACGTGTAGATAGTGCACGAATTCCCGCGGACGTCCGCATTCTGGGGAAGGTAAACGTCATTCGCCGTTCTATTTTCGCTGGCACGAGCCATGCGATGGAGTGCGATGGCACCCGACAGTCAAGCCGGGACACGCCCTGTCCAGATGAGGAAGATCACCGTGGCCAAGACAATCAAATCGATGTTGGTGGCAATCCTGCTGTGCGTCACCACCGTCACCGTGTACGCGGACCAGACGCGAAAGGCGGACGTCGTGCTGGTTGGCGCCGGGATCATGAGCGCCACCCTGGGCGTCGTACTGGAGGAGCTGCAACCGGACTGGTCGATGGTGATGGTGGAGCGGCTCGATGGCGTGGCCGAGGAAAGCTCGAACGGCTGGAACAATGCCGGCACCGGCCACTCGGCACTGGCGGAGCTGAACTACACCCCAGAGCGCCCGGACGGCTCCATCGATATCTCCAAGGCCGTCGAGATCAATGAATGGTTCCAGACCTCCCGGCAGTTCTGGGCGCATCAGGTCCAGCGCGGCGTGCTGAAGAACCCCCACTCCTTCATCAACTCCACGCCGCACATGAGCTTCGTCTGGGGCGAGGACAACGTGCGCTACCTGAAGAAGCGCTACGAGGCGCTGAAAGCCAGCCCGCTCTTCAGCGGGATGCTGTACTCGGAGGATCACGAGCAGATCCGCAAGTGGGTACCGCTGATGATGGAAGGCCGTGACCCGGCGCAGAAGCTGGCCGCAACGTGGTCGCCGCTGGGCACCGACGTCAATTTCGGAGAGCTGACGCGCCAGTACGTCGCCTACCTGCAGGGTCGACCCAACTTCCAGCTGGCGCTGTCGAACGAGGTGCGAGACCTCAAGCGCAACGAGGACGGTACCTGGCGCGTTACCTATGCCAGCACCAGGGGCGGCGGAGAAAAGACACACGTCGACGCGAAGTTTGTCTTTATCGGCGCGGGCGGTGGTGCCATCCACCTGTTGCAGAAATCCGGCATTCCCGAGGGAAAGGACTATGCCGCCTTTCCTGTGGGCGGGTCTTTCCTGGTGACCGAGAACCCTGCCGTGGTGAAGCAGCACCTCGCCAAGGCGTACGGCAAGGCGTCGGTCGGCTCTCCGCCCATGTCGGTGCCGCACCTGGACACCCGTGTACTGGACGGCAAGCAGATCCTGCTGTTCGGACCCTTCGCCACCTTCTCTACCAAGTTCCTCAAGCAGGGCTCGTACATGGACCTGCTGGCCAGCGCCACCTTCCATAACGTGCGGCCGATGGTCGATGTCGGCATCGAGGAGTTCGACCTGGTGCAGTATCTCGCCGGACAATTGATGCAGTCTGACGAGGACCGCTTCAACGCCCTGCGCGAGTATTTCCCCCAGGCAAAGGAAGCGGACTGGCGGCTCTGGCAGGCGGGGCAGCGGGTACAGATCATCAAGCGCGACAAGGACGGCGGCGGCGTACTGAAGCTTGGTACCGAAATCGTCGCCTCGAAGGACGGCACGATCGCGGCGCTGCTTGGGGCATCGCCGGGCGCGTCCACGGCACCGCCGATCATGCTGACCATGCTGGAGACCGTCTTCCGCAAGCAGATGGCCACGCCGGAATGGCAGAAGAAGGTCCGGGCGATGGTGCCCAGCTATGGCACCCATCTGAACGACGACCCGGAGAAGGTCCGTCAAGCCTGGGCCAATACCAGCCAGGTGCTGCAGCTGTGGCCGCCTCCCGAAGTCAGTGTCGGGAAGCCGGCAGGCAAACCGCCGACCACGGCCCCTGGGACCCCTGGGCAGAAGAACCAGCCCGCGCCGCGCAAGGATCCCGACCTTGCTATTTGACGGAGGGCGTCGCGCCGGCCGCGGTAGCCTCGATTGCTGCAGCATGGAGATTCCGCCCCGGATTGATGTCATGATCTCGGCTGACATGACTCAATCCCGACTGCCCCCATGGAACTGGTATTGCAGAAATTCGGCCCTGGCGACTTTGACGACTACTTCCGGCTCGTCAGCGATGCCAGGGTGATGGCCATGATCACGGAACGGGCCATTCCGGTGGATGAAGCCAGGCGCGATTACAGGACTTTGCTGGCGACCAACGATATCCATCCGGAATTCGGCCAATTCAGGATTCTTGACAGCGAGCACAGGCGCTTCGTTGGCCTGGCGAAACTCGAGCTGCCCACGGCAGACGCGGACACCGCAGAACTGGGATACATGATCCTCCCCGAGTATTGGGGTCGGGGAATCGGGAGCCGGATTGCAAGGCAGCTGATTGCGAGGGCCGAGGAGCAGCGCGGACTGCGAAGCCTGTTCGCCATCATCGACCCGGCCAATCTCCCGTCCCGGAAGATCCTGATCAACAACGGCTTCGCATCTCGAGAGTTCCGGGATTTCGATGGATTGCCCGGGGAGGTGCTCGAGCGCGAGACCGGTTCGGGGATGGCCCGGGATTAGTCCTCGAAATTCCTGGCTGGTCGCAGGCACCGAGACGCCTGCGACCGCCAGAACCGCTTCCAGCCGCCCCTCACCTTGGCTTGTCTAGATCGGCATGCTGCAGGGTCCAGCTGCCCAGCCGCTTCAGCGCATCGACCGCCCCTTCCAGCTTGTCCCGGCACCGGAGCCGGTCTGCCGTTTCGCGCAGGGTCAGCATCAACCGCTTGCGCAGATGGCCGACACGGGTCTTGTAGTAGGTGTGTTCGGTGTAGTCGGCATTGATCATGGCGGGATTGATATAGACGCGATGCCCGTGCTGACGCAGCGCGGCATAGAAGGCGATGTGTTCGTTGACCTCCTTGCCGTGCTCGTCGACCCCGACATATCTCCCAAGCACGAACGCATCGCGCCGATAGACCGCGAAGCCGGCGAAGGCCGATTCGACTTCGATCGGTGGCGCATCCGGGGGAATCCGGACCTGCTTGGACGTCACGCACATTTCCAGCGCCTGGTTCGGTCCGGTGACATCGACGATGCGCTGATAGGCCTGCCAGCAGTCCACCGGCGACCAGGCCGGATGACGCAGCGCCCAGATATCGTAGTAGCCCAGGCGCTGATTGGCAGTCATCACGCTCCAGTCGACGTCGGTGCGCCAGCAACTGCGGATCGCATCCGCGTCCAGCTTCTCGTTGACGCCGTCCAGGTCCGCGCCCAGTACATAGTCGATATGGGCATAGCGGGGGTCGTTGGCAATCCGCTCGATATACAGATTGCGGCACGCTGCGATGCGATCGCAGCGGATGGGGTAGCGCTCCCTGAGGGTCCCCATCGACAGGAATGCAAAGCCGGGTATCTGCAGTTCGAGCTGGCGCAGCTTGTCCAGCGAATCGTCGGTGGAATCGCTCTCGACCAGCAGGAAGCTGACCGAAGCGAAGACAGAGGCGAACACCTCCCGCAGTCGACCGATTTCCGCGACGATGGTACGCCCGCAATTGCGTACCGGCCCCACTACGACAACGTGCGCGCGCTCCGGCGGCGTACGAAGGACGGCGTTGGACATCGACATGGTTGGCTCCTCCGGTTCATTGAACGGCCGTGTTCCCGTGAGGCCGGGAACGGCCCCACAGGGGACGGCTCTGGGGACATTACCTATCGGTGGCGCGTCCGCCTGGACGTCGGCGAGCACCCTTCGTTTCGGTCACATCAGTTATCGACGAAAGCGCCTGCTTCGGCCTCCACGAATTGTGAGGCGCGTCACAGAAGTGGCAGAAGCCCAGCAGACTACGGCTCGTTCGGCTGTGTCATCAGTCCATCGACAAACCGCCGCAATAGCCGTACGAGGTCGCGAAAATCGTCATCGCTCCATTCGGCAAGCGCGGGCGCTGCAAGGCGAATCCGGGCGGCATCGAGCGCGTCCGTCATCTTTCGCCCCTCGGCCGTCAGAACAGCCTCGTTTACCCGACGGTCGACCGGGTTTGGCTTGCGCTCGACCAGGCCCAGGCTCTCAAGCCGCGTGACCTGCCGGCTCACGGTGGTGTAGTCCCGACCTGCCCGCTCCGCCAGTGCCACCACGCCGATCGGGCCATACCGATCGATGCCCACCAGCAAGGGGAACAGCGCCCGATCCAGGGACAAGCCTGCCTCGCGCAGCAGGACATCGTCCCGACCCGGCAGGTTCATCAATGCGAATAGGTCCACCATTGCGCCGTGCAATGACTTGAAGTCCTTCTTACTGATCTTCGCCAAGACTGCTCCTGCCTCTTCCTTCCCTGTTTGTGATACCGCGGCCTGCATGCGGGCCCGACCTGCCGCGGCCCTGCCGCGCGCCAATTATGCGCTGGCGCGCCAGGCAGCGACCGTTGACGGACTCGGCGCGACCCCATAATATGTGCGTTTTGCACACGTTCCCTTGAAGCCAGGCCGTGCAGTCCGCTGGCGGCGTGCCGGGCGGGCAGGCAATCTGCCCTGAACCCCTACCTATTGCTGGAGCATCCTCGTGGCGATGTCCTCAACCATTGGCCCCTTCCATCAGAAGAAGCGCATCGTGGCGCTTTGGCTTTTCAGCGTCGCGGTGCTTGCCGTACTGATAATATCCCGGCCCAATCTGAACGAAGAAAGCGTGATGGATGTCGTGCTCGATATTTCGGGCGCATTCCTGATCCTGGCCGGCGTATTGGGAAGACTGTGGAGTACGCTCTATATCGGTGGCAAGAAGAACGAGCAATTGGTTACCACCGGGCCTTATGCGATGACGAGGAACCCGCTGTACTTCTTTTCGCTGATGGCAATGTTCGGCGCCAGCCTGATGTTTGGCTCCGCGCTGGTCGCCGGCGCGGTGCTGCTGGGCGGGCTGGTCATTTTCTCCTTCACTGCCAGACGCGAGGCCAGGTACCTGGCGTACCGCTATGGCATGGAGTACGCGGCCTACGCCTGCGTGACGCCATTGTTCTGGCCACGGCTCTCCAGCCTGTGCTCGCCGGCGGAAATCACCATCTCGGTAAAGGCGCTGAAGAGGACGCTTCGGGAAGCACTCGTCTTCCTGTTGCTGATCCCGCTAATGGAAGTTCTGGAATACCTTCACTTCGAAAACTACCTCGCTGCCTTCTTCCATATTCCTTGAGCAAATGGAGCTTGCCTTGATCATCCGACCCTATCGCCCCGACGACCTGGATGCCGTCATCGAGCTCTTCCTGCTGGCGATCCGCGAGACGGCATCGCGCGACTATTCGCCCGCGCAGGTCGCTGCATGGGCGCAGGCTGACCGCGACATCTGGAAGGCGCGACGATCGAGCAAGCCGACATGGGTGGCGGAGGTGGACCAGACGGTAGCAGGTCTGACGGATCTGGAAGCCGACGGCCACATCGACATGATGTACGTCCATCCCCGCTTCGGTGGCCGCGGTGTCGGGAAGGCCCTGCTTTCCGCTGCCCAGAGCCGGGCGCTGGAAGAGGGAATCGGGCGGCTCTATTCCGAGGTCAGCATAACGGCCAGGCCATTCTTCGAGCGGATGGGGTTCACCGTCGTGGAACCCGAAACGGTTCTGCGCAATGGGCAGGTATTCACGCGCTTCAAGATGGAGAAGACCCTCGGCCAGAACAGCCACACGGGATCGACACAAGGTCGTCCAGCCAATCCCTCCCTTTGAGGACGGCCGGCAATGGCAGGGAAAGCTCGCCGACGCCCGGCAGTCGGACTTTCCTGCGCATCGAGACCACCCGAACGTTTTGAGGAGCAACCCAATTGAGACGACTCGATGGAAAGATCTGCGTGATCACGGGCGCGGCGCGGGGCATCGGCTTTGCAATTGCCACGCGCTTCCGTGCGGAAGGAGCGACCGTCATCCTGACGGACCGGGATGGCGACACGGGTCGGCAGGCGGCGCAATCGCTGGGCGCGGCCTTCTACGAGCTCGACGTACGAGAGGAAGCCGATTGGCTGCGTCTTGCCGACTCCGTTCCGGTCGCCGACGTGGTGGTGAACAACGCCGGCGTCACGGGGTTTGAAGAGGGAGCGGTGGATCATGACCCCGAGAACGCTACCCTTGGCGCCTGGCGAGCGGTCCACAGCGTGAACCTTGATGGGACCTTTCTGGGTTGCCGGTATGCCATCCGGGCGATGAAGGGAAAAGGCACCGGATCCATCATCAACATCTCTTCCCGCTCCGGCATTGTTGGAGTCCCTCTCGCGGCTGCCTACGCGTCGTCGAAAGCGGCCGTGCGAAATCATACGAAATCGGTGGCCCTGTACTGCGCGCAGCAGGGTTGGAGGATGCGGTGCAACTCGATCCATCCCGCTGCAATCCTGACGCCCATGTGGCAGCCGATGCTGGGCACGGGACCGGACCGCGAAGCCAGGATGGCCGCGCTTGTTTCCGATACCCCCCTCAAGCGCTTCGGATTGCCAGAAGAGGTCGCGGCAGTCGCTGCAATGCTGGCTGCGGATGAATCGGCGTATATCACTGGCGCCGAGCTACAGATCGATGGCGGTCTGTTGGCGGGCTCGACCGCACCGCCGGGCTGACGTCCAATTCCAACGGGTGAGCTGCGATTCGGAATCCGACAAGTGGAAGGCATGAAGACCATGACAAGGTCGCTGCAGATCGATGGTCTCCCGCACAGTTTCAAGACGCAAGGGAGAGGAGAGCCAATTGTATTTGGGCACGGCGGCTCGGGACGCAAGGAATGGTTCGATCCGCTGCTGGCGTTACTGCCCGCCGAGAGGGTGCTGGCCGGACTGCGAATTCCTGACCTGCAGCCGCAGGACGCGCAAGGCGTGGCAAAGGCGATCCAGCATGCGATCCGATGAGGTGGCATTCCGCAGCGATGGAATCGAACTTGCCGGCACACTGACCATTCCGGACTGCCGCGGGCGCGCCCCCACGGTGATCCTCGCCGCTGGATCCGGCCATCACGACCGGGACGAGACCGTCTGCGGCAAGAGGCCGTTTCTCGCTATCGCGAACCATCTCGCGCAGGGCGGCTATGCGGTGCTTCGCTTCGACAGCCGGGGCGTCGGTGCGTCGGGCGGAACGACCGCCGAAACGACGTTCGACACCAAGGTGCAGGATCTGCAGGCGGCGCATGCCTTCCTGCGTGCCGATGCGCGGATTGACCGCGAGCGGATCGTCCTGATAGGGCACAGCGAAGGCGCACTGACGGCGCTTGCCTGCGGCCGCAGGACCGGGTCCGCGGTGGCCATGCTTGCCGGGCCCGCGGTGCCAATCGAAGAGCTGCTGCATCGGCAAGCTTGGAAAGTCTCGGCCTCCTCCGGTGCTACGCCAGCGCAACTGGAGTACGAGCGGTCGATGAATGCGCGCGTTTTCGCGCTGATCAAGGCCGATCCCGCCAGCGCTTCCCTGCACTACCGCGCGACCCAGCTTATCCTCGACGCGTTGAGTGGCTGGCCCGACCCACCATGGGACCGCAGCGCGGATCTCGCGGCCACCGCCGCCCAGATGGCGTCTACCGTAACTGCAGCAGACTTCCGCACGCTGCTGGTCCAGGATCCGGCGGCACTGCTTCGTTCCTTTCCGCACGCGCTCGCCGCAATCTTCGGTGAGTACGATCAGCAAGTGGAAGCCGATTGCAATTTACGATCGTTCCGGGCGGCAACCGCCCGCCATCCTCTGGCGAGGGCCTGCATACTGGCGCGCCATAACCACCTGCTGCAGGAAGCGAACACCGGAGCACTGGACGAATACGCAAGGCTGGACCCTACCCCTTCGGCCGCCGCCCTCCGGCACCTCGCGAACTGGCTCGACGAAGTCTGCGGCCGGGAATAGCCCCAGCATCCTTCAACCCGCGGGACATCCATGACGACTACTCCAGCCACAAGTGACTCTCCATCCCATCACCGCCGAAACGACTCGCTGCGAGCGCGTCGTCGCATCGGAACTGCTGCGGGCCGTCTGCGAAAGCACGCTGGCGATGTACCCCGGTACCGTGGCCCCTCTGCCGTGGGGCGGATATCTTGCCGAAGAGGACGGCCAGTTTGTCGGCACCTGTGCGTACAAGACCCCGCCGCAGTCTGGCCAGGTCGAGATCGCCTATTTCACCTTTCCGGGCCAGGAGGGCCGCGGCGTCGCGACACGGATGGCACGGCAACTGATCGGCATCGCGCAGCGCGAGGGCGTGGCCGTCGTTGTCGCGCAGACCTTGCCCGAGCCGGGCGCCTCCACGGCAATCCTGCAGAAGCTCGGCTTCCGTCGCGCGGGCGAGGTCATCCATCCGGAGGATGGACTGGTCTGGCAATGGGAGTTGCAGCGAGATTGAGGCCAAGCATGCCGACGGTCCTTGGCCGAGCTGCCGGACGATTGCTGCATGCTCGACCAATCCCATGAGCGGCCCAGCCTACTCCTCCTGGAACGCCTCTTCGCGTTTGGCCTTGATGGTCGGCAGCGCGACCACCGCCACCAGCGCCGCCGCTGCAACCAGCAGGCTCAACGACAGCGGTCGCTCGACGAACACATGGAAGTCGCCGCGCGAGAGCAGCAGCGTACGGCGGAAGTTCTCCTCCATCATCGGTCCGAGCACGAAGCCGAGCAGCAGGGGCGCCGGTTCGCAGTGCAGCTTCATGAAGACGTAGCCGATCGCGCCGCAGGCTGCCGCGACGAAGACGTCGAACACCGAGTTGTTGACCGAGTAGACGCCGATGCAGCAGAAGGTCAGGATCGCCGGGAACAGGAAGCGGTACGGCACCTTCAGCAGCTTCACCCACAGCCCGATCAGCGGCAGGTTGAGCACGATCAGCGTCAGGTTGCCAATCCACATCGAGGCGATCAGGCCCCAGAACAGCGCGGGGTCGCTGGTCATTACCTGCGGGCCGGGCTGGATATTGTGGATGGTCATCGCGCCGACCATCAGCGCCATCACGGCATTCGAAGGAATGCCCAGCGTCAGCAGCGGAATGAAGGAGGTCTGCGCCGCCGCATTGTTGGCCGATTCCGGACCGGCGACGCCTTCGATTGCCCCCTTGCCAAACTCGTGCGAGTACCTGGATGTCTTCTTCTCGAGAGAATAGGAGGCAAAGGACGAGAGCGACGCGCCGCCACCGGGCAGCACACCGAGCGCGGAGCCCAGCGCTGTGCCGCGCAGCACTGCCGGAATCATTCGGCGGAAGTCCGCGCGGGAGGGGAACAGGCCGGTCACCCGATCGGTGAACGTCTCCCGATGCTCCCGCTGTTCCAGATTGGCGATGATCTCGGCGAAGCCGAACAGCCCCATGGCAAGGCCCGTGATGTTGATCCCGTCGGTCAGCTCCGGCACGTCGAAGGAGAACCGCGCCACACCGGAATTGACATCCGTGCCGATCAGGCCGATCAACAGGCCGAGCACGATCATGCCGATGGCCTTGACCAGCGATCCCGACGCCAGCACCACTGCACCGATCAGGCCGAGCACCATCAGCGAGAAGTACTCTGCCGGGCCGAACTTGAACGCAAGCTCGGACAGCGGCGTGGCAAACGCCGCGAGAATCAGCGTGGCGACGCAACCGGCAAAGAACGAGCCGATGCCGGCGGTTGCCAACGCCACCCCTGCGCGGCCTCGGCGCGCCATCTGGTAGCCGTCCAGCGTCGTCACCACGGCCGACGATTCCCCGGGGAGATTGACCAGAATGGCGGTGGTGGACCCGCCATACTGGGCACCGTAGTAGATGCCGGCCAGCATGATCAACGCCGCGACTGGCGGCAGGGTATAGGTGATGGGCAGCAGCATCGCGATCGTCGCCAGCGGTCCCAGGCCGGGCAGCACGCCGATGAGCGTTCCAAGCAGGCAGCCCAGGAACGAGTACGCCAGATTCTGCACCGTCAGCGCGGTGGAGAATCCCAGCGCGAGGTGTTCCAACAATTCCATCTCAATGTCTCCTTGATTGCCTCGGTGGCATGCAGATGCCAGGTTTCTTCAGATGTCGGGGCTGCACGGCCTCAGGCTGACAGGAAGGCCGGCCACACCGGCATTTGCAGGTTGATGCCGTAGACAAAGGCCACCAGGCTGATCGCCACCAGCACCACGGCGTTGCACACCGCGCCCTTCCAGCTGAACTCGTGACTCGCCATGGACGACGTGATGACGAGCACGACCACGGACAGCACCATGCCAAGCGGCTTGAGCACCAGTGCGAACAACACCACGGAGCCGAGCACCCACAGCAGGGTGCGCAGGTCCACCCGCGCGATGCGGTCGCCGGTCCCTTTTGGCGAGAACGCGCCGAACGCCACGACAGCGCCCAGGATGGCCAGCAGGATGCCCAGCCAGAAGGGGAAGTAGCCCGGACCCATGCGGGCGGCCGTGCCCATCGTGTAGCCGCGGGCCACCATGGAAAAACCCAGGCCCACGAGGATGAACATGAGCCCGGAAGCGAAATCGGTTTGCCTGTTGATGCGCATGACGTTGTCTCTGGCCAAGCGGAGGGTTGAACGAAGCCATCGCCGCCGGTTGGACCGGCAGACTGGTGGGCGATACCGCAAGGATTGCCGCGGTGCAGGCGCACGGCGACAGCGACCCTCCCCAACTGCGGCGAGAGGGATCGCGATGGAAGGCGTGCAGGCTCGTCGGCAAACGCCGCAAGATTCCACAGCCGTTGGTTGCGTGTCTTCGTTGACCGCAGGACTGAACCTTACATCACGCCGTGATGTATTTGAACCCGTACAAGGGTTATTCCCGAGGCTCTCGGCAGGGAGGGCTGCAGGTGAAGGTCGGGATCGGAAGGTCGAACGGAAGGTGCCGGCCCTCGGGGGCCGGGGGGCGGAGAACAAGGCGCGGCGCGTCCGCGCTACCGCACTACCGGCGGCTGCCCGCTGTCAACAGCGCGCTCAATGCAGCAAAGTCCACCGGCTTTGTCAAATGATGGTCGAAGCCCGCCAGCGCCGCTGCCTGCTTGTCCTGCTCTTGTCCCCAGCCGGATAGTGCGATGAGCAGGGTCCGCTTTTCCTTCTCGCGCTGCCGCACACCGCGGGCGACGTCGTAGCCCGACATGCCGGGCAAGCCGATGTCCAGCAGGACCGCGTCGGGCTGAACCGACAGGATCAGTTCCAGGCCACTGGTGCCATCCGTCGCGGCATGCACCTCCCATCCGACGCTCTCGAGCAGCAGCGCCAGGCTCTCCAGCGCGTCCTCGTTATCGTCGACGAGCACAACCCGGGAACGCCGTTCCGATGCAGGCGCGGGCGCTTCCGCCGGCAGGCTGGCAGCGGGATCGGGGCGCGGCGACGCGGTCGTCAGCGGCAACCGGACAATGAACTGGCTGCCCAGCCCCTCACCGGCGCTGCGCGCTTCGATCGTGCCGCCATGCAGATGCACCAGACCGCGCACCAGTGCCAGTCCGATGCCCAGGCCACCCTGCGACCGCTCGAGTGCCGGTGTCAACTGCGAGAACATCTCGAATACGGTTTCCAGGTGCTGGGCGGGAATGCCGACACCGGTATCGCTGACCGTGATTTGCACCGCATCGCCGTCGCGCTCCGCGCGGATATCGATATGTCCGCCGGGGGGCGTGTATTTGGCCGCGTTGGTCAGCAGGTTGGATACGATCTGCTGCAGGCGCACCGGGTCCGCTTGCACTGCCATGTCCGCTTCCGGTGGCGTGACGGATAACCGGTGCTGGGCGGCAAGGATGATCGGCTCCGCGGCCTCGATAGCCTGCTGCAGTGCATCGGCGACGAGCAAGGTCTGCTTGCGCAATGGCACCTTGCCGCCCGCGATGCGGGAAATATCGAGCAGATCGTCCACCAGGTGGGACAACACCCGCGCCTGTCGATCGACGATGGACCATAGGCGCGATTGCCGTTCTGGGTCGGCGCCGGCCGTTCGGATCAGGTCAAGCGCGTTGCGGATCGGGGACAGCGGGTTGCGCAGTTCGTGAGCGAGCGTCGCGAGGAATTCGTCCTTGCGCCGATCGGCAAGCGCCAGCGCATCGCGGCTGCGCTCCAGCTCGGTTTGCGCTTCTCGCTGCGCGGCCAGCGCCTGCTCGGCCTTCTTGCGGGCGATCAGCAGCTCCCGCTCGTAGGCGTGGCGGTCGTTGACGACCATCGTGCCGATCTCGTGCCGGACCTCGTCTCCCTGCTTGCGCACTTGCGCATTGAACAGCATCGGCACGGTATGCCCTTGCCGATGCAGCACGTCCAGCTTGACCTCGGCAATCGAGCCCTGGATCTGCAGCAAAGGTACCCAGTGCGTCTGGTGGAACAGTCGCCCGCCCATCGTCAACAACGTGCTCAGGCGTTTGCCGAGCAGCTCGCCGGCTTCGTATCCTACCCAACGGCAGAAGGTGGCGTTGATCCGCAGGATCGTCCCATTGACGTCGGTCACCAGCAGTCCGCAAGGGGCCTGCTCGTATAGCGCGGAATCGCGTTCGGGTTCGGCGTGCCCGGGCTGCACCTCAGAGGTCCAGTTTGGCGAGGAACTGCTCCATCGCACTCACGCTCTCACTTGGCGCGCTCAGATGCGGGCAGTGCCCGACGTTGTCGATGATGCGAAGGGTGCCGCGCGGCAATTCGCGATGCAGGAATTCCCCCACCGAGAGCGGTGCGATCAGGTCGTCGCTGCATTGCAGGACCAGGGTCGGGCACTGCACCCGTGACACCTCGGCGCGATGATCGGACAGGAACGTCACGCGCGCGAAGTGCTTGGCGATATCGGGGTCGGTGCGGCAGAAGCTGTTCGTCAATTCCTCCGCCAGTTCCGGCTGGTCGGGCGCCCCCATGATCGCTGGCGCCATGGTGCTGGACCAGCCGAGATAATTGCTTTCCAGCGTCTCCAGCAAGCCGTCGATATCGGCAGCCGTGAAGCCGCCGACGTAGGGGCCGTCGTTGATGTAACAGGGAGACGGACCCACCCAGACCTGTGCCATGAACTGCTCGGGCCGCTTGACCGCCGCCAGCATACCGATCGTCGCGCTGACCGAGTGGCCGACGAAGACGACAGGGCCTTGCGCAAAATGCTCCACGATCTCGCACACGTCATCGGCGTAGCCGTGGAGCGTGTCGTACTTCCGGTAGTCGTAGGCGGAAAGGTCGGACTTGCCGCTGCCAACCAGGTCGAACAGGACGATGCGGTACCGTTGCTCGAACGCCAGCGCCATGTAGCGCCACATCGTTTGATCGCAGCCGAAGCCGTGGGCGAAGACAAGAGTCACCGGTCCCTTGCCAACGGTATTGACGTTATTGCGGTACTGGATAGAGGGGGACATCTTGTATTGCGGCTGTGCGGCGGTTATGCCAGTCCTCGTCATTGGCCATATCCGAGGGCGCGCGCTCGCAGGTTGTCAGGACGGCTTCGGCCGGACAACGCGAAGCGTCGCCCGCTATTCTACATGCTGCACCTGTCCGCCAGCGTTGTCGCAGCGGCGACACTGGGATTCCCCGATTTCGATGCCCTGCCCCGCCGATTCGCCGAGGCCGCCACGGGTGTAATATCGTCGCCATGCTGCCCAACGGCCCGGCCATTCCGTCCTTCGATTCCGCGCTCGACATGCTGACCGCCTGTCACGGCAAGATCCGGCGCTTCGCCCGCCTCTGCGAACGGCTGGCCCGGCACACTGCCGAGCACGGCGCCGACGAGCAGGCGAGCACGGCCGCGGCCAGCATCGTGCGGTACTTCACGATTGCCGCGCCCCTGCATCATGCCGACGAGGAGGAAGACCTGTTTCCCGCGTTGCGCGCCCTGGGCGATGACGGCCTGACCTCCTCGATGCAGGACCTGGAGGGGGACCACGACGCGCTGGAGGCGCTATGGAAGCAGGTCCTTCCATGGCTGGAGGCGGTGCAGCAAGGAAGCGCCGGCCCTGCGCCCGAGGCGCTGTTCCTGTTCGCGTCCCGCTATGTCGAGCATGTCGATCGCGAGGAGCGCGAGGTGTTCGCTCGGGCGCAAGGGCTGCCCGCGCCGATATTGCAGTCGATGGGAAGACGGATGGCCGTCCGTCGTGGCGCGCAGGGATGATCTGACCGACCGGTGCTGGCCGAACGCAACGAGGACACTATCCCCGGCAGCCTCCGGCGCCCTCGTCTTTGGCGACAGCATGTTGCCGAGGGTGTCCTGCGTCGCGATGCGCTGCCCTGTCAGTGCTTCTCCGCGGACGCTTCGCCCGGATGGCGCCGCACCGCCCTCACCTTTGCGCTGCGGCCGCCGCCGCAGAAGAAGCGATCGCCGCCGTCCGACTCAAGCCCGGATACGCCGGCGCCGGCAGGCATCTCGATGCGCTCGATCACCTCGCCGGTCCCGGGGTCGACGCGGCGCAGATCGCTCACATCGCCTTCCCATGTCCCGTGCCACAGCTCGCCATCGACCCACGTCACGCCGGTGACGAACCGGTCGGAGGTCAACGTGCGCTGGATCGCCCCGGTCTCGGGGTCGAGCTGATGAATCTTGCGGGCTTCGTACTCGCCGACCCACAGGCTGCCTTCTGCCCATGCCAGTCCCGAATTGCAGCCGTCCGTCGGCGCGGGGATGGTGCCGACCACTTCGCCCGTCTGCGGGTCGATCTTCTGGATACGGTCGTTCGCGATCTGGTACAGGTAACGCCCGTCGAACGCGGTGCCGGCATTGGCGGTGACATCGAGCGCGCGCACCGTCTTGCCGTCGCCCGGGTCCATGGCGAGAAGCTTGTCTCCTGTCGCGAACCAGACGTGCCGGCCGTCGAAGGACACGCCGTGGACTGCTTCCACGCCGGGGAACGGGCCGTACTCGCGGAGAATCTCTGCGTTGGCTGTTTTCATGCTGGCATCCTTGGTAGTGGGTTGCACTGCGAAGGACACGCGACCGGTGCGAATTGCCTGATCGGCCGGTGTCATGCCTGCATGCTACTGGGACGGCGACAGCGCGGGGAGTAACAAGGTCGTCGTGATTTCGGGCACCGGCGTGGCCCAGCGCCGTGCCCGCCCGTGCCCGATCGGCTGGACCTTGCCGGACGCCGCGAGGGCATCGAGGGCGCGTTGCACGGTCCGCTGGCTTGCGCCCAGCGCAAGCGCCAGGGCGGAACTGGACCACGATTCTCCGTCGGCCAGCAGTGCCAGCACCGCTGCATGGCGCTCTTCGGCGGTACGCGCGAGAACGACAACCGCCCGGCCTTGCCCGGGAACCAGTGCATAACCGGCCGGCGTGGCGCCGACCTTCGCCACGCTTCGGAGGGCGGCGCGCAGGCGGCCCATCTCGACGCGCAGGCGCGCCCGATGTGTGGCATCGACGTGCCGCATGCGGAAAGCCCGTTCGATCAGGACATCACGAGGAACATCCCTTGGGAATGCTTCGGCCAGCTCGCGGGCAAGTGCGAACAGCACCGGTCGCCTCGACAACGGGATAACCGCGCCGGCCTGGCACACCGCGTGCCGGCAGGCGTCGATGACCAGCGCTTCGGACGCGAGCAGCGCTTCAACCTCGGCAAGACGGAGCGGGCGGCTGTTGCCCCGGTCGATCCGGCGTGCCACGGGCGCCTCGAGCAAGGCGACTGCCCGCTCGACCTCGGTCAGCAGTGCGGGAATGGCCGCGCGCCGCGCGGCCGCTGCGGCGCGAGCGAGGGAAGCGCGGGCCGCGCCAGACTGCATGCGCCGTATCGCGATGCCGGCGACCACCAGTTCGTGAGCGGTACGCAGCGCAGGCGGCAAGGTGTCCGGCGCCGCTCCTGCCAGCATCCGTTCGGCCTCGTCGAGCCGACCGATCAGCAGCAGGCGACGGCTTGCCAGGTAGCGAGCATGCGCGGCGTTCACCCGGTCGCCGGCCGCCTCCAGCGTGGCTCGCGCGGCATCGAGCACCCGCGGCGGCCAGCCAAGGTCGCGCACCGCCAGCGCGATCTCGGCTTCGGCGACCACGCAGCGGGCACGGGCCAGCGGCGCGCGGCCGCCGAAGGCGCGGGCGGCGCGACGCACCAGGGTCTTCGCCCGGGTCAGGTCGCCCAGCTGCGCCAGGGCGATGCCGCGCAGCGCGAGCGCGGGTGCGTCGTCGCGCAAGGCGACGCAGTTCAGCGCGCCGAGCGGGTCGCCGGCCGTCAGCGCCCGGGCTGCTGCCTCGAGCGGGTCCATTCGAATCGCGCCACGGTTCTCACTCCCTGCTGCACGGAACGGCGCCTAATCTAGCACGGCCGCCACCAGCCCCAAGGCGCGCCGAGAACCAGATGGGCCGCTCCCGGGCGCACATGGCGCCCCCAAGGGGCGCAACCAGGCCGGCGTCTGGTGGCGCCGGCACGACGAGTACGGCCAGCCCCGAGGCATCGCCGGTGGCGCCGAACGTCGGCATGTCACCATCGCCGCTGTCCCCTCCTTGGCACGCCTTCACAAAAAGTGAACGGCCCTTCATTGTGGCGGCCTTTCGTGTCCATCCGGCTTTGCATACAGTCCAGCCCGATTCAGGATTCGATTCCCCACAAGGACAACGAGGAGACCCCTTTCATGAAGCGTCGACAGATTCTGCTGGCCACGGCGACCGCCGCACTGAGCTTCCCCCTGACCGGAGGGCTCGCGCAGGCCGAGCCGATCGCGGGAGGCAAGCCGGTCACGCTGGTCGTGGGTTTCGCCGCAGGCGGCGCTGCCGATGCCGCGGCCCGGCTGATCGCGAAAAAACTGGCGGAGAACCTGGGGCAGTCGGTGGTGGTGGACAACCGCGGCGGCGCGGGCGGAAATATCGCCCACCAGCAGGTCGCAAACGGCCCGGCGGACGGCAGCATGCTGCTGTTCGGCTCGATCGGACCGCTGACTATCGCGCCGCACCTGATGAAGCTGCCCTATGACCCATTCAAGGATCTTGCGCCGGTATCGGGCGGGGTGAACTTCCCCAACGTGCTGGTCGTGCACAAGGGGACCGGCGTGAAGAACCTCGCCGACTTCGTCGCATTGGCGAAGAAGAAGCCGGGGGCGGTCGACTATGCGTCCACCGGCGCCGGCTCTGCCTCCCACCTGGCCGGGGAGTTGTTCAACCAGCGCGCCGGCGTGGAGATGGTCCACATCCCCTACAAGGGCGGCGCGCCGGCCCTGCAGGATCTGCTGGGCGAACGCGTGACCTCGTACTTCGCTGCCCCGCCCACTGCAATGCCGCACGTCGAAAGCGGGAAACTGGTGCCCCTCGCGACCACCGGTTCGGCGCGCCCGGATTATCTGCCGAACATTCCTACGGTGGCCGAGTCGGGCTTTCCCGGCTTCGAGGCACTGAACTGGTACGCCTTTGTCGCACCCGGCAAGACGCCCGCGCCCGTGCTCGACCGCTGGAACAAGGAAATCGTCAAGGTGCTGAACGACCCTGGCGTGAAGGACGCGCTGAACAAGCACGGCTTGACGCCGCAGCCGACCACGCGCGCGGAGCTGCTGTCGTTCATGAAGAAAGAAAGCGCCAAGTGGGGTGGCATCGTCAAGGAACGCAAGATCACCGTCAACTGAGCGCCCCCGACCCGGCGCCACCAAGGGCTTCACCCATCAACGGGGTGAAGCCCTTTTTCCATCAACGGCTCGCCGAAGGGAGAATCGTCGCGCCGAACCACTTGCCGTCCCGCACCAGCGAACGCGCGACATGGGCGAGCACCACCCTTGCGGCGAGCGCGGCCGGGGACAATTCGTCGTCGGACAGACTGGCCAGCATGCTATGGCGCCCGGCCTGCGCGTCGACGATCAGCGAGCGGACCAGCGTTTCATCCCGCAGACGCGCGGTAGCGGCTCCGGGCTGGATCGTCGCACCGAAGCCGTCGTGCACGGCATCCATCAACACCGACAGCCCGTCGATCTCGGCCACTACCCGAGGCGACACCCGCAGGCGGGCGAACGCGGCGTCGAGCAAGGCGCGCAAGCCATGCGACCCGCTGGGCAGGATCAGCGGCAACTCGCCCAGCTCGGCCAGGCGTATGCGTCCGCCCTTGGGCAGATTGGGCAAGCCCGCGGCCCCGAGGAGGTAGAGCCTCTCGTCGAGCAGCGGCGTCACGCTCCACCGACGCGCGGTGTCGGTACGAAAAATGACAGCGAGATCGAGCCGGCGCGCATTGAGCATCTCGGTCAGATGCCCGGACAACGCCTCGACAAGGCGCACGCGCACTTCCGGATAGCGGGCCTGCATCGCGCGCAGCAGCGGCACGCCCAGCACCGCTGCCGTCGTGGAAGCCAGACCAATGTTGACGTGCCCGGAGAGCCTGGCCTGCTGCGCCGACTGCACGGCATCGTCGGCGTGCCGCAGGATCAGCTGGGCCCGTTGCAGAAATGCCAGACCGGCATCGGTGGGCACGACCCCGGTGGACTGACGCTGCAGCAGCCGCGTGGACAGTTCGCGTTCCAGCTTGCTGATCTGCTGGCTCAGCGCGGACGTCGCAAGTCCGAGCTCCAGCGCAGCCTTGCCGAAGCTGCCGAGTTCGCAGACCTTGGTGAAGTAGCGGAGTTGGCGCAGTTCCATTGTCGGTGAGGCGGCGGGTACCTGACGTACGCGCAGGCGTGGCGCGCATGGTAACACCGGCGCCCCACCGGGGCGGCACATACGGCCCTGCCTGCGCCTGGCCGGGGCCATCCGCTCATGCCTTGCCCTGCGCCTCGAACACCAGGCTGATGGCGGGGGCATACTTGTCGCCGTGCCCTGCCTCGATCGCCTTCTGTAACGTCTCGATCAGGTTGCGCGCGCCACTGGCGTCCACGCCAACCTGCTCCGCCAGTGCAACGGCGTAGGAGATGTCCTTTTTCGCATAGGTGACGGGAAACGCCTTCTCCGGGAACCGCTGCGGTGCGATCGCTTTCATGCCATGGTTGCGCAAGGCGAAACTGTCCGCCGATCCCGTGGAAAACGCCTGGAACAGAACGTCGGGCTGCACTCCTGCACGCCGGCCGATGGCCGCCGCCTCTGCCAGCGCCAGCACGGTCTCGTAGAGCACCATGTTGTTCAGGATCTTCACGACCTGGCCCGCGCTGACGCCACCGGCATGGGTGACGTCACTGGCGAAGGTCCGGATGAAGGGCTCGATTCGGGCAAATACCCCCGCGTCGGCGCCCACCGGCACCGCCAGCGTACCGGCTTCCGCGGCTGCGCGGGTCCGCATGACGGGCGCATCGGCGAACACGATGCCCCTGCGCTGGAGCTCGCGCGCCGTCTCCAGGGTGACCTCTACCGAGGACGTGCTCAGATCGACGATGGTCTTGCCCGCGGACAGGCGTTGCGCCAGTCCATCGGGCCCGGCGACGACCTGCTGCATGATTTCCCCGGACGGCAGCGACAGGAACACGATCGACGCCTGCTCCGCGAGCACGTCGGGGCTGACCGCCTCCACCCCGTGCGCGGCGAGCCGTTGCAGGGGCTCCACGTTGGTATCGAAGGCCAATACGCGCGCACCGCTCTTGTTGGCGATATGCCGGCAGATCGGCTCGCCCATCACGCCGACCCCGATGAAGCCGACCACCACCTGTTGATTCGTCATGCTGTTTCCCACGGTTTCGAAGCGGTTCATGCCGGCAGATTGGCTGGATTCATGCTCCAGTAGATGCCCTTGCTCTGCTGATACAGGCGCACGCCGGTAACGCCCTTCTCGCGGCCGATGCCGCTTTCCTTGAAGCCGCCGAACGGCGTGGCGATCGACAGCTGCTTGTAGGTATTGATCCAGACGACGCCGGCCTCCAGCGCGCGGGCGATACGCCATGCCCGCTGGTAGTTGGCTGTCCACACGCCGGAGGCCAGCCCGAACACCGTATCGTTGGCCTGGGCGATCAGGTCGTCTTCGTCGTCGAAGGGCAGCACGCACACTACTGGCCCGAAGATCTCCTCCCGCACCGCGGTGGCCTGGTTCGACAGCCCTGCAATTACGGTCGGCAGGTAGAACGAGCCCCGTTCGAAACGCTCGCCTTCCGGACGCCGACCGCCGGCCAGCACCTCGCCCTTCTCCCGCCGGGCCGAGTCCACCAGCGACTCGATCCGCTCCCGATGCCGAAAGCCGGCAACCGGCCCCATTTGCGCGCCCTGCGCATCGGGCAGATCGACGCGGATGCTGTTCGCGCGCGCCACCAGCCGCTCCAGGACCTGGTCGAGCACGCTGCGCTGCACGAACAGGCGCGATCCCGCCACGCAGGATTGACCGCTGCCTTCGAAGATGCCATCCACAACGCCATCCACGGCCGCCTGCAGGTTGGCATCGTCAAAGATGATGTGGGGAGATTTGCCGCCCAGCTCGAGCGCAACGGGAATCAGCCGTTGCGCAGCGACGGCGGCGATATGCCGTCCCGTGATGGTGCCGCCCGTGAATGAGATCATCCGCACGTCGCGATGGCCGATCAGCGCCTTTCCGGTCTGCGACCCCGTGCCGGGCAGCACATTGAGGATGCCGGGCGGCAACCCCGCTTCCAGCGCGATGCGCCCCACCGCCAGGCCGACCGCCGGCGTAACCTCGGAGGGCTTCAGTACGACCGCATTGCCCGCGGCCAGCGCCGGCGCGATCTTCTGCGCCTCCATCGTCATCGGCGAGTTCCACGGCGTGATGGCTGCCACCACGCCGTACGGTTCATAGGCCGTCATCGACAGGTAATCGCCCCGCGACGGCGTGACCTCGGCGCCCAGCGTCTCGCAGACGGCGGCGTAATAGCGATAGGTCGCCGCGGCGCTGGCGACCTGCGCCTGGCATTCGCTCCAGACCTTGCCATTCTCGATCATCTGCAGGCGCGCCAGCTCCTCGGCATTGGCCCGGATGCCATCGGAAATCCGGCCCAACACCTGGGCTCGTACATGGGGCAGCATGTCGCGCCATGTCCTGGACGCAGCCGCCGCACGTGCGGTGGCAACGGCCTCGTCCACCAGCGCGGCGTCGGCCACCGATACGCGGTAATTGAGTGCGCCAGTGGCCGGATTGATCGATTCGAGCGCGTCGTCTTCGCGCACCACCCACTGGTCGCCGATCAGCATCGGCTTCAGTTGGTCCGAGGAGGATGTGGACATGAGAAATTCCAGAAAGAGGGTTGCCGACGGCCGGCGAAGCACGCCGGGGATCAATCGATCCGGGCGCCGGAGATCGAGGCTGCCTTCGCCCACTTGGTCTGCTCGCTGCGCATGAACTTCTCGAACTGCTCGGGGCTGGTGTTGTTGACCTCGCCGCCAAGCGCCTCGATCTTTTGCTTCATCTCGGGCGTGGCGACGATCTTCGATACGTCGCCGTAGATCTTCTGCCGCAGGTCGGCCGGCAGCTTTGCCGGCGCCAGCAACCCGAACCACGTCGCGGCATCGAACTCGCCCAGCCCGGCCTCCCGGAAGGTCGGCACATCGGGCAGCACCGGCAACCGCTTGGGGTTGGCCAGCGCGAGCGGCTTGAGCTTGCCTGCACCGATCTGCGGCAGCACCGCGGTCGTGGTGGCGAACATGATCTGCACCTGTCCAGCGAGCAGGTCCGTGATGGCCGGCGCATCGCCCTTGTAAGGGACATGGACCATGTCGACCTGGTGCGCCGCCTTGAACAGCTCGCCCGCCAGATGCTGCGCGGTGCCATTGCCCGGCGAGGCGAAGGCGATGTCCTTCGGCTTCTGCTTCGCCGCCGCGACCAGCGCCGATGCCGTGTCGACCTTGATCCCCGGCCCGGAAACCAGCACGAGCGGGACCGTGGTCACCAGCGTGATGGGCGTGAAGTCCTTCAGCGTGTCGTACTGCAGCTTCTTGTACAGGCTCGGACTAATGGTGTGCGCCGAGGTGGTCATGAACAGCGTGTAGCCGTCCGGAGCCGACCGTGCGATCGCATCGGCCGCCAGCGTCGTACCGGCACCCGGGCGGTTGTCGACCACGACCGGCTGCTGCCATACCTGCGTCAGGCGCTCCGCGAGTGCGCGGGCAACCGTATCCGTCGCGCCTCCAGCGGCGTAAGGCACCACCAGGCGCACGGGCTTGGACGGAAAGCCGGGCTGTGCGTGGGCTGCCCCCGCCGCTGCCAGCACAAGGGCCGACGCCAGCAAGGCAGGCAGACGGGAATATCGACTGTTCGCGTTCATGTTTGTCTCCGGTTATTGCGGACCTGTCCGTTTTTCTTGGCCGGTCTGCACACCAGACCGTTCGTTCCGCTAGAGAGAATACGTAAGGGTGATGCGAAAGTCAATTCCCGAACTTCAGACGTGCAACGTCGCCTGCCGGTCGCGCTGGCAATGGGGCAGGAGGACAACGGAGGAAGAGAGAGAGAAGGACAGCAGGCAGCCGATTACTGCCAATGCGAAATGAGCGCGGGCAGCGTTGCCGGGGGGTGCGGAAAGACCGCCAGCGCCGGCGTCAAGCGCCCGGCGCTGGCGGATGACGCGGCCAATTGCCGCCCAGCGCGTGCGTCGCGCGCTCGCCGGCCTGCAGCAGCAGCGTACTCATCCGCTCGACCGCCGCCGGCGAGAACCGCTCCAGCGGCCCGGACAGCGACAGCGCGCCCAGCAGCATGCCAAAGGGACCGAACACCGGGCAAGCCACAGCCCCGCACAGCGGATCGCGCTCGCCGAACGAGGTGAAGATCAGCGTGCTGTCGACTGTCGGCGGGTCTTCCCGGAACGCCAGCAATACCTTGCCTGCCGCACCACGATGCAGGGGCAGGATGTCGCCCACCCGAACCCGATCCAGGGTGGAGTGGGCGGAATCGAGCCGCAACAGGCAGAGCCGCTGCTCCGGGCCGTGCTGGATATGGAAGGACGGGCTTTCGGTGCCATGCGCGACCAGCCAGTCCAGGATTGGCGTCAGTCCTTCACGCAGGCCGTTGGAAGCGTCGAAGGCGCGCCCGAACAGAAATGCGAGCGGTCCCAGGGTGTAACGCCGGTCCGTCCGGCGCGTCACCAGATTAGCCCGCTCGAGCGACGCGAGCAGCCGCAGCAGCGTGCTCTTGTAGAGCCCCGTGGCCCGCGACAGCTCAGACAGCTGCATCGGCGCCGCCGCCCGTGCCAGCGCGAGTGCGATGGACAATGCCCTGTCGACGGCGGCGACGCCGTCGGTTGCCGTGGTGGAAGACTCGCCGGATTGCGCGTCGCTCATGGGTTTTTTTGACTGATTGCCGAGGCGCGAGTGTAGCAAATCCGACCGGCAGGGCCGCTGGGGCACACCGCTTCCGATCCGTGTAGCGGAACGGTCGTTCTCTTGGGTACACCCCACGAACCGGCCAGTCCACGCGGGAGGCGGGCTGCGCTGCCGCCAAGCCCTCAGCCAGCGCCGCGCCTGCCACGCCGCCGCACCGAGGTCGCGAACAGCTCGTTGCGCGCGGCTTCCGTGATCGCCGTCACGCACGGATGCGTGATGCGGCGCTCGACCGAGATCGCGAAGAACTCCTCCACGACATCGGCGGTTGCGCCGAGCGCGCGCACCGCGTACTGCTTCTCGATGTCCCTCTCCAGCACCGTGGCCGCTACAAAGATGCCCATGCCGCGCCGGCCGAATTCCTTGGCCAGCGCACTGTCGTCGCATTCGGCAACGACACGAGGCCGCAGCGACTGCGCCTGCAACCAGTTGCGCAGCCGCTTGCCCAGCGCCGACTCGGCCGCGGGCATGAGCATGGGCGCGCCTTCCAGGCAGCCCGGGAACGGCCCGCGGCACGAGGCGAGCAGCGCCGGCGCGGCGAAAAAGCTGATGCCAGAGCCGCCCAATCGATGATTGAACGCGCGCACGCTGACGTCCGAGGGGATTGGCGCATCGGCGATCACCAGGTCGATCCGGTGCAGCGCCAGCTCACCGAGCAGCGTGTCCAGCTTCCACTCCCGGCAAACCATGCGCACCGGCTCGGGCAGTTGCGAAGCCGGCGCGATCAGGCGGCAGGCGATAGTCTTCGGTACCGCATCGGCGACCCCCACGCGAAATTCCAGCACCTTTCCCTTGGCGGGTTGCTCGCGCACGGCCGCCTCAAGCTCGGCGCCGATGGAGAAAATCGCCTCCGCATAGCCGAGGACCATTTGTCCCGCATCGGTCAGCACCAGCCCACGCCCGTTCCGGGCGAACAGCGGGGTGCCCAGTGCTTCCTCCAGCGACTGGATCTGGCTGCTGATGGTTTGCGGCGCCAGATGAAGACGCTCGCTGGCGCGTAGCACGCCGCCCAGTTTGGCCACCTGGAAGAAGTAGTGAAGATGCTTGTAGTTCATCGCCAGAACCCTCCCCCGGAAAGCGTCGGAAGCAGCCGGAAATCTTCGGCTTTCTCGGATGATGTTATCCAAACAATCTGCTTTTCGCTGACATTTCGGTGGCCTAGATTTC
Organism: Cupriavidus sp. AU9028; assembly: GCF_019795295.1. Taxonomy (GTDB): domain Bacteria; phylum Pseudomonadota; class Gammaproteobacteria; order Burkholderiales; family Burkholderiaceae; genus Cupriavidus. Next base: position 22,286 of record NZ_JAIMCG010000006.1, on the reverse strand, counting down.
CATTGTCCAGCCGCTGCACACCAGGTGTCGTCGCTGCGTCAATGGGCAACCCACATCATCAGGAGGCACCGACATGGCCACGCTCCTTTTGCCGTGCGACGGCTCGCCAAGCGCCCTGCTTGCCGTCCGTCACGCGATCGACGAGTTCCACCGCGGCGAGGCGCAGCGAGTGCATCTGCTGAATGTGCAGCCGCCCTTCTCGCACTACGTAGCGCGCCACGTGGGCCGGCAGTTGCGCGCCGACTTCCAGCGTGAACGCGCCGACGAGGAGCTTGCCGAGGCGCGGCGCCTGCTCGATGGCGCCGACGTGCTCTATTTCGTCCATCGGGAGGTGGGCGACAAGGCTCACTGCATCGTCGAGCTGGCGCGCCGGCTGCACTGCGACCGCGTTGTCATCGGCACTGCCCGCAAAAGCGCGCTGGTTCGCGCGGTGGAGCACTCCTTGACCAACCAGTTGCTCGACTGCTGCCCGGTTCCCGTCGAGGTGGTCGCCGGCGCGCCGGCGGGCATGATCGAGAGGATTGGCATTCCGGCTGGCGTGGGCGCGGGAATGGCGTTGCTCTGGGCCACTGCCTCCTGAACCGACCATGATCGAATCCTTTGCCACCGGTCCGATGTGGGCCGGCTTCATTGCCTTCGTCATCGCCATGCTGGCGCTGGACCTGTTCGTCCTCGGCGGCAACAAGGCGCACCGGGTTTCCGTCAAGGAGGCCGGCAGCTGGGTTGCCGCCTGGGTGTCCATGGCCTTCACCTTTGCGGCGCTGCTGTGGTGGTATCTGGATGGTACCGCCGGGCGGGAAGTCGCCAACAGCAAGGCCCTGGAGTTCATCACCGGCTATCTGATCGAACAGTCGCTGTCGGTCGACAACATGTTCGTGTTCGTGATGATCTTCACCTATTTCGCCGTGCCGCCGGAACTGCAGCGGCGCGTGCTGCTGTACGGCGTCCTTGGCGCCATCGTCATGCGGGCGGCAATGATCCTGGCCGGCGTCTGGCTGGTGCAGGAATTCTCGTGGATCCTCTACGTATTCGGTGCGTTCCTGATCGTGACCGGCATCAAGATGCTGATCTTCGCCGATCACCAGCCCGATCTGGAGAAAAATCCACTGCTGCGCTGGCTGCGTGGCCATATGCGCATCACGCCGGTGTTCCACCGGGAGAAGTTCTTCGTGCGCATCGACGGCGTGCGCTGGGCCACGCCGATGTTCCTGGTTCTGATGATGATCGAGGCGAGCGACCTCGTCTTCGCGGTGGACAGCATCCCGGCCATCTTTGCCGTGACGACCGACCCGTTCATCGTCTTCACCTCCAACATCTTCGCCATCATGGGGCTGCGCGCGCTGTACTTCCTGCTCGCCGACATGGCCGGGCGCTTTCATCTGCTCAAGTACGGCCTCGCGCTCGTGCTGGTGTTCATCGGGGGCAAGATGCTGGCGGCACCATGGTTCCACCTGCCCGTGCAATGGTCGCTGGCTGTCGTCGGCTCGGTGATCCTGATCTCCGTCCTGCTCAGCCTCAAGCTGACCGAGCGCAAGCGCGACCACGCGACAACTTGATGATCGCCTCGCTGCTGCCGCGGGACCGGGGATGCCGGGCCTGCGTTACTCCGCTGCCGCGTTGCCTTCGACCCGGCGCACCAATGCCTCGATCTCCGATTCCGCGAAGACCTCGATGCCATGTCGTCGCAGGAGCGCGGCCGTCACCCCCGCCCCTTCGTGCTTTCGCCCGGCGAACTGGCCGTCGTAGATGAAGCTGCTGCCGCATGACGGACTGCCATCGGCCAGCAAGGCAAAGCGGCAACGATGTTCCTGCGCCACCGACAAGGCGGCCCATGCTCCCTGCAGATAGAGATCGGTGACATCCGCTCCGGTTGCCTCCACCACGCGGGCACGGTCGGACAGAACATCCTCCCCGGACTGACCGTTTGCAATTTCGGCCGGCGGACGTGGTACGGGGAAGCCGGCGCTCAATTCCGGACAGACCGACACAAGTCTTCCCTCACGCTGCCACCTGTCCAGAGCGGCGTGCAGGACGGGCTTTGCCTGGCCGTTGTAGCGAACTGGCCGGCCGAGAAGACAGGCGCTCACAAGGATTCTTGATGTCATGGGAAAGAAGATCTGTCGATCGATGTCGCGCGACACTCTACACGATCACCGAAGGGCACCCGGCACCGGCTGGCGCCGCGCATGGTGGCATGGCGTCTTGCCGTTTCACTCCGCAAAACTTTGATGCGTCGCAAAATGACGGCGCCGCTTCCACCGCCTATAACGTCCTCTGCGGTTTCACCGCGCAAAACAAACAATACTTGGGGGACAGTCGATGGCGGGCCACGGATCGTCGTTGCGCAAGGCGTGCGCCCTGCTCAGGGCCCTGACGGACCCGCGCAACTCGCGCCTGACCGACCTGGCACAGGCCTCCGGCGTCGACAAGGCGTCGGCGCTTCGACTGCTCGACACGCTCTCGGCCGAGGGCCTGGTATCGCGCGATCCGCTTACCAAGGCATTCAGCCCGGGACCGGAATGGCTGGTCATGCAAGCCGCTTCCCTGCGGCGCCTGGACCTGCGTCCGCTCGCCCGCCCTTCCCTGATCCGCCTTGCATCGGCATTCGAGGACACGGCGATCCTGTCCGTGCCCAGCGGCTGGGAGTCGGTCTGCGCCGAGCTGCGCTTCGGCAATTTCCCCATCCGCGCCAACTATCTGGACGTCGGCAGCCGCCGTCCGCTGGGCGTTGGCGCCGGCAGTCTCGCGCTACTGGCCGCGCTGCCCGACGACGAAGTCGAGGCCGTGCTGGGTTGCGTGGCGCCGGCCTTGAAGCGCTACCCCCACCTGAGCGCGGCGGCGCTCCTCCGCCATGTGGAAGCGACTCGCACACGCGGCTATGCGGTGCTGCTCGACGTCGTAGTCCAGCGCATGGGCGGCATCGCGATCGCCCTGCCGGGACCGGACGGCTACCCGGTCGCCGCGCTGAGCATCGCGGCACTGAACGAGCGGATCGTCGCACGCGAGATCGCCATGGCCAAGGCCCTGCGCCGCGAAGCCGACGGCATCGTAGCGAACCTCGGCACGATCGTGCCTTCCTATCCCGATCGCTGGCCCCGCCGGGGTGCCGTGACGCGGACGGCCAGTGCGGCGCTGGCTGCCGGCGCCCAATGACAGAGCGCCGGGGCTCGCAGCGCTAGCCGGTTGGCGAAGAACATCCTCACACACGACAGAACAAGGAACATCGACATGGAGACATCCGACGCCCGCTGGAAGCAGCGCCCCGAAGGCTCGACGTGGGGCGACTTCGGTGCCGACGATCAACTGGGCAGGCTGAACCTGATCGGTCCGGAGCAGGTCCGCAAGGCCGCTCGGGAGATTCAGGCGGGGCTCAGCTTTTGCCTGTCGCTGCCGCTCGACTATCCCGGCGGCAACAAGCTCAATCCGCGCCGCCATCCGCCGGTGTTGCGGCCGACCTTCCGCGATGACCTGCCCTATCTGAACTTCCCGCTGGCCAAGGTAGACCCGGCCGCCACCGACGTGATTTCCGACGACCAGGTGCTGCTGTCGCTGCAGTATTCGACCCAGTGGGACTCGCTGGCCCACGTCGGCGCCCTGTTCGATGCGGATGGCGACGGCCGGCCCGAGCGCGTCTACTACAACGGCTACCGCGCCAACACCGATATCGTCGGGCCGATGGACTACGACGACAACGACCACTACACGGCGCACGGCTGCAATCACGAGCACAGCGAAGCGCGTGCATTGGGTATCGAGAATTTCGCCGTCAAGGGGATGCAGGGGCGAGGGGTGCTGGTCGATCTGGCGCACTGGTTCGGCACCGACTTTCGCAATATCGGCTACGACGACCTGATGCGCGCGATGGACGCGGATCGCGTCGAGATCGAACGCGGCGACATGCTGCTGCTGCGCACCGGCTTTGCAGAGGTGGTGCTGTCCATGCAGCGCGAGCCGGACGAAACGGTGCTGCACCACAGCTGCAGCGCACTGGATGGGCGCGACGACAGGCTTCTGCAGTGGATCACCGATTCCGGTATCGCCGCGCTCATCGCGGACAACTACGCGGTCGAGCGGTATCCGGCGCGCCCGCCCAGCGGACCGGGCCCGCATCCGCTGCTGCCGCTGCATCACCATTGCCTGTTCAAGCTCGGTCTGCCGCTGGGCGAATTGTGGTACCTGCGGGAGCTGGCGGACTGGCTGCGGCATCACGGGCGCACGCGCTTCATGCTCACGGCGCCGCCACTGCGCCTGCCCGGTGCGGTGGGTTCGCCCGCCACACCGATCGCCACGGTGTAGGACATCAAAACAACAATCCAGAGGAGACCCGACATGAAGCCACGCCATGCCCCGCGCCTTGCCCGTCTGCTTGGCCTTGCTTCGCTGGCGCTCGCCGCGGCGGCGCCGCTGCCAGCCAGCGCCCAGGCGAAGCCGAAGGGCAGCCTGTCCGACGACAGGGTGAAGATCGGGCTGATCCTCGACATGACCGGGCTCTATGCCGACGTGACGGGCCGCGGCAGCGCGACCGCCGCGCAGATGGCGATCGACGATTTCGGCGGCACGGTGCTCGGGCGCAAGATCGAGCTGGTGGTGGCCGATCACCAGAACAAGGCGGATATCGCCGCCAACAAGGCGCGCGAGTGGTTCGACACGGAGCAGGTGGACGCCATCCTCGATGTCGCTGCCTCCGCACCGGCGCTGGCAGTGCTGGAAGTGGCCAAGCAGAAAAACCGCATCGTGGTGTACTCCGGCCCCGGCAGCGAGCGTCTGACCAACGACCTGTGCACGCCGCTGACGGTGCACTACGCCTATGACACCTACGCTCTGGCCAACACCACCGCGCGCGCGATGGTGCAGCGTGGCGGCAAGACCTGGTATTTCCTGACCGCCGACTATGCCTTCGGTCATACCTTGCAGGAGTCTGCGACCGCGGTGGTCACCGAGGCGGGCGGCAAGGTGCTCGGCGCGGCGCGGCATCCGATCGGGGCCAGCGATTTCGCCTCCTACCTGCTGCAGGCGCAAGCCAGCAAGGCCGAGGTGATCGCCCTTGCCAATGCCGGTGGCGATTCCGTCAGTGCCATCAAGGCCGCCCACGAATTCGGACTGACCAACGGCAACAAGCAGAAGCTGGCCGGCCTGCTGCTCTATATCAACGACATCCATGCCATCGGACTGAAGACGGCCGCGGGCCTGGTGCTGACCGAGGCGTTCTACTGGGACATGAACGATGCCACGCGCAAGTGGTCGCGCCGCTATTTCGACAAGCTCAAGAAGATGCCGAACATGAGCCAGGCCGGTGTCTATTCGTCGGTAATGCACTACCTGAAGGCGGTGCAGGCCGCGGGCACCGACGAGACCGCCGCCGTGATGAAACAGATGAAGTCGACGCCGATCAACGACTTCTTCGCCGCCAACGGCCGCATCCGCGAGGATGGGCGGATGGTGCACGACATGTATCTGTTCGAGGTAAAGCGGCCGGAGGAATCGAAGTACCCGTGGGATTACTACAAGGTGCTGGCCACGGTACCGGGCGACCAGGCGTTCATGCCCCCGTCCAGGTCGAAGTGTCCGCTGCTCAAGCGTTGAGCCAGCCAGCAACGGGATCGGCATGCAGTTCACCCATGGGCCCACTGCGTTCGTGCGCGGCACGGGCAATACCTCCTTCGGCCGCCTGTCGGGCAGCACGCCGCTGACCCTGATGGCGCGCGCCGCGGACGCGGCCCTGGCGGACGCCGAACTGTCGCGCAGCGAGATCGACGGCGTGCTGTGCGGCTACGCCACCACGATGCCACACCTGATGCTGGCGGACCGCTTCTGCGAGTTCGCGAGCCTGACCCCTGCCTACGCACACGGCATGGCAGCGGGTGGTGCGACCGGCGGCGCGATGGCGATGCTCGCGCGCGAGCTGGTACGCGCGGGCCGGTGCCGCCATGTGCTGGTCGTGGCCGGCGAGAACCGGCTGAGCGGACAGAGCCGCGATCAATCGGTGCAGACGCTGGCCCAGGTGGGCGAGCCGCAGATCGAAGTGCCCAACGGCGCGTCGGTGCCCGCCTATTACGCACTGCTGGCGTCGCGCTACCTGATGGAAACCGGCCTTCCCCGCGATGCGCTGGCGGACTTCGCGGTACTGATGCGCGAGCATGCCGCCAGCCATCCGGACGCCCACCTGCGCGAGTCGATGAGCCGCGCCGCAACGCGTGCCGCCAAGCCGGTCGCCGCGCCATTGCTGCTGTCCGACTGCTGCCCGATCTCGGACGGCGCCGTGGCCGTGGTGGTGTCCGCGCAGCCGGGTCGGGGCCGGCCAGTGCGTATCGCCGGTGCCGGTCAGGCGCATCGTCACCAGCACCTGTGCGCGATCGACAGCGTGATGCACACCGGCGCCGCCGATGCTGCCCAGCGAGCGCTGGGCGAAGCCGGGTTCGGCGTCGAGCAGATCGACTACCTGGCGATCTACGACTCGTTCACCATCACGCTGCTGATGCTGCTGGAAGAGATCGGCATTGCGCCTCGCGGTGGCGCGCACGGGCGGCTGCTCGCTGGCGACTTCGGGGCCAATGGCCAGTTGCCACTGAACACGCATGGCGGGCTGCTGGCGTTCGGGCATTCGGGTGTGGCGGGAGGGCTGATGCACCTGGCGGAGGCCGCTCGCCAGCTGGCGGGCCGCGCAGGACCGCGGCAGATCTCGCCACGCCGGCGGGCGCTGTTCCACGCCGACGGCGGCGTACTGTCTTCCCACGTGAGCCTGGTGCTGGAGGCGGCCTCATGACGACCGATCCCGTCGCAGTGTGCGCGCTGCACCCCTATGCGGAAGGACTGTCAGGGGGACGGGTCCGCTTTCAGGCGTGCCTGGACTGCGGCAGCGCGCAATCGCTGGAGCGCCACGCATGCCAGCGCTGCGGCAGTGTTCGTCTCGACTGGCGGGACGCGGCCGGCACGGCGACGGTCTACGCGGTCTCGGAGGTCGCGCGGGCGCCCGACGACAGCTTCCGCGCGCTGGTGCCCTACACCCTGGTGATTGCCACGCTGGACGAAGGACCGCGGGTGATGGGACATGCCGAGCCAGGCGTGGCGATCGGCGACCGCGTTCGCGCCGGGTTCTTCCGGCACGGCGAGCGGACGCTGCTGCGATTCCAGCGCGAATAGCCGCGCACACCCAACGCCAACGCGCAACGACGCGCCCCCCCCTTTCGACTGTCCGACCGGAGACACCCATGCAACCGAACATCCAGCCTCGGCGGGCCGCGCTCGCCCCCGTGCCGTCCCCGCCGTCGTGGTGGCCTGGATCGTTGCAGGCAATGCTGGCCATGGTGGTGCTGGCGACGCTGTGCGCGCTGTTGCCGCGGCATGCGTTCGCCCAGGCCTGGCCCGCCCGGCCGATCCGGATGGTGGTGCCCTACCCGCCCGGCGGCCCCACGGACATCGTCGCGCGGGTCGTCGGGCAGAAGCTCGGCGAGCGGCTGGGGCAGACCGTGGTGGTGGAAAATCGGCCCGGCGCGGGCGGCAATATCGGTGCGGAAGCGGTGGCCACCGCGGCGCCCGATGGCTACACCATGCTGGTTGCCACGACGGCGCACGCGATCAACATGACGCTCTTCCGCAAGCCGGGCTACGACACGCGCCGCGACTTCGCTCCGGTCAGCCTGCTGACGCGCGGCCCGCTGGTGCTGGTCACCGCCCCGACCACGCCGGCAAAAAACGTTGGCGAGCTGATCGCCCTGGCGAAAGCCAAGCCGGGCGCGGTGACCTTCGCCAGTTCAGGCAACGGTCAGTCCACGCACCTGTCGGCGGAACTGTTCAACACCATGGCCGGCATCCGGATGACCCACGTACCGTACAAGGGCAGCGCGCCGGCCCTGACCGATGTGATCGGGGGCCAGGCCACGGTCATGTTCGACACCATGCTGTCGGCCATGCCGTTCGTGCGCGACGGCAAGCTGCGGGCGCTGGCCGTGACGGGAGCAAGCCGCTCCCCGGCCGCACCGGAGCTTCCGACCATCGCGGAATCGGGCCTGCCCGGCTACGAGGCCACCGCCTGGAACGCGTTGCTGCTGCCCGCCGGCACCCCCGCGCCGGTGGTGGAGCGCATCAGCCAGGCCTTGCGCGGCGTGCTGGACGAAGCCGACGTCCGCTCGCGCTTCGCGGCGCAAGGCTTCGGCGCGGAATGGACCGCGCCGGACGCGACCGGCCGCTTCCTGGCAACCGAGATCGACAAATGGGCCGGCGTCGTGAAGGCCTCCGGCGCCACCATCGACTGACCCTACCTTTTCTTTCGCGCATCAGGACAGCCGCCATGCCATCCGCTCCTTCCGGGAACCTGAACGCCCTGCTGACGCCACGCTCGATTGCCGTGATCGGTGCGTCGGACCATATCCACAAGATCGGCGGCCGGCCGATCTACTACATGCGGCAGCACGGTTATCGCGGCACCCTATATCCGGTCAATCCGCAGCGCGACACCATCCAGGGGCTGCGCAGCTTCCCGTCGCTGGACGCGCTGCCGGAAGCGCCCGAACTGGCGATTGTCGTCGTTTCCGGCGAGGCCGCGGTGCAGGCCGTGCGCGATTGCGCCGGGCTCGGCGTGGCGGCGGCCATCGTGATCGCCTCTGGCTTTGGCGAAGCCGGCGAGGAAGGCAAGCGTCAGCAACAGCAGATGGTCGACCTCGCCCGCGCTGCAGGAATGCGGCTGGTCGGTCCCAACAGCCAGGGGCTGGCCAACTTCGGCAGCGGTGCAATCGCCAGCTTTTCGACCATGTTCATCGAGGTGCCGCCGCAGGACGGCCCGATCGCCGTGATCAGCCAGAGCGGCGGCATGGGCGCCATGGTCTATGGGCTGCTGAGGCAGCAAGGGCTGGGTGTGCGCCACATGCACGCGACCGGCAACCAGGCGGATGTCACCGTCAGCGATCTGGCCCTGGCGGTCGCGCACGATGATGACGTCCGGCTGATGCTGCTGTATCTGGAAACCTTGTCCGATCCGGCGACGCTGGCCCAGGCGGCCGCGGTGGCACGCGAACGCGGCGTCCCGGTAGTTGCGGTCAAGGCCGGGCGCACCAGTGCCGGGCAACGGGCTGCCGCATCGCACACCGGCGCCCTGGCCAACGAAGACCGCGCGGTCGATGCCTTCCTCGCGCATCACGGCATCTGGCGCGTGGACGATGGCCACGCGCTGGCACGCTGCGCCCCGCTGTATCTGCGCGAATGGCAGGCGAAGGGGCGCGGCCTGGTGGTGGTGAGCAACTCCGGTGCGAGCTGCGTGGTGGCCGCCGATGCCGCTGAAACCTCGGGGCTGGAGATGGCCCCGCTGTCGACCGACACGCAAGCGGCACTGGCCGGCCGTCTGCCGAGCTTCGCTGCGACGGCCAATCCGGTCGATGTCACCGCCGCACTGCTGACCAACAGCGGGCTGTTCGGCGACGTGCTGCCGATGATCGCGCGCGATGCCGCCGCCGACATGGTGCTGCTCGATATTCCGGTCGCTGGCATGGGGTACGACATCGAGCGCTTCGCCACCGACGCAGCCGCTTTTGCGGACAGCAGTGGCAAGCCGATCGCCGTCGCGGCGTGGCAGCCGGGCGTGGCCGAGCCCTTCCGTCGGCGAGGCGTCCCGGTCTTCGCCAACGCCAGCGAAGCGCTGCCGGCCCTGAGTCAATGGCGGCAGCATCGGTTGCGGCTGGTGCAGCTGGCGGCCCGTCCACCGGCCCTTCCCGGTCCCGCCCGCGCGGAAACGCCTGCCGGCACGGCGACGCTCAGCGAAGCCGCGAGCCTGGCGCAGCTCGCCGCAGCGGGGGTGCCGGTGGTGCCGCATCGCCTGTGCCGCAGCGCGGAGGAGGCCGTAGCGGCATGGCGCGGCTTCGGCGGACCCGTGGCGGTCAAGGCGTGCGCGGCCGCCGTGCCGCACAAGAGCGAACACGGCCTGGTCGCGCTGGGCTGCAACGATGAAGCGACGGTAACGGCGGCATTCGAGCAGCAGATGGCGACCTTGCGCAGCATGGGCGTGCAGGCCGAAGGGGTGATCGTCGCGGCGCTGGTGCGCGGCCAGCGCGAATGCATGATTGGCGCGCGCTGGGACCCGGTGTTCGGCGCCATGCTGGTGGTCGGCGATGGCGGCAAGTATGTGGAGGTGGTGCGGGACACCGCGGTCCTGCTCGCGACCTGCACCGAGGACGAAGTCGAGCGGGCGCTGCGCGGCCTGCGGATCGCACCTGTGCTCGCCAGTGTGCGAGGCGAGGCGGCAGTGGACCTGGCCGCCTTGTGCCGCACCGCCGTGGCGGTCGGCCGATTGGTGCATGAGGCGGGCGGGACCGTTCGCTCGGTGGACCTGAACCCGGTAATGGCGAACCCCGACGGCGTGATGGTGGTGGATGCGTCGATGGAGGTGGCCCGCTAGGACCGCCGTCCCGCCAGCATCAGGGTGACCACGGCGACCACCACGCACGCGATGCCGGCGAGCTGCAGCGCGGTTACCGGCTCGCCCAGCAGCAGGAACGCCATCGCCACGGCGGACACGGGCGCCAGCGCGGTAAACAACGATGCCTCGGTACCGCTGGTGCGCGCAGCGCCGGCGTACCACAGCAGGAAACCGGCGACGGTCGGCAGCAGGGCGTAGTACAGCACCGCAACCAGCGCTTCTCCACGCGTGGCACTTGCCGCGCCCGCCGTCGTTGTCATCGACCACGGCGCCTCGAACAGCGCGAAACCCAGGGAAGCAGCCAGCCCGATCGCTGTCATCAAGGTAGACAGGGCAAGCGGCTGCAGTGGCTCCCGCAGCCGCTTGTTCAACAGAATGAACAGGCTCTCGCAAACCACCGCGCCGAGCACAAGGGCGTTGCCCGCCCAGGCGGCCTGCGCGCTATCCGCGCTATCGGCGTTTCCTCCGCCCCCGCCGCCCTCGCCCGGCACGGCCACCGTCAGCACGCCGGCCGTGGCCAGCGCGATGGCGAGCAGGACCGCACGACCGGGCCGCTCCTTCAGCACCACCATGGAAACCAGGGCCGACACCACTGGCAGGGTGCCGATGATGACCCCGGCGTCCGCGGCCGAGGTCAGCCGCAATCCCGAGATCAGCAGCGTGGTATAGCCAACGCTGCCCGCTACGGCCTGCAGCCCGAGCAGAGGCCAGTCAGCGCGCGCGATGATGGGCCACGCCGTGCCGGTCAGCCACATCAGCAAGGCGAAGGCCGGCAGGGCCACGGCAAAGCGAAGGGCCGTCGCGGTAAACGGCGGCAGCCCGGTGGCAATGACCTTGCTTGCAATGACGGTGCTGCCGACCAGCATCATCGCCAGTGTCAGATACAGATAGCCTTGACTCTTGCTGGACATGGTGCGCTGCCTCCCGACGATTGGACGGTCGCAGCGTAGCCCGGCGGTGTCGAGGGCGTCTTGAACGAAATTGCAGCGGGCCGCGGCCCGCCGGTGGATCGCGAAGCAAAACCGCGTCAGCGCCGATCAAGTCCACCGACGGCAGCGGCGTATGCCCGAGGGGACAGGCCGTACTTGCGCACGAAAACGCGCGTCATGTGGCTCTGGTCGGCGAAGCCGCTTTCGGCTGCGGCATCCACCAAAGCCAGACCGGAAGCCATCAGCCGGCGCGCCAGATCGATGCGGCGTTGCACAAGGTAAGCATGCGGCGTCATGCCGGTGGCCCGGGTAAAGGCGCGCAGCACCTGGAACCGGCTCAGGCCACTGGCCGCTGCCAGATCGTCCAGCGCGACAGGAGCGGCAGGATCGTCGTCAATGCGTGCGAGCGCGTGAACGATGGACGACGGCGTCTGGGCGACGCGAGGACGGTCACCTTGGTGGAGGCTCGGTTCGTCCATGGCGCGGGCGATCACCATCAGCAGCAGACTCTCGCGGTGCAAGGCCGCGTCGGTCGGCGCGTTCCGGCTGCCGCAGGTGATTGCATCGAACAACTGCACCAGGGTCGCCGCCGTGGCGCCATCGCGCAGTACCGGCAGGGTGAACTCGCCCGCTGCGCGCCCGCTTTCGTCGATTTCCTGGCAGACGGGCGCCAGCACACCCGGATCGAAATACAGAATGCGCCAGGCGCGGCCGCGATCGTCAAGCGGCACCCCGTCATGCACTTCGCCCGGATTGACCGTGATGATGTCTCCCGCTACCGCTTCGACCTCCCCTCGTCCACTGGCCGAGCGCTGTGCACCGCGCTCGAGCACGCCGATGCCGAACTGCTCGTGCGTATGCCGTGCAAAGCGATGGCGCGAGCTGGCCCGCACGGCAAGCACGCCGCGCATGGCGCTGGGAAGGACCTGGAATTCACCGGCTGGCATGGCGAAGATGGGCAGGACACTCACGTGACGGCGATGATGGAAAGATAACGTAAACTCAAACCCCTCTCCTTCAGGCTGGCATGGTGCCGGCCGTTTCTCTCGCCGAACATCCGCTGCCGCGGGCAGCGACAGATCCGATGGCAAGACAACGATGGACACGACAGGGCCACTCCATATCCGCAGCGCCTCCCCCGCAGTGAGGCAAGGCGACGCAGATTCCCTGCCCTCGCTCGCGGGGTGCGATTTTTCCTTTCAGGTTGCGGCGGAGCTGGTAGAACCGTTCGACATGGACACCACTGTGCCGGTTGAACCGCCCTATCAAAAGCGCTATCCCTTCCATCCCGGCGAACTCGCCGAGTACCTGGAGCGGCCTGATCGCCAGCTGTGGACAGCAGAGGTTGCAGGCGCTGCGATTGGCTACCTTGCAGTCGCCCATGACTGGAACCGCTATGCCGTCGTCGACGACCTCGCTGTGGACGCCGCCTACCGCGGCGCAGGCGCGGCCCGGCTGCTGATGGACGCGGCCGTTGCATGGGCAAAAGACGCATCGCTTGCAGGGGTGCGGCTCGAAACCCAATCGAACAATATCGCTGCGTGCCGCTTCTACCGCCGGTACGGCTTTCGCCTTGGCGGATACGACCGATATCTGTACCGGGGACTGGAACCGGGAACCCGGGAAGTCGCCCTCTTCTGGTATCTGCCATTCGAGGAACGCGCAGCCGCCGCCCCCGTCTGATGGACTCGCAGCGCGGACGCGCGGCAGCGGCTGCGCGTCTCCCGCCAGTGCCGGCCGCTAGGCCCCTGCCCTGCCCCGCCGCATATCCCGCGCCATCTGCCGCGCATACGCGCGGAAATCCACTTCCAGCGTATAGCGCGCGGAGCCGACATACCGGCGTGCGACCTCGGCCCGATGGGCGTCGATCTCTCTTGCCATGTCGTGCGCTTCGGGCAGCCGCATCTGCCCCGACAACGCGGCGGCGATCCATTTGGACTGAATCTCGACCAGGGGAATCGTTGGGCCGATCGGCTGCACCAGGCCAAGCAGGAACAGACCCGGCCGGCCAGGGGCGACGATGCGGCGATACAGTTCGGCCTTGCCGTCTTCGACCTGGAACACGCCGGGGTCGAGAAACGGGAAGGTGGTCTTGTAACCGGTCGCGTAGATGATGGCATCTACCGCTTCGCGGCTGCCATCGGCGAATCGCACAGACGAGCCATCGAGCCGGTCGATGTTCGGCTTCATGCGGATCCAGCCGTGCCCGCAATAGGGGACCAGTTCCTGACTGAGCGTGGCGTGCTCGCGCCAGATCGGATGTGCGGGCCGCGGGATGCCGACGCGAGCCTGGTCCCCAATGGCAAGCCATGCCAGCCAGCGAATCAGCGTTCGGGTCGCGCGCGTCGGCAGCTTGAGTCGGCGGGAGAAGAATGCGGACCACCGGTCGGTCGGATACCCCATGATGTACTTGGGGATGACCCAGGCGCTACGCCGGGTGGACAGGAAGGTCCGCTTCGCCGATTTGCAGACATCCACGGCGATATCCACGGCGGAATTGCCGATGCCAACGACCACAACAGTCTTGTCCCGATACGGATCGGCGGTGCGGTAGTCGTGCGAATGGATCTGCTCGCCGCTGAACTCGCCCTCGAAGCTGGGCCAGCGCGGGTCCCACAGGTGGCCGTTGGCGACGATCACCGCGCGATAGCGCTGACTGGCGCCGTCTTCCAGCGTCACGCGCCAGCTGCCATCGTTCAGCGGGTCGATCCTCTTCACGGGCCGGCGGAACTGGATATGCGGCTTGACGGCGAAGCGGTCGGCATACGCGTCGAGGTACTCCATCACCTCGAAATGGGACAGGAAATCGGGGTAGTGCGCTGGAATCGGAAAATCTGAGTAGCCGAGATTGATCCGGCTGGTGTCGATATGCAGGCTGCGGTAGGCGGACGACATGCCGTTGTCGTTCTGGTAGCGCCACATGCCGCCGATCGCAGAGCCCGTCTCGTAGCAATCGAAGGCGACGCCCTGCTCCTTCAGCGCCTTGGCCGCCGCCACGCCGGAAGAGCCTGCGCCCACGATGCAAACCGGCAGCGCCTCACGCGGGGCATGGGCATCGTATCCGGCCCCGCCGGCAGCGGCGGAGGGTATTTCGGCTGTGTCGCCGTTACCGGTTCGCGCGGCGCCCGCGAAGAGGTCGGTCATGGCCCCTCCTGGCTGTTTCGATAGTTGGCGACGATCTGGTCGAAGCTCGCGTCGGCGCGCAGGCCCAGCCGTTCCGCCGCCGGAGAAATCAGCGCGCGGGGCCAGCTCTGGACGATGCGCTGCAGGCCGGCATCGGGTTCGAAATGGATGCGCGCCGCGGCCTGCGCGCCGCCGGCGCGAGCCACGGCCGCCACCATCTCGCCCACGGTGGCTGTCAGCGACGGCAGGTTCAGCACGCGGCCGTGAGGCAATCGGTCAGGCGCAACGTCGTGCAGGGCAATCAGCGCGCGGGCGACGGCCTGCACCGAGGCCACTGCAATCGGCGTATCCGTCGCGAGGCCGCAGGTCACATCGCGGCCCGCGAGCGGCTCCCGCACGATGGCGGCGATACGGTCCGACACCGACGGCGTGGCCGAGCCGGAGCGCACCAGCACCACCGGTAGCCGCAGCGCGCGGGCGTCCACGGTGCCGCGCCGACTGGCATCGGCGAGAAGACGCTCGGCGACGGCCTTGTGCGTGCCGTACACCGTATCGGGTGCCGGCGGGACGCTCTCGTCCACCGAGGGCGGCAGCACGCCGCCGAACACCGCGACCGAGCTGGCGAACACGAGCCGGATCGGCTCGCGCGACGTACTCCGTATCAACGCACGAAGCGCCTCCACATTGACCGCATAGGCGCGCGGCTCGTCCGTTTCCGCATCCAGCGTCAGGCTGGCGGCGAGATGGAAGACCGTATCGGGCCGGTATGCCGCCAGCCGCTCGATGAAGGCCGGGTCGGCGAAATCGCCCTGCTCCGCGCGGATCTGAAATGGCGCCGACGCTGGCACCGCTGGTTGGGCGCGGTCAGCAAGCACCACCTCCTCGACAGGCACCCTCTCGCCGCTTCTGCCGACCAGGCGGGGCTGCGAGGCGAGCGCCCTGAGCAAGGCCGCCCCGATGAACCCCGCTGCACCGGTTATCAACACGCGCATCGCTTGTCTCCCATGCCCGCCGGTCGGACCCGGCGGTTGTGTCAGAGAGGACTGCTGCCCCTTCTTCTGGAACATACTACTCGGTAGGTTTTAGCAACGCAACCACCGCATTCCGGTCTTTACGGGGGGACACCTGACGTCGATCGTGTACGATAGGCCGCCTGCCATCGCTCCCGCTCGTCCCCCCGCCGAACCTGAATGACTCCAAGCAAGCAAGAGATCCTGGAACAAGCCGCCGCCTGTTTCATGGAGCAGGGATTCCACGCCACCAGCATCGACGATGTCGCCCGCCGGCTCGGCGCGACCAAGGGCCGCATTTACCACCACTACGCGTCCAAGATCGACCTGTTCTTCGACGTGCATCGGGAGGGCATGCGCCGCCTGTTCGAGGCAGTCGAACCGGCGCGGGAAGCAGGCGGGGATGCCATGACGGTGCTGGCGGCGATGCTGCGCGCGCATGCGATGGCGGTACTGACGCACCACACCTTCGAAAGCGTGGTGGCGCAAGGCGTCCAGATGCATCGATTCGGCGCCACCACGCCGGCACAGCGGCAGACGCTCGACGAGCTGATCGCCAGCCGCGACCGCTTCGAGCAGCTCTTCAAGGATCAGGCGCAGGCGGCAAGGGACGACGGTTCGCTGGCCCCAGACCTGGACGTATCGGTTGCGGTCAAGACCCTGCTCGGCGGCATCCAGTGGTCGCTGATCTGGTACCGGCCGGAGGCGGACCGGGACGCGGCAAGCAAGGACCGCCTCGCCGATGCCATGGTTCGAACGCTGGTGGACGGGGTGCGGCGGCGACGCGAAGCGGGCCAGGTCAAACCGGGTCTACCGCGCCGCAGCGGTACCTGACGCAGGAGCGGGGCGCCCGCCCGTCTGCCTGCAGGCCAATGTTCGGGGTGAACGAAGCCGCTGGCGGTTAATTGCGTTTCCAGCGCATGGTCTATTCCCTGCCGTCATCGGCAAGGACGCCCTTGGCGACGGTATTGCGCTGGATCTCGCTGGTGCCCGTGACGATGCGGTACATCCGCAGCCGGCGAAAGACGAACTCCACCGGGTGGTTGCGGGTAACGCCAACGTTGCCGTGGATCTGCACTGCCTTGTCCGCGATCTCGAAGCAACGCTCGGATACGAACAGCTTGCACATCGAGGCTTCGGTACGGATGTCCTCGCCCGCATCGGTGCGTGTGGCAGTAGCCAGCACCATCTGTTCGCAGGCGTAGAGCGCGGTCGCCATGTCGGCGATCATGTGCTGGATCGCCTGGAAGCGGCTGATCGGGCCGCCGAACTGGCGTCGCGTATTGGCATAGGCGATGGTGTGCCGCAGCGCCTGGCGGGCCAGGCCGATCATGGTCGGGCAATGCAGCAGCCGGTTGACGTTGATGCGATTCATGGCGATCCGGAAGCCGTCTCCTTCCCTGCCGATCAGGTTGGCCGCGGGCACGCGGACCTCGTGCATCAAAATGTCCGCATCGACGAACTGGCCGCTCCGAACTGACGCAGAAGGCCTTCGATGCACAGGGCTGGCTGCGCACCGGCGATCTGGCACGCGTGGACGACCAGGGCTACATCTACATCGTGGACCGCAGCAAGGACATGGTGATTTCCGGCGGGTTCAATATCTACCCCACCGAAGTCGAGCAGGCGCTGTACAGCCATCCGGCGGTCTACGAGGCATGCGTCGTCGGCGTTCCCGACGAGACCTGCGGCGAAGCGGTGAAAGCCGTGGTGGTGCTGCGTCCCGGCATGCAGGCCAGCGAAGGCGAATTGATCCAGCACTGCCGCGCGCTGCTCGCCGACTTCAAGAAGCCCAGGTCGGTCGATTTCGTCGCCGAACTGCCGCGCAATCCGAATGGCAAGATTTCGCGCAAGGAAGTGCGCGAGCCGTTCTGGGCGGGGCGCGACCGCCGGGTGGGCTGAAGCACCGGCCCCGCTGGCGCATTCAGCCCCGGGGAATCCTCATCCTGATCGATGGCTCTGGCGCCGAATCTGCTCCAGGGCAACAGCTGCCGGCGTTGCGCAGTGGGATTCGAGGGCCAGTCAAGCCCGGTGCGGGACCCGTCCGCCTGCCTTTGGGGCGGTCACCAGCCGTGATACGGTGCCTGCGTACCGCGTTGGCGGTGCGCAGCGAACCGCTCCAGCAGGAAGTCCACCAGCGCCCGCGTCTTGGCCGACAGGTGGCTGCGCGTGGGAAAGACCAGATAGATGGCGGCATTGGGAAGCGACCATTCCGGCAGCACCACGCGCAGTTCGCCACTGCGCAGCAGCGGCGCGACGTCCCATTCGGATCGCAGCAGGATCCCCCTGCCTTCGCGCGCCCACGCCAGCGCCGATTCGCCATCGTTGGTGCTCAGCTGTCCCCGCACCTTCACGGTCTCGTGGCGCGCACCATTGCGCAGATGCCAGGTACCGAAGGTTTCATCGCTCTCGCGGATGAAGATGCAGTCGTGCCGGGTCAGGTCCTGCGGCGTGGCTGGCGTGCCGGCCGCCTTCAGGTAGCCGGGCGTCGCGCACAGCAGCCGGCGATTGTTGGCGAGCAGGCGCGCCGTGAGCCGGGCATCGGGCAGATCGCCGAAGCGGATCTGCAGGTCGAAGCCCTGCTCGACCAGATTGACCGGGCGGTCGCTGAGGTGCATCTGCACTTCGACGCGCGGGTAGGCCCGCGCAAAGGCCGCGAGCGCGGGTGCGACATGGCGCCGCCCGAAGCCGAGTGTCGCGCTGACCCGCAGCAGGCCGTGCGGCGTCGCGCTGCTGCCCGTCACGGTCTGCTCCAGCGCCTGCAGCTCCGCCAGCACCCGCGTGCCTTCCACCAGATAGGTTTCGCCTTCGGGCGTCAGGCTCAACCTGCGGGTGGTCCGCTGCAGCAGCCGCACGCCGAGCCGCCGCTCGAGCGCCGCCAGCCGCTTGCTGACCGCGGGCGGCGTAACGCCCAGTTCCTGCGCCGCCGCGGCGAGGCTGCCGTGTTTATTGAGCATGGCGAAAAACGCGATGTCCGAGAAGCCGTCCATTGATGAATTTCAGTTAATCAAGAATGTGCCAACCGGAAATTATGCGTGTTTTTATCAATGATAGGATGCCTCGCATAACCACACCACGATGGAGACGCCCATGACACCCCAATGGCTTGCCGCTACCTTCGTCCTGTCCTGTTGCGCGATTGGCGCGGCGCAGGCGCAAACGAAATACCCCGAACGCCCGATCAAGCTGGTGGTGCCGTACGCGCCGGGTGGCAGCGCCGATATCGCGGCGCGCCTGGTGGCCGACGAATGGGCCAAGGCCATGGGTGGCACCATCGTGATCGAGAACAAGGGCGGCGCGGGCGGCAATATCGGCGTGGACGCCGTTGCCAAGTCCGCCGCCGACGGCTACACGATCGGCCTGCAGACCGTGTCGCTGGCCATCAATCCGGCGCTGTTCGCCCGCATGCCGTATGACACGCAGAAGGACCTGGCGCCAATCGGCATGGTCGCCAGCTCGCAGCACGTGCTGGTGGTCAACAACAAGCTGCCCGCGCAGGACCTGAAGGGCCTGCTGGCGATGCTCAAGGCCGAGCCCGGCAAGTACACCTACGGCTCGGCGGGACCGGGCAGTACCTTCCATATGGCGGCGGAGCTGTTCAAGAGCGTAGCCAACGTTCCGATCGAACATATTCCCTACCGCGGCGGCGGCCCGGCCCTGGTCGACACCATCGCCGGGCAGGTCAACATGAGCTTCCCGGTGCTATCCGCCGCGCAGCAGCAGGTGCAGGCCGGCAAGCTGCGCGCGATCGGCGTGACCGGACCGAAACGCTCGGCGCTGATGCCCACTGTGCCCACCATCGCCGAGGCGGGGCTGCCCGACTACGCCTTCGAGACGTGGTTCATGGTGTTCGCGCCGGCGGGCACGCCGCAGCCGGTGATCGCCCGGCTGAATGCCGCGCTCAATACGGCGCTGAACGCCCCTGCGCTGAAGGAGCGCATGGTGCGAGAAGGCTTCGACCCGATGCCGACGACCCCGGAGGCCGCGCGCGAGCGGCTGGCCAGGGAAATGCCGGTGTGGGCAAAGCTGATCAAGGAGCGCGGCATTACCGCCGAATGATCCCCTGAGTCATCCCGCTTCGCTATCGACGTCCCTGGATGCCGGCGGTCGCATACCACTGCCGGCGCATCGAATCTCCTGGAATCCCGCATGACCCCGCGCACGCTATATCGCAAGCTCGTCGATTCCCATACGGTCGCCCGGCTGGACGAGGACAACGTCCTGTTGTTCTGCGACCTGCATCTGATGAACGAGTACACCAGCCCGCAGGCCTTTGCCGGCCTGCATGAACAGGGCCGGCCGGTGCTGATGCCTGGGCAGAATGTCGCCGTGGTGAGCCACATCATCCCGACCCACCCTGGCGCGGTCCGGGTGATCGCCGATCCGGCCTCCGCGCTGCAGGCCACCAACCTGAAGGCCAACTGCGAGCGGCATGGCATCGCCCTGTTCGACACCAATGACCGGCTCCAGGGCATCGAGCATGTGGTCGCGCCCGAGCACGGCATGATCCGCCCCGGCATGGTGGTGATCTGCGGCGACAGCCACACCACCACCTACGGCGCGCTTGGCGCACTGGGCTTTGGCATCGGTACGTCCGAGGTCGAACACGTGTTGGCGACGCAGACCCTGGTCTACCGCATGGCCCGCGACATGCGCATCCGCATCGACGGCGTGCTGCCGGTTGGCACCACCGCCAAGGATCTGGTGCTGATGATCATCGGCAGGATCGGCGCACAGGGCGCGCGCGGCTACGTGGTCGAATTCTGCGGTTCGGCGATCGAGGCGCTGAGCGTGGAAGCGCGCTTCACCGTCTGCAATATGGCGGTGGAGGCCGGGGCGCGCGGTGCGCTGGTCGCGCCGGACCGGCTCGCCATGGACTACGTGCTGAGCCGCGCGCCGGATATCGAAGGCGAGCTGCGCGAGCGCGCGCTGGCGCATTGGGCAACGCTGCACAGCGACGATGGTGCCGTCTTCGATATCGAGCACCGCTTCGATGCCTCCGAGGTGGTCCCTCATGTCACCTGGGGGACCAGTCCGGACCAGGTGGTGCCCGTCGATGGCGCCGTGCCCGCGCCCGAAACCCTCGCTGACGAACCGGCGCGGCGCAGCGCCGCCCAGGCACTGACCTACACCGGCCTTGCCGCGGGCAGCCGGCTGGACGGCACGCCCATCCAGCATGTGTTCATCGGTTCCTGCACCAATGGACGGATCGAGGATCTGCGCGCGGTGGCCGAGGTCGTGCGCGGCCGCCGCGTCGCGCCTGGTGTGCGGGCGATGGTGGTGCCCGGCTCCGGTGCCGTGAAGGCGCAGGCGGAAGCCGAAGGCATCGCTGCCCTGCTGGCCGAGGCAGGCTTCGAATGGCGTCAGCCCGGGTGCTCGATGTGCCTGGCGATGAACGACGATGTGTTGGCCGCCGGCACGCGCTGCGCGTCCACTACCAACCGCAATTTCGAGGGCCGCCAGGGCCGTGGCGCCATCACCCACCTGATGAGCCCGGCGATGGCCGCTGCCGCCGCCGTCACCGGCAAGATCACCGACGTTCGCAAGCTGGAGCGCCATCATGTCTGAATCCCTGCGCATCGAGGGGCGCGCCGCCGCCCTTCGCATCGAGAACCTGGACACCGACCAGATCATGCCGAAGCAGTTTCTGCGCGGCATCGACAAGTCGGGACTGGCCCAGGGCCTGCTGTATGACCTGCGCTTCGATCCGCAAGGCAACCCTCGCCCGTCGTTCGTGCTGAACCAGCCCACCTTCGCCGATACGCGCATCCTGATCGGCGGCGCGAATTTCGGCTGCGGCTCCAGCCGGGAGCATGCGGTCTGGGGCCTGCTGCAATATGGCGTGCGGGCGGTGATCGCGCCAAGCTTCGGCGAGATCTTCTACTCGAACGCGATGAACAACCGCTTGCTGCTGGTGATGCTGCCACCCGAGCAGGTGGCCGCGATGATGGACGACGTCGAGCGGCACGGCGGCGGACCGGTGTCGATCGATCTGGAGGCGATGCGGGTGCGCAGCCCATCCGTCGAAGCCAGCTTTACCATCTCGCCCCGGCATCACGACATGTTCCGGCTTGGCGTGGACGTGATCGGGCTATCGCTGGAATACCGGCAGCAGATCGAGGTCTTTGCACGGCAGCGGTGCGAAGCGGAGCCCTGGTGCCGTGGGGTGGCGGCGTTGACGAGGGAAAGGCTGGGAAGGACTTGAGGGGGTGTGGGGATAGTCCGACGCTCGTTGCCCTCTCCCCCGGCCCCTCTCCCGCAAGCGGGCGAGGGGAGCAAACCAGCGGTGTTTCCAATGCTTTCGGTGTTCCCCCCTCTCCCACAAGCGGGCGAGGGGAGCAAACCAGCGGTGTTTCCATTGCTCCCGGTGTTCCCCTGTAGTGGTCCAATTTCCTCAGACAGGTCGATAGGTGGAAAATCACCATCGACGAGGAAATCAGATGACTAGAGCACGCAGGAAATTCGACCCCGACTTCAAGCTGGAAGTGGTCCGGATGGTTAAGGACCAGGGCCTCTCAGTGGCGCACGTGTGCCAGACCATGGGTATTGGAGAGACGGCGGTGCGACGCTGGCTGACTCAATACGAAGTGGAGCTGGCCGGCGGCAAGGGCGTGGGCAGGCCGCTCACGCCGGAGCAGGTGCGCATTCGCCAGCTGGAGGAGGAGAACCGGCGGCTCAAGGAGGACAACCTGATCCTAAAAAAGGCCTCGGCCTTCTTCGCCCGCGAACTGAAGTGATCTATCACGCAGTCAGCGCGTTGCAGAAGAAGGCCGTATCGATCAGCCGCGCCTGCCGGGTATTGGGCGTGAGCCGTGCCGG
>NZ_JAIMCG010000005.1 GCF_019795295.1 Cupriavidus sp. AU9028 | reverse complement strand
CTTAACCATCCGGACCACTTCCAGCTTGAAGTCGGGGTCGAATTTCCTGCGTGCTCTAGTCATCTGATTTCCTCGTCGATGGTGATTTTCCACCTATCGACCTGTCTGAGGAAATTGGACCACTACATCTCCCTCGCCCGCTCGGCGGGGAGGGTTGGAGAGAGGGCACGGGGCGGTTGATGGGGCGGTATCGCTCGACAAGCGCTGTTGCCCTCTCCCCCGGCCCCTCTCCTGCAAGCGGGCGAGGGGAGCAAAACCGTCGAGTGCCTAAGCCGCCTCCTGCTGGCCCTGCCCTCAAGTTCCGCCCATCCCATTCGTTAACGTGACCAGTAGACCGTCGTGCCCTATCGCCTCGCGCCAGGGCCGCGCCCGCTCGGCTCAAAGGGCCAAGCTGAGCGGGTTTCCCCCTTTTTTTCGGCCCATTGCCCGTCGGCGATTCAATAAAGAATGGCGGGGCTATCCGATACAGGCAACTCATGGCGAAAACGCTCAATCCTCCGGCCACCGCGAACAATGGCAAGCGCACCAAGCTGGTGCTGGCCGGCATCGTCGTTGCTGCGGCGCTGGGCGCGGGCAGCTTTTTCCTCGGCAGCCTGCTGAGCAACCGCGCGCCGGCAGCACCGGCGGCGCCGGTCGTTCCGGCGCCGATCTTCGTTGCGCTCGATTCCTTTACGGTGAATCTGAAGTCCGACGATGGCGACCGCTTCCTGCATACCGGCCTGTCGGTCAAGGTAGCGGACGCGGCGACGCAGGCGCGGATTGCCGAGTACCTGCCGGAAGTCCGTAGCCGGGTCCTGCTGCTGCTGTCTGCCAAGCAGCCGGCCGACCTGGCAACGGTGGAGGGCAAGCAGAAACTGGCGCAGGAGATCCGGCAGTCGCTGGCGCTGCCGTTCGCACCGGCGCTGCCGGCGCAACAGGTGCTGGACGTCCTGTTCACCTCCTTCGTGGTGCAGTAAGCCCGTGCCCTGCCCCGCTTGCCAACCCGATATGAAGCCGACCGTCCGGTCCATGCGCGTCCGCTCGCCCCGCTGCCCAGGCCGCGCGGCGCAACGGATGCCGCTTCGTTAATCCCGTCGATCATTGGGGCAGGACATTAGATGGCTTACGACAAGTTCCTCTCGCAGGACGAAGTTGACGAACTGCTGAAGGGCGTATCCGGAGAAGCGGATATTCCCGAGGCCAGCGTGCCGGTCGCCGAAGATGGCGTGCGGCCGTACAACCTGGCGACGCAGGAGCGGATCGTCCGCGGACGTCTGCATACGCTCGAAATCATCAACGAGCGCTTTGCTCGCGCGCTTCGCACTGCGCTGTTCAATTTCATCCGCCGCGGCGCGGATATCTCGGTGGGCTCGATCCGCATCGAGAAGTACGGCGAGTTCGTGCGCAACCTGCCGGTGCCGACGAACCTGAACCTGGTCCACATGAAGCCGCTGCGCGGCACGGCCTTGTTCGTGTTCGACCCGAACCTGGTGTTCCTCGTCGTGGACAACCTGTTCGGCGGCGACGGGCGTTTCCATACGCGCGTCGAGGGCCGGGACTTCACGCAGACCGAGCAGCGGATCATCCGCCGGATGCTCGATCTGGCGCTGACGAGCTACGGTCACGCCTGGCATGCGGTGCATCCGATCGAGTTCGAATACGTTCGCTCGGAGATGCACACCAAGTTCGCCAATATCGCGATCCCCAATGAAGTGGTGGTCACCACGGCCTTCCACATCGAACTGGGCGCGGTCGGCGGCCAGCTGCACATCTGCTTCCCGTTCTCGATGATCGAGCCGGTGCGCGATCTGCTGATGAATCCGCTGCAGGACGAGGTGGAAGTCGACAAGCGATGGCTGCAGCAGCTCTCGCAGCAACTGCGCGCCGCCGAAGTGGAACTGGTGGCGGAGTTCGCCCAAATTCGCAGCACCGTGGCGGAAGTACTTTCCCTGCGCGCCGGCGACGTGCTGCCGATCGAACTGCCCGAGCAGGTGATCGGCAAGGTCGACGGCGTGCCGGTCATGCAGTGCGGTTACGGCACCATGAACGGACAGTACGCGCTGCGTGTGCAGCAAATGCTCAATCATCAAGACAGCGATTCCAACAAGGAAACCGATCATGACTGACGGCAAAGAGGACAAGCCGGCCGATCCGATGGACGACTGGGCAAGCGCCCTGGCCGAGCAAACCAGCGCCGAGGCGACCACCACGGCAGCCCCGCCGGCCGCGACACCGGCCGCCGCCACGGTCTTCCAGCCGCTGGAGCGCGATGTGGCCAGCGGCTTCCACAACGATATCGAGATGATTCTCGATATCCCGGTGCAGCTGACCGTGGAGCTTGGCCGCACCAAGGTACCGATCAAGAGCCTGCTGCAGTTGGCGCAGGGCTCGGTGGTCGAACTCGACGGCCTGGCCGGCGAGCCGATGGACGTGCTGGTCAACGGCTACCTGATCGCCCAGGGCGAGGTGGTGGTCGTCAACGACAAGTTCGGCATCCGGCTGACCGACATCATCACGCCGTCCGAACGTATCCGGAAACTGAACAAATGAAAGCAAGTCAGGGCCGCCAGCGGCGGCCCGCGCCGGCGCTGAAGGGTCTGGCGCCGGTGCTGCCGGCGCTGACCGGCATGACGGTGTCTTCGGGGGCAATGGCGGCCGATGCGGCCGCCGGCGCTACCGGAGCCGCCGCGCTGGCGCAGGCCGGCCTCGGCCTGTTCGCGGTGATCGCGCTGATCCTGGGCCTGGCCTGGGTGGCCCGGCGTACCGGACTCGTTCGGCACGCCACCGGCGGCGCAATGAAGGTGATCGGCAGCACGACGCTTGGCGCACGCCAGCGCCTGCTGCTGGTGGAAGTGGGCGATAGCGTGCTGGTGCTGGGAGTGAGCGCGGGAGAAATCCGCACGCTGCACACCCTGCCGGCCGGCAGCATTGCCCGCGATTCTGCTCCCTCCCACGGTGGCCCGACGCCGCCCGACCTTGGTACTGGCTCGTTTGCGCAGAAGCTGCTGCGCTCGATGCAACACAACCTCAAGTCATGAACGCTTCGCCCGCCGCCAGCCGGCGCCGGCCCACGGCGTGCCAGTCAGGCACGACCCCGGCCGTGCCGTCGCTCGGCCAAACGCCCCTGCTCGCCCGCGGCCTGAAGCGGGTGCTCCCGCTGGCAGCCCTGCTCTCCTGCGCGCTGCTGGCCGCCGCGGTGCTGTGGTCGGGTTCGGCCGCGGCGCAGGCACTGCCGGGCGTGGTGAGCCGGCCGGGTCCCGGCGGCAGCCAGACCTGGTCGCTGTCGGTCCAGACGCTGGTCCTGCTGAGCTCGCTGTCGTTCCTGCCCGCGGCGCTGCTGATGATGACCGGCTTTACCCGCGTCATCATCGTGCTGGGCCTGCTGCGCACGGCGCTGGGCACGGCGACCTCGCCGCCGAACCAGGTGCTGCTCGGGCTCGCGCTATTCCTGACCATGTTCGTGATGTCGCCGGTGCTCGATCGCGTCTACAACGACGCGTACAAGCCGCTGTCGGAGAACCGCATCAGCCTGGAAGATGCCGCGGAGCGTGCCGCTGCCCCGATGAAGGCCTTCATGCTCAAGCAGACGCGCGAGAAGGACCTGGCGCTGTTCGCGCAGATGGCCAAGCTGCCGGAGATGCAGGGTCCGGAGGAAGTGCCGCTGCGCGTGCTGGTGCCGGCGTTCGTCACCAGCGAGCTGAAGACGGCCTTCCAGATCGGCTTCACCATCTTCATTCCCTTCCTGATCATCGACCTGGTGGTGGCCAGCGTGCTGATGGCGATGGGGATGATGATGGTCCCGCCCGCGACGATTTCGCTGCCGTTCAAGCTGATGCTGTTCGTGCTGGTCGATGGCTGGCAGCTGCTGCTCGGCTCGCTGGCGCAGAGCTTCCAGCTCTGACGGGGGTCGGCCCGGCCCCCGACATCACGAAGATCACCGACTCCACCGAGGCGCGAGATGACTCCGGAAACCGTAATGACCATCGCCACCCAGGCGATGAAGATGACGCTGTTGCTGGCCGGCCCGCTGCTGCTGGTGGCGCTGGTGACGGGTCTGGTCATCAGCCTGTTCCAGGCGGCGACGCAGATCAACGAAATGACGCTGTCGTTCATTCCCAAGCTGCTCGCGCTGTTCATCACCATGGTGGTGGTGGGCCCGTGGATGATCAACACCTTCGTCGACTATATGCGCGAGGTGTTCGAGGGCATCCCGGCACTGGTGCACTGACGCTGGCCGTCGCCCTCATCGCCGGCAAGGCCTCTTCCCCCTCCGCTTCCCTTTTTCCTGCAGCCGCATGCTGTCCGTCACCAACGCCCAGCTCTACGAGTGGATCGCCGCCTTCATCTGGCCGCTGTTCCGCCTGCTGGCGTTGTTCGGCACGGCGCCATTGTTCAGCGAGATGTCGATCCCGCGTCAGGTCAAGATCGGCCTGGCGGCAATGATCGCCATCGTCGTCTCTCCGACCATCGAGACCCTGCCGGTGGTGCCGGTGTACTCCTTCGATGGCCTGATGATCATCCTGAACGAGATCGGGATCGGGCTGGCGCTGGGCTTCACCATGCGGCTCGTCTTTCATGCGGTGGCGTACGCCGGTGAAATCATCGGCCTGCAGATGGGCCTGTCGTTTGCCTCGTTCTTCGATCCGCAGTCAGGCGGCCAGACCATGGTGCTGGGGCGCTTTCTCGGCACGGTGGCGATGCTGCTGTTCCTGGCGATGGACGGGCACCTGCTGATGCTGGCAACGCTGGTCGAGAGCTTCAATGCGCTGCCGATTTCCGGCACGCCGCTGTCCGGCCAGGGGTGGCTCTCCATTGCCCGCGCCGGCGGCACGGTCTTCTCGTCGGGGCTTCTGCTGGCGCTGCCGTTGGTGGCGGCGCTGCTTGCGCTGAACCTGATCATGGGCATCCTGAACCGGGCCTCGCCGCAGCTGTCGATCTTCGCGGTCGGCTTCCCGGTAACGCTGGCCGGCGGCATGCTGCTGATGCTGCTGGTGATGCCGCAAATGAATGTCTTCATGGCGCATCTGATCGAGATCGGGCTGGCCTCGCTGGAGACGCTGCTCGGCACGCTGGCGCGCTAGCCCGCCAGCCTGGGGATTGCAAGGATCGCTCCCCTCGCGCGCCTATACCACAGGACGGCGATTTGCGAGCGCGGCGGCGCGCGCCGATAATGACGCCTTCCGTGTCACGCCGCGCAGCCCACCCCTGACCGCCACGGCCGCAGGCCACGGGCGGCTCCTTCGGGACGAGCGGCACCCTCCCGATGCAATCTCATCAAGGCCTCCCCTCGCCGCAGCGTCAGTGGGCGATCCTCACCGTGTTCTGCGGCCTCATCATGGCCGTGCTGGACGGCTCCATCGTCAATATCGCGCTGCCGTCGATCTCCCGCCAGCTCGGCGCCGATCCCGCCAGCACCATCTGGGTGGTCAACGCCTACCAGTTGACCGTGACGATGTGCCTGCTGCCGCTGTCCTCGCTCGGGGACATCCTCGGCTACAAGCGCGTCTACCGCGTCGGGCTCGCCACCTTCCTCGCCGGGTCGCTGCTGTGCGCGGTCTCGGTGAACCTGCCGATGCTGGTCGCCGCGCGCGTGCTGCAGGGCATCGGCGGCGCGGGCATCATGAGCGTGAACACCGCGCTGGTGCGCTTCATCTATCCGCCGACCCAGCTGGGGCGCGGCATCGGGCTGAATGCGCTGGTGGTCGGCATCACCATTGGCGTCGGGCCTTCGCTGGGCGCGCTGATGCTGTCCGTGGCCAGCTGGCCGTGGCTGTTCGCGATCAATGTCCCGGTCGCGCTCGCCGCGCTCTTCATCAGCCGCACCTCGCTGCCCGACACGCCGCCGCAGCCCCGTCCCTTCGACACCGTCAGCGCGCTGATGTCCGCGCTGGTGATCGGCCTGTTCATCTTGGGCGTGGACGGGCTGGGCCAGGCTGCCACGCGCACGATGGCAGCTGCCTCGCTGGTCGCCGCGGCGGTGCTTGGCTGGACGCTGGTCAGGATGGAGTCGGGCAAGCCGGCACCGCTGGTGCCGGTCGATCTGCTGCGCAGCCGCGCCTTCGCGATGGCAGTGGGCACGTCCTACTGCTCGTTCATGACGCAGATGCTGTCGTTCGTCGCGCTGCCCTTCTATCTGGAGAACCAGCTGGGCCGCTCGCTGTACGAGACCGGCCTGCTGATCACGCCGTGGCCATTGATGGTGGCCCTGATGGCGCCGGTGTCGGGACGATTGTCGGATCGATACTCGGCCAGCATTCTGGCCGGCATCGGTCTCGCGCTGCTGTCCACCGGGCTGATCCTGCTGGCGATGCTGGAGCGCGGCGCGCCTGACATCGACGTAGTGTGGCGCATGGCGCTGTGCGGGATCGGCTTCGGGCTGTTCCAGTCGCCGAACAACCGCGCGATGATCGGCTCGACGCCGCCGCATCGCAGCGGCGGTGCCAGCGGCGCGCAGGCGACCACCCGCTTGCTGGGCCAGACCTCCGGCACCGCCGTGGTCGCGGTGCTGTTCGGCCTGAGCGGCAGCGCCGCGCCGCGGCTGGCGCTGGGCTGCGCGGCGATCTCGTCGGCGGTGGGCGCGGTGATCAGCCTCGCCCGCCTGCGCGATCCCGCCGCCAGGGGCGAACGGGCGGCGGCAAGGCTGGACGAGTAAGCCGCGCCCTGCCTTCGCCGCGCGAAGGGCTTACTGCGGCTGGGTACCGGAGTCCTTCACCACCTTCGCCCACTTGGCGATCTCGCTGCGCTGGAAGTCCGCCAGCTGTTCGGGCGTACCCAGCACCGGGTCGAGCCCCAGCGTCTTCAGCTTGGCCTGCACGTCGGGCAGCGTGAAGATGCGGTTCAGTTCCTTGTTCAGCTTGGCCACCACGTCCTTGGGCGTGCTGGCCGGCGCGAAGACCGCGAACCAGGAGACCGCTTCGTAGCCCTGCAGGCCCTGCTCGGCGAGCGTCGGAATCTCGGGCGCCGACTCCGTACGCTTGGCGCTGGTAACGCCGATGGCGCGCAGCTTGCCTTCTCGGATCACCGGCAATGCCGACGGCAGGTTGTCGAACATCATGGTGATGTGTCCCCCGAGCAGGTCGGGAATCGCCATCGCGCGGCCCTTGTAGGGCACGTGAACGATCCTGGTACCGGCCATCGAGTTGAACAGCTCGCCCGCGACGTGCAGCGAGGTGCCGATGCCCGGCGTGCCGAAGGTCAGCTTGCCCGGCTGTTCCTTGGCCATCGCGATCAGCTCCTTCATGTTCTTCGCCGGCACGCCCGGATGCACGACCAGCACGTTGGGCGTCGATGCAACCAGGATCACCGGGGTGAAGTCCTTGACCATGTCATAGGGCATCTTGGCGTACACGGCCCCGTTGATGGAATGGGTGCCGACCGTGCCCATCGCCAGCGTATAGCCGTCGCCCGGCGAGCGCGCCACCGCTTCGGCACCGATGTTGCCGCCGGCGCCGGGCTTGTTGTCGACCACCACGGGTTGCTTCCAAGACGGCGAGATCTTCTCGGAGATGATGCGCGCGAGCGTGTCGGGGGCGCCGCCGGTCGGGAAGCCGACGACGATGCGGATCGGGTGGGCGGGCCAGGTTTCGGCCTGGGCGGCAGGCGCGATGGCCGCGCCGCCGATGGCGGCCGCGACGAAGGTGGCGCGCCCGGCGAAGGCGCGCAATGCGCCGGTGAGCGAATGGACTGGCATTGGTCTCTCTCCTTTGTGGGTATCGATATGGGTCTGTCTTTGCAGACCTGTGGGCCGACGGCGGAGTTCGTCGGGGATTTCCGCATTGCGAACTCCGCTTGCAGAGCAAGCGTCAGCGGCCCAGGCCGCCGAACTCGCTCATTACCTTATCGTGCAGCCGCTGCATTCCCTTGAGCCAGCGATCGTAGTCCTGGCCCTTGCGGCGGTAGTACTCCAGCACTTCCGGATGCGGAAGGATCAGGAAGCGCTCGTCGCGCACGCCTTCCAGCGTCACCTGCGCGACATGCTCGGCAGTGACCGAGCCTTCCTGCAGGAAGCCCTTGCGCTGGCCGTCCTCGCCATAGAGCATGCGCGTCTGCACGCCCTGCGGACAGATGCAGCTGACGCGAACGCCACGATCGCCGTAGGTGATCTGCAGCCATTCGGCAAAGCCGATCGCCGCGTGCTTGGTGACCGCGTACGGTGCGGAGCCGATCTGCGACAGCAGGCCCGCCGCGGACACGGTGTTGACGAAATAGCCCTCGCCACGCTCGAGCATCTGCGGCAGCACCGCGTTGGCCGCATGCACGTGCGCCATCACGTTGATTTCCCAGATGCGCTGCCATTCTTGCGCCGTCGCATCGAGACCCTTGCGCAGGATGATGCCGGCATTGGAGCAGAACACGTCGACCTGGCCGAAGCGCCGCGTCGCTTCGTCGGTCAGCGCCTGCACCGCGGCGGCATCGGCGACATCGGTAGGCCGGCCGAAGGTTTCGCATTCCGGGGCCACCGCACGCGCTTCGGTGGCCACGCGCAACGCGCCATCGCCGTCCAGGTCCGCCACCGCGATACCGCGCGCGCCCGCCTGCGCGAAGGCGAGCACCAGCGCGCGGCCGATGCCGGTCGCGCCTCCGGTTACCACGACGGTCTTGCCACTAATCTCCATGGTTGTCTCCTCTCTTCTATGGTCCGAGTCGTCCTGCTTGCCGCACCTTGGCCCGGTGCAGCGTCCCTACCCGTGCGCGCGCCAGAGCCTGCCCTGCAACGCGTCGGCAAGTTGCCGCACGCGTGGCCCCAGGTTGCCCTCCAGCACCTCCGGCGTCAGCCGCGAGGCGGCGCCGCCGATGTTGACCGACAGCACTTCGGTGCCGCCTTCGAGCACCACCGGCGCCGCCGCGCCGCTGACGGTGCGGTCCCATTCCGCGTGCGCGGTACAGAAGCCGCGCCGATCGTATTCGCGCAGCGCCCGTTCCAGCCGCGCGCGCATCGCCGGCCATCGGCCCTGGTAGTGCCGCTCGAGATCGTCCAGCGCGGCGGCGCGCCGCGTCGGCGGCAAGCCGGCCAGCCACGCGCGCCCGATCGCCGACGTGGCAGTCGGCAGCCGCGAGCCCGGCGTGAGCCGCAGCACCAGCGCGCCGCGCGGCTGACATACCTCCAGATAGACCATCTCGTGCCGGTCCGGCGTGGCCAGCGCGACGGTGCAGCCGGTGGCGAACGCCAGCGATTGCATCAGCGGCTGCGCGACTTCTCGTATGCCCGAATTGGCAAGGTAGCGGTGCCCCAGCACCATCGCGCCGTGCCCGAGCCGGTATTTCTCCAGCGGCGCCGCATAGACGAGATAGCCGAGCCGGGTCAGGGTATAGGTCAGGCGCGAAACCGTCGGTCGGGGAATACCCGTGCGCCGCGACAGTTCTGCATTGCCGAGGTAGTCGTCATGCGGGCCGAAGGCGCGCAGCAATTCAAGGCCGCGGGCCAATGCGGTGACGAAATTGCGGTCGCCCGTCTCGTCGGTCAAGGCGAGCGTGGGAGGATCGTCAGGATGAACGGTATGGAGCGCGGAAGGCAGCGCTGCCGCGTCATCGAGCGGCTCGCTCGGCTCGCGCGGGGCGATATCGCGCGCACTGGCCGCAGGCAATCCCTCGGGCATCGTCGAGCGGCCGTGCGGCACGGCGCCCTGGCGATCTTGCGCCGGAATGGTGGTGATGGTTCGCTTCATGCCTCCCCCGGTCCGGATCGGGCTCGACCTTCGGGTTCGACCCTCCGGTTTAACCCCTATTTCGCTGTGCGAAAGACAATTCCGTATCCCTTGACTGTGCCTCAGGGCCTATGCAACAGTCAATGAAAACGAACGACCGTGCGAAGAGTTGGCGACAGCGCAAGCGCAAGCCTCCGCGACACGGATCGACCGGTATGCGAAGCGACGCATCGCGTCGCGCAAAGCCGTTAATGGAGACAGCCATGCAACACCATTCCGTCCGCGTCATCCGGCGCAGTTAGTCCCCGTCCCGAGTTGATCGGCACTGCCATGCAGTGCCGCGCAGTCCGCGGCCTTCTGCCGTGGCGCTGCATTGTCGCGCCCGCTGCATGGGGCGTGTGTTCGCGTTCGTGAATTGCACGAGGTGAGTCAGTGGCATTGTTCTTCCAACAGTTCCTCAACGGCCTGACGCTGGGCGGGGTCTACAGCCTCGTGGCACTGGGCCTCACGCTGGTCTACGGCATCCTGCACGTACCCAATTTCGCCCATGGCGCCTTCTATATGGCAGGTGCCTACGTCTCGTACTACCTGATGACGTCGCTGGGCATGAACTACTGGCTGGCGATGATCGGCGCCGCGCTCGCGGTCGCCGCGTTGTCGATGCTGGCCGAGCGGCTGGTCTTCCATCCACTGCGCAATTCGCCCGAGCTGCACGACATGATCGCCGCGATCGGCATCCTGCTGTTTCTCGAGGCCGGCGCCCAGGCGCTGTGGGGAGCGGACTTCCACCGCATGCCGACGCCTTACGGCCAGCTGGTCGAAGTGTTCGGCCTGACCGCGCCGCTGCAACGGCTGCTGATCATCGTCGCCGCGTTCGCGCTGATGATCGTGCTGCATCTGTTCCTGACGCGCACCGTCACCGGCTCCACCATCATGGCGATGGCGCAGAACCGCGAGGGTGCGGCACTGGTCGGTATCGACGCCACGCGCGTCACGCTGCTGGTGTTTGCCATCTCCGGCGCGCTGGCGGCGATCGCCGCCACGCTCTATGCGCCGATCAACCTGGTGTATCCGGCAATGGGACACCTGGTGATCACCAAGGCCTTCGTCATCATCATCCTCGGCGGCATGGGCAGCATCCCGGGCGCCATCGTCGGCGGGCTGATCATCGGGATGGCCGAGAGCTTCGGCGGCTTCTACGTCTCGACCGACTACAAGGACATCATCGCCTTCGTGCTGCTGGTGGTGATCCTGTCGCTGCGGCCGCAGGGCCTGTTCGCCTCGCGCGCGGCGTGAGGCCGGCACGACGCTTCCGGATGACGCCAATGACCGCAACCGCAAACCTCCCCCTGATTCTCCGCCGCCGAGGAGGGCAACCGACATGAACGCATTGCAAGGCAAGACCGGCTGGGCGCTGCTGCTCGCACTGGCCATCGCGTTTCCGCTGTTGACCGACAACAGCTACTACCTGACGGTGATGACGATCGCGTTCATCTACGCCATCGCCACGCTCGGACTGAACCTGATCACCGGCTATACCGGGCAGCTGAACCTGGCCCACGGCGGCTTCATGGCCATCGGGGCGTACGCGCTGGGGATCCTGACGGTGGACCACGGCGTGCCGTTCTGGCTCGCCTTCCTGATCTCCGGCCTGCTGTGCATGGTGGTCGGCTGGGCGATCGGCGTGGTGTCGCTGCGGCTGAAGGGCCATTACTTCTCGATCTTCACGCTGTGCGTGGGCTTCATCATCTATCTGCTGATCGAGAAGTGGGAAAGCCTGACCCATGGAACGGTCGGCCTGATCGGCATCCCGGTGCCCGCGCCCATCGGCCCGCTGCAGTTCGAGAGCGTGCATGCGCAGTACTACCTGGTGCTGTTCTTCCTCGTCCTCGCCGTCTTCCTGATGCACCGCATCGTCAGCTCGCTGCTGGGGCGCAGCTTCATGGCGGTGCGCAACAGCGACGCGCTGGCCGAAGCACTGGGGATCAACCTGATGCGCACCAAGGTGCTGTCCTTCGTGCTGTCGGTCGGCTATGCCGGGTTCGCCGGCGCCCTGTACGCCGGCCAGGTCCGCTTCCTCGGCCCGGACATCGCCCGCACCGATATCACCTTCGACATGGTGATGGCGATGCTGGTCGGCGGCATCGGCACCACGCTCGGACCGCTGCTGGGCGCGATCCTGGTGCCGTGGATCACGCAGACGCTGCAGTTCCTGCAGGACTACCGCATGCTGGTGTTCGGCCCCGTGCTGATCCTGCTGATCATCTTCGTGCCGGACGGCATCGTCGGCACCTGGCTCAAGCGCCAGGCACGACGCGCCGCAGCGCTGCGTCGGGGCGAGCGCGCCAACGCCCGTGCCCGCGATGCCGGCCGGACCGACTCTGCCGCCGACTCCGCTGCTTCGCCAGCGGCGGGCAACGCCACCGCAGGAGCCGACAATGCTTGATATTCGCAACCTGACCAAGAAATTTGGCGGCCTGACCGCGGTCAACGATGTGTCGGTGACCATCGAGGCCGGCAAGATCAACGCCATCATCGGGCCGAACGGCGCCGGCAAGACGACCTTCTTCAACCTGGTCGCCGGCACGCATCCGCCGAGCTCGGGGCAGATCCTGTTCAAGGGCACCGACGTGGCCGGCATGCGGGCGGACCAGATCGCGCGCATGGGCGTGGCACGCACCTTCCAGGCGACCGCGCTGTTCGATCGCGCCACCGTGCTGGACAACCTGATCGTCGGCCACCGTCTGCGCACCCATTCGACGCTGCGCGATGTCATCTTCAACACGCGGCGGCTGCGCGACGAGGAGCGGCTGTGCCGGGAAAAGGCCGAGCAGGCGCTGGACTTCGTCGGCCTGTCGCACCTGTCGCACGAGCTGGCATCGGACATCACGCAGGAGGAGCGCAAGCGGGTGGCGTTCGCGCTCGCGCTGGCGACCGACCCGGAGCTGCTGCTGCTCGATGAGCCGGCGGGCGGCGTCAATCCAGAGGAAACCGTCGGTCTGGCCGAGCTGATCCGCAAGATGGTCCGGCACGGCAAGACCGTCTGCCTGATCGAACACAAGATGGACATGATCATGCGGCTGGCCGACAAGATCATGGTGCTGAACTACGGCGAGAAAATCGCCGAGGGGACGCCCGCGCAGATCCAGCAGGATCCGCGCGTCATCGAAGCCTACCTGGGGACCGACCATGTTGCAGCTTGAACGCGTTTCGCTGTCCTACGGCAGCTTCCGCGCCCTCGACAACATCTCGCTGCATGCGAAGCCGGGCGAGCTGGTCGTGCTGCTGGGGGCCAACGGCGCCGGCAAGAGCTCGATCTTCCTGGCCATGAGCGGCATCCACCGGATCAGCGGCGGCAGCATGCGGTTCGACGGCAAGGAGCTGGCCGGCATGAAGCCGTCGCAGATCGTGCAGGCCGGTCTCGTGCATTGTCCGGAAGGCCGCAAGCTGTTCCCGGCAATGAGCGTGCAGAAGAACCTGACGCTGGGCGCCTATGTGCACCGGCGCGACAGCGCCGGCATCCGCCAGTCGCTGGAAGAGGTCTACGAGATGTTCCCGATCCTGCGGCAGAAGAAGGACGATCCGGCGGGCTCGCTGTCCGGCGGGCAGCAGCAGATGGTGGCGCTTGGGCGCGCGCTGATGGGGCGCCCGCGTGCGCTGCTGCTCGATGAGCCGTCGCTCGGCCTGGCACCGCTGGTGGTCAAGCAGATGTTCGAGGTGATCCAGCGCATCAACCGCGCGGGCACCACCGTGCTGCTGGCCGAGCAGAATGCCTACGCGGCGCTGGGCATCGCCCATCGCGGCTACGTGATCGAAGGCGGGCGCATCGTGATGGAAGGCGACCGCGACACGCTGCTGCGCGACGAAGGCGTGCGGCGCGCGTACATCGGCGGCTAGCTTTTTTTGGACTTCAGATTCAGGTTGGGCAACAGACCCATGCAACGACGTACCCTTGAGGAGACGAAGATGGAACACAAGACGAAACGCCGTGCCGTCCTGCGCATGCTGCCGGTGGCGGCCACCGCCGTTGCGGCCATGATGGCGACCGGCACGAGCTTCGCACAGGAAACGGTCAAGATCGGCTTCACCGGCCCGCTCTCCGGCGGGGCGGCGCTGTACGGCAAGAACGTGCTGTCCGGCATCCAGATGGCGGTCGACGAGGTCAACGCCAAGGGCATCAAGGTCGGCGGCAAGGCGGTGAAGCTGGAGGTGGTCGCGCTCGACGACAAGTACGCGCCGGCGGAATCGGCGATCAACGCGCGGCGCCTGGTGCAGCAGCACAAGACCCCGGCGGTGTTCGTGCCGCACTCCGGCGGCATCTTCGCGCTGCAGGCGTTCAACCAGCAGGAAAAATTCATCGTGATGGCGTACTCCAGCGTGCCGCGCATCACCGATACCGGCAACAAGCTGACCATCCGCATTCCGCCGGCCTATACCGGCTATATCGAGCCGTTCGTCAAGGCGCAGATGCAGCGCTATGGCAAGAACGTGGCGCTGGTGCCGGCCGATCACGACTACGCGAAGGCATGGGTGCAGGCCTTCGTGCCGGCATGGGAAAAGGCGGGCGGCAAGGTCGTGGCCAACAACCCGATGTCGTACACCAAGGCGACCGACTTCTACAGCGGCGTGTCGCGCGTGATGGCTGACAAGCCGGACGTGCTGTTCGTCGGTGGCCCGTCCGAGCCGACCGCGCTGGTGGTCAAGCAGGCCCGGGAGCTGGGCTTCAAGGGCGGCTTCATCATCATGGACCAGGCCAAGATGGACGAAATGGCGCGCGTGACCAATGGGCTGGGCATGCTGGAAGGCTCGATCGGCGTGCTGCCGCTGAACAGCGACAGCCGTCCGGCGGCGCAGGCGTTCAACGCCAAGTACAAGAAGCAGCACGGCCGCGACGCGACCACCGAGATGTCGCTGAACTACACCATGGTGCATGCGCTCGCAAACGCGATGACGCTGGCGGGTACCACCACCGATTCGGCGGCGATCCGCGCCAAGATGCCCGAGGCCATGAAGACGCTGCCGGCCGAACTCAATCCGAACGAGGTGGACGGCATCGACGACAAGGGCGGCTCGCTGGCCGACACCGTGGTCGGTTGGGTGAAGGATGGCAAGATCGTCGAGGTCCGGCTGTCGGAACTGGCCAAGCAGTGATGGCGGGTTGAGGGCTGCTAGCCCTCTCCCCCGGCCCCTCTCCCGCCGAGCGGGAGAGGGGAGCAGAGCCCCTCGCGGCCGGATGTCCCTGCCGGTTAGCTTCCCTCACTCTCCCCCGAAAAACCGCTGCTGCTCGGCCAGCCGTTCGGTGAGCTTGTCGGCCTGCATCGGCCGGCCGTACAGGTATCCCTGCACCTCGTTGCAGGCATGCTGGAGCAGGAAGTCGCGCTGCTCCACGGTTTCCACGCCCTCCGCCACGACGCTCAGGTTCAGGCTCTGCCCGACGTTGATCACCGACCGCACGATGGCCGCATCGACCGGGTCACGGGCGACGCTGCGGATGAAGGACTGGTCGATCTTGATCCGGTCCACCGGGAAATTCTTCAGGAAGCTCAGCGACGCGTAGCCGGTGCCGAAGTCGTCGCAGGTCAGCGTCACGCCATCGTGCCGCAGCGACTGCAATTGCCCGGCCACCTCGTCGCCCTGCTGCAGGGCGATCGTCTCGGTGATCTCCAGCTCCAGGCAAGACGGTGGCAGCGACAATTCGCGCAGCACGTGCCGCACCTCGGTCAACAGCCGGCTCTCCGCCAGTTGCGCGCCAAACAGGTTGACGGCCACGCGCGGCGCGCTGTCGAACTGCAGGGACCACGCGCGCGCCTGGGCACATGCGGTATGCAGGACCCACATGCCGACGTCGATGGCCATGCTGCTGGCGGCCAGCGCATCGATGAAGACAGCCGGCGACAGCAGGCCCTGCGTCGGGTGGCGCCAGCGCAGCAACGCCTCCGCGCCCACTACCCGGCCGTCGCGCAGATTGACCTGCGGCTGGTAAAGCAGCTCGAATTGCCGCTGCGCGAACGCCTCGCGCAGCGCCTGCACCAGCGACAGCCGTGTCGTGACATCGGCGCGCATCTGCGGCTTGAAGAACCGGATGGTGCGGCCGCCGTCGCGCTTGGCCCGGCCCAGTGCGAGGCTGGCCGACGCCAGCGCGTCGGAGGTGCAAAGCCCGCCGGCCGGCATCACGCAGGCGCCCAGGCTCGCCAGCACATGATGCCGGCGGCCTTCGCAGTCGTAGGGTTCGGAAAGAAGCGACAGCATGGCGGCGCTGACATGGCGCACCAGGGTCGGATCGGAAATGGTGGGGAGCAGGACCGCGAATTCATCGCCGCCAACACGGCCGATCATTGCATCACGTGGCGAGGCATCGCGCAGGCGGCGCGCGACCCGCTGCAGGATCGCATCGCCCTCGGCGAAGCCGTGCATGTCATTGAAGGCACGAAAATCGTCGATACCGATCAGCACGAGCGCGAACCGCGGCTCGGCCTGTGCCTGCAGTCGTTCTTCCAGCTTGTCCAGGAAAGCCCGGCGTGACGCCACGCCGGTCAGCGAATCGATATCCGCTCCAGGCGAGGCACCGGCCGCCTCCACTTCCGACCTGGTTACCATCGCTGCCCCATTTGTCATTGTTCGACGTCGTGTTCGCTCCGCGCCATTCGGCAAGTGTGACGAAAAATAGGAAAAATGCAAGGCAGCCTGACAGGGGGCTTGGCCAGCTTGGCCTCATTCTTCGGGTCTACCCCTTTCGCGGGGAATGGCGATTTAAATGAAGCGAAATCCTGATCTAAACAGTGAAGATTCCCGTTCTGCAGTCGTCTCCACGCCTGTTCGAAAAGCCGTATTGTTTTCTTTTTTTGTGATGTGTCGGAATCTTCCGACATCGCTTTCGGAAGACCCTCGGTATTTCCCCTAGGGCGGCGCCCCTATTGTTCCATCACGGCGCGGCGGCCGGCCCGGCACCGAAACGAAGCAAGCACAATCCGGACCCCGGCCCCGTCTATCAACGCTGTTTCGACAAGGGGTAATCCATGAAGGTGTTTTCGAAATCCCGACTGGGGATGGGACTGGTCGTGGCTGCGACGGCGCTGCTCGCCGCTTGTGGCGGCGGGGATGATGGTATTGACGACCGCCTGGACCTGGCGGATCCGCAGATTCGCGTGATGCACGTCATTCCGCCGCTGCCGGTCGCGCTGAACGTCGACGTGCTGCAGAATGGCGCGAGAACGAATCTGTCGAATGTCCAGTACAAGGCCGTCAGCAAATACTGGGATGTCGACCGGGGCAACCAGCTGATTTCCATCAATAACGCCGGTTCCAATGTCGAACTGAGCCGCGCCGTGATCGACGCCGCGACCGGCCACAAGTACACCGTGGTGGCACTGCCCGGCGAAGGCGTGGCGGACCTGATGGTCATCGACGATCCGTACGACAAGGGCCTGATTTCGGACAAGGCCCGCGTGCGCGCGCTCAACGTGTCGCGCAACGCGCAGAACATCGACGTGTACCTGACCGCGCCGGAGACCGACATCAACGCGGTCGCCCCGACCTTCGCCAACGTCGGCTACAAGCAGGCCGTGCCGGCATCCCGGTCGGACTCGCAGGAGCTCGAAGGCGGCACCTACCGTCTGCGCGTGACCACCGCCGGCAGCAAGGCCGTCATCTTCGATTCCGGCTCGGTCTCGCTGGATGACAACGCCGACTGGCTGATCACCACGATCCCGGCCGAGGGCATCGGCGCGGTGGTGCCGAACAACATCAAGGTGCTGGTGGCCAAGGCGAACGACGATTCGCAGACCGCGGTCGAACTGACCAAGCAATAAACACCGCCGTCAAGACGGCAACGCCGGGCGCCGCGGCAAGGCGGCGTCCGGCGAGGTGGAGAGAGACAGTGAAGGAGACAGCGGCGGCGGCGGCGGCGGCGAGGGCGACCTCAGCGGCCGCCGCCGTTTCCCTTTTGCAGCACATCCAGATGGGACAAGTAGGCGTCCAGTTCCTCGCGGCCCTGATCGGTGATCGAATACACCCGGCCGTTGCCTTCCACCAGCTCCGCGGTGATCGCCCTTGCCAGCAACAGGCTGCGCAGAATGGGGCGGAGCGAGCGGATGTTCTTGTCGATGCCTTGCTCGCGCAACTTCTCGACCAGCCCCAGCACCGTGATCGGGTGGGACTGCACGAACTTCAGGATATAGAGCCGCGATAGCAGACTGTCTATGGTCGGTCTCTTCATGCCAGGACTGACGGGCGTGAAGCGAGGGCCGGCATGCCGCGGCGCTGCCGCGAGTTGCATGCCGGCTTGCCTCGCCTACTCCTCCTGGAAGGCGATTTCGCGCTTGGCCTTGATCGAGGGAAGCGCCACCACCGCCACCAGCGCAGCCGCGGCGATCAGCAGACCGAGCGACAGCGGACGGGTGTAGAACACCGAGAACTCGCCGCGCGAGAGCAGCAGCGTGCGGCGGAAGTTCTCTTCCATCATCGGTCCCAGCACGAAGCCCAGCAGCAGCGGCGCCGGTTCGCACTTCAGCTTCAGGAACAGGTAGCCGATCACGCCGAAGCCCGCGGCCATGAACACGTCGAAGGTCTGGTTGTTGACCGAGTACACGCCGATGCCGCAGAACACCAGGATCGCCGGATACAGGAAGCGATACGGCACGGTCAGCAGCTTCACCCAGACACCGATCAGCGGCAGGTTCAGGATGATCAGCATCAGGTTGCCGATCCACATCGAGGCGATCAGGCCCCAGAACAGCGTCGGGTTGCTGGTCATCACCTGCGGACCCGGCTGGATGTTGTGGATCGTCATCGCCCCGACCATCAGCGCCATCACCGCGTTGGGCGGAATGCCCAGCGTCAGCAGCGGGATGAACGAGGTCTGCGCCGCGGCGTTGTTGGCCGACTCGGGACCCGCCACGCCTTCGATCGCGCCCTTGCCGAATTCGTGCGAATTCTTCGAGGTCTTCTTCTCCAGCGAGTAGGCCGCGAACGAAGCCAGCGAGGCGCCGCCGCCCGGCAGGATGCCCAGCGCCGAGCCCAGTGCCGTGCCACGCAGCACCGCCGGGATCATGCGCTTGAAGTCTTCCTTGGTCGGGAACAGGTTGGTGACACGATCCGTGAAGGTCTCGCGGCTTTCCTTCTGCTCCAGGTTCGCGATGATTTCCGCGAAGCCGAACATGCCCATCGCCAGCGCAACGAAGTCGATGCCGTCGGTCAGCTCGGGGATATCGAACGAGTAACGCGCGGCGCCCGAGTTCACGTCGGTACCGACCAGGCCCAGCAGCAGACCCAGCACGATCATCGAGATCGCCTTGACCAGCGAACCGGACGCCAGCACCACGGCGCCGATCAGGCCCAGCACCATCAGTGAGAAGTACTCGGCGGGGCCGAACTTGAACGCCAGTTCCGACAGCGGGCCAGCGAAGGCCGCCAGGATCAGCGTGGCGACGCAGCCAGCGAAGAACGAGCCCAGGCCAGCGGTTGCCAGTGCGACGCCGGCGCGGCCGCGCCGGGCCATCTGGTAGCCGTCGATGGTCGTCACCACGGACGACGACTCGCCCGGCAGGTTGACCAGAATCGCGGTAGTGGAGCCGCCGTACTGCGCGCCGTAGTAGATACCGGCCAGCATGATCAGCGCGGCCACCGGCGGCAGCGTGTAGGTGATCGGCAGCAGCATGGCGATGGTCGCCAGCGGGCCGAGGCCCGGCAGCACGCCGATCAGCGTGCCGAGCAGGCAGCCGAGGAAGGCGTAGGCCAGGTTCTGCACCGACAGCGCGGTGGAGAAGCCCAGCGTCAAGTGTTCAAGCAATTCCATGGCGTCTCCTTAGCCCGTGATGAAGGCCGGCCACACCGGCATCTGCAGGTTGATGCCGTAGACGAAGGCGCCCATGCTGATCAGCACCAGCACGACGCCGTTGAGCAGCGCACCCTTCCAGCTGAATTCGTGGCTTGCCGCCGACGAGATCAGCACCAGGATGAACACGGACAGCACCATGCCGAGCGGCTTGAGCAGCAGCCCGAACAGCACGACCGAACCAAGAATCCACAGCAGGATCTTGATATCCCACCGGGCCAGCGTGTCTTCCTCGCCCTTGCTGGACAGCGAACCGAGCAGCACCAATGCGCCGAGGCCCGCCAGCACCAGACCGAGCAGGAAGGGGAAATACCCGGGACCCATCTTCGCCGCCGTGCCCATGCTGTAACCGCGTGCGACCCATGAAAAGCCGAGGCCGACCAGCACAAACATCAGGCCCGAGGCGAAGTCTTTCTGGCTGCGTATGCGCAACTTGTTTCTCCTCATCAAACTGAAAACGCCACGGCGCGGCCAAGCGGCGCCAAAGCGGGTGCAAAGTTAGAGAGGCGGTCTTTCAGTGGCCTTTCATTCGCTTGTGCTCAGGGTTAACACCGGCATTGCACTGTTGCACGCAGCAATTTCGTTTGATGGCTGAAAGCCATCCGAAAGCGCTATGCAGGCTCGGCGAAAGGAATTGGCTTTAATGGGCGCCGGCAGCAGCGGCACGCGCGCGCGCCGGACGCGTTAAGCTAACGGGTTCGAGCGAGGAGCACCCGCCGGGCGCCCGCTTCACGACTGACAGGAGAACCGCATGTACCAGGATCTGGCCCTCTATATCGACGGAGAATTCGTCAAGGGAGGAGATCGCCGTGAACAGGACGTGATCAATCCCGCCACGCAGGAAGTACTGGGCAAGCTGCCGCATGCCACCACCGCCGACCTCGATCGTGCCCTCGCGGCGGCGCAGCGCGCGTTCGAAAGCTGGAAGAAGACCTCGCCGCTGGAGCGCAGCAAGATCCTGCGCCGCGTCGCCGAACTGACCCGTGAGCGCGCCAAAGACATCGGCCGCGATATCACGCTGGACCAGGGCAAGCCGCTGGCCGAGGCGGTCGCCGAAGTGATGATCTGCGCCGAGCACGCTGAATGGCATGCCGAGGAATGCCGCCGCATCTATGGCCGCGTCATTCCGCCGCGCCAGCCGAACGTGCGGCAGATCGTCGTGCGCGAGCCGATTGGCGTCTGCGCGGCCTTCACGCCGTGGAATTTCCCCTTCAACCAGGCGATCCGCAAGATCGTTGCCGCGCTCGGCGCGGGCTGCACGCTGATCCTGAAGGGCCCGGAAGATTCGCCCAGCGCGGTCGTTGCGCTGGCCCGCCTGTTCCATGACGCCGGCCTGCCTGCGGGCGTGCTCAATATCGTCTGGGGTGTGCCGGCGGAAATCTCCACCTACCTGATCGAATCCCCGATCGTGCGCAAGATCTCGTTCACCGGTTCGGTACCGGTGGGCAAGCAGCTGGCGGCGCTGGCGGGCGCGCACATGAAGCGCGTGACGATGGAGCTGGGCGGGCATTCGCCGGTGCTGGTGTTCGACGACGCCGACATCGAACCGGCGGCGGAAATGCTGGCCCGCTTCAAGATTCGCAATGCCGGCCAGGTGTGCGTCTCGCCGACGCGCTTCTATGTCCAGGAGAAGGCCTACGATCGCTTCCTCGCCCGCTTCACCGAAGTGATGGGATCGATCAAGGTCGGCAACGGCCTGGAGGACGGTACGCAGATGGGACCGCTCGCCCATGAGCGCCGCATCGCCTCGATGGAGCAGTTCCTGGACGACGCCAGCCATCGCGGCGGCAAGGTGGTCGCCGGCGGTGCACGGATCGGGCAGCAGGGCTACTTCTTCGCGCCCACCGTGGTCACCGACCTGCCCGACGATTCGAAGCTGATGACCGACGAGCCGTTCGGCCCGGTCGCTCCGGTGACGCGCTTCAAGGATGCGGAAGAGGTGCTGCGCCGCGCCAACAGCCTGCCCTATGGGCTGGCCTCCTATGTCTTCACCAATTCGCTGAAGACGGCAACGCTGGTATCCAATGGGCTGGAAGCCGGCATGGTCAACATCAACCATTTCGGCATGGCGCTGGCGGAAACGCCGTTCGGCGGCATCAAGGATTCGGGCATCGGCAGCGAGGGCGGTACCGAGACCTTCGATGGCTACCTTGTGACCAAGTTCATCACGCAGGTCTGATCCCGGCATTGCGCCGAGAACCGCCATGTGCAACGCATGGCGGGTTTCCCATGGGGACACCGCGTGGCGCCGGACGCGCCGCGCGGAAATCTTACAAGGGCTTGCATGGGGACTGCGCTCGTCCTTTGGCACCGGACAGCGTCGAGAGGCCGACAGTCCGCAATCGATCGCCCGAGCTTGCCTGCGATCGCGACTACCGCGCGAACTTTGG
Source organism: Cupriavidus sp. AU9028 (assembly GCF_019795295.1). Classification (GTDB taxonomy): domain Bacteria; phylum Pseudomonadota; class Gammaproteobacteria; order Burkholderiales; family Burkholderiaceae; genus Cupriavidus. Next base: position 242,565 of record NZ_JAIMCG010000005.1, on the reverse strand, counting down.
CGGTACGGTTCTTGCGCCCATCTCCCCGCGTGGGCGCCGCAGCCATCCACGCGGCGCCTTCTCGCGTATCCAAAGGAGAACCGCATGGACAGAAGACATCCCGAGCATCGCGAACGGCAGCAGCGCCAGGTCCGAGCCGTCGAGTTGAGCGAGGACCGTGAGGGGCAGGGCTATTTTCCAACCGGCATGGAGTGGTTTCCGGAAGACGCGGAAACCGGCGAGGTCGCGGAAACCTGGCGCAACCGCGGCTACGGTGCGGCGCGCAACATCGATCATGACTATCACTACCGCCGCGGGGACATTGGCGGGCAGGGCTATGGCGGCGGCGGCATGGGCTTCGGCGAGCCAGGCAACGAGCCGCTGGGGCGCCAGTATGACGACGCGCATCGGCCCAGGGCACGAGTCGCGCCGAAGGGCTATCGCCGCACGGACGAGCGCATTTGCGACGAGGTCTGCGAGCGGCTGGCCCACGCGCGGGGGCTCGACGTATCGGAGGTGACGGTCGACGTCGGCTCCGCCATCGTGACCCTGGGCGGCACGATCCGCGATCGCCAGGCGAAATACCGGGTCGAGGAAATTGCCGCCGAGGTGGCGGGCGTGGACGAGGTGATCAACAACATCCGCGTGCCTCGCTGAACCCCCTGCCCCGGCCCCTCTTCCGCGGGGCGCGGAGAGGGGAGCACACCTGCCGCATTTCCGCCGCCGCGGCTTTTCCCCCTCTCCCCTTCAAGGGGAGAGGGTCGGGGAGAGGGGTTGGTCTTCGATGCAGCGCCTCGATGCAGCGCTACCGTCTCGCTGTCTCCGTCTCCAGTCCCCGATAGGCAATCCCGGCACACATGCCGAACAGCATGTTGCCGACCAGCGTATGCAGGCCACGCGCGTCGGCGAACCAGCTGAACCAGCGCGTCATCAGGTAGAAGTTGACCAGGTAGACCAGCGCGCCAAAGACGGCGCCCGTCAGCAGCACCAGGCCCGCACTCGAGTCCAGATGAAACGGCGCGACGATGAGTCCGAGAATCATGCCGAGTACCGTGCCCAGCACGAAGTGAATCACCAGTGCAAGCGCCACCGCCGCAAGGCTGAAAGTGCCACCTTGCAGCATCTCGGGGCCCATCACGATGGCCGCGATCATCCGGGTCGTGGGCCAGGGATTGGTACCGGCGATCATGGTCGACCAGAACAGCTCGAGCACCAGCAATAGCGCGCCCGCCGCCAGGCCTGCAACGGCAGCCGCGCTCCAGTCGGGCATGCGGTGCAGGTCGTAGTGCGAATGCAGATGAAGTTCCATCGCTAACCTCCTGGGCGGCGTAAACAGTGCCGCTCGTTGGTCAGGATAGGCCATGGCCGGCGCTGCCATGGTCCCCCTTGCGCCTTGCCTATGCTGCAGTGCAGATGGCGCAAGGTGGTGCTCTCCCTATACTGAACCGAAAAGGCCCAATACGAGGCATTGTCAGCCGCGAGGTTCAGAGAGAGACAGCTGGAGACCGCCATGCCGACCTTCGATCCCCACGATTTGATCTTCCTGATTCCGATGGCGCTTGTCGGCGTCATCGTGATGGGACTGCTGCCAGTGGAAGCGCGTCCGCTGAAGGTCAGTTGCCGCACGCTCGGCGCGATTGCGGGCGGGCTGCTTGGCATCGCGGTGCTGGAGGCGATTCCGATGCTGATCTAGCGGGGATCCTCTTCCCCGCCGCTGCCTGCCGCAGGCGGGCAAGGGAAGCAAGACGAAGGCGGCATCGCGGGCGGACCCTGTGGGATTGCCCTCTCTTGCATGCGGGAGAGGGTAGCGCTGTGGGTTACAACGCCACCATTGCGAAGTCCGCCTTCGCCACGTCGCATTCCGGGCAGCGCCAGTCTTCCGGAATGTCCTCCCACCTTGTCCCCGCAGCGATGCCGTCCTCGGGCCAGCCCTGCTCTTCGTCGTAGACCCAACCGCAAATCAGGCAAACCCAGGTGCGATAACCGACCGCATCGCCCGCCGCATCGCGCGGCGCTTCCATCTGCTGCAACTTTTCTCTCCTCGGTCCGAATGTGGCCGACACGGTATCCGCCGGTCGACCCGCCAGCCCGGCATGATACCGGCTGCGCCCGTCCCTTGCCGGCGCGCACTTCAACGCCATCGTCGCTGGCATGACGGTTGCAGATTCCCTGCGCCAAATCGACCGGAGTCCACCGCATGTCAGCGATGCCGCACGACCTTCCCTGGGACCACACCGTTGCGCTGATGGCCGACCCGTACCGCTATCTCTCCCGGCGCAGCCTGGCGCTCGGCAGTGACGTATTCGAAAGCCGCCTCCTGCTGCGCCGGACCATCTGCATGACCGGACCCGAGGCGGTTGCCCTCTTCTACGACAGGCAGCGCTTCCAGCGGGAAGGTGCGGCGCCGGAGCCGCTACGGGCGACGCTGTTCGGCAAGGGTGCGGTGCAGGGGCTGGACGGCGAGGCGCACCGCTGGCGCAAGAGCCTGTTCATGCGCGTGGTGGACGCCGACCGTGTGGACGAACTGCTCCATACCGTGGGGCAGCATTGGGAGCTCGCGGCGCAGCGCTGGTCCGGCGGTCCTTCGTTCCCGCTCTACCACGCGTTGCATCCGATGCTGACGCAGGCGGTATGCGAATGGGCCGGTGTGCCGGTCCCGCAAGAAGACCTGCCCCGACGCAGCGAACAGTTGACGGCCCTGTTCGACCAGGCCGCCGCGCCGGGGCTTGGCCACTTCCGCTCGCGCCGCGCCCGCTCGCAAATCGAGAGCTGGCTGTCCAGGCTGATCGATCACGTGCGCGCCGGCCACGTCGAGGTGGCCGAGAACAAGGCGCTGTATGCAGTGGCGTGGTTTCGCGACGAGGACGGCAAGCTGCTGGCGCCCAGCATTGCGGCGGTGGAACTGGCCAACCTGCTGCGCCCGACAGTCGCGGTGTCGGTATTCATCGTGTTCGTCGCGCATGCGCTGCAGGCGCACCCGCATTGTCGCGAGGCGCTGGCGGGCAGCGACAACGCCTGGCTGGATGCCTTCGTGCAGGAAGTCCGGCGCTGGTATCCGTTCTTCCCCGCCGTGGTCGCCCTGGTGCGGGAGGACTTCGAGTGGCGCGGTCTGCGGTTCGCTCGCGGCAGGCGCGCGATGCTCGACCTGTATGGCACCAACCACGACCCGCGCAGCTGGGAGCGGCCGGATGCCTTTCTGCCCGAGCGCTTTCTCCCGCGCGCGCCGACGCCCTTCGACTTCGTGCCGCAGGGCGGCGCCGACGCCGCGACCCATCACCGCTGCCCCGGCGAGGGCATCACGATCGCGCTGATGCGGCAGGCGGCGCGATTCCTCGGCCAGCGGCTGCGCTATTCGCTGCCGGCGCAGGATCTGTCGATCGACTTTGGCCGGCTGCCCGCACTGCCACGCGACCGCATGATCCTCGGCGACATCCGCCTGAGCGCGTAGCGCCGACCCCAGGCCCGTTGGCCGGGCGCTACGACTGGCGCAGCGCGAAGTCCACGCGGGTCGCGATCGCCTTGCCGCCGGCCTTCCCCTCGGCCTCCTCCCGCTTCTCCGGCTCCACCTTGGGTGCGGTCAGAAAGAGCCGTTCGGAAGGCACCTTGCCCTCGCGCTCGAGCGTCTGCTTGACGATCAACGCCCGCTTTTCCGCCAGCTGCCGCAACCCGGCATCGGTCACCGGCGCATGCTCGAGCAGCAGCGCCTCCATCTGCTCGACCGGTAGCGGACGGGCAAGGCCGATCATGTTGCGCGGCTTGCTGAAGTCGGCGCGCTTGTACACCGCTTCCAGATAGGTCGGGTATTCCTCGGCGCTGACCGTGACGCGCGCGCCCTGCTGGCCCTCTTCCTCGGCGGCACTGCGCGACTGCTGGCGGGCTGCCTGACGCAGGCGGCGGATCTTCTCCTCGGTCACCTGTTCCTGCAGCCAGGCCTTGCGCGCGCCCGCGGCATCGGCGACCGGATCGATGCGGCCGGTGATCTCCAGCCGCAGCGCCGGCCGCTCCTTCAGTGCGGTGGCCAGCGTGCCGAGCCGCTTGCGCGCCTGCTCGTCCAGTTCGGCCGAGCCGGCGGCAAAGTCGACGTGTCCGAGTTCCTCGGCGCTGCCGCCAAAGGCGGAGGCCAGCAGCGAGAAGGGCGAGGTGATGGCCCGCGTGAGCAAGTTGACGATGACGCGGCCGATCACGCCACCGATGCTGAATTCCGGGTCGGACAGCGAGCCCGACACCGGCAGGTTGATATCGATGACACCGTTGCGGTCCTTCAGCAGCGAGACGGCCAGCAGCACCGGCAGCTTGGTGGCATCCGCGCTTTCCACCCGGTCGCCGAAGGTCAGCTGCTCGAGGAACAGGTGGTTGCTGGCGTTCAGCTGCCCGTTCTCGATCTTGTAGGCCACATCGACCGTCATCTTCCCCTTGGTGATGGGATACCCCGCGTACTTGGCCGCATATGGCGTCAGCCGGGTCAGCTCCACGCCGGCGGCCTTGGCCGCGATATCGAGATACAGCTGCTGGCCCAGCGGATTGAGCTTGCCGCTGATGGTGACCGGCGCGTCGTCGTCCAGCCGCCCTTCCAGCACCACGTCCGCCGGCGCCGCCTCTCCGGTCGCAAAGCCGGAGATCGAGCCCTTCATGCCGGTCAGGTTGGCGGTGTAGTTCGGCTTGACGTAGAAGTCGGAGAAGTTGATGTTGCCCTTCTCGACGCGTACGCCACCCACCCGGATCACCGGCGCAGGACCCGTCGCGGCACTGGCCGGCTTGCCGGCGGCACCGCTCGCGGCAGTGCCATTGCTGGCCTGGGTCAGCGGCGTCGGACCGGTTGGCTTGCCGGGCTGCGCGTCGGCATTGCCTTCCCCGCCTTCGTCCGGCCGCATCACGTCCTGCAGATTCAGCCGGCCATTGGCGTTCAGGATCAGACGCGCATAGAAGTCGCTGAGGGCGACGTCCCGCACGGCGAGCTGCATCGGCGCCTTGTCGCGCAGGCGAAAATCGATGCCGGCCAGGCCCAGGTTGCGCCAGCGTACGAAATCCTCGCCGTTGGTGCGGTCCACCGTACGCACGTTGGACAGCTTCGCCGAACCGGCGAAGGACGCCTGCGGCGGCTTGCCGGCCGGCAGCGACGCCTCCAGCCTGCCTTGCACGGTGGCATTGCCCGCGCGCAGCCCGGCGTTGAAGCGCTCGCCCAGATAGGGTTGCAGCGGCGCCAGTTCGACATCGCGCACGTCGACCTGCAGGGTTGCCGCCGGCAGGGTCGGCTGCACGGTCCCTTCCAGCGATAGCGATCCGCGCCGCCCGCTCTGCGCCTGCAGCTTGAGTGGCAGCGCAGCGTTGGCGAGCGGCCAGCGCAGCGTGCCGGTTTCGAGCCGGATCCCCCGCAGCTGGTGAACCACCGGACGATCGCGGTTGGCGGCGGCCGGCGCCAGGTCGGCCAGCCGCATCCGGCCATCGTCGATCCGCACGGCGCCTACCGATACCTGCCACGCCGGCGCGGTCGGTGGGGCGCCGCGCGGCTCGGTACGCGTTGTGCCCGGCGCGGCGCCGCGTGGGGCGCCAGCGGCCGGCCGTTGCGCCGACCACAGCCGCGCCGCCTCGATCAATTGGCCGCGATGATCGCGGGTGGCGGCCAGTTCGGGGCCATCGAGCCGCAGCTGGGCCAGGCTGAGGCGCCGCTGCGCCAGATCGAACTGCAGTCCGTCGGCGCTGATCTTGTCGGCCGCGAGCAGCGGCAGATTCTCGCCCACCAGATCGCCGCGCGCACGGGCCCGGCGGACCTGCGCTGCATCTTCACCGCTGGAAGCGGCTGCCGACGGCGCCGCCGCCGGCTGGCGGCCTGCCGCCCGGCCAGCCCAAACCTGCAACCGCTCCAGTTCGATACGGGACTTGTCCAGCGCCAGCGCGAAGTCCGGTCCGGCCCACGACATCCGGTAGTGCAGTTCGGCATTGACGGCCGACTGGCCCAGCCGCACCTGCAGTTCGGCCGGCCACCATGCTGCCAGCGCCTGGGGCTCGATGCCGGCTGCCATCAGGGTGCCGCTGGCCGACTTGCCCTGCAAGGACAGCTGACCCTGATGCACCAGGGTCTGGCCATTGCCGGTGGAGACCGTCGCCTCGACGCGGGCCGGCTTCTCGCTGTCGCCGGCCAGCCCTTCCACCCGGATCTCGATCGGTGCGAGCGCCAGCGTGCCCGGCCCCGACGGCGCGGCATCGTCGCGCACCGTCACGCGCGAATCGCGCACCTGCAGCACATCGACCGCATAGCGCCATGCCGGCTCGGCCCCGGCCTTGCTGCTCGCCGCCGCATCGCTGGCCGGCATCGGGGCCGCCGGCGCCGATGCCGGAGCGGGAACGGAAGACGGCTGCACGGACGGCGTGGCGACGGACGATGGCGTGGCAGGCAGCAGCGCCGAGGCCAGGTCCAGCGTGCCGTCACGACGGCGCCACAACTGCGCGGCGATCCCGTCGATCTGGACCGACTTCAGGTGGACGCGCCGCTCCGCCGGTGCCAGCGCGGCAAGATCGACGGCGATCCGCTCGGCCTTCAACAGCGGATCGCCGTTGTGCCGCCGCAGCTCGGCTCCTTGCAGCGTTGCCGTCCCCGACAGTTCGACATGCTGCTGCGCCTGCTGCTGGCGGAAGCCCAGCACCAGCCGCGTGTCCAGCCGCCCCCCCTCGATGCGCGCATCGTTCAGGCGCGGCACGAAGGGCGCGAAGCGGGTCAGGTCCAGTCCGTCCAGATCGATGTTCAGCTGCGCCTCGCGATCATCGGCAAAGGGCAGCATGGTGCCGCTGACGGCCAGCGGCGATCCGTTCAGATGCGCGCTGAGGGTCGGCTGCGTGACGATATTGACGTCATGCGGCAGGTTGGACAGGAAGGGCAGCGTGACAGTGAGATGCTCGACGCGCTGGGTCTCTCCCAGCAGCCGGTCGTCGAATACGATGCTGCTGCCGGTCAGGGCGATGTTGTTGATCGAAAAGCGTGCCGGCTCGCCGTCCGGCGCGGCCGGTCTGGCTGCCAGGCGCTGGCGGATGTCGTCGAAACTGAAGCGGCCCTGCGCGTCGCGGCCGACACGCAGTGACACGCCGTCGACGTGCAGAGAATCCACCACCGGCGCCAGGCGCCACAGGGAGGCGATCGATGCATCGGCCTCGACCGACGCGATGCTGAGCATCGGCGTGACGCCGTCGGGTTCCATGACAGACAGCTTGCCGAGCGAGGCGGCCAGCGCAAATGGCCGCACCGATGCGGTCTCGACCGTCACCTTGCGTCCCAGCGCCTCGCTGGCCTGGCTGGCGATCACCGCGCGCAGCAGCGGCGGGCCGCCGAACCATCCGGCCAGGCCGAACAATGCCACCGCGGCAGCCGTCCCCGCGCCGAGCCATAGCGCGGCGCGGCGGCGCGGGGTTGCCACCGCAGTGGCTCGTACTGCGTGCAACATATTTCTCAATGCCATGTCGTTCCGAGATACCGACCCCGCCGGTCACGCGGCGCGACAGGGCCATCCCGTCGCCGTACCGGCCCGCACCCCTCCCTTTGGCCCTTGTGATGTGTCGTTCTTGCCATACCGAAGCAGACGGAGTGGCGGGCTTGCCCTTTGGGGTGCGGAGCAAGGGCGAATTATTGCCGACATTGATGACAAGGTGGGTGAGAGATAACGCTTTGGCACAATTGCGTGCCGGTATGGAAGGGACTGAAGCCTCCCTAGGGTGACGCGGTGCAGTTTGCTGCACTGCGTCACCGGCGTGGTATATTTTCCGCTTTGCGAAGCGTCCCCTCGCGAGCAAGAGACTTACCCGTCGCCTGCCTCCGCCTCACTGCGCTGTACCCCCAGCCGCTCCCCGCCACGCATCCCGTGTTTCGCGCTTCGCATGCGAACTCCTCTCATGCGAGTCTTTTCATGTCGACCACCAGCAGTACCGTGGATGTCGCCGTCGCGCCCGCAGCGCCGGCCGCCCGTCCATTGACGCGCCAGGATTACAAGACCCTGTCGCTTGCCGCCCTCGGCGGCGCCCTCGAGTTCTACGACTTCATCATCTTCGTTTTCTTCGCCACGGTGATCGGGCAGCTGTTCTTCCCGCCTTCGATCCCGGAATGGCTGCGCCAGCTGCAGACCTTCGGGATCTTTGCGGCGGGCTACCTTGCCCGGCCGCTGGGCGGCATCATCATGGCCCACTTCGGCGACCTGCTCGGCCGCAAGAAGATGTTCACGCTGTCGATCCTGCTGATGTCGGTGCCCACGCTGCTGATGGGTCTGCTGCCGACCTATCACGCGATCGGGCTGGCCGCGCCGGTCGCGCTGCTGGTGCTGCGCATCATGCAGGGCGCCGCGGTGGGCGGCGAGGTGCCCGGCGCCTGGGTGTTCGTCTCCGAGCACGTGCCCGCGCGTCATATCGGCTACGCCTGCGGCACGCTGACCTGCGGCCTGACCGCCGGCATCCTGCTTGGCTCGCTGGTGGCCACCGCGATCAACTCGGTGTTCGCGCCGGACGAGCTGGCGCAGTGGGGCTGGCGCGTGCCGTTCCTGCTGGGCGGGGTGTTCGGCATCGCGTCGATGTATCTGCGCCGCTGGCTGCATGAAACGCCGGTATTCGCCGAACTGCAGGCAAAGAAGGCGCTTGCCGCCGAGATGCCGCTGAAGGCGGTCGTGCGCGATCACCGCGGCGCCGTGGCCGTGTCGATGCTGCTGACCTGGATGCTCTCGGCCGGGATCGTCGTGGTGATCCTGATGACCCCGACCTTCCTGCAGAAGCAATATGGCTTCGATGCACGCACGGCGCTGGTCGCCAATAGCGTGGCCACGCTTTGCCTGTCGATCGGCTGCATCATCGCCGGCGCGCTGGCCGACCGCATCGGCGCGCGCCGCACGCTGTTCTTCGGCGGCCTGTTCCTCGCCGCATCGGCCTGGATCTTCTACACCACGATCGGCCACCGTCCGGACCTGCTGCTGCCGCTGTATGCCGTCACCGGCCTGGCCGTCGGCACCATTGGCGCGGTCCCGTACGTGCTGGTGCACGCGTTTCCGGCCAAGGTCCGCTTCTCCGGTTTGTCCTTCTCGTACAACGTGTCGTACGCGATCTTCGGCGGCCTGACCCCGATGGTGGTGACGCTGATGATGAAGCAGGATCCGCTGGCACCGGCCCATTACGTGGTCGCGCTGTGCCTGCTGGGCATGGTGACCGCGCTGTTCGCGCGCCGCAAGCACGTGGCCTGACGGCGTGGTGCGGCGCTGCCGGCGCGGCGCGGGCCTTCCCCCTCAGCGCCGGTAGCGGCGGAAGAAGTCCCACATCAGCGCGCTGGCGTCCGGGCCGGTGGCGCTGTGATAGCGGTAGGCGGGATCGCCCCCGCTCCAGGCATGGTCCAGCCCCGCGATCTCGCAAAGCTGGACCAGTTCGCCAGCCGGACTACGGTAACGACGCTCCAGATAGTGCCCGTTGGCCAGTTCCGGCATCCCTTCCGCGGGCTGGTCCGCGCCGGAGCGGCCGTGCCGTCCGTCCCCCTGCAGCCGCCCCATGCGGTTGTAGGCAAGGAACTGGCGCGCCAGCAATCTGGCGTTGACCGGGTTGACGACATCGTCGTCCAGCCCGTGCAGGATCAGGGCCGGCATCGGCGCGCCACCGTCCTGCACGCCGGCGGCATCCAGCAAGGCAACGGGCTGGCGCCAGCCCAGCGGGCTGCCATTGCGCATCACCGCCAGGCCGCTGCGGGCACTGTCCGCGGCGCCGATCACCACGCCCGAGTGCAGGCCCACTGCGGCGACCTTGTCCGGGTAGCGCAGCGCCACCACTGCTGCCATGGCGGCACCTGCCGACAGTCCCGCCAGATAGATGCGCGACGGGTCGACGTCGGGCCGCGACGCCAGCGTATCGATCAGCGCGCCGATGGCCTGTACCTCGCGCAGGCCCTCCCCGGCGGCGAGGTCGAACCAGTGCCAGCAGCGCTGCAGTTGCCGCCGTACTGTCTGCTCCGGATAGGCGACCAGGAAACCCTGCTGCTCCGCGAGCGCGTTCATCCTCGTGCCGCTGGCGAAATCGTCCGCGTTCTGCCCACAGCCGTGCAGCATCACCACCACCGGCGACGCGCGCGAGGTTCGATGCGACGGCTCGTAAAGGCGGTAGTTCAGCTGGGACAACAGCTCGCCGGGCGCCAGCGGCAGTTTCAGCCGGTGACCTTGCCAGCGGCCGGGCAGCGGCCCGGTGGGAAGCTCCGCCGGTCGCCATGGCGAGCGCACCCGTTGCTCCGGGGACGGCACGCCGCGGGAGCGCAAACCGATTGCCTCCAGTCCCAGTGCCCTCGCCGCTTGCGCCAGCGCGCCACCCGTGGCCGCCCGCTCGCGTGCCGACCTTCCGTCATCCCCGGCACCCAGTGGGGAATCCCACTCTGTCCAGCGCGTGTACCACTCCTCAGCCATTCGAACTCCTGCTTCAATCCATGCTTGCCACGCAGTATCGGGGCCAGCATGTTGCAGTGCAGCGTAACACGCGGATGGTCGCGGGAGGATGGAGGGCCAACCGATGCATGCGTGATGAAACAGGCGATTGGCGAGCGCTCAGCACGGCAGAAGCCGGGTTTGTGGCACTTTTTTGCCGATTTTTTGCCCTTGGTTCACCGCTCCGGCCCGCTTCGCTTTCGGCAGCTAGGCCGTTGAATAGCAAGCAAATTTTGCCCGCAGTGGACATTTCTACATTCCAACATGTAGAAGTTTGTAGGACAAGAACTGACAGAAGCGCATGGGCCAGGTCGCTAAGGTTGCGGCATGGCACTGCGCGAATTGCGCGAATCCGCCCCCCTTGGCGACTCGATACCGATATTTCCATGCGGAACGCGACACTGCCCCGAAAGTCGGCCCCCTGGCGTGCGGCCTTGCTGATTGCCTGTACCTCTGTCCCTGCCTTCGGGCAGGACACGCCGAACCAGTTCCCTCTGCCCCATGCCATGTCGGCGCTGGCCAGGCTGCTCGTAGGCGTGGCGGACGGCAAACCCACCGGCATGACCGGCGTCACCCGCCTGACCGGCCCGGTCGGCACGACCGACGCGGCGATCGGCAGCGCCTGCCGGGAACTGACGCGATCCGGTCCCTTCGTGCTGGACAGCGCGACGCGCCTGGAAGGCTGCAGCGGCGAAGCCGGCAAGCGCGTGGTGTTCCATCTGAACCTGTTCGAGTTCGACGCCTCGCGCGAGGGAACGGCCTCGTTCATGGCCAGTGCCCGGCCGGCGCTGGTGCGCGGCATCTGCCGCAACCCGGATGTGCCCGTACTCGGGCGCCTGGGCATTGCGCTGGTGTTCCGCTACACCGGGATCGGCAATCGGCCCGTCGGCGAAGTCTCCATCGCACCCGGCGGCTGCGCGGCGGCCTGAGCTGCCGCCCCTGCCGGGTGGTCTTCCAGCGGTCTTCCAGCAGTCTTCCGGCGGTCTTCCTCCGCGAGCGCATCCGCTCGCGTTGAGACGGGTCGCATTCCGCTTTCCTGCCGGACACTTTGACACCCATCCGGGCCGAACTGCGATAGCTGGCGCCGAATCGCTCCGCTAGATTGCACCGCTGCCATTTCCATGCAACGGAGGCAATCGTGGCCATGCACAAGGTGGCGCACCGCCGGGATGCGCCCATGCCGGGGCTTGATCGACGCCTTGCCGCCCTGCTGTGTTGCGCCTGCCTGGCGACAAGCGTCGCCATGACCGGCCACGCCACCCGCGGTGAGAGCGGCCATGGCGCAGTCCCCCCGGCTCGGCCTGCCCGTGCCGCCATGCCCGCCGTCCATCCCTCCATCCGCCCTTACCACGCACGGTCCTTTCGCGTTCCCGGCCTGTTCTCGGTTTCGCTGCTGACGGCGCTGCGCCCTCGCGCCGCGACGGTGGCGTCTCCGATGCGGTTGCCACGGCCCCGTATCGCACTGCCCCTGCGCGAATGGAGCCTTGGGGCGGGCCAGGGCTCCCTGCTGGCCGCAGCCGCCCTGTCGGCGTGCGCCGTGGCGCTGCGCAGGCATGCACGGATGCAGCTGGGCGGCAGCGCCACTGCAATCGGCGCCGACGGCCTGACGCAGCCGACACTGCCCGGCGGGCCGGAGCGCCCCGGCGCAATGGCGCTGTTCTGCCACGAGATTCGCACGCCCTTGCATGCGATCGTCGGCATCCTCGAGCTGCTCTCTCGCAAGGCCGGCGTCTCGACGGAAATCGCGCACTACCTGGAAAGCGCGCATCGCTGCGCGCGCTCGTTGATGGCGCTGGCAGGCGGCATGCTGGACATGGCGAAGCTGGACGCCGGGCTGCTCGAGATCCGTCCAGAGCCGGTGCAGCTGCAGCGCGACCTGCGGCATCTGGTCGACGAGTTCCGGCCGCTGGCCGAGGAGCGCGGGCTGGGCATCGGCCTTCATGTCGGACCACTGGCGGCACACTGCCACCGTACCGACCCTCAGCGGCTGCGCCAGATCCTTGGCAATCTGCTGGGCAATGCGATCAAGTTCAGCGAACAGGGTATTGTCCGTGTCACGCTCGACAGCCTCGGCAAGACCGCCGACGGCGAGGTGTTGCGCATTGCGGTGCGCGACCAGGGTCCCGGAATTGCCGCGGCCGATCTGGAAGGGCTGTTCCGGCCTTTCTTTCGCGGCGACGGCGCCGCGGGTATCCCGGGCACGGGACTGGGATTGGCAATCTCGCGGGAACTGGCGCGGCGCCTGGGGGGCGAGCTGCGGCTGGCCAGCCGGATGGGCGCCGGTACCGAGGCCATACTGACGCTGACGCTTCGCTGCGAGGCGCCGGCGCTGGACTGTCGGCCGGGCATGCGCCCGGGCATGCGGCCGGCCCCCGCTGCGTCGCATCCCACCCCTGCCCTCTTCCACCGGGCACGGGCCTTGGTGGTCGATGACCATCCGGCCAGCCGGCTGCTGCTCGCCGGGCAACTGCGCCTGCTTGGCATCGACGCGACCTGCGCCGCGGACGGCGACGAAGCGCTGGCGCGCCACGCCACGGCCGGCATGCCCTTCGATCTGGTGCTGACCGACTGCAATATGCCGGGCATGACCGGCTACGAGATGGCGCGCGCGCTGCGTCAGCGCGAACGCGAACTGGGCAGCGGGCGCTGCGTGCTGCTGGGGTGCAGCGCCGATGCCAGCCAGGAACACCGCTCCAGGGCACTGCTGGCGGGAATGGACGACTGCCTGTCCAAGCCGATCGACCTGCAGGCGCTGGCAAACCATCTGGAGCGATGGCTACCCCTCGCGGCCACGGCGCTGCCAGTTGGCACCCGGTGGCGCCGGCCTGGGCAACACCGCGAGCCGGGGCAAGCGGCTCCCCTGGCAGTGCCGCCGCACGAGCCGCCGGACGCCGATGCGATTCGTCGCGCGCTGCTTGCCGGCAGCGCCGACGACCTGGCGGGGTTACGGCGTGCCGTCGCCGGCGGACACCTTGCCGTCGCCGGGCAGCTTGCCCACCGTATCCGCGGCGCTGCGTGCATGGCCGCCGAGGCGCAGGTCGCCGGGCTTGCCGCCGTCGTCGAGTCCGCCTGCGCCAGCGGCGATATCGCTGCGACGCGGGCCGCGTTGCGCGCGCTTGAGCCGGCGCTGCAGCGCTGGCTTGTCCGGCTCGCCTGACAGCGGGCCTGCCGGCGCAGCGGCGACCGCTGCAAGCGCACTCCCCGACCGGCCATTGGCCCTGCTCGGTGGCGCCGCGCTTTGCGCACGGGTTGCGCCTTTCGCCCCCCGCCTTTTGAGAATGCTCCGATCCCGTCGCTGAGCACGCCCCCGTATTCTGAACCGGCATTGCAGCGCGTTTCCGGCCATTTCCCGTTGTGGCCTGGAGGTGGGGCATGTGCGCCGCCTTGCTCGGCAATTGCACCGCTCGCGGCGCAATTTCGCCCGAGGCGCGGCGCCATTCACGCCGCGCGGTGTCGCCGCGCGGCGTCCTTTTTCTCCCCTTCGGTCCTGGAAACCGGTGCGCAATTCCGGCATGTCTTGCCGATCGCTGCGGCCCGGCAAGGCGGCCATGTCAAACATCGAAGCGCTCGGCACGCGCGGGAGTCCGCATGGCACTGAACATCCTGGTCGCCGACGACCATCCGGCCATTTCGGTCGCAATCCGCAGTCTGCTGCAGGGCCAGCTGGGCTGGCACGTCTGCGGCGAGGCCACCAGCGCGGATGCGCTGCTGCAAGCCACTCGGCGATTGCGACCGGACATCGTCGTGACCGACTACCACATGCCTTGCGGCGACAGCCGGGACGGTCTTGGCATGCTTGGCCAGCTGCGGCGCGGCCATCCCGGCCTGCGTATCGTCGTGCTGACAATGATGACCAATCCGCTGATCCTGCGCGCGATCGCCGATGTGCCGGTGCAGGGCCTGCTGCTCAAGGACTCGCCGCTTGACGAACTGATCCATGCGCTGGTCCAGATCGAGCGCGGCCTTTCGTATATCGGGCGCTCGGCTGCGCGGGTACTGGCCGAGTCGAGCGCGCGTTATCCCTGCCAGGACGAGCGCGCCGGCGTGCAAAGCCTGTCCGTGCGAGAGACCGAAGTGCTCAGGCTGTATTTGAGCGGCAAGTCGGTGACGCAGATCGCGTCGTCGCTCAGCCGCAGCGTCAAGACGATCAGCCGGCAGAAGAATTGCGCGATGCAGAAGCTTGGCGCGAGCAACGACAGGGAACTGTTCGACTACGCCGCCCGGCAGGACCTGCTGATGGCGTTGAGCTGAGCATGGCAGCGGCGCGCATCTTGCGCCCTGGGCGCGGCACCGAGGTCGGAAAAGAAAAAGGGACCGGACGATGCCGGTCCCTCCCGTTGTCGGCTCTCGGCCGATTACTCGCCGCCGCGCGGTTGCGGGACGGGCTGTGCCAGGGTGCCGGTCGTATCGATCTCCGTCGGCTCGCCCGCGGCGCGCTTCTCCCAGAACACGGCATTGGGGATGCCCAGCGGGCCAGGTACGAACTGCGGATCCAGACCCTGGCGCTTCTGCGCCTCATAGTCGCGCAGCGCCTTCAGCGCCGGCTTCTGCAGGATCAGGATCGCCACGATGTTCAGCCATGCCATCAGGCCAACGCCAATATCGCCAAGCGCCCAGGCCACCGTCGCGGTGCGCACGCAGCCGTAAAGCGTGGCCCCAAGGATCAATACCTTGAGCAGGAAGATCATCCACGGACGATGCAGCTTGCGGTTGATATACGCGACGTTGGTTTCCGCGATGTAGTAGTAGGCAACGATGGTGGTGAAGGCGAAGAAGAACAGCGCAATCGCGACGAAAGCCGCGCCAAAGCCCGGCAGCACGCTTTCCACCGCCTGCTGGGTATAGCCGGGGCCGGCTTCGATGCCGCGCAGGCCGGTATGCAGCGCCTCCTTGGCCGGACCGACGACGTTGTAGGCGCCGGTGATCAGCACCATGAACGCGGTGGCCGAGCAGACGAACAGCGTATCGACATAGACCGAGAACGCCTGCACCAGACCCTGCTTGGCCGGGTGCGACACCTCGGCGGCCGCCGACGGGTGCGGGCCGGTACCCTGGCCCGCTTCATTCGAGTAGACCCCGCGCTTCACGCCCCATTGCACCGCGAGGCCGAGCACCGCGCCAAAGGCCGACTCCATGCCGAACGCACTGCGCAGGATCAGCGCCACCACGCCGGGCAGCTGTTCGATATTGAGCGCGACGATGACGCAGGCCACGAGGATGTAGCCGAGCGCCATGAAGGGCACGACGATCTCGGCGAACTTCGCGATCCGCTTGACGCCGCCGAAGATGATCAGGCCAAGCAGGATCACCAGCACGGCGCCGGTGACGGCCGGGTCCACGCCGAAGGAATTCTGGATGCCGGCCGCGATGCTGTTCGATTGCACGCCGGGCATCAGCACGCCGCAGGCGATGATGGTGGCGACGGCGAAAATCCACGCATACCAGCGCACGCCCAGGCCCTTCTCGATGTAGAACGCGGGGCCGCCACGGTACTGGCCGTTGACGTTTTCCTTGTAGATCTGGGCGAGCGTCGA
Source organism: Cupriavidus sp. AU9028 (assembly GCF_019795295.1). Taxonomy (GTDB): domain Bacteria; phylum Pseudomonadota; class Gammaproteobacteria; order Burkholderiales; family Burkholderiaceae; genus Cupriavidus. Next base: position 226,631 of record NZ_JAIMCG010000005.1, on the reverse strand, counting down.
TTCGACGAACGCGGTGCTGGCGCCAAGGAAGGCCATCACCCACATCCAGAACACCGCACCGGGACCGCCGAAGGTGATGGCGGTCGCGACACCCGCGATGTTGCCCGTGCCGACTCGCCCCGACAGCGACATGGTCAACGCCTGGAAGGAACTGACGCCTTCCGCGGAGGACTTGCCATCCAGCATCAGCCGGATCATGCCGAAGAAGTGCCGAACCTGCGCGAAGCGCGTGCGGATGGAAAAGTAAAGGCCGACGCCCAGACACAGGTAAACCAGTGCCGGGCTCCAGATGATGCCATTGACGGCATCGACCATTTCGTTCATGGCGAGTCTCCGAATGGATTTGTCAGGCGGGTGCCGCCCGTCGTTCAGCGGCATCGGCACCGATATGCGCCTCGCCGCCCCCTGGAAAAGGCGTAACCATACAACAAGCCGGATTCACTAGGGAGAACCCTGAGCTGTCAGCGGCAGGCCATCCCGGCGCGTTCTGTGAAAGGCATGCCCGCACTTTGTGTCGGCACGAAACAAAACGGTTTGGCGAGGCGCTGTTTTTACCGCGAAGAACAAAGTCTTACAGAACTGTTGCATCTGACCGGCACCGATGCACGGTACGCGCGCCCGCGCCGAGCGTACGCTACTTGTGACGCCAGCGCGGGCGCGCGCGCCACCCGTGCGCACGCTGCCCGCCGCTCCAACCGCTTCATCAGGATGCAAAGCCCTTATGTCCGATCGCCTCATCATGCTCGATGTGCCCGGAGTCCTCTTCTCCGAACGTTCCGCCGCCCGGCTCGGCGGCATACCGGAGCCCGGCATGCCGGGCGCGCTGCGGCGTTTCGATGCCGTCGCCGTCGGCTTCGTCCGCCGGCTGTTCGGTGTGACCGGCGCGCGCGTGGTGCTGCCTCACGAATGGGGCCATGGGGCCGCACAGGCGCTGATCCAGCAGCTTGACTTGCAGGTCCAGGCGTTCGCTCCCGACGCCCCGGGCGGGTTCGCCGGCCAGATCGACGCCTGGCTGGCGCGCCAGCCGGCCGCGCCCCGGATGGCCGTGCTCAGCGCGGACCCCGCCATGGCGATGTCGTTGTTCGGCGCGGCGGCGATCGTGGTGGACCCGGAAGTGGGCCTGACCGTCGACGATTACCGCCTCGCGCTGGACAAGCTCGGGGTAGCCGATCCCGCCGCCACCTGCCCGTCGGCAGCCCCCGATGCGGCGCTGCGCGAGCGCCTGCGCCGGCTTGGACGGTCGTTGCCGCATGCAGCCGGCACGGGCGCTGCCGTCCCCGCAAGCGGGCGCGGTGCCCCGGTTTCGACGGTAGCGGAGACCGCGCCCGCCTGAGTACGCGCACCTGCCCGCCGCTCGGCGGGGCCATTTAGCGGCGGCAGATGCACAACCGCGTCAACCGCCTGCATAATGCCGCCATGCAAGTCTGCTGCGCGACCGGCGGGGAAGCGCCAGTCAGCGACCCCTCCTACCGTGTCACAGGCGGTCATGTGCGCATGCCGCCCGGGACCTTCTTTTCCTGCTGGCGGGCAGGACTGGCGGCCATCGCGCTGCTGGCTCCCGGCGTATCGACGCCGCTCTTCGCCGCAGCCGAGCCCGTGGCCGACCAGCGGCGGCAGCAAATCTCCTCCAACGGGCCGTTGCCCGCTTCCGCAGACCTGGAGCGTCCGCCGATCTGCCTGGCACCCTGGTTTCGCGCAGGCGCGCGCGCGCAGCTCGAAGCGGATGGCAAGATGCCAATGTCGATCACCGTCACGGTGCACCAGCCCAGCTTCGCCGAGGACAGCTGCGGCGCCTGGATCGACATTCATTCGAAGTCCGCGCTTGCGGCGACCATGGGGCCGCCGGTCGTCATGGACCAGGTGCATCGCCTGAGCTTCGGTCCAGGGCGCATCGCCGATGGCGATGCCATCAGCAGCCATAACGCCACGATCAACGCGCAAGCCCGCTATGGCCGCCTGTTCGGCGTGGCGTCGTTCGAGGGCAAGGGGTTTCTCAGCTACGCAGGTCGCGACATCCGGGAAGGCATGACCCTGCCCGGCGAATCGCTGCGATCGAGTGCGAGTCTGCAGATCCACAGCCTGCATACCGGGGAACCGGTGACGACGATCGAGATACCGAAGGCTTCCATCGAAATCGGTTCGCGCCAGGTCGGCAAGGCGCAACGCATTGCCACCGCACTCGGGCCGCGCGACTGCCTGCCGATCCGCTTCGAAAAACGGACCTCGCTGGGCACCGTGCTGATCGGCGGCGAGCCCGAAGCGATCGACCCGTTCACGATGTCGGTGACCGACTGGTACTGCCCTTCCGAAGCGTTCGTGCTGCGCAGCGAAGTTCAGCAGGGTGATGACGTGCAGACCATAGACACCACGGCCATCGGCTTGCCCGAGGGAATGCGCTGACGCACCCGGCGGCCCGGTTTCGTGCGGTCTAGCGCGAGGCCTGCGTCAGCGGCAATTCGCGCAGATGGAGCCACAACGCGGTCAGGTCCGTGTCGCTCATCCTGCTGAGCGTGTCGAACGGCATGACCCGGCTCACTTCGCTGCCATCGGGCCGGCGGCCGCTGCGCATCATCGAGACGAAGCGCTCGGCGGTGTCGTAGCGGCTCATTGCCGCGCCGGGGCGCAAATCCGCGGCGGGGGGCCAGTCCGGCGGCGCGCCGGGAATCTTGCCGCCTGCGAGATTGGCACCGTGGCAGCCGATGCAGGAGTTGGCCACATAGGCGCCATAGGAAGCGGTCGCCGCTGGCGGCTGCGGCGCAGGCGGCGGCAAGGTGTGGTCGATCTTGGCGGCGGCGTCGCGGATCATGCCGTAGCCGTACATCGCCCAGACCAGCGAGGGCAGCTGTACCTCGCCCGAGCCGCCCGGCAGGGCCGGCAGGCTGCGGATATAGCCCACCAGCGCGGACAGGTCGTCGTCGCTGAGCTGGTTGTAGTCTTCGCTGGGCATGATCAGCAGCGGCCGTCCGGTGGGCGAGACGCCGTGGCGAATGGCCAGCACCCAGTCGACCGGCTCGTACTCCGCCACCTGGGGATTGCCGGCGGTGATGTTGGGCGAGCGCACGTACAGCCCCTTGCCATCGCGCAGCACCACCTTGCCGCGTCCATCGGCGCCGTGACATTCCATGCAGCCCCGCGAGTCGTACAGGTATTTGCCGCGCGCCAGTGCCTCGGCATCGGTGCGCCATGAGACCGGTGCCGCGTCGACGTCCACCCTGCGCTCGGCCTTGCGCTCGCCCAGCCAGATCCCCACTCCGAAGGCGATGGCGGCGAGCAGTGCAAGCCCCCCGAGCACGCCGAATCCGATCCACCATACCCGTCTCACCGCGCACCCCTCCCGAACCGTTTCCACGCCGTTTCCGAACCGAATGGCAGGAAACGCAGTATTTGAGCGAGGCCGCACAGGCCGGGTCGGTGCGCAACCTCACCAAGCGGGAAAACCCTCGGCGTATTTGTGCAACACGGGAGGGAGAGCAGAACGCACAAAGTGCTCCATCCGCTCCTCGCTTTGGTCGCCCGCCGGGACTACAGCAAATTTCCCTGTCCACAACGCTCCCAAGTGCGACGCAGGCATGGATACTTACGTGGAAGGCAAGCGGCCCGTAGCGCGCAATGACGCTTCACTCGCGTTTCGATTTACGTATCCGATCGACCAACTGCATCGTGCTTCGAACCGTGCCACGACGAATCTGGCCCATCCTTCTGCTGGTGGCTCTGGTGGGCTCCGTTTGCTATTTCGCCGCCCATCTGGTCGCCGAGGAACTGCGCACCTCGCGCTGGCAATCGCGCTACTTCTGGGAATGGAGCCAACGGCTGACCTGGCAGACCGCTGCCGGCCCGAGCGACCGTATCCGCTTCCCGGATGCCGGTCCCTATGACATGCGGATGGGCTATGCACGCCTGCCGCACTACACCGAGATGCTGGAAGCGCGCGGCTTTGTGCGCGTGCATCAGGTCCGCATGTCCGACGCCCTGCTCGATTATCTGGACCGCGGCCTGTATCCGCCCTATGCGGAAAAGACCCGCGCCGGCCTCGCCCTGCTCGATTGCCATGGCGACAGCGTGTCGGTGCAACGCTTCCCCGAGCGGCATTACCGCGACTTCGCCGACGTGCCGCCGGTGATCGCGCGCTCGCTGCTGTTCGTCGAGAATCAGGGGCTGCTCGATCCCGAATACCCCACGCGGAATCCGGCACTGGACTGGCGCCGGCTCGGGCGGGCCGGACTCGATCAGGTGTTGAGCGTGGTGGACCGCAATCGCGAGACACCGGGCGGCAGCACCCTCGCCACGCAGATCGAGAAGTACCGGCACTCGCCCAATGGACGCACGTCCTCGGTCGAAGAGAAGCTGCGCCAGATGGTCTCCGCATCGGTGCGCGCCTATCGCGACGGGCCCGATACCAGCCGTGCCCGCGAGCGCATCGTCACCGAGTACCTGAATACCGTGCCGCTGTCGGCCCGTAACGGCCATGGCGAGATCCACGGCATCGGCGACGGCATGTACTACTGGTACGGCGAGGATTTCGACACGGCAAACCGGCTGCTGCGCCAGCTCGGTCATGGCGACCTCGGCCCGCACGACGCCTTGCAGGACGAGCCGCCCCACCCCATCCGCGAGGGCATGCCGAAGGGCATGCAGGAGGCGGTGGAAAGCGGCTTGCGTCCGGGCCAGACGGAGGGGTTGCGCACCGTTGCACAGGCGGTGATGCCCGATGCCCCGACCAACGCGGCGCAGGCCGTGACGCGCCGCACCCCCGGCACGACGCTCGATCCGCGCCAGGCGCAGGTCTACAAGCAGGCGCTGTCGCTGATCATCGCGCAGCGCCGGCCGTCCTACCATCTGCGCCGTTACGACACCAATCTCGAGCCGCTGACGGACAGCTACCTGCGTTTGCTCGCCTCGGCCGGGGTCATCTCGACGTCATTGCGCGACGCCGCGCTGGCGGCGCGGCTGGACAAGGCGCCGGTGCCGACGCTGCCGCCGCCCGACCCCTTCGTGACCCGCAAGGCGGTCAACCAGGTGCGCGCCGACCTGTCGCGGATGCTGGGCGTGGGCAGCCGCTACGACCTGGACCGGCTCGACCTGACCGTCTCCAGCACCATCAATACGCAGGCGCAACGCCTGGTCACCGATACGCTGATGCGGCTGCGCGACAAGGACGCCGCGCGCGAACTTGGTCTGTACGGCAAGAACATGCTGAACGAGGGCGACGATCCCTCGCGCCTGGCGGCCAGCTTCACACTGTTCGAGCGGGTGGGCAATGCCAGCTACCTGCGGATCCAGGCCGACAATATCGACCAGCCCTTCGACCTGAACAGCGGCGCCCGGCTGAACCTGGGCTCGACCGCCAAGCTGCGCACCATGATCACCTATCTGGAGATCATCGCGGAACTGCACCAGCAGCTCTCGGCCATGACGACGGCGCAGCTGCGGGCACTGCCGGTGGCGCCGACCGATGCGCTGCGCCGCTGGGTCGCCGATCAGCTGATCGCGCAGCCGGACCTGTCCCGCGCGGCGCTGCTCGAAGCGGCAATGGAGCGCAAGTATGCCGCGGGCGCCGGCGAGGCGTTCTTCACCGGCGGCGGTCTGCAGACGTTCTCCAATTTCGACCGCTCGGCCAAGGTCGAACCGATGACGGTACGCCGCGCGTTCCAGCATTCGGTCAACCTCGTCTTCATCCGGATGATGCGGGACATCGTCCGCTACGAAGTCCATCGCGAGGTGCCCAACGCCGCCGAGCTGCTGGCCGAGCGCGACGCCCCAGGGCGGCGGGAATGGCTGGTGCGATTCGCCGACGAGGAAGGCAGCCAGTTCCTGACCAGCTTCTATCGCAAATATCGCCCGCTGGACAAGGACGGTCGGATCGCCCTGCTGCTCGAGCGGGTGCGGCCGGTGGCGGTACGGATCGCGGTGGTGCTGCGCAGCGCCGATCCGCAGATGGACGAGCAGACCTTCGCCCGCCATCTGCGCGCGAAGCTGGGCAAGCCGGCGTCGTCGGCCCTGGACGAAGGCGAGGTGCTGGAGCTGTACGACAAATACGGCCGGGACAAATTCTCGTTGAACGACCGCGGTTACCTGTCGCGCATCCACCCTCTCGAGCTGTGGCTGCTCGACTATCTGAACCTCCATCCGGAGGCGACGCTGGACCAGGCGCTGGCCGACAGCAAGGACGTGCGGCAGGAGGTCTACAGCTGGCTGTTCCGCACGCGCAGCAAGGCGGGGCAGGACAACCGCATCCGCATCCTGCTCGAGCGCGATGCCTTCGTGCGGATCGGCGAGCGCTGGCGCCGGCTCGGCTACCCCTTTGAATCGCTGACGCCGTCGTACGGTTCCGCCGTCGGCGCGTCGGGCGACCGCCCGGCGGCACTGGCGGAGCTGGCGGGCATCGTGCTCAACGGCGGCGTGCAACCGTACACCGAGACGATCCGCGAACTTGACTTTGCCGTGGGCACGCCCTACGAAACGCGCTTCCGCCTGCAGCCGCGCGAGGGCAAGCGGCTGCTGGATGCGGACGTGGCGGCGCTCGCGCGGCGCTCGATGCTCGACGTGGTGGAGGGCGGCACCGCCCGCTCGGCGTCCGGCGCCTTCCCGGCCGAGCTCGGCATGGCGCTGGGCGGCAAGACCGGCACGGGCGACCACCGGCACATGGTGTTCGGCCGCGGCGGCTATGTCATCGCCTCCCGGGCAGTCAGCCGGTCGGCCACCTTCGTCTTCGTCATCGGCGAGCGCTACTTCGGCACGGTGACGCTGCACGTGCGCGGACCGCAGGCGGCGCGCTACAGCTTCACCAGCGCCCTGTCGGTACGGCTGCTGCGCGCGCTGGCGCCGACAGTGGTGGCGATGAACCCGCAGGCCGGGCCCGCGCCGCTGGCGTGCACCCACTGACTCCCGTGCGGATAGCGCGGGCGTCTCGTTCACCCGCCGCCGGCCGCTCGGCCGCAGCGGCAGGAGTGCCCATCTGTTCGTTGCCCCACCAAACCCGCCCCGCGCCGCCACGCCTGCGTCGCGCGGCGACTATGCCGGCGCGGTTCCCCCGCATACCATCGGTTCAATGGCTGGCGCCGGTTCCAACGGGTCGAAACGCATTGCCGGCGACGCCAACGACCAACGGGAATGGAGGGACTTTGACCAGCTATATCGAGGAGTACTGCGCGCGCATCCGCCGAGGCGGCGCGCCCGCCGTCATTGCGCAGCCTGTGGTAGTGGACAGTGAAGGCGCCTACCGGATGAGCTACGTACCGTTCGAGCATACGAATGCGACGGCGCGTCTGGTGCTGGTCAGCCTGACGCCCGGCCACATGCACGTGCGGCTGGCCGCGCAGACCACCGAGACGCTGCTGCGTTCGCACGCCGCCGAGCGGGTGATCGAATGCGAGAACAAGCGTCAGGTCGAACTGGGCGGACCGCTGGTGCGGCCGAACCTGGTGCGCATGCTGGACCATTTCGGCATCCCGGCGCTGCTGGGACTGCATGGCGCATCGGCGCTGTGGGAGGAGAGCTTTCATCTGCTGCAGCCGCTGGCACTGCTGCCGCACGCGGCCACGCGCCGCGGCCTTGCCTTCGACGGCTCGTTCGAGGAGATGATGAGCGTGACGATCTATCGCCACGCCTACCAGCAGCTGTTCCTGGACCGGCTCGCGCGCATCCACCCCGAGGCCGTGTGTATCGCGTTCGGCCGTACCGCCTGGGCGGGGCTCGGCCATGCGGTCGAGCAAGGCGTGCTCAAGCGGGAGCAGTTGCTGGGCATGATGCCGGTGCCGGCACGCGCGGGCAGCATGGTGCGCTACTTCCTCGGCCAGATCGCGCCGGAAGCGCTCTCGCCCAATGATCCGGTGCGCCACCGCACCGCGTGGCTGGATGGGGCACGACAGGAGCTGATCGAAGCGGTCAGGCGCCGGCGCCAGGACGGCGCACCGCGGGGGATCGCCAGCGCCGCCGCCTGACGGCGCAACGCCGGGAGCAATGCACGGTCTGCCTACAGCGCCGGCCTGGCCTGCACTGCGCGGGCTGCGCGCGCCGCCAGATCGAACGAATGCAGGCGGGCATCGTGATCGAAGATCTGCGCGGTCAGCATCAGTTCGTCGGGCCGGAATTCGTCGACGAATTGCTGGATGCCGGCCTGTACCGCGGCAGGATCGCCCACCACCGAACAGGCCAGCGAGCGGCGAATATGGGCGGCCTCGGTTTCGCTCCAGCGGCTTTCGATGTCGTCCACCGGCGGCTGGATGCGGCCGGGCGTGCCGCGCACCAGGGCCAGGAACTGCAATTGCAGCGAGGAGAACAAGCGGCGCGCCTCCTGCTCGGTGTCGGCGGCGAACACGTTCAGGCCGAGCATGACATGGGGTCTGTCCAGCGTCTCGGAGGGACGGAAGGTACCGCGGTACAACTCGATGGCCTGGCGCATGAAACCTGGCGCGAAATGCGAGGCAAAGGCGAACGGCAGGCCCATCGATGCGGCAAGCTGGGCGCTGAACAGGCTCGAGCCCAGCAGCCACAGCGGTACCTTCAGGCCGGCGCCCGGCACCGCGCGCAGCCGCTGGTGCGGACGCGGTTCGTCGAAATAGGCCTGCAGCTCCTCGACGTCCTGCGGGAAGGTGTCCGCGCTGTCCTGCGCGATATTGCGGCGTAGCGCACGAGCGGTCAGCTGGTCGGTGCCCGGCGCGCGGCCCAGCCCCAGGTCGATGCGGCCCGGATAGAGCGAGGCCAGCGTGCCGAACTGCTCGGCCACCACCAGCGGGGAATGATTGGGCAGCATGATGCCGCCCGAGCCGACGCGGATGGTGGAGGTACCGCCGGCCACGTAGCCGATCAGCACGGCGGTGGCGGCGCTGGCGATGCCGGGCATGTTGTGGTGCTCGGCAAGCCAGTAGCGGCGATAGCCCCAGCGCTCGGCATGCTGGGCCAGATCGAGCGAATGGCGCATCGACTGCGCGGCGTCGCTGCCTTCGGGAATCGGGGAAAGGTCGAGCAGGGAATAGGAAATCATCGTGGCGGCGGGCAAGAGTTGGGGGACTGCCGGCGGACTGCCCGAGCCGGCGCCATGGCGCCCTCGGCCGGGGTCCGTCTTGTGGCTGCCGGCGCGCGGTGCGGCGGGCCAGCGTCGAAAGCGTCCACTATAGGCCGTCTCCAACCGCGTTGTCAGAAGGGTCTAAATCGACACCCTTGCCGCCAGCGTTGCCGTCGCGATCAGGTAACTTCTACATCGCAACCAACGGCGGCTGGTCCGGATCCCCGCCCTGCGCCTCGGTTCCGGCACGGCTTTGCTGTGCCTGTTTCCACGCGTCATAGCCGCCGGCAAGGGCCCAGGTGTTGGCATAGCCAGCCGCCACCAGCCGCTCGGCCAGGATCGCCGCCGACAGCTCGTTCGGGCAGGCGCAATAGACCACCACGTCGGCGTCCTGGGGATGCTCGTTCAGTAGTGCCAGGGGCGCCTCGGGATCGACCAGCAGCGCGCCGGGGATGCGCTCGATGGCGCCGTCCGGCGCCCGCACATCCAGCACCACCGGCAGGCGTCCCGCCACCCGGCGCGCTTCCAGTTCGTCCACGCTCATGCGCGGCACCCGGCGGGTGCGGCGCAGCAGCCGGCGTCGGGCGTGCCAGCGCCAGCCAAGAAACGCCACCAGCGCGCCCGCCGCGATCATCAGTGCCGCATGGCCATAGGTGCCGACCGCGTCGAGTACCTGATCGATGGCTCGATGAAAGGCCGCGCCCACCATCAGCGCCCCGCCGGCCCAGACCACCGCGCCGATGGCGTCGTAGAAGAGGAACACCGAATAGCGGGTACTGGTCATGCCGGCCATGGCGGTGGACAGCGCGCCGGCGCCGGGCAGCAGCTTGGAGAACACCAGCGAGCGAGGGCCGAGCCGCAGGTACAGAGACTGGGTCTGCCGGATGCAGCTGTCCTGCGACAGCGACACCTTGCAGATGGTGCGCAGCATCGGCGCGCCCAGGCGCTTGCCGGCGAAATACCACAGGCTGTCGGCGATCAGGCAGGCCAGCACCACCGCGCCAAGCACCGCCGCGATCGATGGGCCGGTGCCACGCATGCCGAGCGCGCCGGCCACCAGCAGGATCGGATAGGCGGGCAGCGGCACGCCTGCCTGCTCCAGCAGCACGTTCAGAAACACCAGACTCAGTCCATGCTGCTCCAGCAGCGCCTGTATGGCATTCACGTCGATCTCCGGTCCCGCTCGGGATACGAGGCTGGTACGCGGCGGCAAGCGCGGGTACCCATGGCGGGACACGTTCCAGGGAAACGGTTGAAAGGACCGCCAGTTTGCCAGCCCCCGGCGGTTCCTGCGCGTCCGGCAATTGCATGCTGGCTTCAAATTTGCTGAAGCGGGAAGCGGCGCCGGGGACTCGCGAGCCGGAGCATGCCATGGCAAGATGGCAGCACCGCGGCACACGCCCCCGGCCCTACCCTTGCCAACCGTAGTCAACTGCAGGAGAAGATGCTTATGCTGTCATTCCTCGGTACGATCCTCGTCGGCCTCATCGTTGGCCTGATTGCCCGCGCCATCAAGCCCGGCGACGACAAGATGGGCTGGATCCTGACGATCCTGCTCGGTATCGGCGGCTCGCTGGTTGCCGGCTATGTCGGCCAGGCGCTGGGCTGGTATCGCCCCGGAGAGCCAGCCGGCTGGATCGCCTCGGTGATCGGCGCGATTGTGCTGCTGGCGATCTACGGGATGGTCAGGCGCCGCAGCTGACCGAGGCGGGTCGGGCGCGGCGCGCCTGTATGCCGCCCCCACGGTCTCAGGCCGCCGCCCCGAACCGCCGCAAGACGGCGTCGATGCGGCCCAGGGCGTCGTGCAGCCCCGCCTGCGCGCCCTCGGCCCGCAGTGCCCGCAATTGCGCCAGGCGCGGCTGCCCCGCAGGGCGGCCCGCCCGCTCGTCCCGTCCAAGCGCTGCCAGCAACTGCGCGCGCCGCACATGAAAACTGCCCCAGGGGAACGGCTCGGCCGCCATGTAGTCGCGTAGCGCATTGGCAGCGCGCTCGGCGGCCTCCCAATCGCCGGCCTGCAATGCCACCTCGATTTCCGCCTCGTACAGGTCCAGGTGGCAGTGGCTGACGCAGCCCTGCGCCAGGATGCGCTCGCCCTCCTCGATGGCGGCACGCTGGCGGTCCGGGTCGGGAGTGATCCGGGCCAGAAAGCCGAGAATCATGGGTCCCGAATAGCGCAGGCCCGTGGCATGGCTCAACGCCATCGCCTCGGCCAGCATGCGGTCCACCTCGGGCCCGGGACTGGCAGGCGCCTGGCCATCCGCGCGCAGCTTCGCCAGCGCCAGCGCGCGCCTGCCCAGCAGCTCCGCCTCGAAGCGCCGGGCGCCGAGCCGGCGCGCGACCGCCAGGCCCTGCTCGGTGTGGCGCAATACCGCGGCGAAATCGCCGCTCAGCTGCGCGGTGGAGGCCATCACGTCCAGCGCCAGCACCTCGATGCGCGTGTCGCCGATCCGGTGGGCGATGCGCAAGGCCGCCTCGCAGTTCTCGTGCGCCTGCGGCAAGGCATGGCACATCAGGTCCACCACGGCCACCATCGGCAGGTTGGCGCCTTCGATGCGCACAAACCCCTGTTGCCGCGCCAGCGCGACGCAGCGGGCAAACTGCTCGCGCGCCGTCACCATCCGGCCCTGCTGGTACGAGGCGTCCCCCAGCCCACCGAGCGCCCGCACTTCCCCCAGTGCGGAATGGGCGGCCGCCGCGTGATGCAGGGCCTTCTGGTGGGCCGCCAGGCACGCTTCCATATTGCCCATGGGGAAATGCACGTTGCCGCGCAACGATTCGATCTGGGCCAGCATCTCGTCGGTGCCGGTGGCCAACGCCGCCCGATGCGCGTGTTCCAGCGCGCTCAGCGCTTCCTGGTACCGATCCAGCAGCCGCAGCGAGGCGGCCACGCCAAACCAGGCGCGCGCCTGCTGGCTATCGTCGGCGGCGAGCGCCACCGCCTGGCGAAAGGCGTCCAGCGCGTCGGCGGGCTGGCCCAGGTCCAGCATCAGTTCGCCGCGCAGGCAGTCCAGCGATTGGCGCACGCGGTCGTCGGGCGCCTTTTCCACCAGCTGCAGCGCCCGCTCGACCAGCCGCAGCGCCCGCTCGTTGCGGAAGTGCGTGGCCTCGTGCCGCGCGGCGGCCTCGTAGGCGCGCGCCGCGTCGGCATCGCCGGCCGCTTCGAGATGCTCGGCGTGCAGCGCGGGATCGCGGGACCGGTACCAGTCGGCCGCCCGGCGATGCAGCGAGAGCCGGCGCGACTTGAGCAGCGAGGCATAGACGGCCTCGTGAATCAGCGCGTGCATGAACAGGAAATCCTCGCCCTCGGGCCGCACCATGGCCTGGCGCACCAGCGCATCGCAAGGATCATCCGAGCGCCCGAGCAGATAGCGCAGCGCGGCGGGCGAGAAGCGCTGCCCCAGCACCGCGGCGGCCTGCAGCGCCAGCCGGTGCTCCTCCGGCAGACGATCGAGCCGCGCCAGCACGATGCTCTGCAGGCTGCCCGGCAGCGCGTCGGCGTCCGACCCGCTTTCCGCATTGCGCAGCAGCTGGTCCAGAAAGAGCGGATTGCCTTCCGCCCGCCGGATGCAGGAGTGTGCCAGCAGGGGACCCACATGCCGGTAGCGCGTCGCCAGCTCCCGCGCCTCGTGTTCGTTCAGCGGACCCAGGTCGATGGTGGTCAGCGACGCATTGCCGGTGGCGGCGCGCCAGGCGCTGTCCAGCAGATCCTGTTCCGGACGCACGGTCAGCGCCAGCACCAGCGGGCAGGTGCGCGTGGCGCCGGCCAGCCGCGCGAGGCAGGCAAGCAAGGCCCGCTCGGCCCAGTGCACGTCTTCGACCACGATCAGCAGCGCCTTGCGCTCGCTGCGTTGCGTGGCCAGCGATACCAGGCAGCGCTGCGCGCCCTGCTGGCGCACCGCCGGCTCCATCGCCGCAAGCGCCGCCGCCTGCGCGGGGGTGCAGGGAATGTCGAGCAGGTCGCGGGCGAACGCCTCGTCCTCGTCCGCGAGCCTTCCCGCCGCCACGGCCTGCGACACGGCTTGCGACAGCGCGTCGGCCCCCGCATTCGCGGCGACGCCGAACAGGTTGGCCATCAGCATGCGCAGCGGATCGCCGGCGCGGTCCACGCCAAAGTCGAGCACCAGCGCACGCAGCGCGTCCATGCCGTGCTCGCGCGCCAGCGCCAGGAACCGCTCGGCCAGCCGGCTCTTGCCGATGCCGGCCTCGCCCCGGATCACCACCACGCGCCCCTGCCGCGTGCGCAGACAGTCGCCGGCAACCCCGGCCAACTGCACCAGCTCCGCGCTGCGGCCGACAAAGGCGTGCTGGGGCGCGGTTTCCGCGGGGTCCAGAAAGCGGCGCACCGCCCATAGCGGAATCGGCTCCGGAATTCCCAGCATGACCAGGTCGGTCAGATGGCTGGCATCGAGCCGGCCCGGCAGCGCGAGATACACGCGGTTGGATACCACCGTTTGCCCCGGCTGCGCGTGCTCCATTACCCGCGCGGCCACGGCGACCGGGGCGCCGGTCAGCGTCATGCTGCCCCCCGATGCGCTGGCCGACAGCACCTGCCCGCTGGCCACCCCCACGCGCGCGCGCACCGGCGCGGCGCACCGCGGGCAGAGCGCCTCCAGCCCGCCGTGCAGGGCGGTGGCCACGTGCAGGGCGCGCTCGGCATCGTTGCCGTGGGCCACGGGCACGCCCAATACCACGGTCAAACGCGCCCCGAGAGCATCGGTGACATGGCCGCCGCAGCTGGCAGCCAGGGCGTGCCCATGGTCACGCCATCGCACCAGCACCTCGTGCATCTGCTCCGGGTCCAGCATGCCGGTGCCGGGCGACTCCATCGAGGCACTGGCAAGGTCGACTTCGGCGACGACGACCACCGCGTGGCGAAGCTCGGGACCCGGGGCGGGCATCGCGGCCGGCGACGGGCGTGCCGTGGCGTCCCCTGCCTGCGCTGCCCGATCCGGCATGGCGGCGGGCACCGTAGCCGGAGGCGGCGAGGAGGCGCTGTCCGTGCCCGGTGCAAGCGGCTGCGGCCCAGCGGCGCCTGAGGCGGGAGCCGCCGTCGCCGTACCGGCCGGCGTACCCAGGACACCGGGGACCGGCTCGGCGGCCTCGCCCTCCTCGTCGCCCAGTGCGGTGCCATCGACCGGTTCACCTGCACGCCGGCTGCGCAGTAGCGACTGATACAGCGCATCGGTCTCCGGCTCGGGGGAGACACCCAGCTCCCGTTGCAGCACCGCACGGCAGATCCGGTACTGCTTGAGCGCCGACGCCTGCCTGCCCTGCCGCTGGTACAGGCGCATCAGCGCCCGGTGGACCGGCTCGCGCAGCGGATCCATCGCCAGCAGACGCACCGCACAGGCGACCGCGCGCTCCAGGTCGCCCGCGGCGCGGTGCGCTTCCACCAGGCGCTCCAGCAACCCGCCGGCCAGGGCGCGCAAGCGCTCCCGCTCGATGGTGAGCCACTGGTCGAAGGCGGGCGAACCGGCGTCGAAGCCGTCGAGCAGGTCACCCCGATAGAGATCGGCCGCGGCCTGCAGCGCGGTGGCGTCGTTGCCGCGCAGATGCGTCTCGAACAGGACCACATCGGCGGTAATCCCCGACAACAGGACGCGGTCGCCTTCGGCGATCGACAGCACCTCGGCGCCTGCCGCGCGCCGAATCGCACTGAGCGCCTGGCGCAGGCTGGAACGTGCCTGCTCGGCGTTGCTGTCGGCCCACAGCAGGGCGGCGAGTTTGTCACGCGGCTGGGGCCTGCCCGCGGTGAGCGCAAGATAGGCCAGCACCGCGCGCGCCTTGCGCGCGGAAAGCGTGATGGCGTCTCCGCTTGGCGAGCGCAACGCGAAGCCGCCCAGCAAATCGAGACGAATGTCCGCCATGGCCAGAGCGCCCCTGGGGGCTTTGGTACTTGCGGTGGGAGCACTGCCGTACGGCCAGTGCCCGTGCGGGCGCGCGCTTTCGCGCAAACTGCCGCGCAGCTGTCCAGATAGTCGTTATAGACGACGCAGCGCGGCAATTCGGAAACGAATCGCGCATTCACGCCGCGCGAGCGGCCCAACTTTCACGCTTCTTTCACGCCGCGCCGCACGGACCCTTCACAGCCCCTTCCTACGCTTGGCCTTACCGGTTTCACCGGCAAGGGCCTGGCATTCCAGGTCCGTTGTATCCGCCTCGACCAAGGAAGACATCATGGAACACACCGACGCACGGCATCTGAAGGTCTCGTCCGGCAACAGCCGGTCGATCGAGCGCTACGACGCGGCGCTCGAGCTGTTCAACGGCTATTACGGCGACCCCCTGACGCTGATCGAAAACGCGCTCGCCGAAGAGCCGGACTTCATGATGGGCCACGCCATGCGAGCCGGACTACTGGTCACCGCCGGGGACGGCGCCGTGATGCCGATGCTGCGCCAGGCGCTGGAGCAGGCGGACGCGCACCTGGGGCGCGCCAACGAGCGCGAGCAGCGCCATCTGGCCGCCGCCCGTGCCTGGCTGGAGGGCGACTTCTGCCGCGCCAATCGCCTGTATGGACAGATCGTGGTCGATTACCCGCGCGACCTGCTGGCGATCCAGGTCGCTCATCTGACCGACTTTTTCCTCGGCCAGTCCAGCATGCTGCGCGATCGCGTCGCCCAGGTGCTGCCGCACTGGAATGCCGCGGTGCCGGGCTTCAGCCATGTGCTCGGCATGCATGCCTTCGGTCTGGAAGAGACCTTCCTGTACGAGCAGGCGGAAGAGCGCGGCCGCTTCGCGCTGGAAATCAATGCGCGCGACCCCTGGGCCATCCATGCCGTCGCGCATGTGATGGAGATGCAGGGCCGCACCGATGACGGCATCGAATGGCTGCAGGCACGCGCCGCGGACTGGTCGCAGGACAACATGATGGCCGTGCACAACTGGTGGCACCTGACGCTGTTCCACCTCGAGCGTTGCGACACGGAGCGCGTGCTGGCCCTGTACGACGAGCGGATCCGCTCGGGCCATTCGGCCGTCGCGCTGGATGTGATCGACGCCAGTGCGATGCTGTGGCGGCTCTGCTTGCGCGGCGTCGATGTCGGGGACCGCTGGAAGGAGCTGGCCGACACCTGGGAGGCGCGCGGCGCCGAGGGGCAGTACGCCTTCAACGATGTCCACGCGGCGATGGCCTACCTGGGGGATGACCGGCCGGCGGCGTTCGCCCGGCTGGTCGCGGCGATGGAGCGGGCGGCGCGCGGCAGCGGCGCGAACGCGGCAATGTCGCGCGACGTCGGCCTGCCGGTGGTGGAAGCGCTGATCGCCTACGAGGCGCGCGATTACGATCGCGTCATCGAGTTGCTCGGCGCGACCCGGCTGATCGCGCAGCGCTTTGGCGGCAGCCATGCCCAGCGCGACGTGCTGAACCTGACCCTGATCGAGGCGGCGTTGCGGGGTGGCAACACCCGGCTGGCCCAGGCGCTCGCCGCCGAGCGGACGGAGCTCAAGCCGATGAATCCGAGCCTGCATCGGCTGGCCCAGCGGGTGCGGGCGCTGGCGATCGAAGACGACCTGGAGGCGGCAGAGCAGCGCACCTCGCCGGTGGCAGCCGTGCAGCGGGCCGCCTGAGCGGCATCGCCAACACGGGGGTCGCGCCTTGTCGAGCTCCCTCCCCGAGTGCTTCGGCCAGGGACCGGATGCGGCGCCGCCCCGCGGTTTGCAACTCGCAGCCCCGTCCTTGACGGGGCTTTTTTCCCGCAATGTGGCCCTTGCGGCCATTGCAGGGTGGCCGGGCAATGTGCATTAGTTGTATTCTTCCGACATCTTCAAGCGGAAGCGAATGCCATGCCATCCACCCCCACCCCCGCACGGGGGGCACCGGCAAGACCCGCGCAGACGGACACCGGTGCACGCCTCGAAAGCCGCTATCAGATGCTTGTCGAGGCCATCCAGGACTACGCCATCTTCACGCTCGACCCCCGCGGCAATGTGACCAGCTGGAACCGCGGCGTGGGCAAGATCAAGGGCTATGCCGCCCACGAGATCATCGGGCGCCATTTTTCCTGCTTCTACACGCCGGATGCCGTCGCTCGCGGCTGGCCGGAATTCGAACTCGAGCAGGCGGCAAAGATCGGGCGCTTCGAGGACGAGGGCTGGCGCGTGCGCAAGGACGGCACGCTGTTCTGGGCCAACGTCATCATTACCGCGCTGTACGACGAGCATCGCAATCTCGAAGGGTTCGCCAAGGTGACCCGGGACATGAGCGAGCGCAAACGGCTGCAGGAACTCGAAGAGTCGAGCCGCCGCATGAGCCAGTTCCTGGCCACGCTGTCGCATGAACTGCGCAATCCGATCGCGCCGATGCGCAACGCCGTCAACCTGATGCGGCTGGAAGGCGTGGCGGTGGGCAGCGCGGCCAGCACGACGCTGAGCCACTGCCAGGCGGTGCTGGACCGCCAGTTGACGCACCTGACGCGGCTGGTGGACGACCTGCTGGATATGGGACGAATCACCTCGGGCAAGGTCGAGCTGCAACTGAGCCGCGTCGAGCTGTCGGACATCGTGGCGCGCGCGGTGGAGTCGGCGCGCCCGTCGCTGGACCGTCGGCGGCAGCAACTGGACCTGCGACTGCCGCCGATGCCAGTCGTGCTGCGGGCCGACTCGATCCGGCTGATCCAGGTCTTGCAGAACCTGCTGCTGAACTCCTCCAAGTTCTCGCCCCCGGCCAGCCGGATCGAGGTGTCCTGCCAGCTGGAAGCGCAGGCGCTGGAGCTGCGCGTGCGGGACGAAGGGCGCGGCATCGCGGCGGAGGACCTGGAGAACGTCTTCGACCTGTTCTTCCAGAGCAAGGCCGGCGCCAAGGTGTCGGAGGAAGGCGGCCTTGGCATCGGCCTGTCGTTGTGCCGGTCGCTGGTGGAACTGCATGGCGGCAGCATCCGGGCCAGCAGTGCCGGCGAAGGGATGGGCGCCACCTTCACGGTGCGGCTGCCGCTGGGGCTGGCGCCGGCGGAAGAAGCGAGAGACACGCGGGTGCCGGAGGCCACGCGCCAGCTGCGCGTGCTGGTGGTCGACGACAACCGCGATTCGGCCGACAGCCTGGGCATGCTGTTGCAGGTGCTGGGACACGATGTGCGCGTGGCCTACGATGCCGAGGAAGCGATGGAGCGCTCCAGCGACTTCGTGCCCGATCTCGCCCTGCTGGACCTGGCGATGCCGATGGTCGACGGCTTCGCCCTGCTGCGGGGCTTGCGCGCGCTGCCGGAGTGGCAGCACACCGTCTACGCCGCGATGACCGGTTTTGGCCAGCCGGGCGACCGTGCGGAGAGCAAGGCCGCCGGCTTCGCCTTCCATATCGTCAAGCCGGTAGAGCTGCCCAAACTGCAGATGCTGCTGGCGGTGGTGGAGAGTGGACAACTGCCGGAGGCGGACGAACGCGGGTAAGCCGGATAGGGGGCGTGCCTGCTCGCCGGGTCGGCTCGCCTTGAATGAACCCGGTGCATGGACCTGGTGCATGGGTCCGGTCCACCGTCCGGCTCAGGCTCCTCGCCCGTAGTTGTCTTCGAACCGGATGATGTCGTCCTCCCCGAGATACGAGCCCGATTGCACTTCGATCAGCTCCAGCGGAATCTTCCCCGGATTCTCCAGGCGGTGGCGAGCACCGAGCGGAATATAGGTCGATTGGTTCTCGGTCAGCAGCATCACCTTGTCCTCGTTCGATACGCGCGCGGTGCCGCGTACCACCACCCAGTGCTCGGCGCGGTGGTGATGCATCTGCAGGCTCAGTGACGAGCCGGGCTTGACCACGATGCGCTTGACCTGGAAGCGGTCGCCATGGTCGATGCCTTCGTAACTCCCCCAGGGGCGGTACACGCGGCGGTGCGTGACGGACTCGCAGCGATGGCACTCGTTCAGACGCTCGACGATCTGCTTGACGTCCTGGGTCCGGTCCAGATGGGCGACGAGCACCGCGTCCGCGGTCTCCACGATCACCAGGTCGCTGACGCCAACCGCTGCAACCATGCGGTGTTCGGCCCGGATATACGAATTGCTCGCCCCCTCGGTCAGCACGTCGCCGAGGGTGGCATTGCCGTCGTCGTCGCGCGGCGCGATTTCCGATAGCGCGGCCCAGGAGCCGATGTCGTTCCAGCCAAGGTCGGACGCCGCCACCACCGCGGCGCGGCCGGTCTTCTCCATCACGGCGTAGTCGATCGACAGCTCGGGGCTGGCGCTGAACGACGCCTCCTCCAGCCGCAGGAAATCCTCGTCGCGCGAGCTCGCCTCGAGCGCCTCGCTCGCGTGCCGCAGAATGGCAGGCGCATGCTGGCGCAGTTCGTCCAGAAAGGCCGAGGCCTTGAACAGGAACATGCCGCTGTTCCAGTAGTAGCCGCCCTCCTGCAGGAAACGGCTCGCCGTGGCGTCGTCCGGCTTCTCGACGAAGCGGTCGATCTGGTAGACGCCGTCCCGCAGTGGCGTGCCGCGGCGGATATAGCCGTACCCCGTATGCGGGCTGGCCGGTTCGATGCCGAACGTCACCAGGAAGTCCTCCTTCGCGACCTCGGCCGCCATCGCGGTCAGTTCCGCGAAGCGGCTGGTGTTGCAGATGACGTGGTCCGATGGCATCGCCAGCAGCAAGGCATCGCCGCAATCCTGGAGCGCGAGCAATGCGGCCACCGCGACGGCAGGCGCGGTATCGCGCCCCACCGGCTCCAGCACGATGGCGGACGCCTCGATGTCCGCGCTGCGCAATTGCTCCGCGGCAAGAAAGCGCTGCTCGGCGTTGGTAATGACGATAGGCGGGGCCGCGCCCGCGACGCTCCTCGCGCGCAAGGCGGTCTGCTGGACCAGCGTCTGCTGACCGACCAGGGCGAGGTACTGCTTGGGGAAACCGCCACGCGACATGGGCCACAGCCGCTTGCCGCTGCCGCCGCACAGAATCACAGGGATGATTTGCATGTCAACTCCGTGGTATCGCAAAAGCTGCAATTGGCTTGCAGTAACGGCAAAAGCGATAGTAGAATCCGGCCTCTTCGCATTGCGATGCAATTCCCCGATAGCTCAGTCGGTAGAGCGACGGACTGTTAATCCGCAGGTCCCTGGTTCGAGCCCAGGTCGGGGAGCCATCAAGCGGGAGTAGCTCAGTTGGTAGAGCGCAACCTTGCCAAGGTTGAGGTCGCGAGTTCGAGACTCGTCTCCCGCTCCAAATGCCGGTTCGTCTGAACCCGGCTATGCAATGCCCATGTGGCTCAGTGGTAGAGCACTCCCTTGGTAAGGGAGAGGTCGGCAGTTCGATCCTGCCCATGGGCACCATCCCCATTGCCGTTCCCCCCATCTCGTTTTCGTGCAGCGCCACGGCCTTCGCCGGCCCGAGTAGCGTGGCCTTTTGCCGTTCGGTCGTGTTGTCGTCGCCGCGGGCAGTCGTAGCGGAAACGCAACTTCCAGGCCAGACGCGCGCCTTTCCTTTCGGCTGACGCCGAACGCTCCACCGTTGCGGTCCCTCCGCCAGATCCCTGCTGCCGCAGGACGTTTGACGCGCCCTCGTTTACCCGCGGGAAGCGGAAAACGCCTTGACCTTCTACTTCACGTATATGAATACTTATTCGAAATACGGAAGGAAACGGAAGCGGAGCAGACATGCAAGACCACCCTACCTACTTCGTGTCGCTGGCCGACACCCCCGGCTACCACCCGGCCAACCACGTCGGCACGCTGAACCGGCGCCTGATCGGTCCCGACACCGTCGGCGCCCGCCAGCTCGAGGTCGTGCACGGCACGATCGAAAAGGGCAAGGGCGCACTGCCGCATGCGCATCCGGGCATCGAGCAGGTTTGCTATGTGCTCGAAGGCCGGGCGCTCGCCGAAGTGGGCGGGCAACGGCGCGAGCTGGGCCCCGGGGATTGCTGCTTCTTTCCCGCCGACGCCATGCATGTGTTCACCGTGATCAGCGACGAGCCGGTGAAGGTGCTGGTCATCTATTCGCCGCCGTATGAGGAGTCGCCCGAGCGCGTGCGGCGGCCCTAGCCAACGAGGCAGTGCAAGGCAAACAAAACCACAACGAGGAGACATGCCATGAACAAGCAATGGAAGCGCACGCTATCGCTGATGGGCGTATGCGCGGGTCTGCTGGGGTTAGCCGCCAGCACGCCGGCTCTGGCGCAGAACTTCCCCGACCGTCCGGTCAAGCTGGTGGTGCCGTTCGCGGCGGGCAGCGGTACTGACGCGGTCGCACGGCTGACGGCCAAGCATCTGGGCGATGCGCTGGGGCAGCCGGTGCTGGTGGAGAACAAGCCGGGCGCCAACGGTACCATCGCCGCCGAATACGTCGCCAAGGCCGCGCCCGACGGCTATACGCTGTTCATGACGACCAACACCACGCACTCGGCGAACCCGTCGCTGATGAAGCAGCTGCGCTACGACCCGGTCAAGGACTTCGCGCCGGTCGCCCGCATGGGCAACCTGCCGTTCATGCTCGTGGTCAGTCCGTCGCTGCCGATCCGCACCGTCAGCGAGTTCATCGCCTACAGCAAGGCGCATCCCGGCATGTCCTACGGCAGCGGCAACAGCACCGGCATCGTCTCCGGCGCGACGCTGGCGCGCATGGCGGGGCTGAACCTGCTGCACGTGCCGTACAAGAGCACGCCGCCGGCGATGACCGACGTGATCGGCGGCCAGATCCAGCTGATGTTCGTCGACTTCGCCGCGGGCATCGCCAACGTCCGCGCCGGCAAGCTGCGCGCGATCGGCGTCACCACCGCACAGCCGAGCAAACTGTTGCCCGACGTCCCGCCGCTGGCGAGCGTGCCCGAACTGAAGGGGTTCGACATCACCTCCTGGAACGGCGTGTTCGCGCCCGCCGGCACGCCTGCGCCGGTGATCGAGCGGCTGAACCGCGAGCTGGTGGCGATCGTCTCCAATCCGCAGCTTGCCTCGCAGTACAACGCCTTCGGCTTCGAGCCGATCGGCAGCACGCCCGGGGAGCTGGGCAAGTTCGTCTCGGCCGAACTGGACAAGTGGTCGCGGCTGGTGCGCGATGCGGGGATCAAGCCGGAGTGATCCGTTTCGCGCTGGTTTGCCAGCGCCACAGTCGTTCGCACAACTGTTGTCGTCCCCGCGAACGCGGGGACCCAGTGGCTTGAAAACCGCGATGTCGCTGAACGAAAGACGCTGGGTCCCCGCCTGCGCGGGGACGACGGGGTGGTCGGCAAGCGCCGCCGTCCTTCGCACACCCCTGTCGTCCCCGCGAACGCGGGGACCCAGTGGCTTGAAGACCGCGATGTCGCTCAACGAAAGACGCTGGGTCCCCGCCTGCGCGGGGACGACGAGGTGGTTGGCAAGCGCCGCCGTCCTTCGCCACCCCTGTCGTCCCCGCGCAGGCGGGGACCCAGTGACTCAGACCCACCAAAACACTCGATCGAGGCTCCCTTGAACTTCGAACTGACCGATCAGCAGCATGCCATCGTCGAGGCCGTGCGCAGTGTCTGCGCGCCGTTCGACATGCACTACTGGGACGAGCGGGACCGCACCGCGACGTTTCCCCATGACTTTCACCGCGCCCTGTGCGAAGGCGGCTGGCTGGGCGTAGCGATGCCCGAAACGCTGGGCGGCGCGGGGCTCGGCATCCTGGAAGCCGCGCTGGTGATGCAGACCATCGCCGAGTCCGGCGCGGGCATGAGCGGCGCCTCCGCGGTGCACATGAACGTCTTCGGCCTGAACCCGGTCGTGGTGTTCGGCTCGCCGCAGCAGCAAACCCGTTTCCTGCCGCCGCTGATCGCGGGCCAGGAAAAGGCCTGCTTTGCCGTCACCGAGCCGGATGCCGGGCTGGACACGACCCGGCTCAAGACTGTCGCGCACAAGGTCGAGGGCGGCTATTCGGTCAGCGGCCGCAAGATCTGGATCTCCACGGCGCAGGTGGCCGACCGCATGCTGCTGCTGGCCCGTACCCGGTCGCTGGCGGAGGTCGGCAAACCGACCGAAGGACTGACGCTGTTCTACACGGCGCTGGACCGCGAGCGCGTGGAAGTGCGCGAGATCGACAAGATGGGCCGCGCGGCGGTCGATTCGAACATGCTGTTCATCGACGAGCTGTTCATCCCCGAGGAGGACCGCATCGGTGAAGAGGGCCGCGGCTTCGAATACATCCTGCATGGGTTGAACCCGGAGCGCATCCTGATCGCCGCCGAAGCGGTGGGCCTCGGTCGTGCGGCCCTGTCGATCGCCACCGAGTATGCAAAGGAACGGGTGGTGTTCGGCCGCCCGATCGGCACCAACCAGGGCGTCCAGCATCCGCTGGCGCTCGCGTGGATGCAGCTGGAGGCCGCCAACCTGATGGTGATGAAGGCCGCGGCCCGCTACGACGCCGGACTGCCCTGCGGCGCGGAAGCCAACGCGGCCAAGTACCTTGCCGCGGAAGCCGGCCACAACGCCTGCCAGACCGCGGTGCTGACGCTGGGCGGCATGGGCTACTCGCGCGAGTATCGTGTGGAGCGGCTGCTGCGCGAGTCCTACATCCCGCGCATTGCACCGGTGAGCCCGCAGCTGATCCTGTGCTTCATCGCCGAGCGCGTGCTCGGCCTGCCCAAGTCCTACTGAACCATGGCACCTGATCCGATCCCAGCCTGGCAGCCGGACGACGAGGCCGGCGAACACAAGCCGACCGGGCCGCTGGCCGGCGTGCGTGTCGTCGACATGACGTCGGTCGGCATGGGTCCCTATGCGACGCAGATCCTTGGCGACATGGGTGCCGACGTCATCAAGGTCGAAGCGCCGGAAGGCGACGTGTTCCGCCATGCCGAACCCGCGCTACACCCGGCGATGGGCGCGGCGTTCCTGAACCTGAACCGCAACAAGCGCTTCGCCATGCTGGACCTGAAGCGCGACGGCGACCTGGCGGCGCTGAAGACGCTGATCGCCGGCGCCGACGTGTTCGTCTCCAACGTACGGCCCGCCTCGCTGCGCAAGCTGGGGCTGGACTATGCCACCCTCGCGCCCGATCATCCCCGGCTGATCTACTGCGGTGCCTACGGCTACGCCGACGACGGCCCCTATGCCGGGCAGCCGGCCTTCGACGACATCATCCAGGCCCGCAGCGGCATGGCCGCCTTCCAGGGCGCGAACGAGGACGGCCCGCGCTACGTCAACACCATCCTCGCCGACAAGGTGGCGGGGTTGACGGTGGCCTACGCGATTCCAATGGCGCTCTACGAGCGCGAGCGCTCCGGCCGCGGGCAGGCGATCGAAGTGCCGATGTTCGAGACGCTGGTGTCCTTTCTCGCGGTCGAGCAGCTGGCCGGCCAGACCTTCGTGCCGCCCCTGGGCGCCGCGGGCTACGGGCGCGTCATGTCGCCGCATCGCAAGCCTTACCGCACCAGCGACGGCTATCTGGCGCTGCTGCCCTACACCAGCGCGCAGTGGACGCGGTTCTTCGCGCTGGCCGGCCGCGGCGACCTGGCCGCCGATCCGCGTTACGCAACCCCGGCCGGGCGCAGCGCCAATATCGACACGCTGTACGCCACCCTCGCGGACATCGTCGCCACCCGCACCACCGCGCAGTGGCTGGCGCTGCTGCGCGACGCAGACATCCCGCACGGCGAGGTACCCGCATTCGACGCGGTGCTCGACGACCCGCACCTGCGCGCAACCGGCTTGGTGCGGGAATACGACCACCCCACCGAGGGGCGGCTGCGCACGGTGGGCATTCCGACGCGGTTCTCGCGCACGCCGGGTAATATTCGTCGCCTGCCGCAAGCGCTCGCCTCCCGTCAGCGGGAGCAGGAGCCGGCGCCACCAGACGATGCCACGCGGGCCGGCCCCGCGCGCAACAGCCCAGGATGACAGCATGACCACCGCCGAGCCCGCCGAGCGCAGCGCCGCCAACGTCAAGACGGCGCTGCGCGTCATCGAGATCATGGAGATCTACGCCCGCGAGGGCCGGTCGCTGACGCTGACGGAGCTCGCCAGATTGCTTGGGGCGCCAATGTCCAGCTGCCTGGGGCTGATTCGCACGCTGGCCTCGCTGGGCTACCTGTACGAATCCGGCCGGCGCCAGGGCTATTACCCGACCGGCCGACTGCTGGCGATTGCCGAACGCATCGCCGCCAACGATCCTCTGCTCGAGCGCGTTCAGCCGGTACTTGAGTCGCTGCGGGACGAAACCGGCGAAACGGTGATCTTCGGCAAGCTGCGCGACGACGGCCGCGTGCTGTACCTGGCCGTGTTCGAGTCGCGCAACCCGGTGCGCTACACCGCCTCGGCGGGCGAGCACCGGCAGGCCCACACCAACTCCATCGGCCGCGCGTTGCTGGCGGCGCTGCCCGACAGCGAGCGCGATGCCGTACTGGCCAATGCCAGTTTCACGCCGCTGACGGCCCGGACACTGCCCGATCGCGCCGCGTTGCAGGAAGAACTGGCCCACAGCCGGCAGCGCGGCTGGGCCCGCAACTTTGGGGAATCGCTGGCCGACCTGGGCGCGATCGCGATGCCGGTGATGCTCGGCGGCGCCATGTATGGCATCTCGGTGGCCGGTCCGCTGTACCGCGTCGAACCGCGTGAAGCCCAGCTAGCCGCGCCGCTGCGCGCGGCGGTGCGGGCACTGCAAGGTTGACCGCGGGTGCCCTCGGCGGCAAAGCCTGATACGATTTTCGCTTTTCCGGCCCGGCAGGGCCCGTCGGCTTGCCGGCGAACCGGCCGCTGCTGGCTCGCCCGCATCCGCTTTCTCCTCTCGTCGCCATGACACCGACTGATTCCGCTGCTTCCGCCGCCTCCGCAAATTCCGCCAACGGCCCCCGGAGCGATCCGGCCCTCGCCGAATACCTGGCCTTCGCGCACGAGCTGGCCGATGCGGCGGCATCCTGCACGCTGCCCCTGTTCCGCTCGCGCATGGCGGTGGACGACAAGAGCGCGGGCCGCGACGTCGCGCAGCCCGCGCTGCGCTACGACCCGGTGACCGAAGCCGACCGCCGCGCCGAAGCGGCGATGCGCGAGCGCATCGCGGCGCGCTATCCCCAGCACGGCATCCTCGGCGAGGAACACGGGCGCGTCGCAGGGCAGACGCCGTGGACCTGGGTGCTCGATCCGGTCGACGGCACCCGCGCCTTCATCTCGGGCCTGCCGCTGTGGGGCACGCTGATCGCGCTGAACGATGGCACGCGACCGGTGCTCGGCATCATGGACCAGCCCTTCACCGGCGAGCGCTTCCATGGCGATGGCCGCGCGGCCATGCTGCGGCGCGCCGGGCACGAAGAGCGGCTGTCCAGCAGTGCGTGCGAAACGCTGGCCGATGCCACCGTGATGTGTACCACTCCGCAGATGTATGCCGACGAGGCCGACTGGAACGCCTTCCAGCGGGTCGCGCAGCAGGCACGCCTGCTGCGCTATGGCGGCGACTGCTACGCCTATTGCATGGTGGCGGCCGGGCACGTCGACGCCGTGGTGGAAGCCGGGCTGCAACCCTACGATGTGCAGGCGCTGATCCCGATCATCGAGGGCGCCGGCGGCGTGATGACCGACTGGAACGGTGGCGACGCCCAGCAAGGGGGACGCGTGGTGGCGAGCGCCAACCCGCGCCTGCATGCGCGTATCCTGGCCACGCTGCGTGCCGGCAGCTGATCCAGCCGCCATGACTGCGCGCAAGCCGTCCGTGCCGGGCACGGGCCCTTCTACTGCGGCCGCACCGGTGCGGCTCGACGCCCCGGCCCGCCCGCAGGGGCTGGAGCGCTATGCCGGCGATCCCAATTTCATGCTGTCGCTGGCGCGCGGGCTGACGGTGCTGGAGGCCTTCTCGGAGCGCAAGCGTCCGCTCACCATCGCCCAGGTGGCCCAGCGTACGGGGCTGTCCCGCGCCTCGGTGCGCCGTTGCCTCTATACGCTGGAGCAGCTGGGCTACGTCAGCCAGGAGGACGGCCGCTTCGCGTTGCGCCCGCGGGTATTGCACCTCGGGCACGCCTATTTCTCCTCCACGGCGCTGGTGGCGCAGGCTCAGCCCATCCTCGACCAGCTCAGCCGCACGCTGAACGAAACCTGCGCGCTGGCGATCCTCGAGGACACCGACATCCTCTATCTGGCGCGTTCGGAAGTGCGCCGCGTACTGACCCACGCGCTCGGCATGGGCAGCCGGCTGCCCGCCTTCTGCACGTCCGTGGGCCGGGTGCTGCTGGCGGACCTCGATCAGGCGGCGCAGGACGCCTATTTCAGCCGCGCCGATCTTCATCCCCGCACCGTGCAGACCAAGGTCACCCGCGCCGAGCTCGAGCGCTGCTTCGTCCAGGCCCGCAATGACGGCTATGTGATCGTGGACGAGGAGCTGGAGCCGGGTCTGCGCGCGATCGCGGTACCAGTGCCGGACGAGAGTGGGCGCGCGGTGGCCGGGATCAGCGTCAGCGTGCGCGTCGGCGAAGTCGATGAGCCGGACATGGTGCGGCGCCTGCTGCCGGCCATGCGCGAAGCCTCTGCCGCAATGGCTCGCCTCATTACTGGCTGAGCGCTGCCAATTCCACGTGAAGCAATCCCGCCTTTGGTGCGGATTGCATGGCGCCGCCGGAAAATTTCCCGAATTGGATGTATCGGGGATCACTGCATCCCCGATTTATTTTCGGTACGTGTGCGGGAAATGTGCGCGAAATGTGCGCGCAACCGGCACGCAACAGGCGCATGAGCCGGCACTCTTCTGTGATGTCGTGCGTTTCCCGTGACCTTCGCGAGGTGCCGGCATTTGTGCCCGGGCCGTGGCGCTTCTCTCCGTTTTGGCGGTCACTCGAAGAAACAGTGGGTAAAAGCCTCTATGTTCGTTTTAAACGGATTCGTACAAATTCGATAGAATCGACGCTCGTTGGAGCGAATTGCATTGCAAGTCGCTCCAAATGAGTGATCGGGGCGACACTAATATGACTTTCGAAAAACTCTCACTCGGGGCAATCGTTGCGGACATGCGCAGCGGGGAGCGGCCGCTGATGCCGGCAGAACATGCCTATCTGGCCGAGCTGCGTCAGCGCATCGCGGCAGGGTCGGAGAACCTGTGGGACATCCTGGCGAATGAAGGCATGCCGAGCAATGGCGGCCGGCTGTCCGGGGATGTGATGCTTGCCATCACGATGGTGGCACAGACCAAGCCGCAATGACGGCTTGCGCGGTCCTGCCGCGAGAGGCCGGATCCGCTGCTTTCGCCGAGTCGGCGAGCGATTTGCCGCCGGCATCTTTTGACCGGCGTCTTCCAACACGGCTTCCGTCCAGGCACCGCCTGCTCGCCTGACTCAAGCCGGCCGGCCCGCCGGGGCGAGCCGGCACCGCGCCTTAGCCGCGGTGCGCCAGTTCCAGCGCGAACACCAGGCGCTGCAGCATGTTCTCCACGCGTCCGTCGATATTGACGAAGGTGCAGCCGAAATGGTGGATCGCGCTCTCATCGCGGCCCACCAGCCAGTGGCCGACCACGCGCAGATCCAGATCCAGTTTGCCGAGCTGCCCGAAATCCAGGCGGGCCCGCGACAGCTCCGCACCCACCGGAAGCTGCGCGTCGCCGACGGTGCGCGAGCGCAATCCCACGCCGGAGAGCGACAGGTCCGAGATATCGAGCTTGACAATGCGGCCGTCCTCGAGACGTCCCTCGCACGAGTAGCTACGGGTCACCAGCGTGCGCGCGCGGAAATGCCGGCGGCGCTGGAAGTGATAGAGCTTGTCCGGGAACAGCGCCTGCAGCGCGGGGCCACCCTGGAAATCGATCGGCGTCGCCGTTCCGATCTCGAAATTGACCGGCACGCCGCGCAGCGAGGCCGCGAACGCGTTCTTCTTCGATTCCATCACCGCCTTCGATTCGTCATCGGTGCGGCACCAGTCGAACACGAAGGTACGGCTGGACGGGTCCACATGCAGCAGTGCGGTGACGGTCTCCCTGGCGCGGTCAGTGCGCACGTTGACCGTGCACTTCTGCCAGGCGAGATCGCGCAGCACAGTGCCGATCTGCGACGAATGGGTTAGCCGGTACTGCTCGTCCGCCGCCAGATGCTGCGGCTGCGAGGCTTCGGTGGACTCTTGGGGGTTCATGGGAATACGCGGTGCTGGATACGGACGCGCGCGGCGCACGCGCGACTGGCGCCCTGCCGCCGGCAGGCGGTGAGGACTCTAGTGCAAAAACGGCCAGAAGCGGACAAAACTTTAGCCCGACTTCCGTGGGGTTGTCCGGCTTATGCCGCGAGCGGATAGCCGCGCCGCTGGCGATGCTCGGCGCCGCCGGGCAGCAGGCGGCTCTCGTACAGGATGAAGCGCGATACCGTCCAGCCGGGGAACGTCATGCCGCCATGCTGTGCCAGCCATTGTTCGACCGCTGCGGCACCGGTGCGCGGCCCGATGCGCGCCACGGTCAGATGGGGATGCCAGGCGCGCCGCTCGCGGGCAATGCCGGCCGCCTGCAATGCCGACTCCACTGCGGCCTGCAACGCCAGCAGCGCCGGCTCCGGCCGGACACCGGCCCATAGCACGCCGCCGCCGCGTGCGCCCGCAGGGGAACCGAAGCGACCCACGCCCTCGACGGCCAGCGCGAAAGGCGACGCCCGCACGCGGGCAAGCGCTGTCTCGATGCCAGGAATGCCGGCTTCATCGACTTCGCCGATGAAGCGCAGCGTCAGGTGGATCTGGCTGGCCGGCGACACGCGCAGCCCCGCACCTGCCGGCACCGTGGCGCGCAGGGCGATGGCCAGTTCCGCTGGCGTATCAAGGGCGACGAATAGCCGCGTCAAATCCGGCTCCTGTCATCGTGACGATGCTCCGGTCGATGCAGCGTTGGCGTATCAGGCCGCCAGAGGCGAGCCCGCCCACTCGCTGCACCGCAGCCCAGCGCGCCAGCGCGCGTCGCCCTCGATGCCCAGCAGCGCCTGCTTGCGCTCGATGCCGCCAGCATAGCCGGTCAACGCACCTGCGGCACCCAGCACGCGGTGGCATGGCACGATCACCGAAACCGGATTGCGCCCCACCGCCATGCCGACCGCACGTGCGTGCGCGGCGGGCAGGTCCAGCCTGCGCGCCAGCGCGCCATAGCTCACGGTTTCGCCAAAGGGAATTTCCTGCAGCGCTTGCCAGACACGCTGCTGGAAGGCGCTGCCCGCCAGGCGCACCGGCAGGTCGAAAGCGCGGCGTTCGCCCGCGTAGTACTGGCCGAGCTGCTCGATTGCCGCATCCAGCAGGCGGCGGACAGGACCGTCCTCGCCACTGGCTGCCAGCGCGAACGGCCCGGCCGGGTGATGCTTCTGGCCGGCGAAGAACACGCCGGTCAGCGCATCCGCCTCCGCGCGCAGCAGCATGGGGCCAAGCGGGCTGGAGAAAGTTCGATAGTGCGTCATGTCACGACTCCTGCAAGGGCGCCACCTCCGGCGCCGGGATGATCGCAGCGGCCTGCGCAGTTGCGCCGGTGCTGCGTGTCTGCGCCGTCTGCTCGGCATACCGCTGCCACAGGTGCATCGCCGCATAGGCGCGCCACGGCGCCCACTGCGCGGCGTGGCGGCGGACCTGGCCGGCCGTGGCCATGCCCATCACCTTGCGCAGCGCGTAGTCGCTGGCGGGAAAGGCATCCGGCCATCCCAGCGCGCGCATGGCGACATACTGCGCCGTCCAGTCGCCCACGCCGTCGATGTCGCACAGGGCGGCCACCGTCTGCTCGGGCGGCGCTTCTGCTTCCAGGGACAAGGCACCGCTCGCGACAGCATGGGCAATCCGGTTCACGGTGCGCGCCTTGCCCGGCGGAATGCCGCACGCTTCGAGTTGCGCCGGGGCAAGTGCCGCCAGATCGGCGGCGGCAGGAAAGCACAGCCGCAGCTTGCCATCGGGCGCGGGAATCGGCATGCCGTGCGCGGCGACCAGACGGCCCAGCATGGCCCGCGCCTGCGCCACCGACACGACCTGCCCCAGCACCGCGCGCACCGCGATCTCGAAGCCGTCCACCGCGCCCGGCAGCCGCATGCCGGGCGTCGCCGCCGCCAGTTCCCCGAGGTGCCCGTCCACCACGTCGGGCCGGCAGCCAAGGTCGCACAGCCGCCGCACCTTGCCCAGCACCTGCGGCACGGCATGGGCGAGCGTGGGCGACACGGCGACCCGCAGCAGGCAGCGCGACGGCACCAGCGTCAGCCGGAACCACCCGCGATGGACGCGGCCAGCCACCTCCACGGCGACCGTTCGCCCGTAGCTGCCACCATGCATATCCGGCACGAATTGCTCGACGCCCTCCACCACGCGCGCGCCAAGGAATGCCATCAGTGCAGGCCATGCCATCGGGGGGCGGTAGCCCAGCTCGAACACCAGCTCGTCGGCCGAGACTTTCGCCGCATTGCCGCGCCGGATGGTGCCCGGCGCGATGCCGTAGCGCGAGCGCAGCAGCTCGTTGAAGCGCCGCACGCTGCCGAAGCCGGCCGCCATTGCCACCTCGGTAATCGGCAACGCGGTATCGGTCAGCAGGCGCTTGGCCAGCAGCAGACGTTGGGTCTGCGCGTACTCCAGCGGCGTCACGCCGTACTGCGCCTGGAACAGCCGGCGCAGATGCCGATCGGTCACGCCGATGCGCGCCGCCAGCGCGGGCAGATCGGCGTCGGCAAGGAATCCCTCTTCGATCAGCCGCGCCGCCGCCTGCGCCAGCCGGCCGGACAGTTCGGACAACGCATGACCCGGCGCCAGCTCGGGCCGGCAGCGCAGGCAGGGCCGATACCCCTGCTTCTCCGCCGCCGCTGCGGTGGGGAAGAAGGTGCAGTTCTCCCGCTTGGGCGTGCGCACGGCGCAGATCGGGCGGCAGTAGATGCCGGTGCTCGATACGCCGACGAAAAAGCGCCCGTCGAACCGGCGGTCGTGCGAGACGATCGCGCGATAGCAGGTATCGGGGTCGAGGGAGGATTCGCGTTCCATGGTTCGCATCCTACCGCGCCCAGGGAAAGCGGATTGGCCGGATCCGGACATCAAAGTCCGGAGGTGCGTCGGTGGTGGGCTGCCCTCTCCCCCGGCCCCTCTCCCGCAAGCGGGCGAGGGGAGCAAACCCGCCGTGTTTCGCTTCGTGCCGGTTTTCCCCCTCTCCCGCAGGCGGGCGAGGGGAGCAAACCGGGTGGCCTCAGCTCATGATGCCGATATGCCAGGGCACGAACTCGTGGTCGCCCAGCCCCAGCATCTCGCTCTTGGAGCGATGGCCCGAGGCGGTGCGCAGCATCAGCCGGAAGATGTCCTCGCCGACTTCCTCAATGGTCTTCTCGCCATCCAGGATCACGCCACAGTTCAGGTCCATATCCTCCTCCAGCCGGCGGTACATCGGCGAGTTGGTCGCCAGCTTCAGGCTCGGCACCGGCTTGGCGCCGAACATCGAGCCGCGTCCGGTGGTGAAGGCGATCAGATTGGCGCCGCCCGCAATCTGTCCCGTGGCGGACACCGGGTCGTAGCCCGGCGTGTCCATGAACACCAGCCCGCGTTGCGTGACCGGCTCGGCGTAGCGATAGACCTCCATCAGCGGGCCGGTACCGCCCTTCATCGAGCTGCCCAGCGACTTCTCGAAGATGTTGGCCAGGCCCCCCATCTGGTTGCCTGGGCTCACCTGTCCGTTGATCTGCACGTCCCGGCCGACCGAATATTCCTCCTTCCACCAGCGCACCCGCTCCGCCAGCTTCTCGCCCACCGCGCGACTGGCCGCGCGCCGGGTCAGGGTATGCTCGACGCCGTAGATTTCCGGCGTTTCCGACAGGATCGCCGTGCCACCGTGGCGCACCAGCAGATCCACCGCCGCGCCCAGCGCCGGATTGGCCGTGATCGACGAGAAGCCGTCCGAGCCGCCGCATTGCAGGCCCACCACCAGATGGCTGGCCGGCACGGTGCGGCGCTCCACCGCATTCACCTCGGGCAGCATCGCCTCGACCGCCGCGATGCCTGCCTCGATGGTGCGGCGGGTGCCGCCGCTTTGCTGCATCACGAAGGTCTTGAGCAGCGGACCGTCCGCCAGCTGCTGCGTATCCAGCAGCCCCGGCAACTGGTTGCGCTCGCAGCCAAGGCCCACGATCAGCGCACCGCCCAGGTTGGCGTGGCGCGCATAGCCGGCCATGGTCCGGCGCAGCAGGTCCATCGGCTCGCCGGTCATCTCCATGCCGCAGCCCAGCGAATGGCTGAAGGCCACCACCCCGTCGATATTCGGATACGCCGCCAGCCGCTCCGGCGTGAAGTACTCGGCGATCTTGCGCACCACCGTAGCGGAGCAGTTCACGGTCGACAGGATGCCCAGATAGTTGCGCGTGGCGACGCGCCCGTCGCGGCGAACGATGCCTTCGAAGGTGGCCTGCTGCCCGGCCGGCACCGGCTCGACGGGCACGTAGTCGCGGCCATAGGCGTAGTCGCGCTCGTACTCGCGAAAGTCCACGTTGTGCGAATGCACGTAGCTGCCGGGCGCGATATCGGTCGCGGCGAAGCCGATGCAGACGTTGTACTTGACGATCGGCTCCCCGGCGCGGATCAGGCGCGCGGCGATCTTGTGGCCGGCGGGCACCTGCCCGCGCGTGGTCCAGTCCTCGCCGGGGATGGCGGTGCCGATGCCCACGTCCATGCGCGCGACGAGCACGTTGTCGGCCGGATGCAGACGGATGCACGGTCCGATGACACGTTTTTCTTGGCGAGAGATCATGCTTGGGTCTTCTATTACGGTTGAAACGGGCGGATGACGGGAGGAACCCGGACCGGCGTTGCCGGCCCGGCGTGCCGGATCACTCCGGCTGGATGCCCGCCGACTTGACCACCTGGGCCCACTTGGGCACCTCGGCGGTCATGAACTTGCCGAACTGCTCGGGATTGGTGCCGACGATGGTCAGTCCCTGCTCGGCGAACTTTGCCTGCATGTCGGGCGTCTTGAGCGCCTGCTGCACCTCGTCGCTGATCCGCTTGGCGACCGGGCGCGGCGTGCTGGCCGGCGCGAACAGCCCGTACCAGGTCAACACCTCGAAGTTCTTCAGGCCCGCCTCCGCAACGGTGGGAAGCTGCGGCAGGCCCGGCGCGCGCTCCAGGCTCGATACCGCGATCGCCTTGAGCTTGCCCGACTTGATCATCGGCGCGACCACCGGCAGGTTGGCGAACATCAGCGGCACCGTGCCGGACATCACGTCGGTCAGGGCCGCCGACTCTCCCTTGTAGGGAATGTGGGTCAGCTTGACCTCGCTCATGCTCTTGAACACCTCGCCGGCGATATGCTGCGGACCGCCCGCGCCCGAGGACGCATAGCTGGCGATCTTGCCGCCCTTGGCCAGCGCGACCACCTCCTGCACCGTGGCGGCGGGCACCGACGGATGCACCACCATCACCAGCGGCATCGACACCATCTGCGTCACCGGCAGAAAGTCCTTGAGCGGATCGAACGGCAGCTTGGCGTACATGCTTGGCGCGATCACCATCGTCGATTGCGAAGCGAGCATCATCGAATAGCCGTCGCCGGGCGACTGCGCGACGTTCGCCGCCGCGATGGTGCCGGTCGCGCCAGGGCGGTTCTCCACCACCACCGGCTGGCCCATCTGCTGCTGCAGGCGGGCGCCGATCTGCCGCGCGACGATGTCCGCGCCTCCGCCGGGTGCAAAGCCCACCACGATGCGGATCGGCTTGCTCGGATAGTTGTCGGCGTGCGCCGGCGGCAGTGCGCCGGTCGCGGCAAGGGCGGCGACTGCCAGCATGCCGCCGCGCAGCAGGGTACGGCGCACGCGGGAATGGGTGCGATGCGATGTCATGGGGAGTCTCCTCTACGGTTGTATTTGTGTGGTTTGCGCGGGCCTGGGCCCGGCGGCACTGCCTGACGACCCAACGCGCTGCAACGGCCGGCACGACGCCGAGCGAGGCGCTATCCGCGCAGCTGCTGCGCGCCCGGCATGCGGAAGTCCAGCGCCGCCAGCGCATCGTGCAGGCCCTTGCGCTGCGCCGGGTCCAGTTCGGTCAGCGGTGGGCGCACCGTGCGCCAGGCATCGTCGCCGCTATGCTCGGCGATGGCCTCCTTCATCGCGGCGATCATCGGATACTGCTGGAACGCGGCGCGCGTGCGGTTCAGCGCGGCTTGCTGCGCATCCGCATCCTCGCTGCGCCAGTTCTGCGCGAGCGCGACGATCGGCCCCGGATTGACGTTGGCGGTGGCGGTAATGCAGCCGGCCCCGTTGGCGCGCAGCGTATCGAGCAGCAGCGTTTCCGTTCCGGCCATCACGCGAAAACCGCGCGGCCCGAAGCGCTCGATCATCGCGCTCGTATTGCTCCAGTCTCCCGAGCTGTCCTTGACACCGGCGACCACGCCCGGGAATGCATCGAGCAGCCGCTCGATCAGCGCAAGGCTGAGCGGCACCTGGCTCACCGGCGGGATGTGATAGAGGTAGACGCGCAGCGCGCCGTCACCGACCTGTTCGATCACCTCGGCAAACGCGCGGAACAGCCCTTCGTCGCTGACGCCCTTGTAGTAGAACGGCGGCAGCATCAGCACGTTCTGGCAACCCGCGCGTACCGCATGCCGCGTCAGTGCGACCGCGTCGGGCAGCGCGCAGGCGCCGGTGCCCGGCATCAGCATCGACGGCGAGACGCCGGCCTCGAGCAGCGCGTCCAGCAAGCCCTGCTTCTCCGCCACCGACATCGAGTTGGCCTCGGAGTTGGTGCCGAACACGGCGAGCCCCACTCCCTGGTCCGCCAGCCAGCGGCAGTGCCGCACGAAGCGGTCGGTTGCCGGGGCATAGCGCCGATCGAACGGTGTCAGCACCGGTGAATAGACCGTGAGCTGGCGGGTTTCGGCCATGGTTTGTCTCCTCGTTTATGCGAATTGAGGCCGATTCTAGGTTGGGCCAGAATGCAAAAACAGTATTGATTGGCATATTCAAACGATAAGGACTTTGTGTTCCCATGGACGTGCGCTATCTGCAGAGCTTTGTCGCGGTGGTCGAGCACGGCTCGTTCGCCGAGGCCGCCCGGCGGCTGGGTCTGACTCCCGCCGCCATCGCCGCGCGCGTCAAGGCGCTGGAGGAAGCGCTGGACACCGCGCTGGTGCGCCGGGCCGGACGGACCGTGCTGCCGACCCAGGCGGGGCTGAAGATCCTGGGGAAGGCGCGCGGCGTGGTGCGCGATGTGCGCGACCTGCGCGCCGCGGCCAATGACGACAGCCTGCTGGGAGAACTGCGCCTGGGGGTGTCGACCTCGGCGCTGACGGGGCTGTTGCCGCCGGTGATGCGCGAACTGTATGCCGCCCATCCGCAATTGAAGATCTTCGTCGAGCCGGGCTCGTCTGGTTACCTGTATCGGCGCGTCGTCGCCGGGGAACTGGACGCCGGCATCATCGTCGAGCCGCAGTTCGCCATTCCCAAGGCGTTCGACTGGCGTGTGCTGGTGGAGGAGCCCTTCGTCGTGCTGGCCCCGCCAGCGCTCGCCCATCGCCACCCGCACGAGCTGCTGGCGAACGAGCCCTTCATCCGCTACGACCGCGGCATGTGGGGCGGCATGCTGGCCGACCGCTATCTGCAGGAACACGGCATCGTGCCGCAGGAACGGCTGGAGATGGACGCCCTGAACGCCATCGCGGCGATGGTGCATCAGGGCATCGGCGTGTCGCTGGTGCCCGACTGGATCATGCTGGAGGCGCCGGGCCTGCAGGTCGCACGGCTGCCCCTGCCGACGCCGGCGCCGGTGCGGCGCGTGGGCTTCCTGTGGTCACCGCATGCGCCGCATGCGGGGCTGTCGCGGTTGTTTCTTGAGCAGGCGGAGCGGGTGCTCGGGCGGAATCGGACCGAATGAATGTTGCGCTGGGGCGAGGCGTTTCGTCACCTCGCCCGCCTTCCCGCTTACCGCTCCCCGCCGCCGGGCTGGTCCGCCCCCTCCGCCCGCAGAAAATCAAAATCCACCCCCTTGTCTGCCTGCGTCACGCTTTGCAGGAACAGCTTGAGGTAGCCGCGCCCGGCACTCGGCGTGGTCTGGGGCAGCGCCGCCAGGCGTTGCTGCAGTTCGTCGTCCGAAATCAGCAATGACAGCTCGCGGCGCTGCACGCTGAGCCGGATCCGGTCGCCGGTGCGCACGCACGCCAGCGGCCCGCCGATCGCCGACTCGGGCGTGACGTGCAGCACCACGGTGCCGAAGGCCGTGCCGCTCATGCGTCCGTCGGAGATGCGCACCATGTCCTTGACGCCCTGGCGCGCCAGCTTGCGGGGGATCGGGATATAGCCGGCCTCGGGCATGCCGGGCGCACCCTTCGGGCCGATACTGCGCAGCACCAGCACGTCGTCGGCATGCACGTCGAGATCGTCGCGGTCGATCCGCTCGATCAGGTCCGCGGCATTCTCGAACACCACGGCCCGACCCTCGTGCTCCATCAGGCCGGCATCGGCAGCGGACTGCTTGATGATCGCGCCGCCGGGGGCGAGGTTGCCCTTCAGGACCGCCATGCCGCCCTGCGGATAGATCGGATTGTCGACGCTGCGCACGACATCCTGGGCAAACCCGGGGCCGGCGCGTTCGATTTCCTCGCCCAGGGTCCTGCCGGTGACGGTCAAGGCATCGAGCCGCAGCAGCGGCTTCAGTTCGCGCAGCAGCGTGGCCATGCCGCCGGCGCGATGGAAGTCCTCCATGTAGTGCTGCCCCGAAGGCTTCAGGTCGAGCAGCACCGGCGTTTCCCGGCCCATCCTGTCCAGCAGCTGCAGATCGATATCGTGGCCAAGCCGCCCTGCGATCGCCGCCAGATGCACCAGTCCATTGGTCGAGCCGCCGATTGCCAGCAACACCCGCATCGCGTTCTCGAACGCGGCCGGTGTCAGCACGCGGTCGATGGTCAGTCCCTCACGCGCCATCGCCACCGCGCGCGTGCCGGTCTGCTCGGCGATCCGGATGCGGTCGGCGGTCACCGCCGGCGGCGACGCGCTGCCGGGCAGCGCGATGCCCAGCGCCTCGGACAGGCATGCCATGGTACTGGCGGTACCCATCACCGAGCAGGTGCCGACGCTGGAAACCAGTTGATCGTTGACGTGCGAGGTTTCCTCGGCATCGATCTCTCCCGCGCGAAAGCGCGCCCAGTAGCGGCGGCAATCGGTACAGGCGCCGACCCGCTCGCCGCGGTGCGAACCGGTCAGCATCGCACCGGTGACCAGCTGGATGGTCGGGATGCCGGCCGACGACGCGCCCATCAGCTGCGCCGGCACCGTCTTGTCGCAGCCGCCGATCAGCACCACCGCGTCCATCGGCTGCGCGCGGATCATCTCCTCGGTGTCCATCGACATCAGGTTGCGCAGATACATGCTGGTCGGCGCGGCGAAGCTCTCGTGGATGGAGATGGTGGGGAAATCCATCGGCAGGCCGCCGGCCAGCATGATGCCCCGCTTCACCGCCTCGATCAGCTGCGGCATATTGCCGTGGCACGGGTTGTAGGCGCTGCCCGTGTTGGCGATGCCGATCACCGGCCGATCCAGCGCGCCGTCGGTATAGCCCGCCCCCTTGATGAAGGCCTTGCGCAGGAACAGCGAGAAGCCCTGGTCGCCATAGCTGGTCAGTCCCTTGCGCAGTCCGGTGCTGCCCGGCGACTGGTTGCGCCCCGCATCGTCGGCCGCCGGGGTGTTCGCCGGCTTGTTCGCCGGCTTGTTCGCCGGCTTGCCGGCCTGATTGCCCCCACCCTCGGGTGCGTCCGCTTTCTTCGTCATCGTCATCGCTGATTGGTTTGCAGATGGATTTGTTTGCGGGCCGGTGTTCAGTCCCCGGCCTTGATGCCGGCGTCGTCGATCACCTTGGCCCACCGGTTCACTTCCGCGCGCAGTCGCTCGCCCGCCTGCGCGGGATCCGTGGGTTCCGCCGCGTACACGCCCTGGCCGAGGAACTGCGTCTTGACGTCCGGCATCTTCAGGATCTGCGCAAGCGCGCGGTTCAGCTTCTGCACCACGTCGGCTGGCGTGCCGGCCGGCGCGAGTACCCCGAAGGTGGAGGCCACATCGAGCACGCCCATGCCGAGCTCCGCGGCAGCGGGCACGTCGGGCAGCATCGAAATCCGCTTGGGCGTGGTGACCGCCAGTGGACGAAGTTGCCCGGACTTGATGAAGGGCTGTGCCGCCGGCACCGTCTCGACCATCATGTTGACCTGCCCCCCGACCAGATCGGTCATCGCCGGGCCGCTGCCCTTGTAGGGAACGTGGACCATGTCGATGCCGCCTTCCTTGCGCAGGATTTCCGCGGCCATGCGCTGCGGGGCGCCCGGCCCGGACGAGGCGTAGTTCAGCTTGCCCGGATTGGACTTGCCATACTGCACCAGCTCCGGCAGCGTCTGCACCGGCAGCTTCGGATTGACGACCACCACCAGCGGCACCGAGCCGACCACCATCACCGGCGTGAAGTCCTTCAGCAGATCGTAACGCAGGCGGCCCTTTTCCAGCGTGGCCATCGTCGAGTGCGAGGTCAGCGCCCCCATCAGCAGCGTATAACCATCCGGCTCCGCGCGCGCCACCGCCTCGGCGCCGATATTGCCGCCGGCACCGCCGCGGTTCTCCACCACCACCTGCTGCCCCAGCGCATCGCCCAGGCGCGCGGCGACGATGCGGCCGATCACGTCGGTCGCGCCACCGGGGGGATAGGGAATCACCAGCTTCAGGGGCTTGTCGGGATACGCGGCCCAGGCCGGGGCCGGCATGGTCACGGCCAGCGATGTCAACGCCAGCAGCGCAAGCGTGCCGCTCGTGCGGCGGCGCAGACGGCTGAAGCGCGGTCCGGCGCCCTGGCCCTTCGGCAGGGCATCGTCGATCTCATCCGACACAGGGGACCGGACTGCGCCGGCACTGACGGTGGGGTGCGTCATGTCGTCTCCTCGCTATCGTTATGGGTAGCGCGGCCCTCCCGTGTGCGGTCGGGCCACGCCACGCCATTGTGGCGAGACGCAGCCCAAAGAAAAATGCGCTTCCCGGATCGATAAACCAAAGAGATTTTGTTGTCTGGGCGCTCGCCACGGCAGGCCCGTGGCGCCGGGCCGTGTCAGTCTTGCCGGGGGGCTGCCGCCCGCACTAGCGCCGCGGTGCTCAGGCCGCGGCGGTACATCGACGCCCCGCTACCCTCTCCCCCGACCCCTCTCCCGCCGGGGCGGGAGAGGGGAGCGAACCGATAGCGTCGTGCGAGGGCCCTCGGTTTTCCCCCTCTCCCGTTTGCGGGAGAGGGCCGGGGAGAGGGCATCGGGCGTTTGCTCCCTGCAGGGTCTCTTA
The DNA here is from genome assembly GCF_019795295.1 of Cupriavidus sp. AU9028. Classification (GTDB taxonomy): domain Bacteria; phylum Pseudomonadota; class Gammaproteobacteria; order Burkholderiales; family Burkholderiaceae; genus Cupriavidus. The sequence goes on along the minus strand of NZ_JAIMCG010000005.1, from coordinate 186,527 downwards.
GCTGCGGCCGAAGATGCTGTGAAAGTCCGGCACGCTGTCGCCGCGCACCGTCAGGTCCAGCGAGTCCTCGATATGCCGCAGATGCACCGCCATGCGCTCGCTGGCCTGGGCGGCGTCGCGCTGCGCGATGGCGGCGATCAGGTCCCGATGCTCGTGCTCGGGGCAGGCGGGCGTACCGGGACGGTCATACAGCGTGATGATCAGGCAAGTCAGCGACACCATCTCGCGCACCAGCTTTTCCAGGATCGCGTTGCCGGCCATCTCGGCCAGCAGGATATGAAACTCGCCGGACAGCCGGATCACCGCCGCGCGGTCGCCGCGCGAGCGGGCGCGGTCTTCTTCCTGCGCATGCCGCTGCAGGGCACGCACGCGAGCCGGCGTGATGGTCTCGGCAAGAATCGCCACCAGCTGCGGCTCGACGAACCGGCGTGCCTGGAACACCTGCCGAGCCTCGTCCACCGTGGGACTGGCAACAAAGGCACCCCGGTTCGGTATCAGCGTCACCAGCTTTTCGTGGGCCAGGCGTGCGAACACCTGCCGAATCCGGGCCCGGCTCGCGCCTGTCACCTCGCATAGCCGCTCCTCGACCAGCTTGGTGCCGGCCAGCAGCCGGTGCTCCATGATGGCGGTCAGCAGGCGCAGGTAGATCGCCTCGGTCGCGCTCGCCTCGCCGGCATTGTCGGGGGCACTGGCGGCCCCGCCGTTGGCTGCGCGCCCGCCTTCGCCATCGCCGGCGTCGGCATCGTGAAGTACAGGGCTGGAGGACGTGGCGGTGGCGTCGGCTTGCTGACCGGTCCCACGTTTTCTGGCTGGCATTGGCAACGCGATGTCAGGGCATCGTTCGGATCGACGATGAAATTCTGACATATCGGGCATGGGCCCTGCTGCGAACCTTCGACGGGAATTGCCCACCTGACCTCCATGGCGATGCGCCCCCCGAACGCGGGGCTCAGGACGCGGCGCTGTCTTCCGGCAGTTTCGCGATCACCTTGATCTCGAACTGGAAGCCGTACAACCACGTCACGCCGACGGCCGTGACATTGGGATACGGCGCGTCGCCCCAGAACTCCGACACCACGTTCCAGATGGTCTCGAAGCGCGCCTCGGGCTCGACGATGAACACCGTCACATCCACCACGTCATCGAAGGTGCAGCCGGCCGCTGCCAGTGTCGCGTTCAGGTTCTTGAACGCCAGCCGGACCTGCGCCTCCAGCTCCGGCTCGGGCGAACCATCGGGCCGGCTTCCTACCTGCCCGGAGACAAACAGCAGTCCATTGGACCGTACCGCCGCGGAATAGCGGTTCTTCTCGTACAGCGCCTGCCTGCCGGCGGGAAATACCACATCGCGCTTGGTCATCGTTCTCTCCTTTCAAGCGAGTTGCAATGGACGGATGGACATGGCGTCCGTCCCGGAGAGACTCTAATCAGCGCCGGCCTGCGGATAAACCGCCCCTCGCGGTTTTCACTGTTGGCGTGAGCCGAACAATCAACCCGACAAGAGCCGTGCAGGTGGGCGCAAGCACTACATCGAGGTGTCGCCCTCCTGCCGAAGCGCCCAGGGCGCCAGCATGCCGCTGTACGGCTTCGGCAATGGCCGCGCCCAGTCGCCGCGTTTGCTGGTGCGCAGCCGCAGCGCCACCATGCCCTCGGCTAGCTTGACGGCGCTGGCCACGCCATCGATCACCGCCGCCCGGATCGCATCGGCAATTTCATCGCACAGATCCGCCATGCCGGCGCAGCCGAGCACGATGCAATCGCTGCGGTCCTCCGCCAGCGCGCGGCGGCATTCTTCGGTAATGATTCGCCTGGCGTCGGAGCCCGGCTTGTCCAGATCGAGCACCGGCAGATCGCTGGCGCGCACGTTGCGGCAGAAGCGGGTCATGCCGTATCGCTCGGCCAGATGCCAGGCCATGTTGCAGGTCCGCTCCAGCGTGGTCACCACGCTGAACCCGGTGCCGATCAGGCTCGCCATATGCATCGCCGCTTCCGCTATTCCCAGCACGGGGCCGCGCGCCAGCTCGCGCGCCGCGTACAGTCCGGGATCGCCGAAGCAGGCGATGACGTAGGCGTCGACACCCTCGTCCTCACCGCGACGCACCTCCTGCAGCAATCCCGGCACGCTCAGCGCCTCGTCGTAGTAGCTCTCGATCGAGGCCGGCCCCATCTGCGGACTGACGGCCACGATCTCGGTATCGCGGGCTGCCACCGCGCGGGCGCAGGCGCCGATCTTCGCCGTCATGCCTTCGGTGGTGTTGGGGTTGATGATCTTCAGCTTCATCCGCTCGTTCCTGCCGGGGTAGTCGGCGCGGCCGGGATGGCCGCGCATTGTAGAAAACGTCAGGCGGTGCCCGTTCGCAATGCCGCCGTCATATGCGCCGGCATCATGCGCGGCGCCAGGATGCGATAGAGCACCAGCGCGATGCCCATGCCGATGAACCAGCTGAAGTTCGCCAGCCCCTGCAGCGCCGGCACGACGACGCACAGCACGGGGATCGCCGCGGCGGGAATCATGGTGAAGATGGCGGCACGGTTGTAGCCATTGCGGTACCAGTAGGTGCCGCGTCCATCCATCGTGTAAAGGTCGTCCACCACGATGCGCTGCCGGCGCACCAGGTAGTAGTCGGAGATCAGGATGCCGAACAGCGGGCCGATGAACGCGCCGAGCACATCGAGCGTGTAGTGGATGACCTGCGGGTTGTTGTACAGATTCCAGGGTGTGATGAAGATCGACCCCACCGCCGCGATCATGCCGCCCGCGCGCCAGCTGATATGGCGCGGCGCGACGTTGGAGAAGTCGAACGCCGGCGAGACGAAGTTGGCGACGATATTGATGCCGATGGTCGCGACCATGAAGGTGAAGGCCCCCAGCACCATGGCGAAGGTGCTGTCGATCTGCCCCACCGTTTCCACGGGGTCCGTGATGAGCCGGCCGAACACCGGCAGCGTCGCCGCCGTGGTGATCACGGTCAGCAGCGAGAAGCCCAGGAAGTTGATCGGCAGGCCCCAGAAGTTGCCGCGCCTGACCGAGCCGAAATCGCGCGCATAGCGCGAGAAGTCGCCGAAGTTCAGCATCGGTCCGGAGAAGTACGACACCACCAGGGCGATCGCGCCGAGCATCACGGGAACCGCTTCCCAGCCCTCGTACTTGATCGAGGCCAGCGTCAGGTTGATGTTTTCCCACCCCGCGCGGTTCACCAGCCAGATCGCCAGCGCGATCATCACCACATACACCGCCGGTCCCGCCCAATCGATGAATCGGCGAATGCTCTCCATGCCCGTCCAGAACACCAGCGCCTGCAGGAACCACAGCGTCATGAAGGCCGCCCAGCCCAGCGTCGACAGGCCGGCAAAGCCATGCTGGGCGACATCGGCGTAGGGGGCGAGCGAGGGAAAGAAGTGCAGGGCCAGCACCAGGAAGGCGTGCGAGGCCAGATAGGTCTGGATGCCATACCAGGCCACCGCGATCAGTCCACGGATCACGGCGGGAATATTGGCGCCCAGGACACCGAACGAGGCGCGGCAGATCACCGGGTACGGCGTGCCGGTCAGCTGGCTCGGCTTGGCGACCAGATTGCAGAAGAACTGCACGATGACGATGCCCACCAGCAGCGACACCAGCACCTGCCAACTGGACAGGCCGAGCGCAAACAGGCTGCCGGCGGTGATATAGCCCCCCACGCTGTGCACGTCGGACATCCAGAAGGCGAAGATGTTGTAGCTGCTCCAGGTCTGTCGCCGTAGCGGCGCCAGGTCCTCGTTGGTCAGCCGTTCGTGGTAGCCCGGCTTGATCAGGGCATTGTCGTGCGGGTGGGTGCCGACCAGCTCGTCGGCCGCGGCAGGGGCGCTTGCAGGCATCATCGTCGTGTCTCCTCTCGGTGGGTGCCGAAGGAAGGCCAGCCGGGACGGCTACCACGGCACGTCGTACAGACGCGACCGCCCCGCACCCGCCCGGGCGCCGACACAAGACTTCGGCGCCACGACGACGATCCCGGCCGCGGCTGTCGCACTGCAGTTGCTCGGTGGCGTCTTGTGGGCGCTCTGATCCGACTAATGCTGTTGTCTTGTCTTCAGGATTGTCTACAAAACTGTAGATTTATGTTTACGACGTTCTAGGCGACGGCCGAGCGGTTGTCAATGTTGGAGAGCCCGCAAATGCGCCTTGCCGATTCCCGGTTTGAACTGTATATTCATACAGTATTCGTCAGGGAGGACGCATGTCAAACGCCAGAGCCGCTAGCCGAACCGAAGCGTTGCGCCTGCTCGCCGGCACCAAACCGCTGACACTCCAACTGGACTACGAGTCCGGATGGCAGGACGCGGTGGAACTGGGAAGGCTGGGCGAGAAGCGCGGCATCCGGGTGCAGTACCGGGGGCAGGAGAGCATCGCGGTGCGCTGCCCGCAGGCGCTTGCCGCCGGTCTTGCCCGTCCCAAGCTCACCTACCGGCAACGCAATCTGTATTGCCTGTTCGACCTCAAGGACCTGCCCGACAGCGAACTGCAGGCGCTGGAGGCGAAGGCCAGCCGGCTCGGCGACTACGTGCTTGCCGGCCACCTGATCCGCCATGTGGACTCGGTCTGGTCCTGAAGGGGCCACCGAGACAAGCTCAGCAACAGGAAAGCGGCGCACTGAATCGACACTGACGCCGCACCGGTCGCCCGATAATTCCCGCCGCTTTGCGAAAGAAGGGCCCGGGGGGCTGCCGCAGCATCGCAGGTACCTCAACAGGGTTACCCCAACGCGCGCCCCGAAGCCAACCGCCGCAACGGCCTTGCCGCGCTCCCCACGTCGCCCGGTGCCTGGCTCGCTGCGTTGCCGCTTTGGCGATCCGGGCGAGGCGCCCAGGCGTCCCCGCCGCACCAACCAGCTGTCGATCATCGGAGACCCGGTCACCCATGTCGGATTGGTTCGAGGTAAAGGAGCCCTTGCTCTGTTGCCTGCAGCAGAGCCTGGCAGGCTGGCAAGCAGCGGTAGACCGCATCCTCGCGCAATCCGGCATTTCCGCCATGGAGTGGCGCCTGCTGCGATACCTGCACGCGCATCGAGGCGCGGCTGCTTCGGTTGAACCGCCCGACCCGCCGGTGCTGGAGAACGGCCGATACGAAGAGGCGGTCTGTAGCCTGGTGGAGCGGGGATGGCTGGAAGCGCGTCCCGCGCGGGATGGCCTACCCATCCTTCGAGCAGGCGCCGTGCGGCGGCTGGAGCGGCTGGCGCAGGCAATCAAGGCACTGCAATCGGTCTGGCTCGCGCCCCTGAGCCTCGAAGAGCGCGGCATGATGATCTGCTGCCTCAGCAGGATGCAGCGGCAACTCGCAAGCGCGACGCCGAGGACGGGCGAGTCGGACTACTCGACTGTCGAGCAGGGCTTGCCGCCTGTGGCGTCTTCTCGCCGGCGTCTGGGTTAGGCTTCCAGCCGGTGCGCTGGACCGATTACACCAAATTATCCTCGGTCGGTATCACCATACCCACGGCGGATAATTGGCGGTAACGCGATGAACCGGCGCACCTCAGCGCCAATCAATCCCGCAGCAGGTGCTTGGCGATGATCATCTGCTGGATCTGCGTGGTGCCCTCGTACAGGCGCAGCAGACGCACGTCACGGTAGAAGCGCTCGGCCTTGTACTCGGAAATATAGCCGGCGCCGCCATGGATCTGCACCGCGCGGTCGGCGACACGGCCCACCATCTCGGTACAGAACATCTTGGTGCACGAAGCCAGCATGCTGACTTCCGGATCGGTCTTGCCGGCGCCGCCCTTCGCATCGTAGCGCTGCGCGCAATCGCGCACCATCGACAGGCCTGCGTACAGTTCCGCCTGGCTGTCGGCCAGCATGCCCTGGATCAGCTGGAATTCGCCGATGGGGCGGCCGAACTGCTTGCGGTCCTTTGCATACTCGACCGCGTCGGTCAGCAGGCGATGGGCCATGCCGCAAGCCAGCGCCGACAGGTGCAGACGGCCGCGGTCCAGCACCTTCATTGCGGTCTTGAAGCCGACGCCCGGCACCCCGCCGATGATGTTCGCCGCCGGCACGCGCACGTTGTCCAGCACCACGTCGCAGGTCTTGGTGCCGCGCTGGCCCATCTTCTTGTCCGGCTTGCCCAGCGAGATGCCCGGCGTATCGGCCGGGATGATGAAGGCGGAGATGCCGGACGCGCCCGGACCGCCGGTACGGGCCATCAGCGTGAAGGCGCCGGCGCGCGGGGCGTTGGTGATGAAGCGCTTGGTGCCGTTGATGACGTAGTGATCGCCATCGAGCTCGGCCTTGGTCTGCAGCGACGCCGCGTCCGAACCGGCATTCGGCTCGGTCAGCGCGAACGAGATGATCAGTTCGCCGCTGGCGATGCGCGGCAGATAGGCCTGCTTCTGTTCCTCGGTGCCATCCATCAGGATGCCCTGCGAACCGATGCCGACGTTGGTGCCAAAGACCGAGCGGAACGCCAGCGCGGTATGGCCCAGGTCGTACACCACATCGCATTCCTGCGACATCGACAGGCCGATGCCGCCGTAATTCTCGGGAATCGAGATGCCGAACAGGCCCATGTCCTTCATGTCGGACACGATGTCGGCGGGGACGTCGTCGGTCTCCTCGAGGATATCTTCGGCCGGCTTCAGGCGCTCGTCGATGAAGCGCTGCAGGGAAGCGCGCAGCAGCGAGAAGGATTCGGTATCGAGGGTCATCACTATCTCCGTCGGGATGCGGTAGCCGGAAGCCGGGCGCAGGATGCCGCACTACTGAAAGCGCGAACGCGCCGGCGATTGGCCGTCATGGTACGCCGACCAAGGATTTTGACAATCCACCGTTTCTTGGACAGAATCGCCAGTCTCACTTGACAATCCAGCCGCCGGGCTGGATTTCCCCGGCTTGCCTCGTCATGGACCTGAACGCCCTGCGCCTGTTCGTCGATATCGTCGACGCCGGCAACCTTTCCGCCGCCGCGCGCAAGCTGCGCATGACGCGGGCGAACGTCAGCTACCGGCTCAAGGCGCTGGAGGAGGAACTCGGCGTGCAGTTGCTGCGCCGGACCACGCGCCATGTCGAAGCCACTCCCGTCGGTGCGGGACTGTACGAGCACGGCCGCAATATTCTGGCGGAGGTGGCGGCGGCCAATGCGCTGATCAGCAATCTGGGCAACACGCTGCAAGGGCATGTCCGCCTCTCGGTGCCGACCGGCCTCGGACATGCGCTGCTGTCTCCGTTGCTGGTGCAGTTCAAGCACCGCTATCCCGATATCACCCTCGATGTGGTGTTCGACAACCGGGTGCACAACCTGGTGTCGGAAGACGTGGAAGTCGCGCTGCGGATCATCTCGACCCCGCCCGATTCCGTGGTCGCCACCGAGATCGGCGTGGTGGACTGGGTGGTGTGCGCCTCCCCCGCCTATCTGGCGGCCCATCCGGCGCCGCTCGCGCTGGGCGATCTGCGCAGCCACAAGATCGTCTGCGCCTCGCCGGTGGGCCAGAAGCTGAAGGCCTTCGGCACGCGCGGGCAGCAGGAGCAGCGCGAACAGGTATCGCTCGATCCCGCGCTCAGTTCGGAGAACTTCGCCTTTCTGAAGGACGCGGTACTGGGAGATGTCGGCATCGGCATCTTCCCGCTATACGCGATCGCCCGCGAGTTGCAGGCGGGTCTGCTGACACCGGTGCTGACCGACTACCGCATCAGCGTGTTCGGCAGCCGGCTTTACATGCTGACCCTGCCCAACCGCTACCAGACCATGGCGACCCGCTGCCTGCTGACGTTCCTCAAGACGGAGCTGCAGGCGGTGTGGCCGCGGCTGGAGCAGCGATAGCCCGAGAGCTGAGCGCGCGCTGCCCCCTCCCCCGGCCTCTCTCCCACAAGTGGGAGAGGGGAGCGAACCGACAGCACAGCGACCCGTCCTCGGTGTGCTCCTCTCTCCCGCCCAGCGGGAGAGGGGCCAGGGGAGAGGGCCAGTGAGCCCTCACCACGGCTACTTCCCAGTTCCTGCCAGCGTCCCCGCCGCATCGCTCTCATCCTTGAGCCGCACGCCACTGCATCCGAGCGCCGCCGCGCCGCGCAGCAGCCAGACCAGCCGCGCCGCCGCTGCCCGGTACGGCAGTCCCTCCGGACGGACATTGGAGATGCAGTTGCGCTCGGCATCGGACCGGCCGGGCCGCGGGCCGTACGTCAGGTAGAGTCCGAGGCTGTCGGGCGAACTGAGGCCTGGCCGTTCGCCGATCATCATCACCACCTGCCGGGCCCCGAGCAGCTGGCCGATCTCGTCGCCCAGAGCCACGCGGGACTGTTCCGCGAGGACCACGGGACCGATGCGCCAATCGGGCAGCAGCTCGCGCACGGCCAGCAACACCGGCAGCGCATGCCGCTGCGCCGCCTGCGCCGACAGACCGTCGGCGATCACGAAGGCGACATCGCACGGGCTCGCCGCCGCGCTGGCGCGCAGGCGCTCCTGGCTATCGGCATCCAGCGTCCGGCCCAGATCGGGACGGCGCAAGAAATGCGCGCGGTCCGGCGCCGCGCTGTGCGCGCGCACGCAGCCAAACCCGGCCTGTTCGAGCGCCAGCAGCAACGGCGCGACATCCAGCGGCTGATGCACCGCGTCGCGCGCCTGGGCGTGGGCCAGCCCGAAGGCGAGCAGGGCGGCGGTGGGTTGGCTGTTGCCGGCGCGCCCCAGGGCGATGCGCGCGTGGGTGAACTGGCGCAGCCGCTGCCAGGGACTCGGGGGAACGAGGTCTGCCGACATGGCCAGCTCCTACAAGGTGTGCGCGAGTTGCAGCAACGGCGAGGAGGCGCTCTCTCGCGCCCCGGCCGGCGTCTCCACCGGTCGGCCATCGGTCCCGAGGATGCCGCTGCGCTGCAGCCAGCCCTCGAACTCCGGCGCCGGGCGCAATCCCAGCGCTTCGCGCAGATAGAGCGCGTCGTGGAACGCGGTGCTCTGGTAGTTCAGCATGATGTCGTCCGCGCCCGGCACGCCCATGATGAAGTTGACCCCCGCCACGCCGAACAGCGTCAGCAGCGTATCCATATCGTCCTGGTCGGCCTCGGCGTGGTTGGTGTAGCAGATGTCGCAGCCCATCGGCACGCCGAGCAGCTTGCCGCAGAAGTGGTCCTCAAGGCCGGCGCGGATGATCTGCTTGCCGTCATACAGGTACTCCGGCCCGATGAAGCCCACCACCGTGTTGACCAGCAGCGGCGAGAACGCCCGCGCCACCGCATAGGCCCGCGCCTCCATGGTCTGCTGGTCCACGCCGTGATGCGCGTTCGCCGACAGTGCGCTGCCCTGGCCAGTTTCGAAATACATCAGGTTCTCCCCCACGGTACCGCGACGCAATGCGAGCGCGGCCTGCCGCGCCTCGCCCAGCAGCGCCAGGTCGATGCCGAAACCCGCGTTGGCCCGTTGGCTGCCGGCGATCGACTGGAACACCAGATCCACCGGCGCGCCGGCCTCGATGGCCCGCAGCGTGTTGGTGACGTGGGTCAGCACGCAGGACTGGGTCGGAATCTCGTAACGCTCGCGCAGCTCGTCGATCAGACGCAGCAGCGCCACGATGGCGCCGACGTTGTCCCCAGCCGGATTGATGCCGATGGTGGCATCGCCACAGCCGTACATCAGCCCGTCGATGATGGAGGCGGCGATGCCCTTCGGATCGTCGGTCGGGTGGTTCGGCTGCAACCGCACCGAAAGCCGGCCGGGCAAGCCGATCGTATTCCGGAAGCGCGTGACCACGCGGCATTTGCGCGCGACCGCGATCAGGTCCTGGTTGCGCATCAGCTTGCTGACCCCGGCCGCCATCTCCGGCGTGATGCCGGGCGCGATAGCGGACAGCCGCTCGCCATCGGTTTCATGCAGCAGCAGCCAGTCGCGGAACTCGCCGACGGTCAGCGTCGCTACCGGCGCAAACGCGGCGCTGTCATGGCTGTCGACGATCAGCCGGGTGACCTCGTCAGCTTCGTACGGCACCAGTGCTTCCTGCAGGAAGTGCGACAGCGGCAGATCGGCCAGCGCCATCCGCGCCGCCATCCGCTCCTCCTCGCTGGCCGCGGCGACGCCCGCCAGCTGGTCCCCGGAGCGGGCCGGACTGGCGCGGGCCAGCAACGACTTCAGGTCCTCGAAGACGTAGCGGCGCACGCCGACGGTTTGGGTGAAGGCCATGGCGACTCCCGGGCGCTGACCGCGCTGTCCCGTCCCCTGTGGCAGGGCCGGGGACTAGCGGCCTGGATCGATGACACATGGTAGCGCGGGAGGGCGGCCGAAGGGGAACGTGAGGGGACGCGGGCGGAGCGTACCCGTTTCTGCGGGCGGACCGGGCCGGGATTGTGGCGGATGCAGGGCGAGCGTACCCGTTTCTGCGTGCCTGCACCGGGATCGTCGGATCGCGGGGGGATTGCGCGGATGCGAGAGGCGCTTGCCCTCTCCCCCGGCCCCTCTCCAGTCTGTACATCCCCAAGCGGGCGAGGGGAGCAAACCCGCGGCATGTGGTTGTCCAGCGCGGGTTTCGAAGGGGAGTGGTGGAAAGCCGCTGGGTCCCCGCCTGCGCGGGGACGACGGTCGTGAATTACCGTGGTGACCGACCCGTCGTCCCCGCGCAAGCGGGGACCCAGCGTCTCTGCTGTTTCTGCTGCCCTTGTCCGTCTCTGCTCTACTGCGCGCCAGCGCGCCATCGATCAAGAACCCGGGTCCGCAGAAACGGGTACGCTTTGGCGAAATGCCACCCGCATCCCTGCCGGTTTGCTCCCCTCTCCCGCCCCGCGGGAGAGGGGCCGGGGAGAGGGCAGCGCGGCGCTCAGTCCTCCTCGCGCGGCAGGAACCGCTCCCCCTCGGTCAACGGCACGTGCCGATACGTCGCCGGGGTGCGCGACAGCTTGACCGGCGCGCCCAGGCCCCGATAGCCGCCTTCCATCTCCACCACCATGCCGCGATGCCGGGTATGCGGGTGCTCCAGCGCACCGGGCACCGACAGCACCGCCGCGCACGGCACACCGGCCTTGACCAGCGCATCGGCCAGCGCCTTGCCATCGCGCTCGCGCAACAGCGCCTCCAGTTCGGCCTTCAACGCCTGCCGGTTGACCGATCGCGCTCCCGCGCTGGCATAGCGTTCGTCGTCCGCCATCGCCGGCACATCGAGATGCTGGCAAAGGATGCGGAACTGCCGGTCGTTGCCGACAGCCAGAAAGACCGGGTCGGTTGCCGTCGCCACCGTGTCGTACGGATAGATGTTGGGATGGGCATTGCCGGTGCGCTGCGGCGTCTTGCCGCTCATGAACCAGTTCGCCGCATGCGGATGCAGCAGGGACAGCCCCGAGTCGTACAGCGCGGCCTCGACGAACTGGCCGCGGCCGCTGCGCTCGCGCTCCTGCAGGGCGAGCAGCACGCCCAGCGCCGCGTTGAGCCCGGTCACCATATCGACCACCGGCAGTCCCACCCGCAATGCATCGCCGTGCGCCTCGCCATTGATGCTCATGATGCCGGCCATCGCCTGGATGGCGGCATCGTAGCCGGGCAGCCCGCCCAGCGGCCCATCCGCGCCAAAGCCCGAGACCCGGCAATGCACGAGGCGCGGAAAGCGCGCGGAGAGCGCGTCGTAACCCAGCCCCCACTTCTCCATGGTGCCGGTCTTGAAGTTCTCGATCAGCACGTCGGCCTCGCCTAGCAGGGCGAGCAGGATCTCGCGCTGCCCGGCATCGGTCAGATCGAGCCGCATCACCCGCTTGTTGCGATTCAGGCCGATGTAATAGGAGGCGACGCCGTCGTCGCGGAACGGCGGCCCCCAGGTGCGGGTGTCGTCGCCCTGCGGCGGCTCGATCTTGAGGACGTCGGCGCCGTGGTCGCCGAGAATCTGTCCGCAGTAGGGTCCGCCCAGGATGCGGGACAGGTCCACCACGCGGATGCCGGCCAGCGATCCCCTGGCTGCTTGCGTCATCATGTCTCCTTGCTGATTGCCGTGGCGCCGCCAAGGGCGCGGTTCAATCCAGCTGGGCGCCGGACTTCTGCACCACGCTGCGCCATTTGCCCACTTCCGCCTGGATGAAGCCGCCCAGCTGCTCGGGCTTGGTCGAAGCGGGGAACTCCAGCCCCTGGCCCTGCAGCGTCTTGCGCACCTCCGGCTGCTTCAGCGCATCGGCAAAGGCGCCGTTCAGCTTCGCCACCACCTCGCGCGGGGTGCCAGCAGGCGCGACGACACCGAAGAACACCGAGACGTCGAAGCCCGGCACGCCCTGCTCCGCCACGGTGGGCACATCGGGCAGCGCCTGCGAGCGTTCGGTCGTGGTCACGCCCAGCGCACGCACCTTGCCGCTCTTGATGAAGGGCAGCGCGGTCAGCACGTCGGTAAAGGTCATGCTGACCTGCCCGCCGAGCAGGTCGTTCAGCGCGGGCCCGGTGCCCTTGTACGGGATATGGCGAAAATCGGTGCCGGCCAGGTTGTTGAACAGCACGCCCGCCAGATGCGACGAAGCGCCGTTGCCGGACGAGGCGTAGGTCAGCTTGCCGGGATTGGCCTTGCCGTACGCGATCAGTTCGGCGACGTTGCGCGCGGGCACCGACGGGTTGACCACCAGCACATTGGGCAGGTGGCCGATCTGGATGACCGGCGCGAAGCTCTTGACCGGGTCGTAGTTGATCTTGCGATAGAGACTGACATTGATCGCCAGCGGCGCCGAGGTGCCGAACATCAGCGTGTAGCCGTCGGGCTCGGCGCGCGCCACCACTTCGGCGCCGATATTGCCACCGGCGCCAGCGCGGTTTTCCACCACGACCGGCTGGCCGAGGCTGTTTTTCAGCGAGGCGGCGAGCGTGCGCGCCATCGCGTCGGTGGGCCCGCCCGGAGGGTAGGTCACCACCATCATGATGGGTTTGGACGGAAAGTCCTTCTGCGCCACCGCGGGTGTCATGCCGGCGCAAAACGCGAGGGTGGTGACGGCAGCCGAGGCCGCGAAGCGGTGCCAGTGGATCATGTCAGGTCTCCTGTGGGTCCGGACGCTCGCTGGCTGCCTGCTGTGGCCGCCAGGGCGTCTTCTCTTGCAATGCCGATGGGTTCAATACGAGTGGCTGGCGCTCAGAACAGATTGACCTGTCGCACCGCCTCCGCCTGCGGATGCGGAGCAGCGCCGGCATCCGGGCTGACGGTCTGGACCAGCCAGTCCGGCTCGGTAGTGCCGGCCAGTGGATCGCCTGGCAGCACGCGATGGATCAGCACCAGCTGGGCCAGCCGCATACGCCGCACCGAACCGATCCGCCCGGCTTCCCAGGCCATCGCCACGGCGCTGGTGACGTGATACAGCGCGGAGGCAGCCTGGCGCGCCAGCACGTCGCCGGCGTCCCGCGCGCTGGCCGCAGCGTCGGCCAGCGCGCAGGCCCGCTCCAGCGTATGCAGGAACACGGCCTGGGCCTGCGCATGCAGCGACGTGTCTTCCAGTAGCGCGAGCAGATGCGCACGCAGTACCGGCAGCGCGCCTTCGCGTCGAACGGCCCGCAGCACGTCGAGGGCGACGATATTGCTGGTGCCTTCCCAGATTGAACCGAGATGCGCGTCGCGCACCAGGCGCGGGTCGCTCCATTCCTCGATATAGCCGCAGCCGCCGCGCATCTCCATTGCGTCGCCGGTGACCTTGCGCGCGTCCCGGCAGGCGCGGAACTTGATCAGCGGCGTCAGGATGCGCATCAGCGCATAGGCGTCGGCCTCGCCGGCATCGGCGCGCCGCAGTGCCTCCGCGGTCTGGAACATCATGGTGCGCGCCTGCTCGGTCGGCAGCGTCAGTTTCAGCAACTGCCGGCGCATCAGCGGCATGTCGATCAGCCGCCGGCCGAAGGCGCGTCGCTCACGCGCGATGAACAGACCCTCGCTCAGCGCGCGCCGCATCAGTCCCGCGGCCCGCATGCCGTTGGACAGCCGCGAGTTGTTGATCATGTCGGCCATCTGCACGAAGCCACGGCCCGGGTCGCCCACCAGCCAGGCATGAGCGCCTTCCAGACGGATCTCGCCGCTGGCCATCGAGCGCGTGCCCAGCTTGTCCTTCAGCCGGATGATCCGGTAATGATTGGGGCTGCCATCGGGCAAACGGCGCGGCAGCAGGAACAGCGACACACCCTTGATACCATCCGGCGCGCCCTCGGGTCGGGCCAGCACCATCGCCAGTTCGGCATCGGGATTGGAGCAGAACCACTTGTCGCCGCTCAGCCGCCAGTCCGCTTCTCCATCGACGGCCGCCGGCACATGCAGCGCGCGGGTGGCCGTTGCCGCCACGTCGGAACCGGCGCCCTGCTCGGTCATGAACATCGCGCCCTGGTACAAATCCTCGAAGACCTCGGTGGTCAGCGACGGCAGATAGCGCGCCACCAGTTCGGGGGCGCCGAACTTGCGCAGCGTCCGCGTCAGCGAATCGGTCATCGACAGCGGGCAGCACAGCCCGAACTCCGCCTGCACGAACAGGTAAGTCAGCGCGTACTTGGCGGCGGGCGGCATGGGCGCCGGCCATCCGAGCGCACCGCCGCGATGCGACAGGGCCGCCAGGCCGAACTCCGAGAACGCGACGCGCTCCATCTCCACATACGCCGGGTGCTTGTCGATGCGCTGCGCGTCGATGCCGGTCCGGGTGCGCACCGAGAGCGTCGGGGGATGGTGGTCGGCCGTATTGGCCAGCGTATCCAGCACGCCGCCGGCAAGCTCTCCCATCCGCCGCAGGTGCGGCAGCAGGTGCCGGCACAGATCCTCGGGCAGATAGAGCGGCAGCAGCGCGCGCAGATCCGGATCCGCGTCGAACAGGTTGACGCCGTGCTGGTCCGGCACGGGGTGGTCCGCATCATTCGCTGAGCGGCCTGGCGCCGGCTGCGCAGCGGCGATCTCCGGGACGGCGGGCGCCGCGACGGCGGCCCACAGGGTGGTTCGAGCGGACATGGCGTGTCTCCTGACGGTTCTTGCGCAACCCGGTCTTGTGCGAGTCGTCTTGCACGGCGGCGTCGAGGCCGCGGGCATGGCGCCGGGTATGGCTGTCAGGGAATTATTCGCCGGGCGATCGATATGCGTCCAATACCGAAAATGGCTCGGTCGATCTGATTTTCATATCGGCGTGCGGCTGGCCGGCGTTCTGGCGGTCGCGCGACGGAAGCCGCGGATTTCACAAGCAACAATGCTTGGGTATGGTTGTTGCTGATTGACAGCCCAGGCAAATCCGCCTGCAACCTCTCAGGAGATTCCCATGGCACGTCCGACCTCCACTCTGGGTGCGATCAGTCTGATTCTGTTGATTATCGGAGGCCTGAACTGGGGCCTGGTAGGAATCGCGAATTTCGATCTGGTCGCCGCGATCTTCGGCGAAGGCTCGATTCTCTCGCGCATCATCTACATTCTGGTCGGCCTGGCAGCGCTGGTCGCCGCTGCCATGTTCACGCGCCTGGTGCGCGTTGCGCCCTAGCACTTTGGCGACGACGTTGTAGGAAGTACCTGCGGCCGCTGCCGTCCGGCGGCCCGCCGCAGGCCGGAATGGCAAGCGGACGGCGTGACAGCATGCCCGTCAGAGCATTCCGCCAGGACCTATTTCGCGCAGCAGCACCTGCTGGCGGTCCGTCAGCGGGCGCATCCGGTTTGGCAGATCGATCGCCACGGTCAGCACCAGGTCCCCGGTGCGCTGCCGCGCCCGATCGTACAGGCCCTGGCCTGGCACGCGGATCACCGTGCCGGCACGGGTCATCGGCGGAATGTCCGCGCTGACGGTCTTGCGAAAACACGGCACGCCGACCCGCCCACCCAGGCATGCCAGCACGAAGTCGATGCGCAATTCGCGCGTCAGATCCAGATCCTCGACCCCGAATACCCGGTCCTTGCGCACATGCACCCGGCACAGCAGATTGCCGTTGGGGCCGCCGTGCAGGCCGGGCCCGCCCATCCCCTTTGCGCGCAGCACCGTGCCATCGATTACCCCCGGCCGGATCTGCACCTGCAGCACCTTGTTGATGCGGATCTTGCCGGTACCGCCGCAGTGCTCGCACGGTTGAGGCTCGGTGCCGCGCCCGGAGCAGTGGTTGCACATCGCCTGCCCGTTGAACAGGCCACGGCGGATTTGCCCGGAACCGCCGCAGTGGCTGCAGGGGCGGTTGCGCATGCCGCTGCCCTCGCAGCGCAGGCAGTCCACCGCCGCGCGCACGCGCGTGGTGGCGGTGCCGCCGAGCACGGCCGTCTCCAGCGGGATACTGGTTTCGCACACGTAGTCGGCGCCCGGCTTGCCGCCGGCCGGCCCCGCTCCGGCGCGCGCGCCGGCCGGGCGTGGCTTGGCTCCGGCATGCTGCCACGCGCGCGGCCCGGCGCGACCGGCTTCGCCAGCGCCGCCGTGCCCATTGCGGGGTGCGCTGCGCTCGGCATCGTAGGCGGACCGGCGTGCCGGATCCTTCAGCGCCGCAAATGCGTGCTGAATCCGCTTGAAACGTTCCTCCGCCGCGCCGGGATTGTCGGGATTCCGATCCGGATGCCAGCGCATGGCCAGCCGCCGGTACGCCAGCCGGATATCCTCCTGACTGGCGGTAATGGCAATGCCTAGCGTCTGGTAATGGTCATGGTACGTCACGGGTCCCTTGTATCAGCCTCCGGCGTGGCGGCATTCCTCCTTTGCCGGCCATCCGGACAATATCGGCAATGGCAGGTGATACTGTAGCCGCTTTCCGCATCCCCCCAATGTGCTCGCCCGCACTCGAAGGGCACACCGCATGGAATTCCGCCACCTTCGCTATTTCCTCGTGCTCGCCGAGGAGCTGCACTTCGGCCGCGCCGCGCGCCGCCTGTCCATCTCGCAGCCGCCGCTGTCGCTCAATATCCAGCAGCTGGAGGCGTCGGTCGGCGCGCGCCTGTTCGAGCGGGACAGCAAGGGCGTGCGGCTGACCGCCGCGGGGCGCGCGTTTCGCGAAGCGGCGCTTGCGCTGATGGCCCAGGCGGAAGATGCACGGCTGCTGGCGCGGCAGATCGAGGCGGGCGCGATCGGGCGGCTGCGTGTCGGCTTCGTCGGCTCGATGCTGTACCGCGGATTGCCGCAGAAGCTGCAGGAATTCGCCCAGCTGCAGCCCGGCATCGAGGTCGCGCTGACCGAACTGAATTCGCAGGAGCAGATCGATGCGCTGCTGCACGACCGGCTCGACGTCGGCTTCATCCACACTGGCCGCGTGCCGGACGAACTGGCGGCGCGGCTGGTTCACCGCGAGCCGTTCGTCTGCTGCATGCCGCAGGGTCATCCCTTGGCCGCGCAGGCAACCGTGCCGCTCAGCGACCTGCGCGAGCAGCCCTTCGTCCTCTTCTCGCGCCATGCCTCTCCGGACTACCACGCCCGTATCGTCGACATGTGCGCTGCCGAGGGGTTCTTCCCGCAGATCCGCCACGAGGTCCGGCACTGGCTGTCGGTGGTGTCGCTGGTTTCGCAAGGGATGGGCGTGGCGGTCGTGCCGGCTGCGCTGCAACGTTCGGCGCTGGCCGGCGCCGAGTTCCGGCCACTGATCTATACCGGCGTCACATCGGACGTGTATTGCGTATGGAAGGCGGGTCCCGACCATCCGGCGCGAAACCGCTTCACGGCGATCTTCCCGGAGCGGGTTCCCGCGGAGCCGGACGAACCGCCCGATGGTGACCGGCGCTAGTCAGCCCGCGTCTCGCGGCCACAGGTTCGGCGTGTAGCGGTTCGCATAGCCGGACACGAAGGGCTTGCGCTCGCCGCTCGCCGGGTCGAAGACGTGACGCCGGATGCGGCCGATATTGCCGCCGTACAGATGGATACTGACCGAGACGCGGTCGTCGAAGGCATTGCGCACGCGGTGGATGTCGCCGCTGGCCGGGGACACGCCGGCCACTTCCCCCGCTCGCAGGACGGTTTCCGGCCTCACCTGCACCAGCGCACCCGTCGACGCAGCGCCGGCGTCCCGCAGCCGGTAAGGCGTCTCCACCTCGGCGCCGCGCAGCACGCCAATCCAGCCCCAGACGGTGTGATCGTGCACCGGCGTCGACTGCCCCGGTCCCCAGACGAAGCTCACCACCGAGAAGCGGTCCAGCGGGTCGCCGTACAGCAGGTACTGCTGATAGTAAGTGGGATGCGGCTGCGCGAACTCGTCCGGCAGCCAGCCATCCTGCTGCACCAGTTCGTGCAACAGCGGTCTGGCGCCCCGCGCCATGGCGTCCGCATCGTTGCGGGTTCGGTCGGCCAGTGCGGCGACGGCGGCGACGAAGTCACGCAGCGCGGTGATGTCGCCCGCCCTCCCCGACACTCGCTCGGCCACCCTCTCGCCTGCCGGGCCGGCAGCGCCCGTAGTGAAAGGTTCGATGCCCATGCCGATCTCCTCCCCCGTTTCGTCGACTCCCGCCCGGTTGTGATCTCCCGTTCATCCCGCTGTTATCTGCAGGGATTCGGCGGTTTCATCCCCGGATGCGTGCAAAGTGATCCGGCGCCATCCCCCACCGCGCCCGGCGGCAAGGGTTTGCGGGTACAATGCAAACGATTCTCATCTGCGTCATAGCGCGCAGGATTCCGACAAAACCAGGCAGGACCAAGGATTCCAGGATTTCCCTATGCGGTTGTCTGATTTGCCGCGGCGTACCGCCGCGATCGTGCAGTCGGTTGACGATAGCACGCCGAACGATCCCGTGGCTCGCCGGCTGCGCGAGCTGGGCTTCGTGCCCGGCGAGGCCGTGCAGATCATTACCGCCGGTCCGTTTGGCAAGGATCCCCTGGTCGCCCAGGTCGGTGCGACGCGCTTCGCGCTGCGGCGGACCGAGGCCGCGCGCGTGACCGTGCAACCCGCGGACGCCACCCGATCCGCCTGAGGCCGTTTTTCGATGACTTCCGCCATGTCCGCAGCACCCGCTGCTCCCCGTGCCACCGATTCCGCCTCGCCGCTGCGCATCGCGCTGGTGGGCAACCCCAATTGCGGCAAGACCGCGCTGTTCAATCGCCTGACCGGCAGCCGCCAGAAGGTCGCCAACTATGCCGGCGTGACCGTCGAGCGCAAGGAGGGCTTCTTCGTGTCGCCTTCGGGCCGGCACGTGCGCATCCTGGATTTGCCCGGCGCCTACAGCCTGCACGCCACCAGCCTGGACGAGGCGATCACCCGCGACATCGTCACCGGCCAGCGCGCCGGCGAACCCGTTCCGGACCTGCTGGTCTCGGTCGTCGACGCGACCAACCTGCGCCTGCACCTGCGCTTCGTGCTCGAACTGCGCCGGCTGGGCCAGCCCATGGTCGTGGTGCTGAACATGAGCGACGCCGCCGAGCGCCGCGGCATCCGCATCGATCACGAGAAGCTGGAAGCGGCGCTGGGCGTGCCGGTGGTCAAGACCGTGGCGGTGCGGCGCGGGGGCGCCGCCAGCCTGCTGGCATTGCTCGATCGGGAGCTGCCGGGTGCGCCCACGGCACCGGTTTCCGCGGTAGCCGACCCGGTCAACGACATCGACGCCCATACCGAAGTCAAGAAGCTGCTCGACGCCGCGGTGACCATGCCGGAAGCGTCGGCCATGCTGGAGGACCGCATCGACCGCATCGTGCTGCATCCGGTGCTGGGCCTGGGCATCCTCGCGGTGCTGCTGTTCCTGATGTTCCAGGCGGTGTTCTCCTGGGCCGAGCCGGCGATGGGCGCCATCGAAGGCGCGGTCGGCTGGGCCGGGGAAATGGTGGGCGGCATGCTGCCCGAGGGACTGCTGCGCAGCCTGCTGGTCGACGGCCTGATTGCCGGCCTGGGCAGCGTGGTGGTGTTCCTGCCGCAGATCCTGATCCTGTTCCTGTTCATCCTGATCCTCGAGGAAAGCGGCTACCTGCCGCGCGCGGCCTTCCTGCTGGACCGGCTGATGGTCGGTGCCGGCCTGTCCGGACGCTCGTTCATCCCGCTCCTGTCGAGCTTCGCCTGCGCGATTCCCGGCATCATGGCGACCCGCTCCATCCAGGACCCGCGCGACCGGCTGACCACCATCCTGGTCGCGCCGCTGATGACCTGCTCGGCGCGCCTGCCGGTCTATGCGCTGCTGATCGCCGCGTTCATTCCGGAACGCACGGTGCTCGGCTGGTTCAATCTGCAGGGCGTGGTGCTGTTCGCACTGTACGTGGCCGGCATCGTCAGCGCGCTCGCCGTGGCCTACGCGCTCAAGTTCTTCCGCCGGGACCGCACCGAGCATCCGCTGCTGATGGAACTGCCGGCGTACCGCGTGCCGAATCCGCGCGACGTGCTGCTCGGCTTGTGGGAACGCGCTCGCATTTTCCTGTCGCGGGTAGGCAAGGTCATCCTCGCGCTGACCGTGCTGCTGTGGTTCCTCGCCACCTTCCCGGCCCCGCCGGAAGGCGCCACCGAGCCGGCAATCGACTATAGCTTCGCCGGCATGATCGGCCGCGCGCTGGAAGTCGTGTTCGCGCCGGTCGGCTTCAACTGGCAGATCTGCATCGCGCTGGTGCCGGGACTGGCCGCTCGTGAAGTCGCGGTCGGCGCGCTGGCGACCGTCTATGCGCTGTCTGGCGGCGAGGAAGAAGTCGCCGCCCAGCTGGCGCCGATGATCGCCGCGCAATGGTCGCTGGCCACCGCGCTCGCACTGCTGGCGTGGTTCGTGTTCGCGCCGCAGTGCATCTCGACGCTGGCCGTGATCCGCCGCGAAACCAACTCGTGGCGCGTGATGGCCGCCTCCACGTTGTATCTGGCCGGGCTCGGCTATATCGCCGCCTTCATCACCTACCGCGTCGCGTTGATGTTCACCTGACGCGCCGCCCTCCGACACGCCATGCCCATGTCGCTCTACCAAGCCTTCGAAGCCCTGCTGGTCCCCGCCATCGTGCTGGTCTGCGCGATCTCGGTGGCGGCGCGCTATATGCCGCGCACGCGGGAGCGCATCAAGGCAGGTCTGGCGGCGAGGTTGGGCGGCGGCAATGCGCAGGGCTGGCGCGCGGCACTGGTGCGCAGGCTGGCGCCTGCGCAAGTCGCCGGTTGCGCCAGCGGCTGCGACAGCGGCGGATGCAATACCTGCGGTTCTGCTACAGGCGCGTCGGCCGCTGCAGGCGGGACGCGCGACCAGCCGCCGCAGGAGCAGACCATCCGCTTCGTGCGCCGGCGTTAAGGCAGTCAAGGACGCCAAGGGCGCTCCCGCGTCATTTGGGCGTACGCAGAAATGGGTACGCTCGCAACCCACGATCGCCATCCCATCTGATCCAGATCAATCGGCGGAGTCCGCGCTACGCCATCCAGCGAAGTGCCTTGCGCTGCATCAAGTCGGGCAACCGCCCTGTCGGCCACACTGGTTCGCAAGTCCGAAAGCAGGACCGATCGACTTGCAACCCTAATCTGGCCCACAGGCTTTGCCATGACAACACGCGAGCTTCTCCCCTCCCGCTTCTCCAGCGCCGCCGCTTCGCGCACGGCCAACCCCTCGGCCCCTCGCCGGGGCTATCGCACGCTGGCAGGCGCCGCACTGCTGGCGCTGCTGCCGCTGGCCGCCATCGCCGACACCGGTGCGCAGGCCGAGGGCAACTGGATGGTCCGGCTGCGCGGCACCTATCTGGACATGGCGGACAAGTCGGACCCGGTCGGCGGCGTGGGCGCCGCCGACCGCATCGGGGTCGACAACAAGTGGATTCCGGAGCTGGATGTCAGCTACTTCTTCACGCCGCATATTGCCGCGGAGCTGGTGCTGACCGTGCCGCAGAAACAGAACGTCTATCTTGACGGCGGCAAGATCGGCACCTTCCGCCATCTGCCGCCCTCGCTGCTGCTGCAGTACCACTTCGCGCCGCACAGCACGTGGCGGCCCTATATCGGCGCGGGTATCAACGCGACCCGCATCTGGGACGCGGAGCTGGCGGGCAACACGCTGGCGCTGGACCGCTGGAGCGTCGGCCCGGTGCTGCAGATCGGCATGGATTACCGGCTCACCCGCAACTGGTTCCTCAACGCCGACATCAAGAAGACCTGGATCTCCAGCGACGTCAAGGCGGCGGGCGCGAAGCTCTCGCAGGCGAAGCTGGACCCGTGGCTGTTCAGCGTCGGTATCGGTTACCGCTTCTGATCGCCGTCCGGGTCCGCGCGGGCTTACCGGAACGCAGGTTCGTCGAAGCTGCGCAGCTTGCGCGAGTGCAGGGCCTCCACGCCGCTCTCGCGCAGGATGCGGATCGCTTCGAGGCCGATGGTCATGTGCTGGCTCACGCGCTGGCGGTAGAACGCATTGGCCATGCCGCGCAGTTTCAGCTCGCCATGCAGCGGCTTGTCGGAAACGCACAGCAAGGTGCCATAGGGCACGCGCAGCCGGAAGCCGTTGGCCGCGACGGTGGCGCTCTCCATATCGATGGCGATGGCGCGCGACTGGTTGAAGCGCGCATACAGCGAGCGTGACTTCAGTTCCCAGTTGCGATCGTCGGTCGATACCACCGTGCCGGTGCGCATGCGCGTCTTCATCTCGGTGCCGGACAGGCCCGTCACCCGCGCCACCGCCTCCTGCAGCGCCACCTGGATTTCCGCGATTGGCGGCACCGGTACCCACGGCGGCAAATCCTGATCCAGCACGTGGTCGTCGCGCACATAGGCGTGGGCGAGCACGTAGTCTCCCAGCTGCTGCGAGCGTCGCAGGCCGCCGCAATGCCCTACCATCATCCAGCAATGCGGCCGCAGCACCGCCAGATGATCGGTCATGGTCTTGGCGTTGGAGGGACCGACGCCGATATTGACCAGCGTGACCCCCAGGCCGTCCTCCCGCACCAGGTGATAGGCCGGCATCTGCGGCAGCGCGCGCGGGTAGAGCGACGCCTCCGGATCGGGCTCGCCAAGGTTCTGCACCACGTCGCCCGGCTCGACGAAACGGACATAGCCGTCGCCGCCGCCCTCGGCCATCAGCGAGCGGCCAAGGGCAACGAACTCGTCGACATAGCGCTGGTAATTGGTGAACAGCACGAAGCGCTGGAAGTGCTGGGGCGCCGTGCCCGTATAGTGGTACAGCCGTTGCAACGCCAGGTCGACCCGCTCGGCGGGAAACAGCGACAGCGGCCAGGCCTGGCCGGGCACCGGCTCATAGGTGCCGTTGGCAATCGCATCGTCGATGCGGCTCAGTTCCGGCAGCACGAACGAGGCGGCCAGTTCGCGCGCCTGCGTGTAGCTGATGTCGGTGGTCGAGGCTTCGATGACGAACGGCAGCGGAATCGGCCGCCGGCTGGTGCCGACCACCACCGGCACGCGGTGATAGCGGATCAGCCGTTCGATCTGGTCCCGGTAGTAGTCGGCGAACAGGTCCGGGCGCGTCAGCGTGGTGCCGTAGACGCCGGGGTACGCGACCGTGCCCCAGGCCGGCCGGCTGTCGGTCACCAGTGTTTCCAGATTGACCGACACACCGAGATAGGGATAGCAGGCGTGGGCCGCCGACGGCAGCGGCGCACCCTGGACGAAGGCTTCGAAGCGCGCCTGGATGGCGGCGACGGAGCGTTGGTAGATCTCGCCGATGCGCGCGAGCGCGGCTTCAGGGTCGGCGAATTCGGCCAGATGATCGGCCGGATGAGCGGAGGAGAGAGTCGGCGCTTGCATGGCGTCGATCATACTCCGCCGCCGGGCCGGCGTGGAGCGAGCGCCCCCCCCGCGCGCCCGCGTCGTCAGGCAGCCCTTACTCCGGCTGGATGTTCGCCGCCTTGATGATGCGGCCCCACTTCTGCGACTCCTCGCCCTGGAATTTCGCCAGTTCGGCCGGCGTGCTGGTGAAGACCTCGGTGCCGGTATTGCGGTAGAACGGCGCGGCGGTCTCGCTGCGGGCGGCCTTGACCATCAGCTCGTTCAGCTTGTTGACCACCGCCGGCGGCGTGTTGGCCGGCGTATAGGCCGCGAACCAGTAGCTCATCTCGTAGCCCTTGACGCCGGCCTCGTCGATGGTCGGCACCTCCGGCGCCAGCGGCGAGCGGCTCTTGCCGGAGACGCCCAGCGCGCGCAGCTTGCCGCTCTTGACCTGCGGCAGACCGGTGGCGGTATCGGTGATCATCATCTGGATCTGGTTGCCCAGCAGATCGGTCACCGCCAGCGGATTGCTCTTGTACGGCACGTGCAGCAGCTTGACGTCCGCCATCTGCTGGAACAGCTCGCCCGCAATCCTCGACGACGAACTGCCGCTGCCGAAGCTCAGCTTGCCGGGCTGTTTCTTTGCCAGCGCGATGAACTCGCCGACGGTCTTGACCGGCAGCTCCGGGTTGACCACCATGATCTGACCGCCCTTGCCCAGTGCCGTGATCGGGGAGAAGTCCTTGACCGGATCGTAGGGCAGCTTCTTGTACAGGTGCTCGTTGGCGGCGTGGGTGGTGTTGGTGGTGATCAGCACCGTGTAACCGTCCGGCGCGGCCTTGGCCACATCGGAGGCGGCGATGAAGCCTTGCGCGCCCGGCTTGTTGTCGACCACCACGGTCACCTTCGAGTCGGTGGTCATCGCCTGCCCGATCGCGCGCGCCAGCTGGTCGGTGGCGCTGCCCGCGGCGAACGGCACGACAAAGCGGATGTTCTTGTCCGGGTACTCGGCCAGGGCCGGGGCCGAGGCGGCGCCCAGCGCGAGCGCCGCTGCCATCAGCGTGCCGATCCGGCGGGCGGCGTGGCGGCCTGTGTGGTGGGACCCCTGTCGAGATGCATGCATGGTTGTCTCCTCTGGCATGTCTGTTTGGATTGGATCGGACCAGCTGGCCCGTTTTATTTCGAACGGGCGATCAGCTGCCCGGCCTCAATCTTGGCGGCATCGGCACCTGCAGTTGCAGCAGCAGGAAGGACAGCGCCTTGCCGTGCGCGTCCAGGTTCAGCGCATCGTTGACGCCGCCGTCCAGCACGCCGTCGAGCACGAAATTCATCGCGTGCAGGGTCGGCACGACATAGCGCCTGACCGACGACGGCTGCCGGTGCCGGAACAGCTCCCTTACCGCATCCTCGGTCACGTGTTGCAGCAGATGCGGGAAGTCGCGCTCGTCGTAGGCGATCACGCTGATATTCGAACGGTCGCCCTTGTCGCCGGTGCGCGCATGCGCAAGCTGGTACAGGCGGATGGTGTCGGTCGTCGTTGTCATTGCTGCTCCATCCGGTAGCCGCTGGCCACTGCATCGCGCGGCACCAGGCAGGACATCGCGTTCAGCCGCCGGCGCAGTCCGGTGCGCACGCCGCCGCCGCCCGCCGGTCCGCAGCAGTACAGCGCATTGACCTCGCGCAGCAGCGCCTCGGCAACACCCTTGTCCTCGTGGGCCAGCGCCACGCGCAAGCGCACATCGGCGACCTGGTCCTCGTCCGGCTGGGGGGCCGACACCCATCGTCCGGCGTCGTCGCCCAGCACGCTGAGCACACCGATCAGGTCCAGGCGAATGGGGACGCCGTGGCCGAGCATGTCCATGCGCCGCCGTACGATCTCGCCGGCCAGGCGCGCGCGCGCTGCCGCGTTCGGCCCGGCATAGGAGATCTCGCCCTCGGCGATCCAGCCGCCCTCGTAGAACAGATTGGCCTTCAACGAATCCGGCCGGGCATGGCCGCGAATATTGCGCACCGCGACGCGGTCCGGCCCGAGCTGTTCGACCATGACCGCGCTGATGTCGGCCACCACGTCCGGCGTCAGATACGCGGCCGGGTCATGCACCTCGTACAGCAGTTGCTCCTTGACGGTACGCAGGTCGACGCATCCGCCAGTGCCGCGAGCCTTGCCGACCTCGATCCCGCCATCGGCATCCAGCCGCACGATCGGGTAGCCGACCGCGTGCACATCGGGCACGTCCTTGATCCCCGGGTCGGCGAAATAGCCGCCGGTAACCTGGGCCCCGCACTCGAGCAGATGGCCTGCCATCGTCCCGCAGGCGAGCCGGTCCCAGTCGTCCCAGGACCAGCCGAAATGCGCCAGCGCCGGGCCGAGCGCCAGGGCCGGGTCGGCGACACGGCCGCACACCACCACCTGCGCGCCGCCACGGATCGCCTCGGCGATGCCGCGCGCGCCGATATAGGCGTTGGCGCAGACGAAGCGGCTCTCGGGAAACGCGTCGCCGAGGATGCCGCGAAGCAGCGTGCGGCCGGTGTCGCCGGACAGGTCGTCGCCGTACACCACGGCCACGCGCGGCACCGGCAAGCCAAGCTCGGCGGCGAGCGCGGCAACGCGGCGCGCCGCGGCCTGCGGATTGGCCGCGCCGAAGTTGCCGACGATGGGAATGCCGTGCTGCATGCACAGCGCCAGCACCGGGCGCAGCAGCGCTTCCAGCAGCGGCTCGTAGCCATGCTCGGGGTCGCTGCGGCGAGCCAGCTGGGCAAGCGCCAGCGTGCGTTCGGCCAGCGTCTCGAAGATCAGCGCCGCGGGACCGCCATCCTCGATCAGCGTGCGCACCACCGGCAAGGCGGCATCGATGCGATCTCCGGAGAAGCCGGCGCCGGAGCCGATGGAAAGCGGAGGAAGCCTGTCTGCCATGGTGGGATTCGCTGCGTTTGAGGCCTGCCCTTTCCGGTCTCGCCGCGCTGTGGGACACGCCGACGGAGCCAGTAAAGGCCTTGGGTCAGCGCATTCTAGGCATAGATACCGATAGCCGAAAAACGGATTATTTGGATTAATCCAGCGATCGGATCGATCAATCGCCTGCCATGAACCTGTCGGTCAAGCACCTGCGCGCCTTCTCGGCGCTGACCCGCGAGCGCAACTTCACGCGCGCCGCGCAATCCTGCCATCTGTCGCAGTCGGCCTTCAGCGCGCTGATCCGCACGCTGGAGGAGCAGGCCGGCACCCGGTTGTTCGAGCGCACCACCCGCTTCGTGGAACTGAGCGCCGAGGGCCGGCGCTTCGAGGAGGTTGCCGAGCGGCTGCTGGCGGACTTCGAAACCGCGTTCGCGGACCTGCGCGACCATGCCGAACGCCGCAAGGGACGGGTCGCCATCGCCGCCCTGCCGTCCATCGCCGCCGGCGACCTGCCGCCGCTTCTGGCCGCCTTCCATCAGCGCTACCCGGGCATTGCGCTGGCCCTGCACGATGTTCTCGCCGACGGCTGCATCGACCTGGTACGACGCGGGCGGGTCGACTTCGCACTGGCCCCCGCGCCCGCACACGATGGCGACCTGCGCATCGAGCCCCTGGTCGCGGACGGCTTTCACGTTGTCTGCCCCGCCGATCATCCGCTCGCGCGCAAGCGGCGCATCCCGCCGTCCGCGCTCGCCGGGCTGCCCTTCATCCATCTGTCCCGCACCAGCAGCGTGCGCCAGCATCTGGACGCGGCGCTGCACCCGATGCGGGTCAACGGAATCATGGAGGTCGAGCATCTGGCCACCGTGGCCGGGCTGGTGGCGGCGGGGCTGGGCATTACCGTGGTGCCGTCGCTGGCGCTGTTCCAGTTCCAGTTGCCGGCGTTGGCCGTGCGGCCCCTGCAAGCGGATTCGCTGGTGCGCGACATCTGCCTGGTGCGGCTGCGCGACCGGGGCGATTCCGCTGCGGCCAGCGCGATGCTGGAGATGCTGTTCGCCCACTTTGGCAAGCCGGTGCCGTTGGGGGTGGCGGGTTAGAACGGGGGGTGAGCTGCCCTCTCCCCCGGCCCTCTCCCCCGGCCCCTCTCCCCCGGCCCCTCTCCCCCGGCCCCTCTCCCCCGGCCCCTCTCCCCCGGCCCCTCTCCCGCAAGCGGGCGAGGGGAGCGAACCGACCGCCGTGTGAAAATCTGCCGGTTTGCTCCCCTCTCCCGCCCAGCGGGAGAGGGGCCGGGGGAGAGGGTGACGTCGCCCGGGCGCGGCAGGAAGGCTATCGCCCCACCAGCGGCAGCCAGTCGGCCACGTCCGGCGCCTGATCCAGCGTCCAGACGCGCTCGATGATGCGGCGCATTTCGTCCGCGCTGGCGCCCTCCCTGAACGCGGCCAATTGCAATGCCTTGTCCTGCAGTTCGGTGCGCGACAGCGTATTGTCGGGATCGCCCTTGGGCACATCGACACGCGCCTGCACGGTGCGGCCGTCGCGCGTGCGAACGGTCACGCGGCCGATCCATTGCCGGGGGTAGGCGGCGTCGATTTCCTCGTCGCGCTCCATCCGCACCAGCTTGCGGAACTGCGCCACGCGAGGATCCTGCAGGGCGTGCTGCTCGAATTGCGCCAGGCCCGCGTGACCATGCCAGGTCACCAGTCCCAGCACCGTGCCCATCGAGAACTTGGCCTGGTGGATGGTGGTCGGGTCTACCACGGGACCAAGCACGTCGATCGCGCCCTGGTGCACGTGCGCCACCACTTCCTCGATCTGCGCAGGGTCGATCCCCTCGCGCGCGAGCGCCGTCTTCAGCGCGTCCGCTGCCGGATGCGTATGCCGGCACGATGCGAAGAACTTGAAGGACGTCTCCGCCAGCGCCCAGCGTTCTCCTAGGCGGTCGGTCAGGCGGGCGGGATCCGCATCGCTGGACATCCCGGCCGCCATGCCCTGCGCCCCCTCGAGAATGCGGCGCGCACCAGTGAAGCCATCGCGGGCCAGCCAGGCCGACATCAGGCCGTCCGCCGCCGCCTTGGCGGTATGCAGCTGCTTGGAGTCGGCTGCGTCGCGCAGGAATTCCCACAGCCCGGCCGCCTGGGTCCCGGCCGAGCCGAGCGCATGGTTCATCTGCGCGCCGTCCAGGCCAAGCAGCCGCGCGACCGCTGCGGCAGCCGCCAGCGTACCCACCGTACCGGTGGTGTGGAATACGCGGTAATGCGAGCGCCCCAGATATTCGCCGATGCGGATGCCGGCCTCATATCCCGCCACCGCCGCGCACAGCAGTTCGGCGCCACTGTGACGGCCGCTCTGCGCTGCGGCCAGCACCGCGGGAAAGACCACGGCGGCCGGATGGAATACCGAGCCGTTGTGCACGTCGTCCTGCTCCACCACATGCGAGGCCGCGCCATTGATCAGCGCCGCGAACCACGGCGACGTCCGGCGCCGATCGACCAGGACCTCGCACGGACCGTCCGCCGGTCCCATGGCGGCGGCGAAGGCTTGCAGCGTGCGCACGGGCGGCGCGTCCTTGCCGGCAAGGGCCGAAGCGATCCAGTCGAGAAAGAGGTCCTTGGCCCGTTCGACCACCGGCGCGGGAATGTCCGCCAGTTCGATGCCCGCCAGGAAGTCGCACAGCTGGCGGGTCGGATACAGGTCGCTGACCGAGCCCGACGCTGCAGGAGTGGCGGGAGTGGCGGAGGCGAGGGTGGCGGCGTCGAGCATGATCGGTCAGCGATGTCGGGTTACGGGCCTGAAGGGGGCGCATCGGGCGGCGCATGGGAACGCCTCGCCAGCAGTATTCCGCAACCGCGCCGCGCTGCACATTCGCCTTTGCCAAAGCACGGCTTAGTGAGAGCCGAGCAGCGCGCGGCAGAAGCCACCCTGCCAGGCCAACGCACACGGCGTCAGACCGGCTCGCGCGCGGCCACGGTCAGGTATTCAACCAGCGTCTCGGCGAACTTCGGCAGCTCCCGGCCGGGGCGGCGCACCAGTTGCAGGTCCCGCCGCGCCCAGTCGTCCTCCAGCCGGATGAAGCGCAGCACCTTGCGGCTGGCATAGCGTCTCGCGCAACTGTTCGGCACGATGGCGATGCCGGCGCCGGCCTCCACCATCCGGCAAACCGCGTCGAAGCTGCCGACCTGGATGCGCAAGCTGATCCGCTTGCCCATGCCGCTGGCGATCCGGTCAAGGAAGGACTGGATCGCGCTGAATTGATTGAGCCCGACGAATCGGCAGGTGTCGACCAGTTCGGCAAAATGCAGCCGCTTGAACTCGGGCAGGGGATGGTTGACCGGCGCGATCACGATCAACTCGTCGCTGCAAAGCTGCATCGCGTCCAGGTCCTGTGTCGCCACCCCGCCGGCGACAATGCCCAGGTCCGCCGCGCCGGCACTGATCGCGGAAACGATCTCTTGCGACAGGTGCTCCTCGAGTTCGACATCGATGTCCGGATTCTCGGAGAGGAAACGCGACAGCGCGGTGGCGAGGAACGAGTTCGTTGCCGTGGTGTTGGCCAGCAGCCGGACCTTTCCTTTCACGCCCTGCGCATAGGGACGCAGGTCCGCATGCAGGCACTCCAGCTCGCGAAACACTTCGCGCGCGTGCAGCAGCAATGCCTCGCCCGCAGGCGTCAGCCGGACCCCCTTGACCTGTCGTATCAACAGCTGGGTCTGAAAGGCTTCCTCCAGTTGCTTGATGCGCGTGCTTGCCGCTGGCAGCGACAGAAAACTGCGCTCGGCCGCGCGTGTCAGGTTCTGTGTTTCGCCGACATTGAGGAAGAGCCGCAGGTCGGTAAGATCGTAGCGCATGGGTGGCGGATGAAATCGGGCAGACCGCGAATTTACCGTATCGCCGCATGGCGACCGGCATCGAGCCAACGCCGCGCCGGCGGCAACCTGTGTGCGTCGACACCGCACTGTTCCTCCGGTATGGCTATCCAAAGGCGTAGCGACGATGGGTACAAACCCTGAACCCAATGTTGCCAACGTCCCCGGCAGCGGCGCCGGCCGCTTCCATCGTCGTCGCGCCACTGCGCGATCGGCGAGGAACAGGAAAATCACCGCTTCGGCAGCGGGCGCGCACGAGGCGGGCACCGCGCCCTCGTTTGCTGGCACTGTCACCGGATGGCTGCCAACCACTGGCCCGTAAATTGCTGAACGATGGCAACGCGGCGTCGTCATTGCGCGCCGCTGGTTCACGCACCGCAACAGAGCGCGCGCGTCTCCTCCAGGGCAAGGGCTTTCCCCAAAGACCGGAACCCCGGATCGAAACCGCCTCTCCAAGCTGCACATCGCGGCACATCGATGGTGCCGGCCGTGGACGCAGTCAGGCAATGGTGCGAACAAGGAGACTGGATTGCATCGACGCATGCAGACCGCAGTCGCTGACCGGCGAATTCTCATGGAGGACTCGCCCTCGCCACAGTCATTGCTGGCGCCAACCGGCACCACGCGCAATGGTGTTGGGCCATTGCCACCAACGCAGCGTGCACCCTTGCCTTGTCGCGACACAGCAGGGTTCCGACACGCAATTCACCGATCGGTTGCGAGATTGCATCAAGCGCGCGTCGCGCTCGCTGTAACCGCAGCAAACGTTACAAACCGGCCTGTGCACCGCCTGCGGGAAAGGTGTAAGGTGTGTTCGACACTGTGCACGCGTCCCCTTCGCGCCGCCGCTCGAACGCGCCGCCGATGCATGCCGATCGCAAGAGGAAGCCGGGCCCGGGAGCTGTCTCATGTGGCCAACGAGTCCTTCCCAGCCGTCGATCTTTGACTATGATGAAGTAAAGCCTTCGCAACATGGTCAGCCTTCCGCCAAGCCGGGGTGGCGGTCTTTCAGGGGCTGATTCGTGGTTTGAAATAGGGCGTCTATCGCAGACGAACACATCGCCTCGGACGTGACTCTGACGGGAGTGAGGTATGGATATTTTCGGCCACTACGCCACGCGCTTCGAAGCTCGCAAGGAAGAGGAATACAGCATCCAGGAGTACCTGGAGATCTGCAAGAAGGATTCCACTGCCTATGCGTCCGCTGCCGAGCGCATGCTGGCTGCGATCGGACAGCCGGAACTCGTGGATACCCACCATGATCCGCGCCTGTCCCGGCTCTTCTTCAACAAGGTCATCAAGATCTATCCCGCATTCCGCGAGTTCTACGGCATGGAGGACACGATCGAGCAGATCGTTTCGTTCTTCAAGCACGCGGCACAGGGCCTGGAGGAACGCAAGCAGATTCTCTATCTGCTCGGGCCTCCCGGCGGCGGCAAGTCCTCCCTGGCCGAGAAGCTGAAGGCATTGATGGAGCAGATTCCCATCTATGCGCTGAAGGGCTCGCCCATCCATGAATCGCCGCTCGGGCTGTTCTCGCCCGAGGAGGACGGCAAGATTCTGGAAGAGGACTACGGCATCCCCAGGCGCTACCTGAATACGATCGCCTCGCCATGGGCGGTCAAGCGCCTGCATGAATTCAATGGCGACATCACTCGCTTCCGCGTGGTCAAGCTGCGGCCTTCCGTGCTGTCGCAGATCGCGATCGCCAAGACGGAACCGGGCGACGAGAACAACCAGGACATCTCGTCGCTGGTGGGCAAGGTGGATATCCGCAAGCTGGAGGATTTCCCGCAGGACGATCCCGATGCGTACTCGTATTCCGGTGGTCTGTGCCTGGCCAACCGCGGCCTGCTCGAGTTCGTCGAGATGTTCAAGGCGCCGATCAAGGTCCTGCACCCGCTGCTGACTGCGACGCAGGAAGGCAACTACAAGGGAACCGAAGGCTTCGGCGCGATTCCTTTCGACGGCGTGATCCTGGCCCACTCGAACGAAGCCGAATGGCAATCATTCAAGGCGGACAAGAACAACGAGGCGTTCCTCGACCGGATCTACATCGTCAAGGTGCCGTACTGCCTGCGTGTGTCCGACGAGGTCAAGATCTACGACAAGCTGATGCGCAGCAGTTCGCTGTCGGCCGCGCCGTGCGCGCCGAACACGCTGAAGATGATGGCGCAGTTCGCGGTGCTCACGCGCATCAAGGAGCCGGAGAATTCCAACATCTTCTCGAAGATGCGCGTCTATGACGGCGAAAGCCTGAAGGACGTGGACCCGAAGGCGAAGTCGTATCAGGAATACCGCGACTACGCCGGCATCGACGAGGGCATGAGCGGATTGTCCACGCGCTTCGCCTTCAAGGTGCTGTCCAAGGTCTTCAACTTCGACAACACCGAAGTGGCGGCCAATCCGGTGCACCTGCTGTACGTGCTCGAACAGCAGATCGAACGCGAGCAGTTCCCGCCGGAGCAGGAAGCCAAGCTGCTGTCGTATATCAAGGAGTATCTGACCACGCCCTATGTCGAGTTCATCGGCAAGGAGATCCAGACGGCGTATCTGGAGTCGTACTCGGAATACGGGCAGAACATCTTCGACCGCTACGTGGTGTTCGCCGATCTGTGGATTCAGGACCAGGAATATCGCGACCCGAACACCGGCGAGATTCTCGACCGCAATGCGCTGAACGACGAACTGGAGAAGGTGGAGAAGCCCGCGGGGATTTCGAATCCCAAGGACTTCCGCAACGAGATCGTCAACTTCGTGCTGCGGGCGCGCGCCAACAACGGCGGCAAGAATCCGAACTGGACCAGCTACGAGAAGCTGCGCATGGTGATCGAGAAGCGGATGTTCTCCACCACCGAGGACTTGCTGCCGGTCATTTCCTTCAACGCCAAGTCGTCGCGCGAGGATCAGGAGAAGCATCAGAACTTCGTCAACCGGATGGTCGAGAAGGGATACACGCCGAAGCAGGTGCGATTGCTGGTCGAATGGTACTTGCGCGTCAGAAAATCATCGTAATGGCGCCGGCACGAGGCCTCTGAACGAGGGCATGATATGGCTACGGTCATAGACAGGCGCGAAAACGGCGGCAACAAGAGTGCCGTCAACAAGCAGCGCTTCATCAAGCGCTATCGGGAACAGATCCGGCAGGCTGTCGCCAAGGCGGTGTCCGGCCGGAAGATCATGGACATCGAACAGAGCGGTCAGGTGTCCATTCCGGTCAAGGATATTTCCGAGCCGGTGTTCCATCACGGCCAGGGTGGCAAACGGGAGTGGATCCACCCTGGCAACAAGAAGTTCATCCGCGGCGACAGTTTCGACCGTCAGCAGCAAGGGGCGGGGGGAACCGGCTCGCGGGCCAGCGACTCGGGGGAAGGCGAAGACGATTTCGTCTTCACCCTGTCGCGGGAAGACTTCCTCAATTTCTTCTTCGAGGACATGGCGCTGCCGGACATGGCCAAGCGCCACCTGGCCAAGATCGCCGAAGTGCGCAAGGTGCGCGCGGGCTACTCGATCGACGGCACGCCGTCGAACCTGTCCGTGCTGCGCACCATGCGCAGCTCGCTCGGGCGGCGCATCGCCTTGTCCAGTCCCTACCAGAAGCGCCTGCGGGCACTGGAGAAGGAGTACGAGGAAACGGTCGAGGAGGACGGCCCCTCGTCGATCCAGGCGCTGGCCATGCAGCAGGAGATTCGCATGCTGCGTGGACGCATCGACCGTGTGCCCTTCATCGAGCGGCTGGATTTGCGTTACAACAACCGCATCCTGAAGAAGCGTCCGCAGGCGCAGGCGGTGATGTTCTGCCTGATGGACGTGTCCGGCTCGATGGACGAGAGCCGCAAGGACCTGGCCAAGCGATTCTTCATGCTGCTGTATCTGTTCCTGAAGCGGAACTACGAGCGCATCGATGTCGTCTTCATTCGTCATCACACCGTGGCAAAGGAAGTCGATGAGGAAGACTTCTTCCACTCGCGCGAGTCAGGCGGTACGGTGGTGTCCAGCGCGCTCAAGCTGATGATCGAGGTCATCCACAGCCGCTACCCGGCCAGCCAGTGGAATATCTACTGTGCGCAGGCGTCCGATGGCGACAATTGGGCGGGAGATTCCGAGCTGTGCGGCCGGCTGCTGCGCGAGGCGATCCTGCCGCTGGTGCAGTACTACGCTTACGTGGAAGTCGCTTCCGAGGAACCGCAGAACCTGTGGGAAGAATATATGGCGGTCAAGGGCTCGCACGAGAACTTCGCCATGCAGCGGATCATTGGGGCCGACGAGATTTATCCGGTGCTGCACGATCTGTTTCAGAAGAAGGCGGCCTGAGGCCGCTTGACACCGGTGCGGCAGACGCACTTGCTGCGCATCGATTCGGAGCGGGATATGGCATACCTTTCTACCGGGTCGGAATGGACCTTCGAGCTGATCCAGCGGTACGACCGCGAGATCGCGCGCATCGCCGCGGACTTTGGCCTGGACACCTATCCGAACCAGATCGAAATCATTACCGCCGAACAGATGCTCGACGCCTATGCGTCCGCGGGGCTGCCGGTCGGATATAACCACTGGTCCTACGGCAAGCATTTCCTTTCGTCCGAACGCAGCTATCAACGCGGGCATATGGGCCTGGCCTACGAGATCGTCATCAACTCCAATCCATGCATCGCCTATCTGATGGAGGAGAACACGATGCCGATGCAGGCGCTGACCATCGCGCATGCCTGCTATGGCCACAATGCCTTCTTCAAAGGCAATTACCTGTTCCGCACCTGGACCAATGCGGACGCCATCGTCGACTATCTGCTGTTTGCCAAGAATTACGTGCAGGAATGCGAGCAGCGCTACGGCGAGCAGGAAGTGGAACTGCTGCTCGACTCCTGCCACGCGCTGCAGAACTACGGCGTGGACCGTTACAAGCGGCCCAAGAAGCTGTCGATCACCGAGGAGCAGGCACGGCAGGCCGAGCGCGAGCACTACCTGCAGATGCAGGTCAACGACCTGTGGCGGACCTTGCCGACGCACCGGCCCCGGCACCTGATCCAGGACGACACCCCGG
This sequence comes from Cupriavidus sp. AU9028, assembly GCF_019795295.1. Taxonomy (GTDB): domain Bacteria; phylum Pseudomonadota; class Gammaproteobacteria; order Burkholderiales; family Burkholderiaceae; genus Cupriavidus. Next base: position 151,281 of record NZ_JAIMCG010000005.1, on the reverse strand, counting down.
AGGCGGATCCGACCTTCCCGCCCGAGCCGCAGGAAAACCTGCTGTACTTCATCGAGAAAAACGCGCCGATGCTGGCGCCGTGGCAACGGGAAATCGTTCGCATCGTGCGCAAGGTGGCGCAGTACTTCTATCCGCAGCGCCAGACCAAGGTGATGAACGAGGGCTGGGCCACGTTCTGGCATTACACCATCCTGCACGAGCTGTACGAGCAGAAGCTGGTCAACGACGCCTTCATGATGGAGCTGCTGCAGGCGCATACCAATGTGATCTATCAGTCTCCTTACCATAGCCCGTACTACAGCGGACTGAACCCCTACACATTGGGCTTCCTGATGTTCCAGGACTTGCGCCGCATGTGCGAGCACCCGGAGGAGGAAGATTACCGCTGGGCACCGGAGATCGCCGGGGGCGACTGGCGCAAGACGCTGGACTTCGCCATGCGCAACTTCAAGGATGAGAGCTTCATCCTGCAGTTCCTGTCGCCACGCGTGATTCGCGAACTGAAGCTGTTCTCCGTGCTGGACGATGACCGCGAGAGCAAGCTGCGCGTGACTGCCATCCATGACGATGAAGGCTACCGGCGCATCCGCCAGCTGCTGGCGGCGCAGTACGACCTCTCCAACCTCGAGCCCAACATCCAGGTGACCGGTGTCGACCTCGGCGGGGATCGCTCGCTGACCCTGAGGCATCAGCAGAGCGAGCGCAGGCCCCTCGCCTCGGGATTCGAAGAGGTGATCCGGCATGTCACCCGACTATGGGGATTCACCGTCCGCCTGGAGGTGATCTATGAGGATGGCCGGCGGGAGATCAAGTACGAATGCCGGCCGGAAAAGCGGAGAAAGGCGGCTTAGGAAGAGCCTCGCGGAGGCCTCTTTCAGCGCTGAAACGAAGGCCTTCGCCGGCCCGGCCCTGCGTAGCTCGGTGATACGCCCCGGCGTGGCCCCAGATTTACCGTTTCGCGATCCTACGCGGCCGGCTCCACTCCCTGCGGCAACTCCTGCCCGTTGTCCCCGATGAGCCCGCGATTCGCCGCATCGACCTGTAGCGTCATATAAGGCGACGCCATTCGAATTCCGGCCTGGTCGAACTTGTGCTTCAGCGTGCCGTTGAAGGCCCGCGTGATCTCGAACTGGGCCAGCGGTCGCGTCTTGAACTGGGCGAGGATCACCGGCCCCGACGGGTCGAAGCGATCCAGGCCGAGGATGTCGAGCCCGGACAGCAGCTTGTGCGCATAGCGCACGTCTCCCGCAATCTCGGCGCCAGCCTCGCGGATCAGTGCCACCGCGCGGTCGAAATCGCTGTCGTAGCGCAGCGCGATATTGAATACCGCAAACGCGTGGCCGCGCGAAAGGTTCTTCACCGACTTGATCTGGCTGTACGGCAGCACGTGCAGCGCCCCTTTTGCGTCGCGCAGCTTGACGGTGCGGATCGTCATCGCTTCGACGGTACCGCTATGGTCGGGCAGTTCGATCACATCGCCGATGGCCACCGAATCCTCGATGACCATGAACAGCCCCGTGATCAGGTCCTGGACCAGGGTCTGCGCGCCAAACCCGATCGCCAGGCCGACCACGCCGGCGCCGGCCAGCAGCGGCGTGACGTTGACACCGATGCTGGCCAGCACCGCGATCAGCACGATCACCAGCAGCGCGACCAGCACGGCGTTGCGCAGCAGGGGCAGGATGGTCTTGGCGCGCAGGCTCGGGGGCTGCCCCCTGCCATGGTTGGGCGACAGCGCCTGGGTGATCGCCGTATCGACCAGCAGCCAGACCAGCCACGCCAGCAGCACGGTGCCAAGCGCGCCAAAAATGGCGTCGCCAAAGCGCCTGCCCAGCTCGGTCGATTGCATCAGCTCCAGCATCGAGCTGCCCCAGACGCGGCTCGCCATTTCGATGAAGGTCAACCAGATGCCGATACGCACCAGCGTCATGGCGAAGCGGGCAAAACGCGCGACGTAGATGGAGCGCCGCTGCCAGGGGCGCTGCTGCAGGCCCTGCGACGCCTTGGGCGAGCGGCCGGTGAACACGGTCAGCATCAGCGCGACGACGATCAGCGCCACCGAAATCACGGTGCGGCGCAGATAGTCGTCGGCCTGGCCGGCAACCATCAGCGTACCGATCACCGAAGCGGTGACGATGACCAGCGCGGGAAGATGCCAGGTCGCGCCGATCAGCCGCAACAGGTCGGTCATGGCGGGATGCTGCTGGCGGAAGCCCTGCGGCCGGTTGGCAATCAGATGCCCGACCGGGCGACGGAAACGGATGCAGAACCAGGCCATCAGCAGGGCGGCGGCGACATTGGCCAGCGTCGACGCCACGGCGGCGGCGTTCACGCCGAGTGCGGCGACCATGTGCGCATTGATCGCGGCATCGCCGAACGCTGCCATTGCGCCGATGGCGAACAGCAGCGTGCGTGAATGGCCATGCAGGTCGCGCACCGCGGCCTGACGATGCGAGCCGGAGAAGACGGCGAACAAGGTTTGCGACACCGCCGACAGCACCGCGCCGACCACCACCGAGTAAGCCAGTGCCATCGCAATCAGTCCGGCCGGCGACTGCAGCGACAGCCGCGAGGTGACCCAGATGGTCACGCCGAAGGCCACTGCCAGCGGGCCGACATGCCGCAGCATATAGATGGCGACATCGGTCCATGACGGCACCGGGGGCAATCCCTGGCGGGGTCCTTGCCGTGCTGCGCCGGTCCCGGCGGCGGCCTGAGCGGCGGCTTGTGCACCGGCTTGAGCGGCGGCTTGTGCGGCGGCGTCGGCCACCGTCTCGGGCGCGGCTGCCCGCGGCCCTGCCGCCCCCGCGCCCCGTGGCCTGGTGCGCTGCAGCCAGCGCTTGCCCGGCCACCGGGCACGCGCAGCGCCGGCATGCAGCAACGCGGCGATGGCCACCCAGCCCCCAAGCACCACCACGAACATCTGCAACGACACCATCGGATTGCCGGCGCCATGGCTATGCAGCGCGCTACGCAGCTCATCCCGGGCGAAGCGCAGCCGCCAGCCCCAGTAGTGCCATGGCCCGCGGTCCTTGCGCAAACGGTCGTCAACCTGCTCGACCGCGTCGGCGATGGCGCCGACCAGACCGTCGCCGCCTGCGTCCGCCTCGGACGCAGGCACCTGGGCCGCGCTGGCGCCGCCCGCCACGCCTTCGCGCAGGGCCTGGAGCTGCCCAACCAGGGCTTCGCGCTGGCGCTCGTCCTGCAGTGCCTGGATGACATGGTCGATCGACTGCGCCAGAGGGGCGCTCGCCGGGGCAGCCGAAGCGCCGGGTTCCGCCGCGCCCGGGGTGGACGCGGCAGCGGATTGCTGGGCAAAGGCGGGCAGCGACGTGCACAGCAGCAGGAGCGCCATCGCCAGCCAATGCGGCAAGGACAGGCGCAATGGAACGGAGAGCGTGCCAGCAAGCATTGACGTTCTCGGAGTGGGACAGCAGCGGAGGGCCGGACACCGTGCGCGGTGTTGGCGAAACCCGGTGGCCAGACGGCACACCCTATCCGGGGCACTGTAGCCGATGGTGGACGGCGCCGGCACCGGAGATTGGCCGACATGCCGGTTCCGGCACCCGCCCGACATCCGGCCGCCAGCGCCGCAACGCCCCCGGACCGGTCGTGCCCGGGCTGGCCCGTCCCTTGCTCGCACCTGAGTGGTGCGGCCAACGCCGGCGCCGCAGAAGTGCTACTCTAGCTTCCCACTTCTTCAGGAGGTTGGCCGTGCCCCGCAAGACTCCCATCGAGCGTTACCGCAACATCGGCATCAGCGCGCACATCGACGCCGGCAAGACCACCACGACGGAACGCATCCTGTTCTATACCGGGGTCAGCCACAAGCTCGGCGAAGTACACGAGGGCGCCGCGACCATGGACTGGATGGAGCAGGAACAGGAACGCGGCATCACGATCACGTCGGCTGCGACCACCGTGTTCTGGAAGGGCATGGCCGGCAACTATCCCGAGCATCGGATCAACATCATCGACACGCCTGGGCACGTCGACTTCACCATCGAGGTCGAGCGCTCGATGCGCGTACTCGACGGCGCCTGCATGGTCTACGATGCCGTCGGCGGCGTGCAGCCACAGTCGGAGACGGTCTGGCGCCAGGCCAACAAGTACAAGGTGCCGCGCATCGCGTTCGTCAACAAGATGGACCGTGTCGGCGCCGACTTCTTCCGGGTGCGCGAGCAGATCGCCGAACGGCTCAAGGGCGTGGCGGTGCCGGTGCAGATTCCCATTGGCGCCGAGGATCACTTCCTGGGTGTGGTCGATCTGGTCAGGATGCAGGCAATCGTCTGGGACGAGGCGAGCCAGGGTGTGCGCTTCGAGTACCGCGAGATCCCGGCCGAACTCGTCGAGACGGCCAATACATGGCGCGAGCGCATGGTCGAGGCCGCGGCCGAGGCCAACGAGACGCTGCTGGACAAGTACCTGGGCGGCGAACCGCTGACCGAGGCGGAGATCAAGAGCGCGCTGCGCCAGCGCACCATCGCCAACGAGATCGTGCCGATGCTGTGCGGCAGCGCGTTCAAGAACAAGGGCGTGCAGGCGATGCTGGACGCCGTGGTGGACTACCTGCCCTCCCCCGCCGATGTGCCGGCGATCCTCGGCCACACCGAGGACGACGGCGAAGCCGAACGTCATCCGAACGACGACGAGCCCTTCTCGGCGCTGGCCTTCAAGATCATGACCGATCCGTTTGTCGGGCAACTGATCTTCTTCCGGGTCTATTCCGGCGTGGTCAACTCCGGCGACACGGTCTACAACCCGGTGAAGTCCAGGCGCGAGCGGCTGGGACGCATCCTGCAGATGCACGCCAACACGCGCAACGAGATCAAGGAAGTGCGTGCCGGCGATATCGCCGCGGCCGTGGGGCTGAAGGAAGCGACCACGGGCGACACGCTGTGCGACCCGGCCAACGTGATCATCCTCGAACGGATGATTTTCCCCGAGCCGGTGATCTCGCAGGCAGTGGAGCCGAAGACCAAGGCCGACCAGGAGAAGATGGGCATCGCGCTGAACCGGCTGGCACAGGAAGATCCGTCGTTCCGGGTCAAGACCGACGAGGAATCGGGACAGACCATCATTTCCGGCATGGGCGAGCTGCATCTGGAAATCCTGGTGGACCGGATGAAGCGCGAGTTCAACGTCGAGGCGTCGGTCGGCAAGCCGCAGGTCGCCTACCGCGAGACCATCCGGCAGGCGGTCAAGGATGTCGAAGGCAAGTTCATCAAGCAGTCGGGCGGGCGCGGCCAGTACGGCCACGTGGTGATCGACCTGGAGCCGCAGCCGCAGGGCAAGGGCTACGAGTTCGTCGACGCAATCAAGGGCGGCGTGGTGCCGCGCGAGTACATCCCGGCGGTGGACAAGGGCATCCAGGACACGCTGAACGCCGGCATCCTGGCCGGCTTCCCGGTGGTGGACGTCAAGGTGACGCTGGTGTTCGGCTCGTACCACGACGTCGATTCGAACGAGAACGCGTTCCGGATGGCGGGCTCGATGGCATTCAAGGACGCGATGCGCCGCGCCCGTCCGGTGCTGCTCGAACCGATGATGTCGGTGGAAGTGGAGACGCCCGAGGAGTTCACCGGCAACGTGATGGGCGACCTGTCGTCGCGGCGCGGCATCGTGCACGGCATGGACGAGATCGCCGGTGGCGGCGGCAAGATCGTGCGCGCCGAAGTGCCGCTGGCGGAGATGTTCGGCTATTCGACCTCGCTGCGTTCGCTGACGCAGGGCCGCGCGACCTTCACGATGGAGTTCAAGCACTACGCCGAGGCGCCGGTCAACGTGTCGGAGACGGTGATGAGCGCCAGGCGCTAGCCTGCCTGCCGGGTCGCAGGCAAGGCAGCCGCCCTTCAGGCGAAGGGCGGTTCGCTGCGCCAGTCGAAGAAGTCCGGCAAGTCCCGCGACACGGTTTGCGGGAACGCCGCCGGCCGCTTCTGCAGGAAGGCCTCGATCCCCTCCTTCGCATCGTCGGACCGGCCACGCGACTGGATCGCGCGGCTGTCCAGCCGGTGCGCCTCCATCGGATGGCTGGCGCCGGCCATCCTCCAGATCATCTGGCGCGCCATCGCCACCGACACCGGGGCGGCATTGTCGGCGATCTCCCGGGCCAGCGCCATGGCTGCCGGCAGCAGTTCGTCGGGCGCATGCAGCGAGCGGACCAGCCCGCGCTCCAGCGCCTCCTGCGCGGAGAAGACCCGTCCGGTACAGCACCATTCCAGCGCGGTGGAGACTCCGACCAGGCGCGGCAGGAACCACGACGACGCGGCCTCGGGCGTGATCCCGCGCCGCGCGAACACGAAACCGAACTTCGCCTCGGTTGAGGCCAGCCGGATATCCATTGGCAGCTGCATGGTCACGCCGACCCCGACCGCTGCGCCGTTGATGGCCGCGATCACCGGCTTCAGCGAGCGGTAGATGCGCAGCACCACGCGGCCGCCGCCATCGCGGTGCGGCTGCTGGGCGGGGGCGCCGTAACGCTTCTCGTAGTCGAAGGTCTCGCCGCCGGAGGCCAGATCGGCGCCTGCACAGAAGGCGCGGCCGGCCCCCGTCACCACTACCGCGCGCACGGCATCGTCGGCGTCGGTCATGTCGAAGACATCGAGCAGCTCGGCCATCATCACCGCATTGAACGCGTTCATGCGCTCCGGGCGGTTCAGCGTGACGGTGGCAACGCCGTCGGCCACGGCATAGCCAAGGGTCTCGAAAACGCGGTCGGTCATCGGTTCTGTCTCCGGCATCGCCAGCGGGCGGGACGATCAGGCGAAGGTAATGGCCTCGCGCCGGTCGGCCCGCTCCAGATGGGGAATGTTGTTGAAGCTGAGCAGCCGCTGGGTATTGCGGCCGCAGATGATTTCGCAGAAGGCGGTGTTGCGGAACTGCAGGTTCAGTTCGATCGCGGTTTGCGCCGGCGCGTGCAGCAGGTCGGCCACCGCCCGCCCGATCGCTCCGCCGGAACTGACCACCAGGATCGCGTCCTCGCGGCCCGCGCCCTCGGCGCCGTGCAGCAGGCCGGCGGCCACACGCTTGCCGAATTCCTCCCAGCTCTCGGGCATGCCGTGCAGCGTGCCCGCCGTCCATGCCGCGAAGGCGGCGCGGAAGGTGCGCCAGTAATCCGCATAGTCGCCGTTCTGGTGCGCCCGGTGGTCGGCGCCCCCGGTGTGCGCGCAATAGAGCGCTTCGCCGTCGTATTCGTTGAAGCCGGGATGCGTCTCGATCTCCAGGCCCGCGCCGGCCTCGCCCATCGCCGCCAGGATTTCACTGGCGGTGTCCTGCTGGCGGACCAGCGAGCCGGCGATGGCGCGGTGGAACGTCACGCCGCGCTCAAGGAAGTACTCGCCAAGCCAGCGCGACTGCTGGCGTCCGTTGGCGGACAGGCAGTCGTAGTTGGCGGCGCCGAACGAGGCCTGTCCGTGGCGCACGAGAAAGAGCATTGCCATGATGTGGTGACCTCGTGAAGGATCGGCGAGGTGCCGGGATTTGCGGCGATTGTAGGCGGGCCTTCAAATCCGCACCAAGCGATTGGCGGAATCTGCATGGCGGGTATGGGCGGGGTGCATGACGAGGGGTGGCCGATGGGAGCGCTCGTCGGCCCTCTCCCCCGCCCCGCCGCGACCCGCTCAGATCACCAGTTCGATCAGGAACGGCCCCTTGCGCTTGTTGCCGGCGGCGAACAGTTCGGCGAACTGTTCCATGTCCACCGCGCGCGCCGCTTCGACGCCCATGCCCTCGGCCAGCTTGACCCAGGCCAGGTCGGGATTGCCGATGTCGAGCATGTCCAGCGCCGTCTTGCCCGGGTTGGCCCCCACGCCGGCCAGTTCGCCCAGCAGGATCGCGTACTTGCGGTTGGCCAGCACCACCACGGTCACATCCAGCTGCTCGCGCGCCATGGTCCACAGCGACTGCAGCGTGTACATGCCGGAGCCGTCCGCCTGCAGCGCCACCACCCGGCGGTCGGGACACGCCACTGCCGCGCCGACTGCCAGCGGCAGGCCCTCGCCAATGGCGCCGCCCGTCAATTGCAGCCAGTCGTGCGGGGCCGCATGCACGGTGCCCGGATAGAAGGCGCGGCCGAAGCTGACACTCTCCTCGACGACTACCGCCTGCTCCGGAATCAGCACCGCCAACGATTGCGCCACGGCTTCGGAGGTCACCGCGCCCCTGGGCAACTCGGTGGGCGCGGGCACGTCACTCAATTGCACCGGACGGCCGCCAACGGCATCGGCCAGTCGCGCCAACGCATCGGCCAGGTCCTCTTCCGGTCGCGCCAGCACATGGATCAACGCGTCCTCCGGATACGGACGTGCCGACTTGCCCGGATACGCAAAGAAGGTGACGGGGGCCGGCGCGCCGACGAGGATGACGTTGCGGATGCCGGCGAGCTTGCTGCGCGCGATATCGCCGACATAGGGAATGCGCTCCACCGCCAGCCGGCCGCGTCCGCGCGACACCCGCGCGTTCGACATCGGCGTGATCAATCTGGCGTCGGTCGCGGCCGCAATGCGGTGCGCGTCGGCAAGCGCCTGCTGGCGCAGGGCCGAGCCAGCCAGCACGAGCAGTGTCGGCTGGCCCGAGCGCAGCAGGCGCGCCGCATGCTCGATCGCATCGGGCGATACCCGCGGCACCGGCACGTCGGGCAGCGGCTGGGCGACGCGCCCGCCGGCATCCCAGCACACATCCGATGGCAGGATCAGACTCGCGACGCCGCCCGGCGCGGTGCGTGCCGCCTGCACTGCGGCGGCTGCATCCGCGCCCACCTGGTCGGCGCGCTGCGCGGTGCGGGTCCATATCGAGACCGGTCGCGCCCAGCCCTCGGTGTCCGCGGTCAGCGGCGCGTCCAGCGGCCGGTGATAGGTCGCCTGGTCGCCGATCAGGTTGACGATCGGCGTCTGCGCGCGGCGCGCGTTGTGCAGGTTGGCCAGCCCATTGGCAAGACCCGGCCCGCAATGCAGCAGCGTCGCGGCGGGCTTGTCCGCCATCCGGGCGTAGCCGTCCGCGGCGCCCGTCACCACACCTTCGAAGAGACCGAGCACGCAGCGCATGCCCGGGATCCGGTCCAGCGCCGCGACGAAGTGCATCTCGCTGGTGCCGGGGTTGGCAAAGCAGGTGTCCACGCCACAGGCCAGCAGCGTCCTGACCAGGCTCTCGGCGCCATTCATCGTCTGCGCGGCATCACCGGTGTTATGCATGGCGGCGGGAGGGGAGTCGTTGTTCTGCATGTGTCGTCCTCAGTCCTTGGTGTCTGGATGGTGGTTGGATGGGGTGGCGCGCCCGCGCGGCGCGAGCAGATCGAAATCCAGGCAAACGAACTCGGTCGGGAATTCGATGCGCGCGAAATAGACCAGTCGATCGTCGACGCAGGCAAAGCGGCGCAGCTCGGCCACCGGCGCTCCCACCGGCAGCTCCAGCGCGGCCGCGGAATCCGCGCCCGCAGTCAGGATCGACAGTCGCTGGCGCGCGGCGCCGATGCGCACGCCGGCCAGCCGGTCGAGCACCGGCACGGTCGCGCCCTGGCGGAAGGCGCCCGGCTCGCGCGCGAACAGTTCGTCCTCGATATAGACCTCGCCGAAGGCGAACGGCCGCCCGTCCACCCGGTGCAGCCGGCGCAGGAAGCGGTATGCCGGTGCGCGCCGGGCATCGCACGGCATGCCCAGATCCTGCGGCAGCGACACGGTCTGGCCCGGTTCCAGCAGCGCCTCGGTGCCAAGCCGTTCGCCCACTTCGATCGCTTCGTCCCAGGTGACGGGCAGGCGCAACGGCTTGCGCGCGGGCCGGGATGCGCTGACGAAGGTGCCGCGCCCGCGCGAGCGCTGCAGCAGGCCTTCGCCATCGAGGACCGAAAGCGCATGGTGCATGGTCATGCGCGCGACGCCGTACTCGCGACAGAGCGCGTCCAGCGAGGGGATGCGCTCGCCTTCGCGCCACTCGGCCCGCTCGATGCGCCGGCGCAGGATGGTTGCCAGCTGCAGGTAGACCGGCTGCCGGCTGCGGGCCAGCAGCGCGCTGAGCGGGTCCGGCATCGATGCCGCCGCGGGGGCGCCGGCGGCCGGGGTCGCCACGGTATCGCCGCGCAGGGGCGTGGGGTCGTCCCGGGCAGGCGAAGAAACGGAGGCGGCGTGGCGAGGGGGCATGGGAGCAAGGAAAGCCGCGGCGTTCGACGCCACGAGAATGTCCCACTCTACAAAGGTCTAGGTCCCTAGACCACTAGGGTTTACCGGCACCCGGCGACCCAGGAAGTGAGGCCGGGGCCTCAGGGCAAGGCCAGCCTCGCATGTGCGCTCGAACACTCTTTCTATTCCCCTCTCCGTGCGGTGACGCCTACGCCGCCATTGCACTGAGAATGCACCATGCCCCGCTTGCGGGCAGGCGCGGCTGCCGCCAGCAGCCATTTCGATACTGGAGTATTTCCATGCAGATGCGAGACGTGATCCCCCAAATCCTGAACCGTGGCGCCGTGGTGCTGCCCCATGATCTGGTCGAGACCACACCTCAGAAGACGTTTCACCACGCCATCGATATCTATCTGAAGGACTCGAATGCGTTCATGAACACTTACTTCGCCCGCTACTTCGAGTGGCAGGGCATCTGCCGCGAACGCTGGTTCCATGAGTGCATCCATGGCAACCTGCTCGCGGCGGACGGCGTGTTCGTCACCAAGCGGGCTCATCAGGAGTATGTCGAGGAGACCTTCCCCTTCCAGCGCGTCGACTGCCACCTGAACACCTTCCAGGTGCGGCAGTGCTCGGCGTATCTGCTCTTTCGCTTCTCGGTGGAAGGCCGCCCGGTATCGATGGGCTACCAGCAGATCGTCTTCGCCGGGAAGGACAAGCGCATCACGCGCTTTCCGAAGGAAATCCTGGAGCGGGTGCGCGAGTATGAAGTGATTGCACCGGCGCTGACCAGCTAACGGCGCAGGACCGCCGGCCCGAGCATCGCGCTCGGGCCGGCGGGTTCTACATGCAGCGGACGGTCAATAGACGTCTCGACGGTAACGGCCGCTCTCGGCGAGGGCGGCCAGCCCGTCGCTGCCGAGCACGGCTTCCAGCGCTTCATGGACGCCGCTGGCCATGCCTTGCAGGCTGCCGCAGACCTGGATGGTGGCGCCCGCCGCGATCCACTCGCGTACGGTGTCCCCCGCCTGCCTGACCGCGTCCTGCACATAGCGCAACTGGCCGCCATCGCGGGACCAGGTGCGGTCGATCCGGCTTAGCACGCCCTGCGCCTGCCAGTGGCGCAACTCCTCGTCGTAGAACGCGTCGGTCGCGGCGCTGCGCTCGCCGAACAGCAGCCAGTTGCGCCGATGGCCCGCCTGCGCGCGCGCCTTGAGCAAGGCACGCAGGCCGGCAATGCCCGTGCCGTTGCCGATAAGGATCAATGGGCGCTCGTCGCCGGGCGGATGAAAGCCGCGATTGACCCGCACGCGCAGCGCAATGTCCTGCCCCGGCTGCGCATACTCGGTCAGCCAGCCCGAGCCGACTCCCAGCCCGCCATCGGCGTGCCGGGTCTGGCGCACCAGCAGTTCGATCGCGCCGTCGGCCGGCAGCGAGGCAATCGAATACTCGCGATGCGGCAGCGGTGCCAGCGCATCGACCAGCGCCTGGGGCGCGACGCCTCGCATCGCCTGCGCCTGCGCCGCGGTGAACGGCAACCGGGTGGCCAGCGCCTCGCGCAGCGTGCTCGGCGCGCCATCGCATTGCACCGCCGTGTCGCCGTCCAGCGCGAGCGCGTGCAGCAGCGCCTGCACCGCATGCGGTGGGAGCCGCGGACCGATCTCGGCGATATCGCCTGCGCTCCATGACAGCGCGCCATCGTCCGCGGTCCGGCTGTCTGCCGGCACCAGCCGCAAATGGAAAGCGGGGGCGCCGGCGCTGCCGGCATTTGCCAGCTGCCGCGATTCCAGCCGCCAGCGTTCATAGCGAGGCCGTTCCCAGTCGGCGATCTGCGTGCCCCCCGCCAGTGTCGACAGATGATTCTGCCAATGGCGCAACGCCCCGGGGTCGCCGTTGTCGACTTCGACCAGATCGAACAGCGGCTGCGCGTGCTCGCGCTGCAGCCAGCCGGAGACGGCATGGCCGAACGCGCAATAGTTGGCGTAGCTGCTGTCGCCCAATGCCAGCACGCCATAGCGCAGCGCCGGCAGGCCGCGCTCGCGGTCCTGCGCCAGCCTTGCCGCTGCCGCGAGCTTGCGCCCAAACCCGGATGCGCTATCGGGGGCATCGCCTTCCCCGGTGGTACTGACGATGAAAAGCGCCCGCCGGCAAGTGGCGAGGTGTGCGGGCTGCAGGTCGGCGAACGATTGCAGCGAGACGGCAATGCCCGCCTGCTGCAGCGAATCGGCGGTCCGGGCGGCGATCTGCTCGCCGAAACCGGTCTGGCTGGCATAGGCGACCAGCAACGCATCGTCGCCTGACCCCGCGCGCATGGCCGACGGACCGCGGCGGCGCTTGCGGCGGTGCAGATCGACGATGCCGGCGCAGAAGCCCGCGTAGGCGAGCGTCACGCCGCCCGCGCTGGCCAGGCGCTCCGGCACGACAACAGCCAGCGCCACACCGCCAGCGAAGGCGAGCGCCGCCAGCGCGGTGGCGACGGAGATGCGGGGGCCGCTCATGCCAGCATCGCGGCGAAGGCCGGCGACAGCCGTTCGACGAAGCCGTCCGGAGTACGCAGCAGCATCCGCGCGGCAATGGCGCGCTCGGTGGCGAAGCGCATGCCCGCCTCCGGTCCCAGGACCGTCAACGCGGTGGAAAGCGCGTCGGCCAGCATGCACTGCGGATGCACGACCGTCACGCTCGCCACCGCATGGCTGATCGGGTAGCCGGTGCGCGGATCGATGGTATGGGAGTGGCGCCGTGCGCCATCCTGGAAATAGCGGCGATAGTCGCCAGAAGTCGCCACGGCGATGCCGTGCGCCGCCAGCGCGATCGGACCCGGCAGCGAAACGGTCGCGTGTGACACGGCATGTCCGGCCTCCAGCGGTGGCGTCTCGAGTTCGACCCACCACGGCATGCCATCGGGTTTGAGTCCTTCGCCGCGCAGCTCGCCCCCCACCTCGACCAGATGGTGCGCAACGCCATTCGCGCGCAACCACGCCGACACGGCATCGACGCCATGCCCCTTCGCGATCGCACACAAGTCCAGTTGCAGGCCACCGGGCTGTAACGCCCGCCCGCCCTCGCTGTCGACCTCGACCTTGCGCCAGCCGCATCGCCCGCGGGCCAGTTCGACTGCGGCGGCCTGCGGAGCAGCGGCAACCGCGCCGGCAGGGCCGAACCCCCACAGATCGACCAGCGCCGCCGCGGTCGGGTCATAGGCGCCGCCGCTGTCGCGCGCCACCGCCAGCGCGGTCTGCAACACCTGCAGGCACGCCGCCGGCAAGGCGATCCAGTCGCCCGGCGTAGCGCCGTTATAGCGGCCGATGGCGCTGTCGTCGCGCCAGTTGCTCATCTGCGCAACGACCTCGTCCAGCACGGCCTGGATGCCGGCCTCGATTGCCTCCGGCCGCAAACCTGGCGACAGCAGACACCGTACCGACCACGTCGTGCCCATCGTGTGGCCCGACAGATCATGCAGCAGCACGCCCGCCTCAGACAGCCGCGCCGGTGCGGCGGCAGTCAGCGGTACCAGCACGCGGCGCCTGGCCGATGCGGCGGCAAGGGCTGCAGGCGCCGGCCCGCGTTGCTGTGCATACTGCAAGTGCATCGAGCCAGCGCTCCTTACTGCGGCAAGACTTCGAACGTGGCCATGTAGGCTGCACGGCGCGACTTGGCCTGCGGCACGCTGACCTTGTCGTCACGGACTTCCGCTTCGATCCAGTACATGCCGGGCGAGGGCCACTTGATGCTGAACTTGCCGTTGGCGTCGGTCTTCACCTTCATCTCGCCCAGCTGGTCGCGATAGCGGTTGCCGCCCGGCACCACCTCGATCTCCACGTTGGCCGCCGGCTTGCCGTCCAGCAGCAGGCGGAAGTTGGCCGGCTCACCGGAGAACAGGTCGTTCGGATGGGTTTCGGGCGCCAGTTCCAGGCCCCGGCCGGTGGTGCGCAGCACCGTCTCGGTCGGCTTGCCGGCGGTGACGAACGTCTCCAGCCGGGTATCGGCCTGCGTCACCTGCAGTTCCTGCGCGTTCGCTGGCACCTCCGAGGCGAAGGCCTGCGGCGAGCCGCGCCAGCGCCTGGGCTTGCCGTTTTCCTTCCAGCTGGCGAACAGCCCATTGTTGACCACCGCCAGCTTGTATGTGCCCGGCTGGGACAGGTGCACGTCGAAGGTGCTGCGATACCGGCCCGTGCTCTGGTTCTCGGCCTTGATCGCATCGCCGTCCGGACCGGTCACGTTCAGGTTGTCCAGGCGCAGCGGGACGTGCTCGAAGTAGAACAGGTCGTTGGACACCGCGGCATCGACGGTCACCCAGGGGTCGCTGCCGGACAGCACGGTCGCCGACGGCAGCAGCCATTGACGGTGGGCGTGGGCGGCGAGCGGCATCAGCGCGGCAAGGGCAAGCGCGGACAGACGGGCGGCGACGCCAAGCGATGGGGATTTCATGGACAACTCCTGTTCAATGGAAGATGGTCGGCGCCTGGTCGGCGATGCGTGGATGGAATCTGCGGACAGCGGCGGGCGATCCGCTCGTCACGGCTTGACGCTGACCGTCACCGCGCCGAGCTCGTGCTGGCCCTTCGCCTGCGCCGACTTCGTGCCCTGCGGCGGCCAGCTGAACGGGACCTTGAGCAGTTCGCGGCCGCCGACCTCGCGGGCCGCCTCGACTACCAGCTGATAATCACCGGCGGGCAGCTTGCCCAGCGGCGCCTTGCCGTCGGTGAAGGTCACCGAATGCTCGCCGGGGGCACGCGTCGCGCCGGAGACGCCATCCATCGGCATCTGCATCTCGCGCCCTGCCTTGCGCCACCACTGGCGCATGTCCTTGAGCCACTTGGTGCCTTCCGCGTCCTTGAGCTTGACGTCGTACCACACCGCCAGCGTGGTCGCAGGCGACTGGTCCGCACGCTCGACCCACATGGCGACATAGGGGCGGTGATATTCGGCAACGGTGAGCTTCGGAATTTCCACCTTGACGTTCAACTCGGCCGCCACGGCAGGGCCGGCGAACGGCGCGGCGGCCATGCCGGTCAGGGTGACGGTAAGCAGACGGCGCATATTCGACCTCGTTAGTGAATGAACAGAATTGCCAGCAGCAGCGGCACGACCAGCCCGAGCCCGACGAGCGGCCAGGTGGCGACGCGGGCGCCGGCATGCATTTTCAGCAAGAACAGCCCGGTGATGCAGAACACCAGGCAGGCGAACGCGAATGCGTCCAGGAACAGGCTCCACGCGGCGCCGGTATTGCGGCCCTTGTGCAGATCGTTCAGGTAGGAGACCCAGCCGCGCGTGGTCAGCTCATATTGCGCGTCACCGCTGTCCAGCGCGATGCTGACCCAGGCGTCGCCGCCAGGACGGGGCAGCGCGACATAGATTTCGTCCTCGGACCATTCCGCTTCGCGCCCGCGCACCTCGATCCGAAGCGCCTCGCGCAGCCATTGCGCCAGGTTCTCCGGCACCGGACCCTTGCCGTCGTCCGCCTCGCTTCGCGCCTGCTCGCGCAGCGCCTGCACCAGCGCCGGCGGCGCCTCTGCCGAGCGGGTAATGGTGCGCGGGCTGCCTTCGATCTGGCCCGCATGGTTCAGCGTAAAGCCGGTAATGGCGAACAGCAGCATGCCGATCAGGCAGATCGCCGAACTGATCCAGTGCCACTGATGCAGATGCTTGAGCCAGAAGGCCCGGCGCTGCTGACCCGTGCCCAGTTGTGTATCGATCATTGTGTTCTGCTCGCCGCCGGCGGCCGGCCGACGACGAGCCGGTATTGTGTTGCGGAAGGGATTGCCCGTACTGCACTTTCCCTGCCTTCGCTGGAAAACGAACGGCCGCGGCATCGTACACCGGCTTCCCGCCTGGAGAGTGTTCGATGGCGGTAGGCGCGGCAGACCGAAAGGATAATTGTTCTCATTTGGAACCGCAATTGCCGTGTGAGGCGCGCGTGTTACGGTTCCTTACAGCGCGCAGCGGGGCGCAGCGGATTCGTTGCTGCCGGGAACCGGCGCTGCTTCGGAGTCACCTGTGCTCACAGGATCGATCACGGTCGGGCGAGATGGCGAAGGGCATTTTCCTGGCAGGCGAGCGTCATACCTCTGCAAGGGGCGGAATACGGCCCTCACGTAACTTTACCGTCACCTTCGCGCCGGCTCACGGCGCAATCCTCAAGGAGCTCGTCATGGCACCCCCCAAATCCCCCGCCCCCGGTCCAGCTGGTGAACCCGTGCGAGTGAACCTCGCACTGCAGGGCGGCGGCGCGCACGGCGCCTTTGTCTGGGGCGTGCTTGACCGCCTGCTGGAAGAACCGTGGTTGATCGTGGACAGCGTGTGCGGAAGCTCGGCCGGGGCGATCAATGCCGTGATCGCCGCCAGTGCGCTGTCCAACGGCGACAAGGCGGTGGCGCGCGCCCGCCTTGCCGGTTTCTGGGAAGGGCTGGCCGGGATGGGAACGGTGACGCCGTTCCGCCGCGGTCCGCTCGATGTACTGCTGGGCCGCTGGAGTCCCGACACCTCGCCGCTATTGGCGGCGATGGACTTTACCGCGCGGATGGTCACCCCCTTCGACCTGCAGGGCCCCACTTTCCTGCCGTTCCGGCAGTTGATCGCGAGCAGCATCGACTTCGACGCGCTGGCCACCGGCAAGGTGCGGGTCTTCATCACCGCCACCCACGTGCGCACCGGCGGCCAACGCGTCTTCGACAATGGCTCGATACACCCCGACGCCCTGCTCGCCTCGGCCTGCCTGCCCACGCTGTTCAAGGCCGTGCAGATCGATGGAGAGCCTTACTGGGACGGCGGCTATCACGGCAACCCGAATCTGGCACCGCTCATCAGGGGCAGCACCGCGCTGGACACCATCCTCGTGCAGATCAACCCTGTCAGCCGGGCCGATGCGCCGCTGGTGGGGCGCGACGTGGCCAGCCGGATCAACGAGATCGCCTTCAATGCGGCGCTGTTCAAGGAATTGCGGATGGCGGCGATGCTGCGCGAAGCCAGTCCGGCGCCGGATACCGAAGCGGGGCGCTGGGCGGCAATGCGGTTTCATCGCATCGCCAGCGAATCGACGCCGCTGCTGGGCTATGCCTCCAAGTACAACGCGGAGTGGGCGTTCTTCCAGACCCTGCGCGACGAGGGGCGGCAGGCCGCGCAGGACTTCCTGGATGAGCGGGGCGACGCCCTCGGGCAACGCTCCTCCATCCAGCCCGAGGACGTCTTGCCGGCAGCTTACGGTGGCTAAGCGGTAGCCGAGCACCGGCGCCCGTCAGAACGACCGGGGCATCCCGAGCAGATGCTCGCCGACGTACGACAGGATCAGGTTGGTGGAAATCGGCGCCACCTGATACAGGCGCGTCTCGCGGAATTTACGCTCGACGTCGTACTCGGCGGCGAAGCCGAAGCCGCCGTGATACTGCAGGCAGGCGTTGGCCGCTTCCCACGACGCGTCGGCGGCCAGCAGCTTGGCCATGTTGGCCTCCGCACCGCAAGGCTGATGGCTGTCGAACAGGGCCGCGGCCTTGAAGCGCATCAGGCTGGCCGCCTCGATGTTGACGAAGGCCCGGGCGATCGGAAACTGCACGCCCTGGTTCTGGCCGATGGGCCGGCCGAACACGACGCGCTCGTTGACGTACTTCGTCACCTTGTCGATGAACCAGTAGCCGTCGCCGATGCACTCCGCGGCAATGAGGGTGCGCTCGGCGTTCAGTCCATCGAGGATGTACTTGAAGCCCTTGCCTTCCTCGCCGATCAGGTTCTCGGCCGGCACCTCCAGGTTGTCGAAGAACAGCTCGTTGGTTTCGTGGTTGACCATGTTGGGAATCGGCCGGACCGTCAGGCCGCGGCCGATCGCCTCGCGCAGGTCTACCAGGAAGATCGACATCCCCTCCGACTTCTTCGCGCATTCGGCCAGTGGCGTGGTGCGCGCCAGCAGGATCATCAGGTCGGAGTGCTGGATCCGTGAGATCCACACCTTCTGGCCATTGACGATATAGCGGTCGCCCTGCCGCACCGCGGTGGTCTTGATCTTCGTGGTATCGGTGCCCGTGGTGGGCTCGGTCACCGCCATCGACTGCAGGCGCAGTTCGCCGCTGGCGATGCTGGGCAGGTACTGCTGCTTCTGCTGCTCGGAGCCGTGACGCAGCAGCGTGCCCATGTTGTACATCTGGCCATGGCACGCGCCGGAATTGCCGCCGGCGCGATTGATCTCCTCCATGATCACCGAGGCCTGGGTCAGGCCCAGGCCGGAGCCGCCGTACTCCTCGGGAATCAGCGCGGCCAGCCAGCCGGCGGAGGTCAGTGCATTGACGAATTCCTCGGGGTAGCCGCGCTCCTCGTCGATCTTGCGGAAATACTCGGCAGGAAATTGTCCACACAGATCGCGCACGGCTTCGCGGATTTCCTGGTACTCGTCGACTCGATTCAACACGTTGGTCTCCAGCTGGCGGTTCTCTGACGATCAGTTCAATTCGGCGCTGGCCGACATGGCCAGCGCGCCGTCCTCGTGGCGAATCCACAGGGAGAGGGACTTGCCATCCTCGTTGCGCTTGCCGCAGATGAAGACGCGCTGCGGCACGAAGGTCGGGCGTACCCCGCGGAACGAGAAATGCGCGATGGTGGCCTGCGGCAAGTTGGCACGCACCAGGTCCACCAGCAACATGGCCTGCAGCGGGCCGTGCAGGATCAGGTCCGGATAGTGCTCGGCCTCGGTGACGTACGGTTTGTCGTAGTGGATGCGATGACCGTTGAAGGTCAGCGCGGAAAAGCGAAACAGCAGTACCGGGTCGGTCGTCACTTCCTGCACCCACTCCTCGTCGGTGGGCGCGGCGACCGGATCGGGCATCGATGCGCCCGGCACCGCGCTTTCGCGATAGACGATGTCGTGCTCTTCGGTCAAGGCCAGACCGCCGGGGCCCGAGAAGCGATGCTCGACAGTGACAAAGGCAAGCGCGCCAGTGCGGCCGGTTTTCGCCCGCACGTCAAGAATGCGCGACTCCCTCGTTGCGGTGTCGCCAATACGCAGGGGCTGGTGGAACGAGAGCCGGCCGCCCGCCCACATGCGACGGGGCAACGGTATCGGCGGCAGGAAGCCGCCACGGCTGGCGTGGCCGTCCGGGCCGAGATCCGAGCGCCGGTGCAGCGGCAGGAAATAGAGCCAGTGGCGCAGCGGCGCCAGCGGATCGCCCTTGGCCGCGGCGGGCGCCTCCTGGTCCAGGGTCGCGGCCAGGGCCTTGACCGGATAGGCCGTGATGTCGTCCTCGGCCTGCTCGGTCCTGCCGATCCACTGCTGCAATGTCGCGATGTCCATGCCGTTGATATCCATGCCACTGGTGTCCATGCCATCTTCCTGATGTGTTGGTTGTCGCTACCATGCATACGCGCTCCCGCGCCTCCAATCTGGAAGATCGGCACGCGACTTTTCGCGGGTTGGAACGCAAGGCCGCCACGCCTAGGCCGAGCCGCGCTCGCCCACCTGTTCGAGCAACGCGCGAGCGCGGGCGATGACCGGCGCATCGACCATCTCCCCATCGAGCTGAAAGGCGCCGCTCTCCACCCGCGCCTGCTCCAGTACCCGGCGCGCCCAGGCCAGCTGCGCCGGCGCCGGCCGGTAAGCGTCATTGACATGCGGCACCTGCGACGGATGGATGCACAGCTTCGCGCCGAAGCCGAGGCGGCGCCCGCGCCAACTGGCGGCGCGCAGTTCTTCCACGTCCGCGATCGCGACCGTGACGCCATCCACCGGCGCGCCGATGCCAGCGGTGCGAGAGGCGAGCACGAGCAGCGAGCGGAAGGTCAGCAGTTCAAGGTCGTCGCCCTCGATAGCCAGTTCGGTACGAAAGTCCACCGTACCGAACACCAGCCGCTGCACGCCGGGCGCCGCCGCCACTTCCGCCGCTCGGGTCATGCCGGCCGCGGTCTCGATCAGCGGCAATAGGGCCGCGCGCTCGGGCAGGCGCGCGCGGGTCTGCGCAATCTGCTCCTTCGCCTCGGCCTTGGGCAGGATCACGCCGTGCACGCCGGGATGCCGGCACACCCGCAGGTCGTCCTCGAACCAGCGGGTCTGCGTGCCGTTGACCCGGACCATGCCGCTGCCGCCGGCCGCGAGATAGTCGTCCAGCAGGGCGCGCGCGCGCTCCTTGTCGGCGGGTGCGACCGCGTCCTCCAGATCCAGGATCACCATGTCGGCGCCGCTGGCGTGCGCCTTGGCGAAGCGCTCCGGCCTGTCCGCCGGCACGAACAGATAGGAGCGGGGCAGCGTGGCGCCGGTCATCCGATCGCCCCTTCCGTCTTCAGGCGAGCGATATCGGCTTGCGCATAGCCGAGCTCGGCGAGGATCGCGGCGCCGTGCTCGCCCAGCGCCGGCACCGGGTCCATCCGCGGCGTGAATGCGTTGGAACGCCCGGGCGGGAGCAGCGCGGGAATCGGCCCGACCGGCGAGCGCACTTCGGTCCAGCGCTGGCGCGCCTCCAGTTGAGGATGTGCCCACACGTCGGCCATCTCGTTCATGCGGCCGTTGGCGATCTGCCCGCACTCCAGGCGCTCGATGACCTGTTCGACGGTCAACGACGCGAACGCGTCGGCAATGATCCGCGCAAGCGCGTCGCGATGGCGGGCGCGCATGGCGTTGCCGGCAAAGCGCTCGTCGGCGGCCAGCTCCGGCCGCTCCAGCACGACGCGGCAGAACACGTCCCACTCGCGCTCGTTCTGCAGGCCGAAGATCACCGTCTTGCCGTCGCCTGCCTGGAAGGGGCCGTAGGGATAGATGGTGGCGTGGGACGCCCCGGCTCGCGGGGGCGGCGTCGCGCCATCGTAGGCGTAGTACATCGGATAGCCCATCCATTCGACCATGCTCTCGAGCATCGACACGTCGATATGCGCGCCGCGGCCGGTCTTGCCCCGCTGCAGCAGGGCGGCCAGCACATTGCTGTAGGCGTACATGCCGGCGGCGATATCGGCGATGGAGCAACCGGCCTTGGACGGCGAGTCCTCGGTGCCGGTGATGGAGATGAAGCCCGACTCCGCCTGGATCAGCAGGTCGTAGGCCTTGCGGTCGCGGTACGGGCCGTCGTTGCCATAGCCGGAGATGTCGCAGACGATCAGCCGCGGATAGCGCTCGGACAACGCCGCATAGGACAGGCCGAGCCGGTCGGCCGCGCCGGGGGCGAGGTTCTGCACCAGCACATCGGCCTCGGCAAGGATCTTCTGCAGGATCGCCGGCGCCTCGCCATGCTTCAGGTCCAGCGCCAGGCTCTCCTTGGAACGGTTGGTCCAGGTGAAATGCGACGACATCCCCGCGACGCGGTCGTCGTAGCCGCGCGCGAAGTCGCCGCTCCCGGGCCGCTCGATCTTGATGACGCGCGCACCAAGGTCGGCGAGCTGCCGCGTGCAGAACGGCGCGGCGATCGCATGCTCGAGGGAAACCACGGTAATGCCATCAAGGGGACGCATAGAGAATCGCTTGCAGAAAGTGTGCAGGTCGCGAGGACCGTTTTCGAAACGCGGCCTCGCCTGGTAGCCGGCCGTCATCGCCGGCCTTGCGCACCAAGTGTCCCAGCCGGGCAGCACCCCGACAATCTCGATTTCACGAACCGGACGTTCGGGTCCTCCGAAACCTGCCGTCCTGCCGCAGGCCGGTGGCAGACGTAAAAAATTGTGAGATTGCGCACATGGACGCTTGTAATGAGATCGATTCTCATTTACTATGGCATCACTGCTTCGGCACCGACAGCACCGAGAACAAGGTTCCGGCTGGAGGGGCGCCGACGCAGTGGCACGGGATGATGTGCAACAGCGTGCCGACCAGATTTCTCGCGTGACGCCTTCCCGGCGTTCCGCACACCGTCTTTTGTGGGGACCGCTCCGTACCGCGGAGCGTTTGGCAGTAGCCAGCCACGACAGGGACCGGGGAAGCCACCAGACCCCGCTGAATCGGTCACCAACCTGACGTGGCAAGCAAAGCCACCTTTTTATTCCTGCGCGCTGTGCCGCCCGCCGGCACGGCGCTCTCCTCCCGGCAACGCCGGCACCATGCGCAGCCGGGCCGCCCCGGCACGCCAGCAGACGACGCACGGCGCCACGCTTCGTGCGCGTCGGGCCCGGGGCACGCTGCAATGGAGCGATCCCGATGCAACGCCTGCCAACATCCCTGAGCGAACTGAAGTCCATCCTCGTGCAAACGCTGCGTCAGCAGCCGGATTGCCGGGACTGCCGCCTGCATGCCGTCTGCGTGCATCGGCCGGACCATACCGGTTGCAACTGGAGCGCCGAGGTCGATATTCCCGGCCGCGACGCCGAGGGCGTCCGCGGGGAGTTGCGCGCGGCGCGACGCGTCATCACGCTGGTGCGCGAGCGTTACAACGTCGGAGCCTCGCTGCGCACGGCCAGCTGAGCCCCGCGCCCTACCCTCTCACCACGGCAGGCCCCGCGATCAGGACCGCTCCGGCAGCGCTGCGGCGCGAGGCGCGGCCGGCCGCAGGACCATCCAGACCGCCGCGCCAATCAGCGCGCCACCGGCGGCATGTGCCCACGACAGCGACTCGCCCAGAAACAGCGCTCCCCAGACGATGCCGAAGGGCGGGATCAGGAAGGTCACGGTCAGTGTGCGCACCGGCCCGATATCCGCCAGCAGCCGGAAGTACAGGATGTAGGCGAGCGCGGTGCACACCACGCCCAGCGCCGCCATCGCGGCCCACACCGACGGCGTCGCATCGGGCAGTGTGTTGTTCATCGACAGGGCGCCGACACTGAACGGCAGCAGGAACAGCGCCGCGCCGACCATGCTGCCGCCGGCAACCAGCCGCGCGTCCAGGCCGCCCTGCTCCGTGATCCAGCGCCGGGCCAGGAAGCCGGCCAGCCCGTAGCAGGCGGTAGCCGCCAGGCACGCCAGCGCGCCAAGCAGGACTTGACTGCTGAAGGCGACCGGCCCGGTGCGGGTGAGCACCGCCACGCCTGCCACCCCCAGCACGACGCCTCCCGCCTTTGGCAAGGTAAGCCGCTCGCCGAAGCACAGCGCGCCAATCAGCACGCCCATCAGCGGTGTCATCGCGTTGAAGACCGCCGAGTAGCCGGCGGGCAACCAGAGCGCCGCCACGGAGTACATCACGAACGGGATGCCGGAGTTGATCACGCCCAGCGCCATGGTGGCTCGCCACTTGCCCTGCATCTGCCATGACACGCGCAGCGCGGCCAGGATCGCGGCAAGAGCGAGTCCGCCGATCAGCACACGCACGAAGGCAGCGGTCAGCGGCCCCAGCACCGGCGCGCCGACGCGGATAAAGAGGAAGCTCGCGCCCCAGATGGCGGCCAGGGTGAGCAGGCGGGCAAGGTCGGACGGTTTCATGGAACAGGGACGAGAACGGGGCGGGATGGCGATTACAACGCCAGCGCCGGCGAACGGCTGGCGATTTTCGGACTTTCGCCTCGACGCATGGCGGCGGAAGCCTTATCCGGTCCGGACCTGTTGTGGCATAAAGACCACATGGTCCCCCTCCAGAAGTTGGAGGTGATCTAAAAGAGGATGACAACGGATATAGACAATCCTAAACTCTGTCCTGCGCCAGAGTTAATTGACCCCTCCGACGCATTCCCGACGAGCCGCCAGGCAACTGGCGGCTTCTTTTTTTCTCCCCCCCGGCGCCTTCTGCCTGGCGTACCCGTTTCTGCGGGCCGCCTCTTCCCAGGGAACGGCATCGCGGCTCACGTGGCGGGCATCCTGGCCACGCCGCTGCAGAAAGCAGCGAGGCGCGGCAGATCCAGGCCGCTGGCGAACAGAAAGCCCTGCACGGCGTCGCAACCCTGTTGCTGCAGAAAGGCCAGCTGCGCTTCCCGCTCGACGCCTTCGGCCACCACCTGCAGCGACAGACGGTGCGCCATCTCGATCATGCTCGCGATGACAATCCGGCTCGTCCCGACGGCATGCCGCAGTTCGTCGTCCGGTGCCGGCCGAGGACGCGGCGCCCGGGGCAATGAGGCAACGTCCTCCTCGCCATGCCCGATCCCGGCGATGAAGGATTGATCGATCTTGAGCTTGTCCACGGGCAGCCGGGCGAGGTAATGCAGGCCGGAATACCCGGTGCCGAAGTCGTCCAGGGCAATGTCGATGCCGAGTTGCCGCAATTGCTGCAGTCTCGCCACCGCCGCCGGACCGACTTCGAGACGGCATCCCTCGGTCACCTCGATGGTCAGGCAGTGGGCGGCCAGTCCGGTGCGGTGCAGCGTGTCGGTCAGCCAGCCGACGAAGCCGTCCTGCATCAGGTGCAATGGCGAGACATTGATGTTCAACGACAAGCGCAGCCCATGCCGCCGGTTCAGCGCCTGGATCTGGGCGCACGCCGTCGCCAGCACCCATTCGCCCAGCGGTACGGCCAGCCCGCGGCGCTCGGCGACGGGGATGAAGGCATGCGGGTCCATCACCCGGCCCTCCGGGGTCTCCCACGACAGCAGCGCTTCCACCCCCAGCATCTGCCGGTCGGACGTACGCAGGATCGGCTGGTAGCGCAGCGAGAGCCCGCCACCGCCCTGCAGCGCCCGATCCAGTCCAGAGGCGATGGTCTCGTCCTCGGCGTCGGCCATTGGCAAGTCGGAAGTCGGCGGGGTTGTCATGAGGCGGCGTCGCGGCGCGAAGTGGGGTGGAACAAGACACACGTGCAGTCCGCTTCCCGGGCCCGGCAAACCGCACTTTCCACGCGTCCCTCCAATATACCCCGTCGCCGTGATACCCCCGCTCGGTCTTGCGCGGCGCTGCACGCCGCGGGGCAACGGTAATCGCACAGACAATGCGGCGCAGAAGCGGCGTATCCCTCTCACTGACAGAGACTATCCAAATAGTATGTTAGGGTGACGACACAACCTCGCGATGAGGTCGTTTCCCGTTTCCAGCATGTCCTCTCGCCCACCTCGCCGGTTCAACACCGCGCCTGACGGACAGCATGGCGCCGAACGCCGCGCTGCTCGCCGCCAGAGCACCGAAGACATCGAGCCGGCACTCGATCCCGTCGCCGCCGGCAAGCGCCACGGCGAGCGCAAGTCGGTCCTGTCGCTGAAAGCCCGGATCGCCGTTCGCACCACCGCGTTCGCCGCCGTGCTGGGCGCGGGCATCGTGCTTGCGTCGCTGCACGCCGTGCACGGCGATCTGCGCGCGGCGCTTCAGGAACAGCAGGATTCGGTGGTCAAGCTGACCGCGCTGCAGATGGACACTGCCATCGAGGGACGGATGCTGTTCCTCGAACACGCCGCCCCCCGGCTGGCCGGGCAGATGGACGCCTCGCACGCCGACCTGATGGCAATCCTGCAGCAGAGCGTGCCAATTCCGCAGAGCTTCAGCCGGGTGGTGGTGGTCAACCAGCATGGCGAGCTGCTGACAAGCGGCGGCACCATCCAGGTGGCGGACCGCGCCTACTTCCGCGAGGCGGTCCGCTCCCGCCAGCCAGTCATCACGTCGCCGCTGCGCTCGCGGGAGGACGGTTCGACCGGGATCGTCTTCGCGGTGCCGATCCTGTCGAAGGACAGCAGCTTTCTCGGGCTGGTCAATGGCTGGATCGACCTCGCGGATGGCAATTTCCTGACCGAGATCGCGCATTCCCCGGTAGGGGCCACCGGCTACTACTGCCTGGTTTCCACCGGCGAGCATCCGGTCTATGTACAGCACCACGACCAGTCGCGCATCGGGCAGCCCGCCAGGGCGGTCGGCGAGACCTGCGGCGCGACGGCCAAGAGCAGCCGCTTCGAGTTCCTCACCCCGACAGAACCGGTGATCGCCCGATACCTGATGCCCAGCACCGGTTGGGAACTGGTCGGGGTGTTGCCCGCCGACGAAGCCTTCCAGCCCCTGCGCGCCATGCAGCGGCGCCTGCTTCGTCTGTCGGGGATCGCGGTCGCCATCTTTGTCGCGCTGAACTGGCTGATGGTCTGGCATCTGCTGTCGCCGCTCACGCGCCTGCGTGCAGTGGTACAGCAAAGTGTGCGCGATCCCGCTGCCTACGAGCGCCTCTCGCCTGGCCGCCGCGACGAGATCGGTGTGCTGTCCCGCGCCTTCGCCCGGCTGATGCGCGCGCTGGCCGAGCGCAGGGAACAGCTATACCGCAGTGAACAGCGGCTGCGCGCAGTCACCGACACGCTGCCGTCGCTGCTGGCCTCGGTGGACCTGCAAGGGCGCTATATCTTCAACAACCTTGCCTACGAGAAGGCGTTCGGCCTTCCCGTCGCCCAGCTGCACGGCATGACCATGCGCGAGCTGCTGGGCGACGAGCAATTCGAGCGCATCCGACCCTATCTCGAGCAGGCGTACGAGGGCAAGGTCAGCACCTTCGAGACCGAATTCGAGCAGCCCGAATACCACTGCGTCGAGACGACCTTTCGTCCGGAATGGAACGCCGAGGGCTCGCAGGTCGTCGGCGTCCATATCCATGTGCAAGACGTGACCGCTCGCCGGCTCGAGGCGAACCGCCTCGCTCGCCTGTCCCAGCTGGACCACCTGACGCAACTGCTCAATCGAAACGGTTTCGAGGCCCGTCTTGCCCAGGCCGTGCGCGACAGCGGCGAGAGCAACCGGTTGCTGGCGCTTTGCTATCTGGACCTGGACCGCTTCAAGGCCGTCAACGACTCGCACGGCCATGACGCCGGCGACCAGCTGCTGCAAATCTTTGCCCGCCGGCTGCATGGCTGCGTGCGCGAGCACGACGCGGTCTGCCGCCTCGGCGGCGACGAATTTGCCATCATCGCCGAGGACGTGGCGGGACCGGAGGTGCCGCGGCGCATTGCCGAAGCGGTCCTGCGCGCGGTCGCGGAGCCGTTCCTGATCGATGGTGCGCGGCTCGAAGTCGGCGCGAGCATCGGCATCGCGCTGGTCCGCGGCCGTGCGCTGAGCCCGCGCGATCTGACGCGCTGCGCCGATGCGCTGCTGTACCGCGCCAAGGCCCGCGGCCGGGCACGCTTCGAGATGGAGTGGGCCGAAGCGGTGATGGACAGCGGCCTGGACAAGAGCGCCTAGCCCGCGGGGGGCGATGCCGCCCCAAGCCCCGCCGCCTGGCAGGGACATCCGCCCCGAGCATGCGCCGGCGCACCGCCCGGCGTATTCTTGTGAACTTGCCGATCTGTCCGGTGGCGCCTGCCCCCTGGCGCGGTACGCCGGACGCAACCTCTGGAGCTTGCCATGCCTGACACCCAGCCTGACACCGCGACCCGCATCGAGAAAGACAGCCTGGGGGAAGTCCCGGTCCCCGCCGATCACCTGTGGGGCGCGCAGACCGAGCGGTCCCGGCAGAACTTCCGCATCGGCAGCGAAAAGATGCCGCCCGGGCTGATCGAAGCCTTCGCGGTGCTCAAGCTGTGCGCGGCCCGTGCCAATCGGGAGCTGAAGGTGCTGGACGAGCGGATCGCAGGCGCCATCGAGCAGGCCGCGCAGGAGATCATCGAGGGCCGCTGGCCGCAGGAGTTTCCGCTGTCGGTCTGGCAGACCGGCTCGGGCACGCAGACCAACATGAACCTGAACGAGGTGATCGCCAACCGCGCCATCCAGATGCTGGGCGGCACCGTCGGCAGCAAGACGCCGGTTCATCCGAACGATCACGTCAACGCCAGCCAGTCCTCCAACGACAGCTTCCCCACCGCGATGCATATCGCCGCCGCGCGCGCCGTGCAGCGCGAACTGCTGCCCGCGCTGGAGACGCTGCAGAAGGCGCTGGGTGCCAAGGTCGAGGAGTTCGCCGATATCGTCAAGGTGGGCCGCACCCACCTGCAGGATGCGGTACCGCTGACGCTGGGCCAGGAGTTTTCCGGCTACCAGGCACAGGTGGCCCATGCCCAGGTCCGGGTACAGCAGGCCGTGCTGCGCGCCATGCCCGTACCCCAGGGCGGCACTGCGGTCGGCACCGGGCTGAACGCCCCGGCCGGCTTTGCCACCGCCTTCGCACGGGCGCTGGCCGACTACACCGGGCTGCCCTTCGAGCCGGCGCCGAACCGCTATGCGTTGCAGGCCGCGCACGACGCGCTGGCCGACCTGTCCGGCGCGCTGAACACCACCGCCTCGTCGTTCCTGAAGATCGCCCGCGACTTCATGCTGCTCGGCTCGGGCCCGCGCGCCGGCTTTGCCGAGCTGCAACTGCCGGCCAACGAACCG
This sequence comes from Cupriavidus sp. AU9028, assembly GCF_019795295.1. Taxonomy (GTDB): domain Bacteria; phylum Pseudomonadota; class Gammaproteobacteria; order Burkholderiales; family Burkholderiaceae; genus Cupriavidus. The sequence continues at coordinate 123,090 of NZ_JAIMCG010000005.1, read as the reverse complement.
GGATCGTCGATCATGCCGGGCAAGGTCAACCCGACCCAGGCCGAAGCGCTCGCCATGGTGTGCTGCCGGGTGATCGGCAACCATACCGCCATCACGCTCGCCAATGGCCTGGGCACGCTCGAGCTCAATGCCTACAAACCGGTGATCGCCTACAGCCTGCTGCAATCGGTGACCCTGCTGGCCGACGCCTCCGCCAGCTTCGCCGAGCATATGGTGGCGGGCGTGCAGGCCGATCGGGACCGCATCGCCGAACTGCTGGAGCGCTCGCTGATGCCGGTCACCGCACTCAATCCCCATATCGGCTACGACAAGGCCGCCGAGATCGCCAAGCTGGCGGTTCGCCGCAACCTCTCGCTGCGTGAGGCCTCGATCGAATCGGGACACCTGACCGAGGAGCAGTTTGCGCAGTGGATCGACCTGCGGGGGATGACGCGGGAGATCTAGCGGGGACTGGATTGGCACGGCCGGCGGGGACGGCGCGTACCCGTTTCTGCGGGCAGTCCATCGTTTGCGTACCCGTTTCTGCGTGACGGAGGCGGGACAGGGTTGGGCATAGGCGTACCCGTTTCTGCGTGCGGGATTGGTGGGTTCTCGCGTGGCTGCCCTCTCCCCCGGCCCCTCTCCCGCCCCGCGGGAGAGGGGAGCAAACCACCAGGGTGATGACCACCGCCGGTCTTTTCCCCTCGCCCGCCTGGGGGAGAGGGGCCGGCGGAGAGGGGCCGGGGGAGAGGGCACTCCAGCCCCCGCCATCCCAAAATCCGGACACTGCCTCTGCCAGGCGTACCCGTTTCTGCGTACGCCCCAACGCCGCAACCGCACGCGCCGCGCACCCCTACAATGTCACCCACGGTCGCACACCGACCCTGAACAACGTTCCTGCCTCTGACCAGGCCCGGCCATACCGGCCTCGCTGTTTCCTACCGCACCATGACGCCCAAGCTGCTGATCCTCAATCCCGTCTCCGAACCCCACCTCGCCCAGATTGCCGAGCATTACGACGTGCTGTACGCGCCCGACGACGCGCAACGCGCCGCGCGCATCGCGTCCGACGGCGCCGCCATTCGCGCCGTGCTGACCATCGGCAGCATCGGCCTGACCGCGGCGGAAATGGACGCGATGCCGGCGCTCGAACTGGTGTGCGCGCTGGGCGCCGGGTACGAGAATATCGACGTGCAGCATGCGCGCGCGCGCGGCATCGTCGTCGCCAATGGCGCGGGCACCAACGACAGCGCCGTGGCCGATCACGCGATGGCGCTGCTGCTCGGCGCCGTGCGCGCGCTGCCGGATCTGGACCGCGCCACCCGCGCGGGCCAGTGGCGCACCGCGCTGCCGCTGCGCCCGGGCATCGCCGGCAAGCGCCTCGGCGTGCTGGGTCTTGGCACGATCGGCCGGCGCATCGCGGCGCGCGCGGCGGCCTTCGACCTGGAGATCGGCTATCACAGCCGCAGTGCCCGCACCGATGTGTCGTATCGCTACTTCGAGGACGCCCTGTCGCTTGCACAGTGGAGCGACTTCCTGATCGTCGCCACGCCGGGCGGCGCCGGTACCCGCCATATGGTCGATGCCGCAGTGCTGGCGGCGCTGGGACCGCAGGGCTTCATCGTCAATATCGCGCGCGGCAGCGTGATCGACACCGCGGCGCTCGCGGTGGCGCTGCGCACCGGTGCGATCGGCGGTGCCGGCCTGGATGTCTACGAATCGGAACCGGCCCCGCCGCTGGAACTGCTTGACTGCCCCAACCTCGTGCTGACGCCGCATGTCGCCGGCTGGTCTCCCGAGGCCATCGATGCGACGGTGCGGCTGTTCCTGGAGAACGCACGCCGTCACTTCGCCGGCGAGCCGGTGCAAACCCCGGTCGGCTAGGCCGCCTCGTCCGCAGAAACGGGTACGCTCGCGGCAGGAAAGACGATGCGCACGCGCAAACCGGGCGCATTGTCTTCCAGTGAAATGGCGGCGCCATGCGCCTGCGCAATCTCGGCGACGATGGCCAGCCCCAGGCCGCTGCCGCCACTGGGCGCATCGGGCGGGCGATAGAAGCGGTCCAGCACGCGCTCGCGCTGGTCCGCCGGAATGCCGGGCCCATTGTCCGCGACGGTCAGCACCACGCCAGGCCCCTGCCCCTGGCCGTGCCGCGAGCCGACATCAGCAAACCCGAGCCGGACATCCACCCTCGCGCCAGACGCTGTGTAGCGCAGCGCGTTGTCGATCAGGTTCGTCAGCAGGATGCGCAGGGCGTCGCCATCTCCCCGCACCAGATAGACGCCCTCGGCACGATCGCTGCCGGGCGGCACCGCCGCTTCCAGTCCGAGGTCGATGCCCGCGTCCAGCGCCGCCTGGCTCATCTCGGCCACGGTCGCCGCGCACAGCGGCTGCAGATCCAACACCCGTTGCGCCACGGGCGCCGCGTTTGGCTCCTGCCGCGCCAGCGTCAGCAATTGCGCGACCAGATGGGTCAGGCGCTCCAGCCCCTCGCGCAGGCGGCCCAGCGCCTCGCGCCGCGCCGGCTCCGAGTCGGCGCGCTCCACCAGTTGCGCCTGCAATTGCAGCGCCGTCAGCGGGGTCCGCAGGGCATGGGCGGCGTCGGCGACGAAGCCGCGCTGCGTTTCGATGGCCTTTGCCAGCCGCGCCAGCAGCTTGTCCAGCGCCTCCGTCAGCGGCGCGATCTCCTCGGGCATGCGGCGCAATGCCAGCGGCGCGAGCGCATTGGCGTCGCGCTCGCCGACCTGCCGGGCGATTTCGCGCAGCGGCCGCAGTCCTCGCCCGACCGCGATCCATACCAGCCAGCCAAGCAGCGGCAGCAGCAGAAGCAGTGGCGCCACGGTGCGCAGCGCCATGCGTGCCGCCACCTCGCTGCGGGCGCTCAACGGTTGCGCGATCTGCACCACCGCCGGGCCCAGCTGTACGCTATAGATGCGGAATTCGCCGTGGTCCGTCGTCACATTGGAAAAGCCCAGCTCCGCGCGCGGCGGCAGCGCCGGGCGCGAGTGCGACAGATAGAGGCTGCGCCCGTTGCCATCCCAGATATGGATGACCACCTCCTCGCCGGAGCCAAACAGCGAATCGCGCCCCGGGTCCAGCGCGGTGCCGGGAGGCGGCAGCGGCGGCAGCATCGGTCCGCTGAACTGGCTGGGCAAGGCGGCGGCCATCTGCTTCATCTGGTAATCGAACAGGGCGTTGGCTTCCTGGCGCGCCTGGCCGTAGATCAGGGCCGTTGCCACCGCGATGCCGGCCAGCAGGCCGAGCGCCAGCCACCACAGCAGCGTTCGCTGGATCGAACGCATCACGCCCGGCCCTCCTCGTCACCGGTGTCACCTGCGCCGCCCGCACCGTCCAGGCGCGGGCACACATAGCCGACCCCGCGGATATTGCGGATCAGGCCCGAGCCGAGCTTCTTGCGCAGGCCGTGCACGTAGACCTCGACGGTATTGCTGCCCACCTCGTCATCCCAGCCATACAGCTTCTCCTGCAACTGCGCGACCGACCAGACCTGCCCGGGCCGCGACAGCAGCGCGGCCAGCAGTGCGTACTCGCGGGCCGACAGCCGCACCGGCTGACCGTCCAGCGTGACATCTCGGGTGGCGGGATTCAGGCATACCGCGCCATAGCGCACCAGTGGCTCGGCCCGGCCTTGCGCACGACGGGCCAGCGCGTGGATGCGTGCAATGAGTTCCTGCAGATCGAAGGGCTTGACCAGGTAATCGTCCGCGCCGGCGTTCAGCCCGGCGACGCGGTCGGACACCGCATCGCGCGCGGTCAGGATCAGCACCGGCGTACGGCTGCCACCTCCGCGCAGGCCCGCCAGCACGTCCAGCCCCGAGCGCCGCGGCAGCCCCAGGTCCAGCAGCACGATGTCGTGCTCCGGCATCCGGGCAGCCGCCAGGCCCGCCTCGCCGTCCCGTACCCAGTCCACGGCGAAGTTCTCCTGGCGCAGCCCCAGGCGCACCGACTCGCCGATCATGGCGTCATCCTCGATCAGCAGAACGCGCATCGCCACTCCTTGCTGCGCGGGCGTGCCGCCTCACGCATCGCCAATTGCCTCGTGCAGCGCATGGGCCAGCCCCGGCAGCGCGGGGTGGCTGGCCGTGATGACATGCACCGGCACCGGTTCCAGATACTCGCGCATGCGGCCCTTGTCGACGAAGCGCTGCGCGAAGGAGGACGCCCGCACTGCGTCGACATAGCGCGGCACGATGCCGCCCCCGATATAGACGCCGCCGCGCGCGCCCAGCACCAGGGCAAGATTGCCCGCCATGCTGCCGAGCAGTCCGCAGAACGCTTCGAACGCGCGCCTGCACACGGGATCGCCGCCGCGCACCGCGCCTTCGGCCACCTCGGCAGGACTGAGCCGGGCGGACGTGGGCGTATCCGCTTGCGTACCCATTTCTGCGAGGAGCGCGGCGTGGATGCAGGTCAGCCCCGCACCTGACAGCAGCCGCTCCGCGGAGACACGGCCATGCTCGCGCCGGGCCGCGCGCCATGCCAGCCACTCGTCGTCGGTCTGCGGCATCAGCTCGATATGTCCGCCCTCGCCTGCCAGCGCGATGGGCGCCGCGCCGCCCCGGCCGGGCACCAGTCCCGATACGCCCAATCCCGTGCCGGGACCGAGCAGTGCCAGCGGCGCACCGTGGATGGCCTGCCCTTCGCGCAGCGGCGCCAGTTCATCGGTCCGCAGGTAGGGCAGCGCCAGCGCCAGCGAGGTGAAGTCGTTGAGCGCGAGCAGCGTGCGCAGGCCGAGCGATTGCCGCATGCCTTCGATCGAGAAGGCCCAGGCGTGGTTGGTCAGCTTGACGTGATCGCCCGTAACGGGGTTGGCAAGCCCGATCGCGGCATGGCGCGGTGCCGGTCCGGGAAGCTGCGACAGGTAGTGCCGCATCGCGTCTTCCAGCGAGGGGAAGTCGGCCACCTTCAGTGCCGTCACGTCGCCGAACTGTGCTGGTCCGTGCTGCAGGGCGAAGCGGACATTGGTGCCGCCGACATCGGCGAGCAGGCGGGGATAGTCTGTCATCGATCGGATCTGGAGCGTGTCAGCGGGTTGTCAGGCGCTATAGACATCAAAGCCGTGCCGGTGCCGGCCGGCGATCAGCCCGACTGGCAGCGCGGGCGTGGGCGTCGCGATGGCCTGCTCGAACACGGCCGCCTTGGCCGGGCCGGCAAAGGCCAGGAATACCCGTTCCGTGGCCAGCAGCGCAGCCAGGTTCAGCGTGACGCGCGCATGGGGCGCCTGCCCGGGGTGGGTCACCAGGTACCCGGGCGCCGCTTGCGCCAGCGCGTCGCCCAGCTCGGGCGCGTCGGCGAACAGCGAGGCGGTATGACCGTCCTCGCCCATGCCCAGCACGGCGACATCCGCCTGCCGGTAGCCGCTGGCCAGCCGGCGCAGCGCCTGCTCGGGTGCCGCCGCCTCCTGCGCGTCCTGGATCAGCGGCACGAAACCCGCCGCCGCCGCGGCGTCGCGCAGCAGATGCTCGCGCACCAGCCGCGCGTTGCTGTCCTCGTGCTCCGGCGGCACCACGCGCTCGTCGACCAGCGTCACCGTAATGGCATCCCATCGCAGCGGCCGATAGCGCAGCCGCTCGAACATCGGGATCGGCGAGCGTCCGCCGGAGACCGCCAGCACCGCGCTGCCGCGCTCGGCCAACAGCGTGTCCAGGGCATGGGCAACGGCCGTCGCCAGGGCCTCGGCCTGGTCGATTGCCGTGGGATATTCGAAGCGTCGCATCGGCAAACTCACTTGGACGGATGGAGAGGGCAGGCCCTCGCTAGATCTCCTCGTACCACAGCGCATCGTCGCGCGAGAGCAGCGCGGTCGATGCCGCGGGGCCCCATGTTCCCGCAGTGTACGGCCTGGGAGACCCGCCCTCGGCCCAGGTATCGAGGATCGGCTCGACCCAGCGCCAGGCCTGCGCCTGCTCGTCGCGGCGCACGAACAGCCCCAGCTTGCCGCGGATCACGTCAAGCAGCAGCCGTTCATAGGCACCCGCACGGCGGCCCTTGAACGAGTTGCCGAAGTCCAGGTCGAGCGAGGTCGGCGTCAGCGCCACGGTGTCGCCCGGCTGCTTGACGAGGAAATACAGCCGGATGCTCTCCTCGGGCTGCAGCCGGATCACCAGCCGGTTCTGCGGCATCACCGTGACGGGGCGCGGAAAGATCGCGTGCGGCACGTCGCGGAAGTGGATCACGATCTCGGCCACGCGCGACTGCATCCGCTTGCCGGTGCGCAGGTAGAAGGGCACGCCGGCCCAGCGCCAGTTGGCGATCTCGGCCTTGATGGCGACGAAGGTCTCGGTGCGGCTGTCCGGGGCGATGCCCTTCTCCTCCAGATAACCCGGCACCGGCTGGCCGCCCACCGCGCCGGCGCGATACTGTCCACGCACGGTCTTTTCCGCGACTTCCTGTGGCGTGATCGGCTTGAGCGCCTTCAGGATCTTGATCTTCTCGTCCCGGATCGCGTCCTCGGACAAGCTGGCCGGCGGCTCCATCGCGACCATGCACAGCAGTTGCAGCAGGTGGTTCTGCACCATGTCGCGCAGCGCGCCGGTGCGGTCGTAGAAGTCGCCGCGCGACTCCACGCCCAGCTCCTCCGCAATGGTGATCTGCACGTCCTGGACCCACTCGCGGCGCCACAGGGGCTCGAACAGCGCATTGCCGAAGCGGATCGCCATCAGGTTCTGCACCGACTCCTTGCCCAGGTAGTGATCGATGCGGTAGATCTGCTCCTCGCCGAAATAGCGCGCCACCGCGGAGTTGATCGCATCGGACGACTCCAGGTCGTGCCCCAGCGGTTTCTCCAGCACGATGCGCACGTTCGGATGGTTCAGTCCGGTGCGCGCCAGTTGTTCGCAGATGGGGACGAAGATATGCGGCGCGGTGGCCAGGTAGCAGACCAGCACCTCGGGGGAGCGGGCATGCACTCGCTCGGCAAGCACGTCGAAGTGAGCCGGCACATTCGCGTCGGCCTGCACGTAGCTGATGCGCGAAATGAACTCGGCCCACGACTGCGGCGTCGCCCCTTCCGCCCGCGCCCGCGTGCCTTGCTCCAGCGAGGCCACATAGTCCTCGGTGGACATCGGATGGCTACCCGTCGCGATGATGCGCGCCGCGGGATGCAACTGCCCGGCGCGATGGGCGTCGAACAAGGCCGGAAGCAGCTTGCGTCGGGCCAGGTCACCGGTGCCGCCGAACAGCACCATGTCGAAATCGGGCATGCTCACCCTGCACTCCTTGTTTTCCTGTTGCTCCGATGGCCGGCGGCCAGCGCTCCCGGGCAGTTTACGTGAGTCCCGGGCGCATGGCGAGCCACGCCGCGGGTGCGCGGCAGGCCATTCTGCGCTAGGCTGAAAGCCGGCCCGGGCCGCCCAGGAGCCCGGATCGCGCTGCCATCGATACCAGAACCCCACTGGAGATTCACCATGCCTCATCCCGTACTCGAGCAGGTCACCGCGCGTATCGTCGCGCGCAGCGCGCGAACCCGCTCGGCCTATCTGGCCCGCACCGAGGCGCGCGCCGGCGACAAGGTCGAGCGGGCGCACCTGTCCTGCACCAACCTTGCACACGGCGTCGCCGCCATGCCGGACGAAGCCAAGATCCGGCTCAAGGTCGAGGAACGCCCCAACCTGGCCATCGTCTCTGCCTACAACGACATGCTGTCGGCCCACCAGCCGTACCTGCACTTCCCCGCCTGGATCAAGCAGGCCGCGCTCGAGGCCGGCGGCACCGCGCAGTTCGCCGGCGGCGTGCCGGCCATGTGCGACGGTGTCACGCAAGGCATGGAGGGCATGGAACTGTCGCTGTTCTCGCGCGACGTGATTGCGATGGCCACCGCCGTCGCGCTGTCGCACCAGATGTTCGACGGCGCCCTCTACCTGGGCATCTGCGACAAGATCGTGCCCGGTCTGGTGATGGGCGCCCTCACCTTCGGCCATCTGCCGGCCGTCTTTGTTCCCGGCGGCCCGATGCCGACCGGGCTGCCCAACGAGGAAAAGGCAAGGGTGCGGCAGCTGTACGCGCAGGGCAAGATCGGCCGCGACGCCCTGCTCGAAGCCGAAAGCCGCTCCTATCACGGGCCCGGCACCTGCACCTTCTACGGCACGGCCAACTCCAACCAGATGCTGATGGAGATCATGGGGTTGCATCTGCCGGGCACCGCCTTCATCAATCCGGGCACCGAGCTGCGCGAGGCGGTCACGCGCGAATGCGCCCGCCATGCCCTGACGCTGACGCACAAGGGCGCGCGGTATACGCCGATCAGCAAGGTGCTGGACGAGCGCGCCTTCGTCAACGGCATCGTCGGGCTGCTGGCCACCGGCGGCTCCACCAACCACACCATGCATCTGATCGCCATGGCGCGCGCGGCCGGCATCCTGCTGACCTGGGACGACTTCGACGAGCTCTCCGCCGTCGTGCCATTGCTGGCGCGCGTCTACCCCAACGGTGAAGCTGACATCAACGGCTTTCAGGCCGCCGGCGGCATGGCGGTGATCGTGCGCAGCCTGCTGGCGCGCGACCTGCTGAACAACGATGTCACCACGGTGGTGGGAACGGGCCTGGAGGACTACACCCGCGAGCCGGCGCTGCGCGACGGCAAGCTGACATGGATCGACGGACCGGACGACACGCTGGACCCGGGCATCGTGCGCGGCAAGGGCGAGCCGTTCGCGCCGGACGGCGGCATCAAGGTGCTGGACGGCAATCTCGGGCGCGCGGTGATCAAGACCTCGGCGGTCAAGCGCGAGCATCAGGTCGTCGAAGCGCCCGCGCGCGTGTTCCTGCGCCAGGACGATTTGCTGGCCGCCTTCAAGCGCGGAGAACTGGAACGCGATTTCGTCGCGGTACTGCCCTGGCAGGGCCCGGCGGCCTGCGGCATGCCCGAGCTGCACAAGCTGACGCCGACGCTGACGGTGCTGCAGAACCAGGGCTTTCATGTCGCGCTGGTGACCGACGGCCGCATGTCGGGCGCGTCAGGCAAGGTTCCGGCGGCGATTCACGTCTGTCCCGAGGCGCTGAAGGGAGGCGCCATCGGCAAGATCCGCGACGGGGACATGGTGCGTGTCGACGCCCCGGCAGGCGTGCTGACGGTGCTGGTGCCAGATGAGGAATGGGCGGCCAGAACGATCGAAGTGCCGGACCTGAATGGCTACCGCCACGGCATCGGCCGGGAGCTGTTCGGCAATTTCCGCCGCCATGTCACGACGGCGGAGGCCGGCGCCTGCAGCCTGTTCGACGAGGAAGGCACGGCCGACGAGACCGCCGCTTCCGCGGGCGAGCCGCTTGCGGCGGATGCCAAGGGGAGGGAGACGGCGGCGGGGTAAGGCGGGGAATGGGCCGGTGGTCTGCTGCCCTCTCCCCCGACCCCTCTCCCGCTGGGCGGGAGAGGGGAGAACACCCGAGGTGTTCCAGGCGCTGTCGGTTTGCTCCCCTCCCCCGCTGGGCGGGAGAGGGGAGAACACCCGAGGTGGTCCAGGCGCTGTCGGTTTGCTCCCCTCCCCCGCTGGGCGGGAGAGGGGAGAAGACCCGAGGTGGTCCAGGCGCTGTCGGTTTGCTCCCCTCTCCCGCTTGCGGGAGAGGGGTCGGGGGAGAGGGCCAGCGAGGGCCAGCGAGGGCCAGCAAGCGCCAGCAACGCCGCCGCCCTCACCACCCTCGTCAGTTCAACGACCGATGCGCTTCCCCATCGATGCGGATGGCCGCCTGCCCCTTGTCGCCCACGCGCAGTTCCTGCACCGGCACCGCAATGCCCACGCCGATCGCATTGAGCTCGCGCTTGATCCGCTCGTAGAAGGCGTAGCGCACGTTCCAGTAGTCGTTGTTGGTGGTCCAGCAGCGCACGTTCAGCGTCACGCCTTCACTGGTGAAGTTCACCGCCATCGCCTCGGCCGGCGGGTCCGACAACACGCGCGATTCGCTCGCCAGCATGCCGCGCAATGCCTGCAGCGAGGCGGCGACGTCGGCACCAAACGGCACCGTGACCTCGATATCGAGGCGCCGGGTCGGGTTCTCGCTATAGTTGGTGATCGCGCTGCCCCAGATCTTGCTGTTCGGCACGCGCAGGCAAACCCCGTCGAAGGTGGTCAGCTCGGTCATGAAGAGCCCGGTCTCGCGCACGGTGCCGGCGATGCCCTGGGCATCGATGTACTGGCCGACCCGGTAGGGGCGCTGGATCACCAGCATGATGCCCGCGGCGATGTTTTGCAGCGTGCCTTGCAACGCCAGACCGACCGCCAGGCCCGCCGCGCCCAGCATCGCGATGATGCTGGCGGTCTGCACGCCGAACTGCGACAGCACCAGCACGACCGTGACGCCGCGGATAGCCCATTGCGCGGCGCTGGCCAGCATCGGACGCAGGGTCGCATCGACATGCGGGCGATCGAACGCGCTCAGCACCGCATTGCGCGCCCGCGCGCTCAGCCACCAGCCCACGAACAGAATCGCGCAGGCGGCGAGCACGTTCAGGCCCTGCCGCACGGCGAATTGCAGCAGCCAGGCCCAGGTGGCCTCCAGCTTGTCCGGGTCAATAAAAGCAAAATCCATGCGTCGGCTCTCCGTGATTCAAAAAAATGCGCACCGCGATTGCGGTGCGGGGTGATGCGTCGCCGGGGACCGGCGCGAGCCAGGCGCGCGCGGTCGCTAGGACGACGATGAGGGCGGCTTGGTATCGCGCCGCGTGTGGACCAGCTCGCCGGCGTCCGGCAGCGGGGTCTCCTTGCGCACCAGCTGGCGTGGCGCCAGTTGATGCGAGAAGCCGGCCGCGGAGCCCATGCGCCGCTGGCGGTCCTCGGGCATGGTGGGCCCGCTCTGAATATACAACGACAGCAGTTCGGCAAGATTGACCAGCACGTCGAGCCGGGTGCGCTCATAGCCATGCGACGCATCGGCGCCGAAGCATAGCAGCGCGGTGCGCACGTCGTGGCCCGCACTCACCGCCGCGCCGGCATCGGAATGGTAGAAGCGAAAGACGTCGCGGTGGCTCGGAATGCCATACTCCTCGCACAGGCGCAGCAGGCGGCGGGTCAGATGGTAGTCATGCGGCCCGGCCGAATCCATCATCGGAATGGTTACGCCCTGCTCCTTCGCGCCCTGGCCCGGCGCGACCGGACCGATGTCGATGCCGATCACCTCGCTGACATCGTCCTCGATCACCGCGCGCGCGCCAGAGCCCACCTCTTCGGTCAGCGTGAAGACCGCGTGGCAGTCCATCGGCACCGAGACACCGCTCTCGCGCACCGCCTTGAGCGCGGCCAGCACCGCCGCGACACCGGCCTTGTTGTCCAGATGCCGCGAGACGATATAGCCGTTGTCGAGGATTTCCGGATTGGCGTCGAAGGCGACGAAGTCGCCGATCTGGATGCCCAGCCTGGCCACATCCTCGCGCGTGTGTACCGGCTCGTCGATGCGCAATTCCAGCTGGTCCCAGTTGATCGGCTGGGTGTCGATCGCCTCGTTGTAAACATGACCGGAGGCTAGCAGCGGCAACACCGAGCCCCGGTAGCGGCCGCGCTCGGTGAACAGCGTGACGCGACCGCCCTCGGCCCAGCGGCTGGACCAGGTGCCGATCGAGGACAGCGACAGCCGCCCATTTGGCTTGATCTCACGGACCATTGCCCCCAGCGTGTCCAGGTGCGCGACGATCGCGCAGTCCGGGCCCATGCCGCTATGTGCGCTGTCGCCGCGCAGCGTCGCGCGGATGGTGCCGCGGCGGGTCAGCTGATAGGGAATATCGAGGCTTTCCAGCACATGCGCGGTGTAGTGAACGATCTCGTCAGTCAGACCGGCCGGGCTGGGGATCGCCAGCAGCTCCAGCAGGACCGTCTGCAAATAGCGGGCGTCGATGTCCAGCTTCTCCATTCATTTCCTCCTCGGTTGTCGCGGCGCCCTGTCACGCGGTGAAGGGGAACAGCAGGTCGACGAAGCGCTCCGCGGTCGGCTGCGGCTCGTGATTGGCCAGGCCCGGCCGCTCGTTGGCTTCGATGATGACGTACTCCGGCTGGTCCGGCGCCGGCACCAGGAAGTCCAGTCCCACCACCGGGATGCGCAGCGCCTTGGCCGCAGCCTGCGCCGCTTCGCGCAGCACCGGATGCAGCTGGTCGGTGACATCATGCAGCGTGCCGCCCGTATGCAGATTGGCGGTCTTGCGCACCGGCACGCGCTGCCCGGCCTCGGGGACCGAGCTGAAGTCCAGCCCTTGCGCGGCAAGGCAACGCTCGGTCTCGGCGTCCATCGGGATGCGGCTCTCGCCGCCGGTGGCCGCGCTGCGGCGCGCGCTGTGGCGCTCGATCAGGGTCTTCAGGTCGCTCTGGCCATCGCCGACCACTTCGGCCGGCTTGCGCAGCGCGGCGGCGACCACCTCGTAGCCGATCACCACGATGCGCAGATCATGCCCCTGGCAGAACTGTTCCAGCAGCACCGCCCCGCCTTCACGATGCGCGGTCTCGATCGCGCTGCGCATATGGTCCTCGGTGCGCACGTCCACGCTGATGCCCTTGCCTTGCTCGCCGTTGGCGGGCTTGACCACGATGGACCCATGGCGCGCGAGGAACTCGGCGTTCTCCGTGTCGCCCGCGGCCGGCTGTTGCTCCGGCACCTTCAGGCCGACCTGCGCCAGCCGCTTGAGCGTCAGCGCCTTGTCCTGGCACCAGGTCATCGCCACGGCGCCGGTCAGCTCGGACAGCGACTCGCGGCAGACGATTTCCCGTCCGCCGAAGCGCAGCGTAAAGATGCCGCACTCCGCATCGATGATCTCCACGCCGATGCCCCGGCGCCGCGCTTCCTTGACGATCAGCGCGGCGTACGGATTCAGATGGTCGCACTCGCTGGCGCCGGTAAACAGCGGCTCGTTGATGGCGTTCTTGTGCTTGATGACGAAGCCGTCCAGCTGCACGAAGCCGAGCTTGTGGTACAGGGCGATCGCATGCTGGTTGTCGTGCAGCACGGACAGGTCCAGGTGACGTCGTCCGCGCTGCGCGAACAAGCCGATCAGCTCGCGCACGAGCGCCTGACCGACGCCGGCGACATGGGTCTGCGGATCCACCACCAGGCACCACAGGCTGCTGCCACCGCTTTCGTCGCCGAAAGCGAGCACGTGATCGACGCCCATGGCCGAGCCGATGATCTCGCCGCTATGGCTGTCCTCGGCCACCAGATAGACCACGGCGTCATGATTGCGCTGTGCCCAGACCGTCGCCGGATCGAGCGGCACCATGTGACGGGCCGAGTAGAGGCGGTTGATCGCGGCGATATCGGCGCGCGTGCTGAGCCGGCGGATCACGGCCGATACCGGGGGCGCCGCGGGGTCGGTGGCCACCTGCCCGTCCTGCTGCGGGTCCAGGGTGCGCCGGAACAGCAGCGACGGGTCGAGAAAGAGCGTCTGCGGGGCCTCGGCCAGCACCAGTTGCGGCGTCTCGACATACAGCGCGATATCGCGACGGCCCGGCGTTTCGTGCTGCAGTTCCGCGGCGAGCCGTGCCGGGGATTCGAACGAGGGGCCGAACATCAGCCGGCCCCATCCGCAATCGAGCGTCGCATTGGGGCGCGCGGACTGCGGCGCGGGTGCCGGCGCGGCGGTAACCGCGGCGGCAGCGGGCCGGCCTTCCTGCGGATCGCCCAACGTCGGGCCCGCCGCATGATCGGTGGCGGCCGCGAGCGACTCGGGCGACGCCGCGTCCGATGGAGCGCCCGGATCGCCGGCAGGCGGCTCGTCGGACGAAGCGGACATCAGGCTGCGCGAGGCGGCTTCGGAAATGGGGACCACGGTGGCAGTGGCTTCAGCGCTGGGCATGGGGGGTCTTCCTCCTGTGCTATCTGGTTGCGCCGGGCCCGGATGCGGGCCACGGGATCGTAGCGGTATCGGTCGGGCTCTCTGTCGTGGCTGTGGCGCTCATGCGCGGTTCATGCCGGGCTCGGATCCGCGGGCTCAGATCCCGCGCGCCTGCAGCCACGCTTCAAGCAGGGCGATCTGCCATACCTTCGAGCCCTTGAGCGGGGTGATATGGGCGTCCGGGTCCTTCAGCATGGTGTCGACCACGCCGGGCCGGTACAGCCCGCGCTGGCGCGCCGCGTCGCTGTCGATCCAGCCGCGCACGTAGTCGAGGAACGGGCCGCGCAGGTACTTCAGCGCCGGCACCGGGAAATAGCCCTTGGGACGGTCGATCACCTCGGCGGGAATCACCTGGCGCGCCGCTTCCTTCAGCACGTGCTTGCCGCCCTGCGCAATCTTGTGACGCGCCGGCATGCGCGCGGCCAGCTCCACCAGCCGGTGGTCCAGGAACGGCACGCGTGCTTCCAGCGCATGCGCCATGGTCATGTTGTCCACGCGCTTGACCGGATCGTCGACCAGCATCACGGTGGTATCCAGCCGCAGCGCCCGGTCGATGGCGTTGTCGGCGCCCGGCATGGCGAAATGCTCGGCGACGAAGCGGCCAGCGGGATCGTCGGCCAGCCACTGCGGCGCCAGCAGTTCCGCCATCTCCGAGTGGCTGCGGTCGAAGAACACCGAGCGGTAGGCGGCGACGCCGCCGTCCGCATCGCGGTTCTCGGCCAGCGCCGGATACCAGTGGTAGCCGCCGAACACCTCGTCGGCGCCCTGACCGCTCTGCACCACGCGGCTGTGGCGCGCAACCGCGGCGGACAGCAGGTAGAACGCCACGCAGTCGTGGCTGACCATCGGTTCGCTCATTGCGTCGATGGCGGCGGGCAGCGACGCCAGCAGATCGCCCGCGGGAATCATCATCTTCTCGTGCTGGGTGCCGAAATGGCGGGCCACCAGATCCGAGTAATGGAATTCGTCGCCCGCTTCGCCGCCGGCTGCCTCGAAGCCGATCGCATAGGTGCGCAGGTTGGGCGTACCCGTTTCTGCGAGCAATCCGGTAATCAGACTGGAATCGACACCGCCGGACAGCAGCACGCCGACCGGCACGTCGGCCACGGTGCGCAGGCGCACCGCGTCGCGCAGCGAGGCCAGCGTCATGTCGCGCCACTCCTCGAAGCTGCGGGCCTCGTCGGCGGCGTCGTGCGGGAAGGTCAGCTGCCACCAGGTGCGGGTTTCGGTGCGTCCGTCCGGGTGCACGGTCATGTGCGAGGCCGGCGGCAGCTTGCGCACGCCCTTGAGCATCGTGTGCGGCGCCGGCACGACCGCATGCAGGCTCATGTAGAAGTGCAGGGCGACCGGATCCAGCGTCTTGTCGATATCGCCGCCGACCAGCAGCGCCGGCAGCGTCGAGGCAAAGCGCAGGCGCCGCGCGTCCAGGCTGTAGTAGAGCGGCTTGATGCCGAGCCGGTCGCGCACCAGGTGCGTGATGCCGCTGTCGCGCTCCCACAGTGCAAAGGCGAACATGCCCATCAGGCGGTCCAGCGCGGCCGGACCCCAGGCATGCCAGGCCTTGAGTATCACCTCGGTGTCGCCGGTGGACGAGAAGACATAGCCCTTGGCGCTCAGTTCCTCGCGCAACTCGTGGTGGTTGTACACCGCGCCGTTGAAGACGATGCCCAGGCCCAGCACGTTGTCGACGAAGGGCTGGTGGGCCCGCTCGGACAGATCCATGATCCGCAGCCGGCGATGGCCGAAGGCGCGGCGTCCGGACGCGTAGAGTCCTTCGCCGTCCGGGCCCCGGCCCGACTGGGCGCTGGCCATATCGAAAACGGCGTGGACATTGGCCGACGCCTGGTCAAACCGTATTTCTCCTGCAATACCGCACATTGATGTTTTGCTCCTTCCCGCGAGCCGCGGGCATTCCCCGTTATGGCACGCTGGCGTGGCGGGGTCTGCCCGAGAAGCACCGACGTCTTGTCGGAGCCTGGCCTACAGAATCAAATGTCCCAATACATTCAGGACCTGCCATCGAAGCAAAGGTTTCAACGTTTTAGGTGGGGGATGCGAGAAGAAGGTCGCAAAATGATGTGACCTTGGCATGAAATAGCGGAAATCCGGGGGGACAACCAAGGCGTCGCGGATCTCCCCTGGCACGCGGCCGGCACGCAGAAACGGGTACGCCCCCGCCTGGACGGCGCGCGCGACGGCGTTGCCGAGAGCGGCGAGCGATGTCGACACGCTCGCCGCGTTGCCAGCGGGCGCTCAGTGCCGCGGCGTGTCGAGCAGGCGGTCGCGGCCGGCCAGCGCCGGGAACAGGCGCATCCAGGCCAGCACCACCAGCAGCGTGCCGACGCCACCGATCATCACGGCCCCCACGGGCCCGAACCAGGCCGCCGTGACGCCGGACTCGAACTCGCCGAGCTGGTTGGACGCACCGATGAAGACCGAGTTGACGGCGCCCACGCGGCCACGCATGTCATCAGGGGTATCGAGCTGCACCAGCGTCGAGCGCACCACCACGCTGATCATGTCCGAGGCACCGAGCACGACCAGTGCGGCCATCGACAGCGGCAACCACGAGGACAGGCCGAAGGTGATGGTAGCCAGGCCGAACACCGCCACCGCGCCAAACATGACGCGGCCCACCCGCTTGTTCAGCGGGTGTCGCGCCAGCCAGATGGCGGTGGCCAGCGCGCCGATGGCGGGCGAGGAACGCAGCAGGCCGAGTCCCCACGGGCCGGTATGCAGGATGTCGCGGGCATAGATGGGCAGCAGCGCGGTCGCGCCGCCAAGCAGCACGGCGAACAGGTCCAGCGAGATGGCACCGAGCAGCACCGGCCGGCTGCGGATGTAGGCAAACCCGGCGAACAGCGTCTGAACGCTGACCGGCGCGGTCAGGCGCTGCTGCGCCTGGCGCAGCTTCAGCGCCGTGACCAGCGCCGCTGCGGCCAGGAACAGCGTGGCCCCGATGCCATAGACCACGCCCGGACCGGCGACGTAGGCGAAGCCGCCCAGCGCCGGCCCGACAATGATGGCCGCCTGCGTCGCCGAGCTGGACAACGCCACCGCCCGTGCCAATTGGCGTGGCCCGACCACGCCGGGCAGCAGCGCCTGCAGCGTCGGCGTCTCGAAGGCGCGGCTCGCACCGATCAGCGCCACGAAGGCGAAGATCAGCGTGCTGGACACCCAGCCGGCCAGCGTCGCCGCGGCCATCGAGGCCGCGATGATGCCCTCGGCGATCTGGCACAGGCGCACGATGCGGCGGCGATCGAAACGATCCGCCACATGGCCGGACATCAGCAGCAGCACCACCGATGGCAGGAACTGCACCAGCCCCACCAGCCCGAGCATCAGCGGATCGCCGGTCAGGTCGTACATCTGCCAGCCGACCGCCACCGTGATGATCTGGTAGCCGATGGTGGAGCAAAGCCGGGCGCTCCAGAACAGCCGGAAGCCGGTATCGCGAAAGACGGATTCGGAAGCGCTATCCGCGGGCGGGGTGCCGGCGTCGGTGCGGGAGGATGCGTGGGGATCGGAGGACATGAGAAGGGCGGTGGGACGACATGCCGCCCTTGCCATGACGATCGCCATCGAGCGGGCGGCGCGGGCAGCGGAAACGGCTGCACGGGAATGCCGCACCGGCCTGGCACCGGCGCGGCATCGGGGCAGAATCAGACGATCTCCCGCGTTTCCAGGAACTGCAGATCCGGGAAGCGCTCCTGCGTCAGCCGCAGGTTGACCATGCTGGGCGCGAGATAGACATGGTCGCCCGCGCCATCGAGGGCGACATTGTGGCCTGCCTTGGCAATCAGCTTTTCCACTTCCGCCGGGGGTCCCTTGATCCAGCGCGCGGTGGCACACTCGTGCGATTCGAAGATGGCGTCCACCCCGTACTCGTGCTCGAGGCGGTGGGCCACCACGTCGAACTGCAGGATACCGACCGCGCCGAGCACCAGTTCGTTGGAAGCGAGCGGCCGGAACATCTGCGTTGCGCCCTCTTCGGCCAGCTGCTGCAAGCCCTTCTGCAGCTGCTTGACCTTCAGCGGGTTATTCAGGCGCGCGCGCCGGAAGAACTCCGGTGCGAAGGACGGAATGCCGGTGAACTTGAGCGACTCGCCTTCGGTGAATACGTCGCCCAGGCGAATCGTGCCGTGGTTGGGCACGCCGATGATGTCGCCGGCGTAGGCTTCCTCCGTGGTATTGCGGTCCTGCGCCATGAACGTGATGGCGTTGTTGATCGCCACCGTCTTGCCCGCCGCCACGTGCAGCAGCTTCATGCCGCGCTCGAAACGGCCGGAGCACACCCGCACGAACGCGATGCGGTCGCGGTGGCGCGGGTCCATGTTGGCCTGGATCTTGAAGACAAAGCCGGTGAACTTGCCCTCCTGCGGATCCACCAGGCGGCTGTCGGTATTGCGCGGCTGCGGCGGCGGCGACAGGTCGCACAGCGCGTCCAGCAGCGATTGCACGCCGAAGTTGTTGATCGCCGAGCCGAAGTACACCGGCGTCTGCTTGCCCGCCAGGAACGCTTCCTTGTCGAAGGCGTGGGAAGCGCCGCGCACCAGTTCGATCTCGATGCGCAGCTCCTCGGCCTGCGAGCCCAGGATGCGGTCGAGTTCCGGATTGTCCAGGCCGTCCACCATGGCGGCGGTGCCCTTCTCGCCGTGCGGATCGAACAGCTGCACGCGGTCGTCGATCAGGTGATACACGCCCCGGAAGGCCTTGCCCATGCCGATCGGCCAGGTCATCGGCGCGCACTGGATCTGCAGCACGTCCTCGATTTCGTCCAGCAGCTCGATCGGCGAGCGGCCCTCGCGGTCCAGCTTGTTGATGAAGGTCAGGATCGGCGTATCGCGCAGGCGGCAGACATTGAGCAGCTTGATGGTCTGCGCCTCGACGCCATTGACCGAGTCGATCACCATCACCGCCGAGTCGACCGCCGTCAGGGTGCGGTAGGTATCTTCCGAGAAGTCCTCGTGCCCCGGCGTGTCCAGCAGGTTGACGATGTGCTCGCGGTACGGGAACTGCATCACCGACGAAGTCACCGAGATGCCGCGCTGCTTTTCCAGCTCCATCCAGTCGGAGGTCGCGTGGCGGTCCGCCTTGCGGGCGCGCACCTCGCCGGCGACCTGGATGGCGCCGCCGAACCACAGCAGCTTTTCGGTCAGCGTCGTCTTGCCGGCATCGGGGTGGGAAATGATGGCGAAGGTGCGACGGCGCGCAATTTCGGATACGAGCGAACTCACGGTAGGATCGGAACGGCTGGCGGATGACAGGGCCCGCAATGGGCAACACCGCGCTGCCGCGCAAGGCGGGCGGCCGGGGGTCGCCTGAGGGGAATGGGCCGCTATTCTACCGGTTAGCGGCCCGTCGCGTGGTCCGGCCTGTCATTCGGCCTGTCTTTCGCCCTGTCTTTCGCCCTGTCTTTCGCCCTGTCCTTCGACCGGCCTGCCGGCCATGCGATCGCGCAGACTGCCGAACTGCAGCGCGTACTGATGGGTCAGCTCCGCGCCGAAAAAGAAGATCTGGGCCGAGTAGTAGACCCACAGCATCAGCGCCACCACCGAGCCGGCCGCCCCGTAGGACGAGGCAACCGCGCTGTTGCCCAGATAGACGCCGATCAGCCGCTTGCCTACCGAGAACAGTACGGCGGTAATGATGGCGCCCATCGCCACATCCCGCCATGCGACCTTGACCCGCGGCAGCATCTTGAAGACGACGGCGAACAGCGCGGTGACCACGGCAAACGAGAAGACGCTGGACAGGGCCGAGGCAAGCGGGGCAAGCCAGGAATGGTTCCAGACTTCTCCCCAGAAGCGCTCCACCGCCGCCAGCGCCGCGTTGACGACCAGCGAGACCAGCAGCATCAGCGCCAGCACCAGCACCAGGCTGAACGACAGCAGCCGCGTGCGCAGCAGCCGGCGCCAACCTGCGGCTTCGGGCTGGTCCGCTTCCCAGATTTCGTCCAGGCTCGTCTTCAGTTCCGCGAAGGCCGTGGTGGCGCCCACGATCAGGATGCCGGTGGCGATCAGCGCTGCCGTGCCGCTGCCGCCCGCGCGGTGCGTTGCCGCCAGCAGCTGCTGGATGGCATTGGCGCCCTGTGCGCCGACCAGGCCTTCGAGCTGGGCGAAAATCTCGCCGCGCGCCGCTTCCGCGCCGAAAAACAGGCCGGCGATGGCAATCACCAGTACCAGGATCGGCGCAAGCGAAAACAGCATATAGAACGACAGCGCGGCACCCTTGCTCGCGGCGCGGTGGAAGAACCAGCAGCTGAGCGCGGCGGCCAGCACCTTGTAGGTCCGATGCAGCGTGTGGCGGTCGGGCAGCAACCGGGCAAGCCGCGACGGTGCCGCGGACGATGCGGCGGCCGATGCGGCGGCAGAGGAAGAGGCGGGGCCCGGCCTGGCGCGGTCCGCAGGCGAGCCTCCGGGGGATTCTCGGGTCATCGGCATCAGGCGCCGCGCCGGCCGTTGGCTGCATTGCGCCAGGACCGGAAGCAGCGGCGCTACAGTGGCGGAGCGTCAAGCATACCCCGCCAGGGCGCCCGCCCCAAGCCGAACCGGCGCAAAAACGAGGGAACACTGCGCGCGTCGGGCGGCCCAATCAGAACCCGCCGTTGCTCGGCATTCCAACCGCCTCAGGAGGCATCGTGCACTCGACTTCACTATTTCGTCTGGCCGCCCTCGCCTGCAGCGGGGCCATGATGCTGGCCGCCGCCGGCTGCGACCGCAGCCAGCCCGGTCCCAAGCCCATCTCCGGCGATGCCGGCACCAGCAGCGCGGCCCAGCCGGCGCTCTCGGGCGGGGGCGCCACCGCCCCGAACGCCTCGGAAGCGCCGGCGCGGTAGGCGTACCCGTTTCTGCGCCCGGGCGGCAGGCGGCGATCACCGCTGTTTCGCTGCTGTAATCGCCGGGCCGGCATCCGTTCAGGGTGCCAACGCAGCGGTCAGGATGCACCCCGTGATCGGTTGCGTTACGCGCCCCCCGCGTGGCCCTCGACAGGGCGCCGGGTGCACCACACCGCCTGCTGCTGCACGGCCGATTCCCGCGCTTTCCGGCACCGATCGTGCGCAGCCTCGGAGTGCCGCCACCTGTGCGTTACCTGACGCGATCGCGCCGAGGGCCGCCGCGCATTCGCAGCGTTCCGATCGCGCGTAACAACGCTGCGACAGATCCGGGCAGCACAGCAGGCGGAATTGCGAGCCTGCTTCCAGAAGCGGGCGCAACCCGCTCTTTTCAAAGGCGATTTCCGCGCTGGCACGGACTCTGCGGACATGGCTGGACAGCCGTGCGCCGCTCGCGCCCGGCAATCCGTCCGCCAGCGAAGGAGGCATCATGCGTCAACCCGCGGCCCGCATGACGGCGCGCCGGCGCGCCCAGCGTCTGATCCGGCCACCCGGCACCGTCGCCCTGCTGCTATCCCCGCCGTTGCTCGCCATGCAGAAACGGACGGCTCGTGCGCAGACGACGAGCGCCAGGCAGCACTGGTGCGCAACCCTGTTTCAGTGGCTCGCTCCCGCGACCTGCCGGCCGCGGCGCCAGTGAGATCCCCCGCGACTACTTGCTGCGCGCGGGCTGGGCTTCCACGCGGATATTGTGCTTGTGCATCAGCCGGTAGAGGGTGACTCGCGACACGTTCAGCTCGCGCGCGGCCGGCACGACGTGAAAGCCGTGGCTGGCCATCACCGAGCGGATCGCCTCGCGCTCGGCCTCTTCGCGGATGGCATCGAGCGTCTTGCGGGGTCCTTCCACACTCCCGTGCAATTGCAGGTCCTCTGCGGTGATCTTGCGATTGTCCGTCATCACGATCGCCCGCCGCACCCGGTTGATCAACTCGCGGACGTTGCCCGGCCAGGCGTACTGCATCATGGCCTGGGTGGCACAGGAGGAGAAGCCGCGAATGCGCCGATGTGCCTCGTGCGCGTGCTCCCTGAGCACTGCATTGGCCAGCAGCAGAATGTCCTCGCCCCGCTCGCGCAGCGCCGGTATCGACAGCGTCAGCACGCAGAGCCGGTGGTACAGGTCCGAACGGAAGCGGCCCTCGGCCTGGGCGGCGAGCAGATCCACATGGGTCGCCGAGATGATGCGCAGATCCAGCGGAATCGGCTGGTGTCCGCCCAGCCGGGTGATCGAGCCCTGCTGCAGGAAGCGCAGCAGCGCAACCTGGCTCTCCAGCGGCAGGTCACCGATCTCGTCGAGAAACAGCGTGCCGCCTTGTGCCTGCTCGATCCAGCCGATCTTGCGCTGGTGCGCGCCGGTGAACGCCCCCTTCTCGTAGCCGAACAATTCGGACTGGATCAGGTGCGGCGGAATCGCCCCGCAGTTGATCGCGACGAACGGGCCCTTGCCGCGACTGGACGCCTCGTGGATGGCCTGCGCCGCCAGTTCCTTTCCGGTACCCGACTCGCCCGAGATAAAGACCGGCGCATCGTTGGTCGCGACCTTGCCCAGCGATCGGAACATGGCACGCATGGCCTCGCACTCGCCAATCATGGGACCGCGCTCGCGCACCCGCAGGCCCGGCTCGGCGTGCAGGGCGGCCATGCCTCTGGCGTGGGACAGCGTGTACATGAGATCGGACTGGGCGAAGGGAGCGCGCAGGTAGTCGACGCAGTAGTCGCGGATCAGGCGCCGCACGCGCTCGTCATCGCGCAGCCGCGTGGCGCTCGTCACCGCCACCCAGACCATGTGCGGCAACTGCAGCGCCTGCTCCAGCACCGCATATTCCGCGTCCGTGTAGTCGGTCTGCAGGTCCAGTAGCGCCGCTCCGGGGCCGGCGTTGCGCAGCACGCGGGGAAGGTCGCGCAACTGTTGAACGTGGCGCACGTCCCATTCCGGGCCGAGCTGCGCGCAGTCCAGCGCCAGCTGCTGGTGCCGCGCCACGATGGTCACCTGGGCCGCCTGCGGCAGCGGCTTGCTCGGTCGCTCCATCCCGTTCTCCCGGACGTGATGCCCGCTGGGCGGCTTGCTTGCCGCGCGCTCGTGCGCTTCCCGCAGCAAGGTGGGGTCGATCTGTATCGGCTGGGAATCGCCTCCAGGTCGCAGCGCCGGCATCATGGGTGCCTCGCCACTGGAAGGTGGATTGGAGCGGCGGCCACGGGCGCGGCCGGCAGGTCAAACATGCAAAGGGCGCCAGTCTCCGTTGCCGGCATCGCTGCCGGGGCCCGGACTTCTCCTGAGATCATGAGTTTTCCCCGTTGTACAACACCCCCGGCACTACACTTTCGCGCTACGTCTACTGTTCTTTTTCCGCCTGTCGGTGGCACGCCTTGGTGCGTGCTCTTCTTGTCGTCGCTCGCCGCCTGGTGGCGGTCTATGCGGGCGTTCCGGCCAATGCAGGACGGACGCGCTCGTTATCGTTGGGGGACCGTTGTCGGCCCAGAGTCAAGAAAGGGCGCTCTGCAGCGCCCTTGTCCTCTAGTTCAGTGCATTTGACCCGGTTTGTCTACCCCCTGCCTCGGGGATGCGCGCAAATTCATCCTTCTGTATGGCTTCGGGGCAACGTCATAGCGCTGCGGTGGGCCTGAATCTTAGTAAATAAATGCTTACCGCACTCGCAGAAACGGGTACGGCGGAGCGGCTCACGCAGCGGCGCCTTGCCACCGGCCCGATCCCGCTTTTCGCAGAAACGGGTACGCTCGCCGCCAGGGCGAAAAGAAAGAAGGCGGCCAGCAGGCCGCCCCCGTCTCGCCCGGCCTCATGCCGGCTGGATCCGCGCCTCAGTGTCCCGGCAAGTAGTAGAACTTGAAGATGAACACCGCTGCGATGATCCAGACCATCCAGGGCACGTCGCGCGCGCGGCCCGTCAGCAGCTTCAGGCCGGCATAAGTGATGAAGCCAAACGCCACCCCGTTGGCAATCGAGTAGGTGAACGGCATTCCCAGCGCGGTCAGCATGGCCGGCACCACCTCGGTCACGTCGTTCCATTCGATCTCGACCAGCTCGCGCAGCATCAGGCATGAAACATAGAGGAGCGCGGGCGCCGTGGCATAGGCGGGGACCGCTCCGGCCAGCGGTGCGATGAACAGGCAGGCGAGGAACAGCACCGCGACGGTGACCGCGGTCAGGCCGGTGCGGCCTCCGGCCTGCACGCCCGAGGCGCTCTCGATGAAGGCGGTGGTCGAGGACGTGCCCAGGAAAGAGCCGGCCATGATCGCCGTGCTGTCCGCCATCAGCGCCTTGTTCAGGCGGTCCATCTTGCCTTCGCGCAGCAGTCCGGCCCGGTTCGCCACGCCCATCAGGGTGCCGGTGGCGTCGAACAGCTCGACCAGGAAGAACACCAGCACCACGTTGAGAATGCCGACCGACAGGGCGCCGGAGATGTCCAGCTTGAACAGCGTCGGGTCGATCGAGGGCGGCGGAGACACGATGCCCTGGAACGTGTTGCCGCCGACGACGAAACCGAGGGCGGTCACCAGCAGGATGCCGATCAGGATGGCGCCTTTTACCTTGAGCCGATCCAGAGCCACGATGACGAGAAAGCCGACGATGGCCAGCACCGCCGGCGTCTGGTGCAGGTCGCCCAGCGTGACCAGGGTGGCCGGGCTGGCAGCGACGATACCGGCGTTCTTCAGCGCAATGATGGCCAGGAACAGTCCGATCCCGGCCGTGATCGCCACGCGGATGCTGTACGGAATGCCCTTGACGATCAGCTCCCGGATACGGAACAGCGTGACGATCAGGAACAGGCAGCCCGAGACGAAGACAGCGCCCAGCGCGATCTGCCAGGTGTACCCCATGCCCTGCACCACGGTGTAGGCGAAATAGGCGTTCAGCCCCATGCCGGGCGCCATCGCGATCGGATAGTTCGCGTACAGCCCCATGATCAGCGTACCCAGTGCCGCTGCCACGCAGGTGGCGACGAATACCGCGTCCTTCGGCATGCCGGCATCCGCGAGGATGGTCGGGTTGACGAAGATGATGTACGCCATGGTCAGGAACGTCGTCAACCCGGCAAGCAGTTCGGTGCGGACATTGGTCTCGTGTTCACGCAGCCTGAACAGGCGCTCCAGGATACCGCTCTGGGATGCGCTGGCGGCGGCCGGCGAGGAGTTGGGATCGGTGGGGTCGGACATGGGCTCGCGAATTGACATGGTGTCTCCGTATCGTTCTTGTCCCCGATGTGCCGACAGGTGCACGGCAACCGGGCGGCCGCCGGCGTTGCGCCGGGCCAGGCGTAATGTCTAACACTTTTGTTAACGCTTGCGCCGATACGGACAAATAGGCTCTATGCCAAATCGATGATGATCTCACAAGGATCACCGCATGGACCAGCGCGCACTATGGCGCCACGACGCTTGACGCCGGGCCGGAACACCCGTATAAAGCCCACTAGAGTTCAAGCGACGAGGCAACAGCACATTCGTTAGCCACCGTCATGGTACTTCGGTTGTCCATGGTGTCCTTTCCTTGAGTAGCTCTGTCGGGACGCGCGTGCGCGATCCGTTTCTTTTTATTTTTTTAGGAAAAGCAATACCATGCAAACCGGTATCGTCAAATGGTTCAACGACGCCAAAGGTTTCGGCTTCATCAAGCCGGACGCCGGCGGTGATGACCTGTTCGCCCACTTCTCGGAAATCCGCTCCGAGGGTTTCAAGTCGCTGCAGGAAAACCAGCGCGTGTCGTTCGAAGTGAAGAACGGCCCGAAGGGCCTGCAAGCAGCGAACATCACCCCGCTGTAAGCCTTCGCGACGGACGTCGGCAGCACTGCCTGACGTCCGCACCCTGAAAAGGGTGACCGCAAAGCCCCGCCCATGCGGGGCTTTTTGCATTGGCGGCCGGTGATGACCAGCCCGCGCGTGTCCGCAGAAACGGGTACGGATGCCCTTTCCAGTGGGGCGCGCTGGTTGCCGGCTCGGTTGGCCTGACTCGCCCGGCGCTTCCTCGCTGGCTCCCCGCCTCCTCCCCGCCTCCTCCCCGCCTCCTCGCTGGCTCCTTGCTTCCTGGTCGCTTCCTTCCGGCCTCTTCCTCTTCATGCTGTCCGGCGCGGCCGTGGGCCGACCCGGTGGCCGACCCCTTCCCTTCTGCCCGGCCGACCCGACGCGATCTCGCAGAAACGGGTTCGGCTGGCCGAGCTGACCGCCCCTTGCTCCTCGCGGGCCACGCAGAAACGGGTACGCTCACACGGGTTCGGACGTTTCCGTGCCGCAGAAACGGGTACGCATCGCTCCACGGGGCTGGCTATCCCTTGCGACATATGGCCAGCGAGGTCCGCAGAATCGGGTACGCGCTCGATCCGCAGAAACAGGTACACGGTGGAATGCGGGCCGCAGGCGTGCCTTGCTGCGGGCGCAGAAAAGGGTACGGATCTGACAAACTGTCCCGGTTACGCCGGCGCAGAAATGGGTACGGCGCCGGGATGGAGCCGTTGCGGCCCGCTTGCGTGGGTCCCTACTTCGGGCGCGCAGAAACGGGTACGTTCCGTTCGGTTGGTGCATACTAACTTAGCGAGTTGTAAGTGGGTACCCGCTCCTGCTGTAGCTGTTTTACTACGCCAGCCCCGCGCTTCCCTTCTGGTTTTCTGTCCAGATTTTTGCTCGCAGATGTAGGTACGCCCGGCGCGACAGCTCGCATCGGGCAAGCGCAGAAACGGGTACGGCGGGCGCACCCCGAGGTACCGCCGCAGGTTTGACTCGGGACCATCTGTGTACGCAGAAACGGGTACGGTCGTTCAATGATGCACCGCGATGGAAGTGGCCCGCCCGCGGTGACGGGGCGCACGCAGAAACGAGTACGGAGCCAGATTTCAGGGAGCACAAGCAGCTTTAAGCGGCGGCCAAGCTGCGCAGGGGACGGGAAGCTTGCGAGGTGGGCCGGCCCCCGAGCCCCGGATAGGCGCAGAAACGGGTACGCTGCGGCACGGGCCGGGCGGGTTTTGCCTGTGGACAAGTCTGTGCATTGGGAGAGTTGTCCCCGCAGAAAGCGGTTCGGGGTATACGCTGAAACAGGTTCGCTTCACCGCAGATACAGGTACGCAGTTGCGCAGAATCGGGTACGAAGGGGCGCAGAATCGGGTTCGCGAAAGAGAGGTTTTCCCTTTCGGGACAAGCGGTTAGGAGCGCCGTATACGTATACCGGTAGTTAACCGTAGAGGTATCGTTTACTTGTAGCTGATGCACGCGCCGAAGTGGACAACCCTGCAGGTTGCCCACTGCGGCACGGCATGGCGCCAGCAATCGAGAATCCCCGGGGCAACACCCAACGCTCCCCTGGCAGCCGGGGGAGGTCACCGTCAAGCCACACCGCGGATGTCCAGTCGTTGCCCCGAGCGCAGAAGCGAGCAGACGTATACGTACCCGTTTCTGCGTGACAAGCCCGGCTCCATCAAGTAAAAAGGCGGGTAATTCGAAGCACCGCCCTTATGCCCATCAAACGCTCCCAGGCCACCACGGGGGACCGGACCGTCACGGACGTCGAAACCGGCCCTTCGCGCATCATCCTTCCCGGCAACGAAGGATCGCTTGTGCCGTCCGAAAAATTCCAGCGGCTGTTCGACGAAGCGCAGGCGATGGAAAGGGAGGACGCCTGGCAAAGCGGAGAAGTGGGCTTCCTGAGCCGGGCCAGCGTGCAGGTCACGCTCCCCTACCGGGCGCCCAAGGGCGCGCCGCCGGTGTGGACACGTACCAGCGGCAACATCTCGCTGATGATCCAGCCCGGCTACTTCACCCAGCAGCGTTCCGAGCGAGCCAGCAATGGCCGGCAAAAGCTGGTGTCGGAGACGGTGTCGCTCGGATATCCCTATGGCTCGTACCCGCGTCTGATGCTTGCCTGGATTGGCAAGGAGATCATGGCGAAGAAGAAGCGCGGCGAATTCACGGGCACCGTGGAAGACCGGCGCATCTCCCTCGGCAATTCCCTGTCCGAGTTCATGTACAACCTGGGCATCCCCATGGCCACCGGCGGCAAGCGGGGGACTATGACGCTGGTGCGCCAGCAGATGATCCGGCTGTTCTCGGCGACGATTGCCATCGTGCAGAACAAATCCGCGCCGACGCCCAACCAGACCAGCAACCATGAGCCAATGTCGATCGACCGTGTCGGCTATCTGCTGGCCGACCAGCTGTCGACGTGGTGGGATCCGATGCAGCCTGGTCAGGGCTCGATGTTCGAGAGCTTTGTGGTGCTGTCCGAGCCGTTCTTCAACGAGCTGGTCAACCGTCCGGTGCCGGTCGATATGCGGGCGCTGAAAGCGCTCAAGCAGTCGCCCTTTGCGCTCGACGTCTATTCCTGGCTCACCTACCGCTTTTTCACCATCCAGCGCCGCACGGAGATCCCCTGGGAAGCGCTGCAGATGCAGTTCGGTACCGAGACCGAGAGCGAGCGGAAATTCCGCGCACTCTTCCGCAAGGCGCTGAAGGATGTGCTGGTGGTCTATCCGGACGCCAAGGTGGATGCGGATTCGTCCAAGGCGCTGATCCTGCAGCCTTCGCGCACCAGCGTACGCAAGCTGGCCTGAGCCGTCGCATTGCGCGCGTCGGCTGCAGAAGCCGTCGGCTGCGCCGCGCAGTGGCGATGTGAACAAGAAAAAAGGCAAGTGCCATGGACACTTGCCTTTTTCTTTACCGCTTTCCGGCTGTCCGACGTTGCCGGGCAGCCATCGATCTTCAGCCTGAAATCAAGCCGGCTTGATGCCGGAAGCCTGCAGACCCTTCGGGCCCTGCTTGACTTCGAAGGTCACACGCTGACCGTCTTTCAGAGTCTTGAAGCCGGAGCCCTGGATCTCCGAGAAGTGCGCAAACAGATCCGCGCCACCATCGTCCGGAGTAATAAAGCCGAACCCCTTGGTTTCGTTAAACCATTTAACCGTACCGGTTGCCATGTGAGTTTCCTTTCGAAGCAAGTTCCTTGTACAACGCCAACAACCGTTCAAGCACGTTGATTTCTCGCGGGTACCGAACGGACGGTGACGAGGTTGACACGACTTGACTCGACTGTAGAAGGCATCATATCCAGTTTGGTCACGTGTGTCATGTGCGGTGTACAACGCACAACCTCTAATTTAGGCCGATCCCCGCGAAAAATTCAAGCTCCATTTTGGTGGAATTGCGCTTTGTTACAATGGTGTGACCAAGATAATTCTGATTTTGTCCAAATAGGTTGATCACACGTTCTAGTTTGACTACAGTTTCGCCTGACGTCCGAACGCGCTTTCAGCGCTGAAAGAGAGGGTGCAGTGGCAGCTAAGATCATTACAGTGTTCAACCAGAAGGGCGGGTGCGGCAAGACGACGGTCAGCATGCATCTGGCCGGCACACTCGGACTGCGCGGGGCGAGGTCCATGCTCGTGGATATGGACGAACAGGGCACGGCGACTCGATGGGCCGCCCAGGCGACCGATGAGCGCCCCTTCCCAGCCTCGGTGATCGGTCTGGCCCCCTCGGGTGGCGCCATGCACCGGGAGGTGCGCAAGTTCGTGCAGGACTACGACTACATCCTGGTCGACTGTCCGCCCGCGGTCCATTCCGCCGCACCCTCCAGCGCCCTGCTGATTTCGGATCTGGCGATTATTCCCGTCGTGCCTTCCCCACCCGATTTGTGGGCGGCGGTGGCCGCGAAGACGCTGGCACAGCACGCGCAGGTGCAAAACGAGACGCTGCAAATCCGGGTAATGGCCAATATGGTCCAGCGCCGCGTATCGATTGCACGCCAGGCCATCGAAATCCTGGGCGATGACGGCGATGTGCCGTTGCTGCAATCGATGATCGGCTCGCGCTCGGCATTCCGTGAATGCCAGGCGATCGGATGCACGGTGCACGGCGTTCCGGGGGCGCGGGAAGCGGTTCAGGAAGTCGACATGATGGTGGACGAAATCCTGTCCCTGATTGAGTAAGCGATGGCGACGAAACTGAAGAATTTACGTGCTGGCATGCTGGCCGGCATGGCGGCGGAGAAGACCCGCTCCGAAACACTGGACCGCTTCGCTCGGGCGGAAGCGGCGATTGCAAAGCATCCAAACGGCTTGCTGCAACCCAATGCCGCGGCGCCCGGGACCGACGGGGCAGACTCCCGGCGGCCAGCCGCTTTCAGCGCTGAAAGCGGCGAAGGACACGGTGAGGGCAGGGTCCTCAAACGGATCCCCTTGGCGCAACTGCACGACAATCCGCTGAACGCGCGACGGATCTATGACCCGGCGGTCGTGCAAGAGCGCGCGGCATCGATCGCGACGCATGGGCAGAAGACGCCCGGCCTGGCCGCACCGGATCCGACCCGCCCTGGCCACTACATCCTGATCGACGGCCACTACAGGAAGCGCGCCCTCGCGGCGGCCGGCAAGCACGAGATGGAGTGCTTCGTCGAGAGCGACCTGAGCGACCTGGACTTCTACCGGCTGTCGTTCCTGCTCAACGAGCAGCGGTCGGATCAGTCCGCACTGGACAACGCCATCGCCTGGCGCCAGTTGCTCGATGAAGGAAAAGTCCAGAAAGAAGAGGATATTTGCGAACTCACCGGCATGTCGGCCGGCACCGTCAACAAGACGCTGGCTCTGCTGAAACTGCCGGAGTCCGTGCTGATGGTGATGCGTGAGAGGCCCAGCGCAATCGGCATCGCGGCCGGCTATGAATTGACCCTGTACTGCAAGCACGCTGGAGAGGACCGGACTCGGGAGCTGGCGCTGCGCATCATGAACGAGGGCCTGTCCAGCCGCGAGGTGGAGTCGATCCGCAAGCAGGCTCAGGAGGGCAAGCCGCGCAAGGTCAAGGAGATCAGCCGTCAGTACAAGATCCGCACGAGCGGAGGCGAACTGTTGGGCACCATCAAGGAGTGGGATTCCGGACGTGTGGTGCTGGACGTGCAGTTGAGCGATCGGGACACCCGGGAGGCACTGCTTGAATCGCTGAAGAGCCGGTTCGGCCTGGACAAGTCGCTGGTCTGATCGCTGTCCCTGCCGTCGGACGCCGTTACGCTGCGGTCCCCCCGACCGCGCAGCCGTCAGCGTCGGCAGACGCTTCGCGTTCCGCCTGCTGCCCTGCCGGAGGGGCGACGCGCGGTGCGCCGCCAGCTTGCGCCAGCTTGCGCGGTGTGAACCGCCAACCCACCGGCACCGGGTGCTCGGGCTGCGCGGCGAAGGCCTCCCACGCGCGCCGCAGCAGCGCCTCCATCCCGCCGCGCGAGTACCGGGCAAGGCGGGCGTCCCCAAGCTCGGCGAGCTTGGCCTTCGCCCGCGGCGTGGGCGGCAAACGCTCCGGCCCGAGCACGGGATAGTCCGCAGGCAACGCGCCAGCAACGCCACGGTCCTCCCAGTGCATCTGCAGCGCGTGGCGAAGCGCGTCTAGCGCCGTCGCGCCAGAAGGCCCCTCGTCTGCCGCCGGATCCGGTGGCGAAAGCAATGATGGCAGGTCGCTACCGCGCAGCGACACCAGTTCCTCGGCACCGAGGCCGAAACGGGCCGCAAGCTGCACGGCGGCGTTGGCCGCCCGAAGCCGGCCGGCTCGTGCTTCGTGGCGTAGCCAGTCGGCAAAGCGCCCCAGCAACACCGAATCCGCCGCCGCCATCAACGTATCGTGCTGGCCGTCGCCCGGCCCCCCTTGTTGCCCCGAAGGGTGCCGCTGGAGCAGGGCGGATTCGGCCGAGCTGCGGCGGACTCTGCCCAGACAAGGGTTCGAGGCGATCCACCCGCACCGGTGCAGGGCGTTGAACAGCACGTGCAAGACTCGGCGCGCTGCCTGCCGTGAACTCGGGCTCAGGCCGCCCTGGAAGGGGCGCCAGTGCACGCGGTCCCGGGCCCCCGACGGCCCCTGCCAGAAGGCGGCTGGCTGCGGATCGGCCAGGAACCGCAGATAGGCATCGATATCGGCGGGTCGCAGAGACCGCAGCGACCGGCGCGACACCGCGCTCCACAGCAGCAGGCGCTCCGCCTCCCGCCGGTAGCTGGCCCACGTATTGGGTTTGCCGCGCACCGTTTCCAGCCATTGCGCGACAAGCCGCAGCTCTTCAGCCAGCGCACCGGCGTAGTCCGCGCTTCCCGCCGGCATGCCGGGCCGGTCCCCGGCGGCAAGGCGGGACGGCACCATTTGTTCCAACGGGACCGGGCAAGGCAGCCGGTGGTCCAGCGGCATGGCATGCAGCCTGGGCCAGTCGCCTGGCCGCAACGGCGCGCCGATGAGGGAGTCGAGCCGCAGCCCGGGGTCTGCTTGTTGCTGGCCGGACGGCTGACGCCGGTGCAGTCCGGGACGGTGATCCCGCAACCAGCCTGCCACCACTGCCGCGGACTTGCGGCCAAGCCGGGGCACCTCGCGCCACCAGGCAGTGCCGCGCCGGTTGATCAGGCGTACCAGGTCTTCGATGCGGGGCAGACCGGCGGACGAGAGGCGCAGGGCAAGGCTCGGCCGAAACCATAGCGATACCGCATGTTCCAACGCGGGCTGGGCCGGTGCCAGCCGTTCCAGCGAAGAAAGCGCATCGACGCGGCGATCCATCGCCACATTGGAGCGCCCCTTCAGGCTGTCGAACATCGCGGCGATGTCGGGCCGGTCGTTCTGCAGCGCGAATTGCACCAGGCGGTCGCGCAGCGTCAGGATGCGCTGTACCGCCTGGTGCTCCGTCAGCACCTCGTCATCGTCCGGGTCGAGCAGGTACCGGTTGGCGATCTCGACTGCCGGCATGCCCTGCGCGTAGGCCCGGACCACGGCAAATTCGGTGCGCGTCAGCTTGCCTGCTGCGATGGTGTCGTCCCGCATAGACAGCCTCACCCCAATGCTAAGTGCTTGATTCGTAATGGGAAGCAGAAGCGGTGTACTTCAGCCTGCCCAAATTGCAGGGCGAAGTGTAATGGAAATTATTTTCGCCGGCCAGCGTCGATCCCGTTTCACCGCTGGCAGCGCCGGGCGACCGAGGCGAATGAAGGTACCCGGGACGGTTCAGTACCGGCATTAGAGGGATTCGCCCAGCCTTCCGCTGCATGTAAGGTATTGACCACATCTGCCGAAATACGATATGCCGCAGTCACACACTGCGCCTTGCCTTCGGCGGGGACAGTGCCTATGCTGGTCCCCAGTATAAGAGGAAGTAAAGTCTGGCTTTCGGCATATTCCACGAGTATGTCGAGTTGCACGGGGGCGGCAAGACCGGCTTGGCACGATCGTAAAAACGCACCGCGGACAGGGGCGGCGAACGGCAACCGGCCTGGCCATGGAAGCGGCCGCGTGGCAAAGGCCGGTTCCGATCATGCGCGGATCGCGGAGCGCGCATCGCAAGAACAACGAGAACGGCATGGCCACCATTCTTCTGATCGAGCCACATCCATTGTTGCGTCTCGGGCTGCGCCAGCTGCTGGCCATGCCCGACCTGGCGGGACCGGTGATCGATATCGACCCGGGGGATCTGCCTCCGGACGATGCCTGCCTGCGCGACGCCGAGTTGATGATCTTCGGCTGGCACCCGCATGGCCCGGCGGACTGGCGTGGCATGGAGAAGCTCTGCCGCTGGCTCGCGCCACAGCGGGTACTGGTGCTGGCAGACGGTCTGACTGCAGCACCGTCCCAATTGCCCGGCGCGGTATGCGGTCTGTTGTCCAAGACCTGCAACGCCGACGTGCTGCGCGCGGCGATCCGTCTGGTGCTGGCCGGCGGAGAGTGTTTCCCCGCGCCGCTGCCGGCCAGCCTGCAGCGCGACAGCGGCAGCGAAGGCGCGCAGAATCCGCCCGCCAGCCATGGACCTGCCCAGGCGTCAGCCAAACGTCCTGCCGGCGGCAACGCCGGCGATCCGTTCGGCGCGGTGGGCGCCGACATCGAAACCCCATCGCTTGGCTCTCACCTGCTGAATATCACGGAGCGGCAGTACGAAGTGCTGGCCTTGCTGGCACGGGGATATCCGATCAAGACGGTCAGCCGGATGCTGAATATCTCGGTCGCCACGGCCAAGACGCATGCGTGCACGCTGTACCAGCGGCTGCAGGTGCGCAACAAGGGGGAGGCGGTCTACGAAGCGCTGCGGCGCGGCGCGAGGCTGAACTGGCCCGGTCCGGCGACGCCCCTCGCCATCGCCGGAAAGCCAGGCGCTGTCCACGTTGCCGCTCAGATCTGTCAGGCGGCATGAGGCATCGCCATGTCGTTCGCCGGCGGCTACCGGCGAGTCGCCTCATCCTTTCGGCGGATATGGCTCCATCCCTTGGGCGAGGCACGTCATCCCGCCGGTTGCTAGGCTTAGGGATATGCGTGGAGGAAGGTCCGCGCCCTCCTGACCCGCCCAGTCGATGATGACCCTTCTTCTGGCCAACAACGCAATCCTGCTTCGCGCGCTGTCTCGACATCTGGGGCGGCGCAACCCTCCCGACAACACGGAACTGCACCCACCCGAGTGGCTCTTGACGGCGCCAGCGGCGCAGATGCAACGGCCGCGCGCAGAGTTCGCCCTGCTCGATTGCAGCAGCACCGAAGCCGACCCGGTCGCCCTCATCGACGCGCTGTGCGCACGGATCAGTCCCAGACGCTGGCTGCTGATCGCGCCGCCGGGCGCCACCGAACTGACCCGGATCGCTGCGTTCGTCGGTGCGAGCGGATGCCTGTTCTCACCCGTTCCGCCCGAATTGTTGTCCGCCGCCGTGGCGATGGTCTGCGCGGGAGGACACTGTTTTCCCAAGGCCGGCCTGGGCTGGCAACTGAGTACGCGGTCTCCAACCAGTTTCTCCAACTTTCTGCTGCCAGGTTCTACGGCAAGCGGATGATGTCGCCTGTCGTTCTCTCGCCCTATGCTCACGGTACGCTGCCGGCATGGCGCGGCCCCCGAGGTGCCGGCCGCCGGAGTTCGGGCGCTGGGGGAAACATGGCGGCAGGTGCTGGCATTCTGGTAGTTCACGGCTTTGCCGTGCGGGAGGGGCGGAACAAGTGGGCCTGCTGCTTCGAGCTGCGGTTGCGGCTGGAGCGCAGCGAAGCGCTGCTGTACCGCGGCGAGGTGCATGGCTGCTCCTTCGTCAGCGAGCACGCCGCGCGGCTCGCGGCATGCGAGGCAGGCGAGCGCGAAGCCCGCCGCCGGGTTGCGGCAGGCCTGGCGCAAAGCTATACCTCCGCGTGCGGCGAACCGGGATTGCACAAGCAGTGAAGGGGGGATCAGCACGCGCGTTCGGGGGAGCCGGCACTGCCGGTCACGCATGTCTGGGCATGCGTGCGTGCGTGTCCCGGTCGCGGCCAGGCGACCGGATCTGCGCGACCGCGGCGATGGTGTCGGCAACGATGCCGGCGCCGCGGTCCGTTCTTTTCCCCCTTGTGCGCTGGCGGGCCGTCGAACGCCGGGCGAGCGCCGCGCCAGAAAAAAAGGAAGCCCGCAGACCGGGGGACCATGCGGGCTCCAAAATGTGGCAGGCCGATTCCGCCTGACCCACCACAGAAGCGACGATAGCGAATCGACTCGCTCGCATCCATCAACCAAAAGAACAAGAGTGCCGATATCGGGCCTGCCATGGCCCGATGTCCGCGCGCGGTCTCCCTGCTCATGAACTGGCATTCGCTGTCCCTCTCCGATCGGTTCCTGCGTTGGTCCATGGACTGGACGCTGATCACGCGTCTGGGCGAGGCTGCACTGCTGCTGCCCTGCGCGGTGCTGCTGTGCCTGTGGATGTGGAACGCAGGGCAGAGGGACAGCGCTGCGCGCTGGGTTCGGATCTGTCTTGCGTCGTCGCTGCTGACCCTGCTGTCCAAGCTCGCCTTCCTCGGCTGGGGCCTCGGCGTACCCGAACTCGCCTTCACCGGTGTTTCGGGCCACAGCATGCTGGCGGCGCTGGTGCTGCCCGCCCTGATGCACCATTTGGCCAGGGCCAGCGCTCCCCTGGCGCCAGCGGCGCGGCCCGGCGCGAGCATGCTCCCGCTCAAGGGGATGGCCGGCGCGGCCGTCGGCATCGTGCTTGCCGTGCTGGTTGGCATGTCGCGCCTGGCGTTGCAGGCGCATTCGGTCAGCGAAGTCGTCGCAGGGCTGGCGCTCGGCTTTGGCGCATCGTTCGTGTTTCTTGCCGGCTGCCGCGACATCGCACAGCGGCGCGCCTCGCGCACGCACCTGGCGGCGGTGGCGGTACTTGCGCTGGGCATCACCGTCAGCCGCATCGAGATACCAACGCAGCAGTGGCTGGAGCGCATTGTCGTGTACCTGTCTGCCAAGGAACGCCCGTTCCGCTGGCCTGGCTCCGCCGTGCCGGCGGGCCCTGCCCGGGCACCCGCTCAGGCACACATCGCGCGGTACACGGGAATGGTCTGAAACCCCCGTGCCAGCTGGATTTCTGTGAGAGATCCAACAGACCTCGACGGACGTGCACGCCACCATGCCTCGACGTCGCAAGGACGCTGAGACTAGGGAGATTGGCCATGGCTACGCCGAGCGCGTACGCGGTCGAGAGGCAGACCGCGCTGCAAATGCTGTACCGCGTGTCCGACGCAATGACGATCGGCATATGCGGCATCCTGGTGGGTGCCTTCTGGTTTCCCGCCGGAGGCCTGGGCAACGCCGCGCCGGTGCACGGCTTTCTCACCGCGTTCTGTGCCGTGGCGGCACTGATCGTCTTTCCGGCCTTCGGCCTGTACGAATCCTGGCGCGGCCGCAGCGGGGCCGCGCTCGCGCTGCGTACCGTCGCCGCGTGGAGCGTGGTCGCGGTGTCCGGTCTGGTGCTCGCCTACCTGATGCATCAGGTGGGGCAAGTGTCGCGCCTCTGGTCGACCAGCTGGTTCCTTTCGGTGATCGTCGCCCTGGTCGGTGCCCGGCTGGTGTTGTACCGTCTGCTGGGCAACGTGCGACGCCAGGGCATCAATGCCAAGCGCGTGCTGATCTTCGGCTATGGGCCCCTGGGCAGCGAGATGTTCCGCCGCGTGCAGCGGATTCCGGCGGCGGGCTACCAGGTAGTCGGCATCTTCTGCGACAACGAGGACGAGACGCTGCCCGAGGGGATTCCGGTGCTGCGCGCACCGCAGGAGATCTCGGCCTTCGTGCGCGAGCACGACGTGCGCGAGATCTGGCTGACGCTGCCGATGGCGGCATGCCGCGACCTGTGCGATGTCGTCTACCAGTTCCGCAATGACCTGATCGACATTCGCTGGGTGCCGGACATCATGTCGGTCGAACTGCTGGGGCACCGCTTCAGCCAGTTCCTCGGACTGCCGGTGATCGACCTGAACAGTCCGCCCGACATGCGCATCACCGGCGTGCTCAAGGAGAGTTTCGACCGCACGTTCGCGGCGATGGCGCTGCTGGGGCTGGCCCCGTTGATGTTGTCGATCGCGCTGATGGTCAAGCTCTCCTCCCCGGGGCCGGTGCTGTTCCGGCAGAAGCGCCTGGGCATCGATGGCAAGCCGTTCAACGTGTTCAAGTTCCGCACCATGGTGGTCCACCAGGACCACGTGGTGAAGCAGGCCACGCGCGACGACCCACGGGTGACGCGCATCGGCGCCTTCCTGCGCCGCACCAGCCTGGACGAGTTGCCGCAGTTCCTCAACGTGTTGCGTGGCGAGATGTCGGTAGTCGGCCCGCGCCCGCATGCACTCGAGCACAACGAGATGTACAAGGAACTGATCGACCGCTACATGCTGCGCCATCGGGTCAAGCCCGGCATTACCGGCTGGGCGCAGATCAATGGCCTGCGCGGCCAGACCGACACGGTGGAGAAGATGCGCGCGCGTATCGAGTTCGACATCTACTACATCCGCAACTGGTCCTTCCGCATGGACCTGAGCATCATCGCCCGCACCGCGCTGCATGGCTGGACCGGCAAGGCCGCCTATTGACCGGCACGGAGGGCAAGCCGGTGTCTTGCCCGTGTGTGACGGCGAACTCTGCCCGAAAAAGTGCGTGAACAAGCGCACCGTGACCGATGTGTCCGTGCCGCGTAATAGGGATTTGGCAGACCCCAGGGAGAGAAAGGGATGGCACGACACCACAATGCAGCGAAGGTTGCGCACGCCTGCCGCGACGGGTGCTGCCGGCAGCAATCGTGGGCAGCGGCACGATGACGGCGGACGCAGCGCGTGCGGCGCAATCGGTTCCGCACAGCCTTCAGCCGGAGGCGTGGCCCGGCCCTGACCTGCTGGCGGGGGCGCAAGAGGTGGCGGCGATTGCCGCGGCCGAGGCGGACCGGATCGATCGGCAGGCGTGTTTTCCGCAGGCGGCGGTGGACGCCATGCGCGAGTACGGACTGCTGGGCGCGATGGTTCCCCCCGATCTGGGCGGCCCCGGGGCCTCGCTGGATACCGTTGCCGCCATCTGCCGCACGCTGGGCGCGGCCTGCTCATCGACCGGCATGATCTTCGCCATGCATCAGATCCAGGTCGCCTGCCTGATCGAGCATGCTCGCGGCAGCCTGTGGCATGAGTCGCTGCTGGCCCGGGTTGCCGCGGGTCAGTGGCTGCTGGCCTCGGCGACGTCCGAGCAGGCAGCCGATTCCGAACCCTGCGCCCTGGAGTCCGAGGGCGCGCGCTTCCGGCTGCGCAAGATGGCGCCGGCGATATCGCACGGCGCCCATGCCGATGCGCTGCTGGTGGCGGCGCGCCGCGATGCCGCCGCCGGGCGCGAGGACCAGGTGCTGGTTTGCCTGATGCGCGGCGACTATACGCTGCAGCAGGCCGGCGCCTGGGACACGCTGGGCATGCGCGGCACCTGCAGCCAGGGCTTTCGGCTGGAGGCCACCTGTACCGCCGAGCAGATCGTACCGGTCGCGTTCGGCGAGATCGCCGACGCGACCATGATGCCGGTGTCGCACATCCTGTGGGCCGCGCTATGGACGGGCATCGCCGCCGATGCCGTGCAACGGGCCCGGGCCTTTCTGCGCGGGCAGGCGCGCACGCAGGCGGATGCGCTGCCGCCGTCGGCCGCTCGGGTAGCAGAAGCGCTGTCCATCCTGCAGACGATGGAGGGCCGGCTGCAGGCGGCGATCCAGCGGCTGTCGCGATGCGAGGCCGCGATGCCGGTCAGCGCGCTGTTCGCGCTTGCCGCGGAGATGAACGGGCTGAAGACCGCCATGTCGCGGCTCGCGCTGGACGCGGTCCAGCTGGCGCTGCTTGCATGCGGCATGGCGGGCTACAAGTACGGCACGCCGTTCAGCCTCGGCCGTCATCTGCGCGATCTGTGGTCCGCGCCGCTGATGATCAACAACGACCGCATCCTGACCAATACCGCCAGCCTGCTGCTGGCCGAACGATCGAACTGAGGAGTGCCGAATGAATACCGGGAGCAACGCCGCGCTGGAGTCGGCAGGGTATGCGGCCTGCGTTGCGCCCAGGGCCCGGCCCGAACCGTGCGGGACGCCCGTGACGCGTCATGGCCCGGGGACCCGGCATGTTTGACGATCGGCCGCAGCGCTACCACATCGTGCATAACCCGCATTACCTGCATACGGAACAGGCCGTCTGGCCACAGACGAATTGCCATATCGATCTCTGGGTCGAGCTGCTGCACGGCTGGGAGCTGGATCCGCTTGCCGGCCTGGCCTTCACCGTCGCCCAGGACTTTGAGGGCGACCAGTTCACCTTTTTCAAGTATCCCGCTACCGATGTCGAGCGGCTGTACGGCATCGTCACGCAGGAACTGGCGCTGTACGATGGCCTCGAACACCATGTCGCGACGCAGACCGCGCGCGGCAATGTGGTGCTGCTCGAAGTGGACGGCTACTACCTGCCCGACAATGGCGCGATCAGCTATCGGTGCCGGCACGAGCGCACCGTCATCGGTATCGACGTGCTGATGCCGGAGGCGCGCGGCGTAGGGTACTACCACAACGACGGCTATCACGTCGCGCGCGGAGACGACTACGACGGGTTGTTCCGTTTGCTGCCCGAACTGGCCGGTGACGAGCGGCTGCTGATGCCGCATGCGGAGCTGGTGCGCCGGCGCTTTCCGCCGCTGCAAGGGCCACTGCAGCTGCGCGAATCGCTGGCGCTGCTGCGGTACCACCTGAGCAGGCGTCCGCGCCAGAATCCGGTGACTGCCTACCGGCGTGTCTTTCCCCAGCATATGGAAGGGTTGGCCGACCGCGGCGAGGCAGCGTTCCATCCCTACGCCTTCCATGTGTTGCGGCAGCTGGGCGCGAACTTCGAATTGCTCGGCAAGTACCTGCGCTGGCTTGCGGCGCAGGGACAGCCGCTGCCGTCCTCGATTGCCGCCGCATGCCAGCGCATCGCCTCGGAGGCGATGGTGATGCAGTTCAGGCTGATCCGCTCGGTGCTCAATCGCCGCCCGGACTTCTGCCACGACTGCTTCGACCAGCTCGAAGCCAGCTATGACGCCGCTGTCCCCGCGCTCGCCGCGCACATGGGCGAAGCCGACAGTTAGGCCACCTGCTTTTCCGCATTTCCATGCGCATGGGCGCCTACGCAACGGACCCTGCCACCGTGCCCTTCCCCCTGTTGGATGGCCCGGCGCTGCAATGGTCTACACCCTGCGGATCGACTCCCCTCCGGATGGTTGAGACCGCGTGCACGGCAGCGCGCATCGGCCCAGGCGCGCGCATGTTGCGAAGCAGCGCACGGGCATCCGCAAACGCGTTGGCCAGCAAGGGCGAAGCGCACGGCGCGCTGCGCGCCGAGGTGGCTGTGAAGGCCATTGCGGCGCGCGCTGGTTGCAGCGGCGAAACAGCCCATCCCCTCCTCTCCCACCGCCCGAAGGATGAACAGGTTTCAGCCGTGCGGCTACTGTTTGGCGCCTCACAGATGGAACTTAATGTGAACCACGCAAGCCGCACGGCGTGCCCTGGAAAAGCAGGCGAAAAAGGTCAGGGCATGCAGGCGGCGGAAGCGGGGAAAATCGGGAGAAAATCAATGATCGGTCAACGTTCGGATCTGCACGTCAACCAGTTGCTGGCAGCGCTGCCACGCAAGGATTGGGAAGCACTGTCGGGGCACCTGGAACTGGTGCGCATGCGCGCCGGGCAATTGCTCACGGATTCGGGTCAACGCATTCATCACGTCTACTTTCCGACCACGGCGATCGTGTCGATGCTGTCGCTGCTGGAGAACGGTGCGACAGCAGAAATCGCCGCGATCGGCAACGAAGGGCTGGTGGGGATCCCGGTGCTGACCGGTGGCGACACCATGCCGTGCCGGGTCGAAGTGCGCACGCCCGGCTTCGCCTATCGCCTCTCGGCAGGCACGCTGCGCCAGGAGTTCCAGCGCTCGCCGGCAATGCAGCGCGTCACGCTGCTGTACGTGCAGGCGGTGCTGACGCAGATCGCGCAGACGGCCGTCTGCAATCGCCACCATTCGCTGAACAAGCAGCTGTGCCGCTGGCTGCTGCTGGCGCTGGACCGCATGGCCAGCAACGAACTGGTCATCACGCAGCAGGTCATCGCCAACATGCTCGGCGTACGCCGCGAGGGCGTGACCGAGGCGGCCGGCAAGCTGGAGGATCTCGGTCTGATCCACCACAGCCGTGGCCATATCACCGTACTCGACCGCACAGGCCTGGAGAAGCATTCCTGCGAATGCTACAAGCTGGTCAAACGCGAATTCGATCGGCTGCTGCCAGCCCTCACCGAAGCATGAACCGCGCTTGCCGCATCACCAGGAGGTTGCCGTGGACAGGATGTCTTTCGCCGCTCAGATTCCAGTCTCCAGCCTGGCGCCGCCGCGGCGGCCCGGCTATGCACGGGCGCTGCAGGACCGGGCAGGATGGATCGCCGCAGCGGCGCTCGCCGGCGCTGCGATCGGGGGTATCGCCGCACTTGCCGTGCCCCCGCGTTACGAGGCTGCCGCGCTGATCGAGGTCGGCGCCGCCGACGCGGCGGCGCGGGGGCTGGCGCCGGACGCCACGGCAGCACAGACCGGATTCGACGCCAGCATATTGAAAAGCCGTGCCGTGGCGGCGCCCGTGATCGAAAGCCTGCATCTGGGCATCAGCGCGGAGCCCGTGCGTGCTCCGTTGATCGGTGCGCTGGTTGCGCGGCTGTCCGATCCTGGCGTTCCCCGGGGCGTCTGGCCCGCGCAGCTCGGCTATGCCTGGGGCGGGGAGCGCGTCGTGCTCGGCTCGCTGGCCGTGCCCGAGCGCCTGCTCAATGTGCCGCTGACGATGGAGGTGTTGTCCGGTGGCGCCTATCGTGTCACCCATGCGGGGCGCACGCTGCTCGAAGGCAGGGCTGGCGAGGCGGCGGCCGGCGAAGGGGTGGAGCTGACCGTCACGTCGATCGATGCGCAGCCCGGCACGCGCTTCACGCTGCTGCGGCGCGACCCGGTCGCGGTGGTGGACGACATCACCGCGCAGCTGCGCGTGACCGAGACGGCGGCGGGCACGGTCCGGCTGGCCTGGCAGGCCGAGGACCGCAAGGCGGCCGCCAATCTGGTCAACGGCATCGCGCAGGCCTATATCCGCGGCCGCACCGACGCGCGCCAGGACGATGCCGCCGGCACGCTGGCGTTCCTCAACACCGAGCTGCCGCGGGTGCAGTCCGAACTGGAACGCGCGGAAGCCGCGCTGACGCGATACCGCTCGCGGGCGGGGACGCTGCAGCCGACGCAGGACGTGCAGTCGTACCTGAGCGGCAGCATGGAGTACCAGCGGCAGATCGCCGCCTTGCGGCTCGAGCGTACCAAGCTGCTGCAGCGCTTCACCACCGACGCGAACGAGGTGAAGACCGTCGACAATCAGATCCGCGAG
The DNA here is from genome assembly GCF_019795295.1 of Cupriavidus sp. AU9028. GTDB lineage: Bacteria > Pseudomonadota > Gammaproteobacteria > Burkholderiales > Burkholderiaceae > Cupriavidus. Next base: position 80,742 of record NZ_JAIMCG010000005.1, on the reverse strand, counting down.
CTGATGCGCGAGCGCCGCGATCTGGATGCCCGCATGCAGAACCTGTCGTTGTCTGAGCGGGAGTCGGTGGCGCTCACGCGCGACGTCAAGGTGGCCGAGGACATGTACATGTCGCTGCGCCGCCGGATCGAGCAGCTGTCGATCGCGCAGGCCGATCGCTCCAGCTCGGTCCGCATTGTCGACGCCGCGCTGGCCTCCACCATTCCGGTCGGCCCGGGCCCCTGGCCCTCGGCGGTCGCCGGCGGTCTGCTCGGTCTGCTGCTGTCGGTCGGCGCGGTGATGCTGCATCGGCGCGTACGTCCGGGAGTGGCCGACGCGAATGAAGCCGAATTGCGGCTGGGCATGACGATGCTGGGCGATGTCGCCTACAGCGACGAGCAGGCGGAGCTGGAGCGGCAGGCCGAGCTCGAGCGGCGCTTCGGTGCGCTGGGCGCGTTCTCGCCGTCGCGGGAAAAGCGCCTGGCCGCGCCCGAAAAGGGCGCGGCGCTGACGCAGCCCGAGGCCGAGCGCGAGCGTGGAGAGGGAACCGATGGCCATGGGACTGGCGCGCACGGCACGGCCGGACTGCACGATCGTTTCCTGCTGGCGCGGCGCTCGCCGCATGCGCTGGCGGTGGAAGGACTGCGCAGCGTCCGCGCTTCGCTGCACTTCGGCCTGCGCGACGCTCCTGACCGGGTGCTGGCGATCACCAGCCCCGCGCCGGGTGCGGGCAAGACCTTCACGGCGGTCAACCTGGCGGTGCTGTTTGCCGAGGCTGGGCAACGGGTGCTGCTGATCGACGCCGACATGCGGCGCGGCAAGGTGGCGAGCTGGTTCGGCCAGGCCTCGCAGCCGGGGCTGGCCGACGTGCTGGCCAGCCGCGTGCCGATCCAGGCGGCGGTGCAGCCCTCGGTGGTGGCGCGCCTGAGCATCCTGCCCGCGGGCTCGGTGCCGGCCAACCCGTCGGAACTGCTGATGCTGCCCACGCTGTCGGAGAGCCTGCACCTGGCCCGGCAACGCTTCGACCTGGTCATCATCGACACGCCGCCCGTGCTGTCGGTCGCGGACGCCTTGCTGATCGCCAGCCTGGCCGGCTCGACGATGCTGGTGATGCGCGCCGACGTGACGGTGCCGGGGCAGATCGACGAGGCGCTCAAGCGGCTGGCGCGCGCCAATGCGCGCATGGCCGGCGGCATGATCAACGGCGTGGCACAGCGGCGCAGCAACCGGGCGGGCTTCAACACCATCAACCCGTACCTGGGCTTGCCGCTGCCGCCGGCGACCCCGGCTACCCGCGCGCTCGAGCGGCCCGTCGAGCCGGTGGCGGCCGCAAGCAAGGTGTGAAGGCGCGCAGCGCTATAGCGCAAGGCCGCTGCCCTTTGGGGGCAGCGGCCTTGCCTTTTTCCCATTCGCGCCAGCAGATCGAAGGGCGTACCTGATTCTGCGTGGATTTCGGCCGCGCGATGGCATCCGCGCGCTCGCTCTCAGCGGGCTACGCCACCGCTTGCAACCAAGGCGCGGACTGATGCGCATGAACGAAAACGCCGCGCCGGCCTGCGTCGCCTTCCGACGCAGGCCGGCGCGGCGTACCGGCTGACGGGCCGGGAGCCGCCGGAGCGGCTCCCTTAACGTGCCGGCGCGGTCAGTTCGCGCTTGGCCTCCTCGTTGGCATCGCGCATCTCCGCCTTGCGTTCCTGCTTGGCGGCCTTCACTTCCTGCTTGTATTCCTGCCTGGCGTCGGCCTTGCGGGCGCGATACTCGCCGCGCGCTTCGGCGCGGGCCTCACGGCGCTCGACCAGCGGGTCCTTCGGCGGGTGGATCTGCACCACCCCCGGGCCGACCGGCGTCACGGTCCATCCCTGCGGCACGGCGCTGCGCGGCACGATGCCGACGCTGGTGACGATGCCGTCCTGTGGCGTCCCGGTGGCGGCGGTGCTGCCCGCTGCCATGCCGGCGCTGCCGGTGTCCATGGTGGCACCACCCTGCGTGCCCATGGTCGCCCCGCCCTGGGTGCCCATCGAGCCGGTGCCACGCGCTGGCGCCGGTGGCGCGGCAGTGCCGGCGGCGCCCGGCGTGGCCATGCGGTTCTGGCCGGCGGCCGGGCTGGCCGGCGAGCCGCCGTCGCCGGCACCGGTGGGCGTGCCGGTTTGCGTCTGGGCCAGCGCGGCGGTGCTCAGCAGACCTGCCGCCAGCGCGGCAATCAGCGAATGAGTGCGAACAGTATTGCGACGAGACATAGCGGACCTCCATTAGTGTTGTTCGGCCGATCTGCCGGCGCGTCCAGCGGTCCGGCAAGCTGTGGATCGGTATCCTGGGCCCTGACGCCGGCATGACGACATGCGGCGTGCCCTTGCCGATTTTCGACGGCTGCCCGTGCCTCCCGTTTCCCGCTTTAAACAAGTCCTTACAATTGGCGCCAGCGCCGACGGCGGCATCCGACGGTGGCTGCCGGTGCAGTCCTACATCCCCTTGCGCCGCCAATGAAAAACCCCCGCGCGAGGCGGGGGTCGGCTGAGGCAACGAAGGCGAGGCGAAGGCCAGGCGCTCAGGCCTGCTTGGCCGGGCGCGTGGCGCCGTACTGGTTCAGGTAGCGATACTTGCCGAAGTGATAATGCGAGCGGTACCAGCGCCCCTCGACGTGCAGGCCGTTGAACAGCACGCCCTTGACGTCTCCGCCGGCATGGCGGATGGCCTTGTCGGTGGCCTGCAGTTCGCTTGCCGTGGTGAGGTCGGCGCGTGCCACCAGGAAGACCGCGCCAGCCTTGCCCGCGAGGATGCCGGCGTCGGAAGCCGCCAGTACCGGCGGGGAGTCGATCAGCACGACGTCGTACTGCGTCTTCAGCGTGTCCAGCAGCGCTTCCATGCCGGCGCTTTGCAGCATGTCGGCCGGCTGCGGCGCTTCCGAACCCGTCGGGATGAAGTCCAGCCCCGGCGAGACCTGACGTTGCAGCACCTTCTCCAGCGGGGCACCGAGCAGCAGGTCGCTCAGGCCCGGGGTGCGGCGCGATCCGAAGCGGTGGTTCAGCCCGCCGCGCCGCATGTCGGCATCCACCAGCACCACGCGCTTGCCGCCCGCGGCGAGGATGGCCGCGAAGTTGGCGCAGACGAAGGACTTGCCCACGCCCGGCGAGGGGCCGGTGATCACGACGATGCGGTTGCGGCTGCCAACCAGCGCGAACTGCAGCGCGGTACGGAAGCTGCGCAGCGCCTCCACGGACGGGTCCTCCGGATCCTGCAGCGCGAGCAGGCCCGGGCGCGGCCGGGTGCCGCCATACTTGCGCTCCTGCTGCTGGCTCAGCGGGATCGTCGCGTAGACGGTCAGGCCGGTCTGCTGCTCGACCTCGTCCGCATCGGTCAGGCCGCCGTCCAGCGAACGGCGCAGCACCACCATCAGCAGGCCGGCAAGCACGCCAAGGCCGAGCGCCATGCCGACGATCAGCGGACGGTTCGGCCGCACCGGCTTGAGCGGAACCTGGGCCGGATCGACCAGGCGCGCCGAGCCGACCTTGCTGGCCTTCATCAGCCTCAGCTGCTGCACGTCATTGAGCAGCGCCTGGTACAGCTCGGTGCTGACCTTGACGTCGCGCATCAGCCGCAGCACGTTCTGCTCGACGTCCGGCAGCCGCTGGATGCGCGAGGTCACCGCGTTCAATTGCGTGGTCAGGCCGTTGATCTGGCTGTCGATCGCCGTGATGCTGGGGTGATCGCCGACGAAGCGCGTGACCAGTTCCTGGCGCTTTTGCCGCAGTTCCTGCAGCTTGGTCTGGATGCTGACCGACTGATTCAGCACCAGCTTCGATTCCTCGCTCAGATCGACGGTGCCACGCTGGTTGCGCAGCTGGTTGTAGCGGGTCTCCGACGCTTCCACCTGCTGCTTCAGCTGCGGCAGCTGACTCTCCAGGAACGCCAGCGACTTTTCCGCTTCCGCTGCCTTGCGCCGCAGGTTCTGGTCGACGTACTCGGTGCCGATCTCGTTGAGGATCGCCGCGGTCAGTTCCGGCGATTCGCCCTGCAGCGTGACACCCAGCACCCCGCTCTGCTTGCCGCGCTCCATGATGTGCAGCTTCTGCTGCAGGCGTGCGATGGCAGTGGCGCGCGGCAGGTGCCGCACGTTGAACTGCGTGCCCGCACGCCCGTCCAGGCCGGCAATCGTCATGTTGACCGGACCGTAGGCGGTCTTGATGGTGAGCGGCTCGCCGACGCGTCCTTCCGCACGCGCCTTGTCGCTGTCGAAGGCGACGCTGTAGCGCCCATCGCCGCGCGCGGTCACGCTGATGTTGCGCTCCTCCATCTCGGGCGGTACGACCAGCTCGGTGACCCTGATGGACTCGCTGCCCCACGCGAAGCCGCCCCAGCCGAACAGCCCCGGTCGCGACAGCTCCGGATTGGCGCTGGCGATGGCGCGGCCGACGATGGGGAAGTAGCGCGGCGATGCCTCGATATCCAGATTGAGGTTGTCGACGGCACGGCCGACCACCATGCGCGACTGCAGCAGCTCGACTTCGGCCGAGGCAGCCGGCTTGACCTCGATGATCGGCGACAGCGATGCGGCCAGCGCGCGGTTGGCCACGTTCTGGTTGGTGTTTTCCTCCACCTGCACCATGATGTCGGCCTGGTAGACCGGCCGTGTGACCATGGCATAGGCGACGCCAGCGACGATCACCGCACTGGCTGTTGCGGCGAAGGTCCATCGGTAGCGCGCGAGCACATCGAACCAGGAGGTCAGGTCGACCATCCCTTCGCGGTCGTCGCTACGGTCGGAGTGGTGGCTCCGGGTAATACTGTTGTTCATGATGCCTCCCCGTGACATTCGGCCGGCGCAATGGATCGTATGCGGTCCGACCACGAATCGATGCCCTTCTTGATCAAGCCGAGCGCGATAGTGAACATGCTGTGCGAGCACCCGAACGGGTCGGGTACATCGGTCTGGATGAATTCGCCGATGCGCCAGACTTTCCCTCGTGCGGCAGGAAAGCGGCGCTCGACTTCCTCGCGCTGGTCGGTCTCCATCACGAGGATGAGATCTGCCCAGTCGATCAGTGCGTCATCGACGGTGCGTGCGCGATGCGCATGCAACTCGATGCCCTCGGCGTGCATCAGCGAGATGACACGAGGATGCGCCGCGGCGCCGACCGGCGGCGCCAGTCCTGCCGAGCACACCTTGCAGTCCGGCAGCGCGCGGCGCAGCAGCGCCTCCGCCATCGGACTGCGGCAGGTGTTGCCCAGGCAGACGATCAGAATGTTGTTGACCATGTCGATCGCCTAGCGCACCACCCCGGCAGTGCCGATGACCGGCTGCGTCGCGGGGATCAAGAGGTTGACCACGCGGCTCCAGCGCACCAGCTCGCGGGCATCCACATAGACCACGTCCTTCGGCTCCAGCTCGAAGCCTTCCGCGATGGCCAGCGCCACCGGCGAGCTGCCGTCCAGATGGAATACCTTGGGCTCCTGGCCGGTCTCGGTCTTGCGAATCACATAAATCTGGTCCGGGCTTGCGGAGTTCGGATTGACGCCGCCCGCGTCGCCCAGCGCCTCGTTCAGCGTCATGCGGCCGTTGCGCATCAGCAGCGCGCTGGGGCGCAGCACTTCGCCGGTGACGAACACCTTGCTGTCCTCGCGCTGCTCGACACGGACGATATCGCCGCTGCGCAGCAGGATGCGCGACGGATCGATGCCTCGCTGCAGCAGCGCCGGCATGTTGATGTACCAGCTGCGGTCGCCGCGGCTGACTCGCACGCGGCTGGCGTCGCCGGTCTGCGTCAGCACGCCGCCGGCGCGGTTCAGCGCTTCGACCAGCGTCATCGGCGCGTCGTCGATCGGGAACATGCCGGGCGTCTTGACCTCGCCATCGACATAGACGCGCTGGCTGCGGAAGGCCAGCACGCGCACGGTCATCTGCGGATCCCGCACCACGCGTGACAGCGCCTGGGCGATCTGGTCGCGCACTTCGTTGGCGGTCTTGCCGGCGACCTTCATGATGCCGGCGTAGGGGAACTGGATATCGCCGTGCGGGCTGACGACGTAGCCCGGCACGTTGGCATGGCCGCCGACGGCCGGCATGTCGTAGCCCTGGCCGATGCTGTAGGTCTGCGTGGGGAACACCAGTTCGGGGTGATCCCACACCACCACGGAGATGATGTCGCCAGGCCCGACCCGATACGGCTCCGGCGTGGCGAACAGTTCTTCGACGCCTTCGTTGTCGCGCCGATTGTTGTTGCGCAGCTCGCGCACCAGATCCATGGTGATCGGGGTGACCTTGGGCATCGCGTCGGGCCCGATCGCCGACACCGGCGCCTGCTTGTCGAAATACATGCCTGGCGAACTGGCACACCCGCCCAGCATCGCCGCCACGCCCGCCGCGGCAACGGTCAACCACCACCTCTTGCGCCCGCCGCCGAAGCGGCGCGTCGACTGACCCTGTTTCATTGCTTTCATGGCAACTCTCCCTGCTACATGCAAATGGACACGCGCATCGCCATGTCCCCCGGATGGCGTCATCGTCTTTCTTCGGGGGGCGCAATTCGGTTCGCTGTCACACACTGGGGACGGTCAGCGTTGCGGGGAAATCACGGGACGGGAAGAGGGGTATTGGCGGGGGGCAATCGTGGGGGCCTGGGCGTGCTGCCCTCTCCCCCTGCCCCTCTCCCGCAAGGCGGTAGAGGGGAGAACACCGCAGCCGCTTTGAACGCTTCTGGTTTGCTCCCCTCGCCCGCTTGCGGGAGAGGGGTCGGGGGAGAGGGAATGCGCCACCAACGCTTCCCGAAGAAAACAAAATGGCCGGGCAAATTGCCCGGCCGATGACCTTCAATCGCGGATGCGGTCAGCGCATTCCGCCGCCCAGCTGCAACGGCAGGTCCGCGCGCTCGCTGCGCTCATTGGCGGCGCGCGACATGCGCGAAACCGGCGCCACCGGCGAGGTGCCATCGCCGCTGACCCATTCCAGCTTGGCACCACGCTGCAGCGCGGTATAAACCGCCTCGCCCTTGTTGCGCACCTTCAGCCGTTGATACAGCGTGCAGGCATGGCTCTTTACGGTGGCGACCGAGATATTGAGCATGCGGCTGACCGTCTTGATCGGATGACCGCGGGCCAGCAATACCAGCACTTCATACTGGCGCGGGGTGATCTGCAGCATTTCGGCCTCGTCGTAGTAGGCCGATTCGCCATGCAGTTCGGCGCCGGGGGCAGGGCGGGGCGAGGCAGCGGGATGGGCGGCGGTCACGCCAACGCGGGCGGAAGCCGGGCTGGCGGTGTGGACCACCGCATTCTGCACGCTGGAGATCGACGCCCGCGAACTGGGCGGCGCGCTGGTCATTACCGGGCCGCCATGGCTGGCCGGGGCAAGAGAGGTGGCAAGGCCGGTACCGGCGCCGCTGCCGCGCACGAAGTACCCACCCACCATGGCCAGGCGGATCGCCGCTTCCAGTACCGCCAGGGAGGCCGACTTGGGCAGGCAGCCGCAGACGCCTTGCGCCATGGCAGCGGCGGGCACTTGCAGCGGAACCGTATCGGAGAGCAACAGCACCCGTTGGGCGTTGAGCACGCGCCGGACCTGCGTCAGCAGCGTCCAGCCGGCGTCGGCATCCTGCGGCATGCCGAACACCATCAGGTCAGTATCGTTGTCGGTGCCGTCCAGCAGCGAGACATCGGCAGGATCGATGGCAATGACGTGGTCGATCCCCTCGATCCGCTCCAGCATCTGATGCAATCCCAGCCGCAGCAATGGATGGGCTTCAATCAACAGTGCGTTCATCTTGTTTTTTCCCCGTATCTTTTTTTTGGCGGAAAAACAGGTAAACGCACGAGCGAAAGCCATCGTCACGCGCGCCATTGCAACCGGCTTCGCAACTCAGGACGACCCCCCGTTTTTCCGGTGCCCGTCGACTCGGAATGAGCCGGCTTCGTGGATCCCGGAAATGCGACCCTGATCCCCACCCCACAACGATTTATCTTTAATCCGTTTAGGCCATGTTATGGGTTGAGTCAGGCGAAATCAAGTCAGAACCGTCTGACATTCCGCTTCTGCCTCCCCCTACTTTTTCATAATCCGGGAACCGGCCTTAGACGCCGGTTTCCGGCCCATCCATAAGTGGGAAAAGCCGGCTCCCGATTGCAGTTTCAAGGATGAAACAGCAGTAATGCCCTTCCGTTTCAGCGCTGCAACGATTAATCGGCTCCCTCCCTTTTGACCGGTTCGCCACCGTGCCCGCGCGGCCCGGCGCTCCATTATTGAAACAGAGACTGGATGACTCGAACCCCACCTTGCGGGGGCGTGTTTTCGGCGCGCGGGCTTGTTGCGTCGCGCCAAAAGGATGACTGCAGGTCTAGTCCATCTGGATGACCTTGCGGGGCTGCAGCCGTGTCCTTCCTTCCGCCCTTCAGCCGGTCGCCATGTGGTTGAGCATGCCGCACGACTCCACCTGGCATGGGTGCGCCAACGTACAGAGGCCCGCCGCGCCGGTCCCTACGCTCTGGGCATCCGATGGCCGTGGCCGTCGCGGCTGACGCTGTCAGCGCGATGCCCGTGCACGCGGATCGTCGCAGCCGTGGCGCGGCGGGCGGTGCTGCCGGGCAGCCCGCTGCCGCCGCCGGGGATGCGGTTGGACAACCGGCACTAGCCGACAACGACTTCAGTCATGAAGCTTCTACACATCATCGCGACCATCAATCCAGCGGGCGGGGGCCCGATCGAAGGCCTGCGACAGTTGCGCATTCCGCTGGCCGAGCGCGGCGTACAGGTGGACGTCTGCTGCGGCGACGACCCCAACGCCCCCTGGGTCCGGGAGAGCGAACTGAATGTCATCGCACTGGGTCCGTCACGAGGCATCTATACCTATAACCGCCGGCTGGTGCCGTGGCTGAAGGCCAATGCGGCCCGCTACGACGCGGTGATCATCGAAGGCATCTGGCAGTTCCATAGCCTCGCGGCCCTGCGGACGCTGCGCGGCAAGGTGCCGTACTTCGTCTTTACCCACGGGATGCTCGACCCGTGGTTCCGCAGCCGCTATCCGCTGAAGCACCTGAAGAAGCTGCTGTACTGGATGCTGGTGGAGCGGCGCGTGCTGCGGCATGCCAGCGCCGTACTGTTCACCTGCGATGAGGAGCGCCTGCGTGCCAGGCTGTCCTTCCCGCTGTACCGCTGCCACGAGCGCATTGCGTCCTACGGCACCGCGCAGCCGCCGCAGCAACGCGAGCCGCTGCGCGAGGCGTTTTTCCAGGCGTTTCCCCAGACCCGCGGCAAGCGCCTGGTGCTGTTCTTCGGCCGCATCCACGAGAAGAAGGGCTGCGACCTGCTGATCGATGCTTTCGCCCGCGTCGCCCCGTCGGATCCCGATCTTCAGCTGGTGATCGCCGGGCCCGGTGCGCCCGCCCTGCGCGAGCGTCTGCAGGAGCAGGCCGTGCGCGCCGGCATCGCGCCGCGCGTGGTGTGGACCGGCATGCTGTCGGGCGAGCAGAAGTGGGGCGCCTTCCATGCCGCGGAAGTGTTCTGCCTGCCGTCGCACCAGGAGAACTTCGGCGTGGCAGTGGCCGAAGCGCTCGGATGCGGCGTCCCCGTGCTGATCTCGGACAAGGTCAACATCTGGCGCGAGATCGAGGCCGATGGCGCGGGACTGGTGCGCACCGACACGGTTGCCGGTACCGAGGCCGCGCTGCGCGACTGGCTCGCGCTGCACGAGGCAGAGAAGCAGGTGATGCGCAACGCCGCCCAGGACTGCTTCTCGCGCCGCTTCCAGAGCCGGCAGGTGGGCGACCGCCTGCTCAACATTATCCAGGGCTGCGCCGACGGTGCGCCGCCCGCCGATCCGGACGCCGGCACGGCGTACCAGAGCGCCGCCACTTCCCGGTAGACCGGAGACTGCCATGCGAGAACTGATCCTGAACGCCGACGACTTCGGCTGGGATACCGATACCTATCAGGCAACCGTCGCCTGTTTCGAAGCCGGTCTGCTGACCAGCGCCACCATCATGACCGGGCGGCCGGCCTCGCGGGAGGCCTACGACTACGCGCGCAGCAATCGCCATCGCTTCTCGTTCGGTTTGCACTTCAACATGGTCGATGGCCATGAGCCGCATGCGGGCAAGCCCTCGTCGCTGTGCATCCGCGATGGCGGTTTCCGCCCGAGCCACCGCCAGCGCGTGCGGGCGCTGGCCTGGATGCTCAGGGAGCACGATATCGCCCGCGAGTTCCGCGTGCAGCTGGAAGAGTTGCGCGACAACGGCGTGCATGTCACGCATGTGGACAGCCACGGCCACCTGCACAAGTTCCCTGTCGTCATCACGGCCTTGCGCCGCGAACTGGACCGCGCAGGGCTGCAATGGGTGCGCCGGCCGCAGAACCTGTACTTCGCCGCCAACGCCCGCCAGTCGGTGATGAACAACTACTGCCAGCGCTACTTCGGCGGGCTGCGCCACACCCACTACTACGGTGCCATCAACCACGACGACACGGCGTGGTCCAGCCGGCTGCCGCAGTTGCTGCCCAACGGCCTGACCGAGATCTCGGTCCACCCCGGCTATGCCGAGGGATGGCGGCGTTGCGAGACCGAGCCGCTGGTCAATGCGAACGAGCTGCGCGCGTCCCTGGCGCGCGCCGGCATCGTGCTGCGCCGCTACGGCGAGGCCTGAAGCCGTTCCTTTCCTTGCCAGACAGCCTGCAGTCAATACCATGGTTTCGATCCTGATCCTCACCCTGAACGAAGAGAAGAACCTCGCACGCTGCCTGGAGTCGGTGGCGTGGTCCGACGACGTCGTCGTGCTCGACTCGTTCAGCACCGATCGCACGCTGGAGATCGCCCGGCAGTACGGCGCGCGCGTCTACCAGCGCAAGTTCGACAACTGGTCGGCCCACCAGAACTGGGCCAACGAGAACATTCCGTTCAAGCACAAGTGGGTGTACTACTCCGACGCCGATGAGGTGGTCAGTCCCGAACTGGCGACCGAACTGCAGCAGATCGCCGCCGATCCCTCCAACCGCAACGTCGCCTACCGGGTGCGCTACAAGAACTTCTTCCTGGGCAAGTGGATCCGCTACGCGGGCGGCTATCCGATCTGGGTGCTGCGCTTCTTCCAGCCGGACAGGGTGCGCTGGGAGCGGCTGGTCAATCCCGCGCCGGTGGTGGACGGGCCCTGCGGCTTCCTGCGCAATCACTTCCTGCACTACAGCTTCAACAAGGGCTTCGACGCCTGGTTCGACAAGCACAACAAGTACTCGATGGGCGAGGCGCTGGAGACGATCCGCAGCCTCGAGGAAGACAAGTTCCGCATCAGTTCGCTGTTCACGGGCGACCCCGCCTCGCGGCGGCGCGCGCTGAAGGAGCTGTCGTTCCGCCTGCCGATGCGGCCGGTTGCACGCTTCGTCCATCTTTACCTGCTCCGGCTCGGCTTCATCGACGGCAAGGCGGGTTTCCATTACTGCGTGCTGGTTTCCATCTACGAATACATGGTGGTCATGAAGGTGCAAGAGCAGCGCCGCCGCGCGATGCAGCTGCCGCTCTGACACGGACCGCCTCGGGAGAGCGCGATGAAGTTGGCGTATGTGACGACCTACGATGCCTACGACCCGCATGCGTGGTCGGGTTCGGCCAGCCATATGTTGCGGGCCTTGCGCTATAGCGCGATCGAAACCGAGGTGATCGACAACGTCGAGAGCGGTGCGATGCTCGACTGCCTGCAGAAGGCCAAGACGCTGGCCTACCGCAAGCTGCTGGCGCGCGACTACCAGCGCGCCCGCTCTCCCGCGGTGGCGCGGCACTATGCCGAGCGGATCCAGCAGCGCCTGGCCGGCAGCAAGTACGATGCGGTGCTGAGCCCGGGCACGCTGGCGGTCTCCTGCCTGGAGACCGACCGGCCCATCGCGATCTGGACGGACGCCACCTTCGGCGCCATGCTGGACTTCTATCCGGACTTCAGCAATTTCTGCAGCGAGACCATCCGCAACGGGCATCGGCTCGAGCAGCAGGCGCTGTCGCGTTGCAGCCTGGCCATCTTCAGTTCCGACTGGGCCGCGGCCACCGCGCAGCGCCATTACGACATCGATCCGGCAAAGATCAAGGTGGTGCCCTTCGGCGCCAACATCGAGAGCCAGCGCAGCTCCGCCGACATCGCCCGCATCTCGCTGAGCAAGGACAATTCGGTCTGCCGGCTGCTGCTGGTTGGCGTGGACTGGGAGCGCAAGGGCGGCGATACCGCCGTCGCCGTGGCCTCGCTGCTGAACCGGCGCGGCATCCCGACCGAGCTGCATGTGGTGGGCTGCCAGCCGCCCACCACGCCGCCGTCGTTCGTCAAGCTGCACGGCTTCCTGTCGAAGGCGACACCGAGCGGCCGTGCCGCGCTGGAGCGGCTGATGGAGGAGGCCCATTTCATGGTGCTGCCGTCCATTGCCGAGTGCTGCGCCGTGGTGCTGGCCGAAGCCAGTTCGTTCGGCCTGCCGTCGCTGGCTACCCGCGTTGGCGGCATCCAGACCGCCGTGCGCGACCACCGCAACGGCATGACGTTCGAACTCGATGCGTCGCCGCAGCAGTGGTGCGACTACATCGAGTGGGTATTGCGCTCTCCCGCGCAGTATGGGTGCCTGGTTCGCTCGACCTTCCGCGAGTACGTCGAGCGGCTGAACTGGCGTGTTGCCGGCGCCCAGGTCAGGGACCTGCTGCAGGCGTGCTGCACGCAACGGTAAGCGACCCTCTGCCTTCCGGCGTGCCTTGCAGCAAGACCTGACGGTCATGCCGGTCCTGCAAGCGCCCCGTCATTGCATGCAAACCATGGCGCCGGCTGTTCCTGGCGGCCGGCGCCAGTCCCCCGCCGTGCCCGCCAGGAGCGGCCTCCATCCATCGCCGGTCGTTCGCCCTGGGCGCGAGATCGGCGCAGCAGAGACAACAGACGCAAGCGATGACAGCGCTATCGAAGACGGTGCTGGTGACCGGCGCCAAAGGGTTTCTCGGCCGGTATGTTGCGCGCCACTACGCCGCCGCGGGTTGGCGGGTCGTCGGCGTGGGGCACGAGCCGCGGGCGTCCAGCGGCGTGGGTCCTGCTTTCGGTCATGGCCAGGCCGATCCCCGGCAACTGGAATGGCATTGCTGCGACATCAGCCTGGATGCGCTGGAGGGGCTGCGTCCGCGGCCTGACCTGGTGGTGCATTGTGCCGGCAGCGGATCGGTTGCAGCGTCGATGCAGGATCCGTTCGGCGATCACGCCCGCACCGTCGGCAGCCTCGCCGGCGTGCTCGAATACGTTCGCCGCCATTGCCCCGAGGCGGTGGTGATCTATCCCTCCAGCGCCGCGGTGTATGGCAATGGCGCACGCGATCCGGCCAGCGAGCAGGCGGTCGAGCAGCAGGCCGCGGCCTCGCCGTATGGCGCGCACAAGCGCATGGCCGAACAGCTGTGCTATTCCTATGCCGAGCACTTCGGCATGCGCGTCGCGGTGGTGCGCTTCTTCTCCATCTATGGCGAGGGACTGCGCAAGCAGCTGCTGTGGGACGCCTGCTGGAAGATTCGGCGGGGCGACGACGTCTACTACGGCACCGGCGAAGAAAGCCGCGACTGGCTGCACGCCGAAGACGCCGCGCGGCTGGTCGCTGCCGTGGCGCAGCGCGCCGGTGCCGGCTGTCCGATCTACAACGGCGCAAGCGGCAAGCCGGCGACGGTGCGGCAGGCGCTCTCGCTGTTGTATGGGGCACTGGCCCCCGGGCGCTCGCCCCGATTCTCGCAACAGCCCCGCCGCGGCGACCCTGCCGACCTTCGCGCCGACATTGGGCGCAGCCTGTCGCTGGGGTGGTCTCCCGCGGTACCGATGGCGGCCGGCATTGCCCGCTATGCGCGGTGGTTTGCCGGAGCAGTCCATGATTAAGGTCGGCTTTGTCTTCGGGTTCCAGGACCGCGGCTGGATGGGCGGCATCAACTATTTCCGCAACCTGTTGTGGGCGATCAACCTGCTGCCGCGCCGGTCGATCGAACCGGTGATCTTCACCGGCCGGCGCACGCCGCAGGCGCTGCTTGACGGTCTGCCGCCGATCAGCGTGGTGCGGACTGCGCTGCTGGACCGCAAGCATCCGTTGTGGATGGCGCGCAAGGCGTGGCAGGCGGCCAGCGGGCGCGACCTGGCATTCGAGCGCTACCTGTTGGCGCGCGGGATCAGCGTGCTGTCCCATCACGGTCCGCTCGGCGCCGGCGCCCGCTTGCCAACGGTCGGATGGATTCCCGACTTCCAGCACCTGCATCTGCCACAGCTGTTTCCGCAGCAGGAGATCGTCATGCGCGAGCGCCTGTTCGGCGCGCTGTGCGCCGGGTCCGCGCGGGTGCTGGTCAGCAGCCGCCACGCGCTGCGCGACCTGCAGCGCGCCTATCCGCAGCACGCCGAACGGGCGCGGGTGCTGCAGTTCGTTGCCAACATGAGCCCGCTGACGGCGGTGCCGCCGGTGGCGGAGCTAGAGCGGCGGTACCGCTTTCGCGGGCCGTACTTTCATCTGCCGAACCAGCTGTGGCAGCACAAGAACCATGGCGTGGTAGTGCAGGCGCTGCGAGTGCTGAAGGACAGCGGGCGCCATGCCACCGTGGTGTGCACCGGCGAGACGGTGGACCATCGCAACCCGGGCTATCGCGATGCGATGCTGGCGGCGATCCGAGAGGCTGGCGTCGAGGACCGCATGCTGCTGCTCGGGGTGGTGCCTTATGCCGATCTGTCGGGGCTGATGCGCGGCGCGGTGGCGATGATCAACCCGTCGCGCTTCGAGGGCTGGAGCACCACGGTCGAGGAAGCGAAATCGACTGGCAAGCGCATCCTGCTGTCCGATATCGAGGTGCATCGCGAGCAGGCGCCGGCCCGTGGCGTGTACTTTGCGCCGGACGATGCGCGGGCGCTGGCGGGCGCCATGGCGGACGTGCTCGACGAGCGCATCGAGCCGGCGGCGCAAGCCGCCTTCGCCCGTGCCGCGCGGGACGACCTGGAGCGCAGGCGCCATGCCTTTGCGCGGACCTATCAGGAAATCGTGCTGGAACTGGTGCAGCCCGCCGCCTCGGCCCAGGCCGTGGCGGCCCGCTAGCGCCGCCGGCTGGCGCGGCGCCTGCTCAGTCGGCCGCTCCGCGGCTCGCGCCAGGATCGCGCTTGCCAACCGGCCGCGCCGGGGTGCCGGCGTAGACGGTCCAGGCTTGCGGCAGCGCGCGAGTCACGACCGAGCGCGGCGCGACCACGGCGCCCTCGGGGACCGAGACGCCCGGGGACAGAAAGCTCTCCGCACAGATCCAGGCTTGCGCGGCGACCGTGATCGGAAAGGCGATCAGCTTGAAGTTCGGGCTGTTGTAGTCGTGGGAACCGGTGCACAGGTGGCAGCCTTGGGAGACCACCGCATAGTCGCCGATCTCGATCCGCTCGATGTTGTACAGCGTGACGCCATCGGCCACGCCGACGTTGTTGCCGATGGTCAGGTTCCACGGCGCCCAGATCTTCACCGCCGGATAGACATGGACGTGGCGACCCAGCCGGGCGCCGAACAGCCGCAGCAACGCCGCTCGCCACGCATGCGCCGGACGCGGGCTGGGGCGGAACAGCAGCAGCCAGGTCCAGTTCCATAGCTGGCGCTGCACGCGGTTGCCCAGCGAGAAGGAAGGGCCGAGGGTGGGGTCGTCTTGGGTAATCAGCATCGGAGTTCCTCATGCCCGGCATGGCGCCGGCGCCGGCGGGTGCCGGCCGTGGCCATGGTGGCCCCGGCAGCGGGGGCGTTCAGTACGGGGGGCCACACTCGTCCCAGGGGACGGTCCCCGCCGCGGCGCTGCATCGGCATGCCTCTTGCGAACGGCACAGGCAGGAGGGTCATCATGCGAATCCACCATCTGAATTGCATCTCGTCCTGCCCCCTCGGCGGGCGCCTGATGGACGGGCGCAGCCGCTCG
This sequence comes from Cupriavidus sp. AU9028, assembly GCF_019795295.1. Taxonomy (GTDB): domain Bacteria; phylum Pseudomonadota; class Gammaproteobacteria; order Burkholderiales; family Burkholderiaceae; genus Cupriavidus. Next base: position 64,879 of record NZ_JAIMCG010000005.1, on the reverse strand, counting down.
ATCCTGGAGCGCGGGGAACTGGCCTGCCATTGCCTGCTGGTCGAACTGCCCGATTGCCTGGTGCTGGTCGACACCGGCATGGGGCGGCGCGATGTGCAGGACCCGCATTCGCGCCTGAGCGGCTTCTTCCTCGCCCTGCTCAAGCCCGACTTTCGCGACGAGATGACCGCGTTCCGCCAGGTCGAGGCGCTCGGGTTCGACCCCAGGGATGTACGGCATATCGTGCTGACGCATCTGGACTTCGACCATGCCGGCGGGCTCGACGACTTCCCCTGGGCGACCGTCCATCTGATGGCGGCCGAGCGCGACTATGCGGTGCTGCAACGCACCTGGCTGGACCGGCAGCGCTTTCGTCCGCAGCAGTGGTCCACCGCGCAGACCTGGCGCTGCTACGAGCCGGCCGGGGGCGAGCGCTGGTTTGGCTTCCAGCGGGTACGCCAGCTCGACGGGCTGCCGCCAGAGATCGCCATGATCCCGCTGCCGGGCCATACCTTCGGCCATGCCGGCATTGCGGTGCAGGGAGAGAACGGCTGGCTGCTGCAGGCGGGCGATGCGTACTTCTATCGCGAGGAGATGCATGCGCAGCGGCCGCATTGCACCCCGGGGCTGCGCTTCTATCAATGGATGATGGAGAAGGATCGCGCCGCGCGCCTGGCAACGCAGCAGAACCTGCGGGCGCTGAAGCAGGACCAGGCGCACCAGTTGACCGTTTGCTGCGGCCATGACCCGGTCGAGTTCGAGCAGCTGTCGGGCCGCTCGGCGCGGCTGCCGGCCAGCGGGTTTGTCTCCGTGTCGTGACGGCCGGGCAAAAGTGCAAGCCCCGCGGAAATTCTGCACGGTGGGCAGCGTGTGGCGGGCGATGGCAGCGGCTGGCGCCGCACATTCTTGCGTGTGCGGGTGTCAGGCGGGGCGTGCAGGGCGCCAGCATTTCCCGGCATGCGGCTTGCGTTGATCGGACACGGCTGCGGCCGCAAGCGCCGGTCCCGGCGGACCCCGGCTTGCGCACGTCGATAGCCACCACGGCAGGGCCACGATCTCCCCCGGCGCGGCGCTGCGGTAACCGACCCCTTTGGAGAGCAATGATGAAACCCAGGATTCTGGTAGTGGCCGCGGCTTGCATCGCGCTGGCAAGCGGCATGTCGCTGGCGCAGACCCGATCGTCCGGCGGCAGTGGATCGGCGGGCTCGACCGGCATGAGCGACGGCAGCACGATGGGCGGCACGGGTGGCGGCACCAGCGGTGGCACCACTGGAGCGGGCGCGAGCGGCGGCAGCGGCGGCGGCACGGCTGGCAGCACCGGTTCGATGAGCGGCGGCACCGGCAGCGGCAGCAGTGGCGGTACGAGCGGCAGCACCAGCGGCGGCTCCCAGGGTGCGGTGGGTTCGGGTCAGTCGAGCGCGGGCGACATGCACCAGGGCGGCCGCAGCTCCACGGCATCGCCGTCCGGCGGCCGCTCCACGCCGTCGACGAACAAGAGCTCGGGCTCGAGCAGTCGCTCCGGCAGCGGCTCGGGCGGCAGCACCTCCGGCAGCAGTGGCGGCACCGGTAGCGGCACCGGTGGCGGCTCCAGCAGCATGGGCAGCGGTGGCATGGGCAGCGGCGGCAGCGGCGGCGGCACCAGCGGCATGGGTAGCGGCGGCAGCGGAAGCAGCGGGGGCATGGGCGGCGGCACCGGCAGTGGTGGCGGTGTCGGCAGCGGCGGCGCGACTGGCGGTGCTGGCGGCTCCGGCGGTGGCAGCGGCGGGCGCTGATGGTCGCGCTGTCGCGCGAACCTTGTCATTGAACCCGTCTTTGCGCCGCAAGTCCGGCGCGGCCCGGCGCGCAGCGCGGTGGTTCGAGTTTCCTTAGTCCGCTCCGTCCCGCAGATTCGCGGGACGGCTCGCGGGCCAGTCCGCTTCGCCGGCCAGGTCTGCCGCATGGGCCGGCGTCACCCCTGACGCAACCCCCTCGCGATTGCGGCACAGCGCCAGCATGGCCGCTTCCCACGCGCTCAGTACGGCGTCGCGGTCCAGGTGTCGTTCGGCCCAGCTGCGGCCCGCCGCGCCAAGGCGCCGGCGAGCATCCGGGTCAGCGGCCAGGTCCGCGATCGCCGCAGCGAGCGCATCGCCATCGCCCGGCGCCACCACGCGGCCGCAGTGCGACAGCAGGCGACCAAGTTCGGTATCGGCGTGAGCCGTGGCAATGACCGGACGCCCGCTGGCCAGCATGCCGGCCAGCTTGGACGGCAGCACAAGGTCGGCCGCGTCGGCGCGTTGCGGCAACAGATGGATGTCCGCGTTGGCCAGCAGCGCGGGGAAGCGCGCCGCCGGCTGCAATGGCAGGAAATGAACCTGGCGCAGGCCCGCGCACGCCTGCTGCAGCGCCTTGCGGCCGGCTCCCTCGCCGCAGTAGATGAAATGGATGTCCGGGCGGTGCGCCAGCGCGCCCGCCGCTTCCGCCAGCGTCTCCAGCCCCTGCTTGGCGCCCATGTTGCCCGAGTACAGCGCGACCGTGGCGTTGGCGGGAATGCCCAGGCGCCGCCGGTAGCCGCGCAGCGGCGCCTGCCGGCATGGCCCCAGCGTGGTCCAGTTCGGCAGCAGCAGGCTTCTCGCCGCCGGTACGCCCTTGTCCCGCGCAAGCCGCAACATCGCCTCGGAAATGGTCGATACCCGGTCGAAGCCGCGCATCAGCAGCCGTTCGCCGGCCAGCGCCAGCCGACGCAACGCGGGCTGCCGCAGCAGACCCAGCGCGAACGCGGCATCGACCTCGTAGTCCTGCACGTGCAACCAGGTGCGGGCGCCGGTCAGCCGCCCCAACAGCAGCGCCGCGGGGCTGCAGAACAGCGGCGGTTCGACCACGAGCACCACGTCCGGCTTCCAGCGCCACTGCGCCAGCAGCCAGGGCAGGCTCGATGCCGCGAAACTCGCAAGATGCACCAGGCGCTTGAGGCCGGAAGGCTGCGCCGGCACCCACAGCGGGGCGCGCAGCACGTCGACGTCCCCGTCCTGCTCGCGGCGGTACTGCCAGGCACGATACCCGCGGCCGATGCGCCAGGCCGGGTAGTAGGGCGGGGCGGTCAGCACGCGCACCTGATGGCCGCGCGCCGCCAGCCAGCGGGCCTGCTCTCCGGTGTACTTGCCGATGCCGGTCAGCTCGGGCGAATAGTTCAGGCAGTAGAGCAGGATCTTCATGGTGACGGGGCTCGGGGCGCAGGAAGCGCGACGCGGTGCTTAGCCAACAGCAGGGGCGAGGCTGGCGTTGGAGGAGACGCAGACCGCGCCGCGGGCGCCGGTGGCCGGCGCCGCTGCCGGCGCGCCGAGCCTGCCGCTGGCGAGGGCATCGCGATAGGCCATGGCCAGTCCTTCGCGCAACCCGATGGTCGGTGCCCAGCCGCTTGCACCGATCGCCGTCGAATCCAGCCGCTTGCGCGGGGTGCCGTCCGGCTTGCTCGGATCGAAGCGGATCTCGCCGCGGAAGCCGACGGTTTCCGCGATCAGCTGCGCCAGCGTACCGATGCTCACTTCGTCGTCGCTGCCCACATTGAAGAACCCGGCGCTGCCCGCGTGTTCGCGATAGGCCTGCGGCGACAGGCCCATCACGTGTACGCAAGCCCGGCCCATGTCGTCCGCGTGCAGGAACTCGCGCAGCGGCCTGCCAGTGCCCCACACCACCACTTCGCTGGCCCCGGTCTGCGCCGCTTCATGGAAGCGCCGCAGCAGGCCGGGAATCACGTGACTGTTGTCGGGATGGTAGTTGTCGCCCGGACCATAGAGATTGGTCGGCATGACGCAGCGATAGTCGGTGCCGTATTGCCGGTTGTAGCTCTCGCACAGCTTGATGCCGGCGATCTTGGCGATCGCGTAGGGCGCGTTGGTCGGCTCCAGGGGCCCGGTCAGCAGCGCGTCTTCGGTGATCGGCTGCGCGGCATACGCCGGATAGATGCAGCTGGAGCCGAGGAACAGCAGGCGCTGCACCCCCGAGCGCCAAGCCTCGTGAATCACGTTGCTGGCGATCAGCAGGTTCTGGTGAATGAACTCGGCGGGATAGGTGTTGTTGGCATGGATGCCGCCAACCTTGGCCGCTGCCAGGTAGACCGCGTCGATCAGCTCGTTGTCGAAGAAGTCGCGCACGCGTTGCTGATCGCACAGGTCCAGCTCGTCGTGGCTGCGGGTGATCACCGTGGCGCCGGAGCCGGCCAGGGCGCGCACGATGGCGCTGCCGACCATGCCGCGATGCCCGGCGACGAAGATACGAGGAGAAGAGGGATTCATGGCTGTGGCAATTCCTGTTGATGGCATCCCTGCCAGCGTCGGTTACGGCCATTGCCGGAGCGGGCCGCGGTCGCTTTCTTGGCGGAGCGTTCGAGCCGAACTCTAGCGCGCCTCGAATGCCCGGACTGTGGGGTGGGCCACAATGCGCCGGCCACTTTCGCCGGGGATGGACGGCCCGCGCACGCCATGTGCGCTGTCAGCGGCGTGTGACACCGCTTTCCGCGCCGCGGAGGCAAGCAGCATGTGCGCAAGCGAACTGATTGCAGGCGGCCCCGGCGGCATCTTGCGTCCATACGGCGAAGCCCTATGCCTTGCGACAGCCAACTCGCCGGCGGGCGGCGCCGTCTTGCCCCGGGGACGGGCAGGTCGGACGGCCAGCGGCGCCAGGCGTTGCTGTCGCGCCGCCGTGCTGCGCGCGTCCGCTGTCATTGTCCGCCGCCGGGGACACGCCCAACCGTGAGAAGGCGGTCACAACATGCAATCCATCACCACGCTCGTCGGCGGCTCCCGCGTCGGTCACGCCGGTCCCCTGTACTTCGGTCTCGGCGCGATTTGCGCGATCAAGATCACGCTGATCGGCGACGTCTATATCGGCGAGTTCATCGCCGCCGCCTACGCGTTGACGCTGCTGTCCACGCTACGCATCCAGCGCGAATACGTCTCGCTGCTGATCCTCACGCTGATGTGGGCGTTCGCGCAGGCGCTGTCCGACATTGCCAACAGCACGCCGATGATCGTCTCCCTCAAGGGGGTGCTGGCACCGGGCGTGTTCTTCCTGACTGTGTTCGCGGTCGGCAGCCACTTCAGCCGGGGCAATCCGCAGCGCATGTGGTACTTCCTGATCGGCGTCGCGGTCAGCGATATCTTCAACACCAGCCGCATGCCGACCGAGGAGTTTCTCTACAACCCGTGGAAATGGGGTTACGCGGCGCCGGCGATGCTGCTGCTGCTGAGCTGGCTGGCGATGACGCGCGCCGGTGCGCTGCGCGTCGCGGTGGCCATCCTGATCTACTGCGGGGTATCGGCACTGTTCGATTTCCGCAGCGCGGCGGGGCTGCCGCTGCTCGCGCTGGTGCTCTATCTGCTGCGCGGCTCGCGCCTGGGCGTGCAGGCGTACCGGCTGACCAGGGCGCGCGGCGGCGTACTGCTGCTGTTCGGCATCATGGCCTTCACCATTGCGCTGCTGAACATGGTGTTCTCGGCCATCTTCGCCCATGCCGGGGACTTCGGCTTCCTGTCGCCGGAATCGGTCAACAAGTACACCGTGCAGGCAACCAGCGAGCTGGGGATCCTGTTCGGCGGCCGCTCGGAAATCCTGATCTCGCTGCGCGCGTTCCTCGATGCCCCGGTGCTGGGTCACGGCTCGTGGGCAGTGGATCGCAACGGCTATCAGGACGCGCTCAGCGTGATGGTCTACCAGATGGGGGCGTCGCTGAGCGACAACCTCGAGAACTTCGACAACGACCTGATCCCCGCGCACTCGTTCCTGATGGGGGGCCTGGTCTGGAGCGGATTCCTCGGCGGCGTCTACTGGATCGGCGTGCTGGCGCGCGCGGTCTGGCTGTACGCGCGCAACATGCCCGCGCTGCCCATCTATTTCCATGTCGGCACGGCCCAGCTGTTGTGGGACGTGTTCTTCTCGCCGTTCTCGGCGGATCACCGCTGGGCGACCGGGCTGTTCCTCGGCACGCTGCTCGCCTGGCATCACTTGCTGGCGCAACAGGGCGCGAGGAGCGCGCGATGAAATTCAGTGTGGTCACCATTTCGTTCAATCAGGCCAGGTACCTGGAGCAGGCCATTCGCTCGGTGCTCGAGCAGCAGGGCTGCGAGCTCGAGTACATCGTGGTGGACCCCGGTTCCACCGACGGCAGCCGCGACATCATCGCGCGCTACCGGCATGACATCGACCACTGCGTGCTGGAGCCGGACAAGGGCGCGGCCGACGGGCTCAACAAGGGCTTCGAGCGGGCCACCGGCGACATCTTCTGCTATCTGAATTCCGACGACCTGTTCCTGCCCGGGGCCTTCGCCCGCGTAGCCAGGGTCTTCGAGCGGCATCCGCGCTGCGAAGTGGTCTGCGGCAACGGCTACGTGGTCGATGGCGACGGCAACATCGTGCGGCGGGTCTATTCGGACCGCTTCGGCCTGCGCTCGGCGGCGTACGGTGCGGCCATCGCCATCCAGCCCTCGACGTTCTTCCGCGCGCGCGCGTTTCACGCCACCGGCGGATTCAACGTCAACAACCGCTCGAACTGGGACGGTGAACTGGTGATCGACATGGCGCTGGCCGGCGCCACCTTCCGCAACGTGCCCGACTTCCTCAGCTGCTACCGGGTCTATGCGGATTCCATCACCGGCTCGGCACGGCTCGCCGACGCGCATGCGCGCTACGAGGAGCGCATGTTCCGCAAGATCGTCGGGCGCGAGCGCCGGCCGGTGGACGAGCTGGCGTCGGCCTTCTTCCGCGTGACCAAACATCTGTCCAACCCGCTGGCCACCTGGGAGCGCGTGGTGCGCGGGCCGGTGTTCGGGAGGCAGTCATGATGCGGCGTCTGCTGGCCACCGTGTCGGTGGCGCTGCCCTGGCGCCTGCGCCGGCAGGTGCTGAACCGCTTCTGCGGCGCGCGCATCGACCCGACCGCGCGCATTGGGTGGTCGCTGGTGCTGTGCGACGAGCTGGAGATGGGGCCGCACTCGGTCATCTCGCATCTGACCGTGGTCAAGGGACTGCGGCGCGTCAGCCTGGGCGACCATGCCATCCTCGGCAGCCTGAACTGGGTATCGGGGTTTCCGCAGGGACTGGCCGATTCGCCGCACTTCCGCGATATCGCCACGCGCGATCCGGCGCTGATCATCGGGCGGCATGCGGCGGTGACCTCGCGGCATATCATCGATTGCACCGACACGGTGACGATCGGACCGTACTCGACCTTCGCCGGCTATCGCAGCCAGATCCTCACGCACAGCGTGTCGATCAAGGAGTCGCGGCAGCGCTGCGCGCCGGTGACCATCGGCGCGTACTGCTTCGTCGGCACCGGCTCGATCCTGCTGCCGGGCGCGGCGCTGCCGGATTATTCGGTCCTGGCGGCCGGTGCCGTGCTCAATCGCAGCATGGCGGCGCCGCACATGCTGTACGGCGGTTGTCCGGCCAGGGCGCTGCAGGAGCTGCCGGAGGATCTGGCGTATTTCACCCGGGAAGAAGGGTATATCGTCTGACGTTGTTCCGAGCGGTGGCGGCGTGGCTGGCGGCTCGCTGGCCCTCTCCCCCGGCCCCTCTCCCGCAGGCGGGAGAGGGGAGCAAACCAGCAGCCCGCCCCTCGCCTGCGGGGAGAGGGGCGCGAACCCCGGTGCTTCCAATGCTGTCGGTGTTCCCCCTCTCCCCTTCAAGGGGAGAGGGCCGGGGAGAGGGGTTGGTCTCGCCTTTCCGCGCGTCCCGTTCTCCCGGCCTTCTCCTTCCATCGCCCAAAACGACAACGCCCCGGCATCCGCCGGGGCGTCGTGCTTTCAGCCCTGCCTTACTCGTGATGATCGTAGGCGCGGAAGCCGGCCAGCTTGCACAGCGCGTCGCGGCGGGCGGCGCTGTAGTCGGCGGTGATCATCTCGCGCACCAGCTCGTCGAACGAGGTGGTCGGGGCCCAGCCCAGGCGCTCGCGGGCGCGGGTCGGGTCGCCCAGCAGCGTATCGACTTCGGTGGGGCGGAAGTAACGCGGATCCACCCGCACGATCACGTCGCCGGTCTTCAGGCCCTGCGTCAGCTGCTGCTTGCTGTGGTCGATCGCGTCGACGATGCCCACCTCGTCCACGCCCTTGCCCTTGAAGCGCACGGTGATGCCAAGTTCGGCCGCGGCGCGCTGCACGAACTCGCGCACGCTGTGCTGCTCGCCGGTGGCGATGACGAAGTCCTCGGCCTTGTCCTGCTGCAGCATCAGCCACTGCATCTCGACATAGTCGCGTGCATGGCCCCAGTCCCGCAGGGACGACAGGTTGCCCAGGTGCAGCGTTTCCTGCAGGCCCAGCGCGATACGGGCGATGGCGCGCGTGATCTTGCGGGTGACGAAGGTCTCGCCGCGCAGCGGGCTCTCGTGGTTGAACAGGATGCCGTTGCAGGCGTACATGTCGTACGCCTCGCGGTAGTTGACCGTGATCCAGTAGGCGTACAGCTTGGCCGCGGCATACGGGCTGCGCGGGTAGAAGGGCGTGGTCTCCTTCTGCGGGATCTCCTGCACCAGACCGTAGAGCTCCGACGTCGAGGCCTGATAGAAGCGCGTGGTCTTCTCCAGTCCCAGGATCCGGATCGCTTCCAGCATCCGTAGCGTGCCCAGCGCATCGGTGTTCGCCGTGTACTCGGGCTCTTCGAAGGACACCTGCACGTGGCTCTGCGCGGCCAGGTTGTAGATCTCGTCCGGCTGCGATTGCTGCACCACGCGCACGATGCTCGCGGTATCCGTCATGTCGCCATGGTGCAGGATCAGCCGGCGGTCGTCCGATTGCGGGTCCTGGTACAGATGGTCGATGCGGTCGGTGTTGAACAGCGAGCTGCGGCGCTTGATGCCGTGCACCTCGTAGCCCTTGGCGAGCAGCAGCTCGCAAAGGTACGCGCCGTCCTGACCGGTGATGCCGGTCACCAGCGCGCGCTTGCGGCGCTGGCCGTCACCGCGGCCGGTGCTGTCGTGCTGTTGCGGATCGAGCTTGAGATCGTCGGCCGGAATCTGGCCGAGCGACTGAAGGTCATGTGCGCCCATAAATGTCTGCCATCCTGATGATGTCGTCTTCGCCAAGGTAGGAACCGGACTGAATCTCGATCAGTTCGAGCGGGATTCGGCCGGGGTTTTCGAGACTGTGTGTCTCGCCGATCGGGATATAGGTGGACTGGTCTTCGGTCAGCAGGTACTCGACGTCGCCGCGGCGTACCTTGGCCGTGCCCGACACCACTACCCAGTGCTCCGCGCGGTGGTGATGCTTCTGCAGCGACAGCTTTGCGCCGGGTTTGACGCTGATGCGCTTGACCTGATAGCGCTGGCCGTTGTCCACCGAGTCGTAGGAGCCCCAGGGGCGGTAGACCTGCCGGTGCTGGGTCGCTTCCGGACAACCTCGGGCGCGCAGCGCTTCGACCAGCTGCTTGACGTCCTGGGCGTGGTTCTTGTGCACCACCAGCACCACATCGGGCGTCTCGACCACGATCACGTTGTCCAGCCCCGCCACCGCCACCATCCGGTGCGACGCGTGCACCAGGCAGTCGCGCGCCTCGTGCGTGATCACGTTGCCGATGGCGGCGTTGTTGTCCTGGGTCTTGTCGGCGGCCTTCCAGACCGCGTCCCACGACCCCACATCGCTCCAGTCGGACGCCAGCGGCACCATGCGCGCGCTGCGCAGGTGTTCCATCACCGCGTAGTCGATCGAATCGGATGGGCAGACCGCGAAGGCGTCCGGGTCCAGCCGGCAGAAGTCCAGGTCGGACTTGCCGCGCGAGACCGCTTGCTGCGACGCCAGCAGGATGTCAGGGGCGAACTGCTGCAGCGCGTCCAGATAGACCGACGCACGGAACAGGAACATGCCGCTGTTCCAGTAGCAATTGCCTTCTTCGAGGAAGTCGGTGGCCTGGTCCAGCGAGGGCTTCTCGACGAAGCGCTTGACCGTCATGACGGGGCCGTCGCCGGTCGGCACTGCCTTGATGTAGCCGTACCCGGTTGCCGGGAAGGTCGGCACCACGCCCAGCGTGGCGACCTCGCCCGCCGCCGCGGCCTTGGCTGCCGCCATCACGGCCGCGGCAAACGCGGCGCGGTCGCGAATCAGATGGTCGGAAGGCAGGACCAGCAGCAGCGGGTCCGCGCCGTCAGCGCGGGCACGCAGCGCTGCTACCGCCGCCGCCGGCGCGGTGTTGCGCGCATGCGGCTCGAGCAGGATGGTCGAGGGAGTGCAGCCGATCTCGCGCGCCTGCTCGGCCACCACGAAGCGGTGCGCTTCATTGCTGACCAGAATCGGGGCGGCGATATCGGGAATCTCGCGCAGCCGCAGCAGGGTGTCCTGCAGCAGCGAGTGCTCGCCGAGCAGCCGCAGGAATTGCTTGGGATACCCGTCGCGCGACAACGGCCACAGCCTGGAGCCGGTGCCGCCGCAAAGCACGACGGGTACGATCTGATTGTCGCTTGCCATGACGCCTCCGTGTGGCTCACCAAATGTGAACCCCATCGATTGGTTGAATCGTGGAGGCGACTGTATCCAGCGCTGCTGCGCGTCACTGTTTGCTAGGCCACACAGGTAAGCACGGCTTGCGCGCTGCGGCGCATGGGTGGCTTGAGGCTGGCGAAGGCGTATCGATTCGTGGGATTTTCACAGCGGCGGCTCCTCTCCCGCCTGGGGAGAGGAGCGGGGGAGAGGGCGCGCTGGCGTCTAGCGCACCCATCCTCCCGCACGCATCACCCAGCCATGGCGAGTCTGCACCCAGCGGTCCGGCACGTAGCGATACCCCGGCCGGGCGCGTTCCCAATGTCCCGCCTGCCAGACGTAACGCGGTCCCGCCGCGCGCCAGTAGCCCGGTGCCCAGACATAGCCGCGGCGCGCCGACGGCGCTTCGTGACGCGGCGGCGGCGGGCCATGCCGACGGTAGCCGCGCTGGCCATCATGGCGGTGCTCCTGCCAGTGGCTACCGCGATCGTGATACCCGCGATCATGCGGGCCATCGTGCGCCATGGCGGGCGTGGCAAGACCCAGCAGCGCGCCCGCGGCGAGGGTGGTGGCGGCGAGAATCAGTTGGCGGATCATCTCGATCTCCTTGCAATCGGTAAGCGGAGGAACGACGGGCGAATGGAGGGAATATCAGCGGCGATGGTGGTGACCATGCCCGTGGCCGTGGCCGTGGCCATGGCCATGGCCGTGCGGCACGACGATGCAGGCCGACAGCATCGCCGCAGTCAGCGACAGCAGGGCGACGAGGGAAAGGGTGCGTTTCATGCGGGGCTCCGGTGATGCGGCGTTGGACATGGCTGCAATGTAGCGGCGACAACGCGGTGCCGGAGGTTGCACTTGTAAGCCTGCCTCACAACGAATAGGGCCGTGCCTGGCCGCGCCGACGTGTCCTTGCAAGCGTCGGCGCGGCGGCAAGCCGTTGTGGCGCAAGGGAGTTTGCCGGCCGGCAGGGCACGGCCCGGCCCTGCAGGACTGGTTCGCGCGGTAATGTGACGTTACAGGAGTAAGACAAGTCGAATGTCAGGCGAGGGCCTGGCACGCAGAAACGGGTACGGACAGGGGGAAAACGAGGAGAGCGGAGAGAAATGCGGGGAGAAATGCGGGGAGATCGGCCTGCTCTCCTGAGCGGGCCAGGCGGGCAAGGCTGGCGCCGGCCCCGCCCGCTGGAGGAAAGGGCTGGCGCCGCTTCAGTACCGGCAGGGCTTACGCAAAGCAATCCCGATAGAACGCCGTGCGTGGTGCCCGCGGCTCGAAGCTGTAGGGCAGGTCGGCCAGCGCCGCGGCCTCGAGCGAGCCGCAGGGGATGTCGAGATCGGCGGGGCCGTGAACGTTGGCGTGGGCGACCAGGGAGGCGTCGCTGGCAACGCCGGGCTCGTGAGGGTCGTGATGCATGACAGGCTCCATGGCAAAGAGATGGGATTCGTCCGGACGGTACCGCGCGGCAGACCGCGGCTTGCAGGTCCGGATACCGACGATGGAGCCAATCGTAGCGGGACGGCCGGCGCCGATCAGCCGGCTGCCGTGGAATACACTGTTGCAGTGCAGCGTGACGGTGCCGCCGGCCATCGGGCGGTCGGCCGTGGCCGTGCGCGCGCGTCAGCGGACGCCGGGTTGCGGCGCCGTAGCCACGCTCTTATAGTGGCCCAATGGCCAAACACCGGAATAACGGCATGACCGACAAGGATTCGCGGGACCGCTCCGGCAGCGGGGGACAGGACCAGGCCGGCAGCGGCGACGAGCGCGTGTCCGAGCGCATCCGCCAGCGACTCCTGCAGGCGCGGCAGCGCTTTCATGCAAACGACAATATCTCGCGCTTCGTCGAGCCGGGCGAACTGGACGCGCTGGCGCTGGAGGTCGAGCAGCGCCTGGACGATCTGCTGCGCAGTCTCGTCATCGACATCGAGCAGGATCACAACACACGCGAAACCGGCCGCCGCGTGGCGAAGATGTACCTGCGCGAGATCTTTGCGGGCCGCTACACGCCAGCCCCGAGCGTGACCGAGTTTCCCAATGTCGAGCAGCTGAACGAGCTGATGATCATTGGCCCGATCCGCGTGCGCAGCGCCTGCTCGCATCATCTCTGTCCCATCATCGGCAAGCTGTGGGTGGGTGTCATGCCGAACCAGCATTCCAACCTGATCGGCCTCTCCAAATATGCGCGGCTGGCCGAATGGATCATGTGCCGTCCGCAGATCCAGGAAGAGGCGGTCACGCAGATGGCCGATGTGCTGCAGGAAAAGATGAACCCGGACGGGCTGGCGATCGTGATGGAGGCCGAGCACTTCTGCATGCACTGGCGCGGGGTGCGCGACACCGATGCCAAGATGACCAACAGCGTCATGCGCGGCTCGTTCCTGACCAACGACAGCCTGCGCCGGGAGTTCCTGACGCTTCTGAACCTGAACCGCGGCTAAACGCGGCCAAAAAGGAGGCAGCGATGCTAGTGCGTCTGCTCTACGCAAGCCGGGCTCGCCAGCCCGCGTCAGCCGATCTTCTCGAAGCCATTGCCGCGACCAGCATCGAGAACAACGCGGCGCTGGGCATTACCGGGGTGCTGTGCTACGGCAACGGGATGTTCCTGCAGGCGCTGGAAGGGGACCGGGCAGAGGTATCCCGGCTCTATCACCGCATCGTCGCGGACCCCCGGCACGAGGACGTGGTGCTGCTGCACTTCGAGGAGATCCTGCAGCGCGACTTCGCGGCCTGCGCGATGGGGCATGTCCATATGGGACGGGTCAATACCGCGACCATGCTGCGCTATTCGCCGCACGCGCAGTTCGATCCCTACCGCAGCGGCGGCCGCGCGTCGCTTGCCATGCTGGAAGAGCTGATGGCAGGCGCGTCGATCGTCGCGCGGGCCGAGCGCAGGAGCTGAACGTGGAACAGGCCGGCAGGAGCCCCTGCCGGCCTGTCCGCCTGCCTGCTGTTGGCTGGCTGCCTGCCGGGTGCCTCCCGGCCAGTGCCAGCCTGTTGGCAGGAGCGTCAGTCCTTGCCGATCTCGTGGCCGATGATGCCACCCACGGCCGCGCCGCCGATCGTGCCGGCCGCGCTGCCATCCGATACTTCGTGGCCGATGGCGCCGCCGGCCACCGCGCCGGCAGCGGTACAGCCCTGCAATGTCAATGCCATCGCGCTCGCCGCCGCGAACGCCGCGATCAGTTTCATCATGATGGTTCTCCTGGCAGCGCGAAGGTGGCCGCCCTATGGTGTTCAGAGTAGGCCGATCCGCCGCCCAGGCATTTCGGCCCGCAACTGAAAGGGCTGTAGGAATTGGACGACACTTTTTGCGCGAGCTTGCGGCGCGGGCAGGCATCGATGGCCGGCATGAACGGCGGGCATGCCGCCTGTGCCGATCTTGCGCTTGTATGGCCCGGCTCCCCGCGCCATCATGACGACTGGCGCTGCAGCAGCAGACGGCTGCCTGTCCATCGGCACGCCCATCGGCGCGCCCGTCCTGCCCGCAATCACCGGCTTCCCGAGGAGACACCATGACCCCGTCCTCCCATACGACCGCCACCCCATCGACCGCCACCCCATCGACCGCCACCCCATCGCGCGACACCGCGTCGCCCCAACAGGCAAACGGCAATGGAGCGGCCGTCGAATTCTGGTTCGAGTTCGGCAGCAACTACAGCTACCTGAGCGTGATGTGTATCGAGCCGCTTGCCGCGCGCCATGGTGTCAAGGTGCTATGGCGCGCGTTCCTGCTCGGTCCCGTGTTCAAGGCGCTGGGGTGGCAGGATTCCCCCTTCGTGGTCCAGCCGGTCAAGGGCGCTTATGCGTTGATGGATACGGCCCGGCATTGCGAGCGGCTGGGGTTGCCCTGGAAGACGCCCAGCGTGTTCCCGCGCCGGGCGCTGCTGCCGATGCGGGTGGCGATGCTGGGCGCCGGCGAGCCGTGGATGGGCGCCTTTTGCCGTCGCATCATGCAGATGAACTTCGGTGAGGACCGCGACATCGACACGCCCGAGGCCGTGACCGAGGCGCTCGACGAGCTGGGGTTGCCGGCGGCCGGGTTGATTGCGCAGGCGCAGTCGGAGCCCAACAAGACCGCATTGCGCGAGCAAACCGAGGAGGCGCTGCGCCGGGGCATCTTCGGTGCCCCGACGTTCTTCGCGGGCGAGCAGATGTACTGGGGCAACGACCGGATGGAGGACGCGCTGAGCTGCGCGGCGATGACGTATTACGGGAAGGCGGGATAGGGGCTCTGTCGGGGCCGGGTCTGCGCTGGAGGCCCTCTCCCCCGGCCCCTCTCCCGCAGGCGGGAGAGGGGAGCACACCCGCAGCGATCGACGCCGCCCGCGGTTCGCTCCCCGTCTCCCACTTGGGGGAGAGGGGCCGGGGGGACAGGGCAATGCACCGTCACCCCTGCACCGCTATCCCGTCAGCACCGGCTCCTGCCCCATCCGCAACCCCAGCCGCCCGGCCAGCCGTCTGGCATCGAAGGGCGCCTTGACCTTCTGGTCATTGTCGAAATAGCAGTAGATATCCCGGCTCGCGCGCTTCGGTGCGTGACGCGGGGAGATGCGCCGCGCATCGGCGGGCTCGCTGCCGCTGCCCCACGCCTGCAGACGCCCGGCCCATTTGTCGAGCGCTTCGTCGGTATAGGCACCGCCGTACAGGGTTTCGGAGCCGTGCAGACGCAGGTAGACGAAGTCCGAGGTGATGTCCTCCGCGTAGGGCCAGTCCGCCACCGCGTCCGAAATCACCAGCGCGATGCGGTGCTCGCGCAATAGCGCGGGAAATTCCGGCGTACAGAAGCTGTGATGGCGGATCTCGATGGCATGCCGCAGCTTGCGCTTGCGGCGCATGGCGACGTAGGGCTCGCGCACGCGCGTATCGTGGCGCGCGGCCAGTGCCGCGGCCTGGTCGCTGTCGTGCGGCAGCAGCGCGAGGAAGCGCTCCATCCGTTCCGGCTTGAACGAGAAGTTGGGCGGAAATTGCCAGAGGAAGGGGCCCAGCTTGTCCTCCAGCGCGAGCACGCCGGACGCAAAGAAGTTGGCGATGGCCGGGCCCGCGGTTTCGTCGCGAAAGCGCAGCATGTGCGTCAGATAGCGCGGCCCCTTCACGCTGAAGACGAAGCCTTCCGGCGTGTCGTCGTACCAGGCGCGATAGCTCTGCAGCGTCTGCAGCGAATAGTGCGAGCCGTTGATCTCGATGGTGTCCACCGCCCGCGAGGCAAACTCCAGCTCGCGCGCCTGCTTCAGGCCCGGCGGATAGAAGACGCCGCGCCAACCTTCGTAGCGCCAGCCGGAAATCCCGATACGGATCGTCATGGTGCAAGCCGCCGCGGCGGCCAGGAGCGACATTACTCCTACGACTCGAGCGGCGCTCGCAGCGTTCCAGGCGGCGGCCACAACGCCGGTCCTCCGCCCGAAGGTCGGAAGATGCCTACGCGACGCTGCGGCACAGGCCGATGCTGAGGCGCCGGTGTCGTGTCCTACATTGAGTTCGTCGCCAAGCCGTCCGCACTGCACGCGGACGCGGCATTGTCAGGAGGCTTTCCTATGTCATTCGCGCTCTACCTGGTGGGTTTGCTGCTGCTGGTCGGTGGCATTGCCTGGGGCCTGACGACCGCAGGGGTCGCAGAAGTCTATGTGGGCATCGCGTGCCTGATCGTATTGGGCCTGGGGATCATGACGGCGGTCTCTCGTACGCGCACCAAGGATCCTTCCTGACCCCCTGTCCTGCCTTACGGATGCCGCGGCGGGTTGAGGTCCTGCCCGGCGGGCCGCTGAGCCTGGCGCACGGTCTGTTGTCCGACCGGTGCCTGGCTGACCGGCGAGAGCAGCTGCGCCGCGTCCACGCCGATGGGAGCGTTGAGCGCCTGCTGCGTATCGCTCGATGTCTCGGCAGCCGATTGTTTCGAGGCCGCGTCGTCCGGCGCGTCGGTCATGCGGACGGTGTCGTCATCGGAGCCACCGCTGCACGCAGCCAGCGCGCCTGCCACCAGCACAAGCGCCGCGACCCTGGCCACCACCGTCGCTGCCCCGCCGCCATGGTGCCGCACCGGCTGGCCGCCGTCCGGTCCTTCCCGTCCTTTCCACTGCACAGTCTGCTGTTCCACGGCGCTTCT
The DNA here is from genome assembly GCF_019795295.1 of Cupriavidus sp. AU9028. GTDB lineage: Bacteria > Pseudomonadota > Gammaproteobacteria > Burkholderiales > Burkholderiaceae > Cupriavidus. The sequence continues at coordinate 48,368 of NZ_JAIMCG010000005.1, read as the reverse complement.
CCGGACCCGAAGCGCGGCGCAAGGCCGCGCGTCATCGCATGACCCCAGTCTTGCCGCAAAAGCAACGTCCTCAAAGATTGCCGCTGTAACAAAACGTTTCTCGCCTTCTCTTCGTCCAGCCGCGACCTACCGTCATCCGTAAGCTGCACGACGATGGTCCCTTACCGTGCGGCCCGCCGACAGGGAGGCAAGAACATGTGTGCTCCGACACTGCGCGAGGCCAGGCGTCCCCGCAATCGCCGCCGTTCGCTGCTCGTCACGCTGGCCGTGCTGGTCGGCGCAGGTGCCCTGGTGGTGCATTCCGTTCCCGCCCAGGCGCCTTCCACGGACGCGCAGATCAACGCCATCGTGCAGTCGATCCTGAGCCAGATGACGCAGGCCGAGAAGCTCGAGTATGTCAGCGGCACCGGCGCGTGGGATATCAAGCCATTGGCCAGACTGGGATTGCCGCAGATCCGTGCCAGCGATGCCGGCCTGGGCGTGCGGCTGGCCCCCGGCGTCGCCTATCCCGCGGGACCGGCGGTGGCAAGCACCTTCAATGTGGACCGCGCCAAGCAGATGGGCGTGGGACTGGGGCTCGAAACGCGGCTGACCGGCTTCCAGCAGATCGCCGGGCCGGTGGTGAACCTGTACCGCACGCCCTTCGGTGGCCGCGCCTTCGAGTACCTGTCCGGCGAGGATCCGTTCCTCGGCGCGGTGCTGGGCGCCGCGCAGGTCAACGGCATCCAGTCGCAGGGCGTATGGGCCGATGCCAAGCATTACGTCGCCAACGATCAGGAGGTCAACCGCTTCAACCTGATGGAGACCATCAGCGAGCGGGCGCTGCGCGAGATCTACCTGACGCCGTTCGAGTCGATGGTCAAGAACGCCAACGTCGCCGTGGTGATGTGCGGTTTCAACGGTCTGAACGGCGCCAATCCCGTCTGCGAGAACGAGTTCGTGATGCGCCGGGTACTGAAGGACGAGTGGGGCTTCAAGGGCTTTGTCGAGTCCGACTACGCGGCGCTGAAGAACACCCTGCCGGCCGCTCTGGCCGGCGTCGATATCGAACGTCCTTCGGCGGCCCTCTTTACGCCGGCGGCCCTGAGCACGTTGATTTCGAACGGGCAGCTGAGCCAGGCCAACCTCGACGACAAGGTCAGGCGCATCCTGGGCAGGATCGTCGCCTACGGCTTCGGGGGCGGCGTGCCGCCGGCCACCGGGGAAACGCTGCCGCCGTTCGCGGAACGCGCGGCGCTGGATGTGGCGCGCGAGGGCATCGTGCTGCTGAAGAACCGTGACGGCGTGCTGCCATTGCAGCGCGGCAGCGCGCGCAACATCGCGGTGGTCGGGCACCTGGCGACCGGCGCGCCGCCGACCGGGTTCGGCAGCGCCAACGTTCCGGCCGTGCGCTTCATCAGCGAGATCGACGGCCTGCGCCAGATCGCCGGCCCCGGTGCCAACGTGGTGCTGCTGGACAGCCATACCCTCGATCCCGCCCGCTCGACCTGGACCACCTCGACGGGCGTGCCGGGGGCGCAGGCGCAGTACTTCGACAATCCGAACTGGAGCGGCACGCCGGTGCTCTCCCGCATCGATCCGGTGATCAACCTGGACACCGCGGGCAACGCCCCTCCGGGCAGCGCCTACGATGTGCAATACGGCGGCAGCGGCACGCCGGGTCCCGCTTCGGTCCGCTGGACCACGACGATCCGGCCGACGGTCACGGGTGCGCATGTGTTCAAGGCGCGGGCCGACGGCGCGGTGCGGCTCTATGTCAACGGCCAGCTCATCATCGACAACGGGGAAGGCAATCCTCTGCCCAACAACGTGATTCCGCCGACGATACCGGTCAGCGGCCGCATCGTGCTGCAGGCCGGGCAGACCTATACCGTGCAGTTCGACTATTCGCGCCGCAACGGCTATATCCCGGTCTTCGGCGGCTTTCTCGGCGCGCAGCTGAGCTGGGCTGCCCTGCAGGCACCGGCCGATCTGAGCCGCTTCGATGCCGTGGTGGTCGCGGTGGGCAACAGCGCCGAGTACGAAGGCGAAGGGTTCGACCATCCTTTCAACCTGCCGGAGTTCCAGGACGAGCTGCTGCGCAATCTGGGCACTGCCAATCCGCGCACCATCGCCGTGATGCATGGCGGCACGGGGCTGGACATGCGCAACTGGATCGAGCAGGTCGGCGGCGCGCTGCACGCCTGGTACCCGGGCCAGAACGGCGGGCAGGCGCTGGCGGAGATCCTGTTCGGCGACGTCAACCCGTCCGGCAAGCTGCCCATCACCATCGAGCGCAGCATCGTGGACAACCCGACCTATCCGAACTATCCGCAGGCCTCGAACGATCCCGGCTTCACCGCAATGACCTATACCGAGGACGTGTTTGTCGGCTATCGCGGCTTCGAGCGCAACGGCGCATTGCCGCTGTTCCCGTTCGGCCACGGGCTGTCGTACACCTCCTTCGCCTACAGCTCGCTGTCGATCTCGCCGGGCATTGCCGCGGGCAGCGGCCGAATCGCGGTGTCGTTCGACATCACCAATACCGGTCAGGTCGCCGGGGCGGAGGCGGCGCAGGTCTATGTCGCGCAGGCCGGCTCCACGGCGCCCCGGCCGGTCAAGGAGCTGAAAGGGTTCGGCAAGGTCTTCCTGCAACCGGGGCAGACCCAGCGTGTCACGGTGCATCTGGACCAGCGTTCGCTGTCCTACTTCGATCCGGCCCGCTCCGCATGGGTATCGGAAGCGGGAGCGGTCGATGTTCTGGTCGGGGCGTCGTCGCAGGACATCCGGCTGCGCGGGCAGCTGTTCAATCTGCTGCCGACGATCGTCTCCACGCGGGCGAGCAATCCCTTGCCCAATCCGGAGCTGGTCCGGGTCGGCCCGGTCCGTCCCTGATCGTCTCCCGCCGGACACGTTCTCCGGTCCTTCGGACGGGGCTGCACGAAGCGGCCCCGTTCCGCTTTCCGGGGACCGGGAACCGGGAACCCGTCGCGCGGTGCACTGCAGCACGACCGGCCGGGCAGCGCGGGCCCGCGACTCGGTAGAATTGGCGCTTTACCGCCTCCGGCCCCGCGGCGCCCATGAGCAAGCTCGATTTCGACTTCAACGACAACCTGCTGCTGCACATCGTGGTCAGCGTCGCCATCGTGCTGATCGGCGCGCTGCTGGTCAAGCTGAGCAATCGCTTCTTCATTGCCCGCCAGCTCGCGGACAAGGACAACCTGCGCAGCTATCGCACCTGGACCGTGGCTTCGCGCAACACCATCGGTGCGGTGGTGGTGCTGCTGCTGCTTGGCATGTGGGTGTCCGAGCTCAAGAGCGTGGCGATCTCGCTGGCCGCCTTCGCTGCCGCGCTGCTGATCTCCGGCAAGGAACTGGTGATGTGCTTCCTTGGCGCGTTCATGCGGATGCTGACGCGGCCCTTCCAGCTGGGCGATCTGGTGGAGATCGGGCAGTATGCCGGCGAGGTGATCGACATGGACGCGCTGACGACCACGCTGGTCGAGGTCGCGCCGACGCGCCAGTTCACGGGCTTCACCGTGCAGGTGCCCAACAGCCTGCTGCTGACCGTGGCCGTGCGCAATCACTCGCAATCGGGCAAATACACGCTGGATACGCTGCGCTTTCCGCTGCCGCTGCAATGCGACCCCGACCGCATCGAACGGCAACTGCTCGATATCGCCCACCAGGCATGCGAGCCGTTCCTGGAGGCGGCAGGGCACAGCCTGCGCCGCTATGGCGACACGCGCTTTCTCGACCTGTCGCAATTCGCGCCGCGGGTGATGTTCGAGGCAGTCGCAGTGGACCGGATGGACGCCATCGTTCGCTTTCCCTCGCCTGTCAACGGTCGTCTGGCCGTGGCGCAGCAGATCATCCGCCATTTCCAGCGGGTACGCGCCGTGGATGCGCGAGCGGGCACCGAATGTGGCGCGGAGACCGCGGACACCGCGCCGCCGCCACCGCCGCAGCAGCGCGAGCGGGCGCAGGAGGGAGAGGGCCGGGAAGGCCGGGACAGCGCCGCCGGCCCCGCTGCTGGCAGCCCGGTGATTCCTGCTGTCGCCGCAATGCGCCATGACCGGCGCGGTGGCTGACCGTACACTACCGAGGCCGTTCCCCTGATCCTTCCCCTGATCGCAGCCCGCGCCCCCCTATTCCGCCATGTCAGCCAATCCATCGCCCTCCGCTTCCTCCTCTTCCCGTTCGACCTTGCGCTACGCGGCCAGCGTGCTGGTGCTGCGCGATGGCGACCAGGGCATGGAGGTGCTGCTGGTACGCCGCCCCGAGCGAGGGGATGACCGCAGCAGCGGCGCCTGGGTCTTTCCAGGTGGCACGCTGGACCCGGCCGACCGGGCGCTGCACGGCATCTGCATGGGGCTGGACGACGCCGCTGCCAGCGCGCGGCTGGGGCTCGACGCGGGCGGCCTCGACTTCTACCTGTGCGCGGTGCGCGAGTGCTGCGAGGAAGCGGGGCTGCTGTTCGCCCGCGGCAGCGACGGCGAACTGATATCGACCGACAGGCTGGAACCGGCCCGGCGTGCCTGGCTGCGCGAGGCGGTGCGCCATGGCGGTCCGGGCATCGCCGAAGTGTGCCGGGAGATGCGGCTATGCTTGGCGGTGGACCGCATGGCATACCTGAGCCATTGGCTGACCCCGCCGGGGCTGCCCAAACGGTTCGATACGCGCTTCTTCGTCGCGCTGCTGCCCGAGGGGCAGACGGTCATGCACGACGGCGTGGAGGCGGTGGACCATCGCTGGGTGCGCCCGGCCGATGCGATCAAGCCCGAGGGCGGCGTCCATCTGGTCAACGCGACCCGGCGGCTGCTGATGTCGATCGCGCATTTCGGCAGCGCGCGGGCCTGTTACGACCATGCGGCCGCGCAGCGCGAGGTGCCGCTGGTGATGCCGCGTATCGCCAAGGGCCCGGATGGTCCGCGGCCGGTGATGCCCGACGAGCCGAGCTACGCCGAGATCGCGCGGATCGATCCGGATGGGGCGGGACATGGGCGCTATGCGCTGACGCCAGGCCATGCGGTCCGTCTGTCGCCCAGGCTGTTGCGGGTGACTGCGGACAATGGCAACGCCATGACGGGTCCCGGCACCAATACCTACCTGGTCGGCAGCCCGGGGCGCAACGAATGGGCGGTGATCGACCCCGGCCCCGACGATGCGGCCCATCTGGACGCGGTGCTGGGCGCGGCGCCGGGGCCGATCCGCTGGATCCTCGTCACGCACACGCATCTGGACCACTCGCCGGGCGCGGCGCGGCTGCGCGAGGCCACCGGCGCCACGGTGCTGGGACGCATCGCCGCGATGCCGCATCGCCAGGACCCCACCTTCGCGCCGGATCGGCAACTGGAGCATGGCGAGCGGCTGGAGATCGGCGACGCCGACGATCCGGTCTCGCTGCGCGTCCTGCATACGCCCGGGCACGCCTCCAATCATCTGTGCTTCCTGCTCGAGCAGGAGCGGTTGCTCTTCACTGGCGACCACGTGATGCAGGGCTCGACCGTGGTGATCGGCCCGCCGGACGGCGACATGCGTGCCTACCTGGCGTCGTTGTCGGCGCTGCTGGAAGAGCCGCTGGACTGGCTGGCGCCGGGGCACGGCTTCCTGATGCCGCGCCCGCGCGATGCGATCCGGCTGCTGATTCGCCATCGCCAGCACCGCGAAGCGCGCGTGCTGAGCGCCCTGCGCGAGCTGAGCCCGGCGTCGATCGACACGCTGCTGCCGCGCGTCTACGACGACGTGCCGGCGCGCATGCTGCCGGTGGCGCAGCGCTCGCTGCTGGCGCATCTGCTCAAGTTGCAGGCCGACGGCGTGGCCGACGAGGGGGACGGCATCTGGTCATTGCGGTAGGGCCGGGTCGTCTCGCCACGGACCACGGCCATCACCAATCAAACAGGAGAGAGACGATGAAGGCTGCCGTGCTGCATCAACCAGGAACGCCGCTCGCGATCGAGGACATCGAGATCGGCGAGCCCGGCCCGCGCGAGGTGCTGGTGCGCACCGCCGCCGCCGGCGTATGCCATTCCGACCTGCACTTCCTCGATGGCACGTATCCCTTCGCCATGCCGGTGGTGCTCGGCCATGAGGCCGCCGGCGTGGTGGAAAAGGTCGGCGCCGGGGTGCGCACGGTGCGTCCGGGCGACCATGTGGTGACCTGCCTGTCGGCCTACTGCGGCCATTGCGAGTTCTGCCTCGGCGGCCGGCTGTCGCTGTGCCTGGCGACGGACACCCGCCGTGGCGAGGACGAAGCGCCGCGCCTGGCCTCGCCCAAGGGCCAGATGCACCAGTTCCTGAACCTGTCCGCCTTCGCTGAGAAGATGCTGGTGCACGAGCATGCGCTGGTGGCGATCCGGCCCGACATGCCGCTGGACCGCGCGGCGCTGATCGGCTGTGCGGTGATGACCGGCTTCGGCGCGGTGGCGCATACCGCCGGGGTGCGGCCGGGTGAAACGGTGGCGGTGATCGGTTGCGGCGGCGTTGGCCTCGCGGCCATCAACGCCGCCGCGCTCGCCGGCGCGGGCCGCATCATCGCCATCGACCGGCTGGCCAGCAAGCTCGAGCTCGCCCTTGGCTTTGGCGCGACGGATACCATCGACGCCAGCGCGACCGATCCCGTGGAGGCCGTGCGCACGCTCACCCATGGCGGCGTGCATCACGCGCTGGAGGCCATCGGGCTGAAGACCACGGCCGAGCAGGCCTTCGCCATGCTGCGCCGAGGTGGCGCGGCGACCGTCATCGGCATGCTGCCGCCGGGCGTCAAGATCGAGCTGAAAGGCACTGACTTCCTCGCCGAGAAGCGCATCCAGGGCTCGATGATGGGTTCGAACCGGTTCCCGATCGACATGCCGCGGCTGGTGGACTTCTATCTGGGCGGCCGGCTGGAGCTGGACGCGATGATCTCGCAGCGGCTTCCGCTGGAGGGAATCAACGATGCCTTCGCCGCGCTGCGAAAGGGGGAGGTGGCGCGGTCGGTGATTGTTTTCCAGTAACGGCTCGCATCATTGCTTTCGCCTTCGGTGAAACTGCTGCTCGATACACACCTTGCCCTGTGGGCGGCATCCGGATCCACCCGACTCTCTTCCACCGACGTGCGGATCTGCGTCCAGGCGTTGACCGTGCCATCGAGGCCGCTCTCATCAGGGCGCTCGCGTCCCGCCTGGCCGGCCCCCGCGCCGTTGTTTCGCCGAGCGAGCCGGTCGTGCCCATGGCAGAATGGCCCCCCGCGCGCCACGGCAAGGGGCGTGTGCAAGGAATGCCATGAAGACCATCGAATGGAAGGACTGGGAGATTTTCTGCCGGGTCGTGGAGGCCGGCAGTTTTACGCAGGGCGCCGAGCTTGCCGAGGTGCCCAAGTCTTCCGCCAGCGCGGCCATTGCCCGGCTGGAAACGCAGCTGGGCTTCCGGCTGTTCGAGCGCACCACGCGCCGCGTGCGCGTGACCCAGCAGGGGCAATCGCTTTACGAACGGATCGCGCCGCATTTCGTTGCGCTGCGCGAGATCAGCACCGAGGCGGCCTCCGTCAGCGAGCGCGTCTCGGGCACGCTGCGCATCGCTACGCCCTACGAGGTCGGCTCGCAGCATCTGGCGCCGAGCCTGTCGCGCCTGCTCGCGTTGCATCCGGACCTGAACGTGGACATCGATGTCACCTGGGATCAGCCGGACATGCTCAAGCACGGCTACGACCTCGCCTTCGTGATGACCAACACCACGCTGCACGACAGTTCGCTGGCCAGCAAGCGGGTGGTGCTGGTGGAGCGGGCCTTCTACGCCGCGCCCGCGTTGATCCAGCGCTATGGGTTGCCGCGCACGCCCGGCGATCTGGCGGGCTGGCCGACCATTGGCAACGCCGGGGACCGTCGCTGGGAGTTTTTGCGCGAGGGCGTGGAGATCGCCACGCTGCCGGTGGCCCCACGCATCCGCACGCATAACGCGGAGATTCGCCGCAAGGCCGCCATCGCCGGGATTGGCGTCGCGCGGCTGTCGCCCAATTTCGTCGAGGAGCAGGTGCGGGAAGGATTGCTGGTGCGGCTGCTGCCGGCCTGCAGTTCCTCGCCGCTGAAGGTCTATGTCCTGATGCCGGCGCGCAAGCTGATGCCGGCCAGCGTGCGGGCCCTGCTCGATCTGATGGAAGGCATGCTGCAGCCGGCGGCACCGCGGCGCGCGCCGGCGGGGGCCGCGGCCCGGCGGGAAGCGGGGGCTGCGGGAGAAGATGCCGCCGCCTGAGCGGTTCAAGGGGAGAGGGCCGGGTAGAGGGATTGGTCTGCCAGGGCGACCGACACCCCTAGAACGGCTGGTCCCCGCTTCGCACTTCCACGTCCAGCTGTTCCGCGACGGCAAGAATCTCTTCCTCATCGTCGCTGCGGGCCAGCCAGCCGGCATAGACGCCGGCACCGCTTTCCCAGTGCCATAGCGTGATGCCCATCGCGCGCAGCTGCTCGTGCGCCTGCTCCATCAGCTCCGCCACCGACGTCCCGCCGAGGAAGTCCTCGTCTTCCGGATCGTCCACGCCCCAGTCCAGCACGATGTCCAGGCGCGCGGCCAGCTGGTTCAGGCAGTCGATGAAGGTGGCACTGTCGGTCTGCTCGACCTCGAAGCCCGCTTCCCAGTCGATCGCTTCCTGCACCATGCGCAGCAGTTCGGCGCCGTCCGGAATCTCCTCGCTCTCTTCCAGCGCTTCGTCCAGCAGTGCAAGCTGCTTCTCGATCATCACGCCGTCGTCGAAATTGATCATGCCGAGCAGCCGCTCCACCGCCTGGCGCGTATCGTCGTCCAGTCTCCCGCTCACCGTCGGTCTCCTCCAGTCAAAGCGCCAGCCGGGCAAATTCCCGCGTGCCGGCCGGCGTCACGCGCAGCGCCCTGGACTCGGGCGTGCGCTCGATCCAGCGGTGGGCCAGCATCGCGTCCAGCAATGCCGCGCCCAGCGCGCCCCCCAGGTGCGGCTTGCGCTCGCTCCAGTCGGGACAGGTGCAGGCGAAACGGCGGCGCTTGCGGCGGGCGCCGTCGATGTCGACGCCCAACTCCGCCAGTGCCCGCTCGCCCTGCACGGACAGACTCAATTGTTGCTGTTGCGGTTCCAGCCAGCCGGCATTCGTCATCCGCGAAAGCAACGCCACTGCCAGTTCTCCGGCCAGATGGTCGTAGCACGTGCGCGCGTGCCGCAGCTGCGCAGGGGCCGTGCGGGACGCCGGCACCAGCCGGCGCGGCGGACGGCTGGCGTCGGAGGCGGCCGCCAGCGCCTCGATGGCAACGCCGATCTCCGGCGTCGCCAGGCGGTAATAGCGGTTGCGGCCGTGCGTTTCCACCGCGAGCAAGCCGCCCTCGGCGAGCCTGGCCAGATGGCCGCTGGTCGATGACGCGGATAATCCGGCGATCAGGCCCAGCTCGCCCGCGGGCCGGGCACTGCCATCCATCAGGGCCCACAGCATGGCGGCCCGGCCCGGATCGGCGAGCAGGCCGGCCAGCTGGCTGATGCCCGGTGCGTATTCCATAGTTCATCCCGAGGTGAAACAACGAATGCCAGTATAGGACGATACTTGCGCAGAACAAGACGGCGCGGCGCCTTGCCGGTGCGCGCCTTTTTCTCCGGACCCAACAGCAGGAACCGACGCCATGATTGCCGTGATTTTCGAGGTGGAGCCCGCAGCAGGGCGAACGCAAGCCTATCTGGATATTGCCGCGCGGCTGCGGCCGGTTCTCGAATCGATCGACGGCTTCATCTCGGTCGAGCGCTTCCAGAGCCTGACCGATCCCAACAAGCTGCTGTCGCTGTCGTTCTTCCGCGACGAGGCCGCGGTCCAGGCGTGGCGCAACACGGCCGAGCATCGCCTGGCGCAGCAGGCCGGGCGCGGCGGCGTGTTCGGCGGATATCGGCTGCGCGTGGCGCAGGTGCTGCGCGACTATGGCATGGAGGAGCGGGAGCAGGCGCCGGCCGACAGCAAGGCGGTGCACGGCGAGGCGGGGCATGGCAAGGCCGCGCAGACGCTGCCCGAGGGGGGCCGTTGAATGGAGGCGCTGCAATTCGACAATCACGTCGTCTATATCGGACTGACCTTTCTGCTGGCCGGTTTCGTCAAGGGGGTGGTTGGCATGGGCCTGCCGACCGTCGCGGTAGGCCTGCTTGGCGTGGTGATGGCGCCCGGGCACGCGGCCGCGTTGCTGGTGGCGCCATCGATGGTGACCAACGCGGTGCAGATCGCGGGGGGTGCGCGACTCGGCGAGCTGGTGGCGCGCCTCTGGCCCATGTTCGTCGGCATCGTGCTCGGCACCGTGGCGGTCGGCATGCTGGCGCCCCCGGGCGAGGTGCGCCATGCCAGCGCGGCGCTGGGCGCGGCGTTGATCCTGTATGCGGTGGTTGGCCTCGCGTCCTGGCAGATGGCGGTGCCGGCGGCAGCGGAGCGCTGGCTGGGCCCGTCGATCGGACTGGTAACCGGTGCGATTACGGCGGTCACCGGCGTGTTCGTGATTCCGGCCGTGCCATATCTGCAAGGGCTGGGTCTGGCGCGCGACGACCTGGTGCAGGCGCTGGGGCTGTCGTTCACGGTGTCCACGCTGGCGCTCGCCGTGACGCTGTCGATGGGCGGCGTGCTGTGGCATCCTGCGGTGCTGGGCGCCTCGCTGGCGGCATTGGTGCCGGCGCTGGTCGGAATGTGGGTGGGGCAGCGTCTGCGGCACCGCATTCCACCCGCGCGCTTCCGCCGCGTATTTTTCGTCGGACTGCTGCTGCTGGGCGCGGACCTTGCGTGGCGTGGGCTGGCGTGATCCAGTTTCGCGCCAGCAATCGGTCAAGCCAACCCTTGCAAGGAAAAAGCGCATGGCACAAAAGCCGCGTCGCAAGCGCGCAGGCAGGCGGCAATCGTCGCTCGCCTCATGGGCAAGCCTGGGCAAGACCGCCGCACGGCAGCTGGAGCGGGCGCACCGGATGGTCGGCCGCAGCCTCGCGCGCACGCTGACCGACGCAGCTAACGGGACGAAGGCAGCGACCAAGGCGGCGGCCAAGGCCAGCGCCACGGCAACCAGGCCCGTCCGATCCCCGGGACGCAAGCGTTCGGCATCCAAAGGGCTGGCCGCCACCGCGCTGGCCGCGTCCTCCTCCCAGGCCGAGGCGCTGCGGCGCGCGTTTTCCGGCGTCGCCTCGCCGGTCCCCGCACCGAACGCGCGCGCAGGCGGGCGCTGGATCGAGGGAAGCTGGGGGAGCAGTCCGCTGACGCTGCGCCACTATCGGCTCTATCTGCCGCAGGAGCCGAGCCGCGCGGCACCGGCGCCGCTGCTGGTGCTGCTGCACGGCTGCGCGCAGGACGCGGGCAGCTTCGCCGTCTGCACCCGTGCCGCGGCGTTCGCGCGGCAGCGCGGCTGCATGGTGCTGCTGCCCGAGCAGTCCTCGCGCGCCAATCCCAATCGCTGCTGGAACTGGTTCCGCGGCGAAGCCATTGCGGCCGCGGAGGCGTCGCTGCTGATGGCCATCGTCGATCATGTCGGCGCGCTGTATCCGGTGCGCGGCAGCGAAATCTACCTGCTGGGCCTGTCGGCGGGCGGGGCAATGGCGCAGACCATGGCGCTGCGCTATCCGGACCGCTTCGCGGCGGTCGGCTCGCACTCCGGCGCCGTGCCGCATGTGGCCAGCAACGCCACCGAAGCGGCGCGCGTGATGCGCGGCGCGATCGGCCAGCCCTCGGCCGCGCAGATGCAGGCGCTGCAATTGCGGCTGGCGGGGCGCACGCCGCCGCCGCTGTTGCTGCTGCATGGCGACGCGGACCGGGTGGTGGCCTTCGACAATGCCGCGGCCAGTGTCAACCTGTGGCTGATGCTGTCGGCGCGCAGCGCGCTGCGCGCGAGCGCGCCCCGTACGATCCAGCGCGGAACGCGGCGGGCGATCACCGTGCTCGATTGGCGCCATGACGGTCGGCCGTATGTCCGGCTGGTGCGGATCGATGGCATGGGGCACGCCTGGAGCGGTGGCCCCGCATCGCAGGCATACGCCGATCCGGCAGGACCGGACGCGCTGCGGCTGGCGTTCGCGTTCTTCGATGCCGCCGCACCGGTGGCGGCCGAAGCCGGCGCGGGCCGGCGTGCGGTGGCTTAGGCCGGCAGCGGCCTCGCCTCGATTTCCAGATCGGTGCGGGCACAGGCGACGCAGGGCAACATCCAGCCGTCGTCCTTTTCGTCCAGGCTCAATCCGGGCCACTCGATCCGGTAGTCGATGTTCCCTGCCAGGCGCCGGCACATGCAGGCGCGGCAGGTGCCGTTGCGGCAGGAACTGGGCAGGCGGATGCCCGCCGCCGCCGCCGCTTCCAGTACGGACTGGCCAGGCTCGGCAGCGAAGGTCGCGCCCGAGGGATGCAGCCGGATGCGCAGCGCCGGCCTGGTCGGCGTGCTCATGCCCGGTCCGGCTCGTTGTCGGCAGCGGGGCGAACGATGCCCTTGCCGTGGGTCAGGTCGCGCAGCGTGCTGGCGGCCGCGTCGGTATCGGTGGCGGGCATGCGCACGGGCAGCCGTACGCGCATGTCGTAGCTGCCTTCGCCGACGGCATACCCGTGCTGCTCGGCCCAGCGCCGCACACGGTCCTCGTCGGCGTAATCGACCTCGATGTCGAGCTGCGCGAAGGGGATCCGTTCGATTCGCTCGCCCAGCTTCAGCGCCGCGGCGATGGCATCGGTATAGGCCCGCACGAGCCCGCCCGCGCCGAGCTTGATGCCGCCGTAGTAGCGCACCACCGCGGCCAGCACCCCGTCGAGTTCGTGATGGCGCAGCACTTCGAGGATCGGCCGCCCCGCCGTGCCGGAGGGCTCGCCGTCGTCGGACATGCCCGATTGCCCGCCGGCCAGCAGCGCCCAGCAGACGTGCGTCGCCGTCGCATGGTCGGCCCGCAGCGCGGCCAGCACGCGCATCGCCTCCTCGCGGTCGGCCACCGGGATGGCCAGGGCCAGGAAGCGGCTCTTGCGGATGTCGATCTCGGCCTGGACGGCAGCGGCGAGGGTGTAGGTGGGCAAGGCGAAACGGCAGGAAAGGGATGGAGCCGGTCAGTGTAACGCGAGCACCGCGCCCGGCCGGCCTGGAAGGTCGGGCAGCGCTAGCCGCGGATCAGCATGACCACCGCGGTGGCGATCAGGCAGACCGAGAACATCGCCCGCAAGCGCCGCTCGGGCATCCGGTGCGCGAGCGCGACACCCCACGAGATCGTCAGCATGCCGCCGATCGACAGCGGGATGCCGCTGACCCAGTCCACGTGGCCGGCATGGGCGTAGGTGCCCAGCGCGACCACCGCGCCAGGCGTGACCAGCGCCAGCGCCAGCCCTTGCGCCTCGGCCTGCCGCATGCCGAACAGCCCGACCATCGCGGGCGCGGCGATCACGCCGCCGCCGACGCTGAAAAAACCCGAGAACGCGCCGCCGACCGCGCCGACCGCGGGCAACCAGCGGTCCGACAGCCGGCGCTGCTCGACGGGCACCGCGCGCCCCGGCAACAGCCGCCACAGAAAGTACAGCGCCATGCCGATCATGAAGCAGGCGAAGATGCGCCGCAGCAGCACCGGGTCCATTGCGGTGGCCAGGCGGGCGAAGACATAGGTGGCCGCGACTGCCGACAGGCCCAGCACCACCGCCGTGCGCAGCGCGATATTGGCGCGGCGCCGATACTGCCAGAAGCCGATCAGCACGTTGGGCGCGATCATCACCAGCGAGGTGCCCTGCGCCAGCTGCTGGTCCATGCCGTACAGCATCCCGAGGGCGGGAATGGCCAGCAGGCCGCCGCCGATGCCGAACAGTCCCCCCAGCGCGCCAAGCGCGCCGCCGAGCAGCAGGGTAAGCAGGGCGGGCAGCCAATGGATATCAGGCATCGGAGTTGCGGCGGGGACGGTGCAGGCGGGGGCGCCGCGGAGCGGGCAAAGTATCCATCATAAAACATTGCTCGGGTTTCCCCTCGTGGCAGGGGCGCCACTGCAAGCCAAGTGTCAACCTTCTGAAAGCCAGCTGAAATCCGCCTTCGCTCAAATGCCGCCATGCAGCGAGCGGCTGCATGAACGTCGCGGCCTTGCCGGCCAGCCGCCACGTGCATCGATCCCCGAACCGGCGCAAGCGGAACACACTTGATCAACCGTCCCTTCTTCCCCTGGCCAGGTCAGCGCGGGCACTGGCGGGCGACCCTGCGCAAGCGGCCGGCACCCCTGCTGGCGCTGCTGGCTTGCCTTGCCGCCAGCGGCCCAGGGGCCGCCGCAGGCCTTGCCGCAGCCGAACTCGCGGCCGAACCCGCTGCCGAGGCGCTCGCCTGTCGCGCGCCCGCCTCGGGCACCATGACGCTGGCCGAGCTGCGCGCGCTGGCCCTGCGCTGCAATCCGGCCTTGCGTCTGGCCCGCGCGGCTGAGCAGCAGAGCGAGGCTGACATCGCGATTGCCGGGCAGCGTCCCAACCCGGTATTGAGCGTCGGCGTCGAGAACATCAACCCGCACGCCGGCATGGGTCCCGGCGGGCTCCAGCGCAAGGCGGTCGATTCCGTGCTGCGCGTGGACCAGCAGATCGAGACAGCGGGCAAGGCGCCGCTGCGCGTGAAGACCGCGCGTGCGGGGCGGGAAGCGGCCAGCGCGGAAACCGGGGCTGCCGCCGTGCAGCAAATCGCGCAACTGGAGCGCTCCTTCTACCAGGCGGCCATCGGCCAGGAGCGCGTCGCCGCGCTGGAGCAGGCGCTGGAACTGTACGAGCGTTCCGCGGCGGCGCACCGGCTGCGCCTGAAGGCCGGCGACATTTCCCGGGCCGACCTGACCCGCATCGAGCTGGACGGCCTGCGCGCCCAGGCGGAACTGCGCGATGCCCGCGCCAGCCACGCCGAGGAGCTGGCCGAGCTGGCCCGGCAGGCAGGCGTGCAGGGCACGCTGTCCCGCATGGAACTGGCAGTGCAATGGCCGGATGCTGGCGCGGTGCTGCCGCTGCCCAGCGAGGAGCAGTCGGCCGAGCTGGTCGCGCTGCGTCCCGACGTGGTAGCAGCGCAGGCAAGGCTGCGCGCCGCGGCGTCGGCACGCGAACTCGCGCGTGCTGGCCGGGTGCCGGACATTACGGTCGGTGCGCAGGTCGAACGGTATCCGGTCAACGGCGGCAACCAGCAGGGCAGCGGCAACAGCTTCGGCGTGTTCGTCTCGATTCCGCTGATGGTCCGGCACCGCAACGACGGCGAGCTGGCGCGCGCGGAGGCCGACTATTACACCGCGCTGGAGGAGCGCAACCGTGTGATGCTCGAGGCCGGCAACGATATCGCGCGGCTGCGCGCCGCACTCGATGCCGCCGCGCGCGCATGGCAGCAGATGCGCGACGCGGTACTGCCCGCCGCCGAGCAGGTCGGCGCCGATGCCGAGCTGGCCTTCTCGCGCGGCGCTACCGGCGTGCTCGATCTGCTCGATGCCAGGCGCGCGCTGCGCCAGGCGCGCCTCGATGCCATCGCGGCGCGCGGCGCGCATGCCAGTGCGCTGTCGGCCTACCTGGCGGCAACCCGTGCCGCCTCCTCCGTGGTCTTCGACCCCTCCTACCCTCGATCCTCCGGCGCGTCCGACGACGTTGCCCCAGTCCATGCAATTCATGCCCTTGCCGATGCCTCCGACCGCTGATCCGATCGCCGCGACGACCTCAGATATGACCGGCCGCGCTGCTGGCTGGCTGAGGGTGCCCTTGATGGCTGTACTGGCCGCGGCGCTGCTGCTCACCGGTTGCGAACGTCATGAAGCGCCGCCCGCGCAGGCCCCCGTGGTCGAGGGCGCCAGCATCACGCTGCCCGCGGGCGCGATGGCCGGCATCCGCGTCGAACCGGTCCGCCAGGGCGCGGCACGCTCGCTTGCCTTGCCGGGCCGGCTGATGTGGAACGAGGACCGTACCGCCCGGGTGGGCAGTCCCTTTGCCGGCCGTGTCACCACCATCCTCGCCGAACCCGGATCCACGGTCCGGGTCGGCCAGCCGCTCGCGGTGCTGGCCTCGCCCGAGTTCAGCGCTGCGCAAGCGGACGCGCGCAAGGCGGGCGCGGACGCGGAGCTGGCCGCGCGTGCGCTGGCGCGCCAGCGCGAGCTGCATGACGCCGGCATCATTGCCCGCAAGGAATTCGATCTGGCTCAGGCCGAAGCGGCACGCGCCGATGCGGAGCGGCGCCGTGCCGAAGCGGTGCTGCGGCAGACCGGTGGCACCCACGCCGCTGGCGACCCCGACGCCGAGGGCTTCGTGCTGCGCGCGCCCATCGCCGGGCTGGTGGTGGCGCGCAACGTCAACCCCGGCATGGAGGTGCGGCCCGATCAGGGCGGCGAGCCACTGTTCCTGATCACCGATCCCAGCCGGCTGTGGGCGCAGATCGACGCCAACGAGGCGGACCTGCGGCTGCTGCGCAGCGGCGGCCAGGTGCAGATCGAATCGGCGGCCTATCCCGGCGAGCGCTTCGCCGGCACGGTGGTCAAGATCGCCGACTTCGTCGATCCCGCCGCACGCAGCGTCAAGGTGCGGCTGGACGTGCCGAACCCGGAGCGGCGCATGAAGGCGGAAATGTTCGTCACCGCCCGGCTGGAAGCCGAGGCGATCACCGGCACCGCGGTGCCGGACAAGGCCGTCTACCTGGTCGAGAACCGTCACTATGCCTTCGTGCGCCGGGGCGAGCGCCGCTTCGAGCGGCGCGAGATCCAGCCGGGTGTGACCGTGGGCGGCATCACCGAGGTCAAGGCGGGGCTGCAGGACGCAGCCGAGGTGGTGACGGACGGCAATCTCTATCTGCAGGACCTGCTGCGCAGCGCACAGATGGACGCGTCCGTGGCCGCCCCCGATACGCTCGCTGCCGGACAGCCGCGCCCGCAGCCGGCCGCAGGCGAGTCCCCCGCCGGCGTGTCCCGCGCCGACGTGTCCCATTGAGACCGGCCCGATCATGATCTCGCGCATCGTCAACTTCGCGCTGCACCAGGCCCTGCTGGTCTGGCTGGCGCTGGCCCTGTTCGTGGCCGGCGGGCTGTACGCCTTCAAGAACCTGCCCATCGAGGCGTTCCCGGACGTCTCCGACGTGCAGGTCAACGTCATCACGCTGTACCCCGGCCGCGCGGCGGAGGAGGTGGAGCGGCAGGTCACCATTCCGATCGAAACCGCGCTGGCCGGCACGCCGAACTCGGTGCGGGTGTTCTCGCACACGCAGTTCGGCCTGTCGTACCTGATGGTGACCTTCAATGACAAGGCTACCGATCTGGTGGCGCGCCAGCAGATCATGGAGCGGCTGCGCAGCGTCGATCTCCCGGAAGGGGTGCAGCCTGACCTGGCGCCGCTGTCCACCGCCATCGGCGAGATCTACCGCTTCCGCCTCTCCGGCCGCGGCCAGAGCGCCCAGGAGCTGCGCACCCTGCAGGACTGGGTGGTCGAGAAGAACCTGCGCCAGGTGCCCGGCGTGGCCGATCTGGTCACCATGGGCGGCACCATCAAGCAGTACGAGGTCAATCCCAACCTGGCCAGGATGCGCGACGCCAATGTCTCGCTGGCGCAGCTGTTCAGTGCGCTGGAGCGCGGCAATGCCAATGCCGGCGGTGGCGCGGTCGCGCATGGGCGGCAGCAGTTCCTGCTGCGCTCGGTCGGCAGCTTCCGCAGCTCCGCCGATATCGGCGCAGTGGTCGTGGCGGAGGTGGGCGGCACGCCGATCCTGGTGCGGGACGTGGCGGAAGTGCGCGTGGGCGCCGCGCCGCGGCAGGGTTTGATGGCGCAGGACGACGAGGAGGACATCGTCTCGGGCATCGTGGTGATGCGCAAGGGCGAGAACCCGTCCATCGTGCTGGAGGCGCTCAAGGAGAAGATCGAGAAACTGAACGACGGCATCCTGCCGCCCGGGGTGCGGATCGAGCCCTACTACGACCGCGCCGACCTGATCGGCAAGACGCTGCATACCGTATTCGGCAATCTGGTCGAGGGCGCGCTGCTGGTGGTCGCCGTGCTGTACCTGTTCCTGGCCAACATCCGCGCCGCGCTGATCGTGGCGCTGGTGATTCCGCTGGCGATGCTGTCGACCTTCCTTGGCCTGACCTTCGTTGGCATCCCGGCCAACCTGCTGTCGCTGGGCGCGCTGGACTTCGGCATCATCGTCGATGGCGCGGTGATCGTGGTCGAGAACATCTTCCGCCGGCTCGGCCAGCTCGATGCGCAGCAGATCCGAGACGGCCGCTCCCGCCTGCGCGCCATCGCCGGCGCGGCGATCGAAGTGGGGCGGCCGACCGTCTTCTCGATGGTCGTCATCATCGCGGCGCACCTGCCGATCTTCACGCTGCAGCGGCACGAGGGCAAGATCTTCGCGCCGATGGCCTGGACCGTCAGCGGCGCGCTGGTCGGCTCGCTGATCCTGTCGCTGACGGTGGTGCCGCTGCTGTGCTACCTGCTGCTGCGGCGCAATATCGCGCACGACGACAACACCCTGGTACGCCTGTGCAAGCGGGCCTATGCGCCGGCGCTGGCCTGGGCACTGGATCACAAGCGCGCGGTGGCGGCGGCTTGCGCCGCGCTGCTGGTGGTGACCGCCGGCGTGGGCAAGCTGCTGGGCAGCGAGTTCCTTCCCGAACTGGACGAGGGCTCGATGTGGGTCAGCTTCGACCTGCCCGCGTCCGTCTCGACCGACGAGGCGCGCGAGCAGGCCGCGCGCCTGCGGCGCGCGATACGCGAGACGCCGGAAGTGCGCTCGACCATCTCCAAGGTTGGCCGGCCCGACGACGGCACCGACCCGAAGCTGATGAACACGGTCGAGATCCTGGTGGACCTGAAGCCGGAGCAGGATTGGCGCAAGGGCATGAACAAGCGCCGCATCATCGGCGAGATCGACGCTCGCCTGCGCCAGCTGCCTGGCATCGAGCCGAACTTCTCCCAGCCGGTGCGGGACAACATTCTGGAGAGCATCTCCCAGATCAAGGGCCAGGTGGTCATCAAGGTCCAGAGCGACGACCTGGAACAGAACCGGCGCGTCGCCCAGCAGGTGCTCGCCAGCGTCAAGCCCGTGCAGGGCGTGATGCGCGCCTTCATCGACCGCGACGGCGAGCTGCCGCAGTACGTGCTTGATTTCGATCGCGCCGAGGCGGCCCGCTACGGCATCAATGTCGCCGACGTGCAGGAGGTGATGGAAACCGCGCTGGCCGGCAAGGCCGCCACCGAGATGTGGGAGGGCGAGCGGCGCTTCAGCGTGGTGGTACGGCTGCGCCCGGGCGAGCGCGCGCTGCCGAGCCTGCCCAACATCCTGATGTCGACGGCCGATGGCGCCCAGGTGCCGCTGTCGCAGCTGGTGCAGTTCCGCGCGGCATCGGGGGCGATGAACATCAGCCGCGAAAACGGCCAGCGCACCACCTCGATCGGCATCTTCATCCACGACCGCGACATGGGCAGCGTGGTGCGCGACATGCAGCAGCAGGTGCGCCAGCATGTCGATACGCAGGGCGCCACCATCGCGTGGTCCGGCGAGTTCGAGAACCAGCAGCGCGCCATGGCGCGGCTGGCGGTGGTGGTGCCGCTGTCGGTGCTGCTGATCTTCCTGCTGCTGTTCCAGGCCTTCCAGTCGGTGCGCAGCGCGGCGCTGATCCTGTCCAATATCCCGTTCGCGCTGGTCGGCGGCGTGTTCGCGCTGTTCCTGACCGGCACGCCGTTGTCGGTGTCGGCCGCGATCGGCTTTATCGCGCTGTTCGGCCAGGCGGTGCTCAATGGCGTGGTGATGGTGTCGTACTTCAACCAGCTGCGGCAGCAGGGACTGCCTTTGCGCGAGGCGGTGGTGACCGGTTCGATGGACCGGCTGCGCACGGTGCTGATGACCGCGCTGCTGGCGATGCTGGGCCTGTTCCCGATGGCGGTGTCGCGCGCCATCGGCTCGGAAACCCAGCGCCCGCTGGCCATCGTCATCATTGGCGGGCTGGTCACCGCCACGCTGCTGACGCTGATCGTGCTGCCCACGCTGTATGAGTGGATGGCGCGGCGCAGCCCGGCCAGCGAACCGGGCGAGGCGGCACCGCAGCCGTCCGCTGCGGGCCACGAACCGGCGGCGATGTAGCGTGCGCGAGCGGCGGGGGACTAGCGGCTGCCCCCGGCCGCTTCGGTGCCGTCCACGGTCTTGACCACGCCCTTGTCGATCATCGACGCGATCTGCGCCTCGTCATACCCGCACTCGGCCAGCAGCGCGACGGTATCCTCGCCCAGCCTCGGCGAGGGGCGGTGGTAGCGCGCCGGCGTTTCCGATAGCCGGATCGGCAGGCCGATGGTACGGATCGGCCCTGCCTGCGGATGCTGCTGCTCGACTACCATGCCGCGGGCCAGGGTTTGCGGATGCGACAGCGCTTCGCCCACGGTATGGACCGGCCCGGCCGGCACGCCGGCCTCGTCGAAGGCGGCCAGCCAGTGCGCCGAAGGACGGGTGGCAAGGATCGCGGCCATCGCCGGCAGCAGCGAATCCCGGTTGCGCATGCGGTCGGCATTGCGGCGGTAGCGCGCATCCTCCAGCCACTGCGGCCGGCCCAGCACCTGGGCGATGCGCTCCCAGTTCTTCTCGTTGGCGCCGCCGACGATGATGTGACCGTCCTGGGTGGCAAACGCCTGGTACGGCGTGGCCAGCACGTGCGCCGAGCCGCTTGGCCCCGGCGACTCGCCAGTGGCGAAATGAATGGCCGCATGCCAGTACAACTGCTGCAGTCCCGCCTCGATCAGCGAGGTCTCGACGATCTGCCCGCGCCCGGTCTTCTGCCGGTGCTGCCACGCCGCCAGAATGCCGACCGCGGCAAGAATGCCGGCGTTGATGTCGGCGATCGAATTGCCAGTGCGCAGCGGCGGACCGCCCGGCTCGCCGGTGATCGACATCAGGCCGGTGAAGCCTTGCGCGATCAGGTCGAAGCCGCCCTTGTCCGCGGCCGGCCCGCTGCGGCCATAGCCGGAAATGGCGCAGTAGATCAGTCCCGGATTGATCTTGGACAGCGCCTCGTAGCCCAGCCCCAGCTTCTCCATGGTGCCGTTGCGGAAGTTCTCGATCAGCACGTCGGCGTCGCGCACCATGCGCAGCAGCACGCCACGGCCTGCCTCCGACTTCAGGTCCAGCGCGATCGCGCGCTTGTTGCGGTTGAGCATCAGGAACGGGGCCGAGACGCCATTGATCTGCGGATCGCGGTAGCCGCGGGCATCGTCGCCGCCCTCGGTCTTCTCGATCTTGATCACGTCGGCGCCCATGTCGGCCAGCATCATGCCGCAGGTCGGGCCGGCCATGATCTGCGCCAGTTCGAGCACGCGCATGCCGGCGAGCGCGCCGGCCGGCGGGGAGGGGTTGGGTGAGGATTGGCTCTGCATCGTCGGATGGGATGTCGGGTTGGTTCAGCGGCCCTGGAACTGCGGCGTGCGCTTGTCGAGAAAGGCGCGGTAGCCGGTGCGGAAATCCTCCGTATCGAAGCAGTCGAACGCTTCGTCCAGCTCCTGCTGCGACAGCGGCGTGCCGGCCGCCAGGCGCCGCGCAAACTTCTTGTGCCAGCGCGCCACCAGCGGGGCGCCGCTGGCGATGCGCTGCGCGGTGGCCAGCGCTTCGGCGGCGACGCCGTCGTCCGGCACGACCCGGGAGACGAGCCCCATGCCATGCGCCTCGGCCGCGCCGATGATGCGGCCCTCCAGCAGCAGCTCCAGCGTGCGCGATTCGCCGATCAGCCGGATCAGCGGCGCCATCTCGGGGTAGGCCATCACCAGCCCCAGGTTCTTGATGGGCGCGCCGAAGCGGCTGCTCTCGCCACAGATGCGGATGTCCGCCATCGCCGCCACTTCGAGCCCGCCGCCGACGCAGATGCCGTGGATCTGCGCGACGATGGGATGGGGGCAGTCCAGCATCGCTTGCGCGGTGGCGTGCATCACGCGGCCGTAGTCGATCGCCTGGGCACGATTGCCGCGCGCGACGGCGAACTCGCCGATATCGTTGCCCGGCGAAAAGGCGCGCTCGCCGGCGCCGCGCACGATGACGCATCGCACGCCCGGGTCAGCGCCCAGCTCCTCGAACACCTCGCCCAGGCGCTGCCACATGGCGAGCGTGAAGGCATTGAGCTTCTCCGGCCGGTTCAGCACCACGGTGGCAATGGCGTCTTCGCGCAGCACCAGCAGGGGTGCGTCGGTCGACGACGCTGGCGCGGCGGTCTCGGGCACGGCGGTCTCGGGCAGGGTTGGCATGGGGCGAGCGTCCTCTGGATCGGTGGCTGATTTGGTATACCATATGACAGGAATGGCGTCGTTCCAAGGGAGATCGCACCATGGTTAACCCCCACGCTACAGA
The DNA here is from genome assembly GCF_019795295.1 of Cupriavidus sp. AU9028. GTDB lineage: Bacteria > Pseudomonadota > Gammaproteobacteria > Burkholderiales > Burkholderiaceae > Cupriavidus. The sequence goes on along the minus strand of NZ_JAIMCG010000005.1, from coordinate 26,138 downwards.
CACGCCGGCTGCGGATGCGGAGCGTGAGCTGGCCCTCGGGGTCGCGTTGCCGCCCGTGCTGCCCCAGGGTCAGCGAGGCCGGCGCACGGCAGGATCGAGCACCCCTGGAAGCGCGGACAGCTCGCCAGCGGAGGGCAGCGGGACGCTGGCAGCGAACGTCGCGGAACGGCTGCGCCAACTCATCATCGACGGCACCCTGGTGCCGGGCGTCTGGCTAAACGAGCGCGAGCTATGCGAGCGGCTGCAGGTATCGCGCACGCCGCTGCGCGAGGCGTATCGCGTGCTTGCCGCGGACGGACTGGTGCAGCTGCTGCCCAAGCGGGGCGCGCAGGTGGTCGCCATGTCGCCGGAGGAAGTGGCGGATATCTTCGATGTGCTGGCCGTGCTGGAAGGGCTGACCGGCCGGCTGGCGGCCGAGCGCGCCACCGACGCCGAACTGGACGGCATCGCGGCATTGCACCGCAGTATGCGAGCCGCCTATCGGGCCCGGGATATCGGGCGTTACTACGAGGCCAGCATGGGCACCCACCTGGCGGTCAGCGCCGCGGCCCACAACGATGCGCTGGCCGATACCCACCGCCGGCTGAACCTGCGCGTGCAGAACCTGCGGTATCGCTCGAACCTGGACACCGCCTCATGGCGCCGCGCCGTCGCCGCGCACGATGCGTTCGTCGCCGCGCTGCTGGCGCGCGATGCCGCTACCGTGGAGACCTTGATGCGGGAACATGCGCTGGAGAAGAAGGCGCAGGTTGTCGGCCGTGAATGCAGGTAGCGAAACGGCCAGCTCAACACGCGGGATTCCCCCGGAACTTGCTGCCCTGGATCTGCTTCAGTACCGCCAGGGCATTTCGGGCGTGAACCGCATCCTCCATGAGGTGCGCGGCGACATTGCCTATGCTTATCTCGTCTGCGACACGCGCAGGGATCTGCGAACCCTTCCCATGCGGCGCATTCTTCGTTTCACATAGAGCCGCCTGAAGCAAAAACAAAAGGGCCGGGCCCCGCGCAACACAGGACCCAGCCCCTGGGCGACTGCCGCATCCTGCCGTCCGGTGTCCGGGACAGCCGACGCGGGCATGAACCGCCGACGCGCGCCTTACAGCGCCGCGTCCTTCAGCTTCTTCAGCGCGCGGACCTTGACGCGCACCGATGCCGGCTTGGCGGGGAACCACTGTTCCTGACCGGTGAACGGGTTCTTGCCGAAGCGCTTCTTGGTGGCGGGCACCTGCACCGCGGTCACCTTCAGCAGGCCCGGCAGCGTGAACTCGCCGGCGCCCTTCTTGTGCAGCGAGCCGACCATGGCGTTTTCCAGATGCGCCAGCACGGTCTTGACGGTCTTGGAATCCAGGCCGGTTTCCGTCACCAGGTGGGTCACCAGGCTGGACTTGTTGAAAGTGTCCTTCAGCGGCTTGGCCACCGGCGCGGCGGCGGTCTTGCCTGCGGCCTTGGCCGGTGCCGCACTCTTGGCCGCGGTCTTGGCGGCGGTCTTGCCAGCGGTCTTGGCCGGCGCTGCCTTCTTCGCAGGAGCCTTGGCGGCGGTCTTGGTTGCAGCAGTCTTCGCGGTCGAATTCGCTTTGGTAGCCATGTCGATATCGTGAACAGGTTCAGAGTGAGAGCGCCGGACGATCGGATTGTCGAACCATCGGATATCGAAAATCGCGACCGCAGGGCCATCGGGACCATCGGGACCGGTCAACCTTGCGGGTGAAAGCCAGCCCTCCAACGCCGCGCACAGAATAGCAAAACCACGAATCGGTGCCTATTTTCAAGGGGTTTTTTCGCCGAATGGCCCTATGGCCCCCGAAATGTGTCGCGCGAAAGCTGCAAGCGCTGCCATCGGAGGTAGCGGGAGGGCGATCGAAGCGGGCCGTCGCCGATCAACCGCGCTGTGCTACCCAGATACCGGCGATGATCGCGGCCAGTCCCGCACCGTGATACCAGTGCGGCCACTCGCCCAGCAGCAGCGTGGAAAGGATCGCCGCGAAGGCGGGCGTCAGCGTGACGAAGAACACCGGCAACTGGGCGCCCGCGCGCGCCACCGCCCGGTCCCAGGCGAAGTACGCCAGCAGCGACGGCACCGTCGCGACATAGGTCAGGATGCCGGCGGTCTTCCAGCCCCAGACGATCTGGCCGCCGCCGCTGAGCAGCTCCCACGCGACGAACGGCACGCTGACCGCGACCCCGGCAAGAATCTGCGCGTAGAGCAGCGTGATCAGCGGCAGGTCCGGACGCCGCTTGCGCAGCAGCCAGGTATAGCCGCTCCACGCCAGCGTGGCGGCCAGCATGAACAGGTCGCCCGGCACGAAATCGAACTGCGCCAGCCGGGCCAGGTCTCCGCGCAGCAGCACGAAGCCCACGCCGACCAGGCACAGCAGCGCGCCGGCGACATGCTTGCCGCGCACGGGCTCGGCAAAGAGGGTCACCCCGACCACCAGCAGGAACAGCGGCATCGACGCGCCGATCAGCGTGACATTGATCGGCGTCGAGGTCGTCAGCGCCAGGTATTGCAAGGCGTTATAGCTGGCGATCGACAGGATGCCAAGCAGCACGATCAGCCCGAGGTGCTGGCGCAGCTGCGCGGCATGCGCGCGGAATTCGCGCCAGGCCAGCGGCGTCAGCAGCAGGCCGGCCAGCACCCAGCGCAGGAAATTCAGCGTGATCGGCGGTACCGCGCCTGCGGCGATATGCCCGACGATGGCATTGCCGGCCCAGCTCAACGGCGGGAACGCCAGCAGGAACAAGGTGAGCCAGTCGGGGTGACGCCGGGTGGAGGAGGGGAGCGACATGCGAGGGAGGTTCCGGAAGTTCGTTCTGGCGGGCGCCGGCCAGCCGCGGCGGTTCGCCGGGCGCAGGGGCGAATTATGCAATGCCACGACGATTCCCGTACTTCGCCGGCGTCTCGCGCTGCCCCGCGTGCGGCCCCTTCCATCGGGCGGTAGGCAGCCGTCTTCAGCGCCGATAAGCTCTGTCTGCAATCGAAATATGCACGGCAAGCCGGTGCAAGGCATACCATTCAGCGCATTCCGACCGCCGGCCCGCCACCACGCCGGCGCGCCCGATCGACCGGGGAACCTCGCAGCCGACCATGCAAGCCCTGTACGCTCTTCTTCCCGCCTTCGTCTCCGCAGTCTTCCTCGGGTACGGCCTCTACGTGCTGGTGACCCGCGGCATCACCCGGCTGTCGGTGACGTTCTTCCTGGTCTGCGCAACCACCTTCGCGTGGCAGGGCACCTGGGCCTTCCTGTTCCAGACCACCCATGCCGAGGTCGCGGCGTTGCTGGTGCGGGTGGGCTACCTGTTCATCCTGTTCCTGCCCACCACCTTCTACCAGTTCATCTGCGAGGTGGTGCAGGCGCGCCAGGAGGGCCGCTGGCTGCTGGCGTCGTACATGCTGTCGCTCGGGCTGGCGGTGCTGCTGCTGAGCAGCGATCTGGTGGTCGCGGGGCACTACGCGTACTTCTTCGGCGACTATCCGCGCGCGGGACTGCTGCATCCGCTGCATGTCGCCCAGACCGTGCTGCTGGCCGGCCGCAGCGGCTGGCTGCTGACCACCGCCCGCGCGCAGGCCGTGGGCGAGAAGCGGCAGCGCCTGAGCCTGTGCCTGCTGGCGCTGGCGCTGTATGCCTGCGCGGCGGTCGACTATGCGGTCAACTACGGCCAGGCGTTCTACCCGCCTGGCGTGGTCTTCATTGCGGTGAGCCTGGGCATCATCGCGCTGTCGATCGTGCGCTACGACCTGATGCATCCCTACTCGCTGGCAGCCACGGTCGCCCACGAGGTGCGCACGCCGCTGGCCACCATCCGCATGCAGACCCAGCAGATCGGCGCCTCGCTGCCCGCGCTGCTGCACGGGTACGAAGCGGCGGTACGCGAAGGGCTGGTCGAGGATACGCTGCGTCCCGGGCAGGCCGCGCGCCTGCACGAGATGGCGGACGCGGTGCGGCAGGAGGTGGACGGCGCGCAGACGGTGATCGAGATGGCGCTGGCGTCCATCACGCTGGAGCGGCTCGAACGTGCCGCGTTCGTGCCGGTCGGGGTGGCCGAATGCGTCGGCGCGGCGGTGGAGCGCTATCCATTCCGCCCGGGCGAGCGCGAACGGGTGATCGTGCATCCGATCGCGCCCAGCTGGCGCTTCCGCGGCTCGGATTCGCTGCTGGTCTACGTGCTGTTCAACCTCATCAAGAACGCGTTGCAGGCGATGTCCGGCAACCCCGCCGGCGCCATCCATATCTCGGGGAGCGCCGGGGGCGGGCACTACCGGGTGCATGTCCGCGACGCCGGGCATGGCGTCGCGCCGGACGTGCTGCCGCGCATCTTCGACCCCTTCTTCTCCACCAAGCCGCAGGGTAGCGGCAACGGCATGGGCCTGGCCTTCTGCCGGCGCGTGCTCGAAGCCTTCGGCGGCCGCATCGGCTGCGAGTCGGTGCCGGGCCGGCATACCGTTTTCACGCTCTATCTGCCCGCCATGCCGGCGGCCACCGAGTCGCTGGACCGAGCCGCCGGCGACGATGCGGACGGCAGGGGCGATGTCGGCGCCGCCATGCCGCGCGCCGCTGGCATCTGACCCACTGCAACGCACCGCCGCGGCTTAGCGGCCAGCGCCGCCCGCGCCGGCCGCGCGCCGCTCGGCGAACAGCTCGGACAGCGCCTGCGACGCCCGGATCGCCTTCGGAAACCCGGCCGGCACCGTCACCATGTAGAGGATCTCCTTCAATTCGTCCTCGCTGGCGCCCACATTGAGCGCATATCCGGCGTGGATCTTCATGAAGGCGGTGTCGCCCATCGCGGCAAACGCCGCGACCGCCGCCAGCTGCCGGGTGCGATCGTCCAGTTGCGGACGCGACCAGACGTCGCCCAGCGCGTAGGCCTGCGTCGCCTCCGCCAGGAACGGAAACTCGCTCCGCATCCGCTCCAGATTGGGCTGCGGCTGGCCCTCGTTCAGGCGCAGCACGGTCGCCTCGCCGCGCTGCAGGCGGTCCTGCAAGGTCTGCGCGCTGGATGGCAACGGCGTGGCCGCCAGCACGGGCACCAGCAGGGCCGCGGCAACGGCCGCCGTCGGCAAGGAGAAGACAGCATGGTTCTTCATCGCCGGCCCCTCCCTACGCGCTGGCCGTCGGCCGCACCACGATTTCGCTGGTATCCACATCGGCCGGCTGCGCGATGACATGGGCGATGGCGTTGGCGATGGCATCGGGTTTGAGGGCAATCTGGCGGTAAGTCTTCATCGCCTCGGCCGCGGTCGCGTCGGTGATGGTATCGGCCAGCTCCGACTCCACCACGCCCGGATAGACGCAGGTCACGCGAAGCCTGTCGTTCTCCTGCCGCAGGCCCTCGGAGATGGCCCGCACGGCGTACTTGGTGGCGCAATAGACCGCCGCCGTCGGTACCACCGACAGGCCGCCGATCGACGAGATGTTGATGATCTGCCCATGGCCCTGGCGGTTCATCAGCGGCAATACCGCGGCGATGCCGTACAGCACGCCCTTGATGTTGACGTCCACCATGCGGTCCCACTCATCGACCTTCAGCGACGCCATCGGCGAGAGCGGCATCACGCCGGCGTTGTTGACGATGACGTCGACCCGGCCGTACGCCGCCACCGCTTCGTCCACGAAGGCCTGCATGTCGGCCCGGGATGTCACGTCCAGGCGCCGGTAGCGCGCCTTGCCGCCTTCCTCCTCGATCTGCGCCGCCAGGGCCTGCAGGCGCTCGGTGCGGCGCGCGCCCAGCACGACGGTGGCGCCGGCCTTCGCCAGTACGCGGGCGGTGGCCTCCCCGATGCCGCTGCTGGCGCCGGTAATCAGGATGACTTTCTCTGCAATCGTCGACATGGCTGTTCCTTGTTCGGTTAAGGGGGGACTGCTTGAACCGAATGCTAGGCGGCACCGGCGCGGCGGGGCAGGTGCGTTCCTCCACGTTGATTGCCTAATCCTATTTCGGCTGCCCCCCTGCGCGCGCGAGCCGCCGCCGCTCCATGTACGATGCGGCCATTCCCCTGGAACGGAGCAATGCATGACGTCTGCCGCCACCGAACGACGGATGAACGAGCTGTTGCTGCGGCTGGCCCCCCGGCAGGGCTATACCGAGTCCTTGCTGGACGGGGTGCGGTTCCTGCGCTCGGACCAGCCCATCGGCCGCACGCCGGTGCTCTATGAACCGAGCATCGTCATCGTCAGCCAGGGGCGCAAGCGCGGCTATCTGGGCGAACAGGTCTACCGGTACGACGCCCAGCATTACCTGGTGCTGTCGGTGCCGTTGCCGTTCTCCTCGGAAACCGACGCCAGCCCGGAGGAACCGATGCTCGCCTTCGCGGTGCGCCTGGACATGACCGCCATCGCCGACCTGGTGATCGCGCTGGCCGAGGAAGGCATGCACCCGGCGGCCGCCCCGCAGGGCATCGTGTCCACCCCGCTGGACGAGCCGATGCAGAACACCGCGCTGCGTCTGCTCGAAGCGCTCGATTCCCCGGTGGAGGCCAGGGTCCTCGGTCCGGCACTGGTGCGCGAGCTGTGCTATCGCGTGCTGATCGGCGAGCAGGGCGGCGCCATCCGTGCCGCGCTCGGGCAGCACGGGCAGTTCGGCCGCGTCTCGCGCGTCCTGCGCCGCATCCACGCCAACTATCCGGAGCCGCTCGACGTGGGCGGACTGGCGCGCGATGCGGGCCTGAGCGTCGCCGCGTTCCACACTTATTTCAAGGCCGTCACGCGCACCTCGCCGATCCAGTACATCAAGTCCATCCGGCTGCATCAGGCGCGGCTGATGATGATCCGGGACGGGCTGACCGCTGCTGCGGCCTCCGCCCGGGTCGGCTACGAAAGCCCGTCGCAGTTCAACCGCGAGTTCAAGCGGCAGTTCGGCCGCAGTCCCGGCGAAGAGACCCGCTCGATGAAGGAGGCGTTCGCCCTGCATCCCCCGGCGGTGCTGCGCACCATCGGCATGCCAAGGGCCAGCCATTGAGTGCTTGCCATCCCCGCCGGAAAGTGCGCCAGGGTGTTGGGAGAAGTCCGGCGTTCCGCTAACATGGCGCCCCCAGGCGGGCCGCATGCGGTGGCCCGCCTCGATGAAGGAGCCGCCTTGTCCCACGGAACGATTGCCACCATCCTGCCGCTCGCCGCGATCACGGCCACCGGCATGCTCGCCATGGATCTGTACCTGCCGGCCGTCCCCGCGATGCAGAGCGGGCTCGCGCTGTCGGTCAGCCAGGCGCAGATGACCATCGCCATCTTCCTGGTCGGGCTGGCGGTATCGCAGCTCGTGTGGGGCGAGCTGCTGCACTGGTTCGGGCCGAAGCGCTGCGTCGCGGCGGGCCTTGGCGCGCTGGTGCTGGCCAGTTTCGGCTGCGCGGTGGCACCGGACCTGTCGGTGCTGCTGGTGCTGCGCCTGATCCAGGGCATCGCTGCCGGGGCCTCCACCGTCGTGGTGCCCACGGTGGTGCGCGCCACGCTGCCCGAGCAGGATGGGGTGAGGGGCATTGCCGCGATCTCGATGATCGAGGCCATCATCCCGGCCGCCGGTCCGGTGCTCGGTACCGCGCTGCTGCTGGTGGTCGACTGGCGGGCGACCTTCGCCATCATCGGTGCGATTGGCCTCATCGCCGCGCCGTTCGCACTGCGGGCGACGCCGGCGGCACTGCCGGGCGAACAGGGGCCGGATCGCCAGGGTGCCGTGACCGCGTACCGCGCGTTGCTGTCGAACGCGCGCTTCCTGCGTCTGTCGGTGTCGCACGCCTTGTCCTTCGCCGCGCTGATCACCTTCGTCGCCAGCGCCCCGCAGGTCCTGCCGCTGCTGTCCGGGGTAGGCGACGCGGGCTTCGCGATCGCGCAGGTGTGCGGTGTATCCGGCTTCATTGTCGCGGCGAGCCAGGCCGGACGCGTCCATCGCGCGCTCGGCGCCCGCGCGGCGATCCGCCTCGGCGCGGCGCTGCATGCGTTGCTCTGCGTGCTGCTGTGCGCGGCGTGGTATGGCGGCGTGCTGCATTTCGCCGGGCTGCTGGTGTTCTGGACCGGCTTCTGCGCGGTGCTGGGCATCCGCGGGCCGACCGCGTTCAGTGAAGCGCTGGCGGTGCCGGCAGCGCAAATGGGCCGGGCGTCGGCCCTGATGGTGCTGGCGCTGCTCGCCGTGGGCGGATTGGCGATCCAGTTGACCGCGCCGTTTCTCGTGACGGCAGGGCTTGGCGCCGTCGGCGTATCGATGGCCTTGCTGTGCCTGTCCAGCCTGGCGCTGATCGCGCGCTATCCCGAGCGGCCCGCGACGGCGGCCGCTGCCGACGCCACGGATTCGAACGAGGCGCGGGGCGCCGCCTGAGGCGGAATGCCGCGATGAACCCAAAAAAAGCGCCCCCGAGGGGGCGCAAGCAGGCTTCGTCCAGGTTGCCCGTGTCGATAAGGGGTAGGGAGCCGGCGCGCCTCGCGGGCGGCGCCGACTGCCAAGGTCAGAAACGATAGGTCACGCTGCCCACCACGGTCCGCCGCGCACCGAAATAGCAATCGCCGCGCGCAAGACAGGTGCCGATGTACTCGCGGTCGAACAGGTTGTTGACGTTCAGCGCCACCCGCACCGGCCCGTGGTCGTAGGCCAGCAGCGCGTCGAACAGCGTCACGCCGCCCACGCGTCTGTTGTCCGTGCCATCGTAGCTGGGGCCGTTGTAGCGCACGCCCCCGCCCACCGTGAAGCCGGGCCGGTCGAACAGCGTGAAGCGGTAGCCCGCCCACAGAGAAGCCATGTGCGACGGGATGCTGGCAAGCCGCAGGCCCGCCTGTCCGGGGCTGCCCGCGATGACCTTCGGATCCAGGTAGGTATAGCTGGCGACCAGGTCGATGCGGTTGCGCAGCGAGGCCAGCGCCTCGATCTCGAAGCCGCGCGTGCGGGCCTCGCCAATCTGTACCCGGTCCGCTACGCCGTTCACCACGCCACTGGCCAGACGGTTTTCCTCGCGCATGTCGAACACCGCCGCCGTGACGGTTGCGTTCTGGCCCGGCACCTTGTACTTCAGGCCGGCTTCCCACTGCTTGCCCCGCAACGGCTTGAACGGCTGGCCCGCCAGGCTGAAGCCCGCCTGGCCCTGGAAGGACTCGGAATAGCTCAGATACGGGTTCAGGCCGAAGTCCGAGCGGTACATCACGCCGGCGCGCTTGGTCAGTTCGCTATCGTCGCGCGAGGCGGACGGCGTGTTGTCCTGCGCCGCGCGGGACCAGTCGTGGCGCAGGCCCAGCATCAGCAGCCATTTGTTCCACTCCAGCTGGTCCTGCAGATAGACCCCGGTCTGGATCTGCTTGCTTTCGTTCAGCGCCCGCAGCGTCGGCATGACGTAATTGCCGTAGACCGGATTGAAGACGTCGATCGGCGCGGCACTGCCTCCCGTGCCCTGGCTGCCGTCGGTCGCCGCGTGCTGGTAGTCCATGCCCGCCAGCACCGTGTGCCGCACCGCCCCGGTGACGAAGTTCGCCTGCGCCTGGGTATCGACCGTCAGCGAGCGCAGCGTCGGCTTGTTCCAGTAGACGGTGCGCGCCAGCAGCGTGTCGCTGCCCGGTACCCAGCCGTGATTGGCGCCGTTGAAGCCCGCCGCATAGATGCTGCGGTAATCCACCTTGCTGTGCGAGTAGCGCAGGTTCTGGCGGAAGGTCCACGTGTCGCTGGCCTTGTGCTCGAACTGGTAGCCGATCGCCGCCTGTTCCGCGCGGAAGCGGTCGAAGCCTGGCTCGCTGACGAAGAAGCCGGTCGGAATCTGGCCCGCGGGGTTGCCGTAGAGCGTGCCGCGCCACGGCAGGAAGCCCGCGGTGGTATTGCTGTCGTCGCGCTGGAAGTTGGCCAGCAGCGTCAGCGAGGTATCCGCGTTCGGCCGCCACGTCAGCGACGGGGCGATCAGGTAGCGATTGTCGTCGGCATAGTCGACCTGGGTACCGCTGTCGCGCGCCAGCGCAACCAGCCGGTACAGCCATTTGCCCTCCGCATCGAGCGGGCCGGTCAGGTCGGCCTGTACCTGCTTGCGGTCATGGTTCCCGAACTGCACGCCGATCTCGCGCGCTGTCTCGCGCTGCGGGCGCTTGCTGACCAGGTTCAGGATGCCGCCGACCGCGCCCTGGCCGAACAGCATCGCCGACGGTCCGCGCAGCACGTCGATCCGTTCCAGCGCGTAGACGTCGGTGCGGACGTTGTTGTAGAAGCCCACCTGGTTGAGCAGGCCATCCTGGTACTGGGTGAAATCCGCGCCGCGAAACCGTCCCCAGTCGCCGCGATTGTCGTTGCCATAGAGGCCGGCACGGACGCCGGCGGTGTAGTTCAGCGCCTGCTGCACCGATTGCGCGCCCTGCGCCTCGATGCGGTCGCGCGTGATGACCGTGATGGACTGGGGCGTTTCCATGACCGGCGTATCGGTCTTGGTCGCGGTGGCGCTGCGGTCGGCGACGAAGCCGATCACCGGCCCCGTCGCCGTCTCGTCGCCGCCTGCCCGCACGGTGACGGCCGGCAATTCGGCCGCAATGGCCTGGGGGTCCGCCTGCTGCGCCCAGCTCAGCCCCGCCGCCTGCAGGCCGAGCGCAAGTACCGAGAGGCGGCTGCCACGCCGTCGGCGTCGCAGCGGGGAGCAGGAAACGGGCAGTGTCTTCATGGTCATCCTATAGTTCTTGGGGACGCTGTCGAAGCAAAATTAAATACGAATGATTCTCAAAAGCGTTCGCATTGTAACGGCATGTGACAACCCTGCAAAGCCAAATATGAATTGGTGGCATCACCTTTGCCGCGGCCGGGGAAACCGCATGCACGGCCCATCCGCCGATGACGGCGCGGCTTCAGCGAGGACGCCAATGACTGACCGGTCCACCTTCCCGTCGACCTTCGCCGACCGGCGCGAGGCCGGCATCCATCTGGGCCGTCATCTGGCGCAGCTTGGCTATGGCAGCGGCGGCGCGGCCGGCGCCGGGCCGCTGGTGCTCGCCCTGCCGCGCGGCGGCGTGCCAGTGGCTTTCGAGGTGGCGCGGGCACTGAACGGCCAGCTGGACATCCTGCTCGTGCGCAAGATCGGCGCGCCGGGCTATCCGGAACTGGCGCTGGGGGCCGTCGTGGAAACCGATACCCCAGGCGTCTGCCATACCGTCGTGAACGAAGACGCCTGGAGCCAGCGGCTACGCGACAGCGGGGCCTTCGCGCTGGAGCGTGAGCGCCAGCTGGTCGAACTGGCCCGGCGGCAGCAGCGCTATCGCGAGGGGGCGCCGGTGGCCGCGATGCGCGGGCGCACCGTCATCGTCGTGGACGACGGCGTCGCCACCGGAGCCACCATGCGCTCCGCGCTGGAAAGCGCACGCATGGCCGGTGCCCGGCGCGTGGTCGCCGCCGTCCCGGTAGCGTCGCAGGAAGGACTGGACAGCCTGCGCCAGTCCGCCGACGTCTGCATCAGTCTGCTGGTGCCGCCGGGGTTTGGCGCGGTGGGGGCGTTCTATGACGACTTCGACCAGACCACAGATGAGGAGGTGATGGGTCTGATGAGAGAGTCGGGACGGGGGGCCGAGGGGGCATGAGGCGTTCGTACTGCCATCTCGAGCGCCGGGCGGCTTGCGCCGCCAGCCCAGTCAGACTGATAGTCGGCGCCGGAGGTGCACGGGACGTTGGGGAAAGAGATCCAGATAAAAGCCAGCGCTTGTAAAGCCCAAATACAACGTGGAAGTTGTATGCAGTGTTTTGGGGCACTAAGCCACCGGCAACAGCTCTGGCGCCGAAGGGAGGGGGCCCCCAGTCATCCTCCACTGGCCTGCGCAAGTGCAGGAATGAGGGGCAGCGGTTCAATTTGAACCGCAGATATCGCATCCTTCATGAAGACCCGCACAGCGTTGGTAGAGCAGAGCCGCTTGAAATATCGTGCCCCGTGAGCAGCTCTGTAGATTTGCGGCGTAGCGCTGCAGCACCACCCCAGTGTGTCAAGAACTTCGGCGTGCAAGTTCTTTAGGCTTCCAACAGAGTGTGTCCAATTTGGCTCGCTTCCCGTCAGCCTATGTGGCTTCCAGACGGGCTCGTAGTGCGAGATGTGGTTTCGCAAATCCCGGACCTTTTTCAGGGTATTGACGAGCTTCGCCACGTTGGACGCTTCACTCCAGTGCTTGGGAGTGCTGTGGGGATGCCGGGAGAAAATGTTGGTGAGCAATCGCGGCCGTTCTCGTTGATTCAGGCTCTCCAAGAAAGCCGGCCAAAAGCCGAAGGATAACGTCGCTACAACCTGGTCAGGCGCAGGTTGCACCGCTTTCCGCAGCGGCGCTGAACCCGGCCGGTGATCGTAGAGAAGCGCCGTTATCTTATCTTTGGATTTGCCTTGTATCCTGAACGCATCCGACCTGGTGTAGTCGTACCAAGGGTGTGAGGTACTAGCGCCCTTCGAGGAGAATAAGGACGCCTCCCGGTGGACCGCATTCCGCAGAACGATTTCGACCGTGGAGACCAAGGGTGTGAACGCGGCCGCGATTGCTTGACCCCAAAGGTAAGCGCCGAGCAGCTCGCGCTCGGACGAGCAACGAAAGAACGTCCGATAGGGATCCAGCCTGGGCTTACCTACTGTGTTAAGGAACCCGGCGATCGTAGCGTCAGTGACGATGGCCTCCTGTTCGGCGGCTTGCGGCACTGATTCGGTCGTGTTCGACATTGAGTTGCGATGTAGTTTAGGCTTGATTCCGACAGTCAAGTCGGATAAGATACCTCGCGTAGGCAACTGCGATCCCACTCCCGCTCCTGTAGCTTGCTTCGGGAACCTAAGCCGGTGACGCCGCAGTCTGCGAAAGAGTCGAAAAGCCACCTTCGGGTGGCTTTTGGCTTTCTGTGGCTCAGTGTACCGCATGAGCGCCACCTTGGCCGCTCCCGCCTACCCGGCAGGCACTGACAAGGCGGCCGTGTCATTGCGTCATGCCGTTCGCTGCCCTGCCGCCAACCGCCCCTTCAAATGGGCCACCAATCCCCCCGCCCGCAGCATCTCCAGCAGGAAATCCGGAATCGGCTCGCAGTCGACGCGCCGCCCGTCCTCGAGCATCACCGCCGCCTTCTCCAGGTCCAGCGTGGCGGCCGCCCCGTCGGCCAAGGTGCTGGTATCCCGGCAGACCAGCACCGGCAGCCCGAGATTGATCGCATTGCGATAGAACAGCCCGGCGAACGATGGAGCCAGCACGGCCGCGACCCCCAGGTAGCGCAGGGCCTGTGGCGCCTGTTCCCGGGAGGAACCAACGCCGAAGTTCTCGCCCGCCACGATGATGTCGCCGCGGCGCACGCCTTGCGGAAACTCGGGCCGAAGCACGGCCAGGCAATGCCGGGCGATCTGCTCGATGCCGCTCTTCATCTGCGTACCGGGGGCCATTGCGTCGGTGTCGACGTTGTCGCCGAAGCGCCAGATGCGCCCGGGCAGAATCGGGTTGGGAGTCGCCTCGCTCATCACAGCATCGTCCTGGGATCGGTAATCCGGCCCGTCGCGGCGGAAGCCGCCACGGTCATCGGCGAGGCAAGCCATACGGCGCTGCCTGCGTCGCCCATCCGTTCGGCGAAATTGCGGGCGGTGGAGGCGATGGCCCGGGTGCCGGCCTTGAAGCGGGTCGGCCCGTAGCCGGCGCAGGCGTTGCACGCATTGGGCAGCAGCTGCGCGCCGGCATCGAGCAACACCTGCAACGTGCCTTCGCGCTGGGCCTGCTGCTGATCTCGCAGCGAGGCGGGCGCCAGCTGCAGGGCGACGCCCGGTGCCACACGGCGCCCGCGCAGGACGCGGGCGGCCATGCGCATGTCCTCCAGCTTCGCGCCGGTGCAGGCGCCGATATAGGCCAGGTCGACCGGCTCGCCCGCCGATTCCGCGACCGGCGCGCTGTTGGCAGGCGAATGGGGCCGCGCAACCTGCGGGGCCAGCATGGATGCATCGAAGCGATGCAGCTCGGCCACGGACGCACCCTCGTCGCTGCGCCAGCGGTCCAGGTCGATGCCGGCGAGCGTGGCCGCCGGCACGCCGGCCGCCGCCAGCCAGTCCATCGTGACGCCATCGGGCGCGATCAGGCCGGTCTGCGCGCCCAGTTCGGCGCTCATATTGGTCAGGGTCATCCGCTCCTGCATCGGCAGTGCCTGCACCGCCGACCCCGCGTATTCGATCGCCTCGTAGCGCCCGCCGCCCAGTCCCAGCCGTGCGCACAGGAACAGCATGATGTCCTTGGCGCTGACCCCGTCGGCCAGCCGGCCATCCCACTGAATGCGGATCGTCTGCGGCACCCGCAGCCAGATTTCGCCCGTCACCAGCACGCCGGCCATTTCGGTTGCGCCGATGCCGAACATATAGGCCCCAAAGGCGCCGCCCGTGGGGCTATGGCTGTCGCCGCCCACGATGAAGCGCCCCGGCAGCACATGGCCGTGCTCCGGCAGCACGACATGGCAGATGCCTTCGGCGTCGATCAGATGCGGTAGCTTCTGCTGCCGCGCCCAGTCCCGCGTGAACTGCACGATGGCCTCGGCCTGTGGATCGGCGGCAGGAATGAAGTGGTCGGTGACCAGCACATAGCGCTGTGGATCCCAGACGCTTGCCCCCAGTTCCTCGAGCAGCGGCGCGACGCGGCGCGGCCCGCTGGAGTCGTGCGACATGGCCAGATCCACCTTGCAGGTCACCACCGTGCCCGGCACCACGGTTTCCATGCCGGCGGCGCGCGCGACCAGCTTCTGCGCGAGGGTGGCAGGCGGGACTGATGACTGCCTCATTCCACCGTCGCCCCGGAGTAGCGGACCACCTTGGCCCAGCGCTTGACGTCCTCGCGGACAAAGGCGGCGAATTCGTCCGGGGCACTGCCTACCGCGTCCGCCCCGTCGGTCTCCAGCCGCTTCGCCACCGCTGGCGCTTGCAGCCCCTTGCGCGCAGCCTGATACACCGCTCGCGTGATCTCGGGCGGCAGCCCCGCCGGACCGAACAGCCCGAACCAGGCATTGGATTCGAATCCCTTCACTGTCGCACCGATCGGCGCGACACCGGGCAGCTGCGGCAGCGGTTTCGGGCTGGTGACGCCCAGCGCCTTCAGACGGCCCGCCTTGATATGCGGCAGCACGTTCAGGGTACTGCCGAACATCAGGTCTACCTGCCCGGCCAGCAGGTCCGTCACCGCGGGGGTGGTGCCCTTGTACGGAATATTGACGATATAGGTGCCGGTCATCATCTTGAACATGTCGCCGGCCATGTGCAGCGAGGAGCCAAGCGCGCCAATGCCGAAATTCAGCTTGCCGGGTCGGGACCTGGCCAGCTGGATCAACTCCGACACGTTGTTGGCGGGCAGCGACGGATTGGCGACCAGCACGCTGGGCACACTGGCCACCAGCGTGATCGGCGTGAAATCGGCGATCGGGTCGAACGGCAGCTTGCGGTACAGCGTCGCATTGATGGTATGGCTGGTGAAGCTCATCAGCAGCGTCGTGCCGTCCGGCTCGCTCTTGGCAACCATGTCGGCCGCGATATTGCCGCCGGCGCCGGGGCGGTTTTCCACGACGACCGGCTGCCCGAGGATGCGGGCCATTTCCTGGCCCACCGCCCGGGCCAGCGTGTCGGTGGTGCCGCCGGGAGGGGCGCCCACCAGTATGCGGATCGGCTTGCCGCCGGCAATGGCGCCGCCCGCCTGTTCCGCCGCGGCCGCAGGGAGCACCGCGGGCAACAGGGTGGCGGTCAGCGCGAGCAACAGGCTGCGCCGCACGCCCTGGCGCCGCGAGGGGGTGAGGACAACCGGGCAGGATCCGGGGTTCTGATCGAAAGGCATTGCGCGTTGTCTCCTGTGGGTTTGATATGTCGCGCAGGGGTCGATGCTTGCCGTCGGGTCAGTCCCGCAAGCCGGCTTGTCCGCCGTTCTCGACCCAGACGTTGGCGCTGTCCCCGCCCGCGGGTGAGAGTTCCATCCGGTACTCATAGCG
Organism: Cupriavidus sp. AU9028; assembly: GCF_019795295.1. GTDB lineage: Bacteria > Pseudomonadota > Gammaproteobacteria > Burkholderiales > Burkholderiaceae > Cupriavidus. The sequence continues at coordinate 10,250 of NZ_JAIMCG010000005.1, read as the reverse complement.
GTCTGGCCGGTACTGCCCGAGCAGCAGCTGGATTGGCCGCCCCGACTTGTCCTGCACCACACGGCGCGTGGCGAGCAGCGCTGCGCCGACCGGCACGTCGAGCAGCGGCGCGACCACCACGTCGGCCAGGCGCGCCGACAGCACCTGCGTGGCGCGGCCCAGCTTGAGACCGCCGCGGCTTTCCAGCAGCCGCAGCATCGGGCTGTGTTCGAGCGCATCCCAGGTCAGATGACGGCCCAGGTCGGCGGGCAGGTAGACCGTGATGTGCGACAGCGGCGCGCCGTGATAGTGGCGCAGCCGCACGACCTTGGTGACCGGGGCGCCCGGCTCCAGAGCGAGCGATGCCGCGACATCGGGCGGTGCCTGCACCTCGTCGATCGACAGGACCTTGACCGAGGTCTTCTCGCCCATGTCGATCAGGTTGTCCAGCAGGCTGGCCGGACGCTCCGTCGCGGCCGTCGCCGGTCTGACCGGGTGAGGGTTGACGAAGGTACCGAGGCCCCGATGACGGCGCACCAGCCCCTCCTGCACGAGGCGGTCGAACACCCGTCGCATCGTCACCCGCGAGGCCTGGAACTGCTTGGCCAGGTCGATCTCTCCCGGCAGCGGGCCCTGGCCGAAACGGCCCTCGACAATCTGTTGGCGCAGTACCACGTAAATCTGGTGATACAGGGGAACAACGGCTTCAGTCATGGTTTCCCTTTCCGCAACGGCATCAGGTCGGAAATAGTTCTAATGTACTTTAAATCAGACATTGGACAAAGACGATCAATGTAGCCGGCGCGGCCGCGCTTCTCCAGTCTCTCCCCGGCCAAGTCCCTGGACGGCGTGCCAGCAACGGAATCGCGGCGCTGTCCGTGCGCCGGCCCACGCAAGCCCATATCCATGCGAGCCGGTTCGCGGCCTGGCCAACACAGTCGTTTTGCGACACTGCGAACGACGTGGATGAAAAAACACCACGCTGGGGCGAGCATCTTTTGCTGTTTCAGCGGAGTAACGCCGTGAAGACCCGCCGCTCGATCTCCATTTTCAGCCGGGCTCCCCGCCAACGCCCTTCACCGTACTGGCTTTGCGGCCTTCCCAGTCGCTCCGCCTCGTCGCTCCACTTTCTCCCGCACTGTCTCACAAGCGTGACATGTCGATTTGAATGCACGTGCCCGGAACGCCGCCGTTGCACTCAAACGGGGATTTTGCACCCTGCCAGCACATTTTTTCCATTGATTTAAAAGGAAAAAATGCTTTTGGCTGGCGCTTTGGCACCGAATATGCGCGGGGGGCTTCGGTTCGGCCCCATGCCCAACCTGCGTCTGGCGCACCGCTTCCCGAACGTAGTGGCGCCGGCGACGACACCGGAAAACCCTCCTGGAGTTTCGTATGAAAAAGACCTTACTCGCTTCCGCCATCGCGCTGGCCCTCGGCACTGCCGGCCAGGCGTTCGCGCAGCAGTCCAACACCGCAGAGCGCAGAGTCGATGGAGACAACATCCAGTCCACTGCCGCGGTTAACACCCAGACGGGTGCCGGGCCGCAGGCGAACGAGTATTCCGAGGCGTATCAGGACAACAGCACCTCCACCATCAATCGCAACGACACCAGGACCACCAACAAGACCGCCTCCGACAACGCGGGCCGGGCCTGGAACGCCGCCGGCTATGGCAATGCCGCGGCGAACAACGGCGGCACGGCCAATGCCAACTTCGCCAATGCGTTCAATACCAGCACCGCCGTGGCGGCGACGCGTCTGTCCGGCACGGTCAGCGGTCTGACCGTCAGCCACATCGGCAACGTGGCGCTGCAGGCCGGCAATGCCAGCGGCGGAGTGGGGGGCCGTGGCGGCAATGGCACCGGCGGCGCGGCCTACGGTGGCACCGGCGGTGACGGCGGCAATAGCGGTGCGGGCGGCAACGGCGGCAATGGCGGCAGCGGTGGCAGCGCCACGGTCGGCAGCTCCACGGCTGGCGATGCCAGCAACGGCAGCTCGACGGCAGGACGCGGCGGCTACGGCGGTCAGGCGACCGGTACCGCCGGCACGGGCGGCACCGGCACCGGCCGGGGTGGCGGCGCGCTCAGCGCGAGCCTGGGCGCCGGCGGCCTCGGCGGTCTGGCTGGCGGCGCGGGCGGCAGCAGCGCGGCCGGCAGTGCATCGGGCGGTGGCGATGGCGGCGCCTCGGATTCGACCGGCCGCGGCTCGCTGGCCGGTAGCGGCAGCGATGCGGCCGCGACCGGCGGCACCTCGACGTCGACCGGCGGCGCGGGTTCGGGCGGCACCAACGGCGCGGTGACGGCCAGCGGCGGCGCGGGCACCGGCACCGGCGGAGCCGGCGGGGCCGGCACCGGCGGCGCCGCGACCGCGACGGCAGGCGCGGGCCCTGGCACGGGCGGCGCGGGCGGCGCGCAGAACAGCGTGGCCGGTAACGGCGGGGCAGGTGGCAACGCCTCCAATGGCGGCGCGACCACCACGGCGAGCAATGGCAACTCGACGGCCGGCAACGGTGCGGTCGGGGCCGCCGGCGCATCCAGCGGCGCGGGTGGCGCCGGTGGCGCGGGCGCGGGCGGCACCGGCGGCGTGGGCAACGGTGCGGCCGGCGGCGCGGGCGGGGCAGGTGGCAATGCCCTGGCCGATGCGGGCACCTTCAATATGTCCAATGCCATGACAAGCGTCGGCCAGTCCGCTGCCGGCGTGATGATCGCCAACCAGAACAGCGGCCTCGGCTCTCTGGTGCAGCAGGCGGTCACGGTGCAGGCCAACCTGGCGGTCGGTCGCTAAGCCGATGCGCGGCGGCTGACGGCTTCGGCGCGCGAAGCGGGAGCGGCCTCCCGCCGTGCGCGCCGTGGCTGTCCACTGCGCGTCGCCTGCCGATGTCCTGTCAACAGCAGCAACCCTGCGCCGCGGCAGCCCCGCCGCGCGCAGGAACGAGGAGGCCTTCATCATGCGTTCGAATCGCATCGCCGCCGCTACGCTGACGGCGATCCTGCTGGTGTGGCCGGCGGTTGACGCCGCCGCTTCGGCGCTGGAGCCACATGCGGCGCCTGCCCATGCCGATCCCGCGACACCATCAGGAACAAAATCGGCGACTCCGCAAGCCGAGCCGTCGGCCCGGTTCGGCGCGCCACTGGACACCGAGCGGCTGGCGCAGATCCGAGGCGGCGCCGAACTGGTCGTCAACGACATGCAACTGGCCGGCACGGTCGCCGATAACGTGGCCAACCGCGTGATCACCGGCAGCAATGCCATTACCGAGGGTGCCTTTGCCAATGCCAGCGGCCTGCCGACGGTCATCCAGAACACCGGCGCCAATACGCTGATCCAGAGCGCGACCATCCTGAACGTGCAGTTCCAGCCATGACGCTTCGAAGGCTTGCGACGCTGGCGCTGCCGCTGCTGATCGCCGCGGGTGCGTTCGCGCCCCCGGGACAGGCGGCGGATGCCGTCATTCCCATCCTCGGCGGCGAATACAAGGTCCGCACGGTCAGCCTGAAGGAAGCGCGCTTTCGCACCACCATCCGCCAGCAATACGACTTCAGCTGCGGATCGGCCGCCATCGCGACCTTGCTGACCTACCAGTACGGCCACCCGGTGACCGAAGCCGAAGTCTTCCAGCAGATGTACCTGCGCGGCGACCGCGCCAAGATCCAGCAGGAGGGCTTCTCGCTGCTGGACATGAAGCGCTTCCTCGAATCGCGCGGCTACATGGCCGATGGCTTCGAGCTGCCGCTGTCCAAGCTGGAGGAAACCCAGGTCCCGGCCATCGTGCTGGTGGTCGAGAACGGCTATCACCATTTCGTCGTCGTGAAGGGCGTGCGTGGCGACCGCGTGCTGGTCGGCGATCCGGCGCTGGGCACGCGGGCACTGTCGCGAGCGCATTTCGAGCGCATCTGGGACAGCCAGTTGCTGTTCGTGATTCACAACCGGACCGAGCAGGCCCGCTTCAATCAGTCCGCCGACTGGCGCGTCGCGCCGACCGGGCCGTACTGGATGGGCGTGAACCGGGACAGCCTGTTCTTCACCGTCATGCCGAGGAACGGCGCGGGCGACTTCTAGGAGCAATCATGGATATCGATTGCGGCGAACCGGTGCGGCGCCGCTGCCCATGGCGGAGTGGATTGACATGGACGGTGGCCGTCCTCGGCGCGGCGACCTATGCCGCCGCGTCGATCGCGTCCGCCCCGGTGGCCGGCACCGCGTCGGCCCTGAACCCGTTGACCGGCCAGGACCTGCCATCGGCCCGCGACGCGATGGCCCATTGGCAGCCGGTCGACAGCGAGCGTCTGGACGCCTTGCGCGGCGGCTTCGAAACCGGCGGTCTGCAGGTCTCGTTCGGCATCTCGCGCGCGGTCTATGTCAATGGCGACCTGGTGGTGTCCACCAGTCTGGTCATTCCCGACGTCAGCCGCATCACCTCCGAACAGGCCGCGCGCCTGGCCTCGGCGCTGCAGAACACCGCCACCGCGGGAGCCAACGCGGCAGCGGCGGGCGCGGCGGCGGGGCAGACCGCTGCCGATGCCGCCAATGCGGCCGTCAGCGCGGCGCTTGGCGGACTGGCGAGCGCCACCTCGGGCGGCACGGCGCCTGCACCGGGCGGCCTGGCCGGCAATGGCGGCACCGCCGCGCCTGGCACCGCCGCGTCCGCGCCCCCCAATCCCGCTGCAATCGCCCAGCCCGGGCAAACGGCGGCGCCCGTGCCGCCCCCGCTTGCTGCCACGCCGCCGGCGGCGGTGCTGCCCGATGCGCCGGCAGCCGTGATCGGCACCGCCACCGGCACAGTGGCCACCAATGGGCTGCTCAATCTGGTGCAGAACGGGCCGGGCAACCGCTTCGATGCCGCATCGCTGGCCGGCACGCCGGCGACGGTGATCCAGAACACCTTGAACAACCAATCGATCCAGAGCTTGCTGACCATCGACGCGGGGGTGAACACGCTGCAGGCCTTCCGCGCCGGAGTCGTCGGCGCAGCGTTGGATAGCGCACTGCAGCGGGCAGCGAGCCTGCGGTAGAACACCGCAACCATGCAGGCAGCGGACGCCTGCCCAATCAGTCCGTCCCCGGGGGAGACAACGATGAACAACGCTTCGATGCGAGGCATTCGTAGCGCGGGGTGCTCGACGCTGCTGCTGCTGGGAGGGCTGGCACACGCACAGACCGTCGACCCACCGGATACCGCGGCCAGGGTGGAGGCGCTGCAGCGCGAGGTCGCCGAACAGGCGGCGGCGCTGGAGGCGATGCGGCGTTCGATGGCGCTGCAGGAGCAGACCATCCGGGAACTGCGCGGCGTGCTCGGGCTGGACGCGCTGGCCACCCGGCGCGGCGGCCAGCGTGCGCCTGCAGTGACCGGCGGCGACATGGCCACCGGCGCGGCGGCAGCGCAGGCCGGCGCCAGCGGCATGACGGGCCTGCCCAATACCACCAACGTACCGGTCGATCCCCGCCAGGCTCCGGCCGGTCCCACGGCTGGCCCCTCGGGCGGCACGCCGGCCACCCCGGCGATGGTGGCGCAAGCGCAGGAGCCGGTCGGCAAGCCGCCCGAAGCGCCGACCCGTCCGCCGGAAATCGCGCCCATCTTCGATCAGCCAGGGGTGCTCACGCCGCAGGGCAAGCTCGTCGTCGAACCGGCGTTCCAGTACGGCTACTCGTCGAACAACCGCGTCGCGCTGGTCGGCTATACGGTCATCCCGGCCATCCTGATCGGGCTGATCGACGTGCGCGAAGTCAAGACATCCACCTATGTCACCTCGGTCGCCTTCCGCTACGGCCTGACCAAGCGCCTGGAGATCGAGGCCAAGGTGCCGTACGTGCGCACCTCCGGCTCGACCATCAGCCGGGAGGTCTTCACCGGCAGTGCCGTCGACAACGTATTCGATTCGAGCGGCAGCGGCCTGGGCGACGTGGAAGCGACGCTGCGCTATCAGCTCAACTACGGCAACGACCGCATGCCGTTCTTCATCGGCTGGCTGCGCTACAAGTCCAATACCGGCCGCAGCCCCTTCGATGTCGTCACCGATTGCGTGCAGCGCTGCGTCGGCAATACCACCGGCACCGGCCTGCCGCTGGGACAGCCCACCGGCACCGGCTTCCAGGCCATCCAGCCCGGGCTGACCTGGCTGCTGCCAACCGATCCCGCCGTGTTCTTCGGCACCATCAGCTACCTGCACAATTTCGCCCGGGACGGGCTCAGCCGCACGGTACTGAATGGCGAGAAGGAACCGCTGGGCAAGATCGCGCCCGGCGGCATCCTTGGCTTCAACTTCGGCATGGGCCTGTCGCTGAACGAGCGCGCGTCGTTCAGCATCGGTTATGACCAGAGCATCATCTGGCCGACCAAGCAGAACGGACAGACCGTCCCCGGCTCGGTGCGCATCACGCAAGGCACCTTGCTGGTCGGCTACTCCTACCGGTTCACCAATCGCTACACGCTGAACGTCTCGGTGGGAGCCGGCCTGACGCGCGATACGCCGGACGTCCAGGTCAACGTGCGGTTGCCGATCACGTTCTGAAGGCAACCTCGGGAGGAGCGAGCGGCGGCGTTGGCCCCCCGCTCCTTGCGGTTGCCCGACCCGTGACGTACAACGAAGGGACCGGACCCCGCATGGGTTGTCCGGTGCCGCGGGACCATCGTGATCCCGGGGGCGCGGATGGAGGACTCGCCATGCGCAAGCGTATCTACTGGCTCCTGCCGGATGTGCACAGCGCCCGCCGCACGATGGACGATCTGCTGCTCGCCCGCATCGAACACCGGCACATGCATTTCGTCGCTCGCGACGGCGAGGACATGAGCGGGCTGCATGAAGCCAATCTGTTCCAGACCTCCGATATCGTGCACGCCGCCGAACTGGGCCTGATCGTAGGCGGCGGTGTCGGCGTGGTCGCTGGCGCGGTTGTCGCGATGTTCCCCATCGTCAGCGACACGCCGCAATGGGGCCTGGTGGGCGTGCTCGCCGTGCTGGGCGCGATGTTCGGCGCCTGGGTGTCGAGCATGATCGGCAGCTCCGCCCCGAACAGCCGGCTTCGCTCGTTCACCAGCGACATTGCAGAAGGACGCATCCTGCTGATGGTCGACGTGCCCCGCGGCCGCATCGAGGAAATCGAAACCCTGCTGCGCAACGCCCACCCCGAGGCGCGCTTTGCCGGCATGGATCCGGCGGTGCCTGTATTCCCCTGACGTCACGGATGTGACCGGCATGGCGGCTGCGGTATAGTTGCCGCCATGCCCGCCGCCACTCCCGTTTCCTCCGCCAGCCCCAGCGCGACCACGCATCCCTTCTCGTTGCAAGGCCGGGTCGCCCTGATCACCGGCGGCGCGCAGGGTCTTGGATTCGAGATCGCGGCGGCAATGCACAACGCCGGCGCCACCGTACTGCTGGCCGCGCGCAACCCGCAGCGGCTCGCGCAGGCGGCGCAGAGCCTGGGCACCGGCGCGCATGCGCTGCCGCTCGACATCAACGACGAAGCGGCCGTGGCGCAGGCGGTCGAGGCGATCGGCAACCGGCACGGCCGGCTGGACATCCTCGTCAACAATGCCGGCGCGCGCAACCGCCAGTCGATGGCGGCGCTCGACACGTCCGATCTGCGCGCGATGATGGAAACCAACCTCGTCGCGCCCTATCACCTGTGCCGGCTCGCGTCGGCCTGGATGCAGCGCGGCGGCTATGGGCGCATCGTCAACGTCAGCTCCATCGCCGGGCAGGTCGCGCGTGCCAACGACGTGCTCTATCCGGTCACCAAGGGGGCGCTGGACGCGCTGACGCGCGCGCTTGCCGCCGACCTGGGCGCCCATGGCATCACCGTCAATGCGATTGCGCCCGGCTACTTCGCTACCGAGGCCAACCGCGCCATGGTGGACGACGAGGGCGTGGGCAACTGGTTGCGCCAGCGCACCTCGCTCGGCCGCTGGGGCGAACCGGCGGAAATCGCCGGCGCCGCCGTCTTCCTCGCCTCGCCGGCCGCCTCGTATGTCACCGGCCACGTGCTGGCTGTCGACGGCGGCTATCTGGGCCACTTCTGAGGGGCCAACCGGCGCCTCGAGCGCCGATCGGCGCGTCCCCGTATCAACCCTCGAACAGCGGCAGCGCGGATTGGGCTGGATCGACGCGGCGGCGTGCGGCCGGTTTTGCAATGCGGGGCGAGGACGTCATGCCCAGCGGGGCGGCGGTGGGCGCAAGGGCCGCCAGGTCCAGCGGCCGCAGCGCGAACACCGGCCGCGCCGACAGCGGCACCGCGTCGGCCAGCAGCCGGTGCAGGTGCGGCAACAGGATCAGGTAGATGTCGAGGTCGAAGCGTGCCGGTTCGCCCAGGCGCTGCGCCGCCTCTTCGAGCGACGCGGCATCGCCCAGATAGCACCAGTTCTCCAGCACGTGCCAGGCCGCTCGCGGATGGTCGCTCTCCCGCCAGGCCACTGCGCCCTCGAAGGGCCAGGGCTGCACGGCAAAGGGCGCGAGGGCGGTGGCAAGCCGTGCTCGATGCGCCAGCAGCGATTCATCGCCGGTGCAGGCCCCGGCGCAGCGATGCAGCTGGCGAGCGAAGCAGGGAAGGCCGGGGCGCGCACGCGGCTCGATGCCCAGCGTCGCCAGACAAAGGCCGTGCTCGTCCGCCAGCTCGCGCAGGCGCGCCTGCGCCCCGCCCCTGCCCGTACTGACCGCGAACAGGGCCCGGTGCCGGCTGAAATCGGTATCGCGGTCCGACCGCAGCCGGGGGACCGGCAGGTTCTCCGGCAGCTCCCAGGCGAACAGCGCGCCCTTGCGACGCAGCAGCACGTTATGCAGCGGTGCCATCCGCTTGATCAGCCAGGACTCCTGCAGCAACGCGCCCACTTCTCCGCCGGTCTCGCGCCATTCCACGCGCCGCACCGAGCGCGACAGCCGCAATTCACGCGCGTGTTGATGGTCGCCCGAGAAATGCGCGCCGATGCGCTGGCGCAGATTGACGCTCTTGCCGATATAGAGCGGCACGTCGTTGTCGCCATGGAAGAGGTAGATGCCCGCTCCGCTGGGTACGGCATCCAGCGCGGTTTCTTCCAGCCCCGCGGGCAGGCTCGCCCGGCGCACCAGCGACCGTACTGCCGCATTGATCAGTTCGGCCGAATAGCGGCCATGAATGCGTTGCCAGAACTGCCACAGCAGCTCCGCATCCGCCAGCGCACGGTGGCGTCCCTTCGGTTGCAGCCCGAAGCGGGCGATCAGCGCGTCCAGCCCATGCCGCTCCACCGACGGGAACAGCGACCGCGACAGCCGGACCGTGCACAGCACGTCCGCGCGGAACGTAATGCCGGCGCGCCGGAACGCCTGCTTCAGGAAGCCATAGTCGAAGCGCGCGTTGTGCGCGACGAACAGCTTGCCCTGCAGCCGCTCCGCCAGCCCCTCGGCCAGCGATTCAAAGGTCGGCTGGCCACGCACCATCTCGTTGGTGATGCCGGTCATCGACTGGATAAAGGGCGGGATGCCGCAGCCCGGGTCCAGCAGCGTGTCCCACTCCGTCACGCCCTGCGGTCCGACCTCCACCACGCCGATCTCGGTGATGCGGTCGCGCTGGGCGTCGGAGCCGGTCGTCTCGAGGTCGACGAACACGATCGAACGCGACAGCGAGGCGGCCAGCGCCAGCGGGTCCACTTCCCGGATCGCCAGGTCGTCGCCGGAGGGAAAGGGGCCGAACTGGTCCAGGGAGAATGCTGAGGTCGAGGGCATGCGCCGATTCTAATCGGGCGGTCGCTTCAGCGTGCGGCTGACCGCGGCATGCCGACGCGCTGTCAATATTGAATATGACGCTTCGTGCTCACGAAAAAAACTTCTCGGAAGGGGCTTGCGTTCGCTTTCATGCTCCCTTAATATTCGCCCCCTCGCTGCTGAACACGCAGCGGGGTCAGCGGAAAGGGAGACGCAAAGCGGCTCCCGCAGGTGTGCAGAAGAAGGACCGCACCTGCCGCGCAACGAGCGATGCTCTGAAAAAAGTTGCGCGAAACGGTTGACGAGAAGCGAAAACGTCTGCATAATCTCATTTCTCTGCTGCTGACGCAGCAACGCAAGACGGCAGGCAGCACGACGTGCTGCGCGGCTCGAAGCGACAGGCTCTTTAACAACACGAACAACCGATAAGTGTGGGCGCTTGATAGCGGAGCGAACCGCCGAGGACTTCGGTCTTTGGCGTAGCTCAAAAGTTATCAGTGCTCGCACAGCAAAACGTGGCTTTATCTGTGTCAAGCAGATGGAGCCAGTCAGTTTTCTGAGAGTGAGCGACCGCTCGAAAGAGCGAGGTCCTTCGGG